>CAWGSN010000031.1:0-279621 GCA_963825225.1 uncultured Alphaproteobacteria bacterium
GGAGGAACGTGATGCCGTCGTCCACGCTCGTGAACCGCCGCAACCTGCTGGGCCTTTTCGGCGGGGCGATCGCCGCGCCATACCTGGCGCCTCGCATCGCTCTCGCTCATGAAGCATGGCCGACCCGGCAGGTGCGCTACGTCAACGGTTTTCCGGCAGGTGGCGCCACCGATACGCTGTCGCGCATTCTCTGCCAGAAGATGAGCGAATTGTCCGGGCAGACCTTCGTCGTCGAGAACAAGGGAGGCGCGGGCGGCGTGCTGGGCGCGGATGCGGTCGCGAAAGCGGCGCCGGACGGCTACACAGTCGGCCTTGGCGGCATCGCCAGCAACGTGCTTGCGATCGGTAGTTACGCAAAGCTTCCCTATGACCCGCGCGCCGATTTCACCTTCATCGGCGGCATGTGGCAACTGCCCAATATCCTTGTCGCGAGGAAGGATCTGTTTTCATCGGACATCAGGGAATTGCTCGCTGCCTTCAAGAAGGAGCCGCGCAAATACACCTATGCATCGGCAGGCTTCGGCACCACGTTGCACCTCTCGGGCGAGATGATGAACAGCATGGCCGGCGTGGAGGTCGCCCACATTCCATACCGGGGCGCCGGTCCGGCGTTGACCGATTTGCTGGGAAGCCGGGTCGATTTGCTGTTCGACAATCTGCCCGGCTCGCTGCCGAGCGTGCGCGCCGGGCAGGTCAGGCCGATCGCCGTCACCGCCAAAACGCGCATTCCCGAACTTCCCGATGTGCCGGCGATGGCCGAAGTGCTGCCCGGATATGAGATGACCTCCTGGACCGCGATGATCGGGCCGGCGAACATCAAGGCCGATCTCGTCGCGCAGATAAATGCGCTCACCGGCAAGGCGCTCACCGATCCCGCGCTCAAAGCGCGCTACGCCGACCTCGGCGCCACGCCCTGGCCGGTCTCGCCGGCCGAAATCAAGGCCTTCCGCGACAGCGAGGAGGCGCGGCTGTTGCCGATCATGAAGGCGGCCGGGATCAAGCCGGAGTGAGGGGGCGGTCGGAGAGCGCGCGAACTCGATTTGTGCAGAGTTCGTAGGGCGGAAGTGGAACGGGTCCGCGCAAGGCAAAGTCTGGCGGGCAAAGCGGACATGCCGAGGACGCCCCTCCAGCATCGCCGAGCCAGCGCGGGCGGGCAAGCATGGGAGATAGTTCGTCCGAGGAGCGCGGCTGTGTATGTCGAGCCGAAAATGCTCGTTCGTGGTTCAGGGCCTTGCCCGGACTGGCGACCTAATTGCCTATCCATCAGTTACCGCCCCGACCAGCCGGGCACTTCGAAGGCCAAGCCTGCCACAGGCCGTGAGCCTGATAGGGAAGCGCTATCGCTGGGCGTCGGCCGATCGCAGCCGTTCAAGTGCGCGAACCTAAGCCACCGCAAGACCATAAAGGAGCGGCTGCTCCGATCGCCGGGAGGACGCCGGTCTGACGGCGGCGAAGGCCCACCGGAAATTGAAGGTTTATTTCATTGTCTTGTGAGCCATAGTGTCTTCCTATAGGCGACATTATCTCTTGGAGACGCAGGAGAAGTGAGTTGGCTGCGCGATTGCTCTTTACGAACGCTGGTAACGCTCCGGGTAACAATCTGGCCCGCAGCTTGCGAACGGGTACCGAGCCTATCTTTATAGTCGGCTGCAATGATGATCAGTTCACTCTGAAGAAATCCGACGCGGACAGAGATTATCGCGTTCCGCCCACGAACCATCCGGAATGGGTCCATGCACTGCGATGGATTGTCGAGACAGAAGGCTTAGATCTAATCGTTCCTACTGTTGATTCCGATCCGGATAGCTTGTCGCGCGTGCGTAAGCATATCGGTGAGTACCTGTTCCTGCCACGCGCATCCGTGCTCGAAATCTGCCGCGACAAGTACCGCCTCATTGCGCTCTTGCGCAGCAACGGCATCGACGCCCCCGAGAGCTTTCAGGTGAAGGATCTGAGGCACATCACCAAGATCTTCCAGGAGCTAAGGAGCAGCAGGCCACTGTGGTGCCGTGTTCGAGGCGGCGCCGGCGCGCTTGGCGCGCTCCCGGTCCGGACGCCCGAGCACGCGCGCAGCTGGATCCGGTACTGGAAGGAGATGCGCGGCGTGCCCGTCTCCGCGTTTATGCTTTCAGAGTACCTGCCAGGCCGCGATTTCGGCTGTCAAAGCCTTTGGAAGGATGGCGAGTTAGTGCTGATCAAGACGTATGAACGGCTTTCCTATCTCGGGACGGGCAGCCAACCGGCGCAAGTCTCTTCCGTGGCAGCTCTCGCAAAGACCGTGTTCGAACCGAAGGTCGTTGACACCTGTATACGGGCAATCCGATTGCTTGATACAAAAGTGTCCGGCGTTTTCAGCGTCGATCTCAAAGAGAATGCGCGCGGCGTTCCTTGCATTACGGAAATCAACGCAGGCCGATTTTCGTCCGCAACGAACATCTTCGATCTGGTTGGAAAGCACAACATGGCCAAGAGCTTTGTCCGGCTGGCGCAAGGCCTGCCGGTCGACATCGAGAACAGTTACGACGTCGCTCCGGATTGGTACATGCTGAGAGGTATCGATGGCGCTCCGCGCATCTTCCACGCCTCGGAATTCTCAGATAACATCAGAAACCCCTGGCAAGGGGCAGGCCCCCGTCGGGGCCGCTTGAAGGCAACGAGAAGGGGAAAAAGCGTATGGCGGACATCGCAGTCTACAAACAAGTAAACAAAGGTCGAACGTCTATCCGGGTGGCGGTCACACCCAAGAGCGCAGAGACGCGCAAGCTGCTTCGTCAATTCCAGGCTGGAGTTAGGGAATTTGAGAAAGATTGGAAGGCGACCAAGGCCTATCGTGACGCGAGAAAGGCCAAGAAAAAGAAGACTGCCAAGTAGGGAGGTCGAGAATCAAGTCGTCGTTACGGTCACGATCGATCGAGACCTCGATAGCCATCAGCTAGAGACAATCCAACTCGAGCTGCGAGCTCTCGCACGCTCTTGCGGGCTGGAGGTTAGCGGCATCGAGGTCGAAACCTCGACTCGCCGCTAGCCGGCATTTCAGCGCCGAAGTCCGCGCATGATCGTCAGCAACATTTTTGGCTGATCTTCTCCCAGGAGGATTGGCTAGACTAGCTGCCGCACGCGGCGTGCTCCTCAAGCGAGAATTGCATCCCGAGTTCCGCGAACAGCGCTGCGGCCGTGTTGAGGTGCTGTTCAGAGCTCGCCTGCTGGCCGATCCATCGGTAGCGTTTTCCGAGCCCGAGGTGACATTGAGCCGCGAGAGGTCGCAGACCGAGTTCCTCGGCCCGTCGCAGCGCCTGGAGAAAATTTGTCTGGGATTCATCAAGGAGAGGAGGGTCTGTCGCGCCAAGCTCAGCGAGCAATCGCAGCGCGTAGGCTTCATGGCCGCGCTCGCCATGTTTGCGTGAAAGCATCAGCGCCCGTCGGCCGCACCGCTCGGCGTCAGCCGTGCGAAGCTTCCGATGGTAAGCTTCACCCAACCGGACCAATGTCATGGCGAGCCCGCTCATGCGGAGCATTTTGGTCGATTCTCGTTCGGTTTCCTCCAACAACGCGATGGCCTCGCCGACGCGATCGGCAAGCCAATAGGCATGTCCTAGGGACGTGCCGATCAGTGGTATCATCAGTGGCAGAATCCATGAGCGGCAGAGCTCAAGGCCCTGCTCGAGGACGTTGATGCCTCGCGGCACCTCGCCCTGAAGGGCTAGAACAGTGCCGGCTCCGTAATAGGCGAACGCAAGGCTGTAGACGTGATTGGCGGCTCTGGCAATTTCCACGGCCTCTTCCGCCAAGCGCAAGGCCCGGTCGAACTCGCCGAGCTCGGCAAGCGAACACACCAGATAGACCCGCCTGAAGACGCCCTGAATCCCGGTCGTGCCCATCGTGTCGGAGGCGAGATCACCTCGAAGGCGTTCAACAGCCGCGGACAACATTTGTGCCGCACGCTGATGATCTCCCCGTGCCGCCAAAGCTGCTCCTAAATGTCCGCTGATTATCGTCCGAAGCGACAGGTCATCCAATTCGTCCGCAATGGCCATGGCGCGTTCGCCGGCCTCGATCGCCGGGCCTAACTCGCCCAGCAAGCGGTAGTATTGGCATATGAATGATGACGCCTGACCAAGCCTACGCTTGTCGGCGAGCTGTGTCGCCTGCGCCTGCACCCTCTGCAGGTGGTCCAGGCACCTCTCAAGGTGGCCTAAGGGGTGAAGAGCGTTTCGGAGATCAAAGCGAATATCGATGGCAAGTTCGATATTGTCTTTGCTTTCGGGTAACTTCTCAAGGATCGCGAGCGCCTGTTCGAACCAGACTCGCCCGTTCTCGAGCGCTGACCGAGAGAGCGCCTTCAGTCCGGCTTGCCGCAGGTATCGAACGGCCTTCTCCGATAACTCTCCACGAACCGCATGCTGCGCGAGACGCTCAATGTGCTCGCCGATCCGGTCCGGATACATAGTCTCGATCGTTTCGACCAGTCGGGCGTGTAGCGCGCGCCGTCGCATCCGCAGCAAGCCATCGTACGTCACCTCGTGGGTGAGCGCGTGTACGAATGAGTATTCGACGTCTGGAAAGAACCCGGACTCATAGAGAAAGCCGGCCGCCTGCAACCGATCGAGCGCATCACCCAGTGCGCCTTCCGTCAGACCGGCCATCGGTCGGAGTACGGCGAACGGAATCTCGCGGCCTGCGACGGAAGCGATTTGCAAAAGATTCTTGTCAGCGGGAAGAAGCCGATCTATTCGCGCCGCCAAAATGGCCCGGACGGTCGGTGGGACCTGAATAGTTCCCGTTGGACGCATCAGTCGATAATGACCGCGTTCTCCCGCGAGGTATTGGGTTTCCACCAGAGAGCGGACCGTTTCCTCAATGAAAAAGGGATTGCCGCCCCGCGCGATCAGAAGCTGCTTGAGTGAAGCAAGCGTAGGATCATCGCCCAGGAGTGCCTCCAGCAGATAGCGCGTGTCACGGGCCGGCAACGCGCTTAGCCGGATCTGATGGTAGTTTTCCTTGCTCCCCCAGTCGTGCTGGTAGCCGGGGCGATAACTGACGAGCAGCATAAGGCGAGCCGCGCCCAAGGCGCTCACCAGGGCATCGAGCAATTCCTGCGTTTCGTTGTCCGCCCAATGGAGGTCCTCGAAGATCAAGAGGACCGGCTGTTTGCTAGCTTCCCGCAGCAAAAAACCCTTTACGGCGTCGATATTGCGACGCCGGCGCTGAATTGGATCGAGCGCATGCCAGCTTTGGTCATCGACGGGGACATCGAGCAGGGCCAATAGCGCGGGAAGCGTCGGTTCCAGCCTTCCGTCGAGTGCGAGGGTTTTCTCGACCACCTTTCGGCGGATCTCTTGAAGCTCATTCCGGTCCTGGATCCCGAAGTAGCCCTTGAGAAGCGCGATCACCGGCAAGTAGCTGGTCGCTTTTCCGTGTGAGATCGACGTGCTCTCAAGCACGAGCCAGCCAAGCAGACCGAGCAGCCGATTCGCGTGGGTGAACTCATGGACAAGACGTGACTTGCCGACGCCGGCCTCGCCAATGATCGCCACCAATTGGCCAGATCCCGCATCGGCCAGCTGCTGTGCGCGGCGCAGCTCATCGAGCTCGGCCTCACGACCGACAAACTGGGTTAAGCCTCGAATCGTTGCGGCCTGCAAACGGGTGCGCGCGGGACCCGCTCCGATGAGCTCATAGACCTCCTCGGGCTCGGCAAGCCCTTTAACCGGCAGCGGACCGAGCGACCGCGCCGTGACGTATTCCTCAGCCAATCGGATGGTCTTCTTCGTCGTCAGGATCGAGCCGGGCCGCGCCATCTGCTCCATGCGAGAAGCCACGTGCACGGCCTCACCGATAACGGTGTATTCCATGTCAAGCTCGTTGCTGATGGCACAGATGACAACTTCGCCCGAGTTGAGCCCAAGGCGAATTTTGAGGGGTTTATGATGAGGCTGATCGGCGCGGTCCGCCAATTTAGCTACGGAGTCCTGCATCATCAGCGCGGCGTAACAAGCGCGCACGGCATGATCCTCATGCGCGACCGGCGCGCCAAAAATCGCCATGATACCGTCACCCAGGATCCTATTGACCGTACCATCATAACGGTGGACGGCCTCGATCATCTGTTCGAGCACAGGGTTGAGGATCGCCTGCGCGCTCTCCGGATCTTGGCCGGATATCAGGGCCAGTGAGCCCGTGATGTCTGCGAACAGCACGCTCACCTGCTTTCGTTCACCCGCGAGCTCGGCGGGGGAGGTGAGAAAGTTCTCAGGGATGGGCTGGGCAGTCTGTGGTCTCACCGCCTGAGAGTGCGCAGACAGATAGTTTACGACGCTCTGACCCGTTGAATGACCGCAATGCGAACAGAACTTGGCTATCGGCGAAACTTGAGTGCCGCAGTTCGTGCAAACGCGTGCCAGAGCCGAAGCACATTGTTCGCAGAACTTCGCCGCTGCGCCGTTTTCGTGTTGGCACCTCGGGCAAATCATTTACGTTCCTAAAAAGTCGTCTCTACGGTAGCGTCGAACACCATTGTCAGCAAGCTAGTTTTCGGCGCCAGCGGCTACGCCGACGCCTCCAGGCTCCGGTCGATTTGGAGCCACCAAGACCTATATTTGACGCGATTAGAGCTTCGCTGGATCGTGCCGTGCGCCGTCCACGAAGCTGTTTGACAAACCAATCGCGAGTGCATTTGTCGTTCAGACCGGGAGAGAGGCAGCCAGGCTGGTTGGCGTGACGGTGCAGGACTTCGAGATCGCCGATACGACATGGCAGAATATCACATATCGTCATTTCACCGCGCTGCAGAATTTGGTCGCTATCGGGGATAGCGGACATCGATCAAACCGCTCCGACCAAGCTCAATTTTTGAGTACGCGCCCTGGGTTTTCGTCGATAAACGCTCTGCTAATCCATCGTCCTGCCGTGACCATCAGCCGACGAGTTCGACCTTGCCGGTCGCCAATCGATAGATACCGCCGACGATCTTGATCTTGCCCTGCGCGGCGGCTTCGCTGAGGATCGGGGTTGCCGATTTCAGCCTGGCTGTGACGTCGATGACATTTTGCTTGATGGCGTTTGCAAGCTTGTCGCCGGGCTGGTCCGCGCTTGCCTTGACGGACGGCGCAAGTGCGCTGACGAGCGAGGGCAGATGGCCGGGCAGGGTGGTATTGTCTTTGAGCGACTTGATTGTGGCATCGACCGCGCCGCAACTGTCGTGGCCCAGCACCAGGATCAGCGGCGAGTTGAGCACGGCGATGCCATATTCCAGGCTCGCGACCGTATCGTCATTGGCGAAATTGCCGGCAACCCGGCAGACGAACAGATCGCCCCTGCCGCTGTCGAAGGCGTATTCCGGCGCGATGCGGGAATCCGCGCAGCTCAGGATCGAGGCATAGGGATTTTGGCCGCCGGCCAGCGCTTCCCGCTCATTCTTGAAATCATGCCGGCGCGATTTACCTTCGACATAACGCTTGTTGCCCTTCATCAATCGCTCGAGCGCTGCGTCCGGCGAAATCTGGTTCTGCGGCTTGGGCGGCGGTTTTGTATCCTTGGCAAAGGCTGGTGGCGCCAGGGCGAGACCGGCGGCGATCCCGCCCGCGAATTGCAGGAAGCGGCGGCGTGATGTCTCCAGGCGTGCGACAGCGTCGCTGGTATCGCAGATGCGGCACATGGCGGGTTTCCTCGGGGATTGGGCAGGGAAGGCTGTTTCGAAGGCGATGCCGATGCTTCTTCATTGCGAGTGAAGCGAGGTAATCTAACCCATAGGTTGGATTAGCTCAACGGTCGGGGCAAGGGCTGTCCGATCACGGACGCCTTCTCTTTGAGCCGGACATCGCCAGTCCAGCTTACGCCCTCGGCGCTTGCCGCGATAATCCGTGGGCGTCCCAGCTGCTCCAGCTCACTTGCACGAGGCTTCGAAGGTCGGTTGCGAGCGGCCGCTTGGTGCGCCGTTCGTGGGCGGCGATGCATCGCTCGGACTCGGCGATCTTGCGCTTGAGGGTGGCAAGGGCCTTTTGTTGCGCATCGCCTGCCGGTCCGGCCATCGCGCCAACCCTGAAGCGCGCGATCTCCAGTGCCTTGACGGCTTCGCAATTCTTCCTGAGCTGAACCCTGTGCCAGGCGATGCTGCTGTTGCTGTCTGCGATCATGTCTGGAAGCCGCGATCAATTGATTGGTCAGGAAGAGGAGGTTCTCACTCTTCGGAGTTAGAGGATGAGACGCCATGGTTAACGGCAGGTTAATGCCGCTCACGACGTCCCATCGTCGAATCCTGCCGGCTGTAGCGAGCGCGACGGCTTCTTCAGCCTTTGGCCAGATAGGAGATCGTTCCGGCCACGTCGGTGTCGTCGATCAGCTGAAAACGGCTTTCACTGCCGCTTTGCCGTGCGGCGACGTAAGGCGCGTAGGCAGGATCGGCAACGAAGGCTTCGGCCTGCCTTGCCGACGGAAATGCCATGATCGCGATGAGGGAAGTGTCCGAAGGCCCGCCTTCCAGCGTCCTGACATTGCCGCTTCGCGACAAGTACTTGCCGCCATGTCTGTGCACGATGTCGTGTACGGATGCGGCGTATTGCGTCACCCATTTGTCGTCCGTGATCCTGATGTCTGCGATCAAAAAAACCGCCATGTGATTTTGCTCCTGGTTCGAGATCAGCCTCCGGTATCGATGGAGGTCTGCAGCCGGCTTGCCAGAAGCGTGTCACACCTGCCAGTTCAGGAAATGAATCCAGCCGGTACAGAGTCTGTAGTGCGCTCAACTTGCGAGCTTCTGCTCTTTCGCAAAAGGGCTGAGCCCGAGCCAGGTTTGCATGGCTGCAGCCAGTTGCCGGCTTCCCGTCAGGATCATCCGCCGGCTTGCGACGGCGGTGCGTACCGTGTCGAGCCCCATCCAGATCGCCGTCATGGTTCGCAGATCGACGCAGACATAGAGATCGACGTCAAAGCCTGGATCGATCGAGCAGAGGTCGACACCGTCCTCGGGATCGACAATCAACCACCACAGGCGTTGTGCCGCGGGCAACTCGGGATAGGCGAACTGCACCACGCTTCGACGCGTCGGCATCGGAGTCGTGTTCAGATTGCGCCGCATGTCCCACATCAGGAGCTGGACATCGAGATGCTGGAGCGACAGCTCCGCTTCAATGCGGCGTTGCCCCCAGATGCCGAAAGCCTCGACGATGGGCCGGAGTTCGCGTCCGGCCGCGGTCAATTGATATTCGAACGCGCCACGTTCCGAGGCGGACGGTTTTCGTACAATGATTCCCGCTGCCTCCAGATCCTTCAGGCGTTGCGAGAGCAGGGCCGGCGACATGCGCGGCACGCCGCGCCGCAGTTCATTGAAGCGCGTCGAGCCGGCGACCAGCTCCCGCAGCAGCACGACGGTCCAGCGCGTGCACAATATTTCCGCGGCCATCGCCACCGGACAAAACTGTCTGTAACTGCCTATCGTCATGAAATCCTCCGGTTCGGCAATGCGAGGAAGCTTAGGCCCTAACGGAGAGGGCTACTAGTTCAGTTTCTGTATCTGGATCGATTCAGTTCCTGAACTGGCCGCCGATCCCGGGGATCGATATTGGACGGGCGGTGCGGGCAAAAGCCCGCCTGCGAAACGCGGCCTCTGCGTATTCCAATTGCAGACGTCGCGCCGGCAGCCCCTCAAATTGTAAGAAAGCCTCCCATGAAAATTTACACGACGGCAGTCACGATTATCCGCATCTCGGCACTCGGCGCAGCCGTGCTGAGCGTTGGCTACTCCGCGGCTTCCGCCGCCAGTCTGTCACGCAGCACGGAAGTCAATGGCACGCCTGCCACGGTGTGGTCCGCCATCGGCGGGTTCTGCGCCATCAAGGACTGGTTGCCGCCGGTCGGCATGTGCATCGAAGACGGCAAAACGCCGCCAATCCGGACGCTGGTGACCAGGGACGGCAAGGCCTCGTTCGTGGAGAAACAGACCGCGCGCAGCGACGCGGAACACAGCTACTCCTACAGCTTCGTCTCGAGCCCGCTGCCGGTCACGAACTACACCTCGACCATCAAGGTCACCGCAAAGGGCGAGGGCGTCTCCATCATTACCTGGACCGGCAGTTACACGCCGGATTCAGGCAAGGAAAAGGATGCCAGCGATGCCTTGAACGGCGTCTATGAATCGGGCCTCACCGCGATCAAGGCGAAGTTCGCCAAGTAGGTTGGTAATCTGGAACCGAGCCTGCGAACGCCTGACCGGCGTCGCGGCCTCGGGAGTCATCGGCCCAGCGACCATTGGCGTGCGTCGTATTTGCAGCAGCGCTAATGCATGGCCGATCTGGTCGCCCTTCGGCGGCCCCGCAAGCGCCCGGCGAAAAAGTCGGCCTGACGTCATTCCAAAAAACGACTGCGGCCCTCGCCAGGGGAGCTGGCGAGGGCCGCGTAGAACATCGCATCGCGCCTAGGTTCGCGATGTGATGTGGGAGCTCTTGATAGACTCTCTATTTGGGCATGATCTTTTCCAAAAACCGGTCTCCACTTTTTGGGATCATGCCCTAGAACGGCAGCAGCACGTCCATCACCTGCTGGCCATAGCGGGGTTGCTGCACGTCGGTGATCTGGCCGCGGCCGCCATAGGCGATGCGGGCCTGCGCGATTTTCGAGGAATCGATGGTGTTGTCGCTCTGGATGTCCTCCGGGCGCACGATGCCTGCGACGATCAGTTCGCGGATTTCGAAGTTGACGCGGATCTCCTGCTTGCCTTCGACCACGAGATTGCCGTTCGGCAGCACCTGCGTGACGACCGCGGCGACGTTGGTCTGCAACGCTTCCTGGCGGTTGACCGAACCCTTGCCGTCGCTCGAGGCCGTCGAGTCTGCGGTCAGGATGCGGCCCGGCAATACCTTCCGCCCCTGCGCGCCGATCGTCCCGGCGGCGATGAAATCGGTGATCCCCAAATCTTCCTTGTTGGTGCGGCTGCGCTGGGTCTCGTTGGCGATATTGGCCTTGTCGGTGATGTTGACGGTCACCGTCAGGAGATCGCCGACGCGCGCCGCGCGCTGATCCCTGAAGAAGGCGCGGGAGCCGTTCCGCCACAGCGAGTTTGCGTTGTAGGAGGCCTGCTCGGGCTTGGGCATCGGCATCTGCACCGGCTTGTAGCCGGGCTGCGCGGTCGGATTCTCGATCTCCGTCAGCTTCGGCTTCTCGCCGATCTGCGAGAGACGGTCAATCGAGGAACAACCGCTTGCGATTGCGGCCGTTGCCAGCAATGCGCCGGTAAGAATGAAGCGGTTGATACGGGAGACTGACATTTACGTTACTCGGCTTTTGGAGCGACAGGCGAACTGACGTTGGCGAGGGAAACGGGGGCGGCGGCTTGCTCGGCAGCGCCGAGCGAAGAGGTGGTGTCGATGGCGGGCGGCGCGGGGCGGGGCGTTGCGACCGCAATCGAGACCTGGCCGCGGCCGGTCACGGTGCCAGACACCGTGCGCTTGGATTGCAAATTCATGACGTTGACGACGTCGCCTTCGGTGCCGCTGTCGAGCGCCTTGCCGCGCACGGTCAGATAAAGCCCCGCGGTCTCATAGATCAGCGTGACGTTCTGGTCGCGCTGCACCAGGTCGGGCTTCGCGAGGTCCGCGACCCGCACTGCCTGTCCGGCGCGAAGCTGACGGCGGGCCTGCATGCCGACCGCGCCGTCGCGGGCCGCGGCATCAGCGCCTGCTTCGGCCTTCGGGCGGCGCTCGACCACGACGTCGGAGGATTTCAAAACCTCGCCGCGCTCGACATTGCGCGCCAGCACCGCGGCCTCGATGGTCTCGATGGCGGTCCCGGCAAAGCGCAGCTTGGTCGAGGCGGTGCCGTTTTCGTTTGCGATCTCGAAGGTGATGTCGAAGCGCTTGTTGCGGGTGTCGTAGCGCACGGCAGTCGCCTGCATGCCGCCGGTGTTGGAGGCATCGAGCCTGACATCGCCGGGATCGCGATCGAAGGTCAGATTGAGGTTGGCGGCATCGCCTAGGCCGTTCTTGCGCTCCAGCGCGCGCGCGACCTGCTGTTCGATGTCCTTACCCTCGAGCGTGCGGGCCAGACGCGTGACCGAGATTTCCTTAAGGTCCCTGGTGTCGACGCCGATTACTTGATGCGACCGCAGCGCGTTGAGCACTTGCGCGACCGGCAGCGCGCCGGTGGTGCCCAGATCCGGCGCGCGATAGATCGCGATCTGCGCCGCAGTTCCGGCATTGTCGACGATGTCGCCGATCCGCACCAGATCGCTCGTCACCGTAACGCTGGCGCGCAGCGCGGGCGCCGCGATGATTTCGTCGCGAGTCTGCGCAAAAGCCGACGCGGCGGAGGCGGCGATCAGCGCAGTGGCGAGGAGGAACGTGCGGGCAATCATGGCAGGTCCTCAGCGGAACAGGTTGGCAGTGGACTGCAGCATCTGGTCGGCCGCGCTGATGACTTTCGCGTTCATCTCGTAGGCGCGCTGGGCGGCGATCAGGTCGGAGATTTCCGAGACCACTTCGACGTTGGCCTGTTCGAGGTTGGACTGCTGCATGTCGCCAAAGCCATCGGTATTGGCGATACCGTCCTGCGGCGTGCCGGAGGCCGGCGTATCCGTGAAGAGGTTGTCGCCGATCGGATTGAGGCCGGCCTTGTTGATGAAGCGCGTCAGCCCGATCTGGCCGACCGTGGTCGGCGTGGTCGAACCCGGCAGCGTCACCGACAATTGGCCCTGCGTGTTGATGGTGATGCCGGAGGCGTTCTGCGGGATCGTGATCGTTGGCTGCACCGGATTGCCCTGGGCGGTCACGACGCGGCCCTGCGCGTCCATCTGGAACGAGCCGTCGCGGGTATAGGCATAGGTGCCGTCGGGCATCTGGATCTTGAAGAACCCTTCGCCGCGAACCGCGATGTCGAGGTCGTTGCCGGTCGGCGACAGCGTGCCCTGGCTCATCAGGCGCGGCGTGCCGACGGTCTTGACGCCGCCGCCGAGGTCGATGCCGACGGGCAGGATGGTGCCCTGGTCGGACGCCTGCGCGCCGACCCGGCGCACATGGTCGTAGATCAGGTCCTGGAACGCGGCGCGTTGTTTCTTGTAGCCGGTGGTGCGCAGGTTCGCGATGTTGTTGGAGATCACCTGAACGTTGAGTTCCTGTGCCGCCATGCCGGTCGCTGCTGTGTACAAAGCGCGCATCGATCAAGCCTCTGGGTTATGCCGGAACGTCGGCGAGTTTCTCGATTGCAGTTCTGTGCAGGTCGCTCTGTTGTTGCAGCAGCGCCGCAATTTGCGTGTAGGTGCGCGTAATCTCGACCATTCGGCTCATCTCGGTCACCGGATTGACGTTCGACTTCTCGATGAAGCCCTGGCGCACGCGCGAGGAGGTGTCGGTTTGGGCGGCGGCGCCCGGGCCTGCCGAATAAAGGTTGCTGCCTTCCTTCACCAGCTTCTGGGGGTCAGCGAAGGACGCCAGCCGCAGCTTGCCGCGCACCGAGTCGATGCGGCCGGTGCCCTCGATCACGGTAACGTTGCCGTCGGCGGCGATGTTGATCTGCTTGTCGGTCGGCTGGAACACGATCGGGCCTGAGGTGCCGAGCACCGGATTGCCGCCGGCGGTGACGAGTTGTCCCTGATTGTTGATCTGAAAGGCGCCGTCGCGGGTGTAGCGCTCGCCGGCAGGCGTCTGCACCACGAAGAGACCGTTGCCGTCGATCGAGACGTCAAGCGGGTTCTTGGTCTGCTCGGTATTGCCGGCCGCAAAATCGTGGAAGGAGGCGCGGTCCTGCACGAACGAGACACGGCGGTCGCTGCGCAGGAAATTGTCTTCGTGCGCGGGGGACCTGAGATATTCCTCGAACAACGACCGGTCGGCCTTGAAGCCGTTGGTGTTGACGTTGGCGACGTTGTTGGCAACGGTATCCACCTGCCGTTCCAGCGTCACTAACCGCGATAGTCCGACGAGAAGCGTATTCTCCATCGGTGGTTCTCCCCTTGATCGATCCGCAGCCCTGCTCTCCCAAGCCGGCCCGCCGATCTCGTAAACCGCGCAAGGCTCTCCCAAGCCCGTGGTCCGCCAGTCACTCAGCGAAAGCCGTGCCAGTTTGGAAAATGCCGGTTTTTGAAGGGGTTATCTGTTTTACAGGGTGTGCCGCGGGCGGCAGAAAGGTCTTGTTGACCATGTTTGCCCGGCAGTTTTTTCCTAGTTGAGGGGCAATGGAAAGGTTCCGTTAACCATTCTTACCCTAGCGTTGCATTTGAAGAGAGCGCGTGTGCGCTGGCGGCTTTTGTTTCGCGTCTTGGACCTCGTTCAAGGTCCGGCTGGTGGCAACCGCGTTCGTTTCCAGACGGATCGGGCGGGGGCAATGGCTGATAACGAACAGGCGGAAGGCGCAGCCGACGGCACGGAGGCCGCGCCGTCGAAAGCGGGCAAGCTCAAGCTGGTCATTGCCGCGGTCGGGTTCGTCGCCATCTTGGGGAGCGGCGCCGGCTGGTTCTTCCTGATGCGCGGTCATGGCGAGGAGATGCACGCCGAGGCGGCGCCGCCGAAGCCGCCGTCCTTTGTCGAAGTGCCGGACATGATGGTCAATCTGGTCGGTGCGCCCGGCGAGCGCGTGCAATATCTCAAGGTCAAGATCGTGCTCGAGGTCAAGGAAGAGAAGCAGGTCGAGCAGATCAAGCCGACGCTGCCGCGCGTCACCGATCTGTTCCAGACCTATCTGCGCGAATTGCGCCCCACCGATCTCAACGGCTCGGCCGGTTTGTTCCGCCTCAAGGAAGAGCTGACCAAGCGCGTCAATCTGGCACTGGCGCCGCAAACCGTGAGCGCGGTGCTGTTCAGGGAAATCATCGTTCAGTGACGGGGCGGGTTTTACATCATGGCCGGTAAGGGCAAGGACCTCGACCAGGACGCAATTGCCGCCCAATGGGAAGCCGCGCTCGATTCCGAGGATCCCACGGCGGCGGCGGAAGAAGCTGCCGCCAATGAAATGTCTGAGAGCATGGCGCTGCAATGGGCGGCCATGGTCGAGGACGGCGGGCGCGACTTCGGCAGCAAGACCGGCGGCGAGCGGGTTCTGTCCCAGGAAGAAATCGACAATCTGCTCGGCTTCACCGTCGGCGACGTCAATCTCGACGACCATTCCGGCATTCGCGCCATTATCGATTCCGCGATGGTGTCCTACGAGCGTCTGCCGATGCTCGAAATCGTGTTCGACCGCCTGGTGCGGCTGATGACCACGTCCTTGCGCAATTTCACCTCCGACAACGTCGAAGTCTCGCTCGACCGCATCACCTCCGTGCGGTTCGGCGACTACATGAACTCGATTCCGCTGCCCGCGGTGCTCAGCGTGTTCAAGGCCGAGGAATGGGAGAATTTCGGGCTGGTCACCGTCGATTCAAGCCTGATCTATTCGATCATCGACGTGCTGCTCGGCGGCCGCCGCGGCCAGACCTCGCTGCGCATCGAAGGCCGTCCCTACACCACGATCGAAACCAATCTGGTCAAGCGGCTGGTTGAGGTCGTGCTGTCCGATGCCGAGCAGGCGTTCCGGCCGCTGTCGCCGGTGACTTTCTCGATCGACCGGCTGGAAACCAATCCGCGCTTCGCTGCGATCAGCCGGCCCGCCAACGCCGCGATCCTGGTGCGGCTGCGCATCGACATGGAAGACCGCGGCGGCAATGTCGAGTTGCTGCTGCCCTATGCGACCATCGAGCCGATCCGGCCGGTGCTGTTGCAGATGTTCATGGGCGAAAAATTCGGCCGCGATCCGATCTGGGAAGGCCATTTCGCGACCGAAGTGGCGCAGGCCGAGATCGCCGTCGATGCCGTGCTGTATGAAGCCAATGTCCCGCTCAAGCAGCTGATGAAGCTGAAGGTCGGCGATACGCTGCCGCTGGAAATGAAAAAGGACGCGCTGGTGTCGGTGCGCTGCGGCAACGTCGTCTTGACCGAAGGGCGCATGGGCCGGGTCGGCGACCGCGTCGCCATCCGCGTCACCAAACAATTGCGCAAGCCACAAACCACCTTCGCGATGTTCGAGAAGGCCGACGAGCAAACCAAGTTGATGGAGGCACAATGAGTCATTCCCTTGGCATCGTAATCGAGAGTTCTGGTGGCGGTGCTACTGATGGTCACGATCGGCTATTGCATCCTGCTCAACAAGCGCCTGAAGCGGCTGAAGGCCGACGAGCATTCGCTCAAGGCCACGATTGGGGAACTGATCACCGCCACCGAAATCGCCGAGCGCGCGATTGGCGGCCTTAAGCACACCGTGCGCGACGTCAACGAGCATCTCGGCAGCCAGCTCACCGCGGCGAGCCAGATGTCGGTGCATCTGAAGAACCAGTTGGCCGAGGGCGACGGCATCATCCGCCGCCTGACCAAGATCGCCGTTGCAGCGCGCCCGTCCGCGCCGGAGCCTGAGCCGGCGCAGGCCGCGGCAAGAGTCCCAACGGCGAAAGCGGTTGCCGCCGCGGCGGAAGCATTCTCGGAACGCCAAAGGGCCAGTGGCCTCGCTGCATGAAATCGTTTCGGGACATACGCGTCATTCCGGTGGTGCTGGTTGCCATCTTCGGCCTTGCGGTCCTGAAGGTGGCTGGCCTCGTCATCGACGGAGGATACGTATTCGACTATCAGCCGAACGCGACGAAAAAGTCGTGGGCGCAGGACGCCTTCAATTTCCCGGGTGGACCCAAGGGCAATCCCGACGACATCACCGGTTCGGCGCACGAGAAGCCCAAGGAGCCGGCGCCGAAGCCGGCGGCGCCTGCCGCCGAGGCGCCAAAGCCCGATGGCGTCGTCGTCTATCCCGATCCCAATCCGCAGTCGGTGTCGCCGTCCGAGCGCGCCATCCTCGAGCGGCTGCAGGCGCGGCGGCAGGAACTGGAGCAGCGCGCGCGTGAAATCGAGATCCGCGAGAGCCTGCTGAAATCAGCCGAGAAACGGATCGAGGGCCGGGTCGAGGAGATGAAGGCGACGGAAGCGCGGATCACGACCGCGACCGGGCAGAAGGCCGAAGCCGACGCCGCGCGCTTCAAGGGCCTCATCACCATGTATGAGGGCATGAAGCCAAAGGACGCCGCCAAGGTGTTCGACCGGCTGGAAATGTCGGTGCTCTACGAAATCGCTTCGCAAATCGCGCCGCGCAAGATGTCCGACATCCTCGGCCTGATGCAACCGGAGGCGGCCGAGCGGCTGACCATGGAGCTCGCGCGCCGCGCCGGGTCCGACAAGTCGGCTTCGACGGCCGATCTGCCCAAAATCGAAGGCAAGATCCTGCCGCAAAAGACCAATTGACGCGGATAAAGAAGCGTTCACCGACCTTGGCATGATACCGGACGTTGCCGGATTGCCTATTGGCGCACCACGCTGACCGTCGTCGTGCCGCTGTCAATCATATCCAATTCACGCGCTGCGGCACGGCTCACGTCGATGATACGTCCACGACCATAAGGACCACGATCTGTTATACGCACGACGACCATCTTGCCGTTGCCAGTGTTTGTAACCATCACATTCGTGCCAAAAGGCAACGTCCGATGAGCGCCTGTAAGCTCGGTGGGACCGGTTGCTTCGCCGCTTGCGGTGCGTCCGCCGCCATAGAACGAAGCCATCCCATTTTCAGCTTGCGCTGAACAGATCACAACCGAGGTTAACAAGAGAGCTAAAGCCAATTTGAAGGCGACCATCCGCTATGAACGCCAGCGGACTTCCAAGGTTTCCCGCAAGAAATCGTGTTAGGCGGCACGTCATCGAAAGCAGCATGACTGAGGCTATTTAGGACACCCACAGCGGAATTAGGACACCTTCAAGCGCACAATGCCCCCAAAAAACGCACAGCGCCCCCAAGCTGAATAATGCTTGGTGGCGCTGCACGAGAACTGGAAATTGCAATACCCCAGGTACAGTGGATACGTCCGAGGCCTGACAAGGTTGCATTACTCAGGCCGTTTCTTTTGGAACCAAAGTTGCCGGGGCAACTTAGTGGTGGCTACCGGATGCCAACGAGCCCCCCGGCATCCGATGGAATGGCGGCCCAGTTTCCCCCGAACTGGGGCCGTTTCTTTGTGCGTTAGGTTCAAGTAGCTACTAGACTAGCGCCGATCGCCGCCACAACTGCCATTTAGTGCAATGCGGTGTAACAATCGACGCGCGCTATGGAACAAGTGATCCGGATAACAGTTGCCCAGCAACGAAACCGAAGTTGACCTATGATTTAGACGCCGCCGGAAGTCCGAGTTTCACGGCAGTGTCTTTGAACCGAAATCGGTTTTCAAAGCAAAATCATTGAGAGACTTAAGATCAGGGGAATAAAAGGCCCATGCGTGTCTTGATTCTCGCATTGTCAGTGCTGGGAATTCTCGTCAGCGCGGATGCTGCCAAAGCCGGTCCGAGCACGGCCACCCGCGACCTGTCGGCATCCGTCGATCCGGCGACCTTTGCCGACGAAGCAACTCAGGAAACCGAAGATCTGATCGGCCTCGACAAAGGAAAGCGTCGCGACGTTCAGCGCCGGCTGACGGGTCTTGGCTTCGACACCAAAATCAGCGGAAGGTTCGACGCGGCGACCCGTGCCGTCATCACCCGCTGGCAGGGGGCACGTGACTATCCCAAGACCGGCTTCCTCAACACGCTGCAGCATCAAGCGCTACTGACCGAGTTCGTCTCGGCGGCGCAGGCCAGAATCAGCGGCAGCGACAAATCCGATGACGACCATCCAGCCCGTCGTCGCGGCGAGAGTGGTGCTCGCCATCACCGCATTGGTGGCGGTCCAGGTGGCCTGATCGGCGGCGTGGTGGGCGGACTGTTCGGACGCAGGTGACCCGACAAATTTGTTCGGAGCGTATTGTGTTATGCTGGTATTTGACCGGCGCTGTTTAGGAAAATCTTTAAGCGACCGCGCGTTGAGGCCATAAGACCGGCGCGACTACGAACTTGGAGTTTTGGCTGTGAGCGCTATTCCTCTTCACCTTCAAAGAAAGTTTGAGCAGCGGTGGGCCGCTAGATTTACCTCGCCGGTCGCATCGGCCGTGCTCAAAAGCACCGACTTGAAAGGTACCGTCAATAACTTGTTACGCCCCGCAAAAGCAAAAGAAAAACCCCCTGAGTTGAGTAAGCGGGCTTAATCAGGCTTGGAAACTGGCGGCCTCCTTCATTTCCAGAACCGTGTCTCTAGTCACGCTCTTTTAGCTGCGGCTTCTCATGCAACACCGCACTTAACATCGAACTATGAACCTCGATGTGTCCATTGTAGCTGATGAAACCGAGCTTGCGGAATTTGTTCATGAAATGACTGACGCGGGATCGGGTGGTGCCGATCATCTCCGCCAGTGTTTCCTGACTGATGTTCGGACTGATCGGCTGGGGCCTGCCTTCCTTGCCGAAATTGGCGAGCAACAGAAGCAGCCGCGCAAGCCGCCGCTCGCTTGAATTGAATAGCTGGTCGATCAGGTCCTCCTCGATACGGCTGTTCCGGGTCAGAAGATACGCCATGAACAATTCGGAAAATTTTGGCTCGTCACGAATCGCCGCGATCATCGCGGGTTTCGTAATTGCCGTGATCAACGAATCTTCCATCGCCGTCGTGGTCGCAATGCGGAGCTTATGACCATTCAAACAGCCTTCGCCGAAGAACTGGCCGGGCTCTAGAATCGCGACGACTGCTTCCTTACCCTGATCGGACAGGACAGTAAGCTTGACCTTGCCTTTTTGAATGTAAAACACCGTGTCCGCGACATCGCCTTGCTCGAACACGTTCTGGTTCTTGTGAAATTCCAACACCTGCTTTCCCGCGCCCACTTTGGCAAGGAAGCTTTTGGGGTCAAAGATGTCCTTCGCTGGCTTTTCCATGGGAGCCTCCTTTGGCTCGACAATTTGCCCAACGTTAGCGCAACCAACTACCACGGTGCCAGTGGTATCGGGCGCAATTTCGAACAGGTTGGGGGTCGACAATCAAATCACTGGATCGATCTTGTGCGGCACCGCCTCAGCCTCGATAGCCGCAACAAGCTCGGGCGCAAGGTGCGTGGACAAACGCTGAATGATATTGAGAAGCTGCATGATTTCTTGCTCACGCAGGGCGTCAATCTTGTTGTGCAACAATTCGATTTCGAGTTCAGCCTTCACATTTATTCGGTAGTCGTGTTCTGCGTGCCTGCGGTCAATCACGGATTGACGGTTCTGGCTCATCATGATGATGGGCGCTGCGTAGGCAGCCTGGAAAGAAAGGACCAAGTTCAGTAAGATGAAGGGATAGGGGTCCCAATGGTTGATAAGCGCTAACATGTTCAGAATGATCCAAATGCCAAGCAGGACGCTTTGGATGATGATGAAGCGCCAGGAACCCACCGTTTCCGCAACCCGGTCGGCTAGCATCGCGCCCGGCGTCAGTGCGAGCTCGGGTGTGCTGCGGGCAGGCTTTTGCAACCGAAGTTCCCGCAACCGCTCCTGGTCTCCAGGACTTAGGTGCACTTTGTGGCTTTGCGCGTTATTCATACGTTGCGTCCATAGGTAAGAAACTTCTTGGAATGCGCACGTGTTGGAAGTTACTGATTTCCGTGTGCAACACCGCCCTCAGTCTTGTACACTGCCTTGACGTATTGCTCTAGAACATCGACCACTTCCAGCTTCATCTTGCTAAGAGAACGAGACTGAGGCAATCCTCGGTCGCAGAGAAAACGACCCAAGTGCAGGCGAGCTGAGGCTATTTCCTTGTACGTCGCTCGATTGATTTAGTTGTGGAATGTGAGCTGTATTGACCAGCATTCTGGAACCCGGGAGAGTATGCTTTTCATCACCGCACCGTATCGGCGGCTATCAATGACAGAGAGTTCGGTTATGCTCCCGCCTAAAGGGAGGGAAACGCTTGCCAACATCACGACCGGCCCTGGCCTCCAGAGCAAACAGAATTGACGCCCGGCTGTGCGCGAGGTGCAAAGCCCCTATGGTTCTTGTCTTGGTCAGGCCTGCCAACCTGAGCCTCGATCTATGCACCTTGGAATGCATGAAGTGCGAGAATACCGGGCGGGTAGTGATCAAGACGGCATCGGCGCTGTGGCGTTCTAGCCCGCTGCAGGCTCCGAACTGAAGCTCCTGCCTGTACAAAGGAGAGCGAACTATGCTCGATTTTCAAAATCAAGGTCCCGGCTGTACGGTTGCGGTTCGCCAATGAAGCTGACGGTAATCGAACCGGGTGATGCGGGCCAAGACTTGCGCACTTACAGTTGCCCAGCATGCAAAAGAACTCAACAGCAAGTCATTGCGAGTGCGGTGACCGTGGCTTGGTTAGCGTCAAAACAAGCCCCGCCGCTCGGGCTTCGATGAAGGCGAGCCAACTAAATGCCGCCACGCACACCGCGGCCTTTCGCTGATGGCCGTGAACAGGCGTGGTGCGTTACCAGACAGCTTTCACGACCATCGCGATTGATTCCATCCACGAACAATCTGAGTGCCGATGCATTATCAATCACCGCGATAACCCAATACAAAGAGTAAACAATTCATGAAACGGCTTTTATTGATCGAAGTTGCAGCTTGCACTTTTGCGTTCGTCCCAATCTTGTCTGCGTCGGCAATGCCGGGCGCAAACCCGAATGCACTTATCAGCCCCGAAAATTCAATCATCCAAGTACACGGCCGGGGCCATCACGGTGGCCGCGGCCATCATTACGGATGGGGCCGAGGCCATCATGGATGGGGCCATCGTCACCATTGGTGAAGTATTGTTGCCGTCGGTGGTGATTATCTGAAAGAGCCGCCTTATCTGGCGGCTTTATGTGGATGGTTGGCGAACCGTTTGAACGGAATGCGCCCGGTATTCATCGTGCGCGTGAAGTGAAAGGGCGACATACCCTAAACCGCCGACTAGAGAAGCGGACATCGACCTAGCCGTACTCAGCTCGATGTCATCCGTCTGGGCAACATAGTTGGTGGGGCGGGTCAGTTGTCTTGTCGGACCAATAGACCCGCCCCTGTACTCGCGCCGTTACTTCATAATTTGCAAGTTTTGTCAGCGTGCAAAGCTGTCTCAGCCGATGCCTTTGTTGCGTGAGCAGCACCGACTACCTTGATGCTGCCGCCAGCAACCGGCTGGGTCTCGACGATTTGACATTTCATCGTCGCAGTATCTTGAGCCAGGTAGAACGAGGAAGCACCCGATGACGGCGCTTGACCGACAGTCTTGGCCGGTTCAGCCGCGAACGAAGGTGCTGCGAATGCGAGAATAGCGACTGACGCTAAAAGAATCTTCTTCATGATGTCTACCGGTTGTAGTGCGTCCAGTATTGAACACGGAGGAAATGGAGCTAGCCGATAAAGGTTCCATCGATAGTAGATTTATCTTTGTGACCCAACCGACGATTGTCGCCCTACTTCTGGGTTGCGCCGGGAACCATTCATCCGCGTGCCTAGTGCGCTTTTCATGGCTACTGCTTCCGCTGCACCGCTTTCCGCCGATGTATCAGTCGTACCGGGCAGCAACATTCAAAACGTTCGCATGGTATGCGACGAAAACGGCCGCTGCTGGCGCGAACGCAGTGAACGCCGTGTCATCATCCGTGACCCCGGCGATTCATATGGATATGCTCCTCGTGAGCGTTATATCGAGCGCCGAGGTTACGGCGAAGAGCTGGGCGGAGGTATTGGTTTCCGAGCGCCTGGCGTGAGCGTTGGTATTGGCACCGACCGCTACTGAGTTCGAAAGCGGACCCGGAGAACCTCTCCGGGCCCTCCGACCTGATTAGCCGCACCTACAGCCAGCAGCCGATCAATTTCGCAGTGTTGCGTCTCAATCAAAACGCCGAGGTGGCACAATGAATATGTCGAGCGAAAGCCTGTTGGTCATATTGTTAGTCGGCCTCGTTGCAGGCTGGTTGGCAGGTCAAATCGTGCGCGGGACCGGTTTTGGGATCATTGGTGACCTCATTGTTGGGATTTTGGGCGCCTTTATCGGAAGCTGGTTGTTGCCTCAACTAGGCATCCATCTCGGTGCCAGCGTGATTAGTGCAATCGTCAACGCCACTATCGGTGCGATATTGATGCTCCTCGTCGTGCGACTCTTTCGAGGTGGTGGTGGATGGGGAGGTGGGCGCCTGGGGTCGGCGCTGGTAACGCGGTCCGCGCGCGGTTACTGTAGGCCGCACGTGATCAATAGTTGCAAAAACCGAGCGTCCTCCCTTTGCGGAGGCCGTTTGTTGCGCTTTATCCGACCGGAAAGAGATTTCGGTTTTGATCGGTATTCTGATTATTTGTGTCGTCGGCGCAATTTGCTTGTGGGCCATCGACAAGTTTTGCCCGCAATGCCCAACTCGCAAATCTTCTCAAGCTGCTTGTGGTGCTCATCTGTCTGACGGCTATCCCTCAACGGGTTCTACCGCTGTTGGGAATTGGTGGCCTGTAGCTGTGCGGCGCACGGCGAGGCACACCGCCTAAACGAAATCAATCAGATGATGTTAACAAAACCTTAAGCCGGCCAATTCAAGATTCAGAGGCGAATGCGAGGGCGCTTCGCCGATCGAATCGTTGAGGCCAAGAGACATCCTGGATGGGGCGAAGGGCTGCCGCTGGAATTGGGTCGCGAGGCCGCGCATTGGCGTGGACGGCCTGGCGTTGCCTGAGGCTAGCCCCGTCGCTGTTCCTGTTGCTGGCCGCCGTAACGATTCCGGGGGCGTGCCGGGCCGATGACCCCGTCAAGGGCGAAGCGACGTTTTCGGCCTCGGGCGGTTATGCGCGGCTGGTGCTGAAGCTTGCCGAGGACGTCGAATCCGACGTCACGACCGCAGGCTCCGTCATTGTGATCCGCTTCAAGCGCCCGGTGGATATTTCCGTCGACAAATTGCCGGACATGGTGCCCGATTATGTCGGGTCGGCGCGGCGCGATCCCGACGGCTCGGCGATCCGGCTGGCGCTGGCGCGCCGGGTGACCGTCAACACCATGACGGCGGGCGAGCGGATCTTCGTCGACTTCCTGCCCGAGAGCTGGACCGGCCCGCCGCCCTCGCTGCCGGCCGAAATCATTCGCGAACTGGCCGCGCGCGCCCGGGCGGCCGAGCGCGCGCTGCGCGCTCAGCTCGCGGTCGCGGCGGCCAGGAAGAAGCCGCCGGTGCGGGTCCGCGCCTCGGTGCAGCCAACCTTCGTCCGCTTCGTGTTTGAAATGCCCGACGGCGTTACCGTTTCGTCCGTCCTGAACGACCAGAAGCTGACGCTGCTGTTCAACAACGTACTGGCGTTCGATCTGGCCGACGCCAAGGTGGCGGCGCCGCCGAACATCGCCTCGATCAACCAGCGGACTGATGTAAATTCCTCCGCGGTCGAGATCACGCTGATCGGTGAGGTGGACGTACACTCCTTCCGCGAGGAGAAGAACTACGTCATCGACGTCGCCTTCCAGCAGATGGAGAAGCCTGTGGTGGCGGAACAACAGGCCCCGGCTGCCGCGCATGTGCCGGCTCCGCAAGCGGCACTGCCAGCCAGGTCGGGGGTCGCTGCGCAAATTGCGGCTGCTCAGGTCGCGCACGGCAAGCCGCTGCCAGAGTCCATGCCGCCGCAGCAGCCTGCGCAACTTCCGCCGGTCACCTCCGAGGCGATTGCCGAGCAGGCCAGGATCGAGATCAAGCCCGGCGAGGCGCACCAGGCGCCGCCAGCAACGCCGGCAGCCGAGCAGGCAGCGCCCCTGGCCGAGCAGGCAGCGCCCGTGACCGAGCACGTAGCGCCGTCGGCTGAGACATCGCCTGCGGCGGAAAGGATGGCGGCCGCGCCCGAGAAAACAGCGGCCGTGGAAACGCCGAAGGTTGCGCAGCCTTCGGAAGAGATGCGAGCAGCAGAGGTGCCAAAGCCAGCGGTGCCAATGCAAGCGGCTGAAGCGCCCGCTCCGAAAAAAGCGGAAGCCCATGCGGCTTCTGTCGAGGCGATGCGGGACAGCGACGGCCTGCGCGTGACGTTCGCATTTGCTGCGCCGACGCCAGCGGCCATGTTCCGCCGCGCCGACACCGTGTGGCTGGTGTTCGACCAGACCGGGCCAATCGATGTCGAACCGATCCGCGCGAAGGGCAGCGCCATCATCGGCGACGTCAGCCGGCTGCCGCTGGAAAAAGGCCAGGCCATCCGCATTCGTCTCAATCGTCCGCAGATGCCATCGCTCGAAAGCGACGGCCGGACCAGCGGCATCAGCTGGACGCTGACATTTGCCGACCGCGTACAGGCGCCGCCGTTGCCGCTGATGGTGTTGCGCAACATCACCGACCCGGCGCTCGCCAATGTCAGCGTGCCGCTGGCGAACCGCGGCGAGCTGCATAGGCTGGTCGATCCCGACGCCGGCGACACGCTCTGGGTGGTCACCGCGCCGCCGCCGACCCGCGGCTTCATCAAGCGGCAGGACTTTGTCGAATTGTCGCTGCTTGAATCCGTCCACGGCGTCGTGGTTCATCCCAATTCCGACGATGTCACCGCCGAGGTCGGTTCCGACAAGGTGATGCTGGGACGGCCGGGCGGGCTGACGCTATCCTCAGCCGACGTCGCGGCCGAACGCGCCACTGCCGCGGTGCAGCCGCTGTTCGACGGCAACGATTGGCGCAAGGACCGCGAGGAGAATTTTCTCGCCCGGCTGGATACCCTGATCAAGGCTGCGGCGGCGGCTGCGCCGGAGGGCCTCTCCCGGGCCCGGCTCGACCTCGCCAATTTCTACATGGCGCGCGGGATGTTCCACGAAGCCCGCGGCGTGACCAACCTCATCCTCTCGGAGACCAAAGCCGGGAGTGAGGATGCCGCCGTGGTGAAGGTGCATGCGGTCGCGAGCATCCTGATCGGCCATCCCGAGCGGGGACTGAAGGACCTTGGCAATCCGGCGATCGGTAACGGCTACGATTCCCAATTGTGGAAGGCGCTGGCGTTCGCGCGTCAGGGCAAATGGGCGGATGCACGCGAGAAGTTCAAGAACGCCGAATTCTCCATCGCCGCGCTGCCGATCGAAATGCAGCGTATCGTGACCGCGGATGCGATGCGGGCCTCGCTTGAGGTGAAGGACTACGCCGGCGCCTCGCGCCGCCGCAGCGAACTCGATGTGATCGGCGTGCCGCAGGAGATGAAGCCCGAAGTCGCGGTGTTGCGCGGGCGGCTCGCCGAGGCGCTCGGCCACGACAAGGACGCGCTCGACGCCTACAAATTTGCCGCGAACTCTCCCGACCGGCCCTCAGCCGCCGAAGGCAAGCTGCTGGAAGTCCTGTTGCGCCAGAAGCGCGGCGAACTCGGCCAGGCCGACGCGCTGCGCGAACTGGAGACGCTGTCGGCGATCTGGCGCGGCGATGCCATCGAGGTGAAGACGCTGGCCGTGATGGCGCAGCTCTATGCCGATACCGGACGCTACGGGGAATCGCTCGCCGCGACCAGGACCGCGACGCGGCTGCAGCCGAATTCCGAACTGACCCGGCAGAGCCAGGATGGGGCATCCGCGCTGTTTGCGCAGCTCTATCTCAGCCCCAAGGGCGAGGACATGAAGCCGATCGATGCGCTCGGCATGTTCTACGAATATCGTGAATTGACGCCGATCGGCCGCCGCGGCGACGAGATGATCCGGCGCCTCTCGGAGCGGCTGGTCGCGGTCGACCTGCTGGATCAGGCGGCCGAACTGTTGCAGTACCAGGTCGACAAACGGCTGGAGGGCGCGGCGCGCGCACAGGTGGCGGCGCGCCTGGCCATGGTCTACCTGAGCAACCGCAAGCCGGACCGCGCCGTCGCGGCGCTGCGGTCGACGCGGATCGCCGATCTCTCGGGCGAATTGCGGCAGCAGCGGTTGTTGCTGGAAGCGCGCGCGCAAAGCGACGTCGGACGCCACGATCTCGCCCTCGATATCGTCTCCAACATCACCGGGCGCGAGGCGATCAGGCTGCGTTCCGACATCTATTGGGCGTCACGGCAGTGGCGCGAGGCCTCCGAACAGATCGAACTGTACTATGCCGATCGCTGGCGCGACTTCAAACCGTTGAACGCCACGGAAAAGAGCGACGTCCTCCGCACGGTGGTCGGATATGCGCTCGCCGAGGACGCGATCGGCCTGGCCCGCTTCCGCGAGAAATACGCGCCGCTGATGTCCGGCGATACCGACCGGTTGGCGTTCGATACCGCCAGCAAGCCGGCCGCGTCCAGCAGCGCTGAGTTTGCCGCGATCGCCAAGATGGTTGCAGGCGTCGATACGCTTGAGGGCTTCATCCGCGAAATGAAGGTCCGCTTCCCCGACGCCACCGCCCGCGCGCCGCTGCCGGCGATGGGCGAGCCGGTCCATACCGGTTCCTTACCCGCGATCGTCGGACTGAAGCGGGTTGGCGCGGCAAAATAGAGTTTTCCGCGCTGGTCCAGGCGGCCCTTGCGGGTTGGCACTTTATTGGGTTATTCCGCGCCTTCTCGCAGGATCGCGAAGTCCGCCACCGTCTTGAAGCCATCTGGAAGATTGTCGTTCGATGCCGCTGACAAGGGGCCGAATTGTAGGACACGACAGCGAACGTCTGGCGTTCAAGTTCACCATGCAAAATGGCGGCGAGACGGTCGACTGTCAGATCAGTGATGCCGCCATGGACGAGCTTGCCGGCGTCAAGGGCACCGAGAGCCTTGCAAGGCAGGCGCAGTTCATGGCGTTGCGGGAGGCCGTCGAGCGCATCGCATCCGATATGTTCGACGCGGCGCCGACCGTAAAGGGCTATGTCATCAGGATATTCACCAAGCACATCCCGAAATAGCCGCGCATCGTCCCCTCGACAGACGCCTCCCGAACCGGCAACCTGCGCTCAATAAACAAACACATCGCCGGAGGACGTCGCCCCCATGAGCAAGCCCGTCAAGACCGAAGCCGAACTGATTGCGATGGCGAGGGCCGAATTGAAGGTCCATGCCGATTGCCCCGATGGAATGGTCATCTCGGTGATCCCCGACGGCGACAGCTGGGAATTCCGGGCCAAGGCCGATGAGGCAACGGTAGCCAAGCCCGGCTATCCCGAATGCGT
Organism: uncultured Alphaproteobacteria bacterium; assembly: GCA_963825225.1. Lineage (GTDB taxonomy): Bacteria > Pseudomonadota > Alphaproteobacteria > Rhizobiales > Xanthobacteraceae > Bradyrhizobium. Next base: position 27,932 of record CAWGSN010000031.1, read on the forward strand.
CGCGATGCTGGTGCAGATCGGCGACCACCTCAGCAAGCAATATGACGTGAAGGGATAAGGGGACTCCGGGTCGGAAAAAGGGTTGGCCGGCGAGTCAAAGAAAGGCTTCCCGTGCTGATAGCGTTGCTCACGCCGCGCCTTCCACATCCGCTGCGCTGGACCAACGTGCCTTCCTGACTTCGTCGAACCAGGCGTCCAAGGCAGCTTTCAACGCATAGTGGTCTTTCTGCCCTCTTCGCCCGTCCACGAACTCTCGCAAAGTACGCCGGGCAATAATTCGCATATTTCAAGAATACCGTGCGCCCAATTTGGGCGAAAGTCATCGAACGCGCTTTAATCCGCAGGCCGCCGCGCGCAGTAGGCGGTACGAAGTCCCGGCGCAAAGCCGCATCTTTCGTAGAACCGGTGCACGCGCGGATCGGCGCGGCCGCTTTGCAGCAGCACCTGGTGGCAGTCGCGTTTCCACGCCTCGGCGAGCGCGGCAGCGATCACAGCGCGACCGTGGCCGCGTCCCTGGAAAGCGGGATGGGTGACGACGTTTTCGATGACGCCATGCTGACGACCGCCGCGCAGCAGATTGGGCGCGGTGATCAGCATGCAGGTCGCGACGATCCTGCCATCGCCATCCGATACGAACACGGCAAGCCCCTCGCGCGCCAGCATCTGCACCCAGATCTGTTCGGCCCGCTCTGGCTCCGCGCTCCGGCTGACGCCGGAATCCGCAAACAACGCCAGCAGCGCGCCGAGATCGTCGGCATGGGCCAGTCGCGCGTTCGGCATCGGTAATCTCTCGGTTATCTCAGCACCGCTAGCCCCCGTAGCTCTGCACCAGGCTTCCCGCCACCAGCGACCAGCCATCGACCAGAACGAAGAAGATCAGCTTGAACGGCAGCGACACCACAACCGGCGGCAGCATCATCATGCCCATCGACATCAGGACGGAAGCCACCACGAGGTCGATGATCAGGAAGGGCAGGAACAGCAAGAAGCCGATCTCGAAGGCGCGCTTCAGTTCGGAGATCATGAAGGCCGGCACCAGGATTCGCAGCGACATTTCTTCCGGCGTCGCCGGCGGCGGCTCCCTGGAGAGGTCCATGAACAGCTTGAGATCCTTCTCCCGCACGTTTCTCTGCATGAAACCGCGCAGCGGCACCGAGGCTTTCTGCAGCGCCTCCTCGACGCCGATCTGGTTGGCGACCAGCGGCTTGATGCCGTCGTCGTAGGATTTCTGCAGGACGGGGCCCATCACGAACGCGGTCAGGAACATCGCGAGCGCAATGATCACCGAGTTCGGCGGCGCTGTCGCGGTGCCGAGCGCGGTACGCAAGAGCGACAGCACCACCACGATCCGGGTGAACGACGTCATCATGATCAGGATCGACGGCGCGATCGACAGCACCGTCAATAACGCGATCAGCTGGATCGCGCGCTCGGTGACGCCGCCATTGCCCTGGCCGAGATTGATGCTGATATCCTGCGCCAGCACCGGATCGGCGAGCGATCCGGCGGCTATCAGGGTTGCAAAAAATAAAACTCTACGCGGGGCTTTCGCCGATCTCACGAAGAGTTCTTTGGGCGGCCCAGCAGGGAGGCCATCTCGTCTTCGAGATTCTCAAAGCCGCTCTTCTGCTGCGCGGGAGCAGGTGCGGGAACAGGCGGGGGGGCCTCGCCGCGCGAGGGGCGGACGGGCGGCGGCTCGGGCGCGACGGGAGGTGCGATCGGCGCGTCGGCCGGCCGGCGAAGCGCTGCTTCCAGCCGCTGCGCCATCTCGGCGAGGTTTTGGTCGGCGCTGGACTGCGGCGGAGGTGGAGGTGGAGGTGGAGGCGGCGGTGCCGCGGCGCGTTCAGGCGCACGGACCGGGGGCGGCGCCTTTGGCGGTTCGACCGAACGCTGCGGCCGCGGCATCAAGTGTTCGGTGCGGGTCAGGCGCGGCGGGATCGGGTCGGGACGCGGTTCCAGCCGGCTGCCCACCGGCTCCGGCGTAAAGCCTGCCAGCGGATCGCTGCGGCGCTCGGCGACCGACGGCGCGGGGCGGCGGACTTCATCGGCAAAAGAGGGGCGCAACGGGCGCGGCGGCGGCTCGGGCATCTGCGGCTCGGCATGATCGAAGGCGTCGGCAGACCGTGAGTCAGTTCTTGCGCCATCGTCGCTCCAGGTGGCATCGGGCAGCGGCGCGATACGGGGCGGCTGCTCGCCGGTGACCGCAGGCCGGGGCGCCATCTGGTCACGGCCGGGCATGGCGCGGACGATATTGGGTTCAACCACGATGTCGCTGGGACCGCCGATCATCAGGAGATGCTCGACATTGTCGCGGCGGACCAGCACCAGGCGCCGGCGGCCGTCGACGGCGGCGGCGTCGATCACGGCCAGCCGCGGCATCCGCCCGCGGTTGGTGTTGGCGCCGAGGCGGTTGGTGGCGAAGCGGCGAACCAGCCACGCGGCGACGCCGATCAGCGCCAGAACGGCGATGAATGCGAAGAGGAATGTCAGTGTCTGCATTCTCTAGTCCCCGGCCACGGGCCGTTCTCAGATTGGCTTGCTTCGACGGTAGCGGATAGCGATCCGTCCAACGGCGAATCACGCCCGAGATCAGCCTTATTTCTTAATTCCCCACGGCAAACGCTGCCGCTCGTTAATTAATAGACCAAGAATCGTTTGATCCAAAACGACTTCTGAGCGCCCGCCGCCGCGTTGGCCTTTGCTGGTTAACGCAGATTTCGTGGCGAAAATGCGCTCGTTTGTCGTTCGCGAGGGCGCAGTTGCGTTGTCCACGTCAAGAATCGGCGATTTTAACCAGCCGTTAACCATGCACCGGGCAAATTCTGCCTAGCTGGCGGGGTCTGCCAGAGGTTAACGGGGAGCCGCTCGCGATGGCCATCAACGATCTTCCGATCCTGTCGGCGCTGCGCACCAAGATGCAGTGGCACCAGGAACGCCAGCGAGTGCTCGCCGAAAACATCTCCAACGCAAACACCCCGAACTTCAAGCCGCGCGACCTGGTCGAGCCGAAATTCGATAACAAGGGAACCGGCACCACTGTCGGCGGAACCATGGGATCGCTGGCGATGATGCGTACCAGTTCAAGCCACATCGGCGTTTCCGGCGGCGCACAAAGTTTCAACGGCGATGGCGGCAAGAGCGGCTTCCTGACCCGCCCCGCGGGCAACGCAGTCAATCTGGAAGACCAGATGATGAAGGTCTCCGCCAACCAGATGGACTATGCGGCCGCCACCTCGCTTTACAGCCGCAGCCTCGGACTTCTCAAGACCGCGATCGGAAAGCGCTGACCGTCAGCTATTAAGGGAACCGGATCATGGCAGATGATGGAAGTGACTTCGCCCGCTCGATGAGCATCGCGACCTCGGGCCTGCGCGCGCAGGCCGGGCGGATGCGGGTGATCTCGGAAAACATCGCGAACGCGGATTCCACCGCCGCCACCTCCACCGGCGATCCCTACCGCCGCAAGGTGCCGACATTCTCCTCCGCGCTCGACCGCACGCTGGACGCCAAGGTGGTGACGCTCGGCAAGATCCGCCCGGACCAGTCGGCGTTCCGCATCAAATACGAGCCGAGCAACCCGGCGGCAGACGCTTCCGGCAACGTCAAATATCCCAACGTCAATCCGGTCGTCGAAATGACCGACATGCGTGAAGCGCAGCGGTCCTATGAAGCCAACCTCAACATCATCAGCGCCACGCGCCGGATGATCCAACGCACGCTCGACATCCTCAAGGCCTGAAACAGGAACCATAAACCATGGCATCACCGACAGTTGCTGCTAATGCCTATGCCAACCTCGCCCGCATGCTGGAATCCGGCGGCGCGGAGAAGGGCGGCCAGACTTCGGGCGGCCCGTCCTTCAGCGCGCTGCTCAAGGACGCCGTAGGCTCCGTCATGGAGGCCGGCAAGAAATCCGACGCCCAGACCATGGCGATGACGTCCGGCAAGGCCAACGTCATGGACGTGGTGACGGCAGTGGCGGAGACCGACGTCGCGGTCTCGACGTTGGTGTCGGTGCGCGACCGGGTGATCCAGTCCTACGAAGACATCATGAAGATGCCGATCTGATGACGCCGTCATTGCGAGCGCAGCGAAGCAATCTGTCTCGCTGCGAAAAGAAAGGATGGATTGCTTCGTCGCAAGCGCTCCCTTGCGCAAACGCTTCGCGTTTGTCGCAGGCAATGACGGTACCAATATCTCTAGAGTGGACAGGAAGTTGCAATGACCGGTGCTGAAACCCTCGACGTGGCGCGCGATGCGATCTGGACCATCGTGGTGGTGTCGTCACCCTTGATGGTGGTCGGCCTTGTGGTCGGCGTCGTGGTGTCGCTGTTCCAGGCGCTGACGCAGATCCAGGAACAGACGCTGATCTTCGTGCCGAAGATTCTCGCGATCTTCGTGACCTTATTGCTGGCTTTGCCGTTCATGGCGGATTCGCTGCACGGCCACATGATGCGGATATCGTCGCGAATCATAGGCGGTTGATGCACTAATGTCCCGGGTCCAACATTCGCATCCTGTCGCGGCGGGTTCTTTTGCGAATGTTGGACCCGAAGGGACATTAATAAATATGAGTCTTCAGTGCGGTCTTTGGATTTGACATTCGCATGGAGGACTCGCGGCAAAATGCTGATGCGAATGTTAAATCCACCGCACTGTGTCTAAATCATGCGCGTCGATATATCCCTGCTGCCGGCCCTTGCCGCCACCTTCATGCTGGTGTTCGCCCGCGTCGGGGCGATGGTGATGCTGTTGCCGGGGTTTGGCGAGAGCAACATCCCGGTGCGCGTCAAGCTCGGGATTGCGCTGCTGTTGACGCTGGTCATCCTGCCGCTGCACCGCGCCGCCTATCAGGTCGACCTAACCTCGATGAGTTCGCTGGCGGTCCTGATGGTGCACGAGATCATCATCGGCGTGGTGCTCGGCGCCACCGCACGGGTCACGCTGTCGGCGCTGGCGGTCGCAGGCTCGGTGATCGCCCAGCAACTTGGCCTCGGCTTCGTCACCGCCGTTGATCCGACCCAGGGCCAGCAGGGCCTGTTGATCGGCAACTTCCTCACCATCCTCGGCATGGCGCTGTTGTTTGCGACCGACAGCCATCATCTGGTCATCGCCGCATTGAACGAGAGCTACCGGATCTTCTCGCCGGGCGAGATCATGCCGACCGGCGACGTGGCGGCCCTTGCCACGCGCGCGTTCGCCGCCGCCTTCAAGATTGGCATGCAGTTGTCGGCGCCGTTCCTGGTGTTCGGCCTCGTCTTCAATATCGGGCTTGGCGTGCTGGCGCGGCTGATGCCGGCGATGCAGGTCTATTTCGTCGGCGTGCCGCTCTCGATCATGGTTGGCTTTTTGATCTTCGCCCTCGTCATCACGGCGATGATGGGGACGTATCTGAACTACTTTACCGGCGTTATGCATGAGCTGACACCGCTGAAATAGAGCATGATCCGGAAAAGTGGATGCCGGTTTTCCCTCGCGACAAACGGGAACGCGTTTTGCGCGGAGATCATGCTCAAACAAAAAGCTAGGGTGCCGCGATGGCTGACGACAGCGACGACAAGACAGAAGACCCCACCCAAAAACGTCTCGACGACGCGCATGCGCGCGGAGATGTTGCCAAAAGCCAGGAAGTCAACACCTGGTTCGTGATCGCCGGCGCCACGCTGGTGCTGTCGACCTTCTCGGGTTCGATGGGCGGCGGCATCCTGATGCCGCTGCGCAACCTCGTCGCTAATGCCGGCATGCTGCACACCGACGGCACCGCGCTGCTGCAGCTCGGCAACACACTCGGCCTTGCCGTGCTGGCGGCCGTCGGTGTGCCGCTATTGATGCTGATGATTGCTGCGATCGCGGGCAACATGATCCAGCACCGGCTGGTGTGGTCAGGGGAATCCCTCAAACCCAAATTCAGCAAGGTGTCACCCGGCGCCGGCTTCAAGCGCATCTTCGGCAAGCAGGCGGTGGCGAACTTCACCAAGGGCGTGTTCAAGCTGATCGCGCTCGGCGCCGTCATGATGGTGGTGCTGTGGCCGGAGCGCCATCGGCTGGAATCGTTTCTGCGCTTCGATCCGTCGGCGATCCTCGGCGTCACCACCAGCCTCACGCTGCATCTGATGGGCGCCGTGGTCGTGATGCTGGCCGCGGTCGCGATCGCCGATTACTTCTTCCAGTACCGGCAATGGTACGAGCGGCAGAAGATGTCGCTGCAGGAGATCAAGGACGAGTTCAAGCAGTCCGAAGGCGACCCCCACATCAAGGGCAAGATCCGGCAGTTGCGGCAGCAGCGCATGAAGAAGCGCATGATGGCCGCCGTCCCCAAGGCCAGCGTGGTCATCACCAACCCGACCCACTATTCGGTGGCGTTGTCCTACGACCGCGGCATGTCGGCGCCGGTCTGCGTCGCCAAGGGCGTCGACAATATCGCGTTCAAGATCAGGGAAGTCGCCAGGAAGCACGACATTCCGATCGTGGAGAACGTGCCGCTGGCGCGCGCGCTCTATGCAACCGTCGATATCGACGACGAAATCCCGGTCGAGCACTATCATGCGGTTGCCGAAATCATCGGCTACGTCATGGGCCTGAAGCGTGGGCTTGCCGGCCGGCGCATGTAACGGATGGAACCGAAATCACCTTGAAATGCCCAAATACCCGCCCTGATGGACTTGCGCTTGCAGGGTCGATTCAGGCACTCAGGGGAGGCGCGCAAATCAGCGCGCCATCCCATGCCGACGGGCTGCGTCTTCTGATATGACCGCCGAAACTGACAGCCATCCGTCCCCCAAGCCCTTCGCGGCCCATGAGCCGGCGCGGCGGGGCGGCAGCATCGTCCTGGTGCTGCTGGTGGCCGCCGCCATCGTCGCGATCGCGGTCGTGCTGATGACCATCGGCCGCGCGCAGGCCCAGCCCTATATCCTCGGCGTGCTGGCGCTGCTCGCGATGGTTGGCCTGTTCAATTTGTTCGCCTTTGCCGCCGGCATCATCCGTTTCACCGACCGCACCGCCGACGATCCCGTGATGGGGCGCATTGCCGACCATGCCCATGACGGGCTGGCGGTGACCGACTCCCGCGGTCACGTGGTCTATTCCAACGCCGCCTATCTGGCCTTGACGGGAGCCGCGACCGCGCAGGACGTGCGCCCGGTCGAACGCGTCTTCATCGGCAACCCCGACGTCTCGGAAGCGGTGTTCCGCCTGCTGAAAGCAGCGCGCGAGGGCAAGCGCCAGCAGGAGGAAGTCCGTATCGCGGGCCAGAACGGCGCGCATGGCCGCTGGCTGCGGATGCGGGTGCGTCCGCTCGGCGCCAGCAAGCGGGAAGCAAAATATTCGGTGTGGTCGATCGCCGACATCACGCGGGACCGCGAACGCCAGGAAGACGTTTTCAAGGAACTGCAGCACGCGATCGAATATCTCGACCACGCGCCCTGCGGCTTCTTCTCGGTTAATCCTGCCGGCGACATCGTCTATGTCAACGCGACGCTGGCGGGCTGGCTGGATCATGATCTCGCCGAGATCGGCTCGGGCGGCCTGAAACTGTCCGACATCGTATCGGGCGACGGCGCGTCGCTCCTGACCTCGATCGTGGCGGTGCCGGGCGAAGTCAAGACCGAGGTGTTCGACATCGATCTTCGCATGCGCGGCGGCAAGACCATGCCGGTGCGACTCTATCACAAGCTGGCGTTCGGCGCCGACGGCGTGCCCGGCGCGTCGCGTACGCTGGTGATCAGCCGCGCGCGCGACGAGCATTCCGATCCGGAGCGCGCCGCCGAAGTCCGCTTCATGCGGTTCTTCGACCATACCCCGATGGCGATCGCAACAGTGGACCGCGGCGGCGCGGTGGTGCGCGCCAATGCCCGCTTCGCCAAGTTGGCGCAGAGCCTCAGCGCCGACGGTGCCGCGAACAAATCGATCTTCCGCACCGTGAACGCCCGCGACCGCGGCCTCCTGATCGCGGCGATCAACCAGGCGGCCGAGGGGCAGGGCGACATCGCCCCCGTCGAGGCCATGCTCGACGGCATCAAGGAGCGCTGGGGCCAGTTCTTCGTCACCGCCGTCGAGGAGGACGAGCGCGATACCGAGGCCGCGATCGTCTACATGCTGGAGACCACCGAGCGGCGCACGCTGGAGAACCAGATCAACCAGTCGCAGAAGATGGACATGGTCGGCCAGCTCGCCGGCGGCATCGCGCACGATTTCAACAACGTGCTGTCAGCCATCATGATGGCGAACGACTTCCTCTTGAATGCGCACAAGCCGACCGACCCGTCGTTCCAGGACATCATGCAGATCAAGCAGAACGCGACCCGCGCGGCCACGCTGGTGCGGCAGTTGCTGGCGTTCTCGCGCCGCCAGACCCTGCGGCCGCAGGTGCTCGACCTTGGCGACGCGCTATCCGACCTCACCATGCTGCTGCGCCGCCTGATCGGCGAGAAGGTCAAACTCGACCTCGTGCATGGCCGCGACCTCTGGCCGGTCAAGGTCGACGTCTCGCAATTCGAGCAGGTGATCGTCAATCTCGCGGTCAACGCTCGCGACGCGATGCCGGACGGCGGCAAGCTGACGGTGAAGACCAGCAATTTGACAGCGGATGAATCCGCGCAGATGTCCTACAAGGGCATGCCTGCGGCGGATTATGTCCGGATCGATATCACCGACACCGGCACCGGGATTCCCGCCGACATCGTCGACAAGATCTTCGAGCCGTTCTTCTCCACCAAGGAAGTCGGCAAGGGCACCGGCCTTGGGCTGTCGACCGTCTATGGCATCGTCAAGCAGACCGGCGGCTTCGTCTATGTGGATTCGGAGGCGGGCCAGGGCACCTCGTTCCGCATCTTCCTGCCGCGGCATCGTCCCGAACTCGAGGCCGCGCCCGAACCGCAAGCCACTAACGGCGCGGCGAAGGAAGCTGGAGCCGAACCGCCGAAGCCGCAGGCTGATCTGACCGGGCAGGGCACCATCCTGCTGGTGGAGGACGAGGACGGCCTGCGCTCGCTGAACGCGCGGGGCTTGCGTTCGCGCGGCTACAGCGTGATCGAGGCCGCCAACGGCATCGAGGCGATGGAAGCGCTGGACGAAAAGAACGGCGCCGTTGACCTGGTCGTTTCCGACGTGGTGATGCCGGAAATGGACGGCCCGACGCTGCTCAAGGAGATGCGGCAGCGCAACCCGAACCTGAAGATCATCTTCGTCTCCGGATACGCCGAAGAAGCCTTCGACAAGAGCCTGCCCGAAAACGAACAGTTCGCCTTCCTGGCAAAGCCCTTCGCGCTGAGCGCGCTGGTCGCCAAGGTGAAGGAAACCATGACGCAATAAAGCGCCGCCACCCCCCACAACCAGCCTAATCGTCACATCCCCGCGACCGAGGGCCGCAGCCGCGGTTCCCGATTACGGCTTCACTTTTAGGCAGGCCTGCCCATCTTAGGGGCGCTTCCCCATGGAGGGGATTGAGGAAAAAGACATGAATTTCTCGCAACGCACGCGCGGAATTGTTCGGGCGATCGCCGTCGTCGTTTCGCTGGCGGTTCCCCTCGCGATGGCGATATCGTCGGCTGACGCTCGTATCGGCGGCGGCGGCAGCTCCGGTTCGCGGGGATCGCGGACCTTTTCGGCGCCGCCCAGCACGACCACCGCGCCGGGCACGGCGCAACCGTTCAACCGCACCTTCACCCAGCCGGGTAGCCCCGGGATGGGGTCGGCTACGGCTGCGGGTGGCGCAGCCAAGGGCGGCTTCTTCAACCGGCCGGGCCTGCTCGGCGGTCTCGCCGCGGGCTTCCTCGGCGCGGGCCTGCTCGGCATGCTGTTCGGCGGCGGGATGTTCTCCGGCCTCGGCGGTCTGTCGTCGATCTTCGGCCTGATCCTGCAGATCGGCCTGATCATCATCGTGGTGCGACTCGCCATGTCGTGGTGGCAGCGCCGCCACACGTCCGCGCCCGCCTATGCCGGTGCGCCCGCTGCGGGGCCGGCTCCTGCGCAAAGCAGCTTCCGCTCCGGAATGGGCTTTGGACTGGGATCGGGCAGCAGCGCGCCGCTCGAAATCCTGCCTGCCGACTATGAGGCGTTCGAACGGCTGCTCGGCGAGATCCAGGCAGCGTGGTCGAATGAAGACGTCGCCAAGCTGCATACGCTCGCCACGCCCGAAATGGTGTCGTATTTCTCCAAGGACCTCGAGCAGAACAAGGCCAATAACGACGTCAACAAGACCTCCGACGTCAAGCTGCTGCAGGGCGATCTTGCGGAAGCCTGGCGCGAAGGCGAAACCGATTATGCGAGCGTCGCGATGCGGTTCTCGCTGGTCGACAAGACGCTGGAGCGCACCACCGGTCGTGTGGTCTCGGGCAGCGATACCCCTGTCGAGGTGACCGAGGTGTGGACCTTCGCGCGACAGCGCGGCGGAAACTGGGAACTTTCGGCGATCCAGCAGACCAACTGATCGCCTGCTGAAGCACAAATACGAGGCGCCGCGGTTCGTTCCGCGGCGCTTTTGTTTTGGCTGGATGCGGAACCGGAATAATTCCTGCCGCGGCGTGTTGATGACGGCGTGCCAATAAAAACAATCGGGAGAATCACAATGCAAAGCGTTTCCCGGATCATCACGCCCGCATGTGTTGCCGTTGCTGCGATGTCGGTGCTCGCAGGTTCGCCGGCGCAGGCGCAATCGGCCGATATCAGCTTCTTCGTGACCAGTACCCCCATCGGCAATGGCGGCAATCTCGGCGGCCTCGCTGGCGCCGACAATCAATGCCAGACGCTGGCGCAGGCGGCCGGCGCCGGCGCAAAGATCTGGCGCGCCTATCTCTCGACCATGGCCGCCGACAGCAAGCCCGCGGTCAATGCGCGCGATCGTATCGGCAACGGGCCGTGGAAGAACGCCAAGGGCGTCGTGATCGCCAAGGATGTCGCGGAATTGCATGGCGCCAACGGGCTCACCAAGCAGACCGCGCTGTCCGAGAAGGGTGAGGTCATCAACGGCCGCGGCGACACGCCGAACCGCCACGACGTGCTGACGGGGTCGCAGCCGGACGGCACCGCGTTCGCAGGCCCCGACGACCGCACCTGCAGGAACTGGACGAGCAGCACGCAAGGCTCGGCGATGCTTGGACATGCCGACCGTCTCGGCCTGCGCGACGACGACGCCTCGAAATCGTGGAATTCCTCGCATCCCTCGCGCGGCCCCGACGGCGGCTGTTCGCAGAACGACCTGAAGACCACCGGCGGCGACGGCCTGCTGTATTGCTTCGCGGCGAACTGAGGCTTTCGGCCCTTTCATTGCAAAATCGCCCACGATGCCAGCTGCGGCCTCGTGGGCATGGGCTTCGGCTAGACTAGGACGGTCACTTCCGCGCGGTGCAGGGGCTTCCGCTACTACGGCAGAGCGGCTTGGAGTCGGCATAGATTGTTCACGAGAACTGCACGCTTAAGTGATTGCTTCTCGGGCTAATCCAAAGGGAAATTCATCCTTACTTGGAAGTCTTGGAGGCGTACCGTTTGCGATGATGCAGGTGGGATAAGGGGGACCAAACTCGTCGAGTGATGGTTCACCATGAGCATTCTGAGTAACATTACTGACACGACCCCGATTGCGGTTCAAAGGTCAACAAGGCTTTTTGCGCGGGGTATTGTTCGGGTCGTCAATAACTTCGTTGCCGCCATTATTGCGCAGCGCGAACATCAAGCCAATCTGACCATTCTGCGGAACTCTTTCCGACTGCGAGCTAAGGGATATGGGCCTTACTCGGAGCCAGATCGGTGGTGGTTTGGCCGAGGCGGCCAAGGAGCGAGCACTCCTTCAGAGGCGGCTGGCAAACCGGACCTAACGCGGGATGATGTTTGGTTGAATCGGCCTATCCGCGGACTCGCGGCACCTCCCCGCTTGCGGGGGAGGTGCCGCGCTCGGCGAGCGCGACGGGTGGGGGCTCTCTCCACACGAAGAGTTTGACTCGCGGCGGCAACCCAACTCTCCCCGAAGAGGGAGCGCAGTCGCTTCGCGACCGCCATTCGATCTAGTCTCATCGTGCCATAGCCGGGCTTTGCGGCCGCCTTTCAGGCAGCCTTTTTCTTGGCAGTCTTGCTGGCCGTCTTCTTCCTGGCAGACTTTTTGGCGGTCTTCCTGGTCATTTTTTTCCTGGCGAGATAGGCGGTGACATTTTTCGACGAATGCCCGGCGGCGGCGACCGCGGCTTTCAGCCTGGCCGGAGTGATCTTGAATTTCTTCGACCAGTAGGCGACTTCGTAAGACTCGCCGAGTGCGATCAGCGCGCGATCGGCACCGCCGCGTTTCTTCTTGTTATCCGCCATCCCATTCTCCTGTCGTGTTGAGAAATCCGAGGTCTGAAGCGCGAGGCAAACACGGCCTCCAGCCTTCGGACAAATTCATGCCTATGGAGAATTCGACCGGCTGAGCAGCGCGTTGCATGGTGACGAACGAAGCAGGGAATGATTTGCTGGGGCGGTGAACCGGTGCCCAGGGAGATGCCGTCGATGCGCTATCAGCTCTATTACTGGCCGACCATTCAGGGCCGCGGCGAATATGTTCGCCTCGCGATGGAGGAGGCGGGCGTTGCCTATACCGACGTGGCGCGGAGCGGCAACGGCATGAGTGCGATGATGAAGATGATGGAAACCGGGAAGGGCACGCCGCCATTCGCGCCGCCGTTCCTGAAGGCAGGCCAATTGGTGATCGGCCAGACCGCCAACATCCTGCTCTATCTCGGCGCCCGCCATGGCCTGGCGCCGAAGGCCGAGGCCGCAAAGCTGTGGGTGCATCAGTTGCAGCTCACGATCACGGATTTTGTGCTGGAAGTTCACGACACCCATCATCCGCTCGGCCCATCGCTCTATTACGAGGAGCAGAAGACGCCGGCGAAAAAGCGCACGGAAGAATTCTGGAAATCGCGCGTGCCGAAATATCTCGGCTATTTCGAGGATTTGTTGGGCGCCAATGGCGGCGCCTGGGTCACCGGCCGCCGCATGACTTATGTCGACCTGTCGCTATTCCAGATCGTGGAAGGGCTGCGCTACGCCTTCCCCAGGCGCATGAAGGGTTTTGAGCGGGAAATCTCCGGGCTGATGGACCTGCATGACCGCGTCGCAGCGCGGCCGAACATCAAGGCGTATCTCTCGAGCGAGCGGCGGATTCCGTTCAACGAGGACGGGATTTTTAGAAAGTACGAGGCGCTCGACTTGTGATCTCTTCACCTCTCCCGACGGGATAGGTGAGACCGAGCGTGCGGAGGGACTACCTGTTCCTTCCATCAATCGGCGTCATCGCGATCTTCGACAGTTCGATGCCGTCGATGCAGCTCACATTCAGCGCCACCACCTCGCTGCCGTCGGGCTTGACGCCCCGCGCGAAGACGTCGACGCCGCAATCGAGGCAGAGCTGGTGGCGGATGGCGTGCTTGTTGAAGAGGTATTCGCGCAGATTGTCCTCGCCGGCGCGGAGCTGGAAGCTCTTTGGCGAGAGAAAAGTGAAATGCAGGCCCTTCTTGGTGCAGATCGAACAGTTGCAGGCGGTCACCATGGTCATGTCGGTGGTGCATTCGAAGCGCACCTGGCCGCAATGGCAGCCGCCCGTGTAGGTCTTGCTGTCAGGCATCGGATTCCCTTTACCAAACTCCCGGCACCAGACGATAGCGCACGCGCGCGGCATAGTCAGCATAGCCCGGCAACCCCGCGACCAGCGCACGCTCCTCGATGCCTGCGCGTACCACGAACAGCACGGCGAACAATGGCGCGATCAGCAGGCCCCACCACGAACCTACCAGCAGCGGGACGCCGAAGAAAAACAGCATGATACCGCTATACATGGGATGGCGCACCCAGGCGTAAGGCCCGCTCGAGATCACCTGATGGTGGCGTGCCGCCTGCACCTTGATCACGGGGACCGCAAAGGAATTGACGCGAAACACCCACATGATGAAGCCGGTCGAGAGCAGGTACATCGCAAGGCCCAGCGCCTGCAGGGCGAGGGGGACGGCGGAGGCCTGCATGCGCCGGTCCAGGCCCATCGCGACAAGCCAGACGAATGCGCTCACAGCGAACACAAGCATGAACTTCTTGTCGGCGGCCGGCTGCTCGCGCGCTGTCAGCCGCATCCGCTCGGCGAGCAGCGCCGGATCGGTCTTCGCAAGCCATAATCCGCAGGCAGGCCCGAGGATCGCCGAGGTGGCCAGGAACGCCCACGCGCCGGGCCAGTGCAGCGTGCCTGCGGACGCAAACAAGAGCGCGCCCATCGCAACCACAAAGAATGTGTTCTGCAGCAGGAGTTTCGCGATCATGCGGTGTCCCGTTCACTGGGGACATCGTCGCGCGATTTTTCGGCGAACTTGCGGCGTTTAGATCCCGCCGGAGGGCGAGGAGCGCAGCCCTACGCGAGTTGGTCGATCCGCGTGCCCTGTCCGGGCGGAAGCGCAGCCAATAGCGTCGGCTGGGGCGTGCGCGTGCCGTCGGCGGCAGCGCCGTTCGGCACGTCGGGGACTTTGGGCGCGCTGGTTTGAGGCGCCGTGATCGGCGCCGGCGCGGAGACGGCCGAGACACTCATCGCAAGTATCCTTTTCGTTGCCTCCGACACTTGGCGGCATTGATGCGAACGATGTGTGAATGCCGGCCCGCGGTCGCCGCCTATCCCGCCCGATGGTGAACGGGGGCCTTGCGATTTCATTAGAAAGCGGTGGAATTTCGCGCGGCGCGGCGGGTTGCCAGCGCGCGAGATAGCGTGGTCCAATGTGAGGTGTTCGCCGCCGATCCACCACGGCTGTTGCGCTATTCCTGGAGGGGCGGCTCGGATTCCAACCCGGACTATGGCAGCCGGCTCGATTCCACCGTGACCTGGACGCTGACGCCGGTCGAGGGCGGCACGAACTTGCGGATGGTGCATGACGGCTTCGTCTTCCCGGGCAACCAAGCGGCCTATGACGCGATGCGCCCCGGCTGGGGCCGGGTGCTGGACCGGATTGCGGAGCTGACGGCTGCGGGGTGATGCCGCCGCTTACTACTCGTCCTTGCCGCGCGTGACGGCAATCGACGCGTCGGTCTTGGTGCGCGTGCATTCCATGCTGAGCCGCCGGTAGCGCAGGGTGATCCTGTCGCCGCGCAGGATGCCCATGCGCTTCAGGCAGCGCGTGGTGCCGGTCGTGGTGTCGTCCTTCGTCACCGTGAAGACGATGGCCGCCGCGGCGCCGACCAGGTTGAAGAATTCCTGCCTCGGCCGGCGGTCGCCCTTGGCATAGAGTTCGATGGAGTAGTTCTCGCCGCGGCAACCCAGCGACATCTCCTTTGCCGCCGGATGCGAGAGATAGACGATGTTGGCGGCCTTGAAGTTTACCTTGAGTCCGTCGAGCTGGCTGGCGAGTTGTTTGGCGACGTCGTCGCAGCGGTCGGCGCGGGCCGGCGAGGTCGAGAAGGCGGCCAGCGCAAGTGCTGCCGCGAGCAGCACCGGTCGGCGAAACTGTCGTCGTGGTGTCATGTGAAAAATGCCCCTTTGCGCCCATTGAAGCTTGCGCGGCAGGTTCCTGCAAGAGGGCGATCCGAAAGTCAATCAGAAGCCGTGGATCATGATGGCGACGAAGAACGGCATCGTGCTGAACAGATTGAACAGCGTCGGGATACTGACCAGCGCCGTGGCGACCCCCAGCCGCTGGTCGCGCGCGGCGAGTGCGATGGCGCAGGCGCCCATCAGGGGAAACGCGATGATTTGCACAGACGTCTGCACCGCTGCAAAGGGACCTGCGAAATCGAACCCGTGCAGCACCACCGACGGCATGTAATTCAACCAGGTCATGACCACGACCGCGCCGAGCGCCAGGATCGCGTGCCTGACATAGCCGATCGCAGCGAACATCAGCGCCGACAGCGCCAGCACCGGATGGGTGGCCAGATGCGCCTTGATGATCGCGCCGCCGATGCCTGGCCCCGGGATTTTCGACATGTCGCCAAGCAGCGCCGTCGCGCCCGACAGGCCGTCGCAAAGCTCGAACAGCGCGATGGCCGCCAGCACGATGCGCAGGCCAATCCGGCGCGGGGCGGCGGCTTGTGCCAAAGGTTCGGCCATTTCTGCTATCGTCACTGTCATGTGGTCCAAAAATCGGGTTTGCCAACCTTTGTCTGGACGGAGGAACGACGGGTTCATAGAAAAATGGCTATTTACGACGCCCTGTCACGCCACTTCGCAAGCATCCAGGCGCTCTTGAGCCATACCAAAGTATGGTATAGTATACATACGTCGTGATGGTTAGGTTGGATGTCCGATTTCGAATGGGATGCTACCAAGGACAGGGTTAATCAGGCCAAGCACGAAGTAGGGTTCGAGCTCGCTCAACACGCATTTCTCGACCCGTCGCGCGTCATTGCCGAAGATATTGACCATAGCGGCAACGAACGACGTTACTTCTGTTTTGGCCAGGTCGAAGGCGCCGTCATGACGGTACGCTTCACATGGCGAAACGGACGAATCAGGGTTTTCGGAGCCGGGTACTGGCGGAAGGGAAAGGCAATGTATGAAGAAGCCAACGGTTAAGTACAGCAAGGGCGAGATCGGCCGCGTCAGGATCGTCGAGGATTTTTTGCCGTCGCCGGACCGGCTGGTGCTTCGCGAGGAAAACGTCAAGGTGACGCTGAGCCTGTCACAGCGGTCGGTGACGTTTTTCAAACGCGCCGCCCGTCAGCGGCGCGTTCCATACCAGCGCATGATCCGCGCATTAGTGGATGCCTATGCTGAGAAGCAGGAAGGGAAGGGGTGAATTGTTCCGCCTGGCCTGGAGCGGAATGTCCGCTGATTTGCGGGCATGCCCGGTGTCCTCGCTTTGTCCTTTTCACCCATGCCTTGCTTGGCTAGAACCGGCCTAACTCTCAACCACAGGAACAACCCGCCATGAACGCCCCCACCGCCTTTCCCGACCAAAGACCCGTTCCGCCCTACAAGCACACACCGCTGTTTCCGCTGGGGGCGGACACCACGCCCTACAAGAAGATCACGACTGAGGGCGTGCGGGTCGAGAAGGTCCTAGGCAAGGACATGCTGGTGGTCTCGCGCGAGGCGCTGCGGGCGCTCTCGGAGGCCGCGTTCGGCGACATCAATCACTATCTACGCCCCGGCCATTTGAAGCAGTTGCGCGCGATCCTCGAGGACAAGGAAGCCAGCGACAACGACAAGTTCGTGGCGTTCGATTTCCTGAAAAACGCCAACATCGCGGCCGGCGGCGTGCTGCCGATGTGCCAGGACACCGGCACGGCGATCATCATGGGCAAGAAGGGCGCCCGCGTGATTACCGATGGCGACGACGAGGCGGCGCTCTCGGAAGGCGCGCGCGACGCGTACCTGCGCCGTAACCTGCGCTATTCCCAGGTAGCACCGCTCTCGATGTATGAGGAAAAGAACACCGCCAACAACATGCCGGCGCAGTGCGAGATCTACGCCGAAGGCGATGATGCCTACAAATTCATGTTCATGGCCAAGGGTGGGGGCTCCGCCAACAAGAGCTTCCTGTTCCAGGCGACGCCCTCGGTGCTGACAAAGGATCGCCTGCTGGCGTTTCTGAAAGAGAAGGTGCTTACCCTCGGCACCGCGGCGTGCCCGCCCTATCACCTTGCCATCGTGATCGGCGGCACCTCGGCCGAACTCTGCATGAAGACGGTGAAGCTCGCTTCCGCGCGCTATCTCGATGCGCTGCCGACGCATGGATCGGTCGACGGAAACGCCTTCCGCGATCTGGAGATGGAACAGGAAATCCTTGCCATGACGCAGTCGCTCGGCGTCGGCGCGCAGTTCGGCGGCAAATATTTCTGCCACGACGTGCGCGTGATCCGGATGCCGCGGCACGGCGCCTCGCTGCCGATCGGGCTTGGCGTGTCCTGTTCGGCGGACCGCCAGGTGCTAGGCAAGATCACGAAAGACGGCGTCTATCTAGAGGAGTTGGAGCACAACCCGGCGCAGTATCTTCCGGCTGTCGAGCAGTCGCTCGGCGGCGAGGTCGTCAAGATCGATCTCAACCAGCCGATGAAAGACATTCTGGCGACGCTCTCGAAGCATCCGATCAAGACGCGGGTGTCGATGACCGGCACCATGATCGTCGCGCGCGATTCCGCGCACGCCAAATTGCGCGAACGGCTGGAGAAGGGTGAACCGCTGCCGGATTACTTCAAGAACCACCCGGTCTATTACGCCGGGCCTGCCAAGACGCCGGACGGCTACGCATCCGGCGCGTTCGGGCCGACCACGGCGGGGCGGATGGATTCCTTTGTCGACCAGTTCCAGGCGGCGGGCGGCTCGATGGTGATGGTCGCCAAGGGCAACCGCGCGGTCGCGGTGCGCGAGGCCTGCAAGAAACACGGCGGCTTCTACCTCGGCTCTATCGGGGGTGCTGCGGCAAACCTCGCCGAGCACTGCATCAAGAAGGTCGAGGTGGTGGAATATCCCGAACTCGGCATGGAAGCGATCTGGCGCATCGAGGTCGTGGATTTCCCCGCCTTCATCATCATCGACGACAAGGGCAACGACTTCTTCAAGGAATTGAATCTGGGGTAATCGTCCCTCGTTTCGGGGGACTCAGCCGAGGACGCACATGATCGAGTGGTTCGATGATTTGAAGCTCGGGATGCGCTTCAAGAGCGGCGAGGTGACCATCACCGCGGACGATATCAAGCGGTTCGCGTCCGAATTCGATCCGCAGCCGTTCCATATGGACGAGGTGGCCGCCGAGAAGACCGCCTTCAAGGGGCTTGCCGCCTCCGGATGGCACACCGCCGCCATCGCGATGAGACTTGCGGTGCAAGTGCAGCCGTTCGGGCCGCATCCGCTGTTGGGTGCCGGCGTCGATGATCTGCGCTGGATGAAGCCGGTGCGGCCCGGCGACACGCTCCACCTCGAGGGCGAGGTCGTCGAGCTGGTCCCCTCACGAACCAAACCGCAAGGCATCGTCCGCGTCAAATGGACCGCCTATAACCAGCACGGCGAAGCGGTCTACACCTTCAATCCCATTGGCATCGTGCCTCGCCGTCCGCGCGAGGACGCATCAGGGAATTGAATTTGGGGCAAGTTGTCGTCCCGGCCCTCGTGCGCAATTGCGCATCAGGCCGGGACGACGAATACAAAGGGCCTTACGCCCTGGTCCCCGTGAACGGGAAACTTCCCATCGGGCCGATGCCCATTTCGCCGGACATGCTGTCGCCGGAAACCGTGCCGGTGAAGGCGAGCGTCAGCGGCATCGGGTTGGTGATGGAGATCTTCCAGGCGAGGTCGTCGCCATTCGCCGTGCCGTCGAAAATTTCGCCGGAATTGCCGTCGGCGCCCTGGGTGCCCGTCAACGTGCCGCCGGAATTCTTCAGGGTCAGCGTCGCCTTGCGCTCGCCCATTGGCGTCGTCATGACGATATTCCAGTTTCCGTCCACGGCCATTTTTTGGTCTCCCCACTATTTCCCAGCGAACCGGAATGGTCCTGAGATATTGCTGAACTTGCGCGGCGGTATATCCTATCTGGCCGCGCAAGCCCAACTGTCTTATTTGCGATATTTATGCGCGGGCGGCGGCGCGGATGCGGCTGCCGACCAAAAAGCGGAACGCGACATATTGGATGGCAAATGCCGCAAGCTTGGCCCCGATCAGGACGACGGTGACATAGAACGTCCACAGCTTCATGTCGCCGGTCATCGCCACGCCGATGGTACCGGCGGCGAGCACGAACATCAGCGCGGCCCAGGCGTAACCTGCAAAGGTGACGTGTTCCGGAATGGTCTCGGTCACGATCGGTGGCAAATAGCGCAGCATCCAGCCGCGCTTGAGCATGATGGCGCCGATCGCAAAATGCCCGATCGCGGGCTTCGCCAGCACGAAGCGCGGGTCATGGGTCAGAAGCGTGGCGCTGCCGAGCACGATCACGAGCGCAAGGCTCGCATAGGTCATGTAGCCGAGTTGCTTGGCCTTGATGCGGGAATAGATCACTTGCGAAATCGCGCCTGCGATCGCAACCCCCGTCGCCAGCAACACGTTGTCGGTGGTGAGGTAGATCGCAAGGAACACGATGGTGGAGAAAAAATCCGAGCCTAGCCTCGCAAATACGTCCTTCATCGTGCTGCTCTCTGTTGTGTCCTAGGTTGCATGGAAGTGCTTAGTGCGATTCGGGCAGGGCGCTGGCCGGCGGCATGCCGTACTTCGCCTTGCGGTATTGAGGATACCATCTGGTGAAGTAGATCGCACTGTTGCGGGCGGCGAAGGCGATCAGAAGTCCGGACCACAGCGGCAGGCCCGGGACATAGATCAAGGCGACATTGCCGGCCATCATCAACAGCATCGACAGCGTCCACGCCCAGGTAATGATGTAGTTCGCCTTCATGAAGCCCGGGACCTTGACCGTCTCGGCATCCACCACCTCGATCGCATATTGCAGGGTGAAGGGGCGGCCGATCAAAATCGAGATCAACGTGACCAGAAAAATGCCGGTGTCGACCGCGAACTTCACCGCCGAGACGCTCAGGTGCGGATCGATGAGGGTGACGTAGCCACCGACCGCGCTGAACACGACCACGGACCCGGCGCCGAGGATCTTTAACGACCGGCCACCCGCGAGGTCGTAGGCGATCACGGCAAGGCAGATCGCGGCGCCGGCAAACAGGCTTACGGCCGTCGAAATCAGCAGCGTCAGCAAGGCAAAGACGCCGTAGGGGGCGAGGATCAGGAAGATGGTCATGGCAGCCTCTCGGGCTAATCTTTACACTGGAAAGATAAGCTAGAGGCGAGCGCGGTAATCGTCAAGCAAAATCTTTACAGTGTAAAAATAAAATGAAAGAGGTTATATTGCAATAAGTTAGTGACCATTTGGCAATCGTCTATTGCGGCCAGAACCGCGACAGCGCCGTCAGCGCGGCGGCTACCAGGACAATGAGGGTGAGCGTGATGCCGCCGACCCTGCAGATCTGAAACTGCAGGGTGCGTGGCCCGACATACATGCCAAGCGGGTGGATCAGCCGCGCGACCAGCAGCGTCCCCATCAACAAATGTACTCTAAAGGCCGAGATGTCAGACATTTCAAGCAGGGCGACCATCAGCGCGATGATCGGGACATACTCTGTAAAGTTGGCGTGCGCGCGGATCGCGCTGCGCAGCTCCCTGTTGTCGCCGTCGCCGAACAGGACGCGGTTGCCCCGCCGCAGGCGCGAGACCTGCAGGCCGAGTACGACATAGAGCAGCGCGAGAATTGCGAGATAGAGGCCGGTGATCGAAGGCAAGTGCATGTGTGTTCCTCCCCAGGATCGGCACGTTCACGCAATTATGCCCGGTACGCAAATACGCACCGGGCAATCCTGAAGTGAGTGTCTCAGTTCGCACCCACCCAATTGCCGTGGAAACCATCGGGCACGCGGTGCCCGAGATGCACCAGCGCCACCGGACCCGCTTCGACATCCCCGGCGTTGAACACCGCAAGGTCGCTGCGGTTTTCCCGCGCGCGCCAGACCGCTGACAGCAGCCAGCCGTCGCCCTCCGCAGCGTCGTCGCCGCGCGCGACGAAAACAGGTTCGGAAATGGTGTCGCCGGCCGGCAGCAGATACTTGCCGAGCCGCTTGCCGCGGCCGTCGACATGCACGATGCCGGAGAGCGCGCCGAACATCGGCAAATCAGGGTTGGCGCAGGCGTACCAGCCGTGATGGCTGGTCAATCCCGCGCGGCGATCGTCGATGCGCGGGAATTCGCCGGTAATATCGTCGAGATAGGTCTGCGTGAAGCGGTCGGTATTGCCGGCGAGGTCGAAGGTCCAGCGGCACAGCCGCGCGCGCGACTTCTTTGGATCCGTCGGCGAGCCATCGGGGTGGGTGAACAGCGGCGCTTCCTCGAACTGCATGACGTCGGCAATGATGCGGTCGCCTTCTTCCCAAGCGTTCATGACATGGAAGACGTAGCAACTCTCGGCGCGGAACCAGACGATGTCTTTGGCCGAGCCGTTGCGTTTCATCACGCCGACATAGGCGCCCTTCTCCGGCTCCCAAGCGTAAGGCGGCTTGCCGCGCATTGCCCGCTCCATGCTGCCGGTGATGGGCAGGATCGGAAACAGCAAATGATTTTCGGTGACGATGAAGTCGTGCACCATGCTGGCATAGGGCGCTTCGAAGCGATCGAACCGCGTCACGACGCCGGCCGCATTGACCGATCCGAAGGAGAGGGCAGGGGTCAACGGCCCGGCGGCGTTATAGCCGAAGAACACCATCTCGCCGGTCGTGGGATCGATCTTCGGATGCGCCGTGAAGGGACCCGCGATGCCGCCCTTGTAGTCGCAATAGCCGAGGCGGTTGAGGGTATCAGGCTCGATTTCGGTCGGCAAATGGCCT
Organism: uncultured Alphaproteobacteria bacterium; assembly: GCA_963825225.1. Classification (GTDB taxonomy): domain Bacteria; phylum Pseudomonadota; class Alphaproteobacteria; order Rhizobiales; family Xanthobacteraceae; genus Bradyrhizobium. The sequence continues at coordinate 50,240 of CAWGSN010000031.1, forward strand.
TCTTCCAGCGCCAGCAGGCGGCCGCCGTGAAAGATGATGTTGGTGTTCGCGACGCCGCCGTCCTGGATCGTGGTCGGCGGGGCATCCGGCAGCTTGCGGCCGAAGCCGCCGAACAGCGCGCGGCCGGCGTCGTGTTCGGCCTGCCATTTCGGCGTGCGGACCCAGCGGTTGCGGTAGCTGGCGCGGCCGTTCTCGAGATGGAAGGCGTGCAGCATGCCGTCGCCGACAAACCAGTGTGCGCCCGGCGCCTCGAATTGCGGATTGGGTCCGTTGCGATAGAGCGTGCCGTTGAGCTCGCGCGGCAATTCACCGGTTATTTTGAGATGCGGTGCGTCGCATTCCATCGGTATCGGTGCCAGATTGCTGGGGGCGTTGGTCGTCACCTGGTCGAGCATCGGTCGCTCCCTTCGGTTAAATCTTTACAACGTAAAGATATGACTACAGAGCATCCCAGCCATCGTCAAGCAAAATCTTTACAGTGTAAAAATTGAGGCTATAAAGGATTCGCATGGCGAAAACAGCGATAGAAACCAAGACCGTCCGTCCCGCCGTGAGGACCCGCAAGCCGGCGAGGGTTCTTACGGAAAAGCCAGCGAGCCAAAGGCGCCGCGCGTCGGGCGACAGCCCCTATCATCACGGCGCGCTGCACGATGCCTTGCTGCAGGCGGCCGAGCGGGTGCTGGAGCGCGACGGGCTCGCCGGCCTGACGCTGCGCGCGGTGGCGCGCGAGGCCGGCGTCTCGCATGCCGCACCGACCCATCATTTCGGCGACCTCTCGGGTCTTTTGAGCGAGCTCGCCGCGATCGGCTTCCGCATGTTCAACGCCGCGATGGTCGCGGCCCGCAACAGCGAAACACATCCGTTGATGAAGGCGCTGGCGGCCGCCAAGGCCTACGTCGCCTATGCGCAGGCGCGCCCCGGGATGTACAGCCTGATGTTCCGCAATGAGCGGCTCGACATGACGCGGCCGTCGCTGCACGAGGCCGCTTCGGCTTCATTCCAGGGCTTGGCGAACTCGGTCGGCGCCGGCCGGCAGGTGTCCGGCAAGTCGCTGGAGGCGCTGTCGCTCGACCAGGCTGCGGCGATCGCGCGCGCCTGGTCGCTGGTGCACGGTTTTACCATGCTGCTGCTCGACGGACGCCTGAAGGACATCCTGCACCGGCTGCCCGAAGGCACCAGCCCCGACCAGTTGCTGGATGCGATGATGCGCTCCACCGTCATCCGCCCGCCGGGGGCTTGAGTTCGAAGGCGACCGATTGATCGTGCTGATCGAGCAAACCAGCACGGTTCCTCAGCTATTGCAGATCCGGAGCAGACATTAGCCGATCGCCAATCGCGCAATGGCATCGGCATGAATACTTGCGCAGTCGATCAGCGGGAAGTCGGAGGTTCGCGCATCGTACACCAACACAAGATCAGTCCCCCCAAGCAGGATCGCCTGAGCGCCTTTGTCCTTGAACAGCCGATGACTGGCCGCATCGAAGACTGATCGCTGAGCTTCAGTTACGACGCCGGAGGCCGCCATCGCCACATATGCCTGGTGTACATCAAGCAGGTCTTGTCCGCCCGGCGGAATGATTTCCGCCCAAGTCACGCCCCCATAGAAACGGGTCTCCATGACCGTTCGGGTTCCGAGTATGCCGACGCGGCTGAGGCCACGTTCCGCCATTGCCCGGTTGACCTCAACAATCATGTCGACGGGCGGGAGCGGGGACGCTGCCTTAAAGGCGTCCATGCAGAAGTGCCCGGCAATCGACGTTATCGCTACGCAGTTCGCACCTGCCGCGGCAAGTCGTTTCGTGAGACGCGTGAATATCGCAGCCTGCCCCGCCTTGTCATTGCTTGCGAGATTGTTGAGAAGTGTTGGCGCGTCGGCATGAGCAATCGTCAGCTCGAGTGGCGTCTTCTTGCTGGCAAACGCTGCGATCAAACGCCGATAATAGAAGTCTGTTGCTGCAGGACCGATCCCTCCAATAACGCCGATGTGCATTGTTTCAACCCTACTCCAAGATGTTAGAGACCTGTTGATGTCAGACCACTCATTGGGGCCGACTAAGTGCATCCGGGCAGCGCTAGTTAATGTCCCCTCATGGTTTTCGGACACTTCGGGGTGGTTGTCGTTCTCAGATTGAAGAGGTCCGTCACTGGAGCCCAACTTTGCGTCAACCCTTTTAGGGCCCGGTAGGACAAGAACTTCAGCACACGCCCCTTTTACCTTGTGTTGGGAACAAAGTTGCGGGCGCTCGGGCCCATGCCGCTTACCTGAAGGACGACGTCTTCCTTGATTTCGATATAATGAGGAACGTTTGCCGGTTCTGTATAAAAGCTGCCTGCCGGTAGCACTTTCAGATTAGCCTCTTCGAACTTATCGCCGTAGCCGGTTGCGTACGTTCCCGACATGATCGTAACTTCGCGTGAATCTGGATGCGTGTGCGGCGCGATCTTGAACCCTTTCGGGAATTTGAGCCGCAACGTATAGGCCCCCGGCTTGGATGGATCTCCGACCAGATTGAGTTGCTCGATTCCGGGCGCCGCCAAGCCGCCTTGCGACACCCATTTCATCTCGCCGGGTGTCAGAGCCATGACGCCTGGGTCTGCGTTCTGCGCCAGCGCGACGGCGGTGAGTGCTGGCACTGTAAATCCCAACAATTGGCTCACTCTGATCACGCGTGTCATCTTCCTCGTCACCTAAAAAATCCTCCATTTAGTCGATCCGAACCATGTTTTGCCGCAACGTCATCTAGTCGTGATGACGTCAGCAGATATGACGACACCGGCGGAGACACGCTGCGGCGCCAGAATCCTTCCCCGACCGTGTGCCTGCGGTGCAGTATGCGCTTCCAGCCCGCGATCAACAGGATCGCGCCGCAACCGATCGCATTGCTCAGAAACACCGAAGCCATTTTCCAATCGCCCTGGTTCTCGATCGCATAGGCCATCGCCGACAAATGCGAGCCGAGAAAAAGGGCCCACGTGGCGAACGAGATCGCCTCGGCGCCGCTCTTGTCTTTCAGCGCCTTCGCGACCTGCGGGACATATGCCAGAAAGCGCAGGCCGTTCGCGAAAGTGAACACTGCAAGCGTGCCGTCGGCGAAGGTCATCAGCGAGCGTCCTTGACTATCCCCCGGCACTGCTTACGGTACCCTGGCGTCCATCTCGGGATAGAGCACGACGCTTTCCTGGGCAGTGGGTTCGTTGCGTGTGCCGATACAGACCGCGGGTTTTTCTCCACGGTTGACAGCAACATGTAGAACGTTTGCCGGAATGTAAATGTAGTCGCCGGGCCGTACCACCTTGCTGTGCTGTAGCTGGTCTCCGGTCCATACCTCGATTTCGCCGCTGAGCAGGTAGAGGGCAGTCTCATGCCACTCGTGCACGTGCGCCCTGGTTCGCGCTCCTGCGGGAAGCGTCACAATCCCGAGGAACAGGACCTTCGAGCCGACCGTCTCCGCACTGACGCCAGGCTCGTAGTCCGATCCCTGTTCCGACCGGTATTTGGCACCTGCCCTGACCACGGACGCCTTCTGGGCGTCTCCGACCCGCTTGCCTTCTGACCTGATGATTTCACTCATGGCTGTCATGGAAACCTCCTGTTCGGTGACATCGGACCAACAACAGCAGGATCGCAGGCGCGGCGCGGAAAAGTCTTGAATTGAGCGCCGAAAAATTCCGAAATCTTGCAAACCTCGCTAAAGTCCGCCCATGGCCACCAAGATCGCCTTTGGCCCATTCGTCCTCGATGTGGATCGCGGAACGCTTGTCCGCGAGGGTCGGCCAATTGCTCTCAGCAGCAAGGGCCTGCAGCTATTGCTGACGCTTCTTCGGGCGCCGGGTCAGGTACTTAGCAAAGCCGATCTGATGCGGGCCGCCTGGTTGGATGCGGCGGTCGAGGAGAGCAACCTTTCGGTTCAGATTGCGGCGCTCAGGAAGCAATTGGGCCCATCGCCCGATGGAGGGGACTGGATCGCAACAATTCCGCGCGTCGGATATCGGTTCATCGGTAGCGTTGATGCACAACGCGAAACAGGTGGCGGCAATACGCCAAGGACCGATGGCGAGGCTCGCCCGTCGATCGCCGTGTTGCCCTTCAATAATTTGGGCGGCGACAGAGAACAGGAGTATCTCGCGGACGGCATAACCGAAGATATCATCACGGCGCTGACGCGCTTTCGCTGGTTCTTCGTGATCGCGCGCAATTCCAGCTTCGCCTACAAGGACAAATCCTTTGATGTGAAGCTGGTCGCGCGAGAACTCGGCGTTCGTTATCTGCTGGAGGGAAGTCTGCGCAAGTCCGGCCAGCGCGTTCGCATTTCCGCGCAGTTAATCGATGCCACGTCAGGCAGTCATATCTGGGCGGAGCGCTACGACATCGAACTGACAGAGCTCTTCGCCATTCAGGATGAGATCGCCGAGCGTGTTGCTGGCGCCATTGAGCCGGAGCTGCTCAAGACTGAGGGTGCCCAGGCCGCGGCCAGACACACCGGCAACATGACGGCGTGGGATTTGGTACGTCGCGGCACCTGGCATTTCCATCAGGTGACGCGCGAGAACCATCTGAAAGCGCGAGAGCTGTTTCGCGAGGCCTGCAAGCTCGATCCCGAGCTGCCGGAGGCGCACATCTGGCTCGCCCGGGTCAGCGGCGGGGTTGTTCCTTATGGCTGGGCGGAGAACCCCGCTCTTGAGCTGCAGGAGGGGATGCAGGCCGCGCTCAAGGCCGTCTATCTCGATGAGCGCAATCCCTACTCGCACTATGCCTTTGCGATCGTCAGCATCTTCTCAGGGCAGATCGAACAGGCCATCCGAGCGGCACGGAAGGCCATCGAAATCAGCCCAAGCTTTGCGCTCGGTCATCTGGGTCTGGGGATGGCACTTCTCTTCAGTGGAAGCGCATCAGAGGCGATTGCTCCTCTGGAACATGGGCTACGGCTCAGCCCCTACGATCCGCAAAACTTCGTATGGTTCAATATGCTCGCCTTGGCCCGTCTTTTCGCCGAAAGGGAGGAAGCCGCGCTTGAGGCCGCAATCCGAGCTTTGCAGGTCCGGCCGAACTGGTGGACTACTTTGGAGGTTCTCGCCTGCTGTTATGCCAAGCTTGGTAGATGGGACGAAGCGCGAAGCTGCGCCCGCGATATGGGCAAAATCGAAAAGCAGCCGGGCGATGTCTTGGCGGTTCTAAGGGCTAAGAATCCCAACTGGACGGGGCAAATGAGCGACGCTTTAGAAAAGGCGAGCGAGTAGCATCCGTGTGCACGCAACTGAGGTCCAAAAATGGCAGCACGAAACGGACATGCGGCAACAGTCCGACGATGTCCTTCTGGGGTGCCGGCTTCCCATTTAAGTGGGGCCAATTCCGGTTTTGACCGAGGCTGTGCAGCAGCGCCAGCGTCGAGAGGCAGTTGAAATCGCGCGCGAGTTCATCCGCCGCCTTGCGCGCGAGGTCGTTGGCATTTGGATTGGCCTGTACATCGATATAGGCGACGTGACAGACCGCGCCGGGCGGCAGCCTTGTCACCGTCAGCATCGGCTTGGCAATCGGTCGGTCTTCCTTGTCGCGGTCGCCATTGTCGGCGATGAGCCAGCGCTGGATGATCGCGAACGGCTTGCCGTCGACGGCCCGCCATTCGACCGTGTTGGTGGTCGAGTTGAACGGTCCGAACCAGGCCTGCGCGGCCGGCTCTCTGGCAGCAGCCTGATGGTTGCGGCCGACCGAGACGGTTTCGCGCAAATCGTCTTCGCTGATCAGCACCCCGAGGCCCGATTTTCCGGGACAGAACCGCGTCGTGCTGCCGTCGAGCTCGCCGGGCTTGCCAATCATGCGGCAATCCTTCGGCGCGGTGGACGTGTAGCTACTGCCAAATCTGTGGGCATTTGCTGCTGAAATCTGGGCCGGCGTCGTGCAAAGCAGCGTCGCCATGGCCATTCCGGCGAGATGCAAACCGGGGACACGTTTCATCCTGCCAGCTCTTTGGTCGGGGAACTCCCGAACATCTGACGTGCGCAATCTGGGGAAGGTTCAAGGAAGCCAAGCGAAACACCTGACATTGGCGCGGAATCGTCCTAGAAGGGCGGCTTCGCAATTCCTTTTCTTCACGAGCGCGTCTGTAACCTGATCGTCATGCCTGCCATATCATCGAACAAACCCTATCGCGTCGGCCGCTCCCGCACCGGACTTGGCCTCTTCGCCACCAAACCGATCAAGAAGGGCACCAAAATCATCCGCTATTTTGGGCCGCTCCTGGATTCGAAAAAGAAAAAAGACGACGCGATTGAGAACAAGTATCTGTTCGAGCTCAACGGCCGCTGGACCATCGACGGTTCGGTGCGCGAGAACGTCGCCCGCTACATCAACCACGCCTGCAAGCCGAACGCGGAATCCGACGTCAAACCGCGCAAGCGCAAAGTCTTCATCCGCGCCATCAAGAAGATCGAGCCGGGCGAGGAGATCAATTACGATTACGGCACCGACTATTTCAAAGCCTACCTGAAGCCGATCGGCTGCAAATGCGCGGCTTGCGAAAAGAAGCACAAGAAAAAGCGCGCCGAGGCGAGGGCGGAGAGACTGCGCCTCAAGGCCAAGGCGGAGTGGAAAGCGCAGAAAGAGGCCGAGAAGCGCAAGGCGAAGGCCTCCAAGGCCGGCGCAAAATCGAAGGCGGAGTCCCAGGCCAAGCAGAAGCTGAACGGCAAGACGAACGGCGCCAAGCTCAACGGCCATTCCCTGAACGGGCACGCGAGCAAGATCCTGACCGCAAGATCCGGCATTTCAGCGAGGCCAAGGCCGCGGCAGGGCCGGGAAAGCCGCGCGTCGGCGTAAGCCACGCGGCCGTCGGCATTATCCCCTGGGCTTCCGCGCCGATGGCGGCAATGACGCATCGCCAAAATCGAGCGCCGAGCGTTGGATGATCGCGCCTGAAGCGTCGACCACGACGCGAAACCGCCGGTGTTCGGAGAAAAACGTCAGGCGATGCCGGCCCAGATCCGCATCGACCCCGCGCTCGGACAGGCTCGTGATCGTCCCTCTGCGCATGCCTTCCTTGAGCCGCGGCAATGCGATGCCGAGGCCTTCGGCGACGATGGACGCATCGATCTGGACGGCGCCATCGGCAAACTCGATCGGTTTCATGCCACACCTCGCGCCGGATTTTTGGTGGTTCGTGCGGGATAGGCGCATTCCGCCAGCGTCGTGGCGTCGAGTTCCCGCATGAAGGCTTCGCGCGCGGCGGCGAGTTTTGCCTTCAGGCGGCAGCGCGGCGTCAGCACGCATTGACCGCCATCACCGCGAAAACATTCTACCAGCGCTTCGCCTTCCAGCGCACGCACGACTTCGCCAAGCGTGATCGATTGCGCCGGCCGCGCCAGGCTGAACCCGCCGCCCGCGCCACGCTGGGTCGCGATGAAGCCGCCATCGGCGAGGTCCCGCACTACTTTTGCCAGATGATTGCGGGAAATGTCGAACTCGGCCGCGATCTCGTTGGTGGCGAACGAGCGCGATGGCTCGCCGGCCAGCCGCATCAGGGTGCGCAGGCCAAAATCGGTGAACGACGTCAGGCGCATGGGAGCCTCGCGAAAATAGAGCTTTGCAGCTCATCTATACCCGTCTAAATAGGTATTTGAAATACCTATTTAAGGAGGCCCGATATGATAGGGGCGGAACGGCGCGCAAAGATTACGGCCGAGATCATGGCGAAGACCGGCATCACGGAAGCCATGATTGAGCGGCTGGTGCGCGGCTTCTATGCCAAGGTCCGGAAGGACGCGGTGCTGGCGCCGGTGTTCGAGGCGCGTATTGCCGATTGGGAACCGCATCTGAAACGGATGTGCGCGTTCTGGTCGTCAGTCGCGCTGATGTCGGGGCGCTACCACGGTACGCCCATGGCCAAACACATGCCGTTGCCGGTCGATGCCGGACATTTCGACCGCTGGCTTGAACTGTTCGAGGCGACCGCCCGCGAACTCTGTCCGCCAGCGGCCGCAACGCATTTCGTCGAACTGGCGCGGCGGATTGCAGCGAGCCTCGAACTCGGAATCGCCGGCGGGCAGGGCGTCCTGCTCGGCCCGGGCGACCAATTCCGGCGCAGCGAAACAGGAGCACTCCAATGACGAACGCGCGAGTTGTCCCCGACAAGGAGCAGTCCGATCCCAATGCGGGCAGCAGCCTGCTGCCGATGCTGGTCGCGGGGCTAGTGCTGACGCTGGCCGGGATGTTCGCCGCGTTCGCGCTTAGTTGAACGGCAACGGCCGCCGCATCGCTGCGACGGCCAGTCGAAACAATCGGGTCGCGGTTCAGGCCGTCACCACACCGCCGCTCTTGCGCAGGCCGATATATTGCAACTCCGCGAACAGGCCGGTTGCGATCGCCTGCGCCACCACAACGATTTCACCGAGCAGATTCGGGTTGACCGCGCCGGAGAACAGCAGCGCGATGCTGGCGAGCGTCCACGCGGCGTTGCCAGCAACCACGAACAGTACCAGCGCCTTCAGCACGGATTGGCGCGTGCCGAGCCAACCCACCAGCGCGGTATAGGCGATCAGGAACAGCCCGGTCTCGCGCAATAGCACCTCCGGGAGATTGAGGAACGACGCGAGCACGCCGGCGAGAACGGTGAGGCCTATGGCCGATACGCCGCTGAAGACGGCATCGGCGAGCAAAGCGCGGCTCAAAAACGAGGACGGGTGGATCATGACTATTCTCTCCTTTGGTTGGGGGTGGGTGGTTTAAGGGGTTCAGCGGAGCCAGGACCGGAGCTGGCGCAACAGCCGCTTCGGGCATAGCGCCCGGCCGACCCGGTTCTCGAAAGTCACCACCTGCGCGACCACGAAAATGCCGGTGTCGTGCACCAGCGGTTCAGGCATGTTGAGTGAGCGCGACAGCGCCCAAACCGCCAGATTGAGCATCCAGGGGATCAGGACGGCGAGGCCGCGAACAAGGGCAAGGGAAAGCGGAAGCATCAGCATGGGTCATCTCCTGTGATGCCGAAGATGCCCCCGTCCGAGACCCAATTCGATTACCTCCGACGTAATGGAACGGGTGAAATTCGCATGGTAGGTTTCTTGCCATGAACGCACATGCTTCCACGGCGCGAACTGAGCGCACCCAGCCCGTCCATATCGGCAACCATCTGCGCGAATGGCGCCAGCGCCGCCATCTGAGCCAGCTCGATCTCGCCGGCGATGCCGAGATTTCGGCGCGCCATTTGAGTTTCGTCGAAACCGGCCGCGCCGCGCCGTCGCGCGAGATGGTCTTGAAACTGGCCGAACGGTTGGAGGTGCCCTTGCGCGAACGCAACGTATTGCTGGTGGCGGCGGGCTTTGCGCCGGCCTTTCCGCAGCGTCCGCTCGACGATCCCGCGCTGAAATCGGCGCGGGCTGCGATCGATCTGGTTCTGAAGGCGCATGAGCCCAATCCGGCGCTGGCCTATGACCGGCACTGGAATCTCGTGACCGCCAACCGCATGGTGGCGCCGCTGCTCGAGGGCATTCCCCAGCGTCTGCTCGGGCAGCCCTTCAACATACTGCGGCTGGCCTTCCACCCCGAAGCGCTGGCGCCGCGCACTGTTAACCTCGCCGAATGGAGCAGCCATCTGCTGGAGCGGCTGCACCGCCAGTGCGAGGTGACGGCCGATCCCGAACTGATCAAGCTCTATCACGAGCTCAAGGCCTACCCGATGCCGGCGCGCTCGGGGCCGCTGTCGCCTGACAATGTCGCGATCCCCTTCAAGCTGCGGCAGAACGGCGAAGTGTTGAGCTTTATTTCGACGACGATGATCTTCGGCACGCCGGTCGACGTCACGCTGTCGGAGCTGGCGCTGGAAACCTTCTTCCCCGCCGACGACCTGACCGCCCGGCGGATGCGGGAAATGGCGGCAAGTCTGGGCTAGCTTCGCGGTCGATCGCCATCTTGATTTCCGGGCAAATTCGAGCGGCCCCCACAATAGCCGCGGAGGTTATGTGATGGGCGGCATGCGGCCCGGGCCCTTGCCTGGCGTCCCAATCGGCTTACCTTCCGGCGATCATTTCGCAAGGAACACCCCATGAGCGCCCTGAAACCCCTGAAGATCGACATCGTCTCCGACGTGGTCTGCCCGTGGTGCTACATCGGCAAACGCCGGATCGAGAATGCGCTGGCGCTGGTGCCTGACGTGCCGGTGGAGGTGCGTTGGCGGCCGTTCTTCCTCAATTCGTGGGTGCCGCGCGAGGGCATCAGCCGCGACGAATACCTCACCGCCAAGTTCGGGTCGGTCAAGGCCTACAAAGACATTGCCGGCCGCGTCGTCACGGCGGCGGGCGAAGAGGGGCTAACCTACCGGCCCGAGCTCGTGAAGCGTCAGCCCAACACCATCGATTGCCATCGGCTGATCCACTGGGCGGAAGCGAAAGGCAAAGCAGCCGAGATGAAGCAGCGGCTGATGGAATTGTACTTTCGCGATGGCGGCGATCTCACCGACGTCAACGTGCTGGTGCAGGCCGCCGCCGATGTCGGGCTCGACGCCGAGGATGTGCGGAAGCGCTTGGCGACCGATGAGGACGTCGTCCTGATCTCTGGGCAGGCGCAGGAAGCCTCCGAGAAGGGCATCTCCGGCGTGCCGACCTTCGTATTCGCTGGGAAATACGCTGTCTCCGGCGCGCAGCCCGCCGAACAACTCGCTCGCGCCATCCGCCAGGTGTCCGGCGAAATCAACGCCCAGGCGGCGGAGTAAGCGGATTATTTCGTCATGCCCGGCCTTGTGCCGGGCACCACGTCCTTACGGCGATACAACAGGAAATTCGTGGATGGCCGGGTCAAGCCTGGTCAAGCCCGGCCATGACGATTGTGAAGGGCCCGCGGTTGTAACATGGCCGCTTTCATGTCCTGATAGGCCCATCAAACCAAGAAACCTCGGGGAAACACCATGATCTACGAATTGAGGACCTACACCGTGAAGCCCGGCACCATCGGCGACATGGTGAAGGCGGCGAGCACCGTGTCGCGCGACATCCGCAAGGACGATTTCGGCAAGCTTGAAGGCTACTGGATGACCGAGATCGGTCCGCTCAACCAGGTCCTGCATATGTGGAGTTTTAGCAGTTTCGAGGAGCGCGCGCGGTTGCGCACCGAGCTCGCCAGGAACCCGCGCTGGACCGGCGAGTACATTCCGTTGATCCGTCCGCTGCTGCTGCGTCAGGACGTTCGCCTGATGAGCGCGGTGCGGGCACCTGTTGCCCCGGCCTCGACCGGCAACGTCTATGAACTCCGCAACTACCGCGCCAAGCCCGCCGGCGGCCTGAAGCAGTGGCTTGAGGCGTTCACCGCGGTGCTGCCGGCGCGCGAGAAATATTCAAGGATCGTCGGCCTCTGGCAGACCGAGGCGGGGCAGCCGAACGAGGCCTGCCACATCTGGGCCTATCCGGACCTGAACGCCCGCGCCGAGGTGCGTGCCAGCGCCATGAAGGATCCGGCGTGGCAGGAATTTTTGGGCAAGGGCCCGGGATTCCTCGAGGAGATGCACTCGACCATCATGCTCCCAGCGCCGCACTCGCCGTTGAAGTGAGGCCGGCGGCGGGCGCGCTTACGCGTCCTTCAGATAATAATTCGCGCGTTTGCCGAGCGCGATCTGCCGCAGCACGCGGCGCATCGCCATCGAGGCGCGGAGCGGTTTGATTGCCGTCGTCACCGTGCGGTAGAAGGCGAGCTTGAGCGCGTCGCGCAGCTTCTGCCGGCCCGGCGGCTGCTGCGGCAGGCCGATGCCGCGCAGCATCGAATTGAAGAAATGCAAATCGTTGAGGCGGCGCACCTCGCGAGTCTTCCAGGTGATCGCCATCGAGATCGAGAATGAATTGGCGGTGCGCACCCAATGCGGCCACTGATACGGCACGTAGCAGCCGTCGCCCGCGAATAGATGGAACTCTTGGCCGCGCGGTGAAAAGCTCTCGTCATATTTCAGGTTGCGATGTTTGGTCATCGAGCGCTCGATCTCGTCGTCGGGGACGATGGTGCGGTCGCAATTGTCGAAGATCGTGAAAAATTTTTCGCCGTGGATATGGACGAAGAAATTGTCCTCGCTGTCGAGATGAAACGGCGTGGTCGAGTTTGGCGAAGAGACGAACAGGAAACCCTCGACCTGTTCGAAGCCGGCATCGAGCAGACTGACATAGCCGCGGGCGCGCGCCACCGACAGCAATGTGTCTTCCAGCAGCCTGCGATACTCGGGCGCATTCTCCACGCGTTTGAGCACCATCCATGCGCCGGCGGTCTCGATGCCTTTCACGATCTCGACCGGATCGAGATCGACGGCGGGAATGGCGTCGGGATCCTGGCTGATCGCGACCTTGCCGGAATTATATTCGATCAGGTCGCGCGGCAGTTCGGCGGCGAGTTGCGCGATGCGCGGCAGCGTCAGCAGCGGATGACCGGCGAGCTTGTGGCGGATCGCGAACGGTTTTAGCGGAAAGTCGCGCCGCAGCGCTTCGTGGTCGGCCGTAATCACGGGCGCGACCGAAGTGAGGGTATTCATGCGGATTTCTCCTGACGATCACTTTGGCGATTCCTGATGAAGCGAACGGCGCGGCGCGCCGGCTCGCGGGCCAGCCGGCGCAGCGTCAGGGCGGACGCGATCAGGGCAGCGACCGGATCGCCTCGCCGCAGCGGGATCAGGACGTCGCCGATCGCAAGCCGTCCGCGCCAGATCGGATTGATCATGGGATGATCGGGGTTGGCGGTGGAATCGGCCAGCGCAATCGCCGGATCGGCGCAGAGATGCCGGGTCAGTTCCAGCGTCAGCTGCACCCCCGGAGAGAATTTCGCGAAGCGTTCATCGACGCCGAGCTTGAAATAGAACGCGCGATCCTGATGGCGCAGCACGATGGCCGCAGCCACCGGCGTCGCGCCGGCCTTCAACGTGACGATCTCGCACTGCCCGGTTGCCGCGAGCGCCGAAGTCGCACGGCGGATAAAGGCCGTATCGCCCTCGTTCTGTAACAGCGCGGTGCCGCGTTTGCCTTTCCATCCGCTCGCTTCCAGCAACAGGAACGTTTCGATCGCGGCGGCGATTTCATCTGTCGTGCGCGCGATGTCGAAATCAACGCTGCCGTGATCGGCGAGGCGGTTGCGCTGGCGGCGCAGTTCTTTCAGCTTCTTGTGCCCCAGCGCCTCGCGCAGCAATTGATCGGCATCGCGCCTCGCATCGAGGGCGGCGCGGACATGCGACTGCAGCACACGCGGCGCCATGCCGTCGCGTCGCAGCACTTCCGTGAAAGCCTTCATCGCGCCGCCATCGAGCGCGGTGTCGCGCAGGATCAGCGCGTGGACGCCGGCCTGCCGCGCCTGGCGCAAAATTTCCGCGGCTGCCGCTTCCGGATCGTCGCGGTCGAGCAGCGGCGTGCAAAGCGTGCCATAGGGATCGGCGCTGACCAGCGCGGGCAGAGGCATTCTATAGGCCCGCCACATCGAAATGACGGGCATGAGGCCGGTCAGTTTTTCCGCATCGCTCCAGGCGCTGATCGCAAACGCGCCGACGCGGCCGCGCGAGGAGGCGTTGATCGCCAATTCCCAGTCGGGCAAATAATAGCCGTTCGGTTCAGTGGCGCGTTCGGACAACGCCCGCCATTCGGCAACGGGGACATCGGCAAGCGGCGTCGGCGCACCGGCAGGCCTTGCCACCGGCGCATGCGCGCGGGCGGCATCCCTGGTCGATGCACCATGGACTACCGCTGGTTCAGCAATCTCGGCCACTTCCCCGTTTCCCCGTTGGCGACGCGCGCAAGAACACCGGGGTGCCGCTTGCTTTCATCGCGTTCACGGGGCAACGCTACTTGAGAGAGGTGGAAAATGGCGGTGGTGTGAAGCTCGAATTTGAGCGGCTATTTTAACGCCTCGTTCAGCATGTGGCCGCCGGGCGGCGGCCGCGTCCGAAGATACGACTAGCCGGATGCGCCGGCGTGCATCGGGCGGACATAGGCAGGTCTGCCATTGACGGTTTCGACGTCGAGACCCGCGGCCGTCGTGAACGAGTTGGAGATGAAATCCATCTCCTCCTGCGAAATCACGTCGCTGATCCGGACAAAACCGTTGGGCGCACGCTCCTCCACCAATTGCATCGCCGCTTCAGGGCCAAAGCTGCGGTTGCGTAGGGTGATGTCGTTCATGACCGGCCTGCGTTCGCTGTCGTAATGCGCAAGGGCTACAACCGGATCACCGTGAACGAGTAACGCCCTCGTCAGCGTGCGGGCGTCCAGGATCGCTTGCGATCCCGCCTGGCTGCCGATCGGTTGCATCGGATGCGCGGCATCGCCGATCAGGGTGACGCGGCCGCAGGACCATGTCGAAACGGGGTCGCGATCGACCAGCGGAAATTCAAAGATGTCCGGCGATTGCTCGATCAGCGTCGGCAGATCGAGCCAGGGAAACCGCCACTCTCCGAACGCCGCGAGCACCCTGTCCTTTGTAACACGCTTGTTCCAGTCTTCCGGTGATGGCGCCTCGTCAGCCACGGTCATCTGGCAAAGCCAGTTGGTGAGCAACTTGCCGCGGGGCGCCCTGGCGAGGGGATAAGCGACGACCCGCTGATGGAAATGTCCGGCGATGACCATCGTCAGGCCGTCCAGGAAAGCATCGGCATCGACTGCGGCGCGCCACAATATCTGCTTGGCAAAGCGCGGACTGCCTTCAGTCGGATGGATTTGACGCCGTACGGCGGAATGGATGCCGTCGGCGCCGATCAGGACATCGGCTTCGTCGATCAGTTCGGCTCCGGATTCGCGATCCCGGAAGCAGGCCTGAACCCTCGCACCGATCTGTTCGAAGCCGGTGAATGTCAGTCCGTTGCGGAATTGATCATGGCCGATCCGCTCGCGAACGGCCTGGAGCAGAAGTAATTGTAATTGTCCGCGATGGATCGAATATTGCGGCCATCGGTATCCGGCCGCCATTCCCCTTGGGTCGCTGTAGATCAGCTGTCCGAACTTGTTGTACAGGTTCAATCGTTGCGTGGCGATGCCGGTTTCGGCGAGTGCATCGCCGAGCCCCAGTTCGACCAGTTCACGTACTGCCGCCGGCTGAAGGTTGATGCCGACGCCGAGTGCCGAGAGTTGGCGCGCCGCCTCAAATACCCGGACCTTAAGACCTGCCTGATGCAGGCTGAGCGCAAGGCTCAGCCCGCCAATGCCGCCTCCGACAACAAGGATTTCCATCTTCTTCATTTCGCCGCGACGCGCGGATCCCTGACATTGCTGAAAGTCTCGAACTCGACGTTGCGCAGTTCGCCATCGACCTTCTCGACTTTGCGGATGTAAATGTTGTGGACGACTTCGCCGGTCGCACGGTCGATCGACATCGGGCCGCGCGGGCTCTCCCAGGCGATGCCTTTCATGGCCGAGATCAGCGCTTTGCCGTCGGTTGAACCGCCCGTTTTTCTGAGCGCCTGATAGATGACGTGCATCCCATCGTAGCCGCTTGCCGCCATGAAGTTGGCGCGGACATGGTTCTCCTTCAGGTATTCGTCGGCGAAGGCCTTGTTCAACGCAGACGGATGAGCGGCAGAGTAAAAATGCGCGGTAACGGCGCCAAGCATGGCGTCGCCCATGTTCGATAGAGCTTCGTCGTCGGTCAGATCGCCGGGCCCGATCAGCTTGATGCCGGCCTTGTCGAGGCCGCGTTCGACGAATTGTTTGGCAAAAGTGGCGGCTTGAACCGAGGGAATGAACACGAACACGGCTTGCGGCGCAGCGTCCCGCACCCGCTGCAGGAACGGCGCGAAATCGGGGTTTCGCAGCGGTACGCGGATCACTTCCGCGATCTGACCGCCGGCGGCTTTGAAGTTATTGGTGAAGGTCTCTTCCGCCTCCAGTCCCGGCGCGAATTCCGTCACCAGGGTGACCGCCTTGCCGAGATTGTTTCGGATCGCCCAATCCGCCATGATGGCGGATGATTGCGCCAGCGTGCCGCTGGCCCGGACGAAGTAGGGCGATTTTTCAACCACGGCTGTTGTGCTCGAGATCATGATGACCGCCGGCTTCTGCGCCTCGGTGAGGAGCGGCGCACTGGGCAGCAAATCCGCCGTCAGGCCACCGCCGATGACGTCGACCTTCTCGTTGACGATGAGTTCCTGGATAAGCCGCTTTCCGATCTCGCCGGACGAGGCGTCATCCTTGACGATCAATTCGATCTGCTTGCCGGCCACGGTGTCGCCATGCTGCTTGATGTAGAGGCGGGCACCGGCGACCACTTGCTGGCCCGCGCTCGCCAGCGTCCCGGTCATCGGCATGACCATGCCGATCTTGACCGCATTCTGCGCGTTCGAGCTGCCCGCGGCGGCGCGCGGTCATGCCGAGTATTGCAATGGTTCGGGAGATACATCTGCTCAACATGGCCGGTCTCCGTTGGATTAATGTTTCGCGGGCTGAAATTCCTGAATATGCGTTAGCTTGAATGACAGTTGTATTATTGCCGCCAGGGGTTGTAGTTTGGAAGTTCGATTTTTCGGTATCCCTGTAGCCTCTAGACTAAGGGTCGAAAATGGACTGGTCAGATCGCATCGGTCGTCGCGTCCGTTTGCGCGACCTTCACATCGTTCTCGCGGTGGCGGAATCCGGCAGCATGGCGAAGGCGTCGGTCAAGCTGGCTATCTCGCACCCCGTCGTCTCCAAGGCGATTTCCGAGCTGGAGCAGACGTTGGGCGTTAGCCTGTTCGATCGCAGTTCCCAGGGAGTCGAACCTACGCCGTATGGACGGGCGTTGCTCGAAACGGCGGTCCAAGTATTCGACGAGATGCGTCAGGGGTTCAAGCGCATCGAATTCCTCGCCGACCCAACGTCGGGCGAACTCGCCGTCGGTTGCCCCGAAATCATCCTGGCCGGTGTGCTGCCTGCGATCACGGAGCATTTTCTGAAGCAACATCCCCGCGTGCAACTGAGGGTCATTCACGCCGATACGGCGCTGATGCAGTTTGACCAGTTACGCAAACACAACGTCGAACTTTTGATCGGGCGAATGCCGCGCCCGTTCGTCGAGGAAGATCTTGTCTCGGAGCCGTTGTTCGACGAGCCCTTTTCCGTGGTGGCGGGGATGGGCAGCCAATGGGCTCGGCGTCGTGTGGTCGAACTGGCCGAGCTCGCCGGGGAGGATTGGGTGCTGCCGCCTCCCGACAGTGTCCCCGGAGTTCTTATCGCCGAGATCTTTCGCGAGCATGGTCTAAAGCAGCCGCGCGCGGGCGTTCTCACCTTGTCCGTTCAACTGACGACAACTCTGATCGCCACAGGAAGATTTGTCGGGCTGTTGCCGAGTTCGGTGGGGCGGTTCAGTGCCAAGCGCGTAGGCCTCAAGATATTGCCGGTCAAGGTGCCGACCGTGCTGGGCTCGGTCGTGGTCATCACCGTCAAGAACCGCACCCCCAGTCCGCTCGCCCAACTGTTCATCAGCTCGGCACGTGCGGTCGCAAAATCGATCTCGGCGCCGGTGCCACGGCGGAGGGGGCCGGCGATCGAGGCGGGTTGAAGCCGCCCGGCTTGCGTAAATTACGGATCGCTAAACTAGCTCTTCGTGCTCGCGGTCTTGTCGAGTGCGGCGCGCAATCCCCGGGCAAGCTTCAACGCATCGTCGTTGGCCCAGAAGTGAAGAAAGAACAGCCGCGGCTGCTCGTCCAGCATGTGGCTGTGGACCGCGGTCACGTCGATGCCGTTCGCCCGCAACGCCCTGATCACGGGGTTGACCTCATCGCCGGCCAGCACGAAATCACCGGTGATGGCGGCCTTGCCGTCACCGGTCGGCTGAAAGTTGATCGCGGTCGCCACGCCCATCGGGCCGACGGGGGCAATTTGCATTCCGGCTTCGGTGACCGGGTCCCGGCGTGGCACCCCGAACTGATACACGCCACCGTTTGCCTGGCCCTTGACGCCAATGAGTTGATCGAGTTGGGCGGTATCGAGATCGATTGCGGGCGCCGGAGCTGCCACGGCCGGCGGCGCCAGCGGCGTCTTGCTCACGGCAAGCGCGTCACGAATAACGGCGGCCATCCTGGCAGGGTCGCCGTGGCCGCCGACATGCATGTAGAACGTGGCAGGGCTGGCACGCAGCAGGTGATTGTGAACGGCGGTGATATCGAGGCCGCCCTCGATGAGCTTGAGCATGACCGGGTTGATCTCGCTCTCCAGAAGCACGAGGTCGCCCATGACCATGGCTTCGCCATGCATCGGTTTGAACGCGACCCAGCCGCCAAGGGCCAGCGCCGGTTTGATGGTGACGCCATCGAGGGTCACTTTGAGATCGGTACGGGGGAAGCCATATCGGTGCACGTCGCCTGACACGGCAGGCTTTCTCCCCAGCGCCTCGTCGACCTTCTGCCAGTCGACTTCCTGTGCATGGGCGGAAGTGACGAACGGCTCCGCGAAGATCCGCCAGTCGGTTTTCTGGGCGTTCGCGCCCGCGGCAAACCAAAGCGCGAACAATGAGCCCGCTAGCCAAAGCATCACACGCATCTAATGATCCTCCCTGTTTGGGTGGGTGGCCGGCCCTGGTATGTCCGAAGGCAGAAATTTGCTTCTAACCCCATCGCGCGGAGCGCGATGGCGAAACCTTCGCGCACCTGCTGCGCATCGCCGTGAAAAACATTTAGGTTGCGGCGGTTCGGTCGGCAGTCGCCCGGCAGGAATGGCGCTTTTTTCAACCGCCGCCGCCACCCTCGGCACTGCGCCGATCCGTTCACACATGGCTTGGTGAGGGAACGATCGTCTGCTTTCGTCCATGCGCAAGCTCCTCGGCAAAGTCGAGTGTTGCGCAGAGCTTGGACGAAGACCGTCTGATCGGTAGTCTGCATTTCCCCGTACTGAATTTTAGTTCGAGCGGAGTGCACTCGCAATACAAACTCCCGATCGATGATATTGTTGTGAACGGCCCCAATCACGAAGCCGTGTGCGCGGTTCGCGTGAGTTACGGAAACTCAAGCCGTCGCTTACCGACATTGCCGGGAACGCATGCCTCGAGCCGAAGGTGGCGATCTTTCACAGGGGTGTTGACCGCGGCGGCTGATGATGGGCGCGGGCTCAGGACGATATTTGCTTCTTTAGGCGCGACTGCCGAATGGCGCGACTATTTCGTCTCGCCGTAGGTCACCTCGTCAAACAGCGTGACGCTGTCGGCCTTGGTCCATAGGCCCACCTTTCCGGCCTCGGTGAACGTGGAATCCTCGACCTCAAACAATTGCTTGCCGTTGAAGGACACGCTGAAGCGTGAGGCTTTGAAGTCGATCCGCAGCGTGTGCCAGGTGCCGGCAGGCACGGCGACGGTAACGCCATAACCGCCCTTCCGGCCGACAATGTCGAGCGAACTGCGGTTGCCCTTGACGGTCTTGTAGAGAACGACATTGTCTTCAAGCGCATTGGCCCGGACCACATAATAATTGTTGGCGTCTTTCGCCCGCCAGACAATGCCGGCCGCGCGGTCCTGCGATCCGGAGACGGCCTTGAACTTCATTTCGACGAAGCCGTCCTTGATGTTGGTATCGTTCTTCAGAATCAACGGATAGGTGGCGCGGCCGGATTGCTTCAGCACGGTTGATTTCGACGGTGCCGTCGAATCGCTTTGGACGGTCCATTTCGGATCGCCGGACCCGGTGAGGGTGGATGTCCAGCCTTCAGGCGTGGCGCCGATTTTGCTGCTCTCGAAACTTATTGCGTGGTTTGACATGTCGTTGATCTCCAACAGGAAAAAAGTAGCTGCGATAACAGCCCAACGGACGTACGGGTGACGCATTTGCCTGGTGCCCTGTTTCCGAAGTTCGTAATACATCGCAGCAAACCACTCACACGAAGGACATTCAGCCTACTGATGGACCAATTCTCCTGCGGAAATCTCACTCCGCCGCGAGACGGGAAATCAATTTCTCAACGCGGCCGGTAATGAAGGTCCAGGCGATATCAAAATCGGCGCTGACCATGGGGCATTCATCCCAACGCTCTTCCGGCTTGGAAGGCGCGAGCAGCCGTCCGGCGTCGCAAGCGAACGACACGATCAAGCTGGTGTCGGAGAGTTGCTCAGCCGCGATCAGGGCGGGGCGGTACTGCCCGACATCGATGCCGCGGCTCTTCAAACCGGCGACGACATTGCCAGGGACCTCGCTATCGGGTTCGGGTCCGGACGTGGTCGCGCGAAACGGCAGGTTTCTCTCGATCGCGGTGCGATTGAAATATTCCGCCGCGATAAGGCTCTTGGCCGAGCCGTGCAAACACACAAATGCAACCTTCTGCGAACTCATATCTTCTCCTTGTTGTTTTCTTTGCTGAATACGATTCATTCGTTTGCGCGCGGCGACGAATTGTTAGTCCATGAAGTCGCCATGCGGCTTGCCGCGCTTTATCATCTCGCCGCAATACGTATAGAGCGCATCGTAGACGATCCACTCCGCCGCATTTTGCTCATGGTCGTCCTTGAAGCCGAGATGCCGGAAGCCTTCGGCGATGGCTTCGAGGCCGGGTCCCTCCGGCTGATGGTACAGCGTGTTATCGGTGTCGGCGCCGTTGACGATCCGCCCGAGTAATACCAGTGCGGGATCGCCGGTCAGCTTGTACTTTTTCAGGATAGCTTCGAACGAGCATTCCTTACCGTGATGACCAAGCTCGACGTCTTTTACGTCGTAGGGAATGGCATCGAGCCGCTTCGCCTCTGCCATCACCTTCTCGCCAGGCACAAATACGAACTCGGCGTCCTTGTCGACAAATTTCTTGATCAGCCATGGGCATGCGACGCGGTCGACCTTTACTTTTTCGCGGGTGATCCATTTCATGTTGATTCTCCTGTGCAGTTCTCGTGTCGGGACGTCAGGTGTCCAAGAGGACGAGGATTCCGTCATGCGCGGGTGAAATGACGTAAAGCTGGTCGGGCGCCACCAGGGCCGTCGTGTGAGCGCCCGCGCCGGTCACGGTTCGCGTGCTGCGGCCGCTGCGCGGATCAATGGATTCGACAAGCCCAGGCTCCCCGATGGCGACATGAACCAGACCGGTTGCCGGGTTGAAGAACGTGACATCGGGCGGGCCTCCAATCGGCCAGACGTTGGTGACTTCGCCCGAGGTGCTGTTCATTTCGACGAGAGATGAATCGTCGCAGGCAACATACAGCCGGCCCCTGGAATGATCGATATCAAGACCGTGAGCGCCTGCTGACGGTACTTTCCATTGGGTTACGGCGCCGAGGTCGGGCAGACGGGCCACCAGCACCACCGAGGGCTCGCGAATGCAGAGGAAGACACGCTCGGCCGCGGCATCGGTGACGCACCAGCGCGGCCGTCCCGGCAGGCCGATGGACGCGTGCTTGCGATCGCTCAATCCGAAAAGCTGCAGCGTCGGTGCTTCTTTATCGTCGCCGATACAGGCTGCAATGCCGAGGCTGGATCGCGCCACGATCACAGCGCCATTCGGTCGTGAGCCGGTCTTAAACACAGCATGGGTTTCAAAGGTGTTGGCATCGAGCAACGCGATGCTGGCACTGCCGCGGTTGGTTACCAGGATTTGTCCGTCGTCAGCGACGGCGCCGGCCACGCCCGGAAATCCCGGCAGCGTAGCGAGGTGCCTGCCGGCGTCGTGGTCGATCACCTCGATGCAATCGCGCGCTGTGTGTGCAATGAAGACTCGCCGGCTCTTCATATCGAAGGCGGCGTGATCAAAGGCACTGCCCGCCGCGCCTGGTATGGCGATGGTTCCAGCTGTTTTCAGCGGCATGACGACCTCGCCCAGGGCCCATCGGAGAAATCGTGTCGGCCAGGTTCGGTTTGTCCGGAACGACTTTGCCGCTCGACGGTGACGAGTTCGTCTGACTTCGCTAACTCCGCGGGAGGCGGATCAATGTCAGCGGAGGTCCACTCAGAAGCAGACCGCAAATGTAATTCTCTGGGGGAAATTGAAAGCTTTCGATCGTCCATGTGCATACTCCCTCGACAAGTCGAGCGTTGCACAGTCTTGGACCGAAGCCTCAAGGGGAGACCGTACTTCCCCTAGGCACGTCATAATTCAGCAAAGCGACAAATGCAACAGCATCCTTTTGCAATCAGCGGCCAGCGATTGGTTCCGCCAAATGTTACGGTAGTTTCTTGATCAGCAGGTTGCGAAACTGGGTTCGGGACAGGAAGTCATGGGCCTGTAACGCGAGGTATCCGGTTTGCTGCCGCGGACTCTGATAATCGTTCACGAGCTGCCCGTTCAGGGTTACCCGAATTTGCGAGCCGTTGGCCTCGATCTCATACTTGTTCCACTCGCCGATCTGCACCTGGGTCGATGTTGAAGGTGCCTGCAGATCATAAATCGCACCGGTCACCTTCAGCGGATGCCCCTCGGTACCCGTGACTGAATCGAAGCCGCGCTGGTCGATCTGGATTTCATGCCCCTGGGCGTCGGCCGCCTGCAACGGATTTGCGACGTTAGGCGCCGGAATGCGAAGATAGATTCCCGAATTTTCCTCGCGGCGGCTGATCCGCCATTCGAGCGACAGCACGAAATTGCCGAACTGCTCCTTGGTGTACCAATAGAGGCCGTACCAGCCCGAGGTTTCGAGCACGGCGCCATGGTGGATCATGGTGGCCGGGCTACCGGCCTGTTTCACCATTTG
Organism: uncultured Alphaproteobacteria bacterium; assembly: GCA_963825225.1. Classification (GTDB taxonomy): domain Bacteria; phylum Pseudomonadota; class Alphaproteobacteria; order Rhizobiales; family Xanthobacteraceae; genus Bradyrhizobium. The sequence continues at coordinate 72,801 of CAWGSN010000031.1, forward strand.
CCAATCCGCAGGCGACAGCGAAAGCGGCGCGAAGCCAATAGAAGGAGTCTCGATCGTTGCGGCAATAATTGCCTTCGCGGTTTGCCGAGCAAGTGAGAGCCCCGTTAGCGAAGGGTTGGCCGAACCCAAAGTGGGGAATAGCGCCGGGCCGGCGACGTAGGCATTCTTCTTGCCGTGAAATTTGCCAGTCGTATCGGTGATCGATGCGCCCGGAGCCCCCATAAACAGGGTTCCCGCCTCGTGATGCGTGGTGCCGATCCGGTCCTGCCAGAACCCGCGCCCGCTCGCGTCGGGCTGCGGCCGCATCGATTGCCATTGGTTACCCGGAGCATTCCAGTACTGAATATTGGCGGGGTCGCCGGCTACGGCCAAAGCCAGATCGAACGCCGATTGATCCATCGCGGCCCACAATTGGCGGTCGCCAGTCGTTGCGACAAGGTTCACGTAGGCGCGGCGCATGCCCCACTGATCGGTTTCGTTGCTCAGGTCGATCCAGCTTCTGGCAGGGTCGATATTGTCGACCAGGCGCTGGTCTTCCATTTCGCCAATGCCGCGGAAGGTAATCGTGACCCAGTTCGGATCTTGATTAGTGAGCAGACTGCCGACGACGTCGATATCCGGGACCATGTTCCACATCGCCGCCTCGGGGTTCGGTGTGGCGACGTCCGCCGCGGTGATCTGATGGTGAAACCGACGGCCCGAGAAGCTGCCGCGGGCGATCAGCGCCACGGTCTCAAGGTCGACCGGCGCGCCCAGACCCAGCGCTGTACGCTTGATCCGCACCGTAATGTTACTGCGAAGATGCGCCATCAGGTTGCCGACGCGGGGGGAGCCGAACTGCGTCGATCCCACGCCTAGCGATTCCAGTGCGAGCCGCGTTCCTTCAATGGTTCCGTCGGCGATAATCACGGCGGCATTTCTGGAAATATCAAGCTGTCGGCGCGCGCCCGCGACGCTCAGGTCGAGCGAGGTCACTGCATCGCCGGCGGCGCTGAGGTTCAGACGATGGACCTGTACGCGCGGAACCAGGAAGATGCGGCGGCTTGCGTCGCCGAGCGCGCTGTTCACCGCCACATCGTTGCGGATCGCGTCCATGATGAAGGGCGCACTACTGAATTTGTCGAAGGCAAACAGCCCCGACCTCGGAGGTTCGCCGACGACCGCAAGCGGGGCTTCCGCGGCTTCGGTGATGCCGTCCAGGGGAATGGAGGCCTTGATCTTTTCGAGCAACGCGCCGAACAGGGCCGTGTTGGTGATGAAATCGGTGGTCGTCGCCGTTCCGATTTCCAGTTCGGTCGACGCATAGCCCGTTGCACTCTTGAGATAGGCCGTCACGTCGCCGGGCCAATTGGCGAGGTCGGCGTCGGTCAGCGGCGGCGACCAGCCGCCCCAGAACAGCGAGCGCCCTCCAATACAATAGGCCAGCCCCGGAAAGCCCTCGTTGCTGATCCACGGCATGCCCCAGATGACGTTCTGTGCGCCGGTTGCATCATCCCGTGTGCGCAGATAATTCGGGCCGCCCACCTTGCCGCCCAGTTGTTGCGGCAAATTCTGGATATGCGATTGAAGCAGAAACGCTCCCGCATCAAGCATCAGGATACGGAATGCGTTCATTTTGCCGAGCCGATATAGCTTCTCGGCGCTGTAGCCGCCGAACATGCCGGCACCGATGACGACGACGTCAAACGGGTAGGCGCCTGGGCCCTGCGCGGCTACGATCTCCTGCCAATTATTGCAAATGTAGCGACTGACGACGTCGTAGCCGAAGTCGGTTTGCTGAACGTCGTCGCGGGCGGGATTTGAACCGGGGAGGAGCTCATTAAGCGGCATGTCGCGTACTCCACTCTCAGTGTGATTATAGTCCGGGAAGCGTACACAGATTGTGACGCGCCAATTCCGGGGATGATTCTCAATGTGAGTGTTCCGTCCACACGCAATCGTCCCGCCCACAGCGAGTGTTGCGCAGAGCTTGGACGGCGAGCGTCTGATGGGGCGCCTGCATTGCCCCTTCCAAATGATATTCCCCGGCCCATTCGACCACAAGGTCCAAAATGAACAAAAATCAATCATTGATTGAAGCAAGGAATTTCGAATTCGGTTCGAAGTCTTGGGCGGCACCTAAAAAATGTCACATGATCAGATCGCGATCAGTCGCAGCGAGAATATGGCACCACCATTTACCAAAGCCGGATGCGATAATTCTATGGAATGCTGTAGGACAACAGGATTTCGGATCACCCAAGCCGACTGAACGGAATCAGCCATGGACCGCAAACACCTCGTATATCTGCTGGCAAGTTTCGCACTGCTGATTTCAACCGAGTGTCGCGCACAGGAATCGCTCGTCACCTACAAATCCCTGGCTCCCGGAATCGCGCTCGAATTGGCCCAATCCGCCCTCGCGAATTGTCAGCAACGCGGTTACCAGGTCGCGATCGCCGTTGTCGACAGATTTGGCGTGACACAAGTGGTTCTGCGCGACCGCTTTGCCGGGCCTCACACGCCCGCGACCGCAACGGGCAAGGCGTGGACAGCGGCGACCTTCCGCAACAGCACGAGCAATCTGTTCAGCATCAGTCAGCCCGGGATGATGCAGGCGGGAATTCGGAACCTGCCTGGTGTGGTCATCATTGGCGGGGGACTGGTGGTGGAGTCAGGAGGGTCGCTGGTTGGCGCGATCGGCGTATCGGGAGCCCCCGGCGGCGATGCCGACGAGGCCTGCGCCAAGGCGGGCATAGAAGCAATTCAATCCAAGCTCGATTTCTAGAAGCCCGCCGCGGAGCATCTGAGGCCTTAAGGAAACGCTACGGTCGCGTTCTCGGGCGCGTCATCTCTGTCCGGCACGGCCGACGACGCGGTGTCTTTGAGCGGCTAGCGCGGCGCGAAGCTTTCAGCCCGCGCAAGTGCACGGCCACGTGCCCTCTCCAGCCCGGCGCCCTTGACCAGCGCGTAGATCGCCGGAATCACGATCAATGTCAGTAGCGTCGAGGAGATCATGCCGCCGATCATCGGCACCGCGATGCGCTGCATGATCTCCGAGCCCGTGCCCGTGCTCCACATGATCGGCAGCAGGCCTGCCATGATGGCGGTGACCGTCATCATCTTGGGCCGCACCCGCTCGACCGCGCCTTCCATGATGGCATCGTAAAGGTCCTGCCGCGTCAGCGCGCGGCCCTCGGCCTGCCTTCGGGCGCGCGCTTCGTCGAGCGCCTGGTTGAGATAGATCAGCATCACGACGCCGGTCTCGGCGGCGACGCCGGCAAGCGCGATGAATCCGACGACGACCGCAACCGACAGGTTGAACCCCAGCCACCACATCAGCCAGAGACCTCCGACCAGAGCGAAGGGCAGGGAGAGCATCACGATCAAGGTTTCGGCCAGCGAGCGGAAGTTGAGATAGAGCAGCAGAAAGATAATCAGCAGCGTCACCGGGACGACGATCTTCAGCCGCGCCGTGGCGCGTTCGAGATATTCGAACTGGCCGCTCCACATCACGTAAGCACCAGGTGGAAATTCGATGCTGGCCTTCACGGCCGCTTGCGCGTCGGCAACGTAGCTGCCGATGTCGCGGTCACGGACGTCGACATAGATATAGATCGCGAGTTGCCCGTTCTCGGTGCGGATCGAGGAGGGCCCGCGCGAGGGGCCGACCTTGGCGACTTCGCCGAGCGGCACCGCGCCGCCGTCCGGCATCGGCACCAGTACGTCGCGGATGATCGACTGTGTATCGCCGCGCAAGTCGCGCGGATAGCGCATGTTGACGGTGAAGCGCTGACGTCCCTCGACGGTGGTCGTCACGGTCTGGCCGCCGAGCGCGGTCCCGATCACATCGTGTACGTCCTGCACCATGATGCCGTAGCGCGCCAGCGCCGCGCGGTCAGGCGTGATGTCAAGGTAGAAGCCGCCAATGCCGCGCTCGGCATAAGCCGACGACGTCCCGGGGACCGCCTTCAACACCTGCTCGATCTGCTTGGCCAGCCGGTCGATCTCGGCGAGGTCCGTGCCGATCACCTTGACGCCGATTGGTGTCCGGATCCCGGTGGAGAGCATGTCGATGCGCGCCTTGATTGGCTGGGTCCATGCGTTGGAAACGCCTGGAAACTGAAGTGCCCGGTCCATCTCCGCGGTCAGGCTTTCCACGGTCACACCAGCCCGCCATTGCGCCTTTGGCTTGAGATTGATCACGGTCTCGAACATTTCGGAAGGTGCCGGGTCGGTTGCCGTCGAAGCCCGACCGGCCTTGCCATAAACCGAGGCCACTTCCGGAAACGTCCGGATGACCCGGTCCTGGGTCTGCAGCAATTCGCCGGCCTTGGTAACCGATATGCCCGGCAATGTCGTCGGCATGTAGAGCAGCGTGCCTTCATTGAGGTTCGGCATGAACTCGGTGCCGAGCTGCCGCGCCGGCCAGATCGTCACCGCAAGGACAGCGACCGCGATCAGGATCACCAGAATCTTGGCGCGCATGACCGCCTTGATCACCGGGCGGTAGATCCAGATCAGGAAACGGTTGATCGGGTTTCTGTGCTCCGGAATGATCTTGCCGCGCACGAAGATCACCATCAGTGCCGGCACCAGCGTCACCGACAGTAAAGCCGCCGCCGCCATCGCAAAGGTTTTGGTGAAGGCAAGCGGGCTGAACAGCCGGCCTTCCTGCGATTCCAGCGTGAAGATCGGCATGAAGGATACGGTGATGATGAGCAGGCTGAAGAACAGGGCGGGACCGACCTGCGAGGCCGCCTCGATCAGGATATCGATGCGCGATCGTCCGGGTTCGGCGCGTTCAAGGTGCTTGTGGGCGTTCTCGATCATGACGATCGCGGCGTCGACCATGGCGCCGATCGCGATCGCAATTCCGCCGAGGCTCATGATGTTGGAGCCGAGGCCCAGCAGTTTCATGGCGCCGAAAGCCATCAGCACGCCGACCGGCAGCATCAGGATCGCAACCAGCGCGCTGCGGACATGCAGCAGGAAGATGATGCAGACCAGCGCCACGACGACGCTCTCTTCGAACAGCGTATGCTTGAGCGTGTCGATCGCAGCAAGGATCAGGTTCGAGCGGTCGTAGACCGCGACGATTTCGGCCGATTTCGGCAGGCTGCTTGCGATCTCCGCAAACCGCTTCTTAACGTTCTGGATCACGTCCAGCGCATTGACGCCGAAACGCTGCAGCACGATGCCGCTGGCGACTTCGCCTTCGCCGTTGAGTTCGGTAATGCCGCGGCGCTCGTCGGGACCGAGTTCGACGCGGGCGACGTCTTTGAGCAGCACCGGCGTGCCGCCGCTGCTTTTGAGTACGATATTGCCGAGGTCGTTGATACTCTTGATGTAGCCCTTGCCGCGAATGACGTGTTCGAATTCGGACAGTTCGACCGTGCGGCCTCCGACGTCGGCATTGCTGGCCCGGATCGCCTCGCGCATCTTCTGCATGGTGATGCCGAGGTCGCGCATGCGCTGCGGATCGAGGATGACGTTGTATTGCCGGACGAAGCCGCCGACGCTGGCGACTTCGGCGACGCCTTCCGCCTTGGCCAGCGCGAACTTCAAATTCCAGTCCTGGATGGTTCGGGTTTCAGAGAGATTCAGCTCCTTCGACATCACGGCGTATTGGTAGACCCATCCGACGCCGGTGGCGTCCGGTCCCATCGTTGGCGTCACGCCGGCGGGCAGGCGCGAGGCGGCGCTGTTGAGGAATTCGAGCACGCGCGAGCGCGCCCAATAGATGTCGGTGCCGTCCTCGAAGATGACGTAGACGAACGACACGCCGAAGAACGAGAACCCGCGCACCACCTTGGAACGCGGCACCGTCAGCATGGCGGTGGTCAGGGGATAGGTGACCTGGTCCTCGATCACCTGCGGCGCCTGGCCGGGATATTCGGTGTAGACGATCACCTGGGTGTCGGAGAGGTCGGGAATGGCGTCCAGCGGCAGATGCGCCAGCGCATAGATACCGGCGGCGGCGGCAAAGCCCGCGCCGAACAACACCAGCAGCAAATTGCGCGCGGACCAGGCGATCAGGCGGGCGATCATGGTTGCGCTCCGTCTGAAAAACTCTTGAGCGCGGCCTTCAGATTGCTTTCGGCGTCGATCAGGAAGTTCGCCGATACCACCACCGGCTCGCCTTCGCTGACGCCCTGCCGCACCTCCACATAGCCGTCACCGCGCTGGCCGAGTTTGACCTCGCGGGGTTCGAAGCGGCCTTCGCCCTTGTCGACGAACACCGCCTGACGCCGGCCGGTGTCCATGATGGCACTCTCGGGGATGGTTAGCACCGGCGTAGCGCCGCCGATGTCAATCTCGGCATCGACATACATGCCGTGGAGCAACACGAGATCCGGATTGGTGAGTTCGATTCGCAAGCGCGCGGTTCGCGTCTCCTTGTTGATCTCTGGATAGATGACGTTGAGTTTCCCGGTGAACTCGCGGCCGGGAAAGCCGCGCGCTTTCACGGTCGCCGGTTGTCCCACCGCCAGCGCACCGAGATCGCGCTCCGCCACATCGATAACTGCCCAGACCAGCGTGTGGTCGGCAATCCGGAACAGGACGGCGCCCGGTTGGGCGCGCATTCCCTCGATGGCGTTGCGTTCGAGCACGACGCCGTCGCGCGGCGACGTCCACTCGATCCCGATCGGAACCGTCCGGCTTTTCTCCATCGTAACGATGGCGGCATCAGGCACATCGAGATTTATGAGCCGCTGCCGCGAACCCCTGCCATAGGGACCGTCGCCGGCAATGGTCTTGGAGTTGATCGTCGAGATGTATTCGGCCGCCGCCGACGATACCGCCGGGCTGTAGATTTCCATCAACGGCTGACCCTTGACGACATGCGTTCCGGTGGTGACGTTCTCGACCTTCTGCACGTAACTTTCGGCCCGCATCGCGATGACCGAGATGCGGCGCTCGTCGAGTTGAATGACGCCTGGCGCATGGATCATGCTGCGGATGGTGCGCGGAGCCGCGGGCTCGGATTTGACGCCGGTGCGCTGAATCTTCCCCGGCGACATCTTGACGGAGCCATCATCGGTATCGTCGCCTTCGTACACCGGGATGTAGTCCATCCCCATGGAGTCCTTCTTCGGCATCGGGGATGTATCCGGAAGCCCCATCGGGTTGCGGTAGTATTTGATCTTGCGATCGGATGGCGCCGCCGTTCCGGCATCCGCCATCATCTGGTCGTGGCGGTGCTTCACGCCAGCGGAAGCGAAGCCGGCAATGCCGATTACGGCAATGCCTGCGAGCGCACCCCAAACGGGGCGCGCGAGTTGCATCGTTTTCATTTCGAAATCCTCAAGCCTGCTGGTCAGCCGCGTCAGCGGCATGCATTGTCGGGCGCGCCAGCGCGCCCGGGCGCATCGCAGCGCCGCGCGACGTCCGGCGTTAAGCCGAACGGACCAGCGAACGAGGTGGTCTTGGAGGGGGCAGGTAGTTCAGGCCTTCCATCGCGGGATCGCTGCGGGGGGCCAGCAGCCGGACCGTGACGGGCCGGACCTCGACCACGCCTGCAGAGGACGGCTCGTGAAACGTCTTGACCATGCAGATCGCCATCAGCGGGCACTGGTCGCAATCCATGGGCGCCGACTTGTCCGGGCAACAGGGCATGTCGGCGGACATCTCTGCCGCTGCGATCGAAGCATGGGTCGCCGCGTTCGCCGGCTCGGAAAGCGGGGCGAACACAAGACCTGCGATCAGCAAGATCGCCAGCAACCGGCCAAGGTGGATCGAGATTTTCACGCCCCTAATCTCTCACGATCCAGTCGCAATGGAAACCTCGGCTGGATCACTAATTCGCCAGAATCCGGAAATGGACGGCTCAAATCATTAACCAGTTGGTCGTCGCTCGCGGTGAAAGCGTTCAAAAATGAGATCGATTTTGAAAGGCCGGGAAAAGCAAGTCTCCGAAGATAGTCAGCCAGTCAAAGAGAGAGCAGCGGTTTCAGTCTGGCGCGCACCTCGTCGAGCACGCTTGCTGGAGCGTTGCATATGAAACGCGACCCGCGCTGCGCCCAGGAGGCGCTGCGCAACTGATCAACTTGTATGACGCCGCTGACCTCGTCGCTGTCCGGTATGGCCACGTGAAAACTCCAATCACGATCGCGCCGTGTGATAGGGCAGGCAATGCACCGGCCAGTCAGTTCATTGAAGGCACGCGGCGAAAGCACGAGCGCGGGCCGCCGTCCGGCCTGCTCGTTGGCGACGGCTTGCAGGAAATCCAGCCAAATGATGTCGCCTGCATCGGGGCAGTAGGCAGTCACCTCACCATGCCTCGTTGCCGCGCGGCGGTCCCCAATCGACCTCCTGCGGAACATTGTCCTTGGTCATTCCGCTCAGCAATTCATCAAGCGTGTAGCGTGGCTTTCGCGCCGGCCTGACGATCGGACGCAACACCAGTGTCCCGTTTTCGACCTTGATTTCGGCCCGCTTCCCATCACTGACCCTGAGGGCATCGGCAACCGCCTTTGGTATCCGCACGGCGAGGCTATTCCCCCACCGGCAAAATTCGACAATCATGGCTGCTCTCCTCGAAGTAGATACGAAGTATATACCGAATTGCCGTTTTAGGCAATGGCGCGCGGCTCGGAAGAGCGCGGTCGCTTCGCTCATCCGGGCTTGCGGCCTGCTCAAATGCGCCCGTCGGGCAAATCAGCAAAAATAGCTGTCAATCCCCTCAGAAGAAAATATTCCTGTTTTCAATTGACCCCAAATCAGTTCAGAACTCTCGCCATCCCGTTCCGAAGAGGGGCGTTGGCCATCGTCACGAACGTTGGGACGGGTTGCGGTGGACGCGGCAGCGTCGGCGCGCAAGGTGATCGCAGGGCAGGCTTTGCCTGTGAGCGAGTAACAGCGTGCAGACGAACGACGTTGCGGCGTACGGCAAAACCGTGTGGTCCTGGCACCCGTTGCTGGTGTCAAGTCGGCGGAGGTTTTCGTAACCCAACCGGGTTTGCGATGAACCGATAATCCGCCGGCGACGGTGACAAGATGAATTCGTCGCCGGGGAGAGCGCGATATAAGCCGTAAAGCCATTGCGCAGGGAATGTCGGATTGCCTCCGCTGCCCTGTATGCTCGTGTGCGCATCTTCTTGTGCACATTGCACACGAGATCGCGGGTGCAGCGCGCATCCGGCATTCCCTGGCGAAGGGCGAACGTTACTTGCAAACCTCGGGCGCAATGCGTCGCGAGAACGAGAAGATGTGTTTGGAATAACCTTGTCGAACATTCCCAGCCGCGGCTATTCCAAGAGATCGTCATTCCGGGGCGTGCGAAGCACGAGCCCGGAATCCATACTCCCGATCGTGGTTATGGATTCCGGGCTCGGCCCTACGGGCTGCCCCGGAATGACGGCTCTGGTTGTTTGAAATTCGAATCCGCCACAAGGCGCGAGCATCCGCGCGCCACCCTAGATCGGCTCGTAACTCTCGCTCGCGCAATTATCCTCGGCGTCGGCGTGCCGGCGATCGGAGACCACGCCATTGGTAATCGTGATGCGGTAGTTCTGCGGGCCGAGCGGCTTGCCGGTCACGGACATCAGCTCGGCCTTGACGCAGGCCGTCCAGTCTGGCCCGCGCGAATCGCGGCGCGGCGGCGAGACCTGCACCCGTGTCGGCTGCGACGCCGCCAAAAATACCGAGTCCAGTTTTTCGCCGACGATCCGCCTGACGTCGGGAGGCGCCTCGGGCGGCGGCGGTTCGGGCGCCCTGGCGCGCATGAACTCGGGCACCGGCGAGTGCGCGTCGGTGACGCCGCAGCCCGCCAGAACAAGCGCGCCCACCGTCATCAACGCTATGTGAACAAGGACACGCCCCATCGCCAGCTTTTTACCCCGGACGGACAAGAAATGCGCCCCGGCCCCGATCAATTCGTGCGGCGGATGGCCCATCCGCCGATCAACATTTGCTGAAACCGGCGGCCGAACAGGCTATCCTGCCCCGGATACCGATCCCGGGATTGCCATCATCCCGTTGCAGCGTCGATCAGGGGCACGATGGCGGAGAGAGCAGAGGCGATGAAGACCTTCACGATTGCGGCTGTCATTCTGTCGATGCTCGCGATGCCCGCGCAGGCCCAAGGGAAGCGGCCTCATGGCGGCGAGGAAAAAAAGGCCAAGGATGACAGGCCGAAGGTGGACGAGAAAGCCTACAAGGCCGCGCTCGAACGCATTCCTGAGCCGAAGGAAAAATACGATCCATGGGCTGTTACCAAGTCGGCCGAGCCTGCCAAAAAACCGAAGTGAAACCGAAGTAATTGCTTCCACCGGCCGCGGGTCTTTGCCTGCGACAATTTCTGCGTTGAATTGAACCTGGAATTGTACTTGCGTCCCGCCGCAGATAGCGGGGCTTGCTTGAACCTTTCGCGCCGAGCGCTAGACCCATTTGTTGCCTGCATTGCCGGGAGGTGGCCTCATGTTTCGTCACACGCTTCGCAATTTGATGATCCCGGCGGCGCTGCTCCTTTGCACACAATCAGCCTCCGCCGAAAATCGCCTCGCGCTGGTGATCGGCCAGTCCGCCTACAAGTCGGTTCCGGCACTTCCCAATCCTGGAAATGACGCCAAGGCGGTCACGCAATTGCTGACCGATTCCGGCTTCGAGGTATCGCAGGCCTCCGATCTTTCGCAGAGCCAGATGCGCGAGAAGGTCAGCGAGTTCGCCGGCCAGGTGGCGGCCAAGGGCGCCGACACCGTGGCGCTGGTATTTTACGCCGGCCACGGCCTGCAGATCGACGGCGAGAATTTCCTGGTTCCGATCGACATCGATCCGAAACGCGAGGCCGATATTCCGATCCAGGCGGTGCGGCTCAACGACGTCATGAACACGCTGACCTCGGTGCCGAGCCGGATGCGCATCCTGCTGCTTGATGCGTGCCGCGACAATCCATTCCCGGACCTCAAAAAGACCGCCGGCGGCGGGCTCGCCATCATCGACGCCAAGATCGGCGCGCAGAACACCTTCCTGTCGTTCTCGACCTCGCCGGGCGCGGTGGCGGAAGACGGCACCGGAGCCGACAGCCCGTACACGACGGCGCTGCTGGCAGCGGCCAAGGAGCCCAACATTCCGATCGAGGAAACCTTCAAGCGCGTGCGGCTGTCGGTCAACAAGGCCACCGAAGGGCGGCAGACGCCGTGGGATAGCTCGTCGCTCACGGAGGATTTCAGGTTCTCCGGCGCTTCCGTGGCCGGTCCGAAGCTGGCCTCGACCAAGCGAACGGTGGAGGAGTGGACGCGCGATCTGAAGGGCAAGCCGGTGGAGGTGGCGAACGAACTGATCGTGGCCGACGGCACCGATGAGTCCTACGAGGCTTTTGCCGCGCTCTACGCGCAGACCCCACAAGGGATCCAGGCGCGCGACTGGCTCGATCGCCATCGCCGCATGGTGGCGTGGAACGAAGCCGTGATCATCAACACGGCGGCGGGCTATCGCGCGTTCCTGGCGAAATTTCCCGGCAGCGATCTCGCCGCAACGGCGCGCAAACTCGAGGAGCGGCTGCGCAACCGTCCCGACATCGTGCCCGTGCTTGCCGCCGCGCCGCAAAACGTCGCGCTGGCGGCGCCGACCTGTCCCTGCAACACGCAGCCGGTGCCACAGCTGAAGAAAGTCGATGCGCCGATCAAGCGCGTCGATCCGGATCCGCCCAAGCGCGCCGATCGCCCGCCGCCGAAGCGGGTGCGCGTGCCGGACGATGATGTCGTGGTGGTGCGCCGTCCGCCACCGCGCGAGGTGTACGAACCCTCGCCCGGACCGTCGATCGGCATCGGAATCGGCATCGGTGGTGGCGGCTTTGGCGGAGGAAGCTATGGCGGCGGACATTGTGGCGGCGCCGTCGGTCAGGGCCGGACCAAGGGTGGCTACTGAGGCGGTAATCGCGTAATCGGTTTCGCATGAAGACGCCGCCGCGCGGCTCTTGCTTGCGGAGATATCATGCGAAATCTGGTCCGCCTGTTCGCCTTGTTCGCCTGTGTTTCGTCCCCCGCGCTGGCCTGGGAGTATTGGGGCGGCGACGCTGGCGGCATGCGGTTTTCACCGCTCACGCAGATCACGCCCGCTAACGTCGGCAATCTGGTCCGCGCCTGGGAATTTCGCACCGGCGACCTCGACAGCCGTGCGCCCGAGATCATGAAGCGCACCAAGTTTCAGGCGACGCCCTTGCTGGTCGAGGATAGCCTGATCTTCTGCTCGCCCTTCAACGAAGTGATCGCGCTCGATCCCGGCAGCGGCGTGCAGAAATGGCGCTACGATCCCAAGATCAGCACCGGCCAGAGACCGGCCAACCGCTACAATTGCCGCGGCGTCGCCTATTGGGTCGATCGCGAGGCCGCTGAAGGCGCCGCCTGCCGCGCGCGGATCTTCATGGGCACCAACGACGTCCGGCTGATCGCGCTCGACGCGCGCACCGGCATTCCCTGCGCCGATTTCGGCAATCATGGCGAGATCAAACTCGAGACCGGCGGCCCGCTGGAATGGCCGGGCGAATTCCAGATCACCTCGGCGCCAGTGGTCAGCCGCGGCGTCGTCATCGTAGGCTCTTCGATTGCGGATAATCGCCGCGTCGAGGCGCCGCTCGGCACGGTGCGGGCGTTCGATGCCAGGACGGGCCGTCTGCGCTGGGGGTTCGATCCACTGATCCATGGCGGCGTCATCGCCGGCCATGCCAACGTCTGGGCGCCGATGTCGGCCGACGAGGAGCGCGGGCTGGTGTTCCTGCCGACGTCGTCGCCGAGCCCGGACTTCTGGGGCGGCAAGCGGCCCGGCAACAACGAGCACGCCAATTCGGTGGTGGCGTTGCGCACCGAGACCGGTCAACTGGTGTGGTCGTTCCAGACCGTGCATCACGATGTCTGGGATTATGACCTGCCGGCGCAGCCGACGCTGGCCCGCATCGACACCGGCGACGGTCAGCGCGACGTCGTGATCCAGCCGACCAAGCAGGGGTTCGTGTTCGTGCTCGACCGCGACACCGGCAAGCCAGTATGGCCGGTCGAGGAGCGCAGCGTTCCGCAAAATGGCGCCGAAGGCGAGCAGCTTTCGCCGACCCAGCCGTTTCCGACCCACGTGCCGCCGCTGCTGTCGCAGCGGATCTCGGCCGACGACGCATTCAATCTGTTGCCGAGCTTTGGCCGCTCCAGTTGCGAGGAGAAACTTTCAGATGCACGCAACGAGGGTCTCTACACGCCGCCCTCGACGCAGGGCACGCTGCTGTTTCCAATGACGGGAGGCGGCGTGAACTGGGGTGGGGCGGCTTTCGATCCGGTCAACCAGATCCTCTACGCCAACACCAGCCGCGCCGTGCACATCGTCAAATTGATTCCGCGCGCGGACGCCAAGGGACCGCCGCCGCCCGGCCATGATTTCGGGCCGCAGCAGGGCGCCCCGTTCGCGATGACGCGCGCGGTCGCGCTCTCGCCGCTCGACCTGTTGTGCAACAAGCCGCCATGGGGCGAGATGGTCGCGGTCGATCTGAAGGCCGGGAAAGTTCTCTGGCGCTCGCGGGTCGGCACGACAGAGGATCGCGCGCCGCTCGGCATCGCCTTCCATTGGGGCACGCCGCTGGTCAACGGCGTCGTCATCACCGCGGGCGGGCTTGCCTTCACCGGCGCCATGGATGCTTATTTGCGCGCGTTCGATGCCAAATCAGGCGAGGAGCTGTGGCAGGGCCGGCTGCCGGTGCCCGGTGTGGCCAATCCGATGACCTATCTCTGGAAGGGCGAGCAATATGTCGCGATCGGCGCCGGCGGTCACTCCGAGTTGGGCACCACGATCGGCGACAGCGTGGTGGCGTTCCGCTTGCCGCGGGCGGGCGAAGCGCCCCCGCTGTGGTCGCGCACCATCGACCGGCCCGGCGGGCGGTTCATGGCGAGAGCGATCGCGGCCGGGCTTATTGTCGCGCTGTTGGTGATCACGATCTGGCGTTGGCGCCGCCGGCGTCGCGCGAGCGCTTGATTTCCCGCACAGGTTATTCGAATGCAACTCCAACCCGCTGATTGCTGCTCCAGACCGTGCGACAATGCCGCATCAAGCGTTCGGTCGCGATCACGAGGGTGAACGACCGCGGCAGGCCGACGGGGTTCGCGAAATCCAGCCGCGCGCCGCTCATCGAGATGTTGCGAACCATGCAGTCGATGCCGCCGCCGCGATCCGTAATCGTGCCCTGCTTGAGAACCCTTCGTCTGGGGGAAGCCCGTTTCTCGATCATCGTCGTCAATCCAAAACATTGTATTCGGCCAGTCATAGAGCGGGGGAATTACGGACAATTAAACTCAATACAAGCGGTGCTTGTGCATGCTTTCAGATTTCGTTTACGACAATGGCCGGGAAAACGCGCTGGCGCGGTTTTCCGGCATCCGTGCACGCTTTCGCCGTCGTGCCGCAATGGAGTCTCGATCCTGTTTGCGGCGGCACTCAATGCGGTTGAAGCGGTCCTCGACAACTAACGCCGGTGGTGCGGACGAAAACTACAGCATCGCGAACGCGCTCGAGACCATGGCCACCGGCTTGTTGTCGGTGGCGCTGGACAGTGTGACGCGGCCGAAGCTCATGGTGCGGCCAAGGCGAACCACGCGCGCATCGGCCAGCACGTCGGAGGAGGTGACGGCGCGCATGAAATGGGTGGTCTGATCGACGGTCGTCATCGGACGGTAGCCGCGGTTGGCGGCGAGATTGGCCAGCACCATCGAGGTGTCGGCAAACGCCATCAGCGCCTGGCCGCAGACGATGCCGCCGTTGCGGCACAGCCGTTCGGAAAATGGCATTCGCAGGATCGCACCCGGCTGCCAGTCGGCCGATCCGCCCGGTGGCGGGGTGAAGTCGAAATCCTCGATCGACAGATTGAGTTCGGCCACCCACGGAGCAAACACCTCGCCGAGCACGCGCTTTGCTTCCACGATGCCGAATTCCGCGGCCGGTTGCTGTTGCATGAAATCTTCTTCCTCGCCCTATCCCGATTTCCGTATCGGCGCATTGTAGGGGGCATTCGGCCGAAGGGAATACCGCAAGCCCCGGCCACCGGCCCCCTGTTCGGCTTGAAAATGCCAGACTTGGGGCCCATGATCGCACCATTCAGGGGATTGGGGCGCGTTCATGTTTCGCCGGTTGGCAATAGTTCTGGGCGTGATTGCCATGGGCCTTGTGCTCAACGGCTGCACCAAATGCGGACCGATCTGGGACGACTGGATGCAATCCCCGAAATCCTGCAAGTCGGACCGGCTTTGAGCCACCGCCGGTGCGCGCTTGGCGGTGCGGTTGGGGCGGTGATATACCGCCTGGATAACGCTTGAGGAGCGTCCCAAAGGAGAGCGTCTGATGAGAATCCTGAGCGCGGCCGCGGTGATGGCGTTGCTGATGGCACCCGCTTACGCGCAAACGCCGAACATCAATCTGATACCCGAGATCCAGTCCAAGACTCCGGAGGAGAAGGAGCAGGATGAGATCAAGGAAAAGGCCTACAGGGAATCGCTGAGGAAGATTCCCGACGCCAAGACGTCTTCCGATCCATGGGGAACCGTGCGCAACAATGAAGCGCCAAAGGCTGCCGCGCCCGCCAAGCACAAGACCAAGACCGGCAGCAGCGCCGCCGGCAACAGCAGCGTCCGGTAGACTCGGAATAGTTCTCCCCACCCCCTATATTGAACCAGTCGTCATCTGTTTCGGAGTTGCGACATGGTTCTGCGTCCGCGCGATCTTGCCAGCCGGATGGCCGCCCGGCGCAAGCCGAACGACGGCTTTCTGCGCGAGACCTTCACGCTGCCGCGCGACAAGGCGCGGACGAGGGCGCGCGACTTCCTCAACCGCTATCCCAAGGCGGCCTATATGAGCGCGGTCGAAAGCTGGTGCGAGCTGCCCGGCGGCGACATCGAATTCACGATGCGGCGACTGGCCAGCGCGGATTAAGAACCGGGTGCAGAGCCAGTTTTCCCGGCCAATTGGTCTTTCGGCTGATGCCGGGAGAGCGGGCTATTGCGGCGCTTTTTTCAACTCCCGGTCGATCCGCAGTTGGACCCGCCTTATGGCAAGCAGGTAGAGTTTGGCTTCGGTCTTGCCGGCGACGACCCGTTCACCGATCCGGAATTGCCATTTCCAGACGCCCGGAGCGACCGCGGTCACGGTGAATTCAACGCCCTTGTAGATCATGAAACAGCCCCGGCCGATCCAAGCCGCATTCAATCCGAACTCTTCACCTGAGATTGTAAATATTATTTGATACTCGCGTTGGGGAATAACTGGCATCCGACGCTGGCCGGCCTTTGACAGGGCATCCGGTGCCGTGAAGCGCCGCAACCGCAACCCGCGAACTAGGAAGTCAATTCGCGTCCGGGGTGCCTGAGCTCACGGTCAATCTTCAACTGAACACGGCGCATGGCGAGCAGGAGAAGCCTTGCTTCCGTTCTTCCCGACCTCACGAGGTCGCCAATCCGGAATTGCCACTTCCAGACGCCCGGCGTTTCCGACCTGGTCAGCGTATATTCTACGCCTTTGTGATTCATGGGGGATGTCCCGCATGGCGCCGGCGTCAACATACGTGGAACTGAAAAGTTCCATCTGTTCAATAGTGTACTTTTCGGACCGGTGGCGGTCGCGGAAGCGCAGCGCCAGGAAACGCCGGGAGCTTACTCCGCGAGATCCAACGCCGCCAGGCGGTTGAGATTACCAAGCTCGGTTGCCGGTTCCGCCGTACGATCGAGTTCCGCCAGCGATCGAAGCAGCCGTTGGTAAGCGCGGTCGGCAATCGCCGATGGTAACGGCGCCTCGTCGAATTGCTCGACGTAATTGCCGACGATTCCATGCAGTAGCCGGCACATCGCCCGCTGTTCCGGATGATCGGCGGCAAGCTGGACAAGTTTGAGCTGGAGGGCCTTGAAGGTCCTGAGACCTCGATGCTGGCCGGAAAGCCAGGAATATAGCTGGCCGGATAATTCGTTCACGAGAGAGCTCCTTTCCGAAATTGGAAGAAGCTGTGAACTTGTACGGCAATGCGCGGCGTGGCGGTAGCGGCGTTATCGCAGAGGCTGGCGGCGAATCCGGAATAGATGGGAAGGCGATCTCTTCAAGCCTTGCAGCATCGCGCAGGAAAGCGCTGCGCCGCGCAAGCGGAATATCTTCGCTTGGCGGCGCAGGCCTATACCCCGAGTGATGCAATGTCCCAGGCAGGAATATGTCTGGGCGGAATTCAAAAGGTTCAACGGTTCCCCGACAAATCCGGATGCTGAAACGCAAACCTCCTTGCCGGCGTATCTCTGTAACGGTGGGGTGGTCCTCCAGAGGAATCCTTGCCGTCAGCGGCCCGCCTGCATGGCCCCATGCGGCGCGGCCGTTTGCGCCGGGAAGGCAGGCCCGGCGACCTAGTCGAAGGTGACGCCGATGCGTTTTTCCTTGCGCCAGACGATCTGGCACGGTCGTTTCAAGTGTTCGGTCGGCACAAACAGTGTGAATCGGTCGGGGATGAACAACGGGGTCACGACATCGAGCGCCGCCCCGGTCTCCGAGATGTTCCGAACGGTGCAGTCGATCGCGCCGCCGCCGAACTCGATGGTTCCGGCCTTCAACATGCGGCGCCGAGGGGCGGTCCGGGTCTCGTCCATGAACACATTATAGGCCGATTCACGACCGGGACACCCGCTCGAAGGTCTTCATTTGTGGCCACGGCAACATCAGATTGGGGCAGGATGGGTCGAAACGGCCGGCACTGAACGGTCGCCAAGCGGGGCGGAGAATGCGCGGCCACATCACGAAAGAGAAGCTCAAGATCACGGCCGGAGCCATTTCCGCAGTGGTGATCGTCGGCTGGCTCGCCGTGTTCGCCCTGGCGCTGCTTTGGACGCCCTAGCAGACCGCCGTTCTACCTTGGAACTTTGTTCTTATCCGGAGAACTACGGGGAGAGGGGCCGGCTCCGGCAGGCTGTTCAGCCTTAGCAGCCAGGCGGAGAGGTAGGCGTAGCGCCGCCTGAGCGCTTGCAGGATTGATTCCTCTGCGAGGTCGGAAGGTGTTCTTCGATGACCGATTTGTATGCCGCGAATTGAAAAACGTTGCAGCAATTGCGGAAGGTCCGGGCCTGAACCTTCAAATTTTGGCCAGGCCGGATTTGTGGACCGGCCATTACCGGGAAAACCAGCCAGCACCTCGCTCCGGTGGCTCTCCTGATTAGGACAGCCGCTCAGGCAGATCGGGACACCAGTATTTATCCGGAATCTACAGCAGCCGCGGATTTCACTATTCTCAATGTCAGGCAGGGGATTTCATACCAATAAATTTTGCCGAGGCCGCTGACATCACTCAGCGGCCTCTCATTTGGCGCCAACAAAAACGCCCGCCGGTTTTGGCAGGCTCCATGCTCAATTCACTGCTCTTGCTTTGGATGAAGCGCGGATTTTTCCGCCTTCATTTGCTGCAGTAATTCCTTGATCCGATCCAGGGTAAGTCGGTCGGTGATACAGGTTGATATGCGCTTGTAGTGCGCGATCTTGTCGTCGAGTTCGGTGCACTTGTTCCACATGGCTCACCGCTGCAATGAGGCGGGAGCGCGACGCGCTAGGCGTGATTGCCGTTCTTGCCGTGCAAGTTCCGGAACAAGAACACCAGTGGAAGCGCGAGCGGCCCGAGGATCACGGCAGTCCATGCCCAGACTATGAAGCTGCGTCCTCGCCGCTCGGCAATTCGACCGGCAAGATAGATCGAGGCGATCGAAGCGACCGTTAGCAATGTGGAGAAAATGTAGCCATCGAGGGTGACGTTGGTGCTCACGGTGCAAGCTCCGCTGCTTTGGGCTATTTATAACACGGAGTTGTTCGCGCGACGACCGGCCGTCAGGACCTTCTTTGAAGAGCTTGAACTCGAGGAGGAGATTTTTGCCGATCAGGACGACGAAGAGGCCGCCAACTGAGCGGCCTCGCTTGACTCGCGGGGTGCGCGTCCCGTGCGGAAATCATATCTTGCCTTGGCCGTTTTGACCGCTTGAGCCACGAACCCTTCACCATCCAATTCGCCGCCGATGATCTTGTCCACGACGTAGTATTTAATCGCATCGATCCAGCTATCGCCGCCGGCAACGGCGTCAAGTTCTTGGATGCTTAGTTCGCGAATTTCATGCATGTCTCTCTCCTGCCTTATCGGAGGAGGGACGATCCCCGCCAGCCGTGATGGCAGGGAAACGCGCTATGGCGACGCGTCGCTGTGACGACGTCACTTAGCAAAATTAGGACACTGCTAACCACAAACTAGGACACCGAGGGTCAAATACGGACAGTACCCAACCGAGGCGGCCTCGCACATGACCCTCTCACGCATGGACCATGTGCAATTCGGGTCTACGACTACTTATTGTGCGCGCCGGAATCGATAAAGTGGTGGATGAGCCCGCGCCCCTCGCTGTCACGTCCTATAAACGCTGCCGCAATGTGATCGATGGTATCGATAAGGTCGCCGCCGCTGACCTGATCCAGTTCAGCCTTAGACAGTTCGGCAAGCACGGAGCAAATTAGGGCACTCGAAAACCTGCCAGGATAAGGAAGCCAAGATCCAAGAATGCAGAAAAGTTCTGGTGGATGCGAGCCCGTTCTATGCAGGCGACACGCATTTAGCGTGGTGCGCGGTCGATGCGCTCATTATCCCTGTTCGCGTCGACGAGCATTCTCTTGAGTCCCTTGAACTAACATTGAAGATGCTCAGCGACCCAGCTCGCGACTTCCGAATTTGGAATGAACGCGCTGGCGGGCTACAAGCCCCGAAGGTTGCAGCCATCGTGATGACGATGGTGGGCTCGAAAAGCCAGGTGAAGGCGACGCCAGATCAGGCGTCACGCATGTATATTGAGCGGGCCATCGCTATCGCGGAAAAATATCCAAGCGTATTTGGCCACAATGACCCAAGCGATGCGTTTGTGCTCACCGACGACTTCCATTCTCCAGGTCGTATTAGTGGGGCGAAGCGTATTCCAATTTCGGAATTGAAGGTTGGCAGCTTCCATCGCGTGGAAAATCGGAGGCTACAAGTCAACGACTCGACGATCCGCTATCAAAAGCAACTAGCATATCTTGCTAGCATGATCTGACAAAGAAGAGGCCGCCAACTGAGGCGGCCTCTGAAGTCCTACTTTTCAGCAGATTCCACGAAAAATTTCGGTGGCTGCAATCCCGGTGACGAAGCCCATCGAGTGATATTTGCGGCTATCTCTGCTTGCCGCAGTTTACGTTCGATCTCTTCACGTTGTTTGCCGGGCGGTAGCGCTGCGGCCTCGTTCCTGAGTTGCTGAGCTATCTCTGCAAGTCGTTCGTCCAGCGGGGCAGTTTGCTTCTCCCTACTGCGATACATGGAGGAACTCCCTGATAATTTCGCCGGGAGTTAAACGCCCTGGGGTAGGAGGCGGTTGCTGTCCGCTACCGGACATAGGGGCGAATTAGGCCACTGCCAAAATTAAATTAGGCCACAAGGGGTTAAAACAGGCCAGTACCCACCATCCCGAAAAGAACATATTGCGAACAGAGAACAAAGGTGGTACGACGGTTCCCATCGTCAGCCGATTTCCAGAGATTTTCGTCACCCGTTTGTCCCGCTAGCGAATCCCCGCCATAAGGAGCACGACCTATGTCCGCCACTGCCCTGCGTATCGTCGAAGGATCCTCCATGGATAAGACCAAAGCCCTGTCCGCGGCGCTCTCCCAGATTGAGCGCCAGTTCGGCAAGGGTTCTGTGATGAAGCTGGGCAAGAACGACCGCTCGATGGACGTCGAGACCATTTCCTCAGGCTCGCTCGGGCTCGACATCGCGCTCGGCGTCGGTGGCCTGCCGAGGGGCCGCGTGGTCGAAATCTACGGGCCGGAATCCTCCGGTAAAACCACGCTGGCGCTGCACACGGTGGCCGAAGGCCAGAAGAAGGGCGGAATCTGCGCCTTCATCGACGCCGAACACGCGCTCGACCCGGTCTATGCCCGCAAGCTCGGCGTCAACATCGACGAACTCCTGATCTCGCAGCCCGACACCGGCGAGCAGGCGCTGGAAATCTGCGACACGCTGGTGCGCTCTGGTGCGGTCGACGTGCTGGTGGTGGATTCCGTGGCCGCGCTGGTGCCGAAGGCCGAACTCGAAGGCGAGATGGGCGATGCGCTGCCCGGCCTGCAGGCGCGGCTGATGAGCCAGGCGCTGCGCAAGCTCACCGCCTCGATCAATAAATCCAATACCATGGTGATCTTCATCAACCAGATCCGCATGAAGATCGGGGTGATGTATGGTTCGCCGGAAACCACCACCGGCGGCAACGCGCTGAAGTTTTACGCCTCTGTCCGTCTCGACATCCGCCGCATCGGCGCGATCAAGGAACGCGACGAAGTGGTCGGCAACGCCACCCGCGTCAAGGTCGTGAAGAACAAACTGGCGCCGCCGTTCAAGCAGGTTGAATTCGACATCATGTATGGCGAGGGCGTCTCCAAGATGGGCGAAATCCTCGACCTCGGCGTCAAGGCCGGCATTGTCGAGAAATCCGGCGCCTGGTTCTCCTATGACAGCCAGCGGCTGGGCCAGGGCCGCGAGAACTCGAAGGCGTTCCTCAAGGCCAATCCCGACATGACCGCGAAGATCGAAGCCGCGATCCGCCAGAACTCCGGACTGATCGCCGAACAGATTCTCGCAGGCCCGGCCGAGCGCGACGCCGACGGCGAAGAGCCGGCGGAGGAGTAGGATTTACGGACCTCGGTCGCATGACCCGGGTTTCGACATAACGGGTGCTGAAGACGTTGAGTTGCCGACGTTTTTCAGCGCCCATTTTGTTTTGCGTAGCGGGTGGCGGTCGGGTGGCGGACATGACGCGCTTGATTTTGACGGCGGATGCTTCAGCTGCCGGTGGTCTCCAAACGGCCGGTCGCGCCGACATTGTGATTCCCCTTGAGCCTCGTTTAGTCGGGGGACCGCTGCCGTCCGCCGCGGAACTCATGGCGAGGCTGACACCGCGAACGACACAAGAGCCGGGTTCGCATTGGCTCGACTACAGATTCCCGTCGAGACTCCCGGCGAGCATCGAAAAGATCGGTGGGAAAGATCTCGGATTGGTCGAGCTTTGCGAACGGTGCGAGACGGTCGAACTCTGGATGGAAACGGAGCCCAATGATCAGCTCGTATTGATCTGGTTGCTGGACTATCTGCGCTCTCATGCGAAAGCTGCCGTTGCAAAGATGGTCCTGTGCCTCGTGGATCGCAACCACGGCGATGACACTCCGAAGGAACTCGCCCGATGGAAGTTTCCTCTCGTCGACATCACGAACGATCATCTCGAAATCGCTAGTTTCGCGTGGAAGGCCTACCGGGAGTCGACGCCACAGGCATGGTTCAATCTGACGAGCCACGATTTGAGCATCCTGCCGCAGCTCAGACGGTGCGTGGTCGAATTGCTCGAGGAACTCCCAGGACGCGCAACCGGACTCGGCGCGACGGAAATGCGATTACTCGAGCTCATTGCAGCCGGTTACTCGCTGACCAATGCGCTGTTCTATCTCCGGTCGCTTCGTCAGCGGCGCGTCTTCGACTCATGGGAAATCGGTTTCTTGCTCGAGGGACTCGCGCATGGCCCGGCACCAGCCGTGGCGGGTCTTGATGACGAACTGCGTACACTCAGCAGGGAGAACTACCGGGACCGTCACGCGGCCTACAAGCGAAGCCGGCTATCGCTCACCGAATTCGGCAGGGCGATTGTCGCGCACAAGGAAGACTTCAGTCATCACAATCCGATTGATCGCTGGTGGGGTGGCACCAGGCTGACCAACGACTGCTTGTGGCGTTGGGATCCGGTTCTGGTCGCGCCTTGACCCTCGCGGGCGTCTTGTTCGTCATTGCCGGGCTTGGTGTTCAGTCCGGGGACATGGCCGGCAATCCATCGTCTTCGCAAGAACTCTTTGCAGATGGATGCGCGGGTCATCTAGCACGAAGACGCGCTTCGCGCTTTAACCCGCGCATGACGCGTGAGTCACTCCGCCGCCTGCGCGTAGTCCTCCACCGGCGGGCACGAGCACACCAGATTGCGGTCGCCATAGACATTGTCGACCCGGCCGACCGGGCTCCAGTATTTGTCTGATCGAGAGGTGCCGGCCGGGAAACAACCCTCGGCGCGGCTATAGGCGCGTTGCCAGCCATCGTCGGCGATGTCGTGCACGGTGTGCGGCGCGTGGCGCAGCGGCGAGGCCTCGACTTTCCAGCGGCCGCGTTCGATCTCGGCGATTTCGTTGCGGATTGCGATCATGGCGTCACAGAAACGATCGAGTTCCGCCTTCGATTCCGATTCGGTCGGCTCGATCATCAGCGTGCCCGGCACCGGAAAACTCATGGTGGGGGCGTGGAAACCGTAATCGATCAGGCGCTTGGCAATGTCGTCGACGGTGACGCCTGCGGTCTGCTTGAGCGGGCGAGGGTCGACGATGCATTCATGCGCAACGCGGCCCTTGGCGTTTTTGTACAGCACCGGGAAATGCGGATCGAGTTTGCTCGCGATATAGTTGGCGTTCAGGATCGCGATCTCGGTGGCGCGCGTCAGGCCTTCGCCGCCCATCATCAGGATGTAGATGTAGGAGATCGTGAGAATTGACGCCGAGCCGAACGGCGCCGCCGACACCGGCCCGATCGGATGCGGCGTCGTGCCATCGGTCGCGGGATGGCCGGGAAGGAACGGCGCCAGATGCGCCTTGACGCCGATTGGTCCCATGCCGGGGCCGCCGCCGCCATGGGGAATGCAGAACGTCTTGTGCAGATTGAGATGGCTGACGTCGGCGCCGTAGTCGCCGGGCCGCGAAAGACCTACCTGCGCATTCATGTTGGCGCCGTCGAGATAGACCTGTCCGCCATGGCCATGGACGATGTCGCAGATTTCGCTGATGTGCTCCTCGAACACGCCGTGGGTCGACGGATAGGTGATCATGATCGCGGCGAGGTCGTTTGCGTGCTGATCGGCCTTGATGCGGAGATCGTTGACATCAACGTCGCCGCGCGCGTCGCAGGCGACCACGACCACCTCCATGCCGACCATGCTGGCGGAGGCCGGGTTGGTGCCGTGCGCCGACGACGGGATCAGGCAGACCTTGCGATGCGGCTCGCCACGCGCGGCATGATAGGCGCGGATAGCGAGAAGCCCGGCATATTCGCCCTGCGCACCGGAGTTCGGCTGCAGCGAGATCGCATCATAGCCTGTCATGTCGCACAGCCATTTTTCAAGCCGCGCGAACAGCGCGTGGTAACCCCTGGCCTGCTCGACGGGCGCGAACGGGTGCAGGCTGCCGAACTCGGGCCAGGTCAACGGAATCATTTCTGCGGTCGCATTGAGCTTCATGGTGCAGGAGCCAAGCGGAATCATCGCGCGATCGAGCGCGAGGTCGCGATCACTGAGCTTGCGCATGTAGCGCAGCAACTCCGTCTCGGAGCGATGGGCGTGAAACACCGGATGGGTCAGGAACGCGGTGGCGCGCTTCAGTTCGGCGGGAAGCGCCTCGCGCGCGCCGGCTTCGATTTCTGCATAAGAGAGCTTGCCGCCGAATGCGCGCCACACCGCTTCGATCACGGCCGGCGTCGTGGTCTCGTCCACGGCAATCCCGAGCGTGCCATTGCCGATGCGCAGATTAGTGTTTTCAGTGCGGGCGCGGGCGACGATCTCGTCCTGCTTCGTGCCCGTCGTCACCGTGACCGTATCGAAGAAATTTTGCGAATTCGGCGCAAAGCCGAGCTTGCCCAATCCCGCCGCCAGCACGGCAGCGCGCCGGTGCACCTGGCGCGCAATGTGCGTCAAGCCTTCGGGGCCGTGATAGACGGCGTACATCGAAGCGATGACCGCCAGCAGCACCTGCGCGGTGCAGATGTTGGAGGTCGCCTTTTCACGGCGGATATGCTGCTCGCGGGTCTGCAGCGCGAGGCGATAGGCGGGTTGCCCGCGCGAATCCACCGACAATCCCACGATGCGGCCGGGCAGCGAGCGCTTCAGCGCGTCGCGCACCGCCATATAGGCGGCGTGCGGCCCGCCATAGCCCATCGGTACGCCGAAGCGCTGCGCCGATCCGATCGCGATATCGGCGCCGAGCTCGCCGGGCGAAGCCAGAAGCGTCAACGCCAGCAGGTCGGCGGCGAGGACGGCCAACCCGCCCTTGGCGCGCAGCGAGGCAATCGCAGGCCGCAGATCGCGCACCGCGCCGGAACTTGCCGGATATTGCAGCACCGCGCCGAACACCTCCTTCTTGTCGAGATCGGCGAGGGGATCTCCGACAATCAACGTCCATCCGAGCGGCTCGGCGCGGGTGCGGAGCAGCGCCAGCGTCTGCGGATGCACGTCGCTGTCGACGAAGAACGATTTTGTCTTCACCTGCGAGGCGCGCTCGGCGAGCGCCATTGCTTCCGCCGCGGCGGTGGCCTCGTCGAGCAGCGAGGCGTTGGCGACGTCAAGCCCGGTGAGATCGCAGATCATGGTCTGGAAGTTGAACAGCGCCTCCAGCCGGCCCTGGCTGATCTCCGGCTGATACGGTGTGTACGCGGTGTACCAGGCCGGGTTCTCCAAAATGTTGCGTTGGATCACTGGAGGCAAAATGGTGCCCGAATAGCCCTGGCCGATCAGCGAGGTGAACACCTGGTTTTGCGCGGCCAGTTCGCCCATATGCGCGAGCGCTTCGGTTTCGCTTAAAGCGCGCCCGAGATCGAGCGGCGTCTTTTGCCGGATCGAGGACGGCAGCGTTTCGCCCATCAAAGCGCCGAGGCTTTTGGCGCCGACGGTTTCCAGCATCGCCGCGACGTCGCGCGGCGATGGGCCGATGTGGCGGCGCACGAAAGTGGTGGCGGCCTCATTCACATGTTTGAGCGGCGCGTTCATGCGTCTTTCCTCTTCATGGCCTCAGGCGGTGTGCTTGGCGTAGGCGGCCTCGTCCATCAGGCCGCCGAGTTCGCTTTTGTCCTTGATCTTCATCTTGAAGAACCAGGCTTTGCCGGCGGCGTCGGAATTCACCAGCGCCGGTTCAGCCGCCAGCGCCTCGTTGACTTCGAGCACCTCGCCCGAGATTGGCGCATAGACGTCGGAGGCGGCCTTGACGGATTCGACGACCGCGGCGGCTTCCGCTTTCTTGAGGCTGCGGCCGACCTTGGGCAGTTCGACGAACACGACGTCGCCCAGTTGTGACTGCGCGAAGTCGGTGACTCCGATGGTGGCGACATCGCCCTCGATGCGGAGCCATTCGTGGTCTGATGTGAACAACGTGGTCATGTGACTTCCTTCAGCGTTTATAAGTGTTGGGAACGAAGGGCATGGCTGCGACCTGCAGCGGCAGGCGTTGCCCGCGAACTTCGGCGAAAATCTGCGTGCCCGGCGCCGCAAGGTGCGAGGGCAGATAGCCCATCGCAACGGGGGCATTGAGGCTTGGTCCAAAACCGCCCGAGGTGACCTTGCCGATCGGCTCGGACGAAGCGCTAGCATCAAACAGCATCGCGCCTTCGCGCACCGGCGCGCGGCCTTCGGGCCGGAGGCCGACGCGGCGACGCGATGCGCCCTTTTCAAACTGCGCGAGAATCTTGTCCGCACCCGGAAAGCCGCCCGCGCGCGCGCCGCCCGTTCGGCGGCTTTTCTGGATCGACCATTCCAACGCGCCTTCGACCGGCGTGGTCGTGGTGTCGATGTCGTGGCCATAGAGGCAGAGCCCGGCTTCGAGCCTGAGGCTGTCGCGGGCGCCCAATCCGATCGGCAGCACGTCGCTGTTCTCCAGCAGCGCCGTCACGAGCGCTTCAGCGTGTCCGGCTGGAACCGAAATCTCAAAACCGTCCTCGCCGGTGTAGCCGGAGCGCGAGACGAAACAGTCGACGCCGGCCACGTTGCGGGGGCCGGAATCCATGAACCGCATCGCGGTGGCGTCTGCACAAAGTTTAGCCAGTACCAATTCGGCTTTTGGCCCCTGCAGCGCGATCAGCGCCCGATCGGCCAGTGATTCGATGACGCAGGCCTCCGAAAGATGCGCGCGCAGGTGGGCCTCGTCCTCGGCCTTGCAGGCGGCGTTGACCACCAGGAACAGATGGTCGCCGAAATTCGCCACCATCAGATCGTCCAGAATGCCGCCATCGGTATTGGTGAACTGCGCGTAGCGCTGCCGCCCCGGCGCAACCGCAACGATGTCCTGCGGCACCAGCCGTTCCAGCGCCAGCGCCGCGTCCTCGACCTTTCCGGATTTCGGCAGCAAGGCGAGCTGGCCCATATGCGAGACGTCAAACAGGCCGGCTGAGCTTCGCGTGTGCTGGTGTTCCCTGAGCACGCCGGCTGCGTATTGTACCGGCATTTCATAGCCGGCAAACGGAACCATCTTGCCGCCGCGCGCCACATGGAGCGCGTGCAAGGGTGTGCGATGTAAGGGAGATTCGTCGCGCGCCAGCATCCAGAGACCCTCCAGGGTTCGGGGACCAGTCCCCGAAAACCCAAAGAAAGCCCCATCTGTCGCTGTGCCTGAGAGTATTATCCCGTCGGCGGACGCCCCTTGGGCCAAAACCCTTCGGCGTCTCTTTCCAGATGCTAGTCCGTCACGCGGTCCGTTTGCCTGAGAGTTTCCGGGGCGGTTGCTCCTTCGGCGCCGGCGCTTAAGCCGATCTCTCCCGACGTGACGTCTCGAACAGGTAGGAGGGAAACACAGCCATGCCAAGCCTGTCAACGCGGGGCCACGCGCTATCAACCAGTCTTGTGTGCTGCAGCAAGCCTATGATCCGCCTGCACAGTTTCTGGACACCGCCTTTGGCCTTGTCTAAAAGCGTTCCGTCGGCAGGCAAAGGCTGTTTACGGCCTTGCCCGGCTCTATTTCCGATTGGATGAACATGAGCGGCGTCAACGAGATCAGGTCGAAATTTTTGGACTTCTTTGCCGAGAACGGCCACGAGATCGTGCCGTCGTCGCCGCTGGTGCCGCGCAACGATCCGACCTTGATGTTCACCAATGCCGGCATGGTGCAGTTCAAGAACGTCTTCACCGGCGTCGAGAAGCGTCCCTACCAACGCGCCACCACCTCGCAAAAATGCGTGCGCGCCGGCGGCAAGCATAACGACCTCGACAATGTCGGCTACACCGCGCGGCATCACACGTTTTTCGAGATGCTCGGCAATTTCTCGTTCGGCGACTACTTCAAGGACCGCGCGATTGAACTGGCCTGGAAGCTCGTCAGCAAGGAATTCGGCCTGCCCAAGGATAAACTGACGGCGACGGTCTATATCGACGACGACGAGGCGTTCGATCTCTGGAAGAAGATCGCGGGGCTGCCGGAGTCGCGCATCATCCGTATCGCCGGTTCCGACAATTTCTGGCAGATGGGCGATACCGGCCCCTGCGGGCCCTGTTCGGAAATCTTCTACGACCATGGCGACAAGATCTGGGGCGGACCGCCGGGTTCCCCAGAACAGGATGGCGACCGCTTCATCGAGATCTGGAATCTCGTGTTCATGCAGTTCGAGCAGCTCGAGGGCGGCGTCCGCAACCCGCTGCCAAAACCCTCGATCGACACCGGCGCGGGGCTGGAACGCGTCGCGGCCGTTCTTCAAGGCAAGCACGACAATTACGACATCGACCTGTTTGTTGCCCTGATCCGCGCGATTTCGGATCTGACCGGCGCCGATCCGCAAGGGCCGCAGAAGGCGTCGCTGCGCGTCATCGCAGACCATTTGCGCGCCTCGTCGTTCCTGATCTCCGACGGCGTGCTGCCGTCGAACGAAGGCCGCGGCTATGTGCTGCGCCGGATCATGCGCCGCGCCATGCGCCATGGGCAGTTGCTCGGCGCGCGCGAGCCCTTGATGCACCGCCTGGTCTGGGCGCTGGTGCGCGAGATGGGCCAGGCCTATCCGGAACTGGTGCGCGCCGAAAAGCTGATCGAGGAAACGTTGCGGCTGGAAGAGACGCGCTTCCGCAAGACGCTGGAGCGCGGTCTGTCGATCCTCGACGAGAAGAGCAGTTCGCTAAAGCAGGGCGACATGTTCGACGGCGATACCGCCTTTACGCTATACGACACCTATGGCTTCCCGCTCGACCTGACGCAGGACGCGCTGAAGTCGCGCGGCATCAGTGTCGATATCGCGTCGTTTACCGATGCGATGGACCGGCAGCGCGAGAAGGCACGCGCGTCGTGGTCGGGAAGCGGCGACACCGCCAGCGAAAACATCTGGTTTCCGTTGCGCGAAAAACTCGGTGCCGCGGAATTCCTGGGCTATGAAACCGAGAGCGCCGAGGGCGTGGTCTCGGCGCTCGTGAAAGACGGCAAGGAGGCCGACACCCTCAAGGCCGGCGAGAGCGGCGCGATCGTACTCAACCAGACGCCGTTCTATGCGGAGTCTGGCGGCCAGGTCGGCGACACCGGCCTGATGACGGGCGAGGGCGTCAAATTCCGCGTTACCGACACGCAGAAGAAAGCCGGCGATCTCTTCGTGCATCAGGGCACGGTGGAGCAGGGCACCCTCAAGGTCGGCACCGCGTTGCAGCTGGAGGTGGACCACTCGCGGCGCGCCTCGATCCGGGCGCATCACTCGGCGACGCATTTGCTGCACGAGGCGCTGCGCCAGGTGCTCGGCGACCATATCGCCCAGCGCGGCTCGCTGGTGGCGCCCGATCGGCTGCGCTTCGACTTCGTGCATCCGAAGCCGATCACGGCGGAAGAACTCGCCCGCGTCGAGGATATTGCCAACGACGTGGTGCTTGAGAATGACGAGGTCACCACGCGCCTGATGGGGGTCGACGACGCCCGCGAAGCCGGCGCACGCGCGCTGTTCGGCGAGAAATATGGCGACGAGGTTCGCGTGGTGTCGATGGGCAGGCAGGCCCGCGAGCACGGCCAGAACGCGCTCGGCTGGTCGGTGGAATTATGCGGCGGCACCCACGTCCGGCGCACCGGCGATATCGGCCTGATTTCAGTGACCGGCGAAAGCGCGGTTGCCTCCGGCGTTCGCCGCATCGAGGCGCTCACCGGGCGTCACGCGCGCAAGCACGCCAACGACACCATGCAGCTTGCCAGGACGGCGGCAAGCGAGCTGCGTACCTCGGTCGAGGAGATGCCGGCGCGGATTGCCGCGCTGATGGAGCAGAGCAAGAAGCTCGAGCGCGATCTGTCCGATGCGCGCAAGAAGCTTGCGATGGGCGGCGGCGCGACCAATGGCGGGGCGGCGGCCGGCGGCGTGCGCGAAGTCGGCAATGTCAAGCTATTGGCGCGCGCGGTTGAAGGCGTCGAGACCAGGGATCTAAAGAGCCTCGTCGACGACGGCAAGAAGCAAATCGGCTCCGGCGTGGTCGCGATCGTCGGCGTCACCGAGGACGGTAAGGCCGGCGTCGTGGTCGGGGTGACATCCGATCTCACTTCGCGCTTCAGCGCGGTCGATCTGGTCAAGATCGCCTCCGCAACCCTCGGCGGCAAGGGCGGCGGCGGGCGGCCCGACATGGCGCAGGCCGGCGGCCCCGATGGCGCCAAGGCGGACGCGGCGCTATCGGCGATCGAAAAAGCCATGGCCGACGCCTGATCCGGGGAAATTGACCGTGGCGACCACTCCGGGTAGACGCGCCATCAGCGACCCGGATTTGCGGGACCGGCTCTACGAGCTGCTCGAACACGATCATCTGCCGCATTCGGTCGGCTCGCGCTTCGTCCGGCTGATCATAGCCATCATCGTCGTCGACGTGCTGGCGATGATCCTGGCGTCGGTGCCGGAGTTCGATGCCAGGTTCGGTCAGCTGTTCACGACGATCGAAATCGCCGCCGTCATCGCATTCGCACTGGAATATGCGGCGCGGATATGGAGTGTGGTGGGTCACTCCCTGCGCGACATGACGCCGACACGGGCGCGGCTTGAGTACGCGCTCTCCAGCCTCGGCATCATCGATCTGCTGTCGTTTCTGCCGGCGGCGATCGCGCTCATCGCAGGCGACCGCTGGATGCTGGTGCTGTTCGGCATGCTGCCGTTCATGAAACTTGTGCGCTATTCGCCGGCGCTGCGCTCGCTGCTGGCCGCGCTTCACGCCGAACGGCGCACGCTGTTCGGTTGCGTCGTGATCCTCACGGGAGCCGTGCTGCTGTTTGCCTCGCTGCTCTATGCGATCGAGCACAAGATCCAGCCCGACAAGTTCGGCACTATCCCGCAGGCGATGTGGTGGGCGATCGTGACGCTCGGTACCGTCGGCTATGGCGACGTGGTACCGGTGACGCCGCTGGGCAAGATGGTGTCGGTATTCGCCATCGTCGTCGGCTTTGCGATGATCGCGCTGCCGGTGGCGATCATCTCGACCGCCTTTGCCGAAGAGGTGCGGCGGCGCGATTTCGTGGTCACCTGGGGCATGCTGGCGCGGGTGCCGCTGTTCTCGCATCTGGGCGCCGCCGAAATCGCCGACATCATGCGGCTGTTGCGCGCGCAGACCATTGAATTGGGCGAAGTGCTGGTGCGGCGCGGCGATGCGGCCTCCTCGATGTATTTCATCACCGCCGGCGAGGTCGAGATCGACCTGCCGAGCCAGCGGGTGCGGCTTTCGGACGGCACGTTCTTCGGCGAAATCGCGCTGTTGCAACGTACCAAGCGCAGCGGCACGGTGACGGCGACGCGAAAAACAAAACTGCTGGCGCTGGACGCACAGGATTTTCATGCCCTGATCGAACGCCTGCCGGCGCTGGCCGCGCATGTCAAACAAACCGCGGAGGCCCGCCTCGCCGACACCCAGAGGGGCGATATCGCCGCCGGTGAAATCGCATTGGCCGAGCGGGATTAGCGGCGTATTATTTCTTGTCCAGGAACGGCGCGACGACTTCGCGCGTCTCCTTGCTTGGCACAACCGGCACGATCTCGAACGTCATGCCGAGATCGCGATTGTTTTCGAGTACCCACTCCTGGAGCAATCGGAGATCGTCGCATTCCATCAGTTGGAAGCAGCGGTCGAAATTGGGCTCGATCCAGCTTCCGACGTAGGTGAGTCCATCCGGGAATTTGATGCCGGGGTCGCGCACGCGCCGGTAGACCGGGATCGGATTCTGGTCTTTGAAGCGCTCGATCACCATGAACAGCATGGGAATCTCTGCCCTGTCAGGTTTTACGCAGGAACACATAATCCGCGGAGTAGGGCACGTTCACAAAGCTGCCGACGGCGTCGCATGCCCCGTCGCGCTTGCCGCCCTTGGTGTTGATCCGCTGCACCGTGGTGACGTCGGCAAGGACGCCGCTGCCGCGCCGGGACGTCACGTCGAGCTTCAGCCACGGGATATCATTTGCCGTCGCGCCGGGAGCGCTGGCCGAGACCTTTCCGGTCACCGCGCTGCCATCGCTGTATTCCCAGCTCGGCCCGGCATAGTGACGCCCGATGGTCTTGCCATCGACCAATAGCGTTGCGATCGGTTCCCGGAACGACCACATCGGTTTGCCGTCGGCGCCGGCCTTGCATTCGTACACCTGCGCGC
This sequence comes from uncultured Alphaproteobacteria bacterium, assembly GCA_963825225.1. Classification (GTDB taxonomy): domain Bacteria; phylum Pseudomonadota; class Alphaproteobacteria; order Rhizobiales; family Xanthobacteraceae; genus Bradyrhizobium. Next base: position 105,180 of record CAWGSN010000031.1, read on the forward strand.
CTTCGGCGTGCAACGACAGCACGACGGTTTCGCCCGGCGCCGCGAGGGCGGCCGGAACCGGGGTCTCGGCGGCACTCGCATTCACGAGTGCTCCCGCGAGAGCAAAGCATACGAGGGTGGCATTCTTAAAAAACGGCATGATTGGGTCCTTCGGTGTTGATCGCTAACCACCAACACCGTTGCCCGCCACTTATGCCGCCATCGCCTTGGTGAGATTCTCCGCGACCTTGTCGAGGAAGCCTGTCGTGGAGAGCCAGCGCTGATCGGCACCAACCAGCAGCGCGAGGTCCTTGGTCATGTAGCCGGCCTCGACGGTATCGACGCAAACCTTCTCCAGCGTCTTGGCGAACTTCGCTAACTCCTCGTTGTTGTCGAGCTTGGCGCGGTGCGCGAGACCCTGCGTCCAGGCGAAGATCGAGGCGATCGAGTTGGTCGAGGTTTCCTTGCCCTTCTGGTGCTCGCGGTAATGCCGGGTCACGGTACCGTGAGCGGCTTCCGCTTCCACCACCTTGCCATCGGGCGTCAGCAGCACCGAGGTCATCAGGCCGAGCGAGCCATAGCCCTGCGCAACGGTGTCGGACTGCACGTCGCCGTCGTAGTTCTTGCAGGCCCAGACGTAACCGCCGGACCATTTCAGCGCGGAGGCCACCATGTCGTCGATCAGGCGGTGTTCGTAAGTCAGACGCTTGGCCTCGAAATCCTTCTTGAAGTCCTTCTCGTATACCTCTTCGAAGATGTCCTTGAAGCGACCGTCATAGACTTTCATGATGGTGTTCTTGGTGGAGAGATAGACCGGGTAGCCGCGGCTTAAGCCGTAGGTCAGCGATGCCCGAGCAAAGTCCCGGATCGAATCGTCGAGGTTGTACATGCTCATGGCGACGCCGCCGCCGGGCGACTTGAACACTTCGCGCTCGATCACGGTGCCGTCTTCGCCGACGAATTTCATCGACAGCGTACCCTTGCCGGGGAACCTGATATCGGTAGCGCGATACTGGTCACCATAGGCGTGGCGGCCGATGATGATCGGCTTGGTCCAGCCGGGAACCAGCCGCGGCACGTTCCTGCAGATGATCGGCTCACGGAAGATCACGCCGCCGAGGATGTTGCGGATGGTGCCGTTCGGCGACTTCCACATTTCCTTCAGGCCGAATTCCTTCACCCGGGCCTCATCCGGGGTGATGGTGGCACATTTCACGCCGACGCCGACCTTCTTGATGGCGTTGGCGGCGTCGACCGTGACCTGGTCGTTGGTCTTGTCGCGGTATTCCATCCCCAGGTCGAAATACATCAGGTTGATATCGAGGAACGGGTTGATCAGTTTGTCCTTGATGTACTGCCAGATGATCCGGGTCATCTCGTCGCCATCGAGTTCGACGACGGGGTTGGTCACCTTGATTTTTGCCATGACGGAGGGGCCTTTTTGGAAAACCGCGCGTTTGCCGCGGCGTTGCGTGATTATAGTCGGGCTATAGCACTGCAAACCGGCTGGCGAAAGCCAAGCCGTTATGCAGTTTCCGCCCAAGTTTTGGGTCAGAGCGTTTTCGAGCGAAGTGGATACCGGTTCGCGTCAAGAAAACGCGTCAAAACAAGAATCTAGAGCTTGGGTTCTGATCCAATCAGAACCGGTTATGCTCTAGAACGCAGCCTGGGTGGCGGTACCCGCTACGACGTACCACGTGACGAAAAGGCCGCAGATCAAGGCGCCGGGCAGGCTGGAGCCGGTCCGCCGCCAGGTGAAGGTCGCGATCACCGCGCAAATCGCCAGCAGCGGCACGAACTGGATCGCGACGATGGTCGAGAGCGGCACGAAGCCGGGATCCGGCAGCGGGTTGAACAATTTTCCGGTTAGCCACAGCGTGCCGTATTGCAGGACCAGAACCACGATGAAGCCCAGCGTCAGCGCCAGGATGTTGGTGAGATAAAGCCCGGCGCGGCCTGCATCCATGGTCGAGAAATTCCGGTGCAGCACGTGCAGCGCCACGACGAAGAACGCGGTGAACGGCACCAGGTAGATCAGGAAAATCAAGGCCTGCTTGGCGCTCATCAGTTTCAGCGCCACGATCCAGAACCGGAAGTCGACCTTGAAGGCGAGGTCGGCCAGCCACAAAGCCGCATAGCCGACCAGGACAGTGGCGATCGCAATCACGACCGACTGGCCAATGATACCGGCCCGGCTGGCGCGTTTCGGCGCGAACGGCATCAACGTCAGCGTGATCAGGCCGTTGATGACGGCCCAGACCATGATCTGGTTGGTGATGCCCTGGGGCAGGTATGCGGAGGGTTTGACGAAGGTGCCTGCCAGCGCGAAAGCCGGGTAGTAGGTCAGCGCCGGGATGACGGCCGACAGGATGAACGCCGCGGTCCAGCGCCGGCCGTCTGCCGCCGAATGGGCCGGCATGGTGCCGTCGGCGATCTCGGGCAGTCGCAGCCGGGAATAGATCGGCGCTTCCAGCAGGGCATCGAAGGCACCGATCAGGAGCGTGACAAAACCGAGCAAAGCCACCAGCGTGCCGAGTTCCTTGCGGAACCAGATCTGGTCGTCGGCCGGGCGCGGCGTGCCGCCCTGTAAGGTCCGCGCGAACCAGTCGAGGCTGTAGCCGATTGCCTCATGGGAGATGTGCTCGGCCGGGTGGGTGATCGCGGGGGTGTAGAGCACCCGGGCGGTGCCTTTCGCGATGTCGCCGTAGACCTTGCCGGGTTCGACCGGTCCCTGGGCGCCGAACATGGCCCAGAGTTTAGGACTCTGCGTGACGTCGCGGGCCACATCGACCCCCCACATCAAAGTGGAGAATTCCTCGTATTGGGCAAACACCAGGGCGACGTTGCGCGGCCAGTTCCGGGTGCCGTAGGCGGCGAACGGCTTGCCCGTCGACGATCCCTCCAGCACCATCGACTTGTAGTCGAATGGTCGCTGGTTCGTATCAGCAGCGTAGCCAAAAAAATATCTGCAAAATCAACGAGATTGTTTGTAGGGGCGCGGGCCGTTACACTTGAAAACCGTTTTGGGGCGCACCGGGGGTGCAAAGCTGCCCATCGACCCCTTCTCCGGTATCGTTGGATCGTCAGGCGTCCGGCTTGGCGTTGTCACTAATGACGCACAACAAGCTATTGGCCCGCAAATCCACAAGTGGGCTTGGCTCGTCTAACGGCTCGCGTGATCCGCTCCGAAGATCGCGAACGGTTCACAGACAGCGGCACCGACATCGGTCTTGAGGGCCTACCGGATTGTTCGAGGACAACGACGGGTCTAAATCCCGAAAACCCAGACCGCAACAATCGCCCCGAGCACGGCTAGGCCGGAAATGGTCCAGCCCGTGACGTAGACCGCGCCATCCGTTTCAGGTCTATCGACCATCGTGTCGTGCCAGTGGGTCATGACAGCCTCCGACAGATTGCCTCTGCAGATAACGCCGCCAGCGGCTCAGGGTTCAAACTCTTGGCGCGCCAGCCCGGCGAAATCCGATCGCGCCATCGCGGAGGCGCGGACCCTCCGTCGCTCTTGCGGGCACACTGGCCCAACGCTCGCGCCGCTATTGTGACCCTAGCCACTTGTCGTCGGGGGGATTGAGCACCGGCATGGTGTCCAACAGCGATGGCCCCGGTCGGAGGGGGAGAGACCGGGGCCGTGTGGGCTGGGGGCTCTGGATGTACCGGGAGGCGGGCACAACCCAGCCCGGCCATCCAAACTCAGAGACCCAGCCAGCGCCAATTGTCCCGAAGCACATTGTCCCAAAGTGCAGTGTCGCCGTTTTTTGAGCTGGGATGATCCCGATACCGCGATCCACGCCGCGGCGATATCGCCGCCGCGTAGGAACCAACCGCCACAACCTTAGTTTGTGTCGTGGGCCACACCCCGGCTCCGTGGCCCGGCGCGGCCCTGTCTTTGCTCCCCAACCTCCTAGAGACGGGGCCGTGCTTCGCTCTCAACACGGGTGTCAAAAAAGGGGAGGGCCCCGATTTTTCAAACCGGGGCCGCAGGCAGGACTTGGAATGTACCGGGCGGGAGTTTTGGTACCCGGCCATGTAAACTCAAGCACCAAGTCAGGGACAGTTGTCCTGAGGTACAGTGTCCGGTGCCATGACGACCACCCCGGAAAAAATCACCTTCGGCGAACTGTGCGCATCCGGTGTCACCGAGGTGCTGTTCTATTGCGCCGACTATCGCTGCACGCACCACATCACAATGAGCGCGGACCGCTGGCCCGACCGGCTGTCGGACATCGAACCGAACTTCGTCTGCACCGCGTGGGTGTTCGTTAGCGCACTCAGAGCGAACAATTTCTCCTCTGTATGTTGAGGGCATTTTTGCCATAACCAATACGGGGGGCCTCTGAAAAAACCTACTTCGAAACACCTTTCCGGAACGTCGCGGATGATTCGCGCGCTCGGCTTTTCCGCAACTGGATTCAATCCAGCTGACGCAATTTTCAGAAGGGAAACGCTTTTCTTCAGTGTTGCTCTGAGAGTTAATCTAGCTTCGTAAAGGTCGGGGCCTGCCAAGGCCTTTATTTGATCAACTAGGGGGACGAGCGCCGTTCGCTCCGACGGCTCGGTCGCGGGGTCGGACTGATGAGACAAGATGAATTGAAAAAATGAATTCTCGAAATCTCGGCAAGACCATGCTTTGCGATAACAGCTTTGCCCGTCAGTTTGTTTTGCCACTACACGGCCGTTCAGTAGTCCTGCGCAGACAAGACTTTTGGCATTGCCATTGCTGTAAAATTGCACTGACTTGGCGCAATAAGCGCAGGTTGCGATACCGCCAAACAGGTTGGTAAGGACCCTCCCTTTTCGCCCCCGACCCTCCGACAAGTTCTGTTGACGCGCATCCTGAGCTGCTTGGAAAACGCTTTCTTCGATTACGGCGGGATAATAACCAGGAACAGGATCTCCAACGGGATATTCCCTCCCGTTTTCAGATCGCTTGGGTTGATGCTCCCCCACTGTTGCTCGATTCCTGAGCATATTGTGTATGGTTGACTGATCCCATTTTTTTGAAAGCCCAAACGCCGGTACGCGCTTGTTGTTCAACTGCTTTGCTATCGTGTATCCGCCGAGCCCAGCGATGCTAAGTTCGAATATCTTCCTGACTATCCCCGCGCGATCTGGCATAAAAATGAACGAAGCTCGATCTTCAGACAACGTCAGCCAGCTTGGGCAATTCGTAAATTTCTTCGGCATCCTGATAACTTCTCGCTGATCGATTCTGGCAAGCTCAACTTGACCGCCCTGGCGGGTGCACAAAAGAGGTGCAGCCGCCCTCCTTGCGGTAGATGGTAAGAAACACGCCGAAATCTTGATGACAATTACCCTGGCGCGTCCTTTTTGCGGCTTTGTTGCGTGGCATTTGTGCAACAACGCGGAGGGGGGCATCCCGAGGTCGTCCCGTTAGGTGGTTCGCTTAAGTCCCACCACGCTACGAGGATGCCGTTGATCTTCACTTGGTGTTCAGCGGCGCTTTTTATCAGCTTTGTACGACCTTTCGTACCGGGCAACAACTTGGAGGTTATCATGAAGATGGTTAAGAGCCTTATCCTCGGCTCAGCGGCGGGTCTCATCGCCATGAGTGGAGCGCAGGCTGCCGATCTTCCCGTCAAGGCCAAAGCGGTCGAGTACGTGAGGATCTGCTCCCTGTACGGTGCTGGTTTCTACTACATCCCCGGCACTGACACCTGCATCAAGCTGGGTGGTTATCTGCGCGTCGACTTGACGCTCAACGGCAGCGACTATTCGCCGGGCTTGACCAGCGTTCCCGGTTCGGCAAATCGCCTGACCAACTACTACTACAGCCGTTCCCGTTCGGACTTCACCATCGATACGCGCACTGCGACCGAATATGGCGTCGTGCGTACGTTCGCCGATATGGTGTTCAGCTGGACGACCGGTGTCTATACCGGCAGCGCGCCCGGCGTCTTCTCCGATACAGTTGCCGGTGCTGTTGGCGGCAGTTCGATTGGTGGCGGCAGCTTCGGTCTCTACCATGCGTTCATCCAGTTCGCTGGCTTCACGATGGGTCGCACGATCTCGATCTTCGACGCACCGTGGACGGGCTATCCGGCTGGCGGCCCCGATACTCTTCCGGGCGGCGGCAACCACGTTACCGGCGTGGACCAGTTCACCTACACCTGGCAGTTCGGCAATGGCGCGTCGGCAAGCTTGTCCGCGCAGGACCCGACCCTTCAGGATACGACCAACCTCTTCAACACGTCGTACGCCTCGTCAGCCACGTTCGCTAACGGCACTTTCGGCAGCAGCAGCTTCGGCGGTACGCGCTCTCCTGACCTGCTCGGTCAGGTGCGCGTTGATCAGGCCTGGGGTATGTGGCAGGGGGCATTTGTCGCGCACGACAACCATGTCTCTTACTATGGTCACGACCGAGGACACAGGTCACCCCGGTGACAAGTGGGGCTGGGCAGTCATGACCGCCTTGTCGATCAAGAACATCCCGACTGGACCTGGCGACGTCATCAACATGCAGGCGGTCTATACCGATGGTGCAAGCCGCTACAACTTCCAGAGCTTGATGCCGACATCGTACGCCATGTTTGGCGGCACCGGTTTGCCTGGCGCTTACCAGAGCATCGCTTTCGCAGCCGTTGCCGACGGCGTGTACACCGGTACGAGCTCCGCTACGGGCACTGGCATTCAGACCGTCAAGACCTGGGGCTTCCGCGGTGGTTACACCCACAACTGGAGTCCCTACTGGGCCAGCGCCATCTACGGTGCATATGCTCAGGTGGACTACGGTGCGGCTAGTACTGCTGCGATCTGCGTCCAAGCCGTCGCCTTGGTTAAGCTGACCGGTACCTGCAACCCCGACTTCAACTTTGGGGTGATCGGTTTCAACACTGTCTGGACTCCGGTCAAGGGCCTTGCCTTCACCGCAGACATCAACGTTACACGGCTGGACCAGAAGAACTCGGGCACGGTTACGGTCCCCCTCCCGGGGCTTCTCACCGTTTCCAAGCCATCAGCTGTGTACGAGCTGAAGGACCAGACTGGCGTCTCCATGCTGCTCCGCGCTCAGCGCAACTGGTAAGACTGGTCTAACGACCTGACAGAACCCCGGCGGGAAACTGCCGGGGTTTTTGTTTGCATCGTCAGGTTAAGAGATTTCGCTCACGCTGCCCATGCCTATTCACACGGCCCGCTGTCATCTGGCAGAATCAGCTCTACCGGCCCCGAAATGTGGCTTCTATTGTCGAAGCCGCCGCTCGCCTCATGGCGCAATCGTTCCTGATCGACGGCGAGGCCCTGATTATCAGCGACGACGGGACACCGGACTTCCACGCGCTACGAGCAAACGCAGGGGACTTCGCGTGTGAGGCGTGGAACAAGCGCATGCTCGGCTTTCAGGGTCCGGCGCAGCCGTCGCCCGCGCTCGGCGACGCGCTCAACGCGGGTTACCGCTACCTCGAAGTCAAATGCCTTGGCTGCAACACGCATCAGACGGTGGCGCTCGACATGGTCCGGCGACCGAAGACAACGCCGGTTCATGAACTGGAACGCTACATGCGATGCAAGGACGTTCGCAGGTGCGCGGCTATCCGTACAAGCGCACCACCTTGTGGCGTTGCGAGCGACCAAGATCACGGCGAGCGATCCGCCCGCGACGTGGTGGCCGAGCGAGTGGTGAACTCTGACCAGCGAGTTGCCACGCGATGGATGGAGAGAGGCCCCAGCCGCTGGAGTCGAGGTACGGACCCGAGCCCCTCAGACGGTGCCACCGCCGGGGGGGGGACACCGCCGCAGAATCTATGCACCACTGGCCGGATTGTTCGGCAAGGCTACCCGGGTCCACTAGAATTGATCCCGCACCCGGCTGAAGGCATGGTGCTGCCTGTTTTTGATCTTGATCCAGCGATCCGATCGAGCGCGCCACGACCGCCTAGCAGAGAAGCGCCTCAAATGGCGTGGACGCGGTGGGTCACGGCGCGCGCTCATAGTGAGTGGGCGTTTCTGAGGAGTCAGGGGGATGCGACCCCAGAGCGTGGGGTGTGTCCCGACATACTCTGCTGGGCGGCAACCAATCGCAGTGCGGCCGGTAGCAGTCACGGTGATCAGCAGGTTTTTGATACTGACGGGGTGTTCTTCGATAAAGCCGAGCTTCCTGAGACGATGGTGGCCGGGGCTACGCTGCGTCTTGGGAAGCCGACTGCCGATGGCCTTCGCAGCGGGAGCGGCCACCTTGCGCGTCTTCGGCTTCTTGGTCGGCTTGCGGTGGCGGCACTACGTCGCCCGACTGATGCCGATCCTCTGCCACGGCGTGCGCTTGCCTGTCTTTCTCATCATCGCCTGATCATGGCGCAGAAGCCGAAGACGGGTCCATTTGGATCACGTTAACCTCGCGTTAACCCGGAACCGGGTACCCGGGGGCCGCCCGAACGGTGGTAGCGGCATGCTCTGCCCGCTGGCGGGCAGCACCAGAGACCCCATCCATAGCCTCGGGACCGGGTCAGGCGCCCCAGCCGTAGACAGTGGTGCGTTCTGGAGGGTGCCTTGGTGGGCTTTGTGGACCCCCGGTCGGTTGGCGCTGGGCGAGGCCCTGACGGCTCCCCGCCGTTCGACGGATAAGCGACGTCGCAGGCGTTATGCGAAAGATCGTCTGCCAATCGGCCGTCGAACTGTTAGGTGCGCGAACGGAACTCAGTTGCACACTTCCACAATTTCAGCACTTAACCCCTGTATCGACGAGCGAATGGAACTTTTGAGCCCTGACAAGCTGCGTTGTGACATCAAGGTACTGGCCGGAGCAACATGACGATTATTCCCTGCCGCGTCCTAATGATCTATCCGAAATTCGTTCCGGACTCGTTCTGGAACTATACGGAAGCTTGCGAACTCCTCGGCGCGAAGTATCCGGCGGCGCCGCTCGGGCTGATCACCGTCGCCGCCATGCTGCCGAAGCATTGGGACATTCGTCTCGTCAACCGTAACACCGAGCCTTTGACGGACGCGGACCTCAATTGGGCCGATCTCGTAATGATCGGCGGTATGCTCAACCAGCAGCCTGATTTTCTCAACCTGATCGATCTCGCCCACCTGCATGGCAAGCCAGCATGTGTCGGGGGGCCTGACGTCTCCTCCAGCCCACACCTTTACACGGAAGCAGACTTCCAGGTGATCGGCGAGGCCGAGCAAGTCATCAAGCAATTCATCGCGGCCTGGGAAAGCGGCGAGCGCAAGGGCGTGTTCATCGCCGAGAAATTCAAGATTGACGTCACGCTCAGCCCGATGCCCCGCTACGATCTGATCAAGTTTGATCATTATCTCTTCATGGGCGTGCAATATTCGCGTGGCTGCCCATTCACCTGCGAGTTCTGCGATATTATCGAGCTGTATGGTCGCGTGCCACGCACCAAGACCAACGATCAGATTCTCGCCGAGCTGCAGGCGCTCTACGATCACGGTTACCGCGGGCATGTCGATTTCGTCGACGACAATTTCATCGGCAACAAGAAAAACCTCCGCACCCTACTGCCGCGGCTCAAAGCCTGGCTGGAAGAGCACGACTATCCGTTCGAGTTCACGACGGAAGCCTCGATCAATATCGCGGACGACAGCGAGCTGTTGCAGGCAATGAAGGACGCGAACTTCTTCGGGATTTTCGTCGGCATTGAGAGCCCGGATCCGGAGACCCTCGTGCAGATGAAGAAGAAACAGAACACCAGGCGCAACATCGCCGAGTGCATTCATAAGATCTACGGCTACGGCATGTTCGTCACCGCGGGTTTCATCGTCGGGTTCGATACCGAGAAAGTCTCGATGGGACAGGCGATGATCGACTTCATCGAGGAGGCGAACATTCCGGTCTGCATGGTTGGACTGCTCTATGCGCTGCCCGGCACACAGCTGACGCGGCGGCTAGCCAAGGAAGGCCGCCTGCACAAAGGCCATGACCTCATGAAGGTCGAGCAGGCAGGTGACCAATGCACGCTCGGCTGCAATTTCGATACCAAGCGTCCGCTTCGCGACATCCTTGCGGATTACAAGGCCGTGCTCGGACACGTATTCAGCCCGACGGCATATGCGGGACGGCTGTCGCGGCTCGCTGTCATGCTCGACCGGTCCGACCGGCGCCGCGACCTGCCGGATGGCGACGTGCGCAAGAGGCTTGGCGGCATCGACAGCGTACACAAGATCATGCGTGCCCTCCCGGAGGTTCGCGAGCCGTTCTGGACGACCTTCGTCGAGGTCGCCAAGACCAATCCAGGCGCGCTCCGTTACATCGTGATGCTGATGGCGCTGTACATGCACCTCGGGCCGTTCTCGAAGCACGTGATCAGTGAGATTGACCGTCGGATTGCCGAGCTGGACGGTATGCCTCCGGTGAGGGCCACGGGGCTTGTGCCATTAACTCATCAAGATGCAGTTTGATGGACGGCAAAGTTCGCGATGCCTCCGATCGCTGGCCGCTGAAGGGCCGCGCCACTAGCGCCTGCGCGCCTTCCGCTTTCAGGCTGAAAATCAGAGTCGAGCTGGCCACACCGGTCGATCGATCGGACGACCAGTTTCATGCCGATCTTGTCGGCCGCCGCCTCGATCTCACGGACGAAGTGTGAGGTAGCTCACAGCGGACGACTTTTGACGCCTGATAACATCCCCGCTCAGGCAATTGATTATTTCAACGCGGGAGTGAGCTATGTCCAATGACCTCGATCGTAGACTGCGCTTGTGCAAAGGAACCGCGTAGATCAAGGCGACAATAATCGCACCAAAAAGAGCGCGGCCCCACCATTTGTCGCGCGGATTGTGTCAATCGCTCCCGGCTGAAATGGTGGATTGACATTTAGAGAGATGACGCCAAGCGCCTTTGCGGTCTTCAAATTGATCGCTAGCTCGGTTGTTCGACCGGTACGTCAAGCCATTTTCGTGGCTGGGAGCAAGTCGGATCCCAATTTTGTGATTTCCACCTTGGGCATGTCTCGGTTCCTTCGCGTGACCAACCTCTAGCCACCGAGTGTGACGTGCGTGCGTCCCGCGGCGTGGAGCAACCTTCCATTGTCACCGATCGCCAACGCAGGGCCCTCGCGCAAGCGGGCCTGCTGTTCCGCCGAAAGGGGACCGCATACAAGCATGAAATAGTCGTAGATCGCGCGGCGTTCGTTGCCGCTGACAAACTGGCAATGGAGCCGATACAGGTTGCGGCGAACCCGACGATAGCTTTTTGGTTCGAGCATATGACTGATCCGGACCCTTCGAATGATTGGTCGGCCGGTGGGCTCCAATCCGCACTCGCGTACGGGATCCGTCTTGTAGAAATTCATGACATCCATTAGCGCCTGATAATCGACCCAACAAACGCCGGGCGATCGTGAGACCCGCGCTAACGCGTCGCGCAGGCGACCAGCGGCGCTGTGCAGTCCGATCTTGAGAATCGAGGATCCGACCGTTACGAGGGCAAGCCGCGGACCGCGGGATCCGAGATCGTGCTCTCGCCGGAGAGCCCGATCCAGCACGTCAACGGCCAACACCGCCCCGAGACTGTGACCGAGGAGAAGGATCTCGTCGACCGACCGGGCACGGGCTGCTGAGATGATCTCGTCGGCCGCGGCATCAAGCCGGCGCTCGAGCTCCGGATCGTTGTGTCGGATGTACGAGCGCGAGAATATCCAGTCGTCAAAGGCGATTTGCAGATAGGTCCATCGTCCAGGGCCGAGATAAAATGCAATAAGGGCCAGAACTCCTGCCGCGATGCCGACGGCGATCGATCCGCTCGTGCGCGCAGCAAACTCGCCCGCGTAACATGACGCGAGCAGCATCATCAAAAGGAGGAGGTAAGGATAAAGAAAGAACAGGGCGTAGCGCCAGTTGGTACGAGCGTAGCCGCGGAGAGCGCCTCCGGCGACGAAGTCAGCGAAAGCGAGCAGTCCCATCGGAAGGCGCCACCACACGGGCCGACGAGCATAAACAGCCTATAATGTCGTCCCACCGAAACAATTGAAGATCGGTTTCCACCCGCCAGTTTGGGCCGTTCGAAACGATCCTCCATTTTGCCCGGTCGGCCGCGACCGATGGCGCGGAGGCCAAGCTCGTCACCGACCATGTTTGCCGAAACCGCTGCAGCTCACGAACGAAGCGCAAGTACGTGTTCATCGGCGAAACGGGGTCGTAGCCGCCAAAATGGAAGACGAGACGCGATCCGATCACAGAACTATCATTCTGCTGCAAATTCAAGAGCCTCCGGCAGTTGCGGGCTGCTTGCGTATCATATCGGATGTCTGCTCGCGGCGCTATCTTCGGCCGTGAACCCGCCAAAGCAGCGATACTAGCACCGGTGCACGCGACCTCCGACAGCTATTGCGGCGGGAATGACCGGCCGATCCGAGCGATGACCCTCTAATTTCTGTTTCGCCCGCGTGACTTCAGCTGGGTCTGGCCTAGACTATCATGGGTCGAACTGGGCAAGTCTATTCGGTTTTGTTACTTGTTCTCTCTCGAAGGAGCTGCAGCTTGAACTTATCCGGCGCGATACGGGTTTCGAGACCGGGCTGGACCATCCTGGTCTGCACGCAAGCCTTGCTTTTCCTGGCTGAGTTCGCTTGGGCAGATCCACTCAGGGTTGTGGCGATCGGCGCTAGCAACACCTCCGGTTGGATTGTCAGCTCGGAACAGGCCTACCCTCAAGTTTTAGAGCAAATGCTCAGAACCGCGGGCTATGCGGTGCAGATAACGAATTCGGGCCGTCCGTTCGACACCACGGCTGGCATGCTCGCACGCCTTGATTCCGCTGTCCCCGACCGGACGGACCTCGTGATTCTCCAACCGGGAGCAAACGACCGGCGTTTTTTTGTGTCCGCGGAACGACGGGCCAACAACATCGCTGAGATAACAGATCATCTGCGGAGCCGTCGGATCGCGGTTATCGTCTTCGATCCCGTTTTTCCGGACGATTACTACAGCTTCGACCATATCCACTTCACACCCGAAGCGCATGCCAAAATAGCCGCGGAGCTCATGCCCCGGGTCATCACGAAAATTCAAGCGAAGCAAACCTCCGCAAAAGGTGGCCGGCCCTTCGCAGGGCCGGCTAAATGAGCTAATTGCCAGGTCCAGGCGAATGTAGCCGGCAGGCAAATCAGCCCGTTTAGTAAATTCCGGGCACCAGCCGATAGGTTCGCTCCATGTATTTGCGATAGTCGTCGCCGAACGATTTGAGCATAAGCTGCTCCTCGTGCGGCAGGCGACCGAAAAACAGCACGCCAAAACCTATCATCGCAGCGAATCCCGCCACCCAGTTTGGCAAAAGCAGCGCCTGGGCAATCGCCCAGAGCCAGAAAGCCGCATACATCGGGTGCCGCACGTAGCGGTAGATTCCATCTGTCACGAGAGCGTGCTGCTCACGCACGTCTAGGCTCACCGACCAGAAGTGTCCCAACGCCCGATGCGTCAAGCGAAAGATGACGAGCGAGCCAAGGGCGACCAGAACGCCAAGCCAAGCCTGAGCCGGGTGAAACGTATAGTCAGCCGAGCGCGGGAAACCGAAGCAGATGTAGAAGAAGGGCAATAGCCCGAATCCTGCAGCGGATATAGCCATCAGCAGATATTCGCGCGGCCCTCGTTCGGTCCGCGCCACTGGGTTACGTTTCGCGCGCCGTTCGTAAGGGTAGCGGATCACGTACCAAGCGATGCCCAACAGAACCAGGACAGCCTTGGCTAGAACAGGCGTCATTTTCGAAGTCCTCTCCAGACAAGACCCGACAGACGGGCGGGGTCTCCCAGGGACTGCCGGATTCCCTGCGGACTTGCCGGCAGCGAAAACAATGGATGCCGCACCGTTCTGAAAAAGGCCCTATCGCCTCCGGCCTCGCTTTTTCAATGCTCAATCAACTGCAGTGCGACCGGGATTAAAGTCGGCCGTGCCGGTCGCCGGCTGCATTTTATTGCACGCCTGAGGATCCGTGCAACCCACCGACGGAGGCCGCGCCCCCGCTGTGTTCATTCATCCGTCGCAACGACGGACGAACATATACGAGAGCTGAAAATCCGACGGCACGCGCAGCCCGACGGCCTGCGCCAGTTCACCAATGAAATGATTGCAGTTGTTCGTGATCGCATTCCAGTAGGGCTGCTTTCGCGCCTGCGCTTCCCTCAGCGCGACCTGAAGCCTGGCGTATTGTGCAGCATTAAGGGGGCGCCTGTAGGACGATGCGACCGGGAGCTTCAGGACATCGGGATCCCAGACCGTGTTCGCGGGCACCGGGAGGACATGGCCCATCGCCATGATGAAGTAATTTCCCATCGGATGCAGGTCGGCGTAATGCGCGTCGGCTGGTTTGCCATTGCGAGTTGGGACCGGTGTTGAGAAGCCGACCCGGATTGGATGAAACTGTTCGATCGCAGGCCGGTGCGGTATTTTGGAAGGCCGTCGGCAAAGAGGTCGGTTTCTCCCTGGTGCGCGAGAGCCCGGTTGCGAGTTGGACCCGGGTAGCCTGGATGACCCTCACTGGCGCGGATGGGCAGCATCGCCCTGGAGCACGCTTCCTAGGATTCTCTTCTAACAGGCGCCTATGCCGCCGGCGCAGCGTGAAGGAGAAGAACATGGACATCCTGTACGAGCGGGTGGCTGGGTTGGACGTGCACAAGGACACGGTGGTGGCTTGTGTGCGGATTGTAGCCGACGGCAAGACGAAGCGAGAGTGCCGAACCTTTACGACCACGACGGAGCAACTTGCGGAACTGAGAGCGTGGCTCGAAGAATGCCGGTGCACGCACGTGGCGATGGAGGCGACGGGGGTCTATTGGATGCCGGTGTTCAGGATCCTTGGCGAGGGGCAGTTCGAGTTGACCGTCGCCAATGCGGCGCACATCAAGAACGTCCCCGGACGCAAGACCGACATGAACGACGCGATGTGGATCGCCGACCTTTTGGCTTGCGGGCTGATCAAGGCGAGCTTCGTCCCCCTGGAAGAGATGCAGGAGCTGCGTGCCTTGACGCGCACCCGCAAGCAGCTGGTACGCGAGCAGACGCGGCATGTGCAGCGGATCGAGAAGACGCTGGCGGAAGCCAATATCAAGCTCGAACTCGGTGATCTCCGACATCATGGGCGCGAGCGGGCGGCGGATCATCGAGGCGATGATCGCCGGCGTGCGCCAGCCGCGTAAGTTGGCCGATCTCGCCAGCAAGCAGATCAAGGCGACGCCGAAGGAGCTCTACGATGCGCTGCATGGGCGGTTGACGGATCACCACCGCTTCCTGCTCGAACTCCACCTGCGCCAATGGGATGGCCTGGATGACACGATCCGAAAGATCGATCAGGAAATCGATCGGCGAATTGGGTGCATGGACTCCGGGGCCGGAGCCAACCAAGTGCCCTTTCGCACCTTGATCGAGCTTGTGTACACAGTCCCAGGGGTCAGCACCGTGGCAGCGCCGGCGATTCTCTCCGAGATCGGCTGCGACATGGGCCGGTTCCCGACCGCCGGCCATCTCGTCGCCTGGGCCGGCCTGTGCCCCGGGCAGAACGAAAGCGCCGGCAAGCGCAAATCCTCGCGCCTGCGCAAGGGAGCGCCCTGGCTCAAAACCATGCTCGTGCAATGCGCCTGGGCTGCCAAGCGCAAGAAAGACAGTTACTACCGAGCCCAGTTCTTCCACCTGCAAAGCAGGCGCGGACCGCAAAAGGCCATCTGTGCCGTCGCCGCATCGATCCTCACGGCAATCTATCACATCCTCAAGGACGGCACCGAACACCACGACCTCGGGGCCGGCTACTTCGATCGACGCCCTATCGAGGTCAAAGCCAGCCGACTGGTCACTCGCCTCAAGAAGCTCGGCTTCACCGTCCAACTTCAACCAACCGTGGAGGCCGCCTGACCTGCTCCAGTTCCAATCCATCGATCCGTTTCTTCCTAGGAGGACATCCGTCGGCATGTTCGTCAAAGAGACTGAACTGGGTTCGGAGTTTGATGACCAAGCAACAAAAGCCATGGGCGAAGCGTTCGAGGCCGCCTGCAAAGTCCTTGATGAAGCCGGACAATCGAGCGTTGTTTAGGGGCCGTCGCCAAATGCATCATCGAAATTGCGAAGTTGGGCGAGCGTGATCCAAACGAGCTAAGGGATCGGGCGCTGACTGCTTGTGGTCACAAACGGCTCATACCTCTACTACCGCGTAACTAGCCCTCACGGGGGCAAACGAAGGCGCCGTCTGGCACGGCAACTAGTTGGAGACCTTTGGCGACAGCTATCGCGCGTATATGGCGAGGACTGGCCGGGTCTTCCCGTCGGTACTCTGAAGTAGGTTCTGACAGATCTAGGAACTGAGAGACCACAAAGCGAAAAGCCTCAAATTTCGTGCCATTTTCGCAACATCTGACAAAAAACGGCTGTCTGGACCGCTAATTCCTCAGTCTATTTGTTGCTGCCGTGGCGAGCTCCAGGTTATCTGTCGATTGGTGAATTCCAAACCACAGTGGGAGATCTTGATGTTGAAATTCGTGATCCTCGGCGTCGCTTCTCTAGCTTTCGTGGGAACAGCAGTTGCTGCCGACCTCCCACGGCCTCAGCCTCAACCGGTGGCTGCGCCGGTCGGCAAATATCCCTTGGGCAAATATCCCGTCGGCAAGAGCCCGGTAGGCAAATATCCGGTTGCGGCCCCGGTAGTTACCAAAGGTTGATCTAATATCTATTCGTGCGTCGGCGGCGTTCGTTTGGGATAGATAGGCATCCGGTCTTTGATCTACGAGGATTCGAAGATGCTAGGAGTGACTCGGAAATATCCAAGTCTGCAGCGTCTTGCTGGGGTCACGGTGCTTGCGGCCGCCGTGAGCCTGGGGGCCGGGAGCAGTAGCGCACAACAACTCATGGCGCGCTCCGACCATCAGCAACAGGACGCTTTTCCTAGATCGGCGGCGAAGCATGCTGAGATCATGGCTGCTGTTACGCGCAGTGCCCCGCCGGCCAGATCAGATGTAAAGCCAATTCAAAGAGCTACGGCCAGAGGTCCCTACTACGTTGATTTTCGTGCCCGCACGGCAGCAACCTACGGTCATGCATTCATCTGGTACGGAAAGACGAGCGAAAAGGAGGTCGAGGTCGCGGGTTTGGCTCCGGCTGGCGACACACTGCCGTACATCTTGGGACACATCATATTTGTTCCCTCTGAGACAGGGGCGAGCTATGGCGATCTTGATGAGCAATATTTAACGGCGAGCTATCGTGTCTATTTGAATGAGGCTGACGCCGAGAAGGTCTTTGCTTATATCAAACATCTCCAGGAGATCTCGCCGGTGTGGAATGCGGCAACCACCAACTGCACTGCTTTTCTCGGCCGCATAGCGACTTTTATGGGCCTGTACGCTCCATTTCATCTGTTAATGCCTGAGGAATACGTAAACCAGCTCAGAGAACTGAACGGTGGACGAAAAACGGTGCAGCTTGAACCCGATCGAGGCTAGGCTCCTCAGTATTGAGTTCATCCAGCTTTCCTGGCCGTCTAGATAGGTGCGCGGTCTTTAACGAGTTTAAGCGAGCGGCGTCCTTCGAGGACGCGCGGCTCAATACGACCGGCATTCGTGTGCTGCCTCACCTGATTAATGAACGGGCTGGGAGATCGTGCAAATGTCCGCGGCGCGCCGCAGCAAGGCAGCTCCACTTCGTGGGTGCTTAGGTGGTATTCATGGCTAGGCTC
Source organism: uncultured Alphaproteobacteria bacterium (assembly GCA_963825225.1). Lineage (GTDB taxonomy): Bacteria > Pseudomonadota > Alphaproteobacteria > Rhizobiales > Xanthobacteraceae > Bradyrhizobium. The sequence continues at coordinate 122,807 of CAWGSN010000031.1, forward strand.
ATGTTAGGAACCTTCCGAGGACGAGTCCCGCTTGGCGCAGTTGAGGAAGGTTCGCCAAAACGGATCGTGCACTTCGGGAATGGCCGTAACGGCGCGATGCACAGTCTCTAGCGCTCGTACCTTGAGACGGAGGTCACCGATAGGCAATTCTTGATGCTGCCTCGAGGCCGAGCATCGACATCAATCGATCAATGCGCCTCGCGTACGCGGCAGGATGATAGACGCTCTCTAGAATTTGTCTGTGGTCAATTAATACAGAACGGGCGCGCCGGATCGAGATTTATGCCATCGATGCACTGATCGCCGCCTGTGGTTGGCCCGCGATCATGATCGGGTGCAAGCCGACCTTCAACGCGTCACGGCGCGTAAGCTGCGTGTTTGTCAAGCCGACAAAGCGCTCTTTCGGCTGCGCAAAAATGATGAACCGCGCCCCTAGTTCCCGCATTTGGGGGCGATGGATCAGACCCTTGTTTTGAGCTAAACCGTCCGAGCCGCCTGGAACGGCGCGGCGCGGGCAGCCGCTCCATTGCGGCAAATCAAGTGCGTGTAAGCTATTGCGCCGGTTCGGGGGACGCCAATGCGGGTCTATATCATTGTTGCTGGCCTAGTCCTTTCGATCATCGGAAGGGTAAGCGCCACGGTTGTCGATAAAGGAACCGACGCGCAGAGATCTTGCCAGCTACTTGTTCAGAACTCGTTTCGCGATCGGGACGAAGCTCGGTCCGCCGGCGCATGTGAGGGAATGATCGAGACTGCGGTGATCTTTTCACCAAATCTGCCAGCTGACGTACGTGGGTGCCCCCCCGCGCAAGGCAGCATTTTGCAGAGTGCCAAGGTCCTTCTGCGGTATCTTGATAACAATCCGGATCGAGTGAATGAACCGGGGCTCACCATCGCTATCGAAGCATTCAGAGATGCTTGGCCCTGCCATGGGGACGATGCCCAGTCGTCCATCGGGGCTGGACCAAAAAAGCGCGCGCCGAAAAAATCAAAACAATAGAAGGCGTATTTGTCGATTCTGATGCTAGCCTTACGATACGTAAGGTTCGTATCAGGGCTTGCTCGTAGCTGACTCTCAATGCACCGAGGGATCTATAGGCGATGCAGACGCGATGTCCGAAATGTTCACGACGCCGCGTCCCCCGACGAGTGCATTCACGGCTATCCATGCCAAAGGCCCCATGGATCAGACCACCGCAGTGTAGCGGCAAGCTCGATGCTCGGAAGGCAATGGAGCGGTCCAGTATATATTTCCCCGCCGATGTCCGAGAATGGGATGGACCGGCCGTGCTCCCGCCCCGCCAGCAATAGAACTCTACCCTGATCCCTTATCCCGCTCGCTTCGCGCAAACGCCTTGGCCTGCGCCAGAGCCTCTGTGCTGGTGAGTAACTCCGGTCTCGTGCGCCGACCCGGCACCCTCAATCCTAAATGGTGGTGCTGGACCGGGATGGGTGGATGAGGGTGCAGGGTTGATCGTACACGCTTGATGGCCGGTCCCGCTCATCGCGGCGCTGGTCAGATTCTGCCGCGTTTTGTTCTGGCTGTGCGAACGTGCTGCTGGCGATGCTGGCGACGGCTAGGCGCGCGCCAGGCCTTTTCATCCAGAAGGCTCAGCGGGCCCACCTGGCGCATCGTCAGGATGTGGCACGCGTCGGATCGACGTTTTGTCGATTCCGTTTCTGATTTTTATTTCAAAATTGATTTTCAAAACACTCTTCTCGTGCAGGCGTGTATGAGGAGTGCCGCTTCCGATTTCAGCCCTTCAACCCGAGCCGAGCCATCATGCGCAGCACGGTCTTGTTCGACCATACGCCGCCGCGCGCGCCGCGATCGACGAAAAAAGAAATATCTGGCGGCGCCGAATGTGATCGGCGTGATTGTGGGCGGCAGGCTTTTCCTTCATTGCGAGCGAAGCGAGGCCTCGCTGACCATTTCAGCGGTCACCGGGGCCACCTTCATCTCGCCGAGCCGGGCGCGGACGTCGGCGGTCAGCCCCGGATAGGACGCCACGGGGGCGAAGTCGGCGGTCTGGCTGGCGCCGAGCCTGACGCCGGTGAAGGCAACCAGGCCATCGGTGGTGGCAACCACGTCGCCGGGGCGCAGCGAGGTGTCGAGCGTGAGATCGACCGGCGCCAGCCCTGAGGGGGCGCGGCCGTTGCAGGTGCAGTCGGCGCGCAGTGCTTTGCGGTAGGCAAAGGCGTTCTCGCTATCGGCATAGCGCTCGCCATTGCTGGCGGTTGCGTCATCGATACTGCCGCCGTAATAGACCTTTGTGGCGCTCGCCGGACAAAACGCCTGGCACAGCCCCACCGGCGTGGCGTTGCCGCGCAAGGTCAGCGGAAAATATTTGCCGTCGCAGCTGCGCACGCAAAACGCAGGTCCATAGCCGACGACGCGCGGCGCTGGCGCCTGTTGTTGCGGCTGCTGGTTCAGCCCGAACGGATCGGAGAAGAAATTGGCTTGCGGCGGCGCCTGCCGCGCCTGCTGCTTCTGCGCGCCGCCGAAGAAGAAGTCGAACAGGCCTTCGGCGGAAACCGGGCCGGGCGCAAGGGCCAGCGTGCCCGCAACGGTCGCGGCAACCAGCATCACGCGGCGCCGCACGCGCCCGTTTACCAGCATTGTACGCCAGTCACGTGGAGGAAATCCACACAGCTATGGCTGGAGCCCCAGCCTCCGTTAGCGCCGATGTAGAAGCCGGTCCAGTCGTAAATCGGCGACACGGATGGAGCTGGTGTGGGAGCCTTGGTATACGGAGCCAAATCAGCAGCCGTGGCGGGAGCCGCCACCCCAAAAGCAACCAACCCGACTGTTCCGAGCAAGAATTTCTTCATTTCTCGATTCCCATTGTCATGCGCGCCGTTGGGCGACCTGGGTTCGTAGGGTGGGCAACGACCCCCCGCGCCGCACCCGGCATCGGCATAGCGCAAGAGATGATGAAACGCTTGCGCTCGCTGCCCACCCTACGAAGCTAAAAATCTAGTTCAGCAAATCCGCCTTCGTCACGGTCTGTCGCACTTCCGCGCCGCAGTCGGAGCATTCATAGGTAAAGTCGATCTTCGCCATGCTCCAATGCGGTGCGACGTCCTTGACGCACATCGACAGGCCCACACAGCTTGGACAGATGATGAAGGGTGGTTCGGCGTCGTGATGGTGGATATAGGCTGGCATGTCGGCTCCCCAACAAGGCATTCAGCTGTCGTCCCCGACCCGAAAACCAGCATACGCCTCCGCAGCTGCCACAGTTATGATGTCTAGCGAACACAGGGAGAACGACCGCGCATTCCCAGCGTGTGTGACAAATCTGCACATCATCGCCACGACACACCACCGCAGTGTTGTGAGGGCGCGCGCCTGTTGGCGGTCACACAGGACACGAAGTGGATGCGCCCTATCACAGCGGGCCATCGATGGCGTGGCTCAAGACGAAGAACCCGGCGAGCGAGACGGTGCGCCGGGAGCGCGAGGAGGAGTGGCGGTAACGTTGGCCGGCCTTCATCCTGCGCCCTCAGGTGGTTCTCCCTCGGGTTGCACGTCTGGCGCTTTGACACTCACAGGCGGGGGTAGCTCGCCAGCTTCGTCTTTGAGTTTGGCGGCGGCTTCAACAAGCCCGGCCGCAACGGCGGCATCGGAGGTGGTCTTTGCCATTTTGAGCAGCGCCGCTGCTGCTTCGCGCGCGTGGTCGCGGTTCTTGAACACAGGCAGGCAGCCCCATCATTTTCGCACGAACGCGCAGCCAAACATTTCGTTCCGCAGCGAAAGCATAAAAATGAACAAACGGACGGGGTTCCCGCGACTAAGCGCGAGATCCGCTTTGCCCCTATCAACGGACATGGGGCCGCGGTCCAAAACCGGGGCCGATGCGCAGGAACGCTGCGAGATGGCGCGTCGTACTTATTCTGGTAGTCCAGCCCTCAGGAACGCTTCGCGAAATTTCATTCGGACTTCGGGCGAGCGTGGACCAGACTTCGCATCTCGGTCACGACGCCAATCGGGCGACAGCCGGAGACAATCGGCCACTACTCTCTGAGCGTCCTCCAATCTTCCTGCACCCACGTAGCACGCAATCGCTACTTGTAGCCCCCCAATGTAATAATAAGGAAAGGTTCGAATGGATTTGTCCGCCCAATCTGCCGCTTCTCCATACCTACAAGCATTAAAGTGCGCAAAAGCAATTCCGATCATCGAAATGAAGGAAAGTGGATCACGCGGACTAAGCCGCATGCCGTGCTCAAAATTAGCAATCGCTGCATCCGAGCCGCCGTCCCAAACTTGCAAGGTTCCTTTCCTTCGATACGCGGACGTATAGTTTGGGTTTGATCGGATAGCCCGGTCGACCAGTTCGATGCCAGCATCAAAGTCCAAATGATTATGGAACAGTGCATAGCCTATGGTGCTCAGAGCGAGTGCTTCATCCGTGTTCAACTCCTTAACGCGTTCAGCGAAACTCAAAAGCTGCCGGTCGTCGGCCGCAATGTCGGCAGGCCACCGATTGCTTCGTCGCCACAACAAACATGACGTAGCGCCGCCGTAAGCGGGTGCAAAGGTCGGGTCAACCGCTATCGCGTTCTTGAAGTGTTGAAAGGCGGCGTCGTTATTCTCTGGGTTTGTGGGCCAGTAAATGTGGGGAAGGCCACGATAAGTCTCGGTCACTGCATCGATGCTACCGCCTGTTCTTCGGCTTGCTCGCTCCATCTCTGCACGATCGATTTCCGGCGCAATGGCTCAAACAACTTGCTGGGTTACTCTGTCTTGCAGGTCGAAAATATCTTCAATCTCACCTTCAAATCGATCAGCCCAAAGATGTGCGCCGGTGGAGGTATCGACGAGCTGTCCTGTGATGCGCACCCGGTTTGCCGCCTTACGAACGCTCCCCTCCAACATGTAGCGCACTCCAAGCTCCCGCCCGACCTGCTTCACGTCGACAGCGCGCCCCTTGTATGTGAAGCTCGAGTTGCGGGCGATGACGAACAGCGCCTTGAAACGAGACAGCGCCGTGATGATGTCATCGACCATTCCATCGGCAAAGTAGTCCTGTTCCGGATCACCGCTCATGTTGATGAATGGCAGAATAGCGATGGAGGGTTTATCGGGGAGCGGGAGGGTGGGTTTCGGCTGTTGCGTCGGAGTATCGGTGACCGCCACGCTTGCGGGCCTTTGAGCTTCCCGGATTGTGCCGACGAAACGGAAGCCCTTTCGTGGCAGTGTTTTGATGAGGCGCTGTTCCTCACCGGAATCGCCGATCGCGCTCCGGGCGGCATTCAGGCGCGTTGTCAGCGCCGCATCGGACACGATGCGGCCGTTCCAAATCATTTTAATGAGCTCGTCCTTACTGATGACGCGATCTCGGTTGCGGATCAGGTAATCGATCAAATCAAATACCAGTGGCGCAACGGAGATGACGTCCGCCCCGCGATGCAGCTCGCGCCGGTCAGTGTCGAATGCGTACTGCTCGAAGAGATAGCGCAAGTTACCAATCCCTCAGGCGGTCTCCGATCATCACGGCTCCTAAACCGCTTCGAAAGCAAAGAATAAGCTGCCGGTGAGGAAAATGTAAGCCGCACGTCAAGCGCGCGCATCGATGTCTTGGCACCTTGTCTGGGTGACAATGACGCACCCAGGAGGTGCTGCAATGAGCACGACCCACAGTACAACAGGTTTAACCCAGACAACCGCATCGACGTCCCCAGTCTCCAGCGCCTTCAACAATTTTTGGGGTGCGTTTCAAGAATGGTGCCAATGGGAGCGGCTGCGAACCGATCTTTGCAACCTAAATGATAGGGAGCTAATGGACATCGGCATTACGCGCGGCGAGATCGACTACGTCGCCTCGAACCGAGATACCGACCCGCGACGCATCCGATCCGCGGGATGAACGTCTGTTGTCTGGTACCGGCCGGGGCCAATTTGGGTTGCGGGCCATGGCGCATAAGCGACCAGTCGAGCGCAGGTTGTCGGCGATATTGGCCGCCGACTTGGCTGGCTATTCGCGGCTCATGATGCATAATGCCGAAGACTACGGATGCCAAGCTGACCGCGCTTTTTCAGTCCGACCCTGTTAGAACCCAATCCCCCGCTTACAGAAAGGGTTGCTCAATGATTTACGAAGGTTGGCGTTAGTATTTTTTGCGCTCGCGTGCAGCATCCTACTGTTGATTGCTGTTGCGTATCTCGTTGAGCGTCGCTGCCAAATGGAGCTTGCATTTCAGCGTGCTTATCCAGAAGCGTTGTCCGAGTTAATTATGGGAAGCCAACCGGTGAAAGGTTGGTTGGAAGATTAGTTGCGGTGAACCTCTCGCTAAGAGTCTGTCCGGAGAGATCATGCGGGATTGCATAGTTTTCTCAGCATGAGCCTGATTGAAGCGAGGCGCAGAAATGCGAGCGCCTTGCGATTGAGATTCTCCCAATCTTTGGCGAGACGCCTGCACCGCCCGAGCCATGCGAACGTTCGTTCGACGACCCACCGCTTCGGGAGGGCGACAAATCCTTTTGCGTGATCGGAACGCTTGACGATCTCCACATTTACTCGCGCCATTATTTTTGCCACGGCGCGGCGAAACAGCGGGCCTTGATAGCCGCCATCGGCGTAGAGTTTCATCAGGAACGGATACATGCCGAACATGGTCGCCATGACGAATACGCCGCCGTCGCGATCCTGAATGTCAGCGGCATGAACGATGGCATGAATCAACAGGCCTTGCGTATCGACGAGAATGTGCCGCTTCTTGCCCTTGATCTTCTTTCCCGCGTCGTAGCCCGGCGGATCAATCGAAGCCCCCCTTATATGGGACGTTTGAAGTCAAGTGCTAATTCATGGTGCTTCCTTTTTTCGTGCCACTCGTACTGGCGATTGGGTGGTGATCGGCCGACGCCGATTGACCCCCACGAGTCAGGCGGCGGCGGCCGATCACTTGACTTAAGAACAACACAGCGACACGAGGTGGAGCCCGCTTTCAAGTTGACGATGGTTGTAAAAAACCGACCGCCACATCCTTATATACGGTGGATCCGTTGGATCCGAACCATGATGCAACTATGCGCATCGAAGGCGAGGCTCCGAAGCAGCAGCAGCCCATTCTTTTTCCCGGTGCAGAAACCATGGGGGGACGGCGGGCTACCGCTACCTCGGATCGTTTTTTGGCCGTTTCGTCGCTATGCGCGCCGAGGTGCCAAAACCTCGTATTTCTTCTTCCTTCCTGTTGCCGGTTACGCCGCTGAATGCAGCCTGAAGCCTTCCGGTATGACGCCGTCATTCGCATAGCGCCACAGGGCAATGATGAGCTTGCGGGCAAGCGCTACAATCATCGGCTTGCGTGATCCCTTTGCATTCTCGGTGCGTTGTTTGAACCATTGTACCAGAGCACTGTCGGGCTGGAACTTCACCATGCGCCAGGCCAGCTGGATCATGATTTTACGTACCCGCACGTTACCCGAGCGGGAAAGGCCCTTTTCTCGTCGCTTTGAGCCGCTTTCATCCGGTGAGCCGGTCAATCCGGCATAACGGGCTACAGCTTTGCGATCGCGTAATGTTCGAGACAGAAGCTCATGCGCCAAAAGATCGGCTGTCTCCAAACCAAGCCCGTAAATCCGTACCAGCAGATAAACCATCCTGTTCGCAAGAGCCTCCGGCTTTTGTTCAAATTGCTGCAGCCGTGCCTGCTCGATTGCCTTGATTTGGTCCTTGATGATCTTCAACCGCTCCATGTCCCGTCGAAGGGCGGCGATCGTGTTGGGCGGCAAGGACTTGCCCTCTGGAGTGCGGACAGTCTCCAGCTTCACGCTCGCCTTGCGTAGCTTGGGATTGAAGTTACGGACGCCAAACTGGATCAAGGCTGATTTCATACGATTGACCGCACGGGTTTGTTCATGGACCAATCCCTCGCGCTCACGATGCGGGCGTTTGGCATCCTCTTCCTCCATGGTCGGGACAATCGCCACGGTGCAATGGCCACGCTCACCACGTAGCCAACCAAGGAAGCCGCGCTTCAACATCGCCGCATCGAGCCGATCCGTTTTAGCTCGCCGATGTTCGCGGGATACGGTCACGCTGGTGGCGTGGATGACATGCGCATCAATGCCGCGCTCCCGCAGCCAGCGAGCCAGCCAGAAGCTATCGCGCCCAGTCTCGTACGCCACGGCAATCCGGGTGATCGGCCTTCCGGCCTTAATTGCTTCGTCCCGCCAGCCATGCAGCAGTTTCAGCAGGACTTCCGGGTTCGGCTCCAATTTCTTCAGCGGTTCCCGGCTAACACCAGGTATCAGCCCGGCGACCAGCCAGTTTGATAAACTGAGTTCAATGACCGCGATCAGTGTGTTATCCTGCATGAAGGCGGCGGGACTGGCTTTACTGTTGTCGTGGGGTTTCTGCATTGGAGCTCCGTCAATTGCAAGTTGATCGAAGCGACGATTTTACAGCTGTCTCGCCGCTTGCCCCATAGCATCTTTTTCAGCGCCTTTAACGCTTTGGCTATCGATGACGGCGGCGGTGGGACTGGCTTCCCGGCCAATCGCTTCGCGGCATTTTACATAGAGCTCATGATGTATGAGATCGAGCGTGCGATCCCAACTCCACAGGTCGAAATAATCGTACAACGTCGAGCGCGGCGGCAGGTCTTTCGGGATGGCCCGCCACTGACAACCGGTGGAGAGAATATACATGAGGCCGTTCACAACCTCGCGCATGATCACTGTGCGTTTGTCGCCGCCGCGCTTGCCTGGCGGGATCAACGGTTCGACCAGTTTCCATTCGTCGTCGGTGAGGTCGCTGGGATAGCGCAAATGGCTGCGATCATACCGCGCGCGATTTTCATTCGTCCACATCAGCGGCCCCTCCGAATCAGGCCACCTCTCTTAAATCACAAATGATTCATAGGATTCAACTTCTTCCCGGACAGACACTAAGTTCTTGTGATGTCGCGCGCCGGGTCAAGAGCGGAAGTCGCGGCCTTGCGGCGGGATGTCTGCTTTGCCCCGGTGAGCGGACATCGTCAGACTATGTCGGCATGTCCGAAAAGTGCGGTCAGAAGCGGGGGTTTGATGCATCGACTACAATACCTGAAAAACATCTAGCGTTCGTGCATTCGCAGAAAGCGAGCCGCTGGCGATCGAGCAGATGCGGTTCATCCAACTGTACTTTTCTGAACTCGTCTCGAAGTAAGGCGTGGTGCGGAAATAGTAGGCGCCCGGGTCGACAATCTCGCCTTGATAGATGCGATCCATGACCTCTTTCGGACCATGGCGAAGTCCCTTCCAGGCCGCGTAGATTTGATGGTTGTCATTGGTCTCGAGGATCAAGCGCGCGTCCACCTCCATCACGTCGTCGCGGCGGATCAGCGACCAACCCCCGCCTCCTGGCAAAACCTTGCCCTTAAGCTTCGGCCCGTCGAAGCTGCCGCCATCAAAATGAAACATGCGTCGGCGGCCGTAGGGAGTATCGCCGAGACTGGATACTTGAATTTCGAGAGCGAGCGTGAACAGAAACCTGGTGTTGATCTCCGGCATGGAGGCCTCCTGATGACTGGCATCCGCCATGTGCTGCGAAATGTAGGGTAAGCCTTTCGGACGGCGTGTCCCGATGGGCGAGATTCCGAGCTAAATGAAGAGGTGGTCGACTGAGATGATGATCCTAGTCCGCTAGCTCATCACCCGACGCACGTATGCCGACCCATTGGTCAGCACGCACATCTACGAATAGGTTTCTTCAGCGCCTGCTGCCACGATATCCACGTCCACTATGATCGGCCGCGTCTGGCCCTGCCACGTCGTCAAGATGCCTTCCGGAACGGGACGGGTCCGTCTCTTCCTGATCACGAGCCCAGATATGCGTGGCAAAGTTTCGGTAGCTTTCAGTATGTAAGCCTTGTTGTCTGCTGCCAGACCGCTAGGTGGGGTAGCAAGAAGCGTTACCGCAGCCGCTATCGCCATTTTTCAGCACATTCGGCCTCGTGACATTTCGCGATAAAGCAAGCCCACCCATCTGTTCCTACCCCCGAGAGCGGCAATTCTGCGGAAAACGCAGCACTTCGCAATTACAAACGTTGAATGCGTCATCGGGGCAGTCGCGCCGTGTTGGCGACGGCCTCAGCCAACATTGCATTCAACTGCGACTTAGTGAATTCCCTGGGCTGCCTCTCTACTGGCTTTCGCGGAGATACAACCTTTTGAAGGGGGCGAGCACAGGCCGCTATAAACGCTGGCTTTCGCCTAGGCACCGACACGATTTTCGGCTTTGCGGTTGGCGGCTTGTGCCCGCGTTTCAAGCCAATGCGCAGCAACTTGGCGCACACGGCGTCGCGGCTGTGCCCGAGGCGGTTAGCGATCTGGCCGGCACTGTGGCCACTGGCCCATAGTTTTCTAAGGAGTTCGACGCTGGCCTTCGCTTTGTTTGTGATTGTTAGCCTATCCGAAAGTAGAGCGCAGACAAGCATCGCGCGACGTAGCCCGATTGAGGCTTTGAACGAACTTTCGGAAACGCTACTAAGCCTGTTATCTGGCTTGAGAATTCTGGCCGCTGCTGTGGCCAGCCACTGAGATTTTGAATCAGGTGCTTCGCAAGCTGATTCAAAATCTTCAGAAGTTGAATCAGCTTCAGAAGTCGAATCAGAAAGTGACGTGAGAAATGTCCGGGTCGGGCACCGATAAAACCAAATCTGGTTTGGACTTAGCCGGACCTGTTGTGATCCTTGTCGAACCGCAGCTTGGCGAGAACATCGGCATGGCCGCGCGCGCGATGGGCAACTTCGCGCTTACCCGTTTAAGAATCGTGAACCCGCGCGACGGCTGGCCGAACGTCGCAGCCCAACGCGCGGCAGCCGGCGCCGACCAGATCCTCGAAAGCGCCGAACTGTTCGACACCGTCGAGCAGGCAGTTGCCGATCTGACGCTGCTGTTTGCCACCACCGCCCGCGCCCACGATCAGGCCAAGCCGGTGGTGGCGCCGGCGGCAGCGGCGAGCGAGATCGTGGCGCATGTCGCTGGCGGCGGTGGGGCCGGCATCCTGTTTGGCCGCGAGCGTTACGGACTCCAGAACGAGGAGGTCGCGCTCGCCAACCGGATCATCACCTTCCCGGTTAATCCCGGTTTTGCCTCGCTCAACCTGGCGCAGGCGGTGCTCCTGATCGGGTATGAGTGGTTCAAGCTTTCGACCGGCGGCGCCTTGCCGTTCGCGATGCCCGAACGGTCCGAGCCGGCGTCCCAGCACCAGATGCAGGCTTTCTTCGACAATCTGGTCCGGGAACTCGACAGGGTCGAGTTCCTCCGCCCGGCGGAGAAGCGCGAGACCATGCTCGTGAACCTCCGCAACATCTTCACCCGGATGGACCCGACCAAGCAGGACATGCACACCCTGCACGGGGTAGTGATGGCGATCGCCGAGGGCCGCAAGGGCCCGGCCAAGGGTGGGGTGCTCGACGGTGAACAGGCAACGCGGTTGCGTGCGCTGCTGGCCGAACACGGCCAGGCGGCCGCGCCTTCGGAGAGCGGAACCGTCAGGGGACTGGCCCGCTTGCTACGCCGGAACCCGACCGATGCCGAACGGATCCTGTGGCAGGCGTTGACCCGCGACCGCCGCTTCGCCGGGCAGTTCAAACGCCAGACCCCGGTCGGCCGCCACATCCCGGACTTCGTCTCCTTCGCGCACCGGATCGCGATCGAGCTGGTCAACCCCGCCGAGTCGGAAGCCATCGTCGCCGACCGTGCCGCGAGGCAGGCCTGGCTTGAGGCGCGCGACTACCGGGTGATCGAGATGCGGGTGGCGGATGTCGAGCGGGATCTGTCAGGGGAGTTGGAGCGGCTGGAGAATTCAATGGCGAAACCGCCCAACGTCTAATGGCATGCTCTTTGCTCAGGGTTGGCATTCAATGCGCCCAGGGAGACGAGAGATGAAACGCGAAGACCTCACCGAAAAGCTGCTCGATATCAAGCGCGAGAAGGGCTGGAGCTGGAAACACATCTGCGAAAAGATCGGCGGCTACTCCGAAGTGCTGATCGTCGGCTCCATCCTTGGCCAGATGAAACTGACGAAACCGCAGGCGGCCAATGCCGGCGAACTGTTCGGCCTGTCGAAGTCCGAGACCGCGATGCTGAACGAAGTGCCGATGCGCGGCACGCCGATGCCGCCGACCGATCCCTTGATCTATCGCTTCTACGAACTGGTGATGGTCAACGGCCCGGCGTGGAAGGCGCTGATCGAGGAAGAGTTCGGCGACGGCATCATGTCGGCGATCGACTTCGACATGGCGTTGGAGCGCGTCGCCAATCCGAAGGGCGACCGCGTCAAGATCACGATGTCCGGAAAATTCCTGCCGTACAGATATTACGGCGCCAGCGGCAACGTGCCGGAATACGGCTTCAAGGAAGGCTGATCTCGCTGCAGGCGCCAACCGCGGGAGCTGGAGCTCCCGCGGTTGTAACGACTGGCAGGTGTTGACGCTGCGCTTACCGGGTCTTCTTTGACCGGGACCGCGAGGCGACGCTCTTGCTCTTCACGGCCCTCCGGGCGTTCGCGGACCTGGCAACGGTCCTCGTCTTGACCTTTGCCGGTGCCGCGAGCCCTTGCTTGGCGTCGGCACTCAGCCGGTAGGTCATGCCGCCGACGGGCATGCCGTCCTGGAGAACCGTGAACACGATGTCGTGGTCGGCCTGCTTGGCCAGCACGGCGGTGTTGTACGGTTTGCCTTTGGTCATGGCGACGTTGACCTTCAGCAACTGGTCCGGCTTGAGGACGGCCCGATCTTTCGTGATCTGCGGAACGGAGAACTTCCATCCCAATCGGCCGAGCCAGTTCGGCACCTTCACCGTGAGGCCCAACCGGACCGGCAACCTGCCGTGGTTGCGGATCCAGAACGGCAGTTTCTTCCAATCGACCTTGACGAGTTGCGGGAAGACCGGGTGCACATTGCGCTGGGCAATGTTGTTGTCGTGCGGCACCAGCCGCCATTCGGGAATCGGCCCGGTAATGGCGCCATCGATGTTGCTGGCATCGCCCTTCGCCGAGACGCTGAAGAACATGCACTCATGTCCGACCTGCGACGGCACCCATTTGAAGGGCCCGACCACGACGCCGACGGCGTCATGTGCGGCGAGATTCGGCGCCGTCAATTGCGGCGTTGCCATTGGCGTCCAATCGGTCGGATAGACCAGTCCCACGCCGGGCAGCGCGTGGAAGCCCTTCACCACGACCTTGGTGGCAGGCGTCGTGCCGCGGTTCTTGATCCGGACATAGGCATAGTTGGTTTGGCCTACGATCGGCTCCTGATGCACGCCGCCGCCGGCGCCGACGCCGACGCGGTTCCAGATATCCGTGCAGCTCCAGTGATTGGGCTGGAACGGATACTCGCCATGGCGGCCGTCATCGATATAGACGTCGACCGGCGGCGGCGCGCCCTCGACAGTGGCGGGCGGTCCCGGACGGAACAGGCCCTGTTTTTCGAACGCCCAGCGGATCACCTTGTGGTAGGCGCCCCCGGCATGGGTCTGCGCCGGATTGGTGCGGGTCCAGACGCCGGCGTCCGCCCACTCCAGCTGTTGCTCCCAGGCCAGCGCGTTGGGCGGATTGGTGGCGGGCGTCAACTGGCTGACGCCGCGAAGGATCAGATAGACGGCCGAAGTGGCCGCGAACTGCCGCCGCGCAAGCGAGGCCGAGTCGCCGCCGATCGATCGATAGAGACGGAAATGCGTCGTCGCCAGGATCTGTTCGCTGAAGTAGCCGTTCAGGTCGTTGGCGCCGCCCCAGCCCCAGCCTCCCGCCACCGGGCGGTCATGCCGCCGGCCGATGTTGACCCACGGGAAACTCACGAAGCGATCGGGGGCCTGCGTCTCGGGATCGTTGAGGATCACGGCGATGCTGTCGCCGGCGCTATGGGAAAAGCCGAAATTCGGCGAGTCCACATGGTCCCAGAGAATGCCGTGGCCGCCGAGTTCGTGCAGCACGACACGCCAATCGGCCGCGATGCCGAGCGGCGGGTTGCTGAGATCAGCCAGCGAGAACACCACCGAACCGATGCCGTTGTTCAAGGTGTTGCCCCGGCATTGGGCGTTGATGACATTGCCCAATGCGTGGTGGTCGACGGGGACCGGGAAGGAGGTGCCGTCGAAATAGCTTGGAATGTTGAAGCCGATGTCCCGCACTGTGCGGAAGAACCGGTCGCAATGGTAGTAGGCATTGACGGCGGCGAAATCGTCGGTCCGCGCGTCAAAGGCGAAATTGAACGGCGCGATCGTGGTCGGAATCGCCGGCGTCGGTGGATCCACATTCGCGATCTGCACGAAAGTGCCACTCAGGTTTTGGTGCCCCGCTGCCGGCGGCCCGAGATCGACCAGTTGAACGGGGTCGCGCAGCGGGTCGAGGATCGCGTTCGATGCGGTCGGCAGATTGGCCAGGTTGCCGGTCTTGGTGATCGGATCGCGATCGAACACGAGGCCCGTGACGCCATCCACCAGCGCCCGCAGGTAGAGAACCGCGCCGCTTTCCGGCTCAACGAAGGCCTGCCAGTTGAGTGTTCCCCAATTGGGCAAGGGATACGAAAACAGCGCTTCCACCACGACGTAATGGGTGCCGGGTTTGATGCTGGCGGGCACCGGCGGCAACGGCAGGCTGGGCGGCTGCGCGCCAAAGCCGGGATCGCCGTGGTCATGATGGACCCGATTGGCGGGATCATATTGGTAGACCATGAGGCGCGTGCGATTGATCCGCATGCCCTGCGCGGCCGGTATAGCCTTGCGAACGACGTCGTCGTGTGCGCCGCTCGCCGCGGTGTCCAGCGCACTCATGTTGGTCAGCGAGTGGCCGGGGGGCTGCGCCGCCACGTCGTAATGCAGCGTGGACGTCGCGGCCTTGATCTGATTTTGCGGACCATGCATCACCACCGAGACGCCGGCCTGATAGATCGGCAAGCCGAACATGGTCTGGTTGTAGCTGACGACGGTCGAGTCCATCGTGTGCTTCTCGGATTCGAAGCGCAGCGCCTCGTTTTCGGCGACCGGTGCAAGCGACGCCCGCACGTCCATCGACTGCATGACGTTCTGCTTCAGTTGCAGAAGGTCAGCATGGCTTGCCAAAAATTGCTTCGCTGCTTCCTGCGCCGTCGCGGGCCGAGCCCGGCTTGCGCTGGCCGCGGCCTGAGCCTCGTCTGCATCCTCGACAAAATTGAAATGCCTGGGATGACCTTGTTCGTCATAGAGAATGTTGGTGTCGGCCATGCTACGCTCCTATCGCTCCAAGGTAATTGCCGCGGGAAAGGTGCAATCAAACCCCAGGGCATAGCTGCGCCCTGGGCGGGACGCGATGAAATGGATCGATGAATGTCGCCGGTTCAGCGCTCCCTGACTTCTATCGTTGAGTTGACGACGTCGGTGCGCTTGTCAGCCGCAGCGAGTGGTCGCCACGGCTAATATCATTCCACTCCATATTCGGGTGTGAAATAGATGACACCACCTGTGAGTGAAATTGTCGCGCCGCCGTCGTTACGCCGGCGCGAACGCTGGTCCGAACGATCCGGCACGATTTGAATAAAACGAGCGTGGATGACGTGCGCCGCTAACGCCTGGCGAACGCGGCGCGCACTTCCTTGATCGGCGCCATCTCGCGCACGAAAGTGAAGGCGCCCTGATCCTTCATTTCGCGGGCGGATTTCAGGAAGGCGGCAAGCACATGGCGCGCCATCGCGCCGCCGACGCTGATGCGCTTGAGGCCCGTGGCGGAAAGCTGATCGACGGTCAATGTCGGATCGGCAAAACCCATCACCAGGTTGAACGGTGGGTGACGTCCATTGGACGCCCGTCGACAGCCTGACCGCGCAGAAGCGTCTGGTTGAAGCGGACCTCGGCATCGCATTGCTGTCCGAGAGCAACGCCGCGGAAGAACTCAAACACGGTTCGATCGCAACCATCCGCGTCGGCGATTTGACGGCAAGCCAGGACGTCGTGGCGGCGACGCGGCGCGGCGGTTTTCTTAGCACGGCATCGCGCCGTTTGCTGGAGATCGTCCGGGCGGAATATTGAAAGGCGCGAATGGCGAAGAGCGAAGGGAATCATTCTATTCGCTATTCGCCACTCCCTATTCGCCCTCTCACGTTCCCGCTTTCACCTCGGCGACGGCCTGTGCCATCAGTTCGTCCATCCTGTTGCGCAGATCCTGCTCCGTGAATTCGACGCCCTTAGCCCTGATATCGCCCAGCACCTTGCGGAGCACGTCGCCGTCGCCCTCGAACACGGCGGCAACCACCTCCTTGGCGTAAGCAGTGGCCGCTTCGCCCGACATGCCAAGTTTTTCCGCAATCAACTGTCCGAGCAGCTTGTTGCGTCGCGCTACGGCCTTGAATTTCAATTCCTCATCAACGGCGAATTTCTTCTCGAAACCGTCCTCGCGCTTATCGAAAGTGGTCATTTTTGGCTCCAATCCCGGCCAGATGGTAAACGCAGCCGCGTTGCGGCGGCCGGCTCGCACACCTAGATAGAGGGCGCGAATCGGCAAAACAACGAGCCGTTAAGCCGCAGGGCAACCGGTATAAGTTGGGCCCAATTGGGCCGGGTCGATTGTGCTGGATAGGCCAATCGGATAGGTTGCCAACAGGCTTGGTTCTTGTTCTGTTTCCAGGTTCCAGGCCTTCACGGCAGCTCCGTCGTGGTCGCAAACCCTTGTCATCCGGAGCACACCAAATTCATGGATTTCAACAAAACACGGTACATCCCAATGAGCCGTCGACGCCGCATTTATGAAGGCAAGGCCAAGGTCCTGTACGAAGGCCCCGAGCCGGGAACCCTGATCCAGCACTTCAAGGACGATGCGACCGCGTTCAATGCCAAGAAACACCAGGTGATCGAGGGCAAGGGCGTCCTCAACAACCGGATTTCGGAGTACCTGTTTCAGCACCTCAATGACATCGGGGTGCCGACCCATTTCATCCGCCGCCTCAACATGCGCGAGCAGCTGATTCGCGAGGTCGAGATCGTGCCGCTGGAGGTGGTGGTGCGGAACGTCGCGGCTGGCTCGCTGTCGCAGCGCCTCGGCATCGAGGAAGGCACGCAACTGCCGCGCTCGATCATCGAGTTCTATTACAAGAACGACCAGCTCAACGACCCCATGGTGTCCGAAGAACACATCACCGCGTTCGGCTGGGCGACACCGCAGGAAATCGACGACATCATGGCGCTCGCCATCCGCGTCAACGACTTCCTCACCGGGTTGTTTCTGGGTATCGGCATCCGTCTGGTCGATTTCAAGATGGAATGCGGGCGGCTGTTCGAAAACGAAATGATGCGGATCATCGTCGCCGACGAGATCTCGCCCGATTCATGCCGGCTATGGGACATCAAGTCGAACGAGAAGCTCGACAAGGACCGTTTCCGCAGGGATCTCGGCGGGCTTTTGGAGGCCTATACCGAGGTCGCCAAGCGGCTTGGCATTCTGATGGAGAATGAGCGGCCGGCGGGTACGGGTCCGGTGCTGGTGAAGAGCTGAGGCGGGTCCTGTGAAAGCACGTGTTACCGTTACCCTGAAGTCGGGCATTCTCGATCCGCAGGGTAAGGCCATAGAAGGCGCGCTGAAATCGCTCGGCGTCGATGGCGTCGCCAGCGTCCGTCAGGGCAAGGTGTTCGACATCGAACTCTCAGGCTCGGACAAGGCCAAGGCCGAGGCGGCGTTGAAAGACGCCGCCGACAAGCTCTTGGCCAACACCGTGATCGAGAATTACCGGGTCGAACTGCTCTAGGCGCTCTCAATGAAATCAGCCGTTCTCGTCTTTCCCGGCATCAATCGCGAGCGCGACATGGCGCGTGCGCTCAAGCTCGCGTCAGGCCAGGAGGCCGCGATGGTCTGGCATGCCGAGACCGCGCTGCCGAAGGGGACCGATCTCGTGGTGGTGCCCGGCGGGTTTTCCTACGGCGACTATTTGCGCTGTGGCGCGATTGCCGCGCGCGCGCCTGTGATGGATGCGGTGAGAGATTTTGCGGTCAATGGCGGCCTCGTGCTCGGCGTCTGCAACGGTTTTCAGATCCTCTGCGAAGCCGGTCTTCTTCCCGGCGTGCTGATGCGCAACGCGCGGCTGAAATTCATCTGCCGGGACGTGCATCTACGGGTCGAACGATCGGATACGCCGTTCACGCGTGGCTACAATGCCGGCCAGGTCATCCGCGTACCGGTCGCGCATGGCGAAGGCAATTACGAGGCCGATGAAGAGACCGTCAAGCGACTCGAAGGCGAGGGGCGGGTGCTCTATCGCTATTGCTCCGCCGAAGGCGTCGTTGACGAGAGCTCCAACATCAACGGCGCGGCGCAATCGATCGCCGGCATCGTCAACGAGCGCGGCAATGTGCTCGGCATGATGCCGCATCCGGAAAACCACGTCGAAGACATCATGGGCTGCACCGACGGCCGCGGCCTGTTCGCCGGCCTCGTCGCCCATCTGGAAAAAGCGGCGTGATGGCCGCAGTCAGGGTGGTGCTCGCGATCGTCGCGGCGCTATCGTTTGTCACCGCCGTTCAAGCGCAAGACTACCCAAAGCACCCCATCACCATGATCGTGCCGTTTGCGGCCGGCGGCACCTCTGACGTGATCGCGCGCGCGGTTGCCGAAGAGATGGGCAAGTCGCTTGGACAACCGATCGTGATCGAGAATGTCGCGGGAGCTGGTGGCTCGACCGCGCTTGCGCGGGCGGCGCGCGCCGAAGCCGACGGCTACACCATTGCGATCGGCAACGCCGGCACCAGCGCCGCGACCTATACGATCTATCCGAAATTGCCGTTTGCGCCGGATTCCTTCGTGCCGATCGCCATGGTGGCGAAGACTTTTGGCATCGTCGCGCTACGCAAGGATTTTCCGGCCAAGACACTGGCCGACTTCATCGCCTACGCGAAGAAAAATCCCGGCAAGGTCAATCTTGGACATGCCGGCATCGGCTCGTCGAATTTCCTGATCTGCAAGAGTTTTGCGCAGGCTGCCGGCATCGACGTGACGCTGGTCGGATATCGTGGCGCGGCGCCCGCGCTGACGGACGCGATCGGTGGGCAGATTGACGGCGTCTGCGATGCGGCTGCATCCGTGTCGCAGGCGATCGACGACAGGCTGGTCCGGGGCCTCGTCGTCGGCTCGACAGTGCGGCTTGCGACCTTGCCCGATCTGCCGACGTCGGCAGAAGCGGGCCTTCCGGAATTCGAGGCGCAGGGCTGGAACGGCCTGTTCGCGCCAAAAGGCACGCCGCCAGCGATCATCGCCAAGCTGAACACGGCGGCGCGCAGTGCAGTAGAAAGCGACCCGGTCAAGAAACGCTTCCACGACCTCTCGACGGTGGCACCCGACGCCAACGAGCATGCGTCCGAGGTGCTGGGGCAATTGGTGACACGCGACGTCGAGAAATACCGCAAGCTGCTGGAAGAGAAGAGATAGGCGCTTGACGACCCGCCTTTAGTCCTTCGGCCGCGCGCGCAACCGCTCAAACCACTTTCCATACCGGTCGCCGGGAATGGTCATGGCGGCGACGCCGGCCATGACCAGCAGAAGCCCGAGCGCCAGGTTCGCCGGCACAGTCTCGCCGAGCAACAACACCGAGAGACCGACGCCGATGGGGATGCGCAGGTAGCCTTGCGCGTTCGTGGTCAGCGTGCCGAGCCTGCTCAGGCACATGTAGAACAGCATCAGCCCGAATGCGCTCGAGAAGATCCCCATGACGACGGTAGAGACCAGCGCCTCCGGCGTTGGGTGCAGGGTCCAGGGACGATCGACGATCAGCGAGACCGGCAGCAGCACGCAGCCGCCGAACAGCAGCGAGCCCGCCGCCACCACCATCGGGTCGTAGTGGGACAGCCTGAGGCCAAAGATCGTCGCGCAGGCAAAGGAGATGGTGGCGAGCAGGATGACGATCTCGGCAAACACGTCAGCATTAAGTCCGCCCAGCGCGTCGAGACCGATGATGACGGCGGTTCCGGCGAGACCGAGGATGGCGCCGGCAAATTTGAAGAGCGTCGCCGGTTCGTGCCGCGTGATGCCCCAGGTGATGAGGAAGGCGAAGATCGGCGTCGTCGAGGCCAGCACCACTGTGCTTGCCGCCGGCACATATTGCTGCGCCCAGGTAATCATCAGGAACGGGATCGTCGAGTTGATGGTCTGCTGCTGGGCGAACAGCTTCCAGGCTTTGGCGTTTGTCGGAAGCCGCAATCCACGGGCGCGCAGGATGACGAGCAGGAACGCTGCCGCGATCAGCGAACGCGCCGAGATGAAGGTAATCGGCGGGATCGAACCGAGGCCGATCTTGGTCAGCGGATAGGTCGAGCTCCAGCAGCACGCCAGCGCCAGCAGCAGCGCATAGTCGCGCCAGCTCCGATGAACCAGGGGAATGCTAGGTGGCAACGCTGCCTGCGTCCGTCCGCGGCTTCGACTTCACCCGCTTGATGGTTCCGGAATAGGTGAACAGCGTCCGTTCGCCGGATTTCAGCGTCCCGCGCAGGAAAATCAGCGAACCGCCGGCGCGGGTGATTTCACCGCGCCCTTCCACCAGTTCGCCTTCGCGGGCGGCGTCGAGGAATTCGCAGGCGAATGATACCGTCACGCCGGATGCCTGCAGCACCGAGGAGGCCATCGCGAACAGGCAATAATCCGCAAACGACATAAAGGCGCCGCCATGGACGTTGCCCGAGCCGTTGAGGTGCTTGTTCTCGACCCGGAACACACATTGCACCTCGCCGTTTTCGTCGATCCGGTGCCAGAATGGCCCGTTATGGGTCTCGAAATTGTCACGGGTCCAGGTGCGCCAGCCGGCGAATTCGCCCTCGGTTTCGACGTGAATGTCAGGGCGCTTGGGAAATGCAGTTTTGGTGAGCTCGTTCACGGAGTCTGGCCTTCAATTGCGGGTCTTCAGCCTTTAAATCCGATCCGGGCGCGATGTGCAAACGCCGATCCCGATTCGTGTCGCCGCAAAGCTCTGGACAGGACGGAAATGCGCCATAAAAGGCCTTTTCGCGGCCCTTCGATCTTCCTAAGAAGAGACCCATGAACGAGCCGCAGATCACCCCCGAACTCGTCGCCAGCCACGGGCTGAAGCCGGACGAGTATGAGCGCATCCTCAAGCTGATCGGGCGGGTTCCGAGTTTCACCGAACTCGGGATTTTTTCCGCGATGTGGAACGAGCACTGCTCGTACAAGTCCTCGCGCATCCATCTGCGGGGACTGCCGACCAAGGCGCCATGGGTGATCCAGGGTCCGGGCGAGAACGCCGGTGTCATCGACATCGGCGACGGCCAGGCGGTGGTATTCAAGATGGAGAGCCACAACCATCCGAGCTATATCGAGCCCTATCAGGGCGCGACCACCGGCGTCGGCGGCATTTTGCGCGACGTCTTCACGATGGGCGCGCGCCCGATTGCGTGCCTCAATGCGCTCTCCTTTGGCGCGCCGGAGCATCCCAGGACGCGCCATCTCGTCTCTGGCGTCGTTGCCGGCGTCGGCGGGTACGGCAATTCGTTCGGGGTGCCCACCGTCGGCGGGCAGGTGCGTTTTCACACTCGCTATGACGGCAACATCCTGGTCAATGCGATGGCCGTCGGCCTCGCGGATACCGACAAGATATTCTACGCGGCTGCTTCGGGCGTGAACATGCCAATCGTCTATCTCGGCTCCAAGACCGGTCGTGACGGCATTCACGGCGCCTCGATGGCGTCGGCCGAATTCGACGACGACTCAGCCGAGAAGCGTCCGACGGTGCAGGTCGGCGATCCCTTCGCGGAAAAGCTGCTGCTGGAGGCCTGCCTCGAAATCATGGAAGCCGATTGCGTGATCGCGATCCAGGACATGGGCGCGGCCGGGCTGACCTGTTCGGCGGTCGAGATGGGCGCCAAGGGCGATCTCGGCGTCGACCTCAATCTCGATGCGGTGCCGACGCGCGAAACCGGTATGAGCGCCTATGAGATGATGCTCTCGGAAAGCCAGGAGCGCATGCTCATGGTGCTCAAGCCCGAAAAGGAAAAAGAGGCCGAAGCGATCTTCCTCAAATGGGGGCTCGATTTCGCCGTGGTCGGCTACACCACGCCGAGCAGGCGCTTTGTCGTGAAGCATGGCGGCGACGTCATGGCCGATTTGCCGATTAAGGAATTGGGCGACGAGGCGCCGCTCTATGACCGGCCGCATGTGGCTTCCGCGCTGCTACCGGTCGTCCGTGCGCAGGACGTCAAGCCGCCGATCGGCATCATGCAGGCGCTGGAAAAGCTGATCGGCACACCCGAGCTTTGCTCAAGGCGCTGGGTTTGGGAGCAATACGACCACGTCATTCTGGGCAATACCGTGCAGCGTCCGGGCGGCGATGCCGCCGTCGTGCGCGTGGAGGACGGGCCGAAGGGGCTTGCGTTGACCGTCGACGTGACGCCGCGCTATTGCGAGGCCGACCCGTTCGAAGGTGGCAAGCAGGCGGTGGCCGAAGCCTGGCGCAACATCACAGCTGTCGGCGGCAGGCCGCTCGCGATCACCGACAATCTGAATTTTGGCAATCCGGAACGGCCCGAAATCATGGGCCAGTTCGTCGGCTGCCTGAAGGGCATTGCGGAAGCCTGCCGTTCGCTCGACTTCCCGGTCGTGTCCGGCAACGTTTCGCTCTACAACGAGACCAACGGCCGCGGCATCCTGCCGACGCCCTCGATCGGCGGCGTCGGTCGTCCTGGATGATTTCACCAAATCCGCCACGCTCGCGTTCAAGGCGGCAGGCGAGGCGATCCTCCTGGTCGGCGATACCCAGGGCTGGCTCGGGCAGTCCGTCTATCTGCGCGACATCTGCGGCCGCGAAGAGGGTGCACCGCCACCGGTCGATCTCGCCGCCGAAAAGCGCAATGGTGACGTGGTGCGCGGCATGATCCGCGCCGGCACCGCCACGGCCGTGCATGACGTTTCCGACGGCGGGCTTCTGATCGCGCTTGCCGAGATGGCGATTGCGAGCGGCATCGGCGCGCAGTTGTTGGCGGCGCCGGCCTCGATCGTGCCGCACGCCTGGTGGTTCGGCGAAGACCAGGCGCGCTACATCGTGACCGTGCCGGCTGCGGAAGCAGGCCGGGTGCTGGCGAAGATGAAAGGCGCGGGCGTGCCATGTACGCGCATCGGCACGACAGGCGGCGAGGCAATCGCTATCGGCGGCGAAGCACAGGTCGCGGTGACGTCGCTCAATGCGGCGTTCGAGAGCTGGCTGCCCGCCTATATGAGCGGCAAGGCGTCCTGACGGTTCACAGCACGCGCTTCGCGCCCGGAATCTTCCGCAGCGCCGCCGTCAGGGCCCAGCTCAATGCGACGGTGACCACGAAGGCGATCGCGGCCTTCACGATCGCGGGAAGGTCGTAGTCGAACAGCCAGTATTGCAGCCAAAGCACGATCGGGTAATGCACCAGGAACATGCCGTAGGCATCGCCCTGCATCGGATCGAGCATGCTCCAGCCCGACTGCTTGAATTTCAGGAAGTACGCCAGAATCGCGAATAATATCGCCGCGCTGAAGGCGACGAAGAAGAAGCCGTAGAAAGCGAGGTACCAGGGCGGCTGCGGATCCGGATTACCCAGTATTTCGCGCTTGATGTAGATCATCACCCACATCAGGCAATACGGAATGATGATTACGGCGACCCAGCCCCAGCTGCTTTTGGCCAGTTGCCCATTTGCGCCTAGAACGCCACGCTCGAAATTCGCGGCACCGATGCCGGCGCCGACGAAGAAATACGTGGCATAGAGCAGCACGCGGCTGGCCTGCACGGAGAACGGGCCGAATTCAAACCAATGGCTCGGTCCGAAGTAAAGCAGCGCGGGAATATAGGCGAGCGCGCTGACCGCAAGCAGAAACAGGAAGAAAACCGCAGGCTGGTCGAAGCCGCGCTGCGAAAGTCGGTTGATGGGATCGACGAGATGCGCCGACACCCGATAGAGCAGGCTGGCCGTGAGATCGAACGCCAGCAGCACCCAGACGAACCAGATCGGTCCGCTTGGCCAGGGGCCAACCGTAACCATCTTCCACCAGAATTCAGAAAAGCCGATTTCGGGATGTTGCCGCAGCGAAAAGGCGTAGTACGCAATCGGGATCACGGTGAGGGCCGCGATCGCAAACGGCAACCCAAGCCGCAGCAGGCGATCTCGCAGAAAGATCGCCGGCGCCTTGTGGCCCAGGCCCGGCCAGACGAACAGGCCGGACAGGAAAAAGAACATCGCCATGAAGAAGCTGTCGGTGGCGAGAACGACCGCGTCGAAACCGATCCACGACTTGGGATCGGTGTGACCGAAATAGGTGTAGGGAATGACGGCATGGTGGAGCAGCACCACCAGCGTCAGGAAGGTACGGGCGCGATCGAGCGCGAGGTTGCGCGATCTGGCCTTCGGCACCGCGCGAATTTCAGCGCTCGCCGCTGAATGAGAAATCGTGGTCATGGGCGCCCCCCGGCAGGTGTTTGCGCCAAATCTGCAGCCGGGAACCTGATTCAGCAAGGTCTTATGACGCCTGACGAACCGCAAATGTGAGGGCTGTCGTTGCCAGCCGTCAATGCCCGCAGGAACCAGCCTCTTTGTCCCAAGTTAGATCAGCGCATTTTGTTGCAATGCCGCCTGGCGGCGTGAGGGCGAAGGAGCGCGCGATGACAATTCTGAGATGGGCGCTGTTATTCTTTCTGGTATCGATCGTCGCCGGTTTGCTCGGCTTCACCGGCATATCGGTCGCATCAGCCGATATCGCCCGTTTCTTGTTCTATGTCTTCGCCGTGATCTTCCTGGTGCTGTTGATTCTGGGCCTGACGATATTCAGGGTATAGGGACCGCCTGCGGTCTTTGCGAGGAGCGCTGCGACGACTTGTCCGCCGTACCTCACCAGCGCAGGCGGAAGCCAATCCACACTTCCATTGCGGCTATGGATTGCTTCGCTTGCGCCCGCAATGGCGATCAGATCCTTTGCAGACCACTTGCGGCGCGCCGCTCAGGCCACTTCCTCGATCTTGACCTTGTCCGGATAGAACGCGAGGTGTCCGGCGATCTCCGCCATGGCCGGGAACGGCGTCTCATAGGTCCAGATCGAATTCTCCAGCGTCTTGCCGTTGGCGTTGATGCTGAAATAGTTCGCGTCCCCCTTGTACGGGCAATGCGTGGTCCGCTCGGTGCGGGCCAACAGCGCCATATTGGCGTCGCTCCGCGGCACATATTGCACCGCCGGATAGCTCGCTTCTTTCAGGGTCAGGGCATGGGTCGTATCGGCGATGACAACCCCGCCGGCCGAAACCCGGACGCGCTTCGGATTGGCCGTTATCGTGATCGGATGGTCGGGACCGGGAAGTTTCATGGTTTTCGAGCCTCTTTTTCGGTCAGCGGGTTGTGACCGGACGCCTTGGCCTCAAGGGGTTTAAAATGTTTGGACCGGGAATATAGTGCCGGGAAGGGTGACCTAGAAGGGCGTACACGCTAGGTTTGGCCGTCACGGTCGCGCGAGCCCGCCGTGATTCGAAACATCTGACGGAGAGATGCTGGATGCCGATGGACGCCCACGATATCGAATCGATGATCAAGGCGGCTATCCCCGATGCCGAGGTGACGATCCGCGATCTGGCCGGCGACGGCGACCATTACGCCGCGACCGTGATTTCGGAATCCTTCCGCGGCAAGTCGCGGGTCCAGCAGCACCAGATCGTCTACCAGTCGCTCAAGGGACAGATGGGCGGCGTGCTGCACGCGCTGGCGCTGCAAACCGGCGTGCCCGGGGGTACCTGAGGCCGAGCGAATCGCGGGGGCGCGCCGATGGCGGCGGATACTGCACGCGGCGCGCTGTTCCGCCCGATCGTGCCGAACCAGCACAGCCGGGTGACCTACGCCGAGCTGTTCTTCGATCTCGTCTTCGTTTTCGCGGTCACGCAGATCTCGCACACGCTGCTGGGCAACTTCACGCCGCTGGGCGCCGTGCATGTCACGCTGCTGTTCCTCGCAGTCTGGTGGGTGTGGGTCTACACCTCCTGGATCACCAACTGGCTCGATCCCGAAAAGACCGCGGTCCGGCTGCTTTTGTTTTCGCTGACGCTCGGCGGGCTTGTGCTGTCGACCTCGATCCCGACGGCGTTTGACGGGCGCGGACTGTGGTTTGCCATTGCCTATGCTGCGATGCAGGTAGGCAAGACTGTCTTCCTCTGGGTCTCAACGCCGCCTTCGCGTTCCCTGGCGCGCATGAATGCGGTCCGTATTACCGCCTGGCTCGCGATGTCGGCGATCTTCTGGATCGCCGGCGGAATTGCGACAGGCGAGTTGCGGTTGGTGTTGTGGGCGATCGCGCTGTGCATCGAGTATATCTCGCCGGCGGTGCGATTCTGGATACCCCGCTACGGCGCGTCTTCGGTGGCGGATTGGGTGGTCGAGGGCGGCCATATGGCCGAACGCTGCGCGGGCTTCATCATTATCGCGCTCGGCGAATCCATCGTCGTGACCGGTGCGACCTTTGCCGATCTGACCTGGACGACGGAAAACGTTACAGCTTTCACCTCGGCCTTTGTCGGCAGCCTTGCGATGTGGTGGATCTATTTCCACAGGGGTGCCGAAGCCGGTTCCGAGCAGATTTCAAAATCGAGCGAGCCGGGACGGCTGGCGCGGCTCGCTTACACCTATCTGCACATGCCGATCGTGGCCGGCATCATTGTCTCGGCGGTTGCCGACGAACTCGTGCTGAAGCACCCGCACGGTCATTCCGACCTCCGGACGATCCTGAGCGCGATCGGCGGACCGCTGTTGTTCCTGGTCGGAACGATCCTGTTCAAGCACAGCTTTCGCGGCTTCCTTCAGCTCTCGCACGGTGTCGGAATCGCCGTCCTCGGTGTGCTTGCCTGGTTTGCCGGCGGACTATCGCCGCTGATGCTATCCGTTCTAACCACCGCGATCATGATTGTGGTCGCAGTGTGGGAATCGATCTCGCTGCGATCGGGCGCGGCGGAATAGCTGGCCACATCGCCAGGAGCAAACGACAGCACTATTTCTGAGCGACAGCATTCTTGAGGACGAGGTCGGACAGCTGGATCACAAGCGCCCGAAGCCTGGCATTTTCCTCAAGGAGCGACACCATTGCGGAGCCCGGGTCGGACTCCAGATTATCGTCCTCGTCGTGGACGGATGATGAACCGGAATATGGCTTCTGATTTCCGGAGGTCGGATACGCGTTTCCCATGACTAACATCCCCTGGCACGAACTCACCCCAGCCAAGTCGCTTGACCATTCTTGGCTGAGTCCGAGTCAAAATTTGGACGTTTCGGTGGGCAAACGACAGCGCAGGTGCATAAAATTGCTGACGCAAACGTTGCGTATTCGTTAAGGAATCTCTATCACATTGACCTGCGAAGGTGCTGACACGCGGCGGCGCAACCACCTTCTCTCGCCAGAATAATTGCCTAACCAGCGCGATCAACTCAGTCTCCACGGCTTGCCCGTGAGCGGGAACGCGCGCCGATGAAACAAAGCGAAGCAAGAATCCTGATACTTCAACAGTGGGACGATTGGATTCTGACGCAGGCGATTGATCCCGGCGGGCCCACCGGAAGGGACTCACTGCGGTTCTTCTACAAACTCGAGGATGACGGATCGCCGCTCCTGGATTTCCAATCCCGAGGGCAGGACAAATGGCGGATCATTTTCGGCTGGCTGCTGGACGCAGAGCGATTGTCGGACCATCCAATCTCTCCCGTGCCCCGGATCGTGCCAACGCGCAAGCCGCGGCCGGTCCGAAGCAAGTCACGAGCCAGCACGTGAGTGCGAAAGGTCAATGCCGGCGACGGCGGACTGCCCTTAGTCCGAGGCCGCCAGCGCGTGAACCGAGAACATCCGGGCCTTGTCGGTCCAGGACTCCCGCACCGTCCAGTCGGCGCCGCGCGCCAGCGCGGTGAAGCGTTCGAGGCTGTATTTATAGCTGCTCTCGGTATGGATGCTCTCGCCGGGGCGGAACGAGAAATTGTGACCGAGCACGCGCACGCTCTGGGCCTTGCGGCTGATCAGGTGCATCTCGATGCGGTGGCGGTCGCGATTATAGATCGAGCGGTGGGTGAAGGCGGAAATATCGAAATTGCCGCCGAGCTCGCGGTTGATCCGCACCAGCACATTGAGGTTGAAACGCGCGGTGACGCCGGCCGAATCGTTGTAGGCGTCGTAGAGCACGCGCTCGTCCTTTTCGAGGTCGACGCCGATGATCATCTGGGCGCCGTCGTCGAGGATCTCGCGGGCGCTGCGCAGGAAGGCAGAGGCCTCATGCGGTTCGAAATTACCGAGCGTCGATCCCGGAAAGAAGCCGACCTTCGGCATGCCGGCGATCGCTTCCGGTAATGCAAACGGCGCTGTGAAATCTGCGGCTACCGGATAAACGTCGAGGCCGGGGAAATCCTTGCGCAGCGCATCGGCCTGCGCATTGAGGAAGTCGCCGGATATGTCGACCGGGACATAGGCGCCGAAATCGCAGCGCTCCAGCAGCAGTCGCACCTTGGTGGTGGCGCCGGCGCCGAATTCCACCAGCGCTGCGCCCTTCGGGATGATGGCGGCGATCGCGTTGCCGCGATCGCGCAGAATGCCGAGCTCGGTGCGGGTTGGGTAGTACTCCGGCAGCACCGTGATCTGTTCGAACAGCTCCGATCCGGTGGCGTCGTAGAAATATTTCGGCGACAGGCGCTTCGGATGTTGCGAGAGGTTGCCGATTACGTCTCCCGCAAATGCGGAAGTCTGCTCGTCGAACGGCTGCGCTTGGGCCAAAGCGGGGGCATGCACATTCATGATACTCTCCTGAACGCGCTTACCGGCGCGCTTTTGATCATCGTTGGCGCATGATCCGCCGGATCATGCTTGAGAAAAGTCAGGCGTAGTCGGCGAGGCGCAATCCCGTGAATTGCCAGCGGTGGTGCGGATAAAAGAAGTTGCGATAGGTGATACGGCTATGTCCGGCCAGAGTTGCAAGCGAGGAGCCGCGCAGCACCAACTGGTTGACCATGAATTTGCCGTTGTATTCGCCAAGCGCCCCTTCGATGGCCCGGTAGCCGGGATAGGGCGAATACGAGCTGCGGGTCCATTGCCAGACGATTCCGAAGGCATCGTTCAGATGGCCGGCGCGGGCCGCGACCTCCCATTCCATCTCGGTCGGCAGGTGCCGGCCAGCCCAACGCGCGAACGCATCCGCCTCGTAGTAGCTGACATGGCTGACCGGCCCGGAAGGGTCGATCGGCTGCAATCCGCCAAGCGTCATGATCCACCATTCGCCGTCGACCTGTCGCCAATGACCGGGGGCCTGCCAGCCCTCGTTGCCAACAGCGGCGAAGCCGTCCATCAGCCACAGCGTAGCCGTCGCGTAGCCGCCGTCCTTCATGAAGGCGAGCCATTCGGCGTTGGTCACGAGATTGCGCGCGAGCTTGACGGGGCCGACCAGCGCGCGGTGCGCGGGCTTCTCATTGTCGAAATGAAAACTGTCGTCGGAGTGGCCTACGGTGTGGATGCCCTCGTTGAGGGTGACCCATTCGTCGCTAGACCGGTTTGAGGCGGGAAAACGCCATGCCGGATCGTAGGCCGGCGGGATCGGGTTCTGCGCAAACGCGTGCAGGATGTCGGTCAGCATCAATTCCTGATGCTGCTGTTCGTGGTTGAGGCCGACCTCGACCAGCGGCACCAATGCGGCGAGGGTGTCCTCGCTAGCCGTCTGGAAGAATTTCACGACGGCCGCGTCGACATGGCGGCGATAGGCGGTGACTTCATCTGCGCTGGGGCGGGTGAGGTGGCCACGCTGGTGACGGGCATGGCGGGGGCCTGCGCTGACATAGTAGGAATTGAACAGGAAAGCGTAGTCGGGGTGGAAGACCTGATAACCTTCGCAATGTTCGCCGAGCAGGAATTGCTCGAAAAACCAGGTGGTATGGGCACGGTGCCACTTCGCCGGGCTTGCGTCCGGCATCGACTGGATCAGCTGGTCCTCGGGACTCAAGGGAGCAGCCCGGCGCTCGGTCTCGTCCCGGACGGCGAGATAGGCTTCGACCAGTCTCTGGGCGAGGGTGCCGGAATCGGAAAAAAGTGACGGGGCTGAACTGGGCAGCGTGGCCGCGGCGGATACTGATTTCGTCACTGGTGTCTCCGGTTGGGGAGAGAACGTTGCTATGGCGGACAGGTTCCCGACGGGCGGTCCGTCCTAAATAGGAGCTCCCGTCCGGGAAAAAAGCCTCCCTCCGCTATGATATTGATACCGTCAGACTATGACCGGCCCTGCCTTTTGGGGGACGCATCGGGCTCGCGCATGCCAGCCCCTCGCCAATTTACTTTGGATGCACAAAGGTTTGGGTTACATATATAGGCAGTATCGGGTTAAACGGGACGAGCCGGCCCCGGAAGGCTATGCCGCAGGGGGCTGTGCCCCAAAAGGAAGCGAATATGAGCATCGAACAATTCATCGACAATGAAGTGAAGTCGAACGACGTCGTGCTGTTCATGAAGGGAACGCCGCAGTTTCCGCAGTGCGGCTTCTCGGGTCAGGTGGTGCAGATCCTGGATCATGTGGGCGTCGGCTACAAGGGCCTGAACGTTCTGGAGTCCGCCGAGCTCCGCAACGGCATCAAGACCTACTCCAACTGGCCGACCATTCCGCAGCTCTACGTCAAGGGCGAGTTTGTCGGCGGCTGCGACATCATCCGCGAGATGTTCCAGGCCGGCGAGTTGCAGCAGCTGTTCGCCGACAAGGGCGTCAGCGCGGCGGCTTCGGCCTGAACTCCACGGCGCGCCAGATCGGCAACGCGCGGCTGGAAGTCATAGTTGCCGACATCACCACCTTGCGCGTCGACGCCATCGTCAACGCCGCGAATTCGTCTCTGCTCGGAGGGGGCGGCGTCGATGGTGCGATTCATCGTGGTGCCGGCCCCGAACTGCTCGCCGAGTGCCGCAAGCTCAATGGCTGCGCGACCGGCGACGCCAAAATCACCAAAGCATATCGGCTGCCGGCGAGGTATGTGATCCATGCCGTCGGTCCGATCTGGCATGGCGGCAACGCGGGCGAGGATGAACTGCTCGCCTCCTGCTATCGCCGCGCGCTTGAACTCTGTCAGGCCAACGCGCTTTCCTCGCTGGCCTATCCTGCGATCTCCACAGGAGTTTATCGCTTTCCCGCCGACAGCGCCGCAGGCATCGCCGTTGCCTCGGTCGTCGGTGCGCTGGCTGAGGCGCCTGACGTGACCAAAGTGATCTTCTGCTGCTTTTCCCGGGACAGCGCCCACCTGCATGAAGCGGCGCTGGCGGCCTTCGGCAGCCCTTGTGCCGACTGATACGCCGCCGCTACACTCCTCGGCGAATTCCTGGGAGGGATCTGATGAATTCACGTCAATTGCTGTGCGCGCTCGCCTGCGGCGCGCTGATGCTGGGGACAACGCCGCCGGCCCGCGCCGAAGGCACCTTCGACATCCCCGCCGGCGCGCATTTCAATCAGGAGAAACTTGCCAAGGTCGGCGAGTTCTTCCGCAATGAAGTCGCCACCGGCAAGATCGCCGGCGCGGTCGTCCTGATCCAGCAGCACGGCAAGCCGGTCTATCATGAATCCTTCGGCGTGCAGGACGTGGTGTCCAAGGCGCCGATCACCGACAAGACCATCTTTCGCCTGTTCTCGATGACCAAGGCCCTCACCAGCGTGGTCGCGGTGAAGATGGTCGACGAGGGCAAGCTGAAGCTCGACGATCCGATCGCGAAGTACATTCCGTCGTTTGCCAATGTGCAGGTCGGCGTGGAGAAGAAGGCCGACGACGGCAACAAGACGCTCGAACTGGTGCCGCCGAACCGGCCGCCGACCGTGCTCGACCTGATGCGCCAGACCTCCGGAATCACCTACGGTTTCTATGGCGACAGTCTGGTCCGCAAAGCCTACAAGGCCGCCGACATCTACGCAGGCGATTACGACCTCGCCGAGTTCGCCGAACGGATCGCCAAACTGCCGCTGCACAACCAGCCGGGCGCGCTCTGGCAATACGGCCATTCCACTGACGTGCTGGCTCGCATCATGGAGATCGTGTCCGGAAAATCGCTGATCGAGATTGAGCGGGAAGAGCTGCTCGATCCGCTCGGCATGAAAGACACCGGCTTCTTCGTCACCGATCCGGAGAAGATCAAGCTGATCGCCCAGCCGATGCCGAACGACAGCGATTTCCGGGTCGGCCGCGAGAACCGGCCCGACATTCCCAGGAAGATCCAGTTCGCCAGCGGCGGCATGGTCTCGACCATGGCGGATTTCGCGCGTTTTGCGGATATGCTGCTCAACGGCGGCAAATTCGAGGGCAAACCCATTCTCAGCCCCAAGGCTTACGCCCTGCTGACGACCGACCAGCTCGGCCGGGGGTCGGGCGTCGAGCGTGACTATTTCTATTTCCCCGGCGACGGTTTTGGCTTCGGCCTGGGGCTCGCGGTGCGCACCGATCCCGGCAATGCCAAGCCGCCGCCGCCGGGGTCATTGGGCGAACTGAAATGGGACGGCGCCTCGGGCTGCTATTTCGTGGTCGACCGCAAGCAGGACATGTTCTTCGTGCTCCTGGAGCAGACGCCGAGCGAACGGCAGCGCATCCAGCGCACGCTGAAGCAGCTGGTCTATGAAGCAATGGAGAATTGACGCTTTTGCACGGCGCTGCCTGGTCGCGGCGGCACTGGCAGCTGTCGCCGGCTGGCCGCATCCGGCGCGCACCGAAACCACGGCGCCGGTCGCTGGGAGTTTTTCTCGCGAAGGCCTGGCACGCGTCGGCGACTATATCCGCAATGAAATCGCGACCGGCAAAATCCCCGGCGCGATCCTGCTGATCCAACAGCACGGCATGCCGGTCTATTCCGAGAATTTCGGCGTCCGCGATGTCGCGACCAAATTGCCGATGAGTGCGGATACGATCTTTCGTCTCTATTCGATGTCGAAACCGATCACCTCGGTTGCCGCGATGATGCTGGTCGAGGACGGCAAGCTGAAACTCGACGACCCCGTTTCGAAATACATCCCGGCCTTTGCGGAGACAAAGGTCGGCGTCGAGAAACGCGGCGACGATGGCAGACTGATGCTGGTGCGGGAGTCCCTCAGCCGTCCGATCACGATCGAGGATTTGCTGCGTCATACATCGGGCCTTACTTACGGCTTCAATGGCGGGAATCTCGTGCGCAAGTTTTATGCCGAGGCTGACCTCTTCAGTGGCGATCTGACCAATGCCGAATTTGCAGAGCGGATTGCAGCGCTGCCGCTGGCCGAGCAGCCGGGCACGCAGTGGGATTACGGCCATTCGACCGACGTGCTCGGACGCGTGATCGAAGTGGTGTCGGGAAAAACCTTGTTCCAGTTCGAGAAGGAGCGGCTGCTCGATCCGCTTGGAATGAGCGAGACCGCATTCTATGTCGGCGACGCGAAAAAACGGCCGCGCATTGCCGAGCCGATGCCGGACGACCGCTTGATCAACCCCACCACTGAAATCCGCGATCCGCTGCAGCCGCGAAAGGCGGAATCCGGTGGGGCAGGGCTGGTCGGGACGGTTGGCGACTACGCGCGCTTTGCCCAGATGCTGCTGAACGGCGGCACGTATCAGGGACGGCGCTACCTCAAGCCTGAGACCGTCACGTTGATGGCGTCGGATCATATCGGGCCCGAAACCGGAATCGGACGCGAATATGCCTATTACCCCGGTGCGACCAGCGGCTTCGGCCTCGGCTTCGCGGTGCGGACATCGGTACCGCTGAACACGTCGTGGCCGCTAGGCGAATACCGCTGGGACGGCGTCGGCGGTACGTTCTTCTTCATCGATCCCTTGGACGACATGTTCGCGATTTTCATGGTACAAACGCCGTCGCAGCGCGGACGCATTCAGCTTGCGTTGAAGACGCTGATCTATCAGGCGCTTGGGAGGTGAGAACTAAGCCCCGCGCACGATCTCGCGCACCAGCCCGACCGTTTCCTCGATCATCGCAGCCGTTACGTCGAGATGGGTGCAGGCGCGGATCCGTCCGTCCATCATGGCGAGCAGCACACCGCGCTTTTGTAAGGCCTCCACCATCTTACCGCCCGCGATGCCGGCGCCGTCGGGCTTGAAGAATACCAGATTGGTCTCAGGCTGCTGCACCTCGACCCTATTGATCTGCGACAGCCCGCGCGCCAGCGCCCGCGCGTTGGCGTGATCGTCCGCGAGGCGGTCGACATGATGGTCGAGCGCGTAGACGCAGGCCGCCGCGCAGATGCCGGCCTGCCGCATCGAGCCACCGAGCCGCTGCTTCCAGCGCCAGACGCTGTCGATGAAATCGTGGCTGCCCGCGATGACGCCGCCGATCGGCGCGCCGAGACCTTTGGAGAAATCGATCCAGGCCGAATCCCAGCCCATCGCCATGTCGCGCGCGGAAATTCCGGTGGCGACGCAGGCGTTGAGCAGCCGCGCGCCGTCCATGTGGGTAATGAGCCCGTTGGCCTTGGCGATTTTCACCACCTCATCGAGCGCGGCCTTCTTCCAGATCGTGCCGCCGCCGATATTGGCGGTCTGTTCGACGCTGACGACGGTTTGCGGTGGTTGGTAACGCGAACGCGGATGAAGCGCCGCGCGAAGCGCTTCCGGCGAAAATTGTCCGTCCTCTCCCGGCAGTGGTGTGATCTGGAAGCCGCCAAGCGCTGCGTGCGCGCCGCCTTCGCGGGCGATGATATGAGCAGTGGCATGCGCGAGGATCTCATCACCCGGCCGGCACCAGGACATTGTCGCCGTAACGTTGCACATGGTGCCCGACGGCATGAATACCGCGGCCTCCTTGCCGAGCAGATCGGCCACGCGCTCGCACAGCAGATTGACGGTCGGATCGTCGCCGATCTGCTCGTCGCCGACCTCGGCCCGTGCCATCGCCTCGCGCATCGCTTGTGTCGGGCGGGTCTGGGTGTCCGAAAGCAAATTGATGCGGACGGGCGTTGCCTTGGGGTCGCGCGGGGCAGGGGTGTAGGTCATGGCGGCTCTCGGCATTTACCGGTGATGGGGAGAATTGGAATTATCTGAACCGCAGGTTTTCGCGTGACAACTGGTCGATCGATTGGCACCCCATCAGCTTCATTCCGCGCTCGATCTCGGCCCGCATCAGGCCGAGCGCGCGCTCGACGCCGGCCTGGCCGGCCGCGGCGAGAGGATAGAGATAGAAGCGTCCGACGCCAACGGCCTTGGCGCCGAGCGACAATGCTTTCAGGACATGGGTTCCGCGCTGGATTCCGCCGTCCATGATCACGTCGATCCGGTCGCCCACGGCATCCACGATTTCGGCCAGCTGATCGAACGCGGCGCGCGAACCGTCGAGCTGCCGGCCGCCATGGTTGGACAGCACGATGCCGGTGCACCCGATTTCAACGGCGCGTCGGGCATCCGCCACCGACATGATGCCCTTCAGGCAGAATTGTCCGTTCCATAGTTTCACCATTTCAGCGACGTCGTCCCAATTCATGGAAGGGTCGAGCATTTCCGTGAAATAGCGGCCGATCGACATGGCACCGCCGCTCATGTCGACGTGCTGGTCCAGCTGAGGAAGCTTGAAAGGTTCATGCGTGACATAGTTGATGCCCCACATCGGCTTGATTGCAAACTGGTACATTCCCCCAAGCGTCAGCCTGAAGGGAATCGAAAACCCGGTGCGCAAGTCGCGTTCGCGGTTGCCGCCGGTGATGCTGTCCACCGTCAGCATCATGACCTCGACGCCGGCATCCTTCGCGCGTTGCATCATGGCGCGGTTCAGCCCGCGATCGCGGTGAAAATAAAACTGATAGACCTGCGGCGTATCGTGCGCCTTGCGAAGCTCTTCAAGGCTGACCGTGCCGAGCGAGGATACGCCGAACATCGTGCCGTATTTCGACGCCGCGGCCGCAACGGCGCGTTCGCCGGTATGGTGGAACAGCCGTTGCAGCGCGGTCGGAGAACAATAGACCGGCATGGCCAGTTTCTGGCCCATGACCGTCACCGACATATCGATGCTTTCCAC
The DNA here is from genome assembly GCA_963825225.1 of uncultured Alphaproteobacteria bacterium. Classification (GTDB taxonomy): domain Bacteria; phylum Pseudomonadota; class Alphaproteobacteria; order Rhizobiales; family Xanthobacteraceae; genus Bradyrhizobium. The sequence continues at coordinate 158,731 of CAWGSN010000031.1, forward strand.
GCCGCGCAGGACGTTGGGCACCAGGTCGCAGCGCTCGAAGCTTGCGGTATTCTGACGAAAGGTTGCCTCGTCGTCAGCGGCGCCATCGATGTAGTTGAAGATCGGGCCGGGCAGCCGTTGTTGCGCCAGCTTGCGGAAATCATGGAAATTGTAGCAGTCGCTCAAGCGCATGTTGTCCCCCCGTGCCGGCGCAAGCCCGTGGCCGCCCCTTGGGCACCAAACCCTACTTGGAAGCCGGGGTTTGAACCATGTGCATTTCGAATAGAAAAAGGCCCCGGCAAAACCGGGGCCTTTGATATCTCGAAAATGCGTTCCGATCAGCGCGAGTAGAATTCGACGATCAGATGCGGCTCCATCTGCACCGCGAACGGCACGTCGGACAGCGCAGGGATGCGGGTGAACTTCGCCGTCATCTTGGAGTGATCGGCTTCGATGAAATCGGGCACGTCGCGCTCGCCGAGCTGACTCGCTTCCAGGACAGGGGTGAGCTGCTTGGAGGATTCCTTGATCTCGATCACGTCGCCGGGCTTGACCTTGTAGCTCGAAATGTTGACGCGGCGGCCGTTGACCTTGATGTGGCCGTGGTTGATGAACTGCCGCGCGGCGAACATGGTTGCCACGAACTTGGCGCGATAGACCACGGTGTCGAGACGGCGCTCGAGCAGGCCGATCAGGTTTTCGCCGGTGTCGCCCTTCATCCGGCCGGCCTCGACATAGATGCCGTGGAACTGGCGCTCGGAAATGTTGGCGTAGTAGCCCTTAAGCTTCTGCTTGGCGCGGAGCTGTACGCCAAAGTCGGACAGCTTGCCTTTGCGGCGCTGGCCGTGCTGGCCGGGGCCATACTCCCGGCGATTCACGGGGCTCTTCGGGCGGCCCCAGATGTTCTGCCCCATACGGCGATCGATCTTGTATTTCGCCTCACTGCGCTTTGTCATCGCGTCCTCTGGATAGGTTTGAGTCTTGAGGAAACGCGCCCTCCTGTGCGCCGGGATTTCCCGGTGCCGACAGGTCCGCCTCAAAAGCTCGGGGAGGACCACGGGTCGCGAAACGCATCGCGGGCCGAAAACGGCCCGCGAGCAAGCGGGTTATTAGGGACAAAGCGCGGTTCTGTCAAACGAAACACCCCAATTTTGGCCCCTGATTTGGGCTCAAAATGGCGATTTTCCGGTCCAGGTAGATCAGGTCGCCACCGCCCGGACCGGTTTCGGCTCGGATTGCTGCCGATTGCCCGCAATTCGCCTGCGATTTCCGCGTTCAACACGTGTTCCAGCCGAATCAAGGCCTTGGCCATCAGGGCGGCGTCGGTAATCCGGTGGTCCCACCGGATCACGACGTCGATGGTCTGGTCCAGCTTCACCACCCCGTAGCTGAGCACGAAGGGTCCTGGGCTCAGCGCATACAATTCGCCCGGACCAAAAGCCGCCACCGAGGTCACGCCAAAGCTGCCGAAATAGTTGGCGCGCTGGCGGCCCCAATTGAGGCCGATCCACCAGAGCAGGCGGCGAACCGGCAGCGGCAGCCGGGTCGCCAGCAGCATCTTCCGAAACGCCGGCACCTGGTCGATTGGCGCTTCCTTGGCGTGCTGGAGCACCGCATCGACCTCGGTGAGCGGCGTTTCGTCGGGCGCGGCGACCTTTTGCAGCAGCACGCAATCCTGGCCGTCCTCGACCCGCGCGATCGTCACCATGGCGACACTGCGCGGCAGCTCGTAGAAGCGGGACGAGGGCCATTTGATATAGAGCGTGCGTAGGCTGGGCTCGCCCTTGGCCACCAGCGCAAACGCCTTGACGAAGATCGCCGCCCAGCCCGGCGGCTGGGCTGCCTGCGCGCGGGCCTCGATCAAGCTGCGGATGTTGAGCAGGCGCGCGAGCGAAACAAAGGGCACGCCGATCGATGCGTGCATGAGATCGGCGACGAGACGGCGCGGCAGTGTGATTTTTCGAACCGTTCCGCGCATCGCTAAACTCGAGTTCCCGCAAGCAACAAATCAGCGAGCGGCGGGCCGAAAATGACCGGCCCGCCAAGCCCCTGATGTGGCACGAACCGGCCGGTTTGACGCCAGCAATTCATGTAAGTTTTCCGGGCGCATTCTATCGCGTCCTGACGCAAGTATCTTGAATTTGCTTGAGATTGTCGTTGCTCTGGAACGCGTGAAAGCGCACATCACGTGCTGCCCCGCTGCTGTCCTGGAGATTGAGCATCGGAAGTCACCGCAGACTAAAAAGCCCATGATAAGTTCAGCGCCTGATCCCGGCAAAACTCGCCGTGATGCCGCGCTGGAACAGCGACCAGTCGAAGCCGAGCGCCAGCGCGACATAGCCCCGGTCTATCATTTGATTGGCCTGTTCGGCTGTGCGTGCGACGCCGCCGATCGGCACGCCGCTCTTGAGGATGCCTTCCTCCGCGCGCTTCATCAGCGCGACCACCTCGGGGTCGTCGGGCAGGCCGCGCTTGTTGATGGAGGTTGCGAGATCGCCCGGCCCGATCACCGCGAGGTCGATGCCTGACGTCGCCATGATCTCGTCGATGCGGTTGACCGCCTCGATATGCTCGATCGTGATGATGCAGATCATGTCGTCATCGGCGGTCGCCATGTAGTCCGGCATCGACACGCCCCAGCGGAACGGTGCGTGGAACGGGCCCCACAGCCGGTCGCCCTTCGGCGGATAGCGCACGCTGCGCACGGCCTTTTCGGCATCCTCACGACTGCGGATCATCGGAAAATTGATCCCGAGCGCGCCGATGTCCATCGGCGCTTTCGCCAGCCAGGGCTCGTTGGCGGCAATACGCACCATCGGAACGCAAGGCGTGCCCGCGGTCGCGGTGATCATCGCATGCGCAGAACCGAGATCGATCGGGCCGTGTTCGAGGTCGACGATGATCCAGTCGATCCCGGAACGAGCCATGATCTGCACGGTCTGAATACTCGGGATGGTCGCGATGGCCCCGAAGGTTGGGCGTTTTTCTCGCCATTGCCGACGAAGGCGGTTGAGGAGCGGGGTCGTCAATTGCTCAGGCTCCCAATGGTTAGGCCGGGACGCGGCCACCGAAGAACGGCATCAGCGCCTGGCTCAGCGTGTGCGGCCGCCGGGACGTGAAAACCATCTCGGCGCCGGCCTTGTCGAATTTGTGACCGGGGGTGCCGAGCAGATCGACGACGCGCCGCCCGATCGCGGGCGCGGGATCGATCCAGTCGACCGGCCAGGGCGCGAGCCTGATCAGGCGGTCCAGCAACAACGGATAATGCGTGCAGGCCAGCACGATGGTATCGGTGCGAGCGGCATCGCCGGCGCCGTTTCCGACGAAGCACGGGACGAGTTCGGCCGATATGTCCTCGTCGCTCACGTCGTTGCCGCTGAGCGCGGATTCGGCCAATGCGGCGAGTTCGGCCGAACCCACCAGCGTCACCTCGCAACCCTGCGCGAAATCGTGGATCAGTTTCCTCGTGTATTCGCGCTTGACGGTGCCCTTGGTGCCGAGCACCGACACACGTTTGGTCTTCGAAGAGGCGCAGGCCGGTTTGATCGCGGGCACGGTACCGACGAACGGCACCTTGTAGGCGCTGCGCAGATGCGACATCACAAGCGTGGACGCGGTGTTGCAGGCGATCACGACGAGATCGGGGCGATGGGCCGCAATCAATTCGCCGACCAGCGGCACCACGCGCGCAATGATTTGTTCCTCGCTATGGTGGCCATAGGGGAAGAACGCATCGTCGGCGACATAGACGTAATGCGCGTCGGGCCGGGCGCCGACGATTTCACGCAAGACCGTGAGGCCGCCTAGGCCGGAGTCGAAGACGAGAATCGTTGGGGGAGATGACACGCTGCGACTTTAACCGATCCGCGGTTACCGTTTCGTTGTTTTGAGGGCACCGGCGGCCCGTCATTGAGCGTCGCCGGTGGCGACGTAATTTGGAATGATTCAAATCGCCTTGGCAAGGGCGGAAAGCTATCAGGGCAGGCCGCAGCAGACGCCGATAACCCTGCATGCCGGCAGATCCGAAGGGCCGAAGGCTGCGCCAGACATGATTCGAAACACGTCATCGAACTGGGGCGCTCTGGCACGCTGGTTTCACTGGGGGCTCGGTATCACCATCATCGCCATGATCGCCTATGGCTGGTGGATGAACCATTTTCCGGCGCGTGCGGACCGCTTTTTCTATCGCTCGATCCATGCCGACATCGGCTATGCCGTGCTGCTGCTTATGGTGTTCCGCCTGATCTGGCGCGGCTTCAATCCGACGCCGGCGTTGCCCGCCGGTTCACCGCGCTGGGAGCGGATCGCGGCGCGTGTCGGCCACGGTGCGCTCTATGCCGTCACCATCCTTGTCGCGATGCTGGGTTGGGCGCATTCCGGCGCGCGCACGCCGAACTATTCGAACTGGTTCGGGCTGTTTCACGTCCCGCAAATTACCTCGCCCGACAAGGCGGCGGCCGCCGCTTATGAGGACCGTCATATCTTCTTCGCCTACCTGCTGCTGGCGCTGATCGTGATCCATCTGGCGGCGGCGCTCTGGCATCACATCGTCAGGCGCGACCGCGTCGCTGCCCGCATGATCAATGGTACGCCGGGCTGAATGCCCGATTTAGAACGACTCCAATTCAACGCTTTAGAGCTTCTCCAATTTAGCGCGTCTTTTTGCCTCTTCACGGCATGGCTTCCGGCACGTATGCCATCGCCCGGTGTCGTCAGCCATCACTGAAAGAACCGAGATGTCTCTCCCGCGTATGCTCTCGAAGGCAACAATGTTGGCCGCCGCCGCCGCTCTGCTCTCGGTTGCCGCAACCGGCGCTGCGAACGCGCAGAGCGCGACCGAAATCCAGCTGAGCTATCAGGACAAGAAATTCGATCCGGCCGAGATCACCGCGCCCGCCAATACGCCGATCGTGATCAAGCTGAAAAACCTCGATGCCAAGGCGATGGAATTCGAAAGCAAGACCTTGAAGGTCGAGAAGGTGGTCGCGGGCTCCAGCGACGCCACCATCAACGTCCGCGCGCAAAAGCCGGGCCGCTATGAGTTCTTCGACGAATATAACGAGAAGGTCGCGCGAGGAGCGCTGGTCGTCAAGTAAGAAGAAGCCGTGATCGCCGCACTGATCATCGTTTTCCGCGAAGTCTTCGAGGCCGGTCTGATCATCGGCATCGTGCTTGCGGTCACGCGTACGGTGCGGCACCGCAACCAATGGATCGGCGGCGGCGTGCTGGTAGGCGTTCTGGCCGCCTGCCTCGTTGCGGTCTTTGCCGGCGCGTTGTCGAACCTGTTCGCCGGCATGGGGCAGGAACTGTTCAACGCCTTGATTCTGGTCATCGCGGTCGTGATGCTCACCTGGCACAATGTCTGGATGGCGCGTCACGGCAGCGAGCTCGCCGGCGAATTGCGGGCGGCAGGGCAGGCAGTGGTCGACGGATCCAAGTCGCTATTGGCGCTCGCGGTGGTGGTCGGCGTCGCCGTGCTGCGCGAGGGCAGCGAAGTCGTGCTGTTCCTCTATGGCGTCATCGCGGCCAAGAGCGACACCGGCTGGGACGTGATGCTCGGCGGCTTTGCCGGGCTGGGGCTTGGCGCGCTCGTCACTCTTTTGACCTATTTCGGCCTGGTGCGGATTCCGGCGCGGGCCTTGTTCACGACCACGACGATATTGATCGCGCTGCTCGCCGCCGGCATGGCGGCGCAGGCGGCGTCGTTCCTGGAGAAGGCCAACTGGCTGACGGCGATGGATAACGTCGTCTGGGATTCGAGCTGGCTGCTGTCGGATACGACCATTCTCGGCAAGGCGCTGCACACGCTGATCGGTTACACCGACCAGCCGACCGCGATGCAGCTCATCGTCTATCTCGCGATCCTGGCCGTGAGCTTCGTGCTGATGCGGTTCTACGGCGCGCCGGTGAAGGCGTCGCCGGCGCCTGCGCGCGGCTGACGCTGGCGGGCGAGGGCGATCAGCTCTCGCCGAACACGCGCCTGAAGATCGTATCGACGTGCTTGAAGTGATAGCCGAGGTCGAACCGCTCCTCAATCTCAGCATCGCTCATGTGCTTCTTCACGTCGGGGTCTTTTTTCAAAAGCGTCAGGAAGTCGCCTTCGCCGCGCCACACCGGCATCGCGTTGCGCTGCACGAACTTGTAGGCGTCCTCGCGGCTGGCGCCTTTTTGGGTCAGCGCGATCAGGAGCCGCTGCGAATGCACGAGGCCGCCGAGGCGGTCGAGGTTCTTCTGCATGTTCTCAGGGTAGATCAAAAGCTTCTCGACCAGGCCGGCGAGGCGGTTGAGGGCGAAATCGAGCGTTACTGTGGCGTCCGGCCCGATCATGCGCTCGGCCGAGGAGTGCGAGATGTCGCGCTCATGCCAGAGAACGACGTTCTCCATCGCTGGCATCGCATAGGCGCGCACCATACGGGACAGGCCACTTAGATTCTCCGACAGCACGGGATTGCGCTTGTGCGGCATCGCCGAAGAACCCTTCTGGCCCTCGGAGAAGAATTCTTCCGCCTCCAGCACCTCGGTGCGCTGCAGATGACGGATTTCGGTGGCGAGCCGTTCGACCGAGGAGGCGATCACCCCGAGCGTCGCAAAATACATCGCATGGCGGTCGCGCGGGATCACCTGGGTCGAGATCGGTTCCGGCACCAGCCCCATGGCTTTGGCGACATGGGCTTCCACGCGCGGGTCGATCTGCGCAAACGTGCCGATGGCGCCCGAGATCGCGCAGGTCGCGACTTCCTTGCGGGCGGCGATCAGGCGCTCGCGGGCACGGGAAAATTCCGCATAGGCGTAGGCGAGCTTGAGCCCGAAGGTGACGGGCTCGGCATGAATGCCGTGGGAGCGGCCGATGGTCGGTGTCATCTTGTGTTCGAAGGCGCGCTTCTTCAGCGCCGCCAGCACCTTGTCGACGTCGGCGACCAAGAGGTCGGCCGCGCGGGTCAGTTGTACGTTGAGGCAGGTGTCAAGCACGTCGGAGGAGGTCATGCCCTGATGGACGAAGCGCGCCTCGGGACCGACGATTTCGGCGAGATGCGTCAGGAACGCGATGACGTCGTGCTTGGTCTCGCGCTCGATCTCGTCGATCCGAGCGACGTCGAAGGTGACGTTGCGCGCCTTGGCCCAGACCGTTTTGGCGGCTTCCTTGGGGATCACCCCGAGCTCCGCTTGCGCGTCCGCCGCATGTGCCTCGATCTCGAACCAGATCTTGAAGCGGGTCTGCGGCTCCCAGATGGAGGCCATTTCCGGGCGGGTGTAGCGGGGGATCATCGACGACTCCGGCAAAATTGTTTTTTACACCGCGCTTTAGCAGAGCTGCCCAAGTGAGACAAACGGCCAGGAGACCGCAGGGATCAACGGCCGCGACAAACCGTGATCCTCTGGCGGGTGCGAGCGGGGCACCCCAGCGGGCCCACCCGGCCGGGGCTTCAATCACGGAACATTGAATAACAGATATTGAAATCTGTCAGCGAGACATGCTATATCCTTTTTCGACGCCACAGAAGCGGCGCCACCCAGGCTCGTTGGCACTGAGTCCGGGGACTTGAAGAGGATTAAGGCATGACCATCGAAATCATTCATTTGACCGCACAAATCCAGCGCTGGCTGAACGCGCGCGTGGCCTCCATTTTGGAAGCCCAGGCCGCCCGGCTTGGACCGCTGAAAGACTGACCCGCTAACGGCATTTCAAGGGGATTAAATGACCACCCATCCCGTCAAATCGCAGGTGTGCGTATGAACGAAGTCGTGGTTTTGACCCCTGAGCGCATTCTGGAGGTCACCGAGGACGTTTTGCGGCGCTATGGGCTGGCCAAGGCCACGGTCGTGGATGTGGCCCGTGCGCTCGATGTCAGCCACGGCAGCGTCTACCGCCATTTCCCCAGCAAGGCTTCGCTGCGCCAGGCCGTGGCCAAGCGCTGGCTCGACCGCGCCAACGCGCCGCTGCAGAAGATCGCGGAAGCCTCGGGACCTGCGCCGGCGCGGCTCGAGAAGTGGCTGCGCACCATGTTCGAGATCAAGTACAAGAAGGTTTGCGAGGATCCCGAGATGTTCGCGACCTATCTGACGCTGGCGCAAGAGGCCTGCGAGGTGGTCAAAGCGCACAAGGAACGCCTCGTCGCCCAGGTTGCGCATATTTTGTCCGACGGCGTCAAACAGGGGGCGTTCCAGGTCGCCGACGTCAATGTCTCGGCGCGCGCGGTGTTCGACGCCACGATCCGCTACCACCATCCCGCACATTCCGAGGAATGGAGCGACCCGCAACTTCCCGCGCGGGTCGACGCACTTCTGGCGCTGGTGCTTAGGGGTCTGGAAGCGCCGCGCAAGCGCTAGGTCAGGACCGCGTCCGCAGTGCCGCCGCAGCCGCCGGCGTGATCGGTTTCTCTGAATGGCCGCCATCCCCGCCTTCCGTATCATCATTGCGGGCGGGCGCCTCCCTGTTGTTTGATATCCATCAAGCCACGCGCGACCATCGGCGCGATCATGGACGCGGAGGAAAAGGTGCGTCTGGCGGTCTTTGCGGATATCCACGCCAACCGGCAGGCGTTCAGCGCCTGCCTCGAGGCGGCGCGGGCGCGCGGCGCGGAGCGGATCGTCTGCCTCGGTGATTTCGTCGGATATGGCGGCGATCCGGAATGGACGGTCGAGACCGCAATGGGCCTCGTCAACGACGGGGCGATCGCCGTGCGGGGCAACCACGACAACGCCGTCAGTACCCCGTCGGAGACCATGAATGCCGAAGCCCAGGCCGCTATCGAATGGACCCGGGGCCGGCTGAGCGGACCGCAGCGGCGATTTCTTGCGGAATTGCCGCTGACGCAGCGGGAGGACGATCGCCTCTACGTGCATTCGGAAGCCAGCAATCCCCCGCGATGGCGCTACGTCCAGGGGACCTCGGACGCCGCGCGCAGCCTCGAGGCGACCGATGCCCATGTTACCTTCTGCGGGCACATCCACAGGCCGGCGCTCTATTCGATGTCGTCGGCCGCGAAGATGACGAGTTTCGTCCCGACCTCGAACGTGCCGGTGCAATTGCTGGGCGGCCGGCGCTGGCTGGCCGTGATCGGCTCCGTCGGGCAGCCGCGCGACGGCAATCCGGCGGCTTCGTTTGCGATGCTCGATACGGCGAGCCGGGAGATCACCTATTGCCGCGTGCCATACGACATCGAGACGGCGGCGGAGCGGATTCGCGCCAACGGCCTGCCGCACTGGCTGGCCGATCGCCTGCTGGCGGGAAGGTAGACGATGGCGAAGCCTTCGATCGAACCGGGCGCGCAACTGGATGGCTTCACGGCCGGGGAGTGCGTCCATCGCGGCGGCATGGCGACGCTATGGACCGTGACCCATCCCGGCATCACGGTGCCGCTCTTGATGAAAATCCCGAGGGTTTCCGAGGGCGAGGATCCGGCGGCGATCGTCTCTTTCGAGATGGAGCAGATGATCGTGCCGCGGCTCGCCGGACCGCATGTTCCCGGCTGCTTCGGTTCCGGTAGTTTCGACCGGCAGCCTTATGTCGTCATCGAGCGCATCCCCGGCAAGACGCTGTACGACCGGCTCGGCGATCTGCCGCTTCCCTATGAAGAGGCGAGGGTGATCGGTGGAAAGATCGCCACCGCGCTCGCGGACCTGCACCGGCAGAACGTCATTCATCACGACATCAAGCCGAGCAGCATCATGTTCCGCGAAAGCGGCGAAGCCGTGCTGATCGATTTCGGGCTTTCGCACCACAATCAATTGCCCGACCTGCTGCAGGAAGAATTCCGCCTGCCTTACGGCACCGCGCCCTACATGGCGCCAGAGCGCCTGCTCGGCGTGCGCGACGATCCGCGCAGCGACCTGTTTTCGCTTGGCGTACTGTTGTATTTCTTCACCACGGGCGAGCGGCCGTTCGGCGAGAGCGAAACCCTGCGCGGCATGCGGCGGCGGCTGTGGCGCGATCCGCATCCGCCGCGCAGGCTGAGGCCGGACTATCCGCCCTGGCTTCAGGAGATCGTGCTGCGGTGCCTGGAAATCGAACCGGTCTGGCGTCATCCGACCGCGTCGCAACTGGCGTTCGAACTGGCCCATCCGGAACAGGTCAAGCTCACCGCACGATCGGAGCGATTGCAGCGCGATCCGCTCTCGACCGTGTGGCGCCGCCGCTTCAATCGCGGGCTGACGCAACAGAGACCGAAATCCGATGTTGCCGCCCAACTGGCTTCGGGTCCGATCGTGGCGGTCGCGCTCGATACCGAGGAGGGCTCGGCCCCGCTCAACGAATGCCTGCGCATGACCGCCGAGCAGTTGCTGGCGACGCTGCCTTCGGCGCGGCTCGCCTGTCTCAACGTGCTTAAGCTCGGCCGCATCACCATCGACAAGACGCTGGACGAGCAGGGCAACAGCAAGCATATCGACCGGCTGGTCGCGCTCCGGCATTGGGCCTCGCCGCTCAATCTCGATGAAAGCAGGTTGACCGTGCATGTGCTGGAGGCGATCGATCCCGCGTCCGCCATTCTGGAATTCACGGCGGTCAATCACGTCGACCATATCGTGATCGGTGCGCGCCAGAATTCGATGATGCGTACGCTGTTGGGCAGCGTCTCGGCCAGGGTTGCGGCCGAAGCGGCCTGCACGGTGACCGTCGTGCGGCCGCCGCGGTCGGCTGCGGCGCCGGTGCAGGAAGACAACAACGGCCGTAAGCCGAAGGCGATCGAGGCTTAAGGTCTAGGGCCAAGCGGAGCGCTAGCCACGACGCGCCCTGAAGTTATTCGAGAGTCTGCACAGGTGGCGTCGTCGTGGGTGCAGGCGCCGATGGCGTCGCGACCGGTGCGGATGGCGGCGCGGCCGGCACCGGCACGCTTGCTTCGCTTCGCGAGGTCGCGACCCGCGCATTTTTCTCGGCTTGATCGGCGGGCCGGGGTCCACCAGCGCCTGTGGCCTCCGCTCTCGCGCCACGCACGCCGTCTTTCGAGGCTTGCCTACGTTGCCGCGGTGGTGGTCCGGATGATCGGTTAAATCCCCACGACCGTGCGATCGCAGGCCCAGCCGTATAGCCAATGACAGCGCCGGCAACCGCGCCGACCGGCCCAAGCACCACCGCGCCCGACAACGCACCCAGGGCGGCGTCACCACCCCGATGCTGGGCAAGTGCAGCGGATGGCGCCAGCAACAAAACTATTGCGGCTGCGGTGAAGGTTTTGGTCATGGTCATGGTCATGGTCCGTCGAGAATGAGATTCGACGGTGGCCCGCCTTTATGGCCAGACAATGAAGCTTGGGTTCCATTTCCTTCGGGTTCGCAGGACGTACGACGCTGGATGGCGCAGTCGCGAGCCTTGGCGTAAGGTTCGGCGTGGGTTTTGCTGTTCGTTCCTTGTGTGGTCGGTGCAAATCAAGCGATGCATGTTCGCAGCTGCCGCGTCTCGGGCAGCGCAACCGGTGAAGGAGGATTTTCCATGTACGCTGCCATTCGTCAGAGCAAGGCAAAGACCGGCATGGCCGAAGAGCTGGCACGCAGGATCAAGGAAGGTGCCATTCCGATCATCAGCGATGTCGAAGGTTTCATGGCCTATTACGTGGTCTATGCGCCGGACGACACGGTAACGGCGATCTCGATCTTCAACAATTTCGCAGGCGCAGAGGAGTTCGAACCGGCGCGCCGTCGCGTGGATCGAGCAGAACCTCACGCCATTGCTCACTGGACCGGCCACCGCCGTTGCCGGGCCGGTGATCGTCCATACGCTGGCATAACAGTGGTCGTAGCGACGAGGTCGCTCGCTAGATCGCTTCGCCGCGCGCCATGGCCGCAGCGTTGCGGATCGCGGCAATATTGGTCTTGTAGGCCTCCATCGTGCCGCCCTTGAACACCGCTGAGCCCGCGACAAACGCGTTGGCGCCGGCGGCGGCAAGCTGGCCCGCAACACCCGGAGCGACGCCGCCGTCCACCTCGATATCGATCGGACGTCCTGCGGTCATCGCCCTGATGTCGCTGATCTTGCCGAGCGCTGAGCGGATGAAGGCCTGGCCGCCGAAGCCGGGATTGACCGACATCACCAGCACCAGATCGATCAGATCGATCACATATTCGATCGCGCTCACCGGCGTGCCCGGATTGAGCGAGACGCCGGCCTTCTTGCCGAGTGCGCGGATTGCCTGCAGCGAGCGGTGCAGATGCGGACCTGCCTCGGCATGGACGGTGATGTGATCGCAGCCCGCCTTGGCAAAGGCTTCGAGGTAGGGATCGCACGGCGAAATCATCAGATGCGCATCGAAGATCTTCTTCGTATGCGGCCGCATCGCCTTGATCACATCGGGACCGTAAGAAATGTTCGGCACGAAATGTCCGTCCATCACGTCCAGATGGATCCAGTCGGCGCCGGCCGAATCCACCGCGCGGACTTCTTCGCCCAGCTTGGCGAAATCTGACGCCAGGATCGACGGGGCGATGACGAGGGGACGCGACGCAAATTGGTTGGACATGTGCGCTTTTCCCGAAGCACAGAGGTGCGGAACGGCTCCGCGTAACACGCAGGACGGCCGGGGGCAATGCGGCCATGGAAGGTCTCCTGTGGGCGGAAAAATCTGCCGCGGCGGGCACCTATTGCCGGTCATGCCGGAACGGGTCGGATACAAGAAACCTCTGTTTTATTGGGTTTTTCGCGCTGGCATGGCGTTTGCTGAGGAACCAGCGTGAACGGATCGGCCGCATTGCGCGGCGTTGTTGGAGTTATGCCATGTTGCTTGCTCTTGGTGCCGCTGCGTCGGCGATCGATGCCCTCCAGGCGCTGACATCCTCGAAGTCGTCGTCCGCAAAAACGACCGGCGTCAGCCAGGCCAGCTCGTTCGACTTCTTCTCGAGTTCTTCGGCCTCGACCGGTTCGAGCGCGGGCACGGGCGGCGGTGGTTCGCAGATCTCTCCGGAGACCATGAGCGCGCTTTTGGCTGCGCAAAGCCAGTCTTCGACAGGATCGACGTCTTCGACGCCCATGAGCCGCTCGGACGCGCTCAAGGACCTGTTCTCGCAGATCGACGCCGATGGCGATGGCAAGATTACCAAAACGGAATTTGAAAGCGCGCTCGGCGCCGGCGGCACCAATCTCCCGCAGGCCGACGACGTGTTCTCCAAGCTCGACAAGGATGGCAATGACTCGGTCAGCCTCGACGAAATGTCGTCGGCGCTGAAGGGCGGCAAGGGTCATCACCACCATCATCACAAGGCTGGCGATTCCTCAGGATCCGACGGATCGAATTCCGATCCGCTGATGCAGGCCCTGCAAGGCGCTTCCAGCACATCCGTCACCAACAGCGACGGCTCGGTGACGACATCGCTGACCTATGCTGACGGATCGAAGGTCACTTTGACATCGGCCGCGCCAGGGAGTTCGTCGAGCGCTGCGACATCGTCGTACAATTTCATCGAGCAGATGATCCAGCGCGAGGCCAAGGCGATCTCGTCTTCGACCACCGCATCGCTCTCGGTCAGCGCCTGAGGCGTGACCCGCCGGACTTCTGAGAGGCTAACCGAAGCGATCCTTCCACGCCGGCAACGCGGCGGAGAAGGGCAGGGCGGAAGCGGAATAGACGCCGCGCGCGATCGCGCGGGCGACCGTATTGGCCGCCACCATGCCGAGTTCGGTGAGTCCGTACAGCGGATCGACCGGCCTCTGGCCGGTCGCGGCCGCAAACACCACGTCACCATCGAGCGGCGCATGCACGGGATAGATGGCGCGGGCCATTCCGGTTTGCGCGATCATCGCAAGGCGCTTGGCCTGGGGCTTCGTCAGCACCGCGTCGGTGACGACGACGACCAGCGTGGTGTTTTCCGCTGACGTTGCGTCCGGGCCGCCTTTGAGCCGCGCCTTCAACATGTCCGGGGTGAATGATTGCGGCAGTCCGCGTCCGCCATATTCGTTGCCCACCTCGAACGGCGACGCCCAGAACCAGGGCCCATCGCCGACCGTTACGCTGCCCACCGCATTGACCACCGCGAGTGCCGCCACCGTGACGCCGCCTTCAGTCTGCGCGGAAGCGGAGCCAAGGCCGCCCTTGAAATTGGCTGTGGTCGCACCGAAGCCGGCGCCGACGCTGCCCAGCGCGAAATCGGTGCCTGCGGCGCTGGCGGCGGCGTAGGCGAGATCGCGATACGGGGGAAATCGTCCCCAGGCTTTGTTTCCGCCGTTCAGAAGGTCGAAGCAGATCGCGCCGGGCACGATCGGAATCACCGCTTCGCGGATGCGCAGGCCGCGGCCTTGTTCTGCAAGCCAGGCCTGTACGCCGCCTGCCGCGTCCAGTCCGAGCGCGGAGCCGCCGGAGAGCGTAATGCCGTCGACGGCATCGACGGTGCTTTCAAGCTTGAGGAGAGCGTCCTCGCGGGTGCCGGGGCCGCCGCCGCGGACGTCGATCGAGGCAATCGCGGGGGAATCGAAGATGATCGCGGTGACCCCGGATGCGACCGCGGCGTCGTCGGCATGGCCGACCCGGACGCCTTGTATGTCGGTAAGGAGATTTTTCAAGAAACCGGTCCGTCGGGCCCGCAGATGTTACGGCCATCATTGTCCAGTTATCTCGCCGATCTGTCCGCCGTCAAGAATGCTTCAACCGTCAAGCGCCAACCGAAGCATCCTGGCGAGTTCGGACTTGCGATAGGGTTTTGCGAGCAGCAGCACGCCGGAATCGAGGCGGCCGTGATGAACGATGGCGTTCTCGGTGTATCCCGATGTGTACAGGGTTTTCAGCGACGGCCGCCGCTTCCGTGCCTCGTCGACCAGCTGGCGTCCGTTCATCTCGCCGGGCATGATCACGTCGGTGAAGAGCAGGTCGACTGAAGGCACGGTTTCGATGATCTGCAAGGCGTCGTTGGCATTGGCGGCTTCCAGCGTGGTGTAGCCGAGGCTTTCGATCTGGGTCATCACATAGCGGCGCACCAGGGAATCGTCCTCGACGACGAGGACAGTCTCGTTGCCGCCTTCGATATTGGAGGAAATGGCGGCCTCGGCGGCGGTCTGGTTCAGTCCGGTCGCCCGCGGCAGGTATATCTTGACGGAGGTGCCATGGCCTTCCTCGCTGTAGATCTTGATATGTCCGCCTGACTGCTTGACGAAGCCGAACACCATGCTCAGTCCGAGGCCGGTGCCCTTGCCGACCTCCTTGGTGGTGAAGAAGGGATCGAACACCCTTTCAACCAGCGCTGCGGGAATTCCGGTGCCGGTATCGCTCACGGCGACCATCACGTAGTTGCCCGGCGTGACCTCGCTGTACATGCGGGCGTAGTTTTCGTCGAGAAAGACATTGTTGGTTTCCAGCGCAAGCTTGCCGCCATTGGGCATGGCGTCCCGCGCATTCAGCGCGAGGTTGAGAATGGCCGTGGTGAGCTGGTTCGGATCGACCAGTGCGGTCCATGCATCTTCGGCCAATAGCGGCGTGATTTCGATGTTTTCGCCGAGCGTCGGATGCAGCAGTTTGGCGGCTTCGAGCACCAGCGAATTGACGTCGACTTCGAGGGGCTGCAGCGGCTGCTTGCGGGCAAAGGCCAGCAGGTGCCTGGTCAGGTTGGCCCCGCGTTCGGCGGCTTCGTCGATCAGCCTGGTGATGGCCACGAGTTCGGGTTGTTTGGCGACGGCTTCCTCCAGGATTCCAATAGTCCCGGTAATCACCGTCAGGATATTGTTGAAGTCGTGCGCGACGCCGCCCGTCAGCTGACCGATCGCGTCCATCTTCTGAATATGCCGCAGCTGGGCTTCCGCGGCCTGCTTCTCCGTCAGGTCGCGACCGATGAAGAAATGCCGCCGCACCGGCTCCGACCACGTGCCGGTCCAGTTCAGCGTAACGGCCTGTCCGTCCTTGTGGACGTAGCGGGTCTCGAAGTTTCGCATTTCCTTTCCGCGCCGCGCCGCGCGCATCTCTCGGCGCGTGCTCTCGAGATCGTCGGGGTGGATGAATTCCACTGCGCTGTGGCCGATCATCTCCGAAGGATCATAACCGAGGATGGTCCTGGCGCTCGGGCTGACCTGAATGAAATTCCCGGCGGTATCGGTCACCAGGATGAGATCGTGCGAAGTCTCGAAGATACGCTGCCGCTCCTCGATCTCCTGATTGAGCGCCTTTTCCGTCCGCTTGCTTTCGGTGATGTCGCGCGCGATCTTGGAGGCGCCGACAATTTCGCCGGTGAGCGATCGGATCGGCGAGACGCTTAGCGAAACATCAACGTGCCGGCCATCCTTGTGCATGCGCACAGTTTCGTAATCTTCGATTCTCTCGCCGCGGCCAACCTGCTCAAGGATGCTGCGAATCTCCGTCCGCCGTTCTGGCGGGACGATGATGTCGATGGGTCTGCCGACCGCTTCGATCGAAATGAAGCCGAACAGCCGTTCGGCCGCCCGATTCCACGCGGTGATGATGCCGTCGAGCGATTTGGTGATGATGGCATCGTTGGATGATTCCACGACCGCGCTGAAAAGGCGCTCGCGCTCGGTGTAAAAGCTGCGCTCGGATGCAGCCCGCCGTCGCAATCTTTCGAGCAGGCGGGCCAACTGGCCCTGCAGGGCGACATTGTCGATCAGGAGCACCGCAAGCACGAAACTTGCTGCGCAAAGTCCGTAGAACCGGCCGGCGTAGAAGCCCAAATCGAATCTGGCCGCGTTGAGAATCCCCGACAACGCGATGTCGAACATCCAGGCGCACATCACCACCATGAGCCAGACGTCGAGCACCGAATGCGGTCGCCGAAACCACAGGACCATCAGCGCTGCGCAGCTGAGAAGCACCTCCGCCGAGAGGGTGCCGATCAGGGTGGACGTGAAGTGTCCACCGCTGATCAGTGTGGGTAAAATGTCATGTCTGACGGTGACGACCCAGGCTGCGAAAGACATCACAACGCCGACCGCAATGACGCTACCCAGGATCGCTTGGCCAATCGATCCCCGTACTTTCGGACCGCCATCGCTGCCTTTCTGCAACGCATAACCGAGCACAAGAAGCGGAAATCCGATGTGCCAGATCTGGTAAAGCCAGGCTGTCGTCTGCGGACCGGCATTGAGCAGCCCGGTCGGCGCAAACAGACCCGGAAAGGTCAGGGCGTGGACGACCGCTGCGATCGCGGTAAACAAATATCCGCTCGCGAGCAGCAGCAGCGCCCGCCAGCGCAAAATCGCGAACTGCGAAAACACCAGGAAGGCGGTGATGAGGTCGTTGATTGCAAGCGCGGACTGATAACAAGCAACGAACGCCGGAACCGGCGCAAGCGGTACAGTGGCGTAAATCGCCGCGCTGACGAACAGAACCGACGAGACGCCGACGACGGCGAAAGCCCGCGCACGGTCACGGTTGGTGGCCGGCAGGGTCGAAAGAAAGATGTTGCGTTCGTCGCCCGTCTGCATCGTCGCCTCCGACAAACTGGCATCGAACGCGCCATCGCAACAGCACCCAAACGCGCGGACATTAACCTATCCACTGCGGCGGCATATCTAGCCGATATGCGGATACCGACCGGAAGGACTTCCGAACTCAAGTAGGGGCTGCGCTGTAATCCAGATCTTCGACCGTCATCGCCTGGCCAATCGCCCGGCGCGTCTGCTGCCATTGTCGCCCGCAACGGTTTTATGGTGCGGGGGCGGATCGGGCGCAATGTTGCGCGGGGAGAGCGGGACCGAGAGACGGCAGATGAGGCCTTCCGGACGCCAGTCGAATTCGGCCTGTCCGCCGAGCTGTGACTCGATGCTCGCGATCACGCTTCTGGTTCCGAAACCCCGCGATGCCGGTTTCTCAACGGGAGGCCCGCCCAACTCCGCCCATACGATGTCGAGAACGCCTGCCTCGATCTCCCAGCTCACCGAAAGCCGGCCCGTCACGGCCGACAGGGCGCCATACTTGGCCGAATTGGTGACGAGCTCGTGCAAGGCCAAAGCCACCGTTTGCGCGGTTGCCGGTTGCAACTGAACCTCGGCGCCGCGCAGCGCGATCTGATCACCCGTGGAATAGGGCGCGAGCTCCTCCTCGATCAGCTTGCCTATTTCGGCGCCCTGCCAACTCGACAGCGAAAGCACGGTATGGACGCGAGCCAGCGCATTGATCCGACCTTCGACCGAGCGGATATAGCTCTTGACGTTTTCGCCCCGCGTCAACCGAACGATGGATTGCGCCAGCGCCAGCGCGTTCTTGGCGCGATGATCGACTTCCCGGGCAAGCAGGTTTTGGCGCTCCTCGGCCTGCTTACGTTCGGTAATGTCCACGGTCACGCCGCTGACACGAATGACGCGGCCGTGCTTGTCGGTGCTTGCCGCGGCCGTGCCGGTGCACCAGCGCAGCTCGCCATCGGGGCGAATGATCCGAAACTCCGCTTCGTACGATTTCGCGCCCCTTGCGAAGCCGGCCCAGGCCTTGTGCAATTCATGGACATCGTCCGGATGGAGCACGGATTGGATGTTGGCCGGCGTCAGTTCGAAGCTGCCGGCATCGACGCCGAGAATTTGATACTGGCCTTCATCCCACATCCAGTCGCCGTTGACCCAATCCCAGTCCCACGACCCCATCTTTCCCGCGGCGATCGCCAAACTCCGGCGCTGCTCGCTCTCCAATAGCCGCGCGTGGGATTCCTCCAGTTCCGCGGTGCGGGCGCGAACCCGGTCCTCGAGTTCAGTGTTGAGCCGCTCCAGCTGACGGGTCTTGCGATATAATTCGGCGAATACCTTGATCTTGGCACGCAGGACTTCGGGCACCACCGGCACCGGAACGTAGTCGACCGCGCCCATCTCATAGCCGCGCAGCCGATCGATATCGCTGACCTGGATCGCCGAGATGAATATCATCGCCGTTTTCTGGAAACGGGGATGTTCGCGGATCATCGCGGCAAGTTCGAAGCCGTCCAGTTCCGGCATGCAGACATCGACCAGAATGATGGCAACGTCGTTCTTGAGCAGGAACTCGAGCGCTTGGCGCCCCGAGGCCGCCGAGACCAGATTCTCCCCGAGGTCCTTCAGGATGACTTCGTAGGCGAGCAGCTTCGCCGGCTGATCGTCCACCAGAAGAATATTGACCTTCTCTTGATCCATCATCTGCCTGCGCCGATCAGCGGTGGAGCCACATACGGATGGCGAGCAGCAATTGCTCGGTGTTGACGGGTTTTGCCAGATAGTCCGACGCACCGGCCTCCAGGCACTTCTCGCGGTCGCCCTTCATCGCCTTGGCGGTCAGCGCGATGATCGGGAGCCTGCCAAACAACGGATTTTGCCGGATCACGCCGATGGTCTGATATCCGTCCATCTGCGGCATCATGATGTCCATCAGCACGATCGCGATCCTGGGGTTGGACTCCACCAGCGCAATGGCCTCGTGGCCGGTGGTCGCTGTCAGCACCTTCATGCCGCGCCGCTCCAGCACGCTCGAGAGCGCGAAGATGTTGCGGGCGTCATCATCTACCAGGAGCGCGGTCTTGCCAATGAGATCCTCATCGGAACTATTGAGCTTCTCGAGCATCCTCTGCTTTTCAACCGGCAATTCCGTGATCACACGGTGCAAAAACAGCGACGTTTCGTCGAGCAGGCGTTCCGGCAATTCCACGCCCTTCACCACGATGCTTCTGGCCATGGTGTGGAGTTCCGCGTCCTCCTCCGCCGAAAGTTCCCGCCCCGTGAACACAACTACCGGCACGTTCGACAAGGCATCGTCGTTGCGAATCCGGTCGAGCACCTCGAAGCCGCTCATGTCGGGCAACCGCAGATCCAGCACCACGCAGTCGCAGGGGTTGTCCCGCAGCGTCGACAGCGCGCCGGCGCCGGTGTCGGTGGTGAGGATATCGATGTCCTTGTGGTCGAGCAGTTCCTTGATGCTCATCTGCTCGGCGGCATTGTCTTCCACGATCAGAAGCCGTTTGCGTCGGGGTTTGGCGTACTCCTTGATCTGGGAGAGTGCCGCGGCCACGCCCTCGGTCGTCGTCGGCTTGTTGACAAAGGAGAATGCCCCGCGCGCCAGCGCGTGCTGACGGTCTTCATCGAGCGTGATGACCTGGACCGGGATGTGCCGGGTCAGCGGATTATGCTTGAGCTGGCTCAACACGGTCCAGCCCAGCATGTCCGGCAGGAACACGTCGAGCGAAACCGCCGTGGGCTGGAACTGCTTGGCGAGATCGAGCGCTTCGGCGCCGCGATTGGCGACCAGGACCTTGAAGCCCTTGTCGCGCGCCAAATCGATCAGCACCCGCGCGTAATGCGGGTCGTCCTCGACGATCAAGAGGATGGTATCTCCGGGCTCGAGGTTGAGCCGGTCATCCGGCAGCTGCTCGATCACCCGCTCCTGGGTGGCTGCGACCTGCAGCGCCGGCGCCATCAGATAGGGTGACGGGGCAGGGGTCCGCGGGGCGACCGTGGGTCCGGAATATTTCAGCGGCAGATAGAGGATGAACGTGCTGCCCTTGCCCGGCGCGCTGCGCAGATGGATTTCGCCGCCGAGCAGGCTTGCCAGTTCCCGGCTGATGGCAAGGCCAAGCCCGGTGCCGCCGTATTTTCGGCTGGTGCCGGCATCGGCCTGCTGAAACGCTTCGAAGATCAGTTTCTGCTTTTCGGGCGGGATGCCGATACCCGTGTCGCTCACCTCGAAGGCAACGACGGCGGGGGCATGGTTCAGGATCGGGTGCTCGGCGCTCCAGCCGCCGACGGCGGCCGACACCGTCAGTCTCACGCCGCCTTCGGCGGTGAACTTGAACGCGTTCGACAGCAGGTTCTTCAATACCTGCTGCAGACGCTTCGAGTTGGTCACCATGCTGCGGCTCAGATTCTCGTCGAGGCTGATGTTGAACGAAAGCTGGCGGTTTTCGGCCTCGTGCTTGAACGGCCGACCGACCGTCTCCAGAAGGCTCGAAGTCAATATCTCTTCGGCGTCGACCGTCACCGTTCCGGATTCGATCTTCGACAGATCGAGGATGTCGCTGATCAGATTGAGCAGGTCGGTGCCTGCGCCGTGGATGGTGCGGGCGAACTCGACCTGTTTCGGCGACAGATTGCCGTCCGGGTTTTCGGTGAGCTGCTGGCCGAGGATCAGGATGCTGTTGAGCGGTGTGCGCAGCTCGTGCGACATGTTGGCGAGGAATTCGGACTTGTACTTCGACGTCAGTGAAAGCTCGGTCGCCTTCTCTTCGAGCGCGCGCCGCGCCTGTTCGATTTCCTGGTTCTTGCGCTCCACCTCGACGTTGCGCTCGGCCAACTGCTGGGCCTTCTGTTCGAGCTGCTCGTTGGTTTGCTGCAGTTCCTTCTGCTGGGTCTGCAGCTCGCCGGCGAGCTGCTGCGATTGCTTGAGAAGACCTTCGGTCTGCATCGTGGCCTCGATGCTGTTGAGCACGATGCCGATAGAGTCGGTGAGCTGTTCGAGGAAAGTCATCTGCGAGGTCGTGAACGAGGAGACAGAGGAAAGCTCGATGACGGCCTTGACCTGGTTCTCGAATAGCACCGGAAGCACGACGAGGTTTTTCGGGATCACGCGCAGCAGCGCCGAATTGATCGGGACCGCATCAGCCGGGATGTCCGACACCAGCCGCTGGCGCTTGTCCATCGCGCATTGTCCGATCAGGCCTTCACCGAATTGCACGAACTGCGGATGAGGGTGGCTGCCGTCGCCGGCGTAGGCCGAGAGCAGGCGCAGTTGCCGGTTGTCATCGCTTTCGACCCGGTAGATGACGCCCATATGGGCGTTCACCAGCGGCGTCAATTCGGTGAGCAGCAGCCGGCCGACGGTGGTGAGGTCGCGCTGGCCCTGCAGCATGTTGGTGAATTTGGCGAGGTTGGTCTTCAGCCAATCCTGTTCGGTATTGACGTCGGTCGTGAGCCGGAGGTTGCCGATCATGGTGTTGATATTGTCTTTGAGCTCGGCGACTTCGCCGCGCGCATCGACCTGGATCGAACGGGTGAGGTCGCCCTTGGTGACGGCGGTCGCCACTTCCGCGATCGCGCGCACCTGCGAGGTCAGGTTGGCGGCAAGCAAATTGACGTTGCCGGTGAGGTCCTTCCAGGTGCCGGCGGCGCCGGGCACGTTGGCCTGACCGCCCAGCCGGCCTTCGACGCCCACTTCGCGCGCCACGCTGGTGACCTGGTCGGCAAAGGTCGCCAGCGTCTCGGTCATGTTGTTGATGGTGTCGGCAAGCGCTGCGACTTCGCCCTTCGATTTCACCGTCAGGTTCTGCTTCAGATCGCCGTTGGCGACCGCGGTCACCACCTTGACGATGCCGCGCACCTGTTCGGTGAGGTTGGCGGCCATGAAGTTGACGGTGTCGGTGAGGTCCTTCCAGGTTCCGGCCACGCCCGGCACCTCCGCCTGGCCGCCGAGCTTGCCTTCGGTACCGACTTCGCGCGCGACGCGCGTGACTTCGCCGGCAAACGCGTTCAACTGGTCGACCATCGTGTTGATGGTGTTCTTGAGTTCGAGGATCTCGCCCTTCACGTCGACCGTGATCTTGCGCGACAAGTCGCCGCGCGCCACCGCCGTGGTGACTTCGGCGATGTTGCGGACCTGCGTGGTCAGGTTGGCGGCCAGCAGGTTGACGTTGTCGGTCAGGTCCTTGAAGGTGCCGCCGACGCCGGGCACCACCGCCTGGCCGCCGAGACGCCCCTCGGTGCCGACTTCGCGCGCGACGCGGGTCACTTCGGCCGCGAATGAGCGCAGCTGTTCGACCATCGTATTCAGGGTGTCCTTGAGCAGCAGGATTTCGCCGCGGACGTCGACCGTGATCTTCTTGGACAGGTCGCCACCGGCGATCGCGGTTGCGACCTCGGCGATGTTGCGGACCTGGGCCGTCAGGTTCGAGGCCATGAAGTTGACGTTGTCGGTCAGGTCCTTCCAGGTGCCGGCGACTTCGGGCACCTGGGCCTGGCCGCCGAGCTTGCCTTCGGTGCCGACTTCGCGCGCCACGCGCGTCACCTCGGAGGCGAAGGCGTTGAGCTGGTCGACCATCGTGTTGACGGTGTTCTTCAGCTCGAGAATTTCACCCTTGACGTCGACCGTGATCTTCTTGGACAGGTCGCCCTTCGCCACAGCGGTGGTCACTTCGGCGATGTTGCGGACCTGGCCGGTGAGATTGCCTGCCATCGAGTTGACGTTGTCGGTGAGGTCTTTCCAGGTGCCGGCGACGCCGGGCACGTTGGCCTGGCCGCCGAGCCTGCCCTCGGTGCCGACCTCGCGCGCCACGCGCGTCACCTCGCCGGCAAACCGGTTGAGCTGGTCGACCATCGTATTGAGGGTTTCCTTGAGCTGCAGGATCTCGCCGCGGACGTCCACCGTGATCTTGCGCGACAGGTCGCCGCCGGCGATCGCGGTCGCCACCTCGGCGATGTTGCGGACCTGGGCCGTCAGATTGCCGGCCATCGAGTTGACGCTGTCGGTGAGATCCTTCCAGGTGCCGGCGACGCCGGGCACTTCGGCCTGGCCGCCGAGCTTGCCGTCGGTGCCGACTTCGCGCGCCACGCGCGTCACTTCGCCCGCGAAGGCGTTGAGCTGGTCGACCATGGTGTTGAGCGTTTCCTTCAACTGAAGGATTTCACCGGACACGTTCACGGTGATCTTCTTGGACAGGTCGCCCTTGGCGACCGCGGTGGCGACTTCGGCGATGTTGCGGACCTGGCCGGTCAAATTGCTGGCCATCGAATTGACGCTGTCGGTCAGGTCCTTCCAGGTACCGGCGACGCCGCGTACCAGCGCCTGGCCGCCGAGTTTGCCCTCGGTGCCGACCTCGCGCGCCACGCGCGTCACTTCGCCGGCAAACGCGTTGAGCTGGTCGACCATCGTGTTGACGGTGTCCTTTAGCTCGAGGATTTCGCCGCGCACGTCGACCGTGATCTTCTTCGACAGGTCGCCATTGGCCACCGCCGTCGTCACCTCGGCGATATTTCGAACCTGCGCCGTCAGATTGCTCGCCATCGAGTTGACGCTCTCGGTCAGGTCCTTCCAGGTGCCGGCGACGCCGAGCACGTTGGCCTGGCCGCCGAGGCGACCGTCGGTGCCGACCTCGCGGGCGACGCGCGTCACTTCGCCGGCAAAGGCGTTGAGCTGGTCGACCATCGTGTTCAGCGTTTCCTTCAGCTGCAGGATTTCGCCCGAGACGTTAACCGTGATCTTCTTGGAGAGGTCGCCGCCCGCGATAGCGGTCGCGACGTCGGCGATATTGCGCACCTGCGCCGTCAAATTGGAGGCCATGAAGTTGACGTTGTCGGTGAGATCCTTCCAGGTTCCGGCAACACCGGGCACCTGGGCCTGGCCGCCCAATTTGCCTTCGGTGCCGACCTCGCGCGCCACGCGCGTCACTTCGGACGCAAAGGAGTTGAGCTGGTCGACCATCGTGTTGATGGTGTCCTTCAACTCCAGGATTTCGCCGCGTACGTCGACCGTGATCTTGCGCGAGAGGTCGCCGCGGGCAACCGCGGTAGTCACGTTGGCGATGTTGCGGACCTGTGCTGTGAGGTTGCCGCACATCGCGTTCACGGAGTCGGTCAGGTCCTTCCAGGTGCCGGCGACGCCGGGCACGATCGCCTGGCCGCCGAGCTTGCCGTCGGTACCGACTTCGCGGGCCACACGGGTGACTTCAGAGGCGAACGAGCGCAGCTGGTCCACCATGGTGTTGATGGCTTCCTTGAGCTGCAAGATCTCGCCGCGAACGTCGACCGTGATCTTCTTCGACAAGTCGCCATTGGCGACCGCGATGGTGACTTCGGCGATGTTTCGAACCTGGCCGGTGAGGTTGTTGGCCATCGAATTGACGCTCTCGGTCAGATCCTTCCAGACGCCGGTCACCTCGGGCACCTGCGCCTGGCCGCCGAGCTTGCCTTCGGTGCCGACCTCGCGCGCCACGCGCGTCACCTCGGAGGTGAACACGCTGAGCTGCTTGATCATCGTGTTGACGATGTTGGCGGACTGCAAAAATTCGCCGCCGAGCGGGCGGCCATCGACATCTAGTTGCACGGTTTGCAGCAGATCGCCCTGCGCGACGGCGGCAACCGCACGGGTGACCTCGCGGGTAGGCCAAAGCAAATCGTCGATCAGCGTGTTGACCGAGCCCTCCATGTCGGCCCATGACCCGCTTGAAAGGTCGAACTTCACGCGCTGCCGGGTTTTTCCCTCGCGGCCGACCACCTGTCCGACACGCTCCAATTGCTGTGCCATCCGTTGATTGGCGGCGACGATCTCGTTGAAGGTGTCGGCGATCTTGCCTTCGATCCCCAGAGGATCGCCGGTCATCCGTACCGAAAAATCGCCGGCGCGCATCGCCTGCAGCGCGTGCAACAGATCTTGCAACGGGTCGGGCTTTCCATTGGCTTCGGATTTGACCTTGGGGACGCGCAGAACCGGTGATGATGCTCCTGGGGAAAGATCACTCATGGTGTCTCCTCGAGGCCAAGGTCGCAACGAATCTGGATGCTGGTATGCGATTCTGCGTCATAAGACTGGCCGTCCAGGCATAGATCAAGCTGGAACAGCGGGTGATGCAGCAAAATCAAAAAGATGGAGCCCAGCCCGAAATCCTTCAAAACATTCGAGTAAGTTTGGTTCCAAGGTTCCCAGGAAAAAAATTCCGGACGGCCGGGAACCTTTGCCGGATTTCGTTCTCCCCGGATGAACGGCCGTGAAACAAAAAACGCCCCGGCAAGCCGGGGCGTTCGCTGTATCTTAATGCGTGAGGGGGCTATGAACCCTTTGGATTGATCTCGACGTAGTTGCCCTTGGCATCCCACTTGTAGACGACGTAGTCGAGCTGCTTGATGTCGCCCTTGGCGTCGAACTCCATCTTGCCGAGCACGGTATCCCAGGAGCCGGCCTTGATGGTGTCCATGACCTTCTTCGGGTCGGTCGTGCCGGCCTTCGCCACTGCCTTCGACCATACCTGCATCGCGGCGTAGGTATAGAGCGTGTAGCCTTCGGGATCGATCTTCTTGGCCTTGAAGCGATCGACGATGGCCTTGGCGGTCGGCTTGTTGCGCGGGTCGGGGCCGAAGGTGAACAGGGTGCCTTCGCCGGCCGGTCCGGTGATCGAGGCGAATTCCTTGTCCGCCAGCGCGTCACCGGCCATCAGCACGGTTTTCAGCCCCTGATCGCGCATCTGGCGCACGATCAGGCCCGATTCCTGATGGTAGCCGCCAACATAGACCAGATCGATCTTCTCGAGCTTCAGGCGCGAAACGATGGCGTTAAAGTCCTTGTCGCCCTTGTTGTAGGACTCGAACATCTTTTCGGTGACGCCAGCCTTGTTGAGCGACTTCTTGGTCTCGTCGGCGAGGCCTTTGCCGTAGGTGGTCTTGTCGTTGAGGATGGCAATGTTCTTGCCCTTGTAGTTCTTGACGATGTAGTCGGCTGCAACCAGACCCTGCTGATCGTCGCGGCCGCAGACGCGCGCCACGTTCCAGAGCTTGCGCTCGGTGAACAGTGGGTTGGTCGAGGCCGGCGTAATCTGCAGCACATTGCCGTCGGCATAGGCCTCGGAGGCCGGGATCGACGACGACGAGCAGTAGTGGCCCGCGACGAACGGGAGTTTTGCGCTGGCGAACTTTTCCGCGACCGAGCGTGCCTGCTTCGGATCGCAGGCGTCATCGCCGACCTGGACCGCCAGTTTCTTGCCGAGGATGCCGCCGGCGGCATTGAGATCGGCCACAAACTGTTCAGCGCCGTTCTGCATCTGCCGGCCGAACGCGGATTCGGTGCCCGTCATCGGGCCCGCCACACCAATGGTGATGTCCTGTGCCAAGGCGCCTGCAGACAGTGCAAACGATGCGCCCAATGCCAAGCCGATGAGTTTCAGTGATTTCATGAGTGTCCTCGCGGGGATAGATCGCTACGGGATGTACCCGGCGGACCGGGTACGAAGATCGGGACCATTGTCGGCTGATTTTGCGGCGAAGTCACCGGGAAATTTCGGGCAAATCCACGATCACTTTGCAGCATGTTGCCGGACGCCCGTTTTCGCCGCCGTCCCGGCCAACGGCTATCCCCGCCGGCCGCCTTCCAGATAGGCGGCGCGGATTTCCGGGCGCTGCAGCAATTCGCTACCAGTGCCGGAAAGGGTGATCAGGCCGTTGACCATGACGTAGCCGCGATGGGCCAGTTTCAGGGCGTGATTGGCGTTTTGCTCGACGATCAGCACGGTCAGGCCGTCCTGCCGGTTCAGGGTGCGGATGGCGTCGAAAATCTGCCGGGCGATCAGGGGCGCCAGGCCGAGCGACGGTTCATCCAGCATCAACAGCCGCGGGCGGCTCATAAGGGCACGGCCGATCGCCAGCATCTGCTGCTCGCCGCCGGACAGGGTGCCGCCGCGCTGGGTCATGCGTTCCTTGAGCCGGGGGAACAGCGTGAAGACCCGCTCTAGGCCGGACGCGCGTTCGGCCTCGCTGCAGTCGGTGGCGTCCGCCCCCATCTGCAGGTTTTCCGCCACGCTCATGCGCGGGAAGATCCGGCGGCCTTCGGGCGACTGGGCGATCCGCAGCCGCGCGATCTCATGGGTCGGGACGCCCGTGATATCCTGACCGTCGAATTCGATGTGCCCGGCGCGGGCGCGCGGCCTGCCGAACACCGTCATCATCAGCGTCGATTTGCCGGCGCCGTTGGCCCCGATCAGCGAGACGATTTCGCCGGCGCTGATCTCGAGATCGACGCCCTTGAGCGCCTCGATCTTGCCGTAGGCGGCGCGCAGGCCGCGGATCGCGAGCAGGGGCGTTGTGGACGGCGCGGTCACGTTCCGCTCTCCATCACGGCGATGGCTTCCTGTTCGTCGGCGCCGAGATAGGCCGCGATCACCTTGGGATCGTCGCGAACCTGTTGCGGCGTGCCTTCGGCGATCTTGACGCCGTAATCCATCACCACGACATGGTCGGAGATTTCCATCACCACCGACATGTCATGCTCGATCAGGAGGATCGAGGTGCCTTGATTCGCGCGGATCGAGAGCAGCAGTTCGCTGAGCGCGGCACTTTCCCGCGTGTTCAACCCCGCGGCCGGCTCATCGAGGCAGAGCAGCGCCGGTTCTGTGCACATCGCGCGCGCGATTTCGAGACGGCGCTGATCGCCGTAAGGAAGATTGCCGGCGGCGTCGTCGGCGCGGTCGAGCAATCCGATGCGCTGTAGCCAGGTCCGCGCCAGATCGATCGCCCGTTGCTCGGCGCTGCGCCAGGACGGCACGCCGAGCAGCCCGAGCAGAGTGAGGCCGGAGGCGCGCATCAGCGCATTGTGCTGCGCCACCATCAAGTTCTCCAGCGCCGTCATGCCGGGGAACAGCCGGATGTTCTGGAAGGTGCGCGCGACCTTGGCCTGTTTGGAAATCCGGAAATCGTTCAGCCGCTCGAGCTGGATGTTGTGGCCATCGTCATGCGTGAGCCGCATGCTGCCACTGGTCGGCTTGTAGAATCCCGTGATGCAGTTGAACACGGTGGTCTTGCCGGCACCGTTTGGTCCGATCAGCGCGGTGATCTTGCGCCGTTCGGCGGCGAAGGTGAGGTCGTTGACGGCCACGATGCCGCCGAACCGCATCGACAAATGATCGACTGCGAGGATGTAGTCGCCGCTCATCCATGGCCCTCCTTGACGAGGTCGGATGAGATCGCCTGGCTGCGCTCCAGGAACACGGTAGGCGCGCGGTGGCCGATCAGCCCGCGCGGACGCCAGATCATCAACAGCACCATCGCCATACCGAACACCAGCATGCGATATTGGTCAAACCCACGAAACAGCTCGAAGCCGCCGATCATGGTGAGCGCCGCTAGAGCTACGCCGAGCTGCGAGCCCATGCCGCCGAGCACTACGATCGCCAGCACCAGCGCGGATTCCTGGAAGGTGAAGGATTCCGGACTGATGAAGCCCTGTCGTGTGGCGAAGAAGGCGCCCGCGAGTCCGCCGAACATCGCGCCCGTCGCGAATGCCGTCAGCTTGGTCGTCGTGGTGTTGATGCCCAGCGCGCGGCAGGCGACTTCGTCCTCGCGCAGCGCTTCCCAGGCGCGGCCGATCGGCAGCCGCCGCAGGCGGATCGTCACCCAGTTGGTGAGCAGGGCGAGCGCGAGGATCAGGTAGAACAGGAAGACGATGCGGTGGGTCGGCGAGAACTCGATGCCGAGTTTGGCGGCCAGCCCATCGTCGCCCGGCGACAATGGAATGCCGAACATGGTTGGCCGGGGAATGCCGGAAATGCCGTTCGGCCCGCCGGTCAGGCTTTGCCAGTTGATGATGACGAGGCGGATGATCTCGCCGAACGCCAGGGTTACGATCGCGAGGTAATCGCCGCGCAACCGCAGTACGGGAAAGCCGAGCAGCACGCCCCAGAACGCGGCGAGGATGCCGGCGAGCGGCAGGCAGACCCAGAACGACAATCCGAAATTGGTCGCCAGCAGCGCGTAGGAATAGGCGCCGACGGCGTAGAACGCGACATAGCCGAGGTCGAGCAGGCCGGCGAGGCCGACCACGACGTTCAGTCCCCATCCAAGCATCACATAGGTCAGCACCAGGATGGCGAGGTCGAGAATGTAGCGCTGGTCATAGAAGATGACCGGCACCAGGAAGGTGAAGATCAGCAGCACAGGGGCAACCAGCCGTCCCGCGAGCGAAAGCGCTGACTGCACCGACGGTGGAACGATGCGCACTGTGCCGACCGGTCCCCACCATTGCCGCAGCAATTCGATCACGATGCTGCCACCGAACACGGTCGCGACCATCGCGGCGAGATCGCCAAATCTTGTCCAGTAGGTTAATTGCCCGGTGGGTCCTGCTTCGGTGCGCATACCGAGCATCAGCGAGAACAGCACCAGCGCGACCAAGGCGCTGATCACCGCCTTTTTGAAGATGAAGGCGACACCGGGAGCAGGCGAGGCTTGCAATGCTGCGGCTGCGATTTTGCTCACGCAGGCCGCCCGTCAGACTTTTTCGACTTCGGGCCGGCCAAGCAGGCCGGTCGGAAGGAAGATCAACACCACGATCAGGATCGAGAACGCCGCGACATCCTTGTATTCGACCGAAAAATACGCCGACCACAACGTTTCGATGAGGCCGATGGCAAGCCCCCCCAGCATCGCGCCCGGCAGCGAACCGATGCCGCCGAGCACGGCCGCGGTGAAGGCCTTGATCCCTGCGACAAAGCCCATGTTGAAATCCACCTGGCCGTAGTAGAGCAAGTACATCATGCCCGCGACCGCGGCGAGGGCGGCGCCAATGACAAACGTCATGGAGATGGTGCGGTCGACGTCGACGCCGACCAGCGCCGCCATGGTCTGGTCCTGTTCGCAGGCACGCATGTCGCGTCCTAGCCGCGTCCGCGACACCAGCCACGTGAACAGCGCGAGCAGCACGACGGTGGTGATGACGACGACGATCTGGATGTTGGAGAGCTGCACGACGAAGCCGCCGGAGCCCTCATGCAGCGTATAGCCGCCGGTGATGATTGGCGGCACCGGTTTGACGCGGGCACCCTGGACGATCTGCGAATAATTGGTCAGCACGAATGACATACCGATCGCCGAGAGCATCGGCGCCAGGCGGAACGAATGCCGTAGCGGCCGGTAAGCGATGCGCTCCACCGTCCAGCCATATAATGCCGTGATCGCCATCGACACCAGCAGCACGACCAGCAGGATCAGGGGGATCGCGGTCAGGCCGAACGAGACCAGGATCAGGAAGGTGATCAGCGCGATGAAGCCGCCGATCATGAAAATATCGCCATGGGCGAAATTGATCATGCCGACGATGCCATAGACCATGGTGTAGCCGATGGCGATCAGGCCATAGACCGAGCCGAGCACGAGGCCGTTGATCAGTTGCTGGGCGAGATAATCCATGCGCTGCCGTATCTAGAGAGCGACGCGTCGGGGCCCCCGGCAGCCTTGTCCGACGCGTCGCATCATTCTCTAACAGCGGGAACCGGACGCGGCAACAGCGCTCGGTGCGTCTTAAAGGGCTTGTACAGAGCTAGTTTTCGGCGCCGGTTCCCTTGGTCACAATGCCACCACGGCTTTGCCGCGCAATCATCCCGGCGGAACCGATGTTCCCCTGCAACCAAAGGGCGGGCTTGCTGTTGGGTGGGGGCTACGTTCAACAAGGGAGTTCCTTAAATGCGCAACCAGAATCCGAATCCGGGCCAGCAGAACCAGAAGCCCGGCCAGAAGCCCGGCCAGCAGCAGGGCGGCGGTCAAAAGCCCGGCCAGCAGCAGCAGGATCCGAGCCGTCGTCAGGGCGAGAATCTCGATCAGGACCGCTAGTTCGGACGTCAGCGAGAGTACAGGGAAGGCCCCGCCGGAAGGCGGGGCTTTTGCTTTGTCTGGCCCGTCGCGTCACCCCCGGTCCATTAAGGTAAACAAAGGGTTTAAATTGCCGCTCGCAGTTCAAGGGAGTTACGTCGCACCCAAACCGCAGCCTCTCGCGCCGCGGGACAAACGGGAAGCGACATGGCCAAACATTGGCGGATCAGTTCATTCAGCGGTGCGCTGCTGGCAGCCTATTTCATTCCGGCGTGGACCATGATCGCGTTCAGGATCATGATTTCGCCGATCCACGGCCTGTACGAGCGGCCGAATATTTCGCTGGCCCTTTTCGTCAGCGATCATCTGCAACTGGCCGGGATGGCGACCGTTCGCTTCGCCTGGCTGTTGGCGCTTGGCCGGATGACGGTGGTGGCGTTCTTTGCGATCTTCCTCGTGCTCGTCGCCCGCGCCTCGATCCGCAAGAGCGGTGGTTGCAACGAGGCACTCGCTATCGCGCTTTCGATCGGCAGCGTGATCAGTTTTGCCGGCGTGTTGATGGCCTCCCAGGCCGGCGAGACCGCAGCGCTTCGGATGCATGCGGCCGAGCTGTTGATGATGCTCGGGACCGCGATCGTGATGCTGGTCGAACGGCCCGCGCAGCCACAGACGGATGCCGGCGCGACCCCGAGCGAGCTATCCCTTCAGCAGACCTAGTTCGGCAACGATCGCTGCGGCTTCCTTGACGGCGTGGTTGGCCGCCGGCACGCCGCAATAGATCGCCTGCTGCAAGATGATTTCCTTGATATCGTCGGGCGTGAAATCGCCTTCCGCCAGTGCCGCGCGCACGTGCAGGCGGAATTCATCCCATTGCCCGAGCGCGACCATGGTGCCGATAACAAGCACGCGCCGGGTGCGGTGGTCGAAATGCGGCCGGGTCCAGATGTCGCCCCAGGCGTAGCGGGTAATCAGGTCCTGAAAATCGGTATTGAACGCATTGCGGTTGGCGATCGATTTGTCGACCCATTCATTGCCAAGCACCCTGCGGCGCTGGACCATGCCATTGTCTCGGCGTTTGTCGTCGTCCATGGATATCTCCTTCCGTCATTGCCTAGGAGCAAAGCGACGAAGCTATCCACCTTCACTCGTTGCTTATGGATTGCTTCGCTTCGCTCGCAATGACGTCATTCGGGTTAGCGTTGCGTCAGGAAACCGACCACCGCGTCGGTGAAGGCGTGCGATTGCTCGACATTGGAAATATGCGCGGCGTCCAGGATCGTCAGGCTGGCGCCGGGAATCTTGCTGCGGATGAATTCGCCGGCTGCAATCGGCGTCGCCATGTCGTGAAGGCCGGCGATCACCAGTGTCGGGCTCTTGATCTTCGGCAGCAACTCACGCTGATCGAGTGTCGACAGCGCCTCGCAGCAGGCGAGATAGCCCTCGACCGGCGATGCCAGCAGCATCGCTTTCATGTTCGCGGCGACCTGCGGCTCGCGCTCGCGAAATTCCGCCGTGAGCCAGCCTGCGATGACGGTGTCGGCGACGGCCGCGATGCCGCCTTCCGTCACCGCCTTGATGCGGTTGTGCCAGTTGGTCGGGTCCGGATAGTGGCAGGCGGTATTGGCGAGGATGATCTTGCCGAACCGCTCCGGTGCGTTGGCCCCTAACCATTGGCCGACCATGCCGCCCATCGACAGCCCGCACCAATGCGCCTTGGGTATATTGAGGTCGTCGAGGATCGCCAGCACGTCGCGGCCGAAACGCTCCATCGAATAGGGCCCGGGCGGCACGCTGGATTTGCCGTGGCCGCGCCGATCGTAGCGGATCACGCGGAACACCTGCGTGAGCGCGGCCATCTGCGGCTCCCACATCTGCAAGGTACAGCCCAGCGAATTCGACAGCATCAGCGTCGGTCCGCCGTCGCGGCCTTCGACGGATACGTTGAGCAGGCACCCGTCGGCGTCGATGATCGGCATCGGGATTCTCCGGTATCTTAAGTGTCGAGTGAGGCGAGCAGGCGGTCGATCAGGGCTTGCGAGGCGCCCTGATAGGCCATCGGCTCGAACAATTCTGCGATCCTGTCCGCGCCAAGCTGCGCGGTGACCTTCGCGTCTGCCGCCAGCACGTCGCGCAAATGCCGCTTGCCGGCCACCGCCTTCTTGCTGGCAGCCTCGATCAAATGATGCGCCTCGCTCTTGCCGATTTTTTCGGCGAGCGCGAACGTCACCGCTTCTGCCATGATCAGCCCATCGGTGGCGTCAAGATTGACGCGCATCCGCGCGGCGTCGACTTGCAGTCCTTCGGCGATATCGACGATTGCCGCAAGCGCCCCCGAAGTGACCAGCAGCAGGGAGGGCAGGGTCGGCCACTCCGCATGCCATGGCCCGGCGCTGCGTTCGTGATCCTGGACCTGGGCGGCAAAAATCGTCGCCGCCAGATTGGGCGCCATGGTGGCAGCACCCAGTGCGGCTGCGGTCGCCACGGGATTACGCTTGTGCGGCATGGTGGAAGAGCCGCCGCGGCCTTCGCCCGACGGCTCAAAAGCTTCGCCGACGTCGGTCTGCATCATCAGCTGAATATCGCGGGCGATCTTGCCGCTTGTGCCGGCGAGAATGGCGAACACGGACGCGGCCTCGGCAATGCGGTCGCGATGGGTGTGCCAGGGTGCCTCCGGCAGCGGCAGTTCGAGTTCCTGCGCCAGTTTTTCCGCGACCTGCATTCCCTTGTCGCCGAGCGCGGCAAGCGTGCCGGCGGCGCCGCCGAACTGCAGCGCCAGCGTGTCGCCGCGCAATCGCTGTAGGCGCATCTTCGAACGGTGCAGCGCCGCGGCATATTCGGCGAGCTTGAGCCCGAACGGCATCGGCAGCGCGTGCTGCAGCCAGGTGCGGGCGACCACCGGCGTGTTGCGATGCTGGCGCGCCAGTTTGGCAAAGCCTGCGATGGCCCGGCCGGAGTCATCGAGCAGCGTATCGATGCCTGCGCGCAGGCCGAGCATGGCACCGGTATCGATCACGTCCTGGCTGGTTGCGCCCCAGTGCACATAGCGCGCGGCGTCGACATCTATCCCGGCAACGTTCGCCGTCAGCGCCTTGACGAGGGGGATCGCGAGATTGCCGGATCGCGTCGCGGCCTCGGCCAGCGCGGCAAGGTCAAATGATTCGGCCCTGCAGGCGTTCGCGATCGGACCCACGGCGCTTGCCGGAATCACGCCGACCGCGGCTTCGGCACGCGCCAGCGCGGCCTCGAAATCCAGCATGTTCTGCAGACATGCGAGGTCGTCGCACACCGCGCGCATCGCGGCGCTCGACAGCATCGGGGCAAGCAGCGGGGACAGGGACGTGCTCATCTCGCGCGACCTAATCATCCCCGGTTGGCGCTGCCAATGCCCCAGATCGGGTTGCCGGTATTCCGGTCACAGGACCGGTGCCCAATTATTGGGTCATACGCGAGCGGCCTGCTGCACTTGCGAATATGCATCGCTCATCATCCCAAGGCAGCCTTTCCTTTGCGGCGGCTGTGCATTACTTGGGGGAATAGATTGAGACGATCCTGGAGGCACCATCCATGGCCATGACGATGAACGGCGAAGTCCAGCTAGCGGCGGCGCGCGAGGCAGTGTGGGCCAAATTGAACGATCCGGAAGTGCTGAAGGCCTGCATCCCCGGCTGCGAGGAGCTGGAAAAGACCGAAGACAACGGCTTTCGCGCCACCGCCAAAATGAAGGTCGGGCCGGTGTCCGCCCGCTTCAAGGGCAAGGTCATGCTGAGCGATCTCGACCCGCCCAATGGCTACAAGATAACAGGCGAAGGCGAGGGCGGCGTAGCCGGCTTCGCCAAGGGCGGGGCTACCGTGGCGTTGGCCGAAAAGGAGGGCGGCACCCTGCTGAGCTACAACGTCGAGGCGCAGATCGGCGGCAAACTGGCGCAGCTCGGCCAGCGCCTGATCAACGGTACGGCCAAGAAACTGGCCGACGAGTTCTTCGCCAATTTCGCCAAGGCGGTGCAGGGCTGATGCCCTTGACCAAAGTCTGGGAGAGTCCCGCTAAGTCATATCTGGCTATGCCCCAAATGAGTGGCTGCTGAGGTTGCTCATTGGGGGGACGGCCCATATTATGGCCCTGAAATGAATGAAAACGCCTGCGCGGGGCCGATAATGCGGCAGTGCAGCTCAAGAGAGTGCTGATGGCCAAGATTTCCCTGATCGTGAACGGCAATCCCGTAAACGCCAATGTCGACCCCCGTACCCTGCTGGTCCAGTTTCTCCGCGAAAACCTGCGGTTGACGGGTACCCATGTCGGCTGCGACACCTCGCAATGCGGTGCTTGCGTCGTCCACCTCGACGGCAAGGCGGTCAAATCCTGCACCACGCTGGCTGTCATGGCCGACGGTCACGAGGTGCGGACCATCGAGGGCCTGGCCGCCGATGGCGCGCCGCTGCATCCGATGCAGGAAGCCTTTCGCGAGCACCACGGCCTGCAATGCGGGTTCTGCACCCCCGGCATGATCATGACCGCGGTCGATTTGGTGCACCGCAAGGGCCACGACCTCTCGGACCATGTCATTCGCGAAGAGCTCGAAGGCAATTTGTGTCGCTGCACCGGTTATCAGAACATCGTTGCGTCGATCGCCGCCGGCGCCAAGGCAATGGCCAAATCCGATCTCGCTTAGAAGTCCGACCTCGCTTAATCGAATTCCTCGCGACCGCGATCAGGAAGTTCCCATGTACGAATTCAAATACCATCGTCCGGCGACCGTGCGGCAGGCCGCCAATCTCCTGGTCAAGAACGAAGACGCCAAGGTGATCGCCGGCGGTCACACGCTGGTGCCGGTCATGAAGCAGCGGCTCGCCAGCCCGCCGCATCTGGTCGATCTCTCCCATATCGAAGGCCTCGACACGATCGAGATGAAGGGCCGTTCGCTGGTGGTCGGCGCCACCGCCAGGCACGCCGACGTCGCGACCTCGGCTGTCGTCGGCGAGGCCATCCCGGCGCTCGCCGAACTCGCGGGCCAGATCGGCGACCCCGCGGTGCGCCACAAAGGCACCATCGGCGGCTCGCTCGCCAACAACGATCCGACCGCGGATTATCCCGCAGCCGTGCTGGCGCTCGGCGCCACCATCGTCACCAACAAGCGCCGCCTGAAGGCCGAAGAGTTCTTCCAGGGGCTGTTTTCGACCGCGCTCGAGAGCGACGAGATCATCACAAAAGTGATGTTCCCGCTGCCGAAGAAGGCGGCCTATGTGAAATTCCGCAATCAGGCCTCGCGTTACGCGCTGGTCGGCGTGTTCGTCGCCAAGCGTCCGTCGGACGTGCGCGTGGCCGTCACCGGCGCCGGCTCGGACGGCGTGTTCCGCGCCACCGCGTTCGAGGAAGCCTTGAAGAAACGATTCTCGCACAAGGTGCTCGACGGCATCTCGGTTTCGGCCGGAGGGCTGAACAGCGATCTGCATGGCAGCGCCGAATATCGCGCGCATCTGATCGGGGTAATGACGCGCCGCGCCGTCGAAGCCGCGACCGCCAAAGCGTGACGTTTGCGAATTCCTGATTCATCAAGGCCTGCTTTGTCATGAGTGCATCGGCGCTGCCCAAATCCGTCGATGCGATGCTCGAATTGCTGACGTCGCGCGGCTATCTCGCGGAGCGTTCGCTTGCGACGGTGACCTATCTCGCGCTGCGGATGGGCCGGCCGCTGTTCCTCGAGGGCGAGGCCGGTGTCGGCAAGACCGAGATCGCAAAGGTGCTGTCGGCGGCGCTCGGCCGCAAGCTGATCCGGCTGCAATGCTATGAAGGCCTCGACGTCGCTTCCGCCGTCTATGAGTGGAGCTCTGCCGCGCAGATGATCGCGATCCGGCTCGCGGAAGCCGCCGGCGACACCGATCGCGAGCAATTGTCGTCGGACATTTTCGCCGAGCGCTTCCTGATCAAGCGCCCGCTATTGCAGGCGCTGGAGCCGGATGTGGCCGGCGCGCCGGTGCTGTTGATCGACGAACTCGACCGGGCTGACGAGGCATTCGAGGCGTATCTTCTGGAAATCCTCTCGGATTTCCAGGTGACGATTCCCGAATTCGGCACCATCAAGGCGCCGCAGCCGCCGATCGTCATCATCACCTCCAACCGCACCCGTGAAATCCACGACGCGCTGAAGCGCCGCTGTCTCTACCACTGGGTGGATTACCCCGAGGCCGAGCGCGAGCTTGCGATCGTCAAGTCGCGCGTGCCTGATATTTCCGCCAAGCTGTCGCAGCAGGTCGTCCGCTTCGTGCAGGCCTTGCGCGGACAGGATTTCTACAAGTCGCCCGGGGTCGCCGAGACCATCGACTGGGCTACCGCACTGACCGAGCTCGACGCCCGTTCGCTGACGCCGCAAGTGGTCGGCGATACCCTTGGCGCGCTCCTGAAATACCAGGACGACATCGCGCGGATGCAGGGCGACACGCTGCAGAAGGTTTTGAAGGAAGCGACGAGCGAGAATTAGTTCGCGCGCCTGTCGGCAACCGGGTTCTACGATGGCCATCAATCACCTCACGCCCCCGACGGGCCAAATGGCCGACAACGTCATTGGCTTTGCCCGCGCGCTGCGCGCCGCAGGCATTCCCGTGGGACCCGGCGCGGTCATCGATGCCCTGAATGCGCTGCAGGTAATCGAGATCGGCAACCGCGCCGACGTCTACGCCACGCTGGAATCGATCTTCGTCAAGCGGCATGAACACGCATTGATCTTCGCGCAGGCCTTCGACCTGTTCTTCCGCGCTGCCGAGGACTGGAAGCACATGCTGGATTCGGTGCCGCTGCCGGAACACGCCAGGAAGAAGCCGCCGCCGGCCTCGCGCCGGGTCCAGGAGGCGCTGGCGCAGCCCTCGATCCGCGAGGAGGCCTCTCAGGTCGAGGCGCAGGAATTGCGGCTGTCGGTCTCCGACAAGGAGATCCTGCAGAAGAAGGACTTTGCGCAGATGAGCGCGGCGGAGATCGCCGAAGTCACCCGCGCCATCGCAGACATGAAGCTGCCGCAGGCCGAGCTGCGCACCCGCCGCTATCAGCCCGACGCGCGGGGCCTGCGGCTCGACATGCGCCGGACGCTGCGCGGTTCGTTGCGCACCGGCGGCGAGATCATCGATATCCGAAAACTCGGGCGGATCGACAAGCCGGCGCCGATCGTGGCGTTGTTGGATATCTCCGGCTCGATGAGCGAATACACCCGCCTGTTCCTGCATTTCCTTCATGCCATCACCGATGCCCGCAAGCGCGTCTCGGTGTTCCTGTTCGGCACGAGGCTCACCAATGTGACGCGCAGTTTGCGGGCGCGCGATGCGGACGAGGCGCTGGCGCGCTGCTCGTCCTCGGTGGAGGATTGGGCCGGCGGCACCCGCATTGCCACCTCGCTGCACAGTTTCAACAAATTGTGGGGCCGCCGGGTGCTCGGCCAGGGCGCCATCGTGCTCCTGATCTCCGACGGGCTGGAGCGCGAGGCCGACGACAGGCTGGCGTTCGAGATGGACCGCCTGCACCGGTCCTGCCGCCGGCTGATATGGCTCAACCCGCTGCTGCGCTATGGTGGCTTCGAGGCCAAGGCGCAGGGCATCAAAATGATGCTGCCGCACGTTGACGAATTCCGCCCGGTGCATAATTTGAGTTCCATGGCAGGGCTGATATCGGCGCTTTCGGCGCCGCCTCCGGCCCATCATCGCAGCGTGATCCGGTCAGCAGCTTGAAAAGAGGCCCGCAATGCTCAATCGCGACGAAGACATCCTGCAGGCAGCGGAAGCCTGGCAGAAGGCCGGCCATGGGGTAGCACTTGCGACCGTGGTCGAAACCTGGGGCTCGGCGCCGCGCCCCGCAGGCTCCAGCCTTGTCATCAATGACGACGGCACGT
This sequence comes from uncultured Alphaproteobacteria bacterium, assembly GCA_963825225.1. GTDB lineage: Bacteria > Pseudomonadota > Alphaproteobacteria > Rhizobiales > Xanthobacteraceae > Bradyrhizobium. Next base: position 197,725 of record CAWGSN010000031.1, read on the forward strand.
TTTTGGGCTCGGTGTCCGGCGGCTGCGTCGAGGGCGCTGTGGTCACCGAGGCACTCGACGTGATCGCCAGTGGCCAGCCCAAGATGCTCGAATTCGGCGTCGCCGACGAGACCGCCTGGAATGTCGGGCTGTCCTGCGGCGGTACCATCCGCGTGTTCGTCGAGAAGGTAGCGCAATCGTGAAACTGCAAACGCTCACGGAAGTGAATGCCGAGCGCGCAGCGCGGCGGCCGGTGATCGTGGTCACCGATACCGCCAACGGCGAGCAGCGGCTGGTGAAAGCAAAAGACATCGCGACCGATCCCCTGCGGACTGAACTGGCCAAACAATTGCGCATGGGCAAGAGCGGCATGATCGAGGCCGGCGGCAAAAAGCTGTTTCTCAATGTCTACGCACCGACCGCCCGCCTGGTCATCGTCGGCGCGGTCCATATCAGCCAGGCGCTGGCGCCGCTGGCGCGTTCGCTCGATTACGACGTGACGGTGGTGGATCCGCGCACGGCGTTTGCAAGCCCCGAGCGCTTTCCGGACGTGCCGCTGATCGCCGAATGGCCCGACGTGGCGCTGCCGCCGCTTAATATCGATCACTACACGGCGTTCGTCGCGCTGACACACGATCCCAAGATCGACGATCCGGCGCTGCTGCATGCGTTTGCGCGCGACTGTTTTTATATCGGCGCGCTCGGCTCGCGAAAAACCCATGCCAAGCGGGCCGAGCGGCTGAAGGCGCAGGGCGCGTTGGATGCCGACATCGCGCGCATTCGCGCACCGATCGGGCTCAACATCGGCGCGGTGTCGCCGTCCGAGATCGGGGTTGCGATCATGGCCGAGATCACCGCAGAACTGCGGCTGCCGAAAGAAAGCGCGAAAGAGCAGGCGGCATGAGGTTCGGGCCTGCCAGTCCAGCCGATGCGATCGGCGGCGTCACAGTGCATACGCTCCGCCAGGGCGCGCTTGTGCTGAAGAAAGGCACCACGATCGGGCCTGCCGAAATCGAGGCGCTCACCAAGGCCGGCGTCAAGGAAGTCGTCGTGGTGCGGCTGGAGGAAGGCGACGTCTCCGAAGACGTCGCGGCCGCCAGCATCGCGCAAGCCGTTGCCGGCGACGGCGTCAATGTCGAGCGCGCCTTTACGGGCCGCTCCAACCTGTTCGCCGCCAGGGCCGGCGTCCTGGTCGTGGATCGAGCGGCGGTCGACCGCATCAACGGTGTCGATGAAGCGATTACGTTTGCGACCCTTGCCGCGTTCAAGCCGGTGGTCGAAGGCGAGATGATCGCGACCGTCAAGCTTATTCCGTTCGGCGTCGAGGCGAAGTTGCGAGACGCCGCCGTTGCTGTCGCCGGCAAGGACGCGCTGCGGATTGCGCCTTACACCATCAAGCGCGTCGGCGTGGTCTCGACCTTGCTGCCGGGGCTGGCGCCGAAGGTGATCGAGAAAACCTTGCGCGTCACCGCCGAACGGCTGGCGCCGGCGGGCGCCACTATCATCGCCGAGCGTCGCGTCCCGCATGACGAGACGGCGTTGGCTGCGTCGATCAAGGAATTGCTCGGTCTTGGCGCCGAACTCGTGATCGTGTTCGGCGCGTCGGCGATCGCCGACCGCCGTGACGTGATCCCGGCCGCGATCACCGAAATCGGCGGCGCGATCGAGCATTTCGGCATGCCGGTCGATCCCGGCAATCTGCTGCTGATCGGAAGCGCCAATGGCGTGCCGGTCCTGGGCGCGCCAGGCTGCGCGCGCTCGCCGGTCGAGAACGGGTTCGACTGGGTGCTGATGCGCCTTCTCGCAGGTCTCAAAGTCACGCGCGCCGAACTCACCGGCATGGGCGTCGGCGGCCTCTTGATGGAAATCGTCACCCGGCCGCAGCCGCGCACCGTCGCCAACACCGAAGCCAGCCGCAATGTCGCGGCGATCGTGCTGGCGGCTGGACGCTCGACGCGGATGGGCGGTCCCAACAAGCTGTTGGCGGAACTCGACGGCAAGAAGCTGGTGCGGATCGTGGCCGAGCAGACGCTGGCCTCGAAGGCCACTGACGTGATCGTCGTCACCGGCCATCAGGCCGATCTGGTCGAGCAGGCACTCGCCGGCCTCAAGGTGAAGTTCGTCCGCAACCCGGATTTTGCCAGCGGGCTTGCCTCATCCGTCAAGGCCGGCATCGCGGCGGTGCCGGCCAATGCCGACGGCGCGCTGGTGTGCCTCGGCGACATGCCGCTGATGTCAGCGCAATTGATCGACCGGTTGATCGAGGCGTTCGAACCGGACCGCGGCCATCTGATCGCCGTCCCCGTCAGCGACGGAAGGCGCGGCAACCCGGTGCTGTGGTCGCGGCGCTTCTTCCGCGAATTGATGACGCTCGACGGCGATGTCGGCGCCCGCCACCTCATCGCCAAGCATGCTGAAGCGGTCGCCGAAGTCCCGGTCGAAGGCGACAGTGCGTTTTTCGACATCGACACGCCGCAGGCGCTGGAAGCGGCAAGGGGAGGGTAGACGGCATCGTGACTTCGTAGGGTGGGCAAAGGCGCGCTCGCGCCGTGCCCACCATTCAAGCTTCACGAATGACGTCCATCTGAGTAACTCATGCAATTCGACACCAAAATCGCGATCATCATCCGGACCGACCTCGAACCGTGGCAGAAGCTCAACGTGGCTTCGTTTCTCGCCGGCGGCATCGCCGCGGCGTACCCCGAATGCATCGGCGAGAATTATCAGGACGGCTCCGGCACGAAATACCTGTCGCTGATCGGCCAGCCGATCCTGATCTATGGCGCCGATCGCCCGGCGTTGTCGCGCGCGCTCGAACGCGCGCTGGCGCGGAACGCGAGGCCCGCGCTCTATACCGAGGACATGTTCAGGACCACACATGACGCCGCCAACCGCGAGGTGGTGAGAGCGGTGATCCGCGGCGAACTCAATCTGGTAGGCCTTGCGATGCGCGCCGAGCGCAAGGTGATCGACAAGATCGTCGACGGGCTGAAGTTTCACAGCTAGCGCGTTTTCGAGCGAAGCATGCCCGCGGACTTGATCCGGGGGTAAGTGACCGACCCCTTTTCGATCACCTCGTCCGGGCTGGTCAGTATCCCGTGTCGCGCTTCGGTTGCTGAGCGCCCATTCTGGCCATGACCAGGGCAGTCTCCGCGGCAATGCGAAAATCCCGAGCGGCCTTCAAGGGACGCCGAATATTGGGATCTTCCGAGCTGCTATCGAAGGTAATCAGTTTCATGCAATTCGGGCATTGAACCTGGTAGCCGTTCTTGAGCCGCGTGGCCCGCTCTGTAAAAGGCTTCCGGCAGTTGGAACAAACAACCTTGACTCTGTCGTTCATAGGGTTTCTTCGACCAGTGCTAGCTAACTCGGTGCGGGATCATGCCATGGACAGGTATCAGTCGAAAAAGCCGAAGACAATTTTCAGGTCAGGTCGCGCCGGCGCGCCACCGCGCAGACTGGCATCGATAACGCGCCGACAGGATTCGACGGTTTGCCAATCCTTCAGATCATTGGCGGCATCGAGGGTGCTCCATGCCGTATCGATTAGAGGTATTTCTGAACAGGTAACATCTAGATTGAGCATCGACAGCCCTCCCGCTCGGAGAGACGATAAGGATAAATCTCTGAATTTTGGACCCGGACATTGCACGCAATTGACCGAACCTTGTTCATAAAGCGTCAAGTGGCGGCCGCCTCGAAATTGTCGTCGGCCGCGTTTCAGTTAAGAAACCCTCAAGACTTCAATGCTATTTGTTAGAATGTCGTCAGGCATGCGCGCAACGGCGCCGTGCTTTGGGATCCGATCAATGCTCAGATTGAAGAAAATTTCCGATTTGCGGCCACTTGGAAAAGCCGCGGCCGAAACAGTCAAAATGATCAGGGAGCCGCGCGATGCAGCGCGCGAAATCCGGGTGAGTCAGGAATATCTGAATTCGAAGATCAGGTTTTAGAAACAGAAGGCCGTTGCGGGCGTCAGGTCCAATGCGGTCCATTGCAACCGGAGTATCGGGTTATGGTCGAAACCCGAATTGCGACCCGCTACCGTGTCAACAAGCCGGCGAAGATCGATCACGGTGGTGACAAGATCAACTGCATCATCCGCGATCTCTCCGCTACCGGGGCGGCGCTGGAGATATCTGATATTGCCCGAGTGCCGGCGAATTTCACATTGATAATCCCGGAAGATCGCTTGAGGCTGCAGTGTCGCCTCGTTTGGCGCACGGAATATCGAATCGGTGTGGCGTTCGACTAGCAAGCGTGGCCCGGATGAGCCAACGGGTCGCGCGAATGCGCGCCCGAAGATATGCTCCGCGACATCCGGGACTTTATCGCCGTAATTTTGGCGAACGGAATAGAGTTCGCTGAGCGAGACGATGGGTTTCGCGAAGAACTCAACCCATCCAACGGAATCTTTGGTTTCGTCATTGCGAGGAGCGACAGGGACGAAGCAATCCATACTTCTGCAAGCGGCGCTATGGATTGCTTCGCTTCGCTCGCAATGACGATGTGGGGAGAGCAGGCGCGACAAATTGACCCGACGGGCAAATCAGCAAAATCCTGTCAAGCCCCTCGAACGAAAATATTCCTATTTTCAAATAACCCAAATCAGTGGCAGATCATTGCCATCCCGTCCCGAGAGAGGGGCGTTGGCCATCGTCACGAACGTTGGGACGGGTTGCGGTGGACGCGGCAGCGTTGCGCGCGCAAGGTGATCGCAGGGCGGTTATCCGTGAGCGATTTACGGCGCGCAAGACGAGCGACATTGCGGCGTACGGCAAAACCGTGTGGTCCTGGCACCCGTTGCTGGTGTCAAGTTGGCGGAGGTGTTGCGAACCCAACCGGGTTTCGCAATTCCATCAATTCGTCAACGACGGTGACAAGACGAATTCGTCGCCGGGGAGAGCGCGATATAAGCCGTAAAGCCATTGCGCAGGGAATGCCGGAGTGTTTCCGCTGAACCTGTATGCTCGTGTGCGCACTTCTTGTGCTCATTGCACACGAGACCGCGGGTGCAGCGTGCACCCGGCATTCCCTGCACCCTCTCATCGAGGGTGACCGGTTAGCAAACCTCGGGCGCGTGGCGCCGCGAGATCGCGAAGACGCGTTTGGAGAGAATCCCCACAGTAACATCGTTGTGAAACAGGCCTGGCTGGAGCGTATTGACAATGACTGACCAGTCAGTCATTTATGGATTATGAAAAAAATGCACCCCATCAGCATCAAATCGAGGCCGGCCAAACGCCGCGTCGCGAGCAGCGCCGCCGCTGCCAGGACGCCGAAAATCGTCTCGCCGTTGGTTGGCGCCTCAAAGCCCACCTCGAACCGGGCCGAGCGCGCCGCCGAGCGGCGCGAAGCGATCGTCGAGGCTGCGATGGATGAATTCATCGCGCGCGGGTTCGCAGCGACCCGGCTCGACGACGTTGCAAAGCGGGCAGGAGTGGCCAAGGGCACGATCTATCTGCACTTCAAGGACAAGGAAGCGCTGTTTCAGGAGCTGATACGGACCGCGATCGTGCCGTTGGTCGGCCGTCTCTTTGTGACGCCGCCGCCGGCCGGCGCCTCGGTCCGCGACATGATCGAGGGCTTTGCAAAAGTCTTCATCCAGGAGGTGGCGACGACGCGGCGCGGCGACATCGTGCGTCTGATCGTCGCCGAAGGCCCGCGATTTCCCGATGTCGCCGATTTCTACTACCGCGAAGTGGTCTCGCGCGGCCTCGCCGGCATGCGCGCTTTGATCGAACTCGGCGTCGCGCGCGGCGAAATCCGGCAAAGGGACCTGGCGCGCTTTCCACAGATCCTGGTGGCGCCGGCGATGGTCGCGGTGATCTGGCAAAGCCTGTTCAGCAGACACGCGCCGCTGGATGCGAACGAGATGTTTCGCGTTCATCTCGACCTGATTTTTGGCGAACGGAGGACGACATGACTTCGTCGCGAATGACGGCCATTCTCGCCGCGCTGGCGCTGGCCGCCGCGCTCGCCGGCTGCAACGAGCGCAGGGATCCCGGCTTCCAGGGCTGGGTCGAGGCCGACATGATCTTTGTCAGCCCCGACGAATCCGGACGCGTGACCAAACTCAATGTGCGCGAGGGCGACGAGGTGAAGCCCGGCATGCCGCTTTATTCGGTCGACGACGATCTGCAGAAGGCCGATCTCAACCAGAACAACGCGACGCTGGCCAATGCGCAGCAGACCTATGATCGCGCAGCCTCCCTGAGCAAGACCGGTTCGGGCACGCAGGCCAATCTCGATTCCGCGGTGTCCGCGCTGCGCGTGGCTGAAGCCCGCGTCAACACCTCGCAGACGCGGCTGGCGCGGCGCAACGGCTTTGCGCCGGTCAGCGGCACTATTCAGCAGATCTATTTCCGCGAAGGCGAGATGGTGCCGGCGCAGCGGCCGGTGCTGTCGATCATGCCGCCCGGCAACATGAAGCTGCGTTTCTTCGTACCGGAAACGGAGTTGCCGAAGCTTGCGATCGGCGATGAGGTGAAGGTGACCTGCGACAATTGCGCGGCCGATCTCACCGCAAAAATCTATTTCATCGCGACGACTGCCGAATATACCCCGCCGGTGATCTACAGCCTCGATGAGCGCAACAAGCTCGTCTATTTGATCCAGGCGCGGCCGAGCCGGCCGGATAGTCTGCGCGTCGGCCAGCCGATCAGCGTGTTCCTCAACGCGCCCACGCCTGTGGCGGCCAAGCGATGATTTCAGCATCGTCAAATACACACGACATCGCCATCGATGTCGCGGGCCTGTCAAAATCGTTTGGCGGCCGCGAGGTCGTGCATGACCTTTCGATGCAGGTCAAGCGCGGCACCATTTACGGCTTCCTCGGCCCGAACGGCTCCGGCAAGACCACGACCATACGCATGCTCTGCGGCCTGCTGACGCCCGATGCCGGCGACGGCACCTGTCTCGGCTACGATATCCGCCGCGACGCCGACAAGATCAAACGCTGGGTCGGTTACATGACGCAGCGCTTCAGCCTGTATCAGGACCTGTCGGTGCGCGAGAACCTCGAGTTCGTCGCAAGGCTCTACGGCATCCCCAACGCCCGGCGCGCAGCGCGCGACATGATCCAGCGCATCGGCCTGAACGGCCGCGAGGAGCAACTGGCCGGCGAACTCTCCGGCGGCTGGAAGCAGCGGCTGGCGCTCGGCGCCTGCACGCTGCCCAACCCGCAATTGCTGTTGCTGGACGAGCCGACCGCCGGCGTCGATCCCAAGGCACGGCGCGATTTCTGGAACGAAATCCACGCGCTTGCGGCCGAAGGGCTGACGGTGCTGGTTTCGACCCATTACATGGACGAGGCCGAGCGCTGTCACGAGATCGCCTATATCGCCTATGGCCATTTGCTGGCGCATGGCACAGTGGACGAAGTGATCGCGCAATCGGCCCTGTCGACCTGGACTGTCACCGGCGACGATTTCAATGGGCTTGCCGCCGAACTCGCCGGCAAACCTGGCATCGACATGGTGGCGCCATTCGGCACCAGCCTGCATGTCTCAGGCCGCGACGCAGCCGCGCTGGAAGCGACCATCGCTCCCTACCGCGACGGCCGGGGATGGCACTGGCAGCACGGCGCGCCGTCGCTGGAGGATGTGTTCATCGACCTGATGAACCGCTCAAAGGACAATTTCCAATGAGTGCAACCGACACCCATGGCGCGAACAGCAACATCCGGGAGCCGCGGTTCGGCTTCTGGTGGCGCAGCTATGCGATGCTGGTGAAGGAATTCATCCAGCTCCGCCGCGACCGCGTCTCGTTCGCGATGATCGTGATGATTCCGGTGATGCAGCTGTTGCTGTTCGGCTACGCCATCAACACCACGCCGCGCAACCTGCCCTCGGCAGTTCTGTTGCAGGAGGACAGCGACCTCGCGCGCTCCGTCCTCAAGGCAATGGAGAACACCGCCTATTTCCGCTTCACCCGTGAAGTTCACACGGTTGCTGAGTTCGACGATCTCCTGCAATCTGGCAAGGTATTGTTCGGCGTCGAAATCCCGCGCGGGTTTGAGCGCGCGGTGCGGCGCGGCGACCGTCCGGCGCTGTTGGTCGCAGCCGACGCGACCGATCCGGTCGCAGCCGGCTCGGCGCTGAGCGCACTCGGCCCGATCGTGCAGTCCGCATTGGCGCATGATCTTCAGACCGGCGATCCGCCGTCGATGCCGTTCGAGATCCGCGCCCATGCGCGCTACAATCCGGCGGGTTCCTCGCGGCTCAACATCGTGCCGGGCCTGGTCGGCACCATCCTGACCATGACCATGCTGATCTTCACCGCGCTGTCGGTGACACGCGAAGTCGAACGCGGCACGATGGAAAGCCTGCTGTCGATGCCGATCAAGCCGATCGAGGTGATGTTCGGCAAGATCGTACCTTACGTGATCGTCGGCTTCGTGCAGGCGACCCTGATCGTGGGCATCGGGGTGTTGCTGTTCGGCGTGCCGATCCTCGGCAGCCTGGTCACGCTGGCGCTGCTCTCGACGCTGTTCATCACCACCAATCTGTCGATCGGCTACACGTTTTCGACCATCGTGCAGAACCAGTTGCAGGCGATGCAGCTCTCGATGATGTTCTTCCTGCCCAGCATTCTGTTGTCCGGCTTCATGTTCCCGTTCGCCGGCATGCCGGTGTGGGCGCAATATATCGGCGAGGGCCTGCCGCTGACGCATTACGTCCGCATCGTGCGCGCCATCATGCTGAAGGGCGCGACCATCGAGAATTTGCAATACGATACGATTGCACTCATTGCACTGATGCTGCTCGCAATGACGATTGCCGTGACGCGCTTCCGTCGCACGCTCGATTGATGCTATATCCGCCCGCGGAGGCGCGTGCGATGGCGTGGTTTTGGCAAGGCAAAAAAAACGAGGGCTCGGCGGTATCGGCCGATTTTCGGCGCGCGCTGACGCAGCAGATACTGCGCACCGAGTTGATCCGGATCAAGGCGTTGATCGGGACCACGGCCGTTCTCGCGTTAATGCTCCTCGTTATCTACACATTCGACCCCTACGCGGTGCAGCACCTCTGGCACGGCCGGCTGAAGCCGACCGATCTTTTCTTGATCATGCTTCCATTCATTCTGTTCGAGCTCTGGGTTCACATGGTCATCACCCGGCACCTGAGACTGGGCCGTGATTTGCCGGTGTACCGGCGCTATCTCGGCGCGCTGATCGAGACCTCGATGCCGAGCTTCGCGCTGGCGCTGCATATCGATAGCATGGGGCCCGTCGAGGCGCTCGGCTTCGTGGTGCCGCTCACCTACTTCATTTTCATTATTCTCTCGACGCTGCGGCTGGATTTCTGGCTCTCGACATTCACCGGCTTCGTTGCCGCGTCCGAGCTGTTTTGCATGGCGATGTTCTATCATCGCGTGGGTAGCACCGATCCGGCGCCCGATCTGTATTATCACGCCGTCCGCAGCGTCGTCGTGCTGATCTGCGGCATGCTGGCAGGTGCCGTCGGCGTTCAATTGCGCCGGCAGTTCGAGGCCAGCATCATGGCCGCGACCGCGCGCGACCGCATCACCAATCTGTTCGGCCAGCACGTCTCGCCGCAGGTGGTCGAGCGGTTGATGGCGGAAGGCGCCAATACCAACAGCGACATCCGCCGCGTTGCCGTGATGTTCGTCGATTTCCGCAGCTTTACCGCGGGCGCCAGCACTCGCACACCGCAGCAAGTGGTGGACCGCCTCGACGGCGCGTTTGCGGTGCTGGTCGACATCCTCGACCGCCATGGCGGCATCGTGAACAAGTTTTTGGGCGACGGATTTTTGGCGCTGTTCGGCGCGCCGTTCGAGGCGCACGACGCCGCGCATCGCGCGGTGGCCGCGGCGCGCGAGATGCTGGAGGCGAACGAGCTCGCCAACAAGGCGACCAGCTGGCCGCTGCGCATCGGCATCGGGATTCATGTCGGCGAAGTGGTCGCCGGCAATATCGGCTCGCCGCGGCGCAAGGAATATACGGTGATCGGCGACACCGTGAATTTCGCTGCGCGGCTGGAAGCGCTCAACAAGGATTTCAACTCGCAATTCCTGATCTCGGCCGCGGTTCACGACGCGCTGGGAGAAGAGTGTCGCGATGCGGTATCGCTCGGCGAGGTTCCGATCAGGGGCTATGACCGGCCGATGAGTGTGTGGCAATTAGGGTAGGAGATATCGCATGCAACGGCGTTACATCACGGTGGACGTTTTCACCAACCGGGCCTTCGGCGGCAATCCGCTTGCCGTGGTGCTGGATGCCGGCGGGCTTTCGACGGCACAGATGCAGGCGATCGCGAGCGAGTTCAACTATTCGGAGACGACCTTCGTGCTGCCGCCGCGCGATGCCGCGCATGACGCACAGGTGCGCATCTTCACCGTGAACCGGGAGATCCCGTTCGCGGGCCATCCCAATGTCGGGACGGCTTACGTGCTGGCGACGCGGGCGGCAAAGCCGCCGGTGCGGCTAAAGTTCGAGGAAGGGGCCGGGCTGGTGCCGGTTGAGATTCTGACTGAACAAGGCCGCGTGACGGGCGCCGAACTCACCGCGCCGCAGCCGTTGAAGCGGCTGTCGCAGGTCAGCGTGGAGCGGGCGGCAGGCTGTCTGTCGCTCTCCGCCAACGAGGTGAAGACCGACCGACACCCACCGCAGATCATCTCGGTCGGGCTGTCATTTCTGGTTGTCGAACTCGCCTCGCGCGATGCGCTCCGGCGGGCGAAGCCGGACGCGGCGGCATTCGCCAAGACCTTTCCATGCGACGATAGCGATGCGGTCTATCTCTATACGCGCGATGTGCCGGTAGATGAAAAGCCATGCGATCTGCAGGCGCGGATGTTCCATCCTGGCGCCAGCGCATTGTCCGAAGATCCCGCCACCGGCAGTGCGACCGCCGCGGCGGCGGCGTTGCTCGCCGATCTCGACCCGTTGAAGGACGGTGAATTGAAATTGCGGATCGGTCAGGGCGTCGACATGGGGCGCCCAAGCCTGTTGCTGACGCGCGTCCGCAAACAAAACGGCGCGGTCGCCGCCATCCATGTCGGCGGCAGTTGCGCGCCGATGATGGAGGGCACGTTCCGGCTCGCGGGCGAGGGGTGAGGTGGGTCAGATTTGGTTCGCTGCCAGATTCTCGATCTTCACGCCATCGCGATCCTCGATGATCTCGGCGATCCATTGCCGGTGGCAGTGTTTGTGGTCGCGCTCGTAGCAGAGAATGCAGACCGGCCCCGACTGCTTCACCAGCGCCGACAGTTCGTCGAGTTCTTCCCTGGCCCGCGCGGTCTTCAGATGCGCCGAATAAATCCTGTGCAGCAGATCGAATTTGCCGCTGCGCGCCGCCTCGCGGCCGCTCTTCGGCGTTCCCAGCCCTCTCAAATGCAGATAGGAAATACCGCGTTCGTCGAGGCCTGCCGCGAGCTGGTTCTTGGAGAAGCCGGGCCGCCGCGACGAGGCGATCGCGCGCACATCCACCAGCAGTTTGACGCCGGCATGTTCCAGCTCGTCGAGCACGGCCTTGGCCGGCGTCTGTTCATAGCCGATGGTGAAGAGGCGTTTGGTCTTGCGTGGCATGTCGGCGTCCGTGTGCTCGTTTGCGTTGTCGGCTTCAGACTAATTCACCCCGCGACGGATTGCCATAACCGCAGAGGTGATGAAGGAGGGGCTCCGAGATGCGTTGCCGCCGGGTGGCGCATGTCCCATAGTCGGGAAAACAGAGCTTGTTGATGGCCGGTCGCATTGGGCGAAATATGATGAACGGATTTTGCCGCGCGCTGGGCGAGATTGCGCTCGCACTCCTCGCATCTAGCAGTACCGCGCGCGCGCAAACCTATCCCGACCGCCCGGTAAAAATCATCGTGCCAATCGGTCCCGGTGGCAGCTACGATTTGGTCGGTCGGCATCTCGCGGACGTGCTTTCCAGGCGCACGGGACAGGCCTTCGTGGTCGAGAACAAGCCCGGCGCCGGCACCGTCGTGGGAACGCAGGCCGCGAGCCAGAGCGAGCCGGACGGCTATACGCTTATGATTGGCGGGCTCTCCAACATGGCGTTCAATTCTGCGCTCTATTCCAAACTGGGTTACGACCCCCTGAAGGATTTCGTGCCGGTCGCGTTGGTCTACAAGTTCGGTTACGTGATGGTCGGCCGCAAGGATCTGCCGCAAGCGAAGCTGCAGGACATCGTCACGGCGGCCAAAGCCAATCCGGGCTCCATTTCGGTTGCGACCGCCGGCGTCGGCACCGGTCAGCAGCTGGTCGCGGCTGCCTTCTTGAAGGCCGCGGGCGCCAAACTTCTGGAAGTACCCTACAAGGGTTCGCCGCCGGCGTTCACCGATCTGCTCGCGGGCCGCATCGATCTGTTCTTCGATTCGATCGCGGCGGCGCTGCCCTATGTGCAGTCGGGGCAGGCGAGGGGCATCGCCGTGCTGTCATCCAAGCGTAGCGCGCTCGCGCCTGACGTGCCGACCATGTCGGAAGCCGGGGTGCCCGGGCTTGATGTCAATTCCTGGCTCGGAATTTTCGCGCCTGCAAAGACCCCGCCGGAAGTCCTCGCAAGGCTGCGCCGCGAACTTCGCGCCTCGTTGCCCGATCTCAAGGAGCGCTTCGAGAAGAGCGGCGGTGAAGTCTGGGATCTGCCGGACGACAAGCTCGATGCCTTTGTCACCTCCGAACACGCGACCTGGACCAAACTGATCCGCGAGACCGGGATCAAACTCGACTGAGGGGGTCTACTTCACACGCTCGATCAATTCCATCGCGCCCGCGGGCGCGCGCACCTTGCCCTCGTGGATCACGTAGGCGAAGACGTCGCGCGGTGCCTTCTTCGGCTTCGTAGCATCGACGTGCGGCAGATCGTCCGGCTCGCCGCCGTCGGCCCAGGCCTGAAACCGTTTTGCCCAGGCGTCGAGCTGTTTCGGCGGATAGCAGGTCTTGAGTTCGTCATTGCCCTTCTGCAAGCGCGCATAAACGAAATCACTGACGACATCGGCGATCGCCGGATATTTGCCGTGCTCGGCGAACACCACAGGCGTTTCGAACTTTCGCAACAGCGCGACGAAATCGGGCGCGCAGAAACTGTCGTGCCGCACCTCGACGACATGACGCAGCGCGCGTCCGTCGAGTTTCCGCGGCAGCAGTTCGAGGAACTTGCCGAAATCGACTTCGTCGAACTTCTTGGTCGGCGCGAATTGCCAGAGCACGGGGCCGAGCCGGTCGCCGAGTTCCAGCACGCCTGAATCATAAAACCGTTTCACGAAGTCGCCGGCCTCCGCCAGAACGCGCCTGTTGGTGGCGAAGCGCGGGCCCTTTAACGAGAACACAAAGCCGTCCGGCACCTCGCGCGCCCATTTGCGAAAACTCTCCGGCTTCTGCGAGCCGTAATAGGTGCCGTTGATCTCGATCGAGGTCAGCTTCGACGCGGCATAAGACAGCTCTTTCGCCTGCGCGAGCTTCTCCGGGTAGAACACGCCGCGCCATGGCTCGAAGGTCCAGCCGCCGATACCAATGTAGATATTACCGATGCTCTTTGTGGTTTTGGGGGTTTTGGTCACAGACAAACTCTTTGCGGGCGGGGATGACGCGGCACTTCAGACTAGTCAAACCAATCGTGATTGGCCAGTTCGCCGAAACCGTGCTGTGCAAATTGTCTCGGTCGAGGTTCGAGCAACGCAAAAAGAAAAAGGGAGACAAGGATGCGCATCCTGATCGCGGCATTGGCGGTAATGACAACTTTCCCCGCGCTCGCCGATGAGGCCGATGATGCGCAGCGATTGGCGGTCGCCGGGCGCGACGCCTACTGGAACTGCCTGGCCCGCGAGTATCCGCGGGACGTCAACAAGTACATGCCGGAACAGGAATTCGCAGCGTTGATCGCCGTTGCCTGCACATCCGAGCGGCAGAATTTCCGGGTGGCGCTGGTGGATTACCTTGGGATGCAACCGGGCAATGACGCGGGCGCGAACATGATGACGGCCAACAATGCCATTGCCTTGGCTCAAAAGGACATCGTCACGGCCTTTGCAAGGCGCAAAGCCGCCGCAAAGTAGCCGCCGCAGCCACCACCAGCCTATTCCTGGATTTCGTGCTTCCGTGTTATCAATCCCTCGATCAGACAAGGGGATTGTCGGGTATGGATTCTCGGTCGGTTGCCGGCATTTTGGGTGCCATCGTCGCGTCGATTGTGCTGGTGGTCGCGATCGCCTATGGGCCGATCGGGCAGTTTGGAAAGCCGGCCAGCGTCCAGCAGCCGACCCAACCGGCAAAGACGGCGCCTGCGGCACCGGCCCCGAGGGGCCCGGTGATCCGGGAAGTGCCCAACTAATTGACGCGAGGAGGGCGGCAGGCTGCCCTTGCGCAACGCCCTGGGCATCACTATCTTGCACTTAACGGCGACGTTGACGCTTAAGAAGCTCCGGCGCTGGGACGACCATGAATAGTTTGGCTGCGCCGGATGTACGCGCGCCCTCTGTTCGTGGTCGTTGGCATTTTGGAGCCCCTTTTAGCCCGTTTTCCCCTCATCTGATGGCTGTTCCCGTGCCCGCGCCTTGGAATCACCGGCGGCTGCGGATATACGCTGGCGCTCATGAATGACGCCATCAAACCGGGCCCCGAAAACCCGCCGCAGGCCACCGGTTTGCCTCAGCTTTCGGTCGTCGTCCCTACCTTCAACGAACGCGACAACGTCACGGTGCTGTACCGGCGGCTCGCTGCGACGCTCAAGGACATCCTCTGGGAAGTCGTCTTTGTCGACGACAATTCCCCTGACGGCACCTGGGAAGTGGTGCGCGGCCTGGCGCGGCAGGATCCACGCGTCCGCTGCATCCGCCGGATCGGGCGGCGCGGCCTCTCGGGCGCGTGCATTGAGGGCATTCTCGCCTCCAGCGCGCCCTATGCAGCCGTGATCGACGCCGATTTGCAGCATGACGAGACACAATTGCCAAAGATGGTGGGGCTGTTGCAGAGCGGCGGGGCGGAACTCGTGGTCGGCAGCCGCTATATCGAGGGCGGCAGCGCCGACAGTTTCAACAAGGGGCGCGCCGGCGTCAGCGCGCTTGCCACCGAAGTCGCCAAGCGCGTGCTGAGCGTTGAGATCGCCGATCCCATGAGCGGATTCTTCATGATCCGCCGCGACCGCTTCGAGCAACTGGCGCCGCAGCTCTCGACCCAGGGCTTCAAGATCCTGCTCGACATCGTCGCGACCGCGCAAGGCAAGCTGCGCACGATCGAGGTTCCCTTCACCTTCGGTTCGCGCCAGCACGGCGAGAGCAAGCTCAATTCCATGGTGGCGCTCGACTTTTTGGGACTGGTGCTGGCGAAGCTCACTGGTGACGTGGTGTCGCTGCGCTTCCTGCTGTTCGCGATGGTTGGCTCGATCGGCCTCGTGGTGCATCTATCCGCCCTGTTCATCGCGCTCGAGATCTTCAACTGGCCATTTCCGGAGGCGCAGGCTTTCGGAGCGGTGGTCGCCATGACCAGCAATTTCATCCTGAACAATTTTCTCACCTATCGCGACCAGCGGCTGAAGGGCTTTGCGATCCTGCGTGGCCTCTTGCTGTTCTATCTCGTCTGCAGCGTCGGCCTGTTCGCCAATGTGGGCGTGGCATTCTCGGTCTACGACCAGGAGCCGATCTGGTGGCTCGCGGGTGCGGCGGGCGCGCTGATGGGCGTGGTCTGGAACTATGCCATGTCCGGGCTGTTCGTCTGGCGCAAGCGATGATCGAAAAATGAATCCGAACGAGGCGCGGCTTGTCCTCAACACGGTTCTGACGATCCTGGCGCTGGTCGCGCTGCGCCTGGTTGCCGCCGCCTTCACGCCGATCACCTTCGACGAAGCCTATTACTGGATGTGGTCGAAGCATCTCGCGGGCGGCTATTACGATCATCCGCCGATGGTCGCATTCGTGATCCGCCTCGGCACGATGATTGCGGGCGACACCGAACTCGGAGTGCGGCTGGCGTCGATCCTGCTGGCGTTGCCGATGAGCTGGGCGGTGTATCACGCGGCAGCCGTCCTGTTCGGCGGCAGGCAGGTGGCCGCGACTGCGGTGATCCTGCTGAACGTCACGCTGATGGCGGCGGTCGGCACGATGATCGTCACGCCGGACGCGCCGCTGCTGGTCGCGTCCAGTTTTCTCCTGTTCTCGCTCGCCAAGGTGCTTGAGACCGGGCGTGGCGCATGGTGGCTGGCGGTAGGCCTTGCCGCGGGCGCCGCGCTGCTGTCGAAATACACCGCGCTGTTGTTCGGGTCTGCGATCCTGATCTGGCTGGTAGCCGTTCCGAAATTGCGGCGCTGGCTGATCTCGCCCTGGCTTTATCTCGGCGGCCTGGTGGCGCTTTTGATGTTTGCCCCGGTCATTCTGTGGAACGCCGATCACCAATGGGTGTCCTTCATCAAGCAGATGGGGCGCGCCAGATTCGAGGATTTCAAGCCGGTCTTCATCGCCGAACTGGTTCCGACGCAGATCGCGTTCGCGACGCCGCTGGTGTTCATCCTCGGCGCCATGGGCCTGCACGCGCTGTTTCACCGCCGCACCGGCGCGCTGGCCGCACGCGTGCTGATCAATACGATGTTCTGGACCATCGTCGCCTATTTCATCTGGCACTCGCTGCATGCCCGCGTCGAGGCCAACTGGTTCGCGCCGATCTATCCGCCGTTCATGGTTGCCGCCGCGGTCGCCGCCGTGCTCGTGCCATGGGGGCCGCGCGAGCAGCGTCTGGTCGATTTCTGCCGGCGCTGGGCGGCGCCGACCGGCATTGCAATGTTTGCGCTGTTGATCGTGCAGGCCAATACCGGCGTGCTCTCGGGCTATCGCCGCGACGCCACCGTGCGCAGCGTCGGCGTCGGTTGGCGCGAAACGGCTGGCGAGATTGAAAGGGCGAGGGTGCGTGCCGGTGCCACATGCGTGCTCGCGCCGGATTACGGCACCACCGGCTGGCTCGCCTTCTATCTGCCGAAGGGCACCTGCGTCGCGCAGCAGAACCAGCGCATCCGCTGGGTCAACATGCCCGAACCCGCCGCGTCGCAGCTTGGCGGCAAGCTGCTCTACGTTCGCGAGAATTTCCCCGGCGATCATCCGTTGAAGGACAACTTCGCCCGCATCGAGCGGGTCGGCGAGGTTACACGCAAGCGCGGGCCGCTTGTGATCGAGACCTATGCGCTCGATGTACTGGAGGGGCCGAAGGGCGAGGTGTTCGACCGCTCGCCGCCGCCGGAACTGGAGTAATGGGAGGCGCCCGCTCTTGAGGTGCGGCTGCGCAAGAAATAATTCATTGGGAGTGTCGGAGCAGCCGTTCCCGGATCGTCTTGCAAGGAAGCCAAAACGCCACCCGATCGCGAGGTCATGCCAATGTCCGATTCGAGCCTGAAACCCGCCGCCGAACTCGCCCGCGCCAACACCACCCGCATTCCCAACGAGAGCGCCGAATATCGTCGCGCCCGCGAGCAATTGCTGGCTGAAGAGATCGAGCTTCGCCGCCACATTGAGCGCGTCGCCGAACTGCGCCGCGCGCTGCCGCCGGGCGGCGCGGTGACGAAGAACTATTCGTTCGAAGGCGAGGGCGGCAATGCCACGCTGCAAGATCTGTTCGGCAACAAGCAGACACTCGTGATCTACAGCTACATGTTCGGCCCGCAACGCGAAAAGCCGTGCCCGATGTGCACCTCGTTCATGGGCACGTGGGAAGCGAAGCTGCCCGACGTCGAGCAGCGCATCGCGTTCGTGTTCGTGGCGCGCTCGCCGATCGCGCGATTGATCGAGGCGAAGAAGGCGCGCGGGTGGACGCGGCATAAGGTCTATTCGGACCCATCGGGCGACTACACGCGCGATTACGTCTCTGCGGCGGACGCCGATGCGCCCGGCTACAACGTGTTCACGCGCCGCGACGGAACCATCCGCCACTTCTGGTCCGGCGAAACGGGACGCGCCACCGCCGACCCCGGTCAGGATCCGCGCGGCGCGCCCGATCTCGATCCGCTCTGGGCCGTTCTCGACACCACGCCCGAAGGCCGCGGCAAGGACTGGTATCCGAGCCTCAGTTACTGAATATGGCGTCAATGCGATGGAACCCCCGCATGAATACGGGGTGATTTGCCCATAAGTTCCAATCGTTTGCGCATGCCGTACATGCGCCACGTCTTTAATCCGCATTTAACTAAAACTCGCCTTAATGACGCTCCGCACCTCTGCGAGACGCAGCCCCGGGAATTTTCCGGCGCGGCATCAAAGAGAGGGTCAGTAGAGTTGTTCTGGACGCAAGGCGAATGAGTACGAGTACCGGTGCGTTTGGCCTTGCGGCCCACAACCGCGGGAAATCTTCCCGGAAAGTCCTTCCCCAGCATTTCCTCGGCAGCGTTGCAGTCGCTGGCGTGGTGCTCGGCTGTGCCTGGACCGTCTACACCAATGTGTTCGGCGCCAGCATCTATCCGTCTGTCAACAGCGCGGCGTTCGAAGCGCCCGTTGTCAAGCAGTCGAGCGTTGTCGCGGCGCGTTCGGCGCGGCCCACCTTCAACGAGGTGTTCGCGTCGCTGCCCCCGCTGCCCCCGAAAATTTCCGCGCCCGAGACCGTTCAACCTTCGATTATGTTTAACGAAAGGTTCGCAGCCTCGGCGCCGCAGGGCGAGCCGCCCAAGCAGGTTGAAAGGCCGGTTGAAGCGACGCAGGTGGCCGAGGCCGCAGTCCCGGTCGAGGCGCCGAAAAAGATCGAGACACCGAAGCTCACTGAGGCACCGAAGGTAAGGGAAGCGGCACCGCAACCGGCGCCCGCCCAGCTCGCGTTGAACGTTCCCCCGCCCGCGCCGACATCGAAGCAGGCTGAAGCCAGGCCGCCAGCGAAGACGCCGGGGGCTTCCGTCCGCGACATGGCGCAACGTGCCAAGGCCGCGGTGATGTCGATCGCTTCCAGCGACAAGCCGTCGATGGTGGAGAAGCTGTGGGGCAAGCAGCCCTCGCACGGATCGCTGCTGTCGTATGCTTCCGCCGACGCCAGCGTCACCGGAAGTCTCCCCGATACCCGCGCGCAGAACCCGATGCTCGGCGGATCGCCGCCGTACGACAAGCAGACCGCGGTCTACGATATCTCGGCGAAGACGGTTTACCTGCCCGACGGCACCAAACTTGAGGCGCATTCGGGCCTCGGCTCCAGGCTCGACGACGTGCGATATTCGCATGTGCGGATGCAGGGTGTGACGCCGCCGCATATCTATGAACTCACCCCGCGCGAGGCGCTGTTCCATGGCGTGCCGGCGTTGCGGCTCAATCCGATCGGCGGCGAAGAGAAGATCTTTGGACGCACTGGCCTTTTGGCACATACCTACATGCTCGGCTCGAACGGCGATTCCAACGGCTGCGTTTCCTTCAAGGACTATTACGCGTTCCTGAACGCCTACCGCAACCAGGGCATCCGGCGGCTTGCGGTGCTGGCCAGGATCCAGTGAGCGGGCGGGGTTAGCCGTTCCGTCATTGCGAGCGAAGCGAAGCAATCCATGGGGCTGCAGCGGAAGAGTGGATTGCTTCGTCGCTTTCGCTCGCAATGACATCCTGATACAGCTTTGCATTCTCGCGGCGCGTTGCGCCCGAGGTTTGCTGGAAACTCTTCGCCCTCTGAAAACAGAGGGCGCAGGGAATGCCGGGTGCGCGCTGCACCCGCGGTCTCGTGTGCGTAGTGCACAAAAGAAAGTGCACACGAGCATACAGGTTCAGCGGAGAGCATCCGACATTCCCTGCGCAATGGCTTTACGGCTTATATCGCGCTCTCCCCGGTGATCGGCTTTTTTGCCACCGTCGCTTGCGAATGGATCCGCAAACTTGACGCCAGCGTCGAGGCGTCAGGACCACACGACTTCGCCGTACGTTTCAGTGCCGTTCGTCAATGACACATCCACGTCCACCGCATCCCACCGCGCGTTTCGTGACGATCGCGAGCGCCCCTCTTGTCGGGTGAGACGGGCAGAATCAAATCACTGATTTGCCCGACGGCGAAAGCGGAATATTTTTGATTCTTGGGCTTGACACTATTTCGGAAAATCCGAAGTGATTTGCCCGTCGGGCAGTTTGGCTTCGCGATTGCGAGGCGCGCGCGAACGACGCTAACATGCATCTATGCCCCGGCCCGATTTTCAGCCGACCCTGGTCGGCCCCACCATCACCGTCCGGCCCATCGCGGCTGATGACTGGACGGAATTGTTTGCGGCCGGCTCCGATCCGGAAATCTGGCGGGTGCATCCGGTGCCTGACCGCTACACCGAAGCGGGCTTTCGAAAATTCTTCGATAGCGCGCTCAGTTCGAAAATGGGTTTTGTGTTCGTCGACCGCGCAACGGGCCGCCTGATCGGCTCGAGCCGTTACTACGGCCATGAGCCGGAACTGAGCGAGATCGAGATCGGCTGGACGTTTCTTGCTCGCAGCCATTGGGGCGGCCGCGCCAATCGCGAAGTCAAGCGGTTGATGCTCGACCATGCGTTTACGTTTGTCGATACCGTGGTGTTCTGGGTCGGCGACCAGAACTGGCGCTCGCAGGGCGCTATGGCCAAGATCGGCGGCGTCAAGCGCAGGGAACTCTTCGTCCGCGAGTTGTCCGGCGACCGGCCGTATTTCATTTTCGAGATTACGAAGAGCAGGTATCGGGAAGGTGGTCGCACGCTGGTGGAGTGAGAGGAACTGCTTGAAGCCTCGCGCAGTCCGATGCCACAATCTCCTTCATTCCGGGACGCGCCTCTTGGCGCGGGCCGGAATCCATACTCCCGATCGTGGTTATGGATTCCGGGCTCGCGCTACGCGCGCCCCGGAATGACGATGGATAGTTCGCGATAACTGCAATAATTGCGAGTGCCAGCGATGGCCTACTACGTCTATCTCCTTGCCAGCAAGAAACATGGAACGCTCTATCTTGGCGTGACCAACGATATCGTGCGCCGTGGGTATGAGCACAAGACGAAAGCTGCCGACGGTTTTGCGGCGCGGTACGGCGTCGACAAGCTGGTCTGGTTCGAGATTTACGATGACGCAGTCACGGCCATTGCGCGTGAAAAGGAGCTCAAGAAGTGGCGGCGCGACTGGAAGATTCGTTTGATTGAAGAGCAAAATCCTGGATGGGTGGATCTTTATCCTGGAATAGCAAGTTAGACCGTCATTCCGGGGCGCGCGTAGCGCGAGCCCGGAATCCATAACCACGATCGGGAGTATGGATTCCGGGCCCGCGCCAAGTGGCGCGTCCCGGAATGACGAGGGATAGAGGTTTGCAAACGAAAACCCCGGCATCACTGCCGGGATTTTGCATTTCTTGAACAGTCGCCTGAGTGGCTGGATCAGAAATCCATGCCGCCCATGCCGCCGCCCGGGGGCATGCCGCCTGCGCCGCCGCCCTGGTTCTTCTTCGGCACTTCGGCGATCATGGCTTCGGTGGTGATCAAGAGAGCCGCAACGGATGCTGCGTTCTGGATCGCCGCACGAACCACCTTGGTCGGGTCGATGATGCCCTTGGCGACCAGATTGCCGTATTCGCCGGTCTGCGAGTCGAAGCCGTAGGCATACTGATCCTTCTCGAGGATCTTGCCGACGATGACGGAGCCGTCTTCGCCTGCGTTGATCGCGATCTGGCGCGCGGGCCAGGAGAGCGCCTTGCGGACGATCTCGACGCCGGTCTTCTGGTCGTCGTTCGCGGTCTTGATGCGCTTGAGCTGCTCGGTGGCGCGCAGCAGGGCGACGCCGCCGCCCGGAACGATACCTTCCTCAACCGCCGCGCGGGTCGCATGCATCGCATCATCCACGCGATCCTTGCGCTCCTTGACCTCGACTTCGGTCGCGCCGCCGACGCGGATCACGGCTACGCCGCCCGCGAGCTTGGCCAGACGCTCCTGCAGCTTCTCACGGTCGTAGTCCGAGGTGGTTTCCTCGATCTGCGCCTTGATCTGCGTAACGCGCGCCTCGATGTCGGCCTTCTTGCCGGCTCCGTTGACGATCGTGGTGTTCTCCTTGTCGATCATCACCTTCTTGGCGCGACCGAGCATGGCGAGCGTGACGTTCTCGAGCTTGATACCGAGATCTTCCGAGATCGCCTGACCGCCGGTCAGAACCGCGATGTCCTGCAGCATGGCCTTGCGGCGATCGCCGAAACCCGGAGCCTTGACGGCTGCGACCTTCAGGCCGCCGCGCAGACGGTTCACGACCAGCGTGGCCAAAGCCTCGCCTTCGACGTCTTCCGCGACGATGACCAGCGGCTTGCCGGTCTGCACCACGGCTTCGAGCAGCGGCAGCAGTTCGTTCAGCGAGGAGAGCTTCTTCTCGTTGATCAGGATGTAGGCGTCGTCCATTTCAACGCGCATCTTGTCGGCGTTGGTGACAAAGTAGGGCGAGATGTAGCCGCGGTCGAACTGCATGCCCTCGACGACGTCGAGTTCGGTCTCGAGCGACTTGGCCTCTTCAACCGTGATGACGCCCTCGTTGCCGACCTTCTTCATGGCATCCGCGAGGAACTTGCCGATCTCGGCGTCGCCGTTGGCGGAGATGGTGCCGACCTGGGCGATTTCCTCGTTCGAGGTGACCTTCTTGGAGTTCTTGACGAGGTCGGCGACCACGGCTTCCACCGCGAGATCGATACCGCGCTTCAGATCCATCGGGTTCATGCCGGCGGCAACCGACTTGGCGCCTTCACGGACGATCGCAGCCGCGAGAACGGTTGCGGTGGTGGTGCCGTCGCCGGCCGCATCGGCCGACTTGGAGGCGACTTCGCGCACCATTTGCGCGCCCATGTTCTCGAACTTGTCCTCAAGCTCGATTTCCTTGGCGACGGTGACGCCGTCCTTGGTCATGCGGGGGGCGCCGAACGACTTGTCGAGCACGACGTTGCGGCCCTTGGGGCCGAGCGTAACCTTCACCGCGTTGTTGAGAATGTCGACGCCGCGCAGCATGCGGTCGCGGGCATCGACGCCGAATTTGACTTCTTTAGCTGACATATTTGATTTCCCTGAGTTGAACTTGGTGTCTCACCCTTGTGCGGGGCGCCTCGCAGGCGCTCCTCAGGGGTGAGCGTGTGCGGGGGTTGGCTTAGGCGGCCTTCTTCTTGGTCGCGGGAACGTCGGTGAGGACGCCCATGATGTCGCTTTCCTTCATGATCAGCAGCTCCTGGCCGTCGATCTTGACTTCGGTGCCCGACCATTTGCCGAACAGCACGCGGTCGCCGACCTTGATGTCAATCGGGATCAGCTTGCCAGCTTCGTCACGGCCACCCGGGCCCACGGCGATGACTTCGCCCTGCGACGGCTTTTCCTTGGCACTGTCCGGAATGATGATGCCGCCAGCGGTCTTCTCTTCGGCGTCGATGCGCTTGACCACGACGCGGTCGTGAAGCGGACGGAATTTCATGCAGTCCTCCTAAACTTTTGCAAATGTTGTCGAATTCTGGATTTTTGGCAGTCGAGACAGGCGAGTGCCAGCTCGGCTGCGGATGACATAGGCCAGACTTGTTCGGGGGACAAGGGGCTTCTAGCAGAAAAATTGGCACTCAAATATGACGCCTGCCAATTTCGTTAATCATGATTAATTGCGCGGCCCGGACCTGTGCCCTGTATTAGCAGGTGCGGTAAGCTGCTGCTAACGCGTGAATTTTCAACAATTCATTAAACATTTAGGCTTGTGATGGGTTGATATCGTGCGTCACATTTCTCTCATGTGAGCGCATCTCCGCCGGGGTGGCTCGGTTGGCGGCCACCACGTGAAATGCGCTCCTTAAATGGAGGTTGGCATGATGTCGCGGGTTGGGGTTGTTTCCGACGATTTCCGGAAGCAGGTTTTAGGTTACGGGCTGACGACGGCGCAAATTCTGTATCGGATGCCGGATCATCCCTCGCTCCTACAGACCTACGTCTGGCAGAATTACGATCTGTTTCCGAAATTCCCCGCGCTCAAGGACTTTTTGGCCTTCTGGCAGGAGAAGCTCGACGGCCCGCTTTACTCGGTCACGGTGGCGCACTCCAAGCTGATCAAGCCCGCCGAACTCCGCGCCGTGGACGGCGTGTTCAGGCTGCATTGAGCCGAGGGCCTCGGCGATGTTCGTTGCCGCACAGCCCATGAGTGGCTAACCTTGCCCGCGAGCGTCCGGGTCACGGACGCCTTCGCGACCAGGGAGGCACGAATGGCCAAGCAAAAGGCGACCTCGGGAGCCGCGGCCAAAACCGCGGTGAGGAAGAAATGGGCGGGCCTTGGGACCGCAGCCCGCAAGACCATCAAATCCAAGGCCAGGGGCGGGCCGGCGGCCAAGCCCAAATCCAAGGCCAAGGAAACGTCCAAGCCGCGGCCGAAGCAGCGCATCGCCATCAGCCATCACCGCGAAGAGGATTTTAAAGCCGACGGTTTGCGCACCTACGCGAAATACCGCGATCTCGGCATTGCCGAAGCGACCCATGGCCTGGCGCAGGCGCATGTGATCCGGCTGATCGGGCCGTGCAATCCGGCGGAAGTCTCAAAGCTGCATTACCACGACGTCGAATTCCAGATGGTCTATGTGCTCAAGGGCTGGGTGAAGACCTATATGGAAGGCCAGGGCGAGACGCTGATGAAACAGGGCAGCGCCTGGACCCAGCCGCCGCGCATCAAGCATCTGATCATGGATTATTCCGACGACGTCGAATTGCTGGAAGTGATCCTGCCGGCTGAGTTCAGGACGGTCGAACTGGCGACGTAAGTCGGCAAAGTGACTCGTCATGCATGACGGAGTGATTTCGTCTCCGGCATCACCAGCCAGATCAGGCAGAGACCGACGAATCCGATGGCCGACAGGCCGAGGAAGGCTGTGCTGTGGCCGAGATGGTCGCTGACATAGCCGGCCAGGATCGTGCTGAGCGATGCGCCGATCCCCGTCGCGGTGCCCACCACGCCCTGGGCGAGGTTGAAATGGCCGCTGCCGAAGGCGATGTCGGCGACGATCAGGGGCGTCAGCACGCCGAACACCGCAGCCGTCATGCCGTCGAAGATCTGCACGGCGACCAAGAGATAGGGATCGCTGACGGTTGCGAACAGCACGCCGCGAATGGCGAGCGCGGAAAAGCCGATCAGCATGAGCGGCCGGCGGCCCCATTGCTGCGCCTTGCGGCCGACCGAGGGCGAACTCAGCGCCACGATCGCCTGCGGAATGATGATGCACGCCGCGATCAGCACTGGCGCCCATTGGCTCGAACGCGTCGTCACGACGCCCGCCATCAAGGGAAGCATCGCTGCGTTGGCGAGTTGCAGCAACAGCACGCTGCCTGCAAAGATCAGGAGCGGGCGCTGGCGCAAGAGATGCAGGACGCTGGTGGCCTCCGGATCCGGCTTGGCGCGGATGATGGCGCCATGGGCCTGCTCGGGGTCAATTTCGCGATCCCTGATCCGGGACAGCGCAATGATGGTGCAGATCACCAGCACGAAGGTGGCGAGAAACACCGAGCGGCTGGACAGGAAATAGCCGCAGGCGCCCATCAGCGCCGCGGCAAAGCCGTTGCCGAGCGAGGCGAACCGCGCATTGCGCCCGAGCCGCTCGCCGATCACGGCGGGTCCGACCAGCCCGAGGCTGATCGCCGCAATCGCAGGCCCCAGAACGCAACTGGCCATGGCATGCAGCGTCGCCGCCGCCGCGATCACCGGAAAGATCGGCCAGGCCGCATAGGCGAGCGCGGCAACGCCGATGGCGCCGACGGAAAGGCCCGCGACCAGCCGTTCCGATCGCGCGGCATCGATGATGGCGCCGCCCGGCATCTGGCCGATCAGTCCGACGATGCCGCCGATCGACAGCACCAGCCCGATCTCGACCTGGGTCCATTTCTGCGTCGTCAGGTAGACGGCGACGAACGGACCAAAGCCGGTCTGGACGTCGGCGAGAAAGAAGATGAACCAGTCGAGGCCGTGCTGGCTTTGCGGGGAGGGGTGCGGCTCGGGTGGCGTCGGCACCAGGGATCGTGACGCGCCGCCGGACTCGTCGGCAGACGGCGGTGGCCGCGCCTCATTGGCAAAATCCTTTGGCTTTGGGTGCAAGCGCGCAAACAGGTGAAGTCTCCCGCGCTCAGTGATCGTATTGCAGGGGTTGCAGGCTGCCGGAGGCGCCGAGCACGACGATCGACGTGTCCTCCTTGTATTCCGGCGCCGCCTTGACCTGGTCCTGGGTCAGTTCGAGCGTGATGCTCTCCTTCTTGTTGGTGACCTGTCCAAAATGAAGCGCACTCCAGTCGACGACGATCTTGCGGCTGCCGACGCCGAGAAATCCGCCGAAATCGATCACCGCGGCGCGAACCGTGCCGGAGCGATCGACGATCACGTCGACGATACGTCCCATGTTCTCGCCCGCCGCACTTTTGACGTCGCGTCCGAGAATTCCGCGCGCGTCATACGCACCGATCACGGTGACGGAAGGAGGTGGCGCTGGCTCTTTCGCCGCATCCGTCGCGGGTTTGGCCGGCTGACCCGGTGCGGGCGCCGCCGCTTCGTCGGCAGCGGCCGGCGCGCCGGCCGATATCGCACTCCACATCAGGATAGATGCCGCAATCATTTGTACCGGACGCATGTGATCTCCCCAAATTTATTTGCGTGGCCTCGTCTCTCGACGCGCTTCGCCGTTAGCGCGACAGCGCGATCGAGACCTGAATCCGGCCGCGCGTCCGCATCATCTCGAGCGATACGTCATCGCCATGGCGGCGCAGCCTGAGATCGACGCTGGAATCGCCGAGCCGCAGATCGCGCACGACCACTTCGTTCAAAAATTCCGGCAAACGCGGATTGCGAAAGCGTATCTCGCCGGCTTGCGCATCGAACTCCAGGCCGAGCGAGGCTTCCAGCAGCGTGAATGGTGTCGCGCTGGCCCATGCCTGCGGCGAACACGCCACCGGATAAAGCGTCGGTCCGCGCCGCCGTTCGCGGTGGAAGCCGCAGAACAATTCAGGCAGGCGCCGCAGATCCATGTAGCTCGCCGCGCCGAACAATCCCTTGAACAGATGCTCGACGGAATGCTTGAGGCCGTAGCGCGCAAGGCCAAGCGCGATCAGCGCGTTGTCGTGCGGCCAGATCGACCCGTTATGGTAGGACATCGGATTGTAACGCGCCTCGCCATGCGCGACGGTGCGAATGCCCCAGCCGGTGAAGAAGCGCGGCCGCATCAGGTCGGCGGCGACGATGCGCGCGCGATCCTCGCCGATGATGCCGGTGAACAGCAACTGGCCGGCGTTCGACGTCCGCACCTTGCAAGGCTGCTTGGCGCCATCGAGCGCGAGCGCGTAAGTGCCGAGATCAGGGCACCAGAACGCCTCCTCGAAGCGCGCGGCGAGCTTCGCGGCTTCGTCCTCGAGCTTGCGCGCTTTCTCCGCGAAGCCCAGCTGCCGCGCGCAGCGCGCCGCCAGCCGCTTGCCCGCGTAGACGTATCCCTGAACCTCGCACAGAGCGATGTAGCCTTCCGCGAGCCGGCCATCGGCATGAAAGATCGCGTCGAAGGAATCCTTCCAGCCTTGATTGGCGAGCCCCTGTTCCGAGGCGCGCTGATACTCGACAAAGCCGTCGCGATCAGGATCGCCGGGGCCGTCGATCCAGGCCAGCGCCGCCTCGATCGCAGGCCACAATTCTCGCAGCGTCTCCTCATCACCGGTCCGCTCGAAATAGAATCCCGCCAGCAGCACGAACAGCGGCGTGGAATCGACGCTGCCGTAATATTGCGCGAACGGCACTTCGCGCAGCGCCGCCATTTCGCCGCCGCGCATTTCATGCAGAATCTTGCCGGGCTGGGCGTCGTTCAACGGATCGACGGCCTTGGCCTGGTAGGCGGCCAGCCGTTTGAGCACGCCGCAGGCCACGCGCGGATCGATCCACAGCATCTGCAGCGCCGTGATCAGGCCGTCGCGGCCAAAGGTCGTCGAATACCAGGGAATGCCGGCATAGGGATAGCGGCCATGCGCGGTCTCGGTCATCAGCATGTTGAGGTCGGCCATCGACTGGCACAGCACCTCGTTGAAGATGTTGTTGGAGGTTTCGATGCTGGTGGCCCCGCGCGTCGAGCGCCGCATCTCGCGGCGATGCGCCAATAGGCCACGCATGAACGGCACCGGCTGGTGGTCGGCCGAATTGTTGCAGGTGACCGCGACGAACAGCGAGGTGACCTGCCGGGGGGCGAGGTCGAAATGATAGGTCGCGCTGTTCACAGCAAGTAAAGTGGGGCGCGGATCGAAATGAAGCCTGGTCGTTCGGGTCTTGCCGTCGAGGCCCTGGTATTCAAGGCTGACATCGGCAGGGCTGAGCAACTGGCTCGATCCGGCGCCGCGGCGCGGGCGCCTCGCGCCGCGCACTTCGAACAAATCGGCGAAATCGCTGTCGAACAGGAATGTCAGGTCGATGCCGGCCGTCCGGTCGCCATGATTCTGGACGCCGGTCCGCTGATAGGCGGTGCCGCGCCACAGGAAGATGGTGCGGACGACGTGGATCAGATCCTTTTGCAGGACGATCCGCTCGCCGTCGTAAATGTCGGGGTTGGTGAGGTCGATCGTCAGCGCCGAATTGTCGTCGCGCAGGTTTGATCCCAACAGCAGCGGCTGGGTCTGGTTCAGCATCAATTCGAGCCGCGCAAGGTAGCGCGTATCGGCCGTGAACAGGCCGTCGGGGCCGCCGGCCGAAGCGCCGATGTCGCCATGGCTGTCGAGCACGATGAAGGTGTCGTCATGCTTCAGGGCGCGGCGCGGCCGTGCGGCCTGGCCGGTCATCGGAATATAGAAAGGCGATTCCGTGATCTGTTCTACGTCAGGCGGATCTGCCAGCTGGACGTTGGCTTTGATGGCCATGTCGTGAACCCCCTGTCCTGTAACCTTTGCGGATACCGCTCCGCACGCCGCCACGCCGGCGTAGCTGTGATCTCAAACGGTCATCCGCGAGTTACGCTGCGTGACTTGCGAGGCGACTCATTTCCTGTGTCACAAGCTGCCGGTACGGGCCGGTTCCGCGCACCAGGCGATCCGGCGGACCATCCTCGATGATCTTGCCGTCCTTGAGGACCACGACGCGGTCAAAATTCCGCAGCGTCGCCAGGCGATGTGCGATCGCGATCACGGTGCGGCCGCGCATCAGGCGACCGAGCGCCTCGCGGATGGCTTCCTCGGACTCGCTGTCAAGCGCGGCCGTGGCCTCGTCGAGCAACAGGATCGGCGCATCCTTCAGGAACGCCCGCGCGATCGCAATGCGCTGTCGCTGTCCGCCCGAGAGCTTGACGCCGCGATCGCCGACCATGGTGGCGAGGCCGCCCGGCAGATTTTCCACGAAGTCGCATCGCGCGGCAATGGCGGCGCGCAACACCTCATTGTCGGTCGCGGTCGGACGGCCATAGCGGATGTTTTCAAGGATGGTGCGATGGAACATCGAGATATCCTGCGGCACCACCGAGATGGCCTCGCGCAGGCTTTGCTGGGTGACGCGCGAAATATCCTGGCCGTCGATGGTGATGCTCCCGCTCTGGACATCGTAGAACCGTTGCAGCAGCACGAACAGGCTGGATTTTCCGCCGCCGGACTGCCCCACCAGCCCAACCCGCTGTCCGGGCTGAAGATGCAAATTGAAGCGATCGAACACTTCGACGCCGCCGGGATATCTGAACGAGATGTTCTTGAAGGCGATGGCGGCGCCGTTCTTGATCAGCGGTCCGGCCTCCGGGTGGTCGCGCAGTTCATGGGGCTGCAGCAGGGTCGCGATCGCCTCCGAGAGCCGGGCGACATGCTGGGTGACGTCGACCAGCGCTACCGCAAGGTCGCGGGTCGCGTGCAGGATGGAAAGGCCAAGCGTGCAGACCAAGACCACGTCGCCGGTCGTGGCGCGGCCAGCCTGCCAGAGCGTGACCGCCCAGTACAACAGCGCGAGTGTCAGCACGAGCGTGATCGCCGCATGGGTCAGGCGCAGCTTTTCGAGATAGCGCAGGCTTCGCCCCCGCGCGGTCAGTTCGCGGTCGACGGTCGCATCAAAGCGGTGGTGCTCGTGGTCGAGGCCGCAAAACGCCCGCACCAGCGGCATGTTGTTGATGACGTCGACCATTTCGCCATCGACGGCGGCGGCCTTGTCGGCAAAATCATCATGCAAGGGCTTGCCTGCGGCAGCGATCCGGAACATCGCGACGACGACGCCGCTTGCGATCACGATCATGCCGGCGGCCATCGGCAGGCTGACGGTTCCAATCAGGGTGATCGCCACAATCGTGGCAATGCACGGCGGCAGCACATTCCATACGAACATGTTCTCTACCGTGTAGACGGCATTCGAGGTGGCCGTGATCCGGCTTGTCAGCATGCCCGGCAGCCGATCGGCGAAATAACTCGGTGCGTGGCCGGTCAAATGACGGAACATGTCCCGGCGCAGATCGCCGGTCACGCCCACGAACGTATAGCTCGCCGTCCAACTCGCGACGCGCCACAGCAGGACGTCGGATGCGATCAGCGATATGAGAAAAATGAATGCCAGCCATACAGCGCCGCTATGGGCCGGCCCGGCGGCCAGGGCGTCGACCAGGTACTTCACGCCGTATTGCGTGCAGACGGAACAGGCAACGGCTGCCACAACCGCGAGCAGTATCAGCAAATGCGAACCAAACCGGTGGCGCAGGTAGCGCACCACAAAAGGGAATGGGCGGTTTGCGTATCCCGAAAGGCTGTCCATTTGCAAAACCTGTTGGAGTTTAACGAGAATCGTCAGCGGATCGCCAACCGCCACCTTCACTGGATGGGTCATCTGCGAAGGCACGGAAGCGCCTCAACTGCACAACAATTTCGCAGCAAAGGCCGTTCCATGAGTCTGATCACGCGTGATGGCATCCGCAAGGCGACAGTGTGAGTGAAGTGCGCACCACCATGGAACCTCGCAGGTGCGAAAACGTTCCCGATGTGGCGATGCTGGGGTCACGAGACTTTCAAGATAGACTCAGATCGGGAGGTTGTTGGGATGCGCATCGCGCAGGTTGCTCCGTTGACGGAGGCTGTTCCGCCCAGGCTGTATGGCGGCACGGAACGCGTGGTTTATTGGCTGACCGAGGAACTGGTCGCCCTTGGCCATGAGGTCACGCTATTCGCCAGCGGGGATTCCCGCACATCCGGCAAGCTCGAAGCGGCCTGGCCGAAGGCGCTGCGGCTGGATGGGTCGGTCCGCGACGCCAACGCACTGCACATGCTGATGCTCGAGCGCGTCAGGCGGAAATGTGACGACGAGGAGTTCGATTTTCTTCATTTCCACCTCGACTACTATCCGTTTTCGCTGTTTGCGCGGCAGCCCACGCCGTTCCTGACCACCCTTCATGGGCGGCTGGACCTTCCCGAACACCAGCCGGTGTTCACGACATTCTCATCCATCCCGATCGTCTCGATCTCGAATGCGCAGCGGCGGCCCGTGCCGCAGGCCAATTTCGTCCGCACCATCCATCATGGCCTGCCGGAAAAGCTGCTGACGCCCCAGCCGATCAAGCCGAGCTACCTGGCGGTGCTCGGCCGCATCGCGCCGGAGAAGGGCGTGGATCGGGCGATCCGGATCGCCACGCGCTGCGGTATCCCGCTCAAGATTGCGGCGAAGGTCGACCGCGCGGACCAGGAATATTACGACACGCTGATCAAGCCGATGATCGATCATCCGCTGGTGGAGTATATCGGCGAGATCGGCGATCGCGAGAAGTCCGACTTCCTGAGCGGCGCGCTTGGCTTGCTGGTCCCGATCGACTGGCCGGAACCGTTCGGCCTGGTCATGATCGAAGCCATGGCCTGCGGTACGCCTGTCATCGCCTATAACCGCGGTTCGGTTCCCGAGATCGTCGAGGATGGCAAGACCGGCTTCATCGTCGAGGACGAGATCAGCGCCGTTGCCGACGTCGGCCGGCTGCCGGAACTCGATCGTCAAGCGATCCGCAAGCATTTCGAGACGCGCTTCACGGCACGCCGCATGGCGCTCGATTATCTCAGGACCTATCAGGGGCTGATCGACGCCGTGAAGCCGCGGATCAAACTGGTCAGCAGCGCGGAGTGAAGGTGCTGTACCGATCGGCGCGGCGAGGGCGCCCTGATGATCAATCCCGACGATGGCGTGCGCCTTCGTCGGGGCGAGACCAGGCGCCAACCCAAATTCAGAGGCGTTGGCGAACGTCCGCTTCCGAGCGCATTCCGGACTCAAGTTGGACACCGCGCGAGGTCCGGGAAATGCCGATTTTTGCAACAATATCGTCCCAACACGGACATGCGGGAACGTTCCACATGGCCGCAGTTTCCTGCCACGCAGCTTGCCGGAACTTGTCGGCTCGATGGACGGTTACGCCGGATCAAGCGCACTAATGGTGACGTAGTATCCGTCACGATCTCGGAGCGAAAACTCCGTAATTCCAGTGCTGGGATTCACATGTGCTGCGGTTTCGAAAAGCTCGTGTCTACAATCGACCGCCAAGCAGCATCCACTAACTATCGACCAAAGGCGGTGTGAGAGCCGGTCCATTGAGTATCGGCCAATGAGACAAATCCGGGCGACGTGCCGTTCCAATCTGCCATTGCTCTTCTTTTGAGGAGAGCACTGATTAGATAGGAGGAACCAAGGAGGGAACATGAAAAAACCTCTGACAATGCCTGAGGAGGCGCAGCCCCGAAATATCACGCGCGCTGACCTTGTCCTGGCCGAAGGGTTTGGCTTGGAAGTTGATGGCCGGATGAAGACGGTGTTTCCTACGCTAGCAGCGGCGCAAAAAAGAGCCCGGGATCTGAAAGCCGAATTTCCGATGCTTCAGATCAAAGTCTATGACGCCGAAAAGAAGATCCGGACGCTAGTTGAGTCAGATAAAACGGCTGTCCCCATCAAGGAGTGAAGCCAGGCGCCGTTTGCTTAGGCGACGTTATCTCGCCGTCAAGCCAATCTTGCTCCGCGGCTAAGGCCCGCCAAGCTGTTTCTGCTCGGGACGTCGGGCGTTCGTACGGCCGGCGAGCCCGCCCGCCTTGTCCTCATTGCTCAACTTCCGCCGACCGGCTCGGTGAAGACTTCCAGTCGGCGCACGGGCTCCGTGATAGCATCATGTACTGTGTCCATCCGGACGATGAGCGGTGAGTCCGCCGGGCTCACGATCTTCATGAGGGGCCCTTTGATCGCGCGCGATTGCGACAGCGTTATTGATCGAGGCTCAGCCAATCGCAATAGAAAAGCCGGCGGCGTCGCCTTAGCGACCTCGCCCTCGACAGTCGCCAGCATGCGTGCAGACGGTTTCGTATGCCATTCGTGGAAGGAACGTCTGATGTTCCGATAGGTCCCCGCAAGGTTATGCCCTTCTGTAGCCAGTCATCCCGGCGATCGGATTTCCACCTGCCACCCTATGATGCACGGTTGAGAAAGATCGGTAGCCCGCGCTTGTTGGCGTAGATGGGACGATAGCGCTCCGTGTTGTACGTGCTGGCGACGTCCAACTTGCGCGGCCCGAGCTTGGCGTCAGGGATGGGCACGAGGTCGTAGCGGCCCTCCACCAGCGCCGACATGAGGCCAGTCTTGCCATCCAGGATGGCATCGTAGGCCATGTTACCAAAAGTCAGGGCCACAAGCTTGTCGATGAAGTCCGGATCGCCCGATCGCAGGTCGTAGGTGAGGTCGGAGGTGATCGTCTCTTCGCCGACACGCCGCTTGATCTCGTCGGCAAGCGATTCGGCCACGCTCGCCTTCTTGCGGTGGCCGTACGCGTCAGGCTCGCCATATTCCTGCAGCTTGTAGCCCTCCCACTCGGCACCCTCGCTGAGCACCACCAGCGCGTAGTTGCTTGGGTTGGCGCGCTTCTCCTCGAGAAGCAACTGGATCAGCTTGTCGAGATTGACCTTGTACTCCGGTATGACGCACCTTATCGAGGTGGCGTACGCGGTGTAGAGCGCCGTAAATCCGGCATCGCGGCCAAAAATGCGGAAAATGCCGATGCGCTCGTGCGAGCCGACAGTCGTGCGCTGCCGCTGGATGGCATCGCTGGCGCGGGTGATCGCGGTCGAGAAGCCGATGCAGTACTCGGTGTTGCGGACGTCGTTGTCCATTGTCTTCGGGATGGCGATGATCTTGACACCGAGGTCGTTGAGCTTGGCCGCATAACTGAGCGTGTCGTCGCCGCCGATGGCGATCAGGTGTTCGATGCCGAGCCCGGCGAGGTTCGCCAGCACCTGGCCGGTGAGGTCCCACGTCTTGGTTGCGATGCCGCCCTTGGTCCCCAGGGAGACTGGAATGTCCTTGCCGACGAGATGATTGGGCAGCTTTTGCATTTTGGACGGATCGGTGCGGCTCGAGTGCAGCACGGTGCCTCCGCGCCGGTCGATGGTGCGAGTGTTTTCACGGTTCAGCGGGATGATGTAGTGGGACCTGCTGGTCGGGTCATCGAGGTTCAGGTGCGTGAGGGCCTCCCAACCACGGCGGAGACCGACGACCTCGATGTCGTTCTCACTGCCGCGATAAGTCACGCTCTTGATGACCGCGTTGAGGCCGGGGACGTCGCCGCCGCCCGTGAGAATGCCGATGCGTTTTGTCACCATTTCCATCCCCTAGGATTGGTATGTCGCTATAATGCCTGCATCACGTCGTGGTTTCCATAAGACGATCCCAGATTATCCGCCAGCGGCGCCGCCAAGCCGAGAAAGGCCGGAAAGGCGTGGACGTCATTCATCACCGATCCCGCGGACCTGGCAAGCGCAGCCCAGATTGAACGTCAGCGTCATCTGGGGCCAGACATCGCTCATGATGGTCTGCCGGTCCCGGATTTAGACCCGCTGGTTCCGGGCTTCGACCGAGGTACACCCCCAATTTTGCAGGGCCACACGCCTGCGAGGTCAGCTTACCGGCCAGATGCAGTCATGGTATCAGGACTTGCTTGGACCGCCTGACGCGTTGCCGGCATTCGCTGGATGCCGTGTTTGGCTTGACGGCTGATCGATCGAGTCCACTCGTTGCCCGCAAGCGGTCGACGCAAAATCGTGCACTGATTGGAGACCGCACGATCATGAAGACCTTGCTGCTGCTCGTGCTTTCCACGGCGGGAAGCGACCGCACAGGACACAGAATGCGTCCGCGAACGCGCCGACATGGTCGAAACCATCCGGGCCTACGCCCGGTCCGCGCCAGTGTTTTATGGGGGGCTGCTTACACCACTCAGCACCTCACGGTCGTCGAAAAAATCGCCGCTGGCAGGACGACAACGCGCGCCGTCGCCTTCGTCCGCTTTGTGCCCTTTACGCGTTCACGAGATTAGCGGCCGGCCCGCTTGCCGCCGCTGGGAGCGGGAGTATATTAGGTCGATGGCTGTCAGCTCGCCCGATCTGAAAGCGTTTTTGCTCGCCACACCTTTCTTCGGTGGCCTCTCAGACGCAAGCCTCGATCTCCTGGTCTCAATGCTGGTTGAACGCTGCTTCGACATCGGTGCCACTGTCGTAGCGGAAGGAGAACCGGGGCGCTCAATGTTCATTGTTCACTCCGGCCAACTGGTGGTGAGCAAGCTGGCGGATTCCGGGCGCGCAATTCGCATGGCGGGTCTCGAGCCTGGTGATTTTTTCGGCGAAATGACGCTTATCGAAATGCAGAACCGATCAGCCACCGTCGTCGCGGAGAGCCCAACCGTGCTGTACGAGCTCACGGCCCGAAAACTCTACACGTGCTACAAGGCCGACATCCATGCGTATGTGATGGTGATGCAGAATATCAACCGCGAGCTTTGTCGGCGGCTCCGCCGCGCCGACAATCGCATTGCCGAGCTGCAGATGCTTCACGCGAGTCAATGACGCAGATTCGCGTGCGGCATGTGGATTGAGAAGAAACTGCGACCAGCGAAAATGGGCGCAATGGCTTAGTTTTGCGCTGCGAGAAGCCAGAGTCGCCCATGTCTCAGTTGGGTCAAAACCGGAAGTGGCTCCACTTAAATGGGAAGTCCGTTCTACCCCCAGAAGCGAACATCGGCAGGCTGCTGCCGTAAGTCCGTTTCGTGCCAAACCGGACTCACGTTCTGTTGAGCGCCAGGAGCGAAGCTGCAGCCCAGCCTATCTCGCGACCAAACGCAGAGCAGCTACACCCGAAGTTAAAAAGATTAAAATCAGGGTAGCCATGAAGGGGGCCCACGCCGATTCCCGATTTCGGATCTAATCATGCTGACTAGATTCAGCCACAGATAGAAAAGGCCGCCATGTGGATGGCCTTTTTTGTTTATTTTTGAAGGTCAGCGGCAAAGAACTTGGCCGCCTCGGCCTTTGCTTCCTGATCCACCTTGGCGTCGTATCTGAGCGGTAGGTTGAACTTCTTGCCGAGCTCGGTGGCTTCGGGGTTCGTGAACGCGTGCACCGCGCCGGGATACTCGATGACCCGATAATCGGCCTTCGCTGCGTCGAAATCCTTCTTGAGCGCGTCGTACTGCTCTCGTTTTACGAAGGGATCGTCCGCGCCATTCAGGACGAGGATCTTCGCTTTGATGGTTCCCGGTGCCGGCGCTGGGGTATTGAGACCAAGCGATGCGTGAAAGCCCGCAACGGCGGCGAGGTCAGCGCCGGCACGCGCCATGTTCAGCACGACTGCTCCGCCGAAGCAGTAACCAACGGCGCCGATCCGTTGGGGATTGACCGATGCTTGCTTCGCGAGTTGCCCCCGCGCAGCGTTAAAGCGCGACTCCATCACCGTCGGATTCTTCATGACCGAACCCGAGAGCGCACCGGCGTCCTTCGGGTTGTCGGCGGTCTTGGCGTCGCCGTACATGTCAGCAATGAAGGCTGTGTAGCCCTGCTGAGCGAGCTTCCGCGCCTCGCTATGGATGTGCGGGGTGATGCCCCACCATTCATGCACCATGACGATCCCGGGTCGCTTGGCTACGATGGCGTCGTCGTATACGACGAAGCCCTTCATGGTGGTCTCGCCGTCCGTATAGGTGACCGGCTCTTCCCTGATCGCAGCGTTTGCGTTCGCGACCATTGCGATGGCGCAAAGTGCTCCCACGATAATCGTTCGCATGCTGACCTCCTGCGGATTTGGCACAGCTACATTGGCATGCCCGCGATTTCGACGCCATCCCCAAAAATCTCGCGAAAGTTGATCTCTGAACTTCTCTGCTGCTGCGCAGCAAGACGCATCGGCGGCTCTAAAAATTTTCGTTCGTCATCCCAAAAAGACTTTTTCAACAGTATCTGCCACTACCGGACATGGACTGACGGCAACGGATCCTATCGAGCCCCGGTTCGCGCGACGCGGACGCTCATATAGATCATTCGATTGGACCCGCCAGACCATAACCGCGCAGCGGACCGAAGGGTTTCAGGACGTCGGCTAAATGCGCCACCGCGCAGTATATGAACGTCACAATTTCCCGTCATCCAAGCCGCTCCGTCCGATGGCGCGTTGACGTAGCTGTCATTTCCGCAATCCTCTACCCAATCGTAGACATTTCCGTGGACCTGAAAGAGCCCCCAAGGGTTAGGGGCAAATGAATTGACCGGAACTGTTTTGCCAAATATCGACTGCGGATAATCGATAGGATGAGCACCGTTAGCCTGAAGCGGTCTGAAATCATCACCCCACCAGAACCCCGACGATGTGCCCGCTCGCGTAACGTATTCGCGCTCGCCTCGCTCGTAGCCGGGGTCGGGCGCTATCAAGCCGATTCGTGTCAGACGAGGGAGAAGCGATTGTGAAAACGTTACTTTTTGGGTTTCACGGTCTCCTCGCCATCGTCGGCGTCCATCGAATTTCCGGCGATCATCCCGCTCGCATGCAAATGGTCATTGGTCAAAGCCTAGCGCGACAGGGTCTTCGGCAAAGGCGATAAGAACAAGCGTCAGGACCGCTATCACTGCACGAACCACTCTAAGCCCCGCGCCTGCACGACGATGCACAGTGATTTGAGTCGCGCTCAAACTCGGAAGTGCTGGTACGCGATCGAAATCTCCCTCGGCAAATCGCATGACCATGGAAAAGTTCGTTCCTTCGACGAAACCTTCTTCCTGCAGGCCTTTGAGGAGAGCGGCGACTCTCTCCTTGGTGAACTCGGTGTCCTCCTTAGCCGGCGGGAACAAGAACCCTACCACCGGCAGATTCGTTTTGGTCTGGGCGCGAGCCATTCGCGCAAGTCCAAGCGCGGCCGTGGCGGCCAGTCCGATGAACTTCCTTCGCCGCATAAGTCCCCCAAGGATCGATCCGGCCATTGTAGCTGTCTACTCAACAGTTGGAAGACTTCGGGCGCCGGTCCAATGAATTTGTTTAGCGGGTCGCCGACTTCCGAAACGGATCATTTTGGTCGATTCCGGCCTATCCGTCGCATGTCCGGTTTGGGGGCTTCCGGAAAATGCTGGCTCGCTGTTGATGGCGACACCGCAGGCGTGATTCAAGTTCTCAAACTGACGGGGAGTCATGCGGTAGCTTTCATCAAACTCGCATCAATCCGCATTTGGCTTCGCGCTGATGAGTCCACACCCTAGTTCATTGCCCCCACGATCGCGCCCATCAGGCACGTGGTCAGCGTACCCGATACGATCGACTTCAGCCCGAGCGCATTGATTTCGTCGCGGCGGGTGGGTGCCATGGTGCCGAGGCCGCCGATCATGATGCCAAGGCTCGCGAAGTTGGCAAAGCCGCACATTGCGTACAGCATGATCAGGCGCGACCGCGGGTCGAGCGCCTCGGTACCGAGCTTCGACAGGTCGACATAGGCGATCAATTCGTTGAGCACGGTCTTGGTGCCCATCAGGCTTCCCGCCGTGATCGCCTGCGGCCAGGGCAGGCCCATCAGCCAGCACACCGGCGCCATCAGATAGCCGAGCAGCCGTTGCAGCGAAATCCGCGCGCCGCCGATCTCGGGTAACAGGGATAGGATCGCGTTGGCGAGATAGACCAGCGCGACCAGCACCAGCAGCATGGCGATGATGTTGAGCAGCAATTCAAGCCCCGCCGCCGTACCCTTGACGATCGCGTCCATGGTGCTGGAGACCTGCATGTCGTCGGGATCGCTCGCGACCCTGAGATCCGCCAGCATCCCGCCGGTGCGCTTGTCCGAGGTTTCCGGAACCATGATCAGGCTGATCAGGATCGCTGCCGGCGCGCCGAGCACAGAAGCAATGACGAAATGCGCCGCCGCATCCGGGATCAATGGCGCGAGCAGCGTGGCGTAGAGCACCAGCACGGTGCCGGCGATCCCCGCCATGCCGCCGGTCATGACCAGAAAGAGTTCGCTGCGCGTGAGCTGCGCCAGATAAGGGCGGATGAACAGCGGCGCCTCGACCATGCCGAGGAAGATGTTGGCGGCGGTAGAGAGGCCAACCGCGCCGCCGACGCCGAGCGTGCGTTCCAAAAGCCACGCCATGCCGCGCACGACCGGCGGCAGCATCCGCCAGTAAAACAGCAGCGTGGTCAGCACGCTCATGACCAGGATGATCGGCAGCGCCTGAAACGCCAGGATGAAATCCGCGCCTGATACCTTGAGGTCGAATGGGAGCGTGCCGCCGCCGAGATAGCCGAACACGAAGGATGTGCCGGCGCGGGACGCCGCCGATATCGTGTTGACGGCGTCGTTGATGGCGCCGAAAGCCTTGGCCACCAGCGGCAGCTTGATCAGGACCAGCGCCGTGAGAACCGTGACCGCAAGTCCGATCGCCGCCTGCCGCCACGACACCGTGCGCCGGTTTTCGCCAAGCGCCCACGCGATCGCCAGCAACGCCAACACGCCGAACGCCGATTGCAGTTGTAGCATGATCCCAAAGCCCCCTCGGGCGATTATGACAGTGGGGGGCTTGCAAGCGCAATGCCGGGCTGCCGATCGGTAGCGGCCATTGACAAGGGGCCCGGGGTCAGCCACGGCGTAGCCAACGACAAGCAGCGGGGCCGCCTCGGCTCAAACGCTGCAAGCAGGAAATCGTCGAACCATGTCCTCCCTGATGCCTGTCGGCGCCGGCGCTCTGCTCAGGCATAAATCCTTTCTGTCCTTTCTGATCTCGCGAAGCTTTTCGCGCTTTGCCAGCCAGATCGGGGCCGTCGCCATCGGCTGGCAGGTCTACGATCTGACCGGCAGTGCTTTCGATCTCGGCATGATCGGACTGGTTCAATTCCTGCCGACTGCGTTATTGCTGTTCGTGGCGGGCCACACCGCGGATCGCTACGAGCGCAAACGCGTCGTGCAGCTCTGCCAGATCGCGGAAGCGCTGACGGCCGTGTTTCTCGCCTGGGGCGCCTATGCCGGCTGGCTCACGGTGACGCAGATTTTCATAGCGACATTCGTGCTCGGGATCGCGGGCGCGTTCGAAAGCCCGGCCCTGGCCGCGCTGCTGCCGCTGATCGCGCCGACCGGCTCGCTGCAGCGGGCGACGGCGATCTCGAGCGGCGCGGCGCAGATCGCCACCATCACCGGGCCCGCGCTGGGCGGGCTCGCCTATGGCATTGCCCCCAGCGCGTCCTACGGCATCATGGCGGCGTTTTCGCTGTTCGGCGCCGCCTTCACGGGCGCGATCCGCCTGACCCAACCCGCCGCTGTGCGCGATACCGCGACGCCGGATGATTTGTTTGCGGGCGTCAAATTCGTCCGCAACAATCCGGCCATTCTCGGGACGATTTCGCTCGACCTGTTCGCCGTGCTGCTCGGCGGCGCCACCGCGCTGTTGCCGATCTATGCGCGTGACATCCTCGACACCGGGCCGCTCGGCCTCGGCATCCTGCGCGCCGCGCCGGCGGTCGGAGCGCTGTTGATGACGGCGTTTTTGGCGCGCCATACCATCAATCGGCGCGTGGGAATGCGGATGTTCCAGGCCGTGATCGTGTTCGGTCTGGCAACCGTGGTGTTTGCGCTGTCGCACTGGATGTGGCTGTCGGTCGTGGCGCTGGCCGTCCTCGGCGCCGCCGACACCATCAGCGTGGTGATCCGTTTCTCGCTCGTGCAGCTCGCTACGCCCGACGAGATGCGCGGCCGGGTCGGCGCGGTGAACTTCCTGTTCATCAACGCCTCCAACCAGCTCGGCCAGTTCGAGAGCGGCGTCACCGCCGCGCTGTTCGGTGCGATGCCGGCCGCCGTGCTCGGCGGCGTCGGCACCATTGCGATCGCGCTGTTATGG
The DNA here is from genome assembly GCA_963825225.1 of uncultured Alphaproteobacteria bacterium. Classification (GTDB taxonomy): domain Bacteria; phylum Pseudomonadota; class Alphaproteobacteria; order Rhizobiales; family Xanthobacteraceae; genus Bradyrhizobium. The sequence continues at coordinate 238,701 of CAWGSN010000031.1, forward strand.
ATGAAGCTGTTTCCGACGCTGCGCGACGTGGAGAAGCTGGAGTAGCAGAGCGTTTCAAGCGAAGTGGATTCCGGTTCGCGGGAAGAAAACGCGTCAAAAAAGAATCCTACCCCCGTCCGACGAACGGCATCTTGCTTGCCATGACCGTCATGAACAGCACGTTGGCGTCGAGCGGCAGGCTTGCCATGTAGGCCACGGCATCGCCGACCGCCTTCGCATCCATGCGCGGTTCGGGAATCTTGCGGCCGTCAGGTTGCAAAACGCCGGCGACCATGCGGTCGGTCATCGGCGTTGCGGCGTTGCCGATGTCGACCTGGCCGACCGCAATGTCGTACATGCGGCCGTCGAGGTTACTCGCCTTGGTCAGGCCGGTGATGGCGTGCTTGGTTGAGGTATAGGCCGCCGAGAACGGCCGCGGCGCATGCGCCGAGATCGAGCCGTTGTTGATGATGCGGCCGCCGCGCGGGTTCTGATCTTTCATGATGCGGAAGGCGTGCTGGGTGCACAGGAAGGGACCGGTGAGGTTGGTGTTCACCACCGCCTGCCACTGCTCGAGGCTGAGATCCTCGAAATTCACCGGCGGTGCGCCCATGCCGGCATTGTTGAAGAGCACGTCGAGCCGGCCGTAGGTCTCCATCACCTTGGCGAACAGCGCCGCGATCGAGCCGGGGTTGGTCATGTCGGCGGACACGCATAGGCTCTTGCCGACATTGTCGCCGAGCTTTTTGGTTTCCTCCAGCATCTCGACGCGCCGTCCGGCGAGCACCACGGTGAAGCCGGCATTCATCAGCGCCAGCGATGCCGCGCGCCCGACGCCGGTGCCTGCACCGGTGACGATCGCGATCTTGTTTGCTGCGTCGGCCATGGTTTCCTCGCCTTCAGTTTTTTGATTCGGTTTTGTAGGGTGGTCTCGGGATATTCTGGTGCGCCGCGCGCAGCGCCGCCGACCAGCGCGAACGCAGATCGTGGAAATAGGGTTCGCCCGCCTCGATGCGGTGGTTGAGATCGGCCTCACAGGCGTCCGCCCGCACCACCAGCACGTCGATCGGGAGGCCGACGCCAAGATTGGAGCGCATCGTCGAGTCCATCGAGATCAGGCTGGTCTTCAGCGCCTCGTACAATTCGACGTCGTAATGCATGGCGCGATCGAGCACCGGCTTGCCGTATTTGTGCTCCCCGATCTGCAAATAGGGCGTATCGGTGGTGCATTCGATGAAATTGCCGGCGGTGTAGACCATGAACAGCCGCATCCGCGAGCCTTTGATCTGGCCGCCGAACAGGAACGAGACGTCGAAGGAAACGTCTTCCGATTTCAGCGCGTCGCCTTCGGTGGCGTGCACGTTGCGGATGGCGCGGCCGATGCGCTGGGCGGCCTGGAACATGGTCGGCGCGTTCATCAGGGTTTCGATCTCGCCGCTGTGCGGGTCTTCCAGCCCTTCCGTGAGGGTCGAGAGCACCGACTGACTGATCGCCAGATTGCCGGCGCTGGCGATCGCCATGATGCGCTCGCCCGGCTTCGAGAAAATGTGCAGCTTGCGAAACGTCGAGACGTTGTCGAGGCCGGCATTGGTGCGGGTATCCGCGATCATGACCAGACCGTCCCGCACCAGCACTCCGCAACAATAGGTCATTCCCAGTCCCCGAACCGTCCGAATTACCGGCGGGCAACTAGTAGCGAATTTCGCCCTGCCATCCAACCCCAATTACCCATGGTGCGGCATGCGTTTGGTGGGTAAAAAGACGCAATGATTCCGGGGCGGGGGAACGCATGCGGAGAACGGCAGTCATTGGCGGTCAGCTAGCCGCCTTGCTCTTTTTGAGCGCCTCCAGCGCGCTGGCCGGCCCCTGGGAGGACGGCATGGCGGCCTATAATCGCGGCGACTATGTGCCGGCGATCCACCTGTTCCGTCCGCTGGCCGAGCAGGGCAACCCAAAAGCGCAGAGCGTGATCGGGCAGATGTACCGCAAGGGGGAGGGTGTGGCCCGCAGTTCGGCGCACGCTTACATGTGGTTCAGCCTTGCCGCGAAACGCGGCGACGCCCGGGCAAAAGCGGAATTGCGCGAGGTTTCACAAGCCATGACACCGGCCGAAATCTCCCGGGCGCAAGATTTGATGCAGGGCTGCGAGACCTCGAACTATCGGACTTGCGAGTACTGAGCACCCGCCCGTGTCAGGCGCGGGCCAGGATGATGTGGGCCTGGATCTTGGCGGATACTTCGCCGCTGCCGTGCCGGCTCTCGATGGCGGATGCCGCATGGTCGGTTGCCGCCTCCAGCCGGTCTGAACCTCTGGCTTCGATCTCGTTGCGCAGTGGGGTGCCCTGGCAATAGGCCAGTGCGGGTTGGCGGGGCGATGCGGCGCGGCTCTGCGCCTCCCTTGTCTCGATCGCCACGTCAGTGAAGCCTGCCTTGACCAGATCGGAACGGATCAGTGCAGTGTCGTGGTAGCCGTGTGGCGTACGCGCCAGGAAACGGGGCGGATCGTTTGGGAAGAACGCGGCAAGTGCATTCGTGACATCGTCGGCGAATATGTTCTCCTCGATGCGGTCCCAGACGTTGACCAGGAAATATCCGCCGGGTTTGAGAACCCGTCTGGCTTCCCGGTAGCCGGATGGACGATCGGGAAAGAACATCACGCCGAACTGGCAACAGATGAGATCGAATGCCGCATCCTCGAAGGGCAGTGCCTGTGCGTCCGCCCTTTGCCAGCGGATGCGACTGTCCGGACCTTGCTTGGCTTTTGCGTAATCAAGCATCGGCTGATTGAGGTCGGTGACGACATAGAGCGCGTCGGGCGAAAGCACCGGAGCCAGCGCACGCGTCACAACGCCGCTGCCGGCAGCGGTCTCCAGCACGGCCTTTGGTGAAAGCGCGGCGACGCGCTCTGAAAAATCCCTGGCATAGCTCTCGAAGATCAATGGCACCAGGTGGCGGTCGTAGTTTTCCGGGATCGAGCCCGCGAATACCTTGTCGGCTTCCGACATCGTCCGTCTCCTGCGTTGCGTTCGCCAAGTGGCAGTTCTATAGACTTCGGCAGCTCTAAAAAAAAGAAAACATTTTAGGAGGCGGAATTGCGCGCCAGCTCATCCGGCAGGTTGAAAATCGCTTCCATGGCGCTCGTTTGCATTGCGCTATGCACCGCAGGTCCGGCCGCCGCGCAGAAGAAGGGCGGCACGCTCCGGCTCTATCACAACGACAATCCGCCAAGCACGTCGCTCCTGGAAGAATTGACCATCGCCTCGGTGATGCCGTTTGCGGCCGTGTTCAACAATCTCGTCGTGTTCGACCCCGCCAAGCCGCATGAGAGCCTGGAGACCGTGATCCCGGATCTCGCCGACAGCTGGGCGTGGGACGCAACCAATACAAAGCTGACCTTCAAGCTGCATCAGGGCGTGAAGTGGCATGACGGCCAGCCCTTCACGGCCAAGGATGTGCAATGCACCTGGCGGATGCTGATCGGCAAGGGCGATGGAAAGGATTTTCATCGCAACCCGCGCAAGGTCTGGTACTCGAAGCTGCAGGACGTCAGCATCAACGGGGACTATGAGGCGACGTTTGAGTTGAGCGAGCCGCAGCCGAGCCTGCCGGTGCTGCTGGCGAGCGCGTTTTCGGCCGTTTATCCTTGCCATGTTCCGCAACAAAACATGCGGACCAAACCGGTCGGCACCGGGCCGTTCAAATTCGTCGAATTCAAGCGCGGCGAATTGATCCGACTCGTGCGCAATCCGGATTATTTCAAGAAAGACCGTCCCTATCTCGACGAGATCGCGGTGCGGACGATCGACAACCGCGCCACGCGGATGCTGGCTTTCGCGACCGGCGACTACGACATTACTTTCCCCTCCGACGTCAGCGTTCCCTTGCTGAGGGACATCAAGGCACGCGCGCCGAACGCGATCTGCGAGCTGATTACCACGGGAACGCAGATCAATCTGCTGGTCAACCGCGTCAACCCGCCGTTCGACAATCCGGATATCCGAAAGGCCATGTCGCTGGCGCTCGATCGCGAGGCCTTCAACAATATCCTGATGGAAGGCGGCGCGCGGCTGGGCGGGGCGATGCTGGCGAAGCCCGAGGGCGAATGGGGCATGCCGCCGGAAGTGGTGGCGTCATTGACTGGCTACGGCCCGCATACCGGCAAGAACATCGCAGAAGCCCAGGCGATCATGCAGAAGCTCGGCTACAGCGACGCCAAGCCGCTGCCGATCAAGATCCAGACACGGAACCTTCCGACCTACCGAGACCCGGCCGTGATCGTGGCCGACCAGCTCAAGAAGATCTACATCACGGGCGAACTGGATATTCTGGACACGCCGCGCTGGTATGCACGGCTCGCCAAGAAGGACTACACCATCGGATTGAATGTGACCGGCGTCAGCGTTGACGACCCCGACGGCAACATCGTCGAGAATTATTCATGCAAATCGGAGCGTAACTATACGCAATACTGCAATCCCGAGGTCGACCGGCTGCTGGCGGCGCAATCTGCCGAACTCGACAAGGAAAAGCGCAGGAAGATCGTCTGGGATATCGAGCGCATCCTCGTCGAGGACGCCGCGCGCCCGATCATCCTGCACAGCTCGGCCGGCAATTGCCGGCAGCCCTATGTGAAGAATTTCAGGCCGCACGACAACAGCCAGTACAACAATCTGCGGTTCGAGGACGTCTGGCTGGATAAGTGACGGCGTGGCCGCGCGCTACGGACCGTTCCTTGCAGTGCCGAGAAATTCGGTGATCACCGCCAGCGTCTCATTGGGGTTCTCCTCGTAAATCCAGTGTGCACAGCCATCGAGGCTCACCGCCTTCGTCTGCTTCAATCCGGCGGCGACAAGCTGGCGCTGCAGATTGTTGCCGAACGGGTTCTGGCAGATGATGGCAAGCGCCGGTATTTTGGACAGCCCGGCGGTGTCGGCGGTCGCGACGAAGGCCGCGTCGCGGTCGAAAGCTTCGTAGTTCATGAACGCCGCCCTCAACCCGCTATCGCGCTTGAGGGATTCCGTATAGCGCGCGACGTCGCTACCCACGAATTTGCGGCTCTTCGAGCGGGAGTTCATGAAGGAAAGGATGAGTTCTTCCTCCTTGCCCTGGTACTCACTGACGGAGTCGTCGACCTTTGCGAAGCGGACGAAGTGCCGGGTTCGCGGATTGGCCGGTGCCGCCAGTTTGAACTCGGCGGTGCCTGCGAGCCCCTCGATGAAGGCCTCGGCCACCGTCAGACTCAGCAATCGCCCCGGATACTGGACGGCAAAGGCATAGGCGATGCGGGCGCCGATGTCGTGGCCGATGACATGGGCGCGATCGATTCTGAGATGATCCATCAGCGCCCTGACATCGCTCGCCAGGGTCTTCTTGTCATAGCCCGAAGGGGTGCGCTCGGACCGGCCGGCGCCACGCAAATCCGGCACGACCAGCCGATAGCGTTTGCCGAGCGGAGCCACCACCTGCGCGAAGGCGTCGCCGGTCTCGGGAAATCCATGCAACAGCAGCACCGGCTCGCCGCGCGGGCCGATGTCGCGGTAGTAGATCTCTGCGCCATTCGCCGTTGCGACGCCGGTTTCGACGGCAAGTCCGGCGGCCATGGCGGCGGCTTCCACCGAAATCTGCTCGGCGCGGGCCGGACTTGCCGTCATGACCCACCACATTGCCAACCCCACAATGAGAGCCATTCCCGCGCGTGTGACATTCCGGTCAACGCTATTGCGACACAGTGCAGTCGGCATGAGCATTCATTCCGGGGCTACTTCTGCGACACCTGGCGGAACGCCCCTTGCCAGTCCTCGACATGATAGGTGCGGGCGATCTTGCCGCCGTCGATGGTGTGAAGGTCGAGCGACATCAGCTTGAATGATTTGCCGTTTGTGGGCGTCCCCATCAGCTCACCCGCGGGCGTGCCCGTTGCCTCGCCGCGCACGATGACGTGATTGCCCGAAATCAAGACCTCCTTGATTTCCCATTTCAGATCGGGAATGCCTCTAAGCCGCTGGCCGATCGCGGCCATGACCTCGTCGCGGGTATTGCAAAGGTCGTTGCCCCGGCAGGTGACCCAACCGGGCGTGGTTGACTGCTTGATGAGTTCGGGCGCGTCCTGGGCGTTCGCGGCGTTCAGGGCCTTGTAGAACGGAACGAGGCTGGCGCGCACAGCTTCCTCGTTCATTTGAGCCGAGACGGGTGATCCCGCCAGGGCGATGGTCGAGATGACGGCCGATGCCGCGAGGAATTTGTTCATGGTAACTCCGCTTGATTTGATCGATGGCGCCAAACTGCAGTCCGTTCTGGCGGCGGGGCCGCACGATGGCAGGCCGCGAACGACATCATCTGTTCACACCGCCGCCGTCGGCGGAACGCCAATTCCTGCACACTGACCCGGCGTTTATTCGCAAGCGAGCATGGACTGGGATAATCTGAAATTCTTCCTCGCGTTGGCCGAAACCGGCAGCCTTTCGCGCGCGTCCGAAAAATTGCGGGTCGACCATTCCACCGTCTCGCGCCGCATCGAGATGCTCGAGCAGGATCTCGGTGTCCGTGTCGTCGAACGGCTGTCACGCTCTTACCGTCTGACGGCCGAGGGCGAGCAGGTTCGCGATCGCGCCAAAGAGATCGAAGCGCGCATTGCCGATATCGCGCGCTTTGCGAACACCGTCGATCCCTTGCCAAACCGGGTCGTACGGGTCAACGGGCCACCGGCGCTCCTTTCGCAATTTCTCGCGCCGCGTCTTCTGCCACTTCAAGGGCAGCACCCCGGCTTGCGCATCGAGCTCCTCGGCGAGACACGCCAGATCAGCCTAAGTCAGGGTGAAACCGATCTGGCGCTCCGGATGTCCAGGCCAGTCGAAAAAGGGGTGACCGCGCGAAAGCTGGCGGTGGTCGCTTACGGCCTTTATGCGTCGCGCGATTATCTCACCCGTTGCGGCGGAGATGCCCAGGATTTTCTCGGCTTCGACGACAGCCTCGATCACTCGCCGCAGCAGCGTTGGTTGAAAATGCTGGCCGGGGAACGCGGCTTTACGTTGCGATCCAACGACCTCGCCAATCTGTTGACGGCGGCCCGCGCGGGGCTGGGGCTCGCGGTGCTGCCTTCCATTATGGTGCGCAGCGCTCCCGAACTGGTCAGCGTTCCCACGCAATTGCCGCCGCTGACGCGCGAGCTCTGGCTGCTGTTCCATCGCGACGTCGGCCGGACGCCCGCGGTTCGCACCGTGATTGACCACATCACCGCGATCATGACACAGGCAAAGGCCGCGTTTCTCGGAGAAACGCCGCCGGTCGCGGCAAGCTGATCGCGGATCGCCCTACGACTGGTTTTGCCACTGTCCGGATCGCCCTCCGGCCTGATCGACCTTGACCGCGACCGTCAGCGTTTCATTGCCGCCGCCATAGCGGGTGCCGCGGACCGGCGCCGCGCCGAGGTAATCGAGGCCGATGGCGACGCGGGCATGGGCGTCGGTGGTGCAGATACCATTGGCGGCATCGAACCCGACCCAGCCTAGATCAGGTACAAAGGCCTCCGCCCAGGCGTGGCCGGCCGCCTGGTTGACGGTGCCGTCGGAGCGCAGGAAATGGCCTGAGACGAAACGTGCCGGCACGCTGCCCGAACGCGCGCAGGCGATGAAGATATGCGCGTAGTCCTGGCACACGCCCCGCTTGAGCGCGAAGGCTTCCGCAGCCGACGTCCCGCTATTGGTCGGGTCTTCGTCGAAGGTCATGTGCTCGTTGATCTGCACCATCAGCGCATGCAAGAAGCCGAGCACGTCGTCACCGGACTCCGAGCGCAGCTCGCGCGCAAACGTCGCCATCGCCGGATTGACTTCGGTGAGCGCGGTCGAGCGCAGGAACAGGCTCGGCGGAAAGCGCTCGTCGGTGCCGCGCAGCACACCGCCGGTGTCATGGGTCTCGATCAGGCCTTCCACGTTGATGGTGAGATCGGCGAGCGGGCCGTGGGTCAGGACATGCGTGACATTGCCGAACGCGTCCTGATGCACGTCGAGCCGGGAATCGGTCGAGACGTCGATCTGCCATTCGGCGACATATTGCCCGTCATGGCTGCCGGGCGTCATCCGCAGGATCTGGATCACGCCCGAGGCCCGGGGTTCGTAGCGATAGCTGGTCGAATGGGCAATTCGCAGGCGCATGGCAGCCGAAGTCCAAATCTCGTGATGGGCACCGAAGCTAGCGTTAGATGAGATATTGCTTGGTGATGATTTCACCGAGTCTTGAGTTATCCGTAATGAATTCCTGGATGAACTCATGGACGCCGTGCTGGAAGATATCGTCCATATGGCTGTGTTCAAGCCGGTTTCGCACCCCGCGGGCGTGGCGCTGGGAGGCGCCCTGGCGGCCGTAGGCGACGCCGATCTGGTCGAGGTTGCGGACCAGGTTGCTGTAGCAGCTCGCCAGCGAACGCGGCAGCGTGTCATTGAGGATCAACAGATCGGCGATCAGCCAGGGTTTTAGCGTTTCGCGGTAGACCCAGTGATAGGCAGTCAAGGCCGAGACCGAGCGCAGGATCGAGGTCCACTGGTAGTAATCGAGGGGACCGCCGACATGCTCTTCCTCGGGCAGCAGCACGTGATACTTCACGTCGAGAATGCGGGCGGTGTTGTCGGCGCGCTCCAGATGCAGCCCGAGCCGCGAGAACCAGTAGGCGTCGTTGCGCAGCATGGTTCGGTAGGCCGAGCCGTCGAAGCGGAGCGAGGTCTCCTGCACGAAGCGCAGGAAGCGCGCCAGTTCCTCGCGGCTTGACGTGCCTTTGCCCCAGAGTTCCCCGAGCTCGATCCAGGCCGAGTTGATGGTGTCCCACATCTCGCTCGTCAGCGCTGTTCGTACCGAGCGGGAATTGAGCCGGGCGGCCTCGATGCAGTTCTTGATCGAGGAGGGGTTGGATGGCGAAAACGCCAGGAACTCGACGACGTTCCGCTCGTTGGCTTCCTGGTAGGCTTCGTAGAAGCTGGCGCTGACGCCGGCGGTCAACAGCGCGGAGTCCCACTCATTGGTCTTGCCGATATAGGTGGCGGGGAGCGCGGTCACCCGCAGGGTCGCGTCGATGGTGCGCGCGAGATATTCCGCCCGCTCGACATAGCGGGCCAGCCAGTACAGGTTTTCGGCGGTGCGCGACAGCATGCGAGGGTTTTTGCTCTCTACTCGTCCAGAATCCAGGTGTCCTTGGTGCCGCCGCCCTGGCTCGAATTCACCACCAGCGAACCTTCTTTCAGCGCCACCCGCGTCAGCCCGCCCGGCACGATGGTGACGCGGTCGCGCCCGGTGAGCACGAAAGGCCGCAGGTCAACGTGGCGCGGCGCCAGGCCGGATGCGGTGCAGGTCGGGCAGGTCGACAGCGCCAGCGTCGGTTGCGCGATAAAACCTTCGGGCTCGCGCTTGAGCTTGTCGCGGAACGCCTCGATGGTCGCCTTGGTGGCCGCGGGGCCGATCAGCATGCCGTAGCCGCCGGAGCCGTGCACTTCCTTCACGACGAGATCGGCGAGATTGTCGAGCACGTAGGACAGGTCCTTGGGCTCGCGGCAGCGCCAGGTCGGCACGTTCTTCAGGATCGGGTCTTCGCTGAGATAGAACTTTACGATGTCCGGCATGTAGGAATAGACCGCCTTGTCGTCGGCGATGCCGGTGCCGACGGCGTTGGCCAGCGTGATATTGCCGGCCGCATAGGCCGACATCAGTCCGGGTACGCCGAGCGCGGAATCCGGGCGGAAAGTGAGCGGATCGAGGAAGTCATCGTCGACGCGGCGGTAGATCACGTCGACGCGCTTGAGGCCCTCGGTGGTGCGCATGAACACCTCATCGTTCTTGACGATGAGGTCGCGGCCCTCGACCAGTTCGATGCCGAGCTTGTCGGCGAGGAAGGAGTGTTCGTAATAGGCGGAATTGTAGACGCCGGGCGTCATCAGCGCGACGGTCGGTTCGGCCGCCGCACTCAGCGGCGCGACCGAGCCCAATGCCGACAGCAATTCATCGGGATATTTCTCCACCGGGGCGACGCGGTGCCGGGCGAACAGGTCCGGAAAAAGCCGCATCATGATTTCGCGGTTTTCCAGCATGTAGGAGACGCCGGACGGCGTCCGCGCATTGTCTTCCAGCACGATGAAATTGTCGGCGTCGACCCGGACGATGTCGATGCCGGCGATATGGACGTAGACGTCGTGCGGGACGTTCTGGCCGTTCATTTCGGGGCGGAACACCGGGTTCTGGAAAATCAGATCGTCGGGGATGACGTTGGCACGAAGGATGTCGCGGCCGTGGTAGATGTCGCGCAGGAACATGTTGAGCGCGCGCACCCGCTGCTTCAGGCCCCTCTCAAGAACGGTCCATTCCCTGGCCGACATGATCCGCGGGATCACATCGAAGGGGATCAGCCGCTCCTGGGCTTCGGCGTCGCCATAGACGGCGAAGGTGATGCCGATCCGGCGGAACAGCAATTCCGCTTCCTGGCGGCGATATTCAAGCGCGTCGGGAGGCGTCTCCTTGAGCCAGCGGGAGAGCTCCTGATAGGCCGGGCGCAGGTCCCCGCCGGGGCCGTTCATTTCGTCAAACGCGGCTGCCATAGATCCTGACTGTCTCTCGAAGCCATACGACACAGTGCATGACTAAAGGCGACGGTAGCAAGGGCCGGGCCAGCGCGATATGCATTGGCTGGCGGCATCTGGTATGGGTGGTTTCGCCGCGCTGCCTGAAAAACCGGCTCCCGGGTGCTTATTTCGGCAGCAAACCCCGTGACTTCAATGCGTTGCTTGCGCAGTGTCAGCGTCAGGGGACAGGGTGAGGAGAGGAAATGAGTGAGATCGTCACAGCGGGTATTCTGGTCATCGGTGACGAGATACTGTCCGGTCGGACCAAGGACAAGAACATCGGCTTTATCGCCGAGTACCTGACCAATATCGGGATCGACCTCAAGGAAGTCCGCATCGTCGCTGACGAGGAGGCCGACATCATCGCCGCCCTTGATGCACTGCGAAAGCGCTACGATTATGTCTTTACCACCGGCGGCATCGGGCCAACCCATGACGATATCACCGCCGACAGCGTCGCCAAGGCGTTCGGCGTCGGCATCGACCATCACCCCGAAGTGGTGGCGCGGTTCCGCGAACGCTGGAGCGAGCAGGATCTGAACGAGTCGCGGTTGCGCATGGCGCGGATTCCCGACGGTGCCGAGCTCATCCAAAGCGCGACCATCCTGGCGCCCGGCTTCAAGCTCGGCAATGTGATCGTGATGGCCGGCATACCGTCGATCATGCAAGCGATGATGGACATCATCTCGCCCAAGCTGAAATCGGGCGTGCGGATGCTGTCGGAATCGGTCCGCGCCAACGCGCGGGAGGGCGACATCGGCGGCCCCTTGCGTGCGATCGCCAGCGCCCATCCCGACACCATCATTGGCAGCTATCCGTTCCAGGACGAGGACAAGAAGCCGAACACCAATCTCGTGGTCCGCTCACGCGATCCGGAAAAGCTCGCGGCGGCGATGGCTGCGGTGAAGGAGATGTTGGCGGGGCTGAATGCTATCCGCTAGCGGTTCGCGAGCGGATTTTTTTCAAGATGCAGGAGAAGACAATGGCGGCGGATGCTCCGGAATTAAGTGCGCAGGAGCGGGCCGGCAAGGCCTTTCCGGTCTCGTGGGACCAGTTTCACCGGGATTGCCGGGCGCTGACCTGGCGGCTCAACGAAGTCGGGCCGTTCCATGCGGTGATAGCGATTACCCGCGGCGGGCTGGTACCGGCGGCAATCGTGGCGCGTGAACTCGGCGTGCGCATCATCGACACCGTGTGCATTGCGAGCTACGACCACACCAAGCAGGGCGATCTGAAAGTGCTGAAAGGCATTTCGGCCGATACTGCAGCCCTCGGCGGCGGCACCGGCAAGGGTCTGTTGATCGTCGACGACCTCGTCGATACCGGCAAGACCGGCCGGCTGGTGCGCGACATGATGCCGGATGCGCATTTCGCCACCGTCTACGCTAAGCCGAAGGGACGGCCGCTGGTCGACACTTTTATTACCGAAGTATCGCAGGACACCTGGATTTTCTTTCCCTGGGACACCGCGCTCTCGTTCCAGCCGCCGATCCGCGACGGCGCGGCTTAATCTCTTACCTCGCCCCGCTTGCGGGGAGAGGTCGCCGCGCTCTTCGCGCGGCGGGTGAGGGGGTACAGGTCCACCAACTAGCGTCAGCGTTCGCGGTTAGAGCCCCTCACCCCAGCCCTCTCCCCGCGAAGTGCGGGGCGAGGGGGAAGATCACGTCAATGCCGCTGCAAAACCGGGTCACGCCCTCAGGCGACATCATCGCCGATCCGCATCGCGGCTTGTTCACCGGTAATCGCGGCATCATCCACGATCCCGCCACCAAGACGTTACTCACCAGGCGCTGGGCGAGCCCGGCCTGGCTCGTCTGCCTCTGCGAATTCAGGGGCCGGCGGCGCCAGGTGATGGGTGGCCGAAGCTGGACCGAGCTGTTCTTTCTCGACGAACCGACTGCCTTCGCGGCCGGACACCGGCCATGCTTCTATTGCCGCCGTGACGACGCCAATCGCTTTCGTGCGGCGTGGGAGCAGGGCAATGGCGTTGCCGCCGTCCTCGCGCGCGATATCGATGCCGTGCTGCATCGCGAACGGCTGGATCGTGGCAAGAAGCGGCTGCATCTGCTGCCGCTGCCGATCGAGAAGCTGCCCGACGGCGCGATGGTGCAGGCGGGGGGCGCGTATTTCCTGATCGCGCAGGGCAGGGCGCTGCAATGGTCGATGGCGGGCTATCGCGAGTTTGGCCAGGAAATTGAGAGCGCTATGCTGCTGACGCCGCCATCGACGTTGCGGGCAATGCAGGCAGGATATCGGCCGGTGCTGCATCCGAGTGCGGGTGAATTGACGTCCTAGATCGTCATTGCTGTGCGCAGCAGAAGCAATCCATTCATTCTTTTCGTGGCGACATGGATTGCTTCGCTTCGCTCGCAATGACGGTGATGTTTACCCCAACTGCTGCCGCGCCAATCTCGCACCGGCGCCGAGCGCGGCGAGCTTCGCTTCCGCAATATCTCGCCGCATCGGCGCCATGCCGCAATTGGTTGTTGCGACGATGTTGCTCTTCGGTACGAATTTCGACACCGCGTCGATCACCTTGACGACGTCCTCCGCCGTCTCGACCGTGTCGCTCGCGACGTCGATGACGCCGGCCTGCACGATCTTGCCGGTCAACAGCGCCAGTAAGTCCAGCGGCACCTTCGAATTGCGGCACTCGATCGCGACCTGCTGAATCGAACTCTTGGCGATCGCCGGAAAAATCTGCTCATACTGCCGCCATTCGCTACCCAGCGTCGCCTTCCAGTCGGTGTTGGCCTTGATGCCGTAGCCGTAGCAGATGTGCACGGCGGTGGCGCAGGTCAGGCCTTGCGCGGCGCGCTCCAGCGCTCTTATGCCCCAATCGGAGACCTCGTCCATGAACACGTTGAAGGCGGGTTCGTCGAACTGGATAATATCGACGCCGTCGGCCTGCAACGCCTTGGCCTCCGCGTTGAGCAGGTCGGCAAAAGCGAACGCCATCTTGACGCGGTCGCCATAATGGCCGTCGGCCACCGTATCGATGATGGTCATCGGTCCGGGCAGGGTGAATTTCAACTTGTGTTTGGTGTGGGCGCGGGCGACGCGGGCCTCGTCGGCATGGACACGGCCTTTCAGCGTCAGCGGCGCCACCACCTGCGGCACCATCGCCTTGTAGCGGTCTTTCCGGATGCCCATTTCGACCTTGTGAGCGAAATCGATGCCGTCGATCTTCTCCAGAAAGCCGTGGACGAAATGCTGGCGGGCCTGCTCGCCCTCGGTAACGATGTCGACGCCGGAATCCTCCTGCAGCTTCACCGCCAGCATGGTGGCGTCGCGCTTGGCGCGGGCGAGCTCTGCGCCTGACGACTTCCAGGGCGCCCACAGCGTGTTGGGCTCGGCCAGCCATTCCGGCTTCGGAAGGGAGCCTGCGATCGTGGTTGGAAACAGCATGGGAGCCTCCCGGTGGTTCTGATTGAGCGCCTGTCTGCCATGTCTTATGATCGCCGTACAGAACAACAAAAGTCGCCATCGCCGGGTCGTTTCCCGGCGCCGTCGCAAGGGGAGCCATGATCGACCTGCATTACGCGCCGACGCCCAATGGCTGGAAAATCTCGATCATGCTGGAGGAACTCGGGCTCCCTTATACCGTGATCCCCGTCAACATCCGCACCGGCGAGCAGTTCAGGCCGGAATTCCTTAGCCTCAGCCCGAACAACCGGATTCCGGCCATCGTCGACCATGCGCCCGCCGACGGCGGCACGCCGTTTTCGGTGTTCGAGACCGGTGCCATCCTGATCTATCTGGCCGAGAAGACCGGCCGCTTTCTCCCTGTGGATATGCGCGGCCGCTCGAGGGTGGTGCAGTGGGTGATGTGGCAAATGAGTGGGCTTGGGCCCATGCTCGGCCAGCACGGCCATTTCACGCTCTATGCGCAGGAGAAGATTCCCTACGCGATCGAGCGCTACCGCGACGAGGCGGCGCGGCTCTACCGCGTACTCGATACGCAATTGGGCAAGACCGGGGCGTACGTCGCCGGCGACTATTCGATCGCAGACATCGCCTGCTTCCCCTGGACCATGACCCACAAGGCGCAGGGCTTTACGCTCGACGATTATCCGAACATCAAACGCTGGTATGCCGATGTGCGCGCCCGGCCGCAGGTGCAGGCGGGACTTGCGATCGGCAAGTTCGTGAATGAGCCGTTCGACGAGGAAGCGCGCAAGAATATGTTCGGGCAGAGGGCGAAGGAGATGAGGCCCTAACCTCGCCCCGCTCGCGGGGAGAGGTCGGCGCGAAGCGCCGGGTGAGGGGTACCGGTCCATCAATAGACACCAGCTTCGCGGAGAGAGCCCCTCACCCCAACCCTCTCCCCACGAAGGGCGGGGCGAGGGAGTATGACGACGCTTGCGGCGAGAGATTGCGAAACAACATCGAGACAAAAGGAAAACGCCATGATCGAATTCTTTTTCGACTGTTCCAGTCCCTGGACCTATCTCGCCTTCCACAACATCCAGCCGCTCGCCAGAGAGCTCGGCGTCGAGATTTCGTGGCGGCCGATCCTGGTCGGCGGCATCTTCAATACCGTCAACCCGAGTGTCTACGCCTCGCGCGAGACGCCGGTGCCGCTGAAGGCGCGCTACATGAAGAAGGATCTCGCCGACTGGTCGCGCTCGGCGGGGCTTGCGATCAAGATGCCGCCGACCGTGTTTCCGGTGAACAGCGTCAAGGCGATGCGCGGCTGCATCTGGCTGGCTAAGGACATAGTGCCGTTCGCGCGCGCCGTGTTCGAAACCTATTGGGGTGGCGACAAGGACATTTCGCAGGATTCGGTGCTGACCGAGATCTGCAAGAGCGTTGGCATCGACCACGTCAAATTCTTTGCAGGCATCGGCGAGCAGGCGATCAAGGATCAGCTCAAGGCCAATACGGACGAAGTGATGGCGCGCGGCGGTTTTGGTTCGCCGACCATCTTTGTCGACAAGACCGACATGTATTTCGGCAATGACCGCATGCCGCTGATCCGCGAAGCCGTGCTGCGCCTAAAGGACAAGGCCGCCTGATGCCGAAAGCCGTCGTCTGCCGCGAACTCGGCCCGCCCGAGAGCCTGCGTCTGGAAACTTTTGCAAGCGCGCCGCTGAAGCCGGGCGAGGTGCGCGTCGCGGTTCGTGCCGCCGGCATCAATTTTCCGGATATTTTGATGGTGGCGGGCGAGTACCAGCTCAAGCCGCCATTGCCGTTCACGCCGGGCGTCGAAGCCGCCGGCGATGTGGTCGAGGTCAATGACGCCGCGGGCGTCGCGGTCGGCGACAGGGTGATCGTCAAGATGCGGCACGGCGCCTATTGCGACGAGGCCGTCACCACGCCCTCGCAACTCGTGAAGCTGCCGTCGACCTTCGACTACGCCGAAGGTGCGACGTTCCTGGCCGGCCATGGCACCGCGTATCACGCGCTGATCGACCGCGGCCAGGTTCAGCCGGGTGAAGTGCTGCTGGTGCACGGCGCAGGTGGCGGCGTGGGGCTGGCAGCGGTCGAGATGGGCAAGATGCTCGGCGCTACCGTGATTGCGGCGGCGTCATCCGAGGAGAAGCTCGCGATTGCGAAAGCGAGGGGGGCCGATCATCTCGTGCTTTACGCGCGCGAGCCTTTCCGTGATGCGGTCAAACGCATCACGGACGGCCGCGGCGCGGACGTGGTGTTCGACCCCGTCGGCGGCGAGGTGTTCGAAAACAGCATGCGCTGCATCGCCTGGGGCGCGCGGCTTCTGATCATCGGTTTCACCGGCGGCATCGGGCTTGCGAAAACCAATCTGTTGATGATCAAGGGCGCCAGCGTGCTCGGGGTCCGCGCCGGCGAAGCGGTGCGGAAAAATCCCGCGCTGGGCGAAGTGCGGATCAAGGCGCTGCTGGAGTGGGCGGAGGGCGGCAAGATCCGCCCCAACGTTTCGCACCGGCTGCCGCTCGAAGACTACGCGCGCGCGATGCGGCTGTTGATCGACCGCAAGGCGATCGGACGGGTGGCGCTGACGATGGGGTGAGCCTTCGTCGTCCGGGCTCAAGGCCGGGACGACGTGAAAGGAGTAGCGTCTCACTTATACTCCCGCTCGTCCCACCACGGGAAATAGTCGGGCATGTCGGCCGAGACCTTGTTCCTGAATTGGGCCGGGCGCTTTTCCAGGAACGACACCACGCCTTCCTTCACATCCTCCGATCTGCCGCGCGCGTAAATGCCGCGGCTGTCGACCTTGTGCGCTTCCATCGGATCATCGGCGCCCAGCATGCGCCACATCATCTGCCGGATCAGCGCCACCGACACCGGCGCGGTTTTTGCGGCGATCTCCCTGGCGAGCGCGCGTGCAGTCGGCAACAGATCGGCCGGCGGCACTACCTTGCTGACGAGGCGGCCGGCGAGCGCTTCCTGCGCCGGGAATACGCGGCCAGTGTAGCACCACTCCAGTGCCTGGGCGATGCCGACGAGCCGCGGCAGGAACCAGCTTGAGGCGGCTTCCGGCACGATGCCGCGCTGGGAGAACACGAAGCCGAAGCGCGCGGCTTCGCTCGCAATGCGGATATCCATCGCAAGCTGCATGGTGACGCCGATGCCGACCGCCGGCCCGTTCACCGCCGCGATCACGGGCTTCAGGCACTTGAAGATGCGCAGCGTCACCTGGCCGCCGCCGTCGCGCACCTGCGGATCGCTGTAGTCGACGGCGCCGCTGGCCAGCCGCTTCACCGGGCCGCGCCGCGCGTCGCGGTCAAAGGTGTTGGCGCCGGAGGAGAGGTCAGCGCCGGCACAGAAGCCGCGGCCCGCACCGGTCACGATGATGACGCGGATGCCGTCGTCCTTATCGGCCGCATCGAAGGCGTCGATCAATTCCTGCTGCATGGTGCCGTTAAAGGCGTTGAGCTTGTCGGGCCGGTTTAGCGTGATGGTGAGAATCTGTTCGGCGACCTCGTATTTGATCGTCTCATACGCCATGGGTGTTTCCTTCCTGTTATTTGTTTCTGAATTTTCACTCGTCATTCCGGGATGCGCCTTGAGGCGCAGGCCCGGAATCCATACTCCCGATGGTGGTTATGGATTCCGGGTTCGTCGCTTCGCTCCGCCCCGGAATGACGAAGCGCGAATTATTTCTTCGGCGGGGCTGGCCACGGCTTTTGCGGGCCGCGCAGGCCTTCGAACGCCTTGGCCATTCCGAGGACGCCGAGATCGTCGAAACGTCGTCCGATAATCTGCACGCCAATCGGAAAGCCCTTGTTGTCGTAGCCACCGTTGATCGAGACGGCAGGATTTTCCGACATGTTCCACGGCACGGTGTAGGCGATGTGCTCGAACGGTTTTTCGGGGTCGTTTACGGGCGAGGCGAATTCGGCCGGAAAATTCACGACCGGCGATACCGGCGACACCACGTAATCGAGATCGCAGAACAGCTTTGCCGCCGCCGTGCGGATCGCCATGGTGGCGTTAAAACCCCTGATGACGTCGACGCCGGAGAGTTTCGCGCCGGCTTCCGCCCATTTGTAAATGTAAGGCAGCGTCTTCGCGCGCTCCTCCGGCGACAGCCTGGAAAGATCGTCCCAACTCCGTGCGCGCCAGAAATGGTCGAGCCCGTCGAGCATCTCGCGGGTCAATATGCCGTCGACCTCGGTGACGACGGCGCCGGCGGATTCAAACGCCTTGGCGGCCTTGACCGCGACCTCGCGAACTTCCTTCTCCAGCGGCTGGCCGACGCCGGGATCGAGCATCAACCCGATGCGCAGCTTGCGCGGCGACTTGTCGAGCGCCTTCCAGTTGATTTCATGCGCGGGCAGGCTCATGGCGTCGCGCCGGTCCGGCCGCGACAATACGCTCATCATCAGCGCCGCATCGTCGACGATGCGGGTCATCGGTCCGGCGACGCGGCCGACGTAGAACGGTTCGACCGGAACGCGCCCAAGGCTCGGTTTCAGCGCGACCAGGCCGCACCAGCAGGCCGGCAACCGCACCGAGCCGCCGATGTCGGTGCCGAGATGCAGCGGGCCATAACCGGCCGCACCGGCCGCGCCCGCACCCGACGAGGAGCCGCCCGGGTTCTTGCTGAGATCCCAGGGGTTGCGGGTGAGGGGATGGAAGCTCGAAAGTCCTGACGACAGCATGCCGTAATCCGGCATCGTGGTCTTGGAGAAGATGATCGCGCCGGCTTCACGCAGCCGCGCGGCAGGCGGCGCATCCTTCGCCGCGGGCACCAGCTTGACGCTGGCCGTACCCAGCGGCACCGGCTGGTCTTTGGTCGCGATACCATCCTTGATCGTCACCGGCACGCCGTCGAGCGTGCCGACAGGTTCGCCCTTCTGCCAGCGATCGGTCGAGGCCCTGGCTGTGGCGCGCGCGCCCTCGGGGTCATACAGATAGAGCGCCTTGATGTGCGGCTCCCACACCGCGACATGCGCAAGTACCTCTTCCAGCACTTCCGACGGCGAGAATTGCTTGGCGCGATAGCCGGCAATCAGATCGACGGCTGAGAGATCGTGCAACGACGTGATCGCCTCTTTGCGGGCGGTTTTATGCATGGGAACCTACCGGTAGACGGGTTTCGATGATGCGTGCGAACATGCTGGCGCCGATCGGCAGGATCTTGTCGTCGAGCACGTAGCCGGGATTGTGCACGGGCACCGAGCCTTCGTGGCCGACCCAGAAATAGGCGCCGGGGACGGCCTGCAGCATGTCGGCGAAATCCTCGCTGCCCATTTTCGGCTGGGTCCGGGTGATGACCTTTGCGGGGTCGACGACCGTCCTTGCCACTTGCTCGACGATCCTGGAGTGTTCTTCCTCGTTCACCAGCACGCTGAAACCGTCGCGAATGTCGACGACGATCTCGGCCTGGAAAGCGCTGGCGATGCCGGCGCAAATCGCGCGCATCCGCTCGCGGATCAAGACGCGCACCTCGTCGGAAAAGGCGCGAACGGTGCCGCAGAGTTTTGCTTCGCCCGGAATGACATTGTAGGCGGAGCCGGCATGGATCTGGGTGATCGAGAGCACCGCCGGCTCATGCGGATTGACGTTGCGACTGACGATGGTTTGCAGCGCCTGGGCGACCGTCATCGCAATGATGACGGGATCCTTCGCGTAGTTTGGCATCGCCCCATGCGCGCCATAGCCCTGGATGGTGATGTCGAAGAAATCAGCGCCCGCCATCGCCGGTCCCGGCAGGATCGCGACCTCGCCATGGTTCAGATCGGGCGCATTATGCAGCCCGTAGATCTCGTCGCAGGGGAATTTCTGGAACAGGCCGTCCTTGATCATGGCGCGCGCGCCGCCGAGCCCTTCTTCGGCCGGCTGGAAGATGAAATGCACGGTGCCGTCGAAATTTTTGGTCTCGGCCAGGTAGCGCGCGGTGCCGAGCAGCATGGTGGTGTGGCCGTCATGGCCGCAGCCGTGGAAGCGCCCGGGAATGGTCGAGCGCCAGCGCAGGTTGGTGTTCTCTTCCATCGGCAGCGCGTCCATGTCGGCGCGCAGCCCGATGCGCCTGCCGCCAGAGCCCTTGCCCTTCAGCACGCCGACCACGCCGGTGCCGCCGAGACCGCGATGCACCTCGATGCCCCATTGCGTCAGCTTGTCGGCGACGATGCCGGAGGTGCGGATTTCCTCGAAGCCGATCTCGGGATGGGCGTGCAGATCGCGGCGTATGGCGGTGAGTTCTTCGGCATAGCCGTCGATGCGTTCGATGGTGGGCATGTCTGTTATCCGGTGACAGGGGAGGTTGATCGGGATTTGGTTGAGGGCGAGAATTCAGGGCCGTTCGGCTTGATGCGAATGCCTGGACGCAGCCGCGTCCAGGGCAGGGTCGCGGTATCGGCCGGCATCGCGCCGGGCGCGGCGCAGATCAAAAGCTTTTCGGCGATCGGCTCGAAATCGGCGCGGAAATGCACCGAACTCTTGTTGACCAGGATCGCTTGTTCTGATGGTTCGATCCCGACATAACGGTACATCGATTGATCGGCGAGTTGTGCCTTGCGCGAACTCACCACCACCCTGATATCGCCGATGCGGAGACACGCTGACGGCCCCATGTCCATGTCGCGGCCGCCAAAATAGGGGCCGGGTGCCACGAACTTTCCATCCGACAATTTCTCGACGACAAACGTCTCCTTGTACGGCACGTCGCCGGGGATACCGGACTTGCCGCCCAGCGTCAGCGTCACCGTGGCACCGACGCCGGCCTGATGCGCGGCCTTGGCCGATTGCGGATCGTAGATCACGCCGGTGGCGGCGCGGACAGCGTTGTTGCGCACCAGCGCGCGCAGCATGCCTGTAGTGTCGGAATCGCCGCCGGCGCCCGGATTGTCCTGGGTGTCGGCGATGATGATCGGCTTCTGCGCTGTCTTTGCCAGTTCCATTGCATGGCGCACGCCCTCATCGGGGGAATAGATGCGGCCGTCGAAATCGTTCTCATGGCCTTCGATCAGCGCCACCAGTTTATCGGCCGCCGCGTCCGCATCTGCTTGCGTCTTTCCATAGGCGAACACGCTCGGTCCGCAATCCCTGAAATCGGCGGCCGGAAAGCCCGGAGCGAAGGACAGCGTCGGGACGGCCTCGCTCTCCAACGCCGCCAGTTGTTGATAGATGCCTCTGGTCGGCTGGTCGTTGGTGCATTGCCAGCTGATCGGAATCAGGAACGGCAATTGCCGGAAGGCTTTCGCAAGGCGCGCCTTGGTCTTGAGCATCAGCGCGAGATGTTTGGCGGAGGCCCGCCCCGTATCGGCCATATCGACGTGAGGGTAGGTGCGGTAGGCAATCAGCGCATCCGCATGCTCCACCATCTCAGGCGTTACATTGGCATGCAGATCGAGGCTCGCGACCAGCGGCAAATCCTTGCCGATCACCTTTCGCACGCGCGCCAGAATTTCGCCTTCGCCGTCGTCGAGGTGTTCAGTGACCATCGCGCCGTGCAAATCGAGATAGACCGCATCGAGCGGGCCGGCGGCTGCGATGCCGTCGACCATCACCTTGACGATGCGCTCGAACGCATCCTTGGTGACATGGGCTGATGGAGTGGCGCCGCAGGAGATCGTCGGCACCATTTCCCAGCCATAGGCCTCGGCGGCATCGACGAAGCCTGCGAGCCCGACATTGATCTTGCGCATCACCTTGAGAACGTCGGCGCCCTCAGCCATCGACGGCCAGCCGCCGCCGTGCACGAAGTCGTCATAGGTCGCCTTCGTCGGCGCAAAGGTATTGGTCTCGTGCAGGAAACCGCCAACGGCGACGCGGGTCATCAATGTAGTCTCGGGCGAATTTTCATGCGCGCGACGTTAGCCCCGTCGTTGCGAAAAGCGCAAGCTCGCGAAGCACTCGCTTCGCGCATGGCCCTCGCGCCATTTTGGGATTGCTTGTCCGCTTGCGATTACGAGGAGGCTAGGCTGTTGCCACGGCAGCAGCGAAAATCGGGCGGAAATTGGCGAAATCCCAGCCGCGCCCGGGTGCAGCATCGAGCAGCGCGCGAGTATAGGCCTGTTGCGGATGGGTCAGCACCTGGGCTGCCGGTCCCTGTTCCACGATCCGGCCATGTTGCATCACAGCGACGTCGTCGCAGATCTGCGCCGCGACGCGGAGGTCATGGGTGATGAACAGCAGCGCGATGCCGAGCCGGGTCTGGATTTCATCGAGCAGTGCGAGTACTTGCGCCTGCACCGAGACGTCGAGCGCGGAAACCGCCTCATCGGCGACCAGGACGTCGGGATCGAGCGCCAACGCACGGGCGATTGCGATGCGCTGACGCTGACCGCCGGAGAATTGGTGCGGATAGCGCGAGATGGCGTCGGCCGGTAAATCGACCAGTTCCAGGAGTTCGCGCGCTTTCGCCAGCGCCTCGTCGCGCGGCATGTCGTAATTGATCGGACCTTCCGCGATGGTCTCGCCGATGGTGACGCGCGGATTGAGCGAACGGTAAGGATCCTGGAAGATGATCTGGATCCGCTTGCGGTGCGGTTGCAGCAGCCGGCGCGACAGTTCGGAAATTTCTCGGCCCGCCAGGCGTACGCCGCCGGAAGTCGGATCGATCAGCCGGACGATGCAGCGTGCGACGGTGGATTTGCCGGAGCCGCTTTCGCCGACGATGCCGAGCGTGCGGCCCTTGCGCAGCGTCAACGTCACGCCTTCGGCGGCGGCGACCTCGCGCTTCTTGCCGAAGAACGAGCGCTCCCGATAGACCTTGCCGAGTTCATTGGTTTCCAGGACCATCGGCTCGGTGGTTTCGCTGCGCGGCGCCCGCGGCACGAGACTCGGCACAGACGAGAGCAGGTTGCGGGTATATTCCATCGATGGCTGGCGCAGGATGATGTCCAGTGTCCCGGTTTCGACCAGCCGGCCGTTCCGCATGACAGCGACGCGGTCGGCAATCTCGGCGACCACGCCCATGTCATGGGTGATGAACAGCACCGCGGTGCCGTGATCGCGCTGCAGGTCGCGGATCAGCGTCAGGATCTGCTTTTGCGTGGTGACGTCGAGCGCCGTGGTCGGCTCGTCCGCGATCAAAAGTTTTGGTTCGAGCACCAGCGCCATCGCGATCATGATGCGCTGGCGCTGTCCGCCCGACAGCCGGTGTGGATAGGACGCAAAGATGCGTTCGACCTCGGGCAGCCGCACCTGTTCCATCATCGCCAGGATTTTCTTGCGCCGCGCGCGGGCATCGAGATCGGTATGGACGCGCAGTACTTCGTCGATCTGGCGGCCGACCGGAACCACCGGGTTGAGCGCCGTCATCGGCTCCTGAAAGATCATCGCCATGGTGGTGGCGCGCAATTGCCGCAGGCGCCGGTCGCCGGCGGTGAGCAGTTCTTCGCCGACCAGCTTGACGCTGCCGCCGGATGGCACCAGCGCACCCTTCTGCAACAGGCCCATCACGGTGAGCGAGGTGACCGACTTGCCGGATCCGCTCTCGCCGACCACGCACAGCGTCTCGCCTGCGTGTACCCGGAGCGAGATGCCGTCGATGATGCGCTGGCCATTCGCCTTCTTGCCGAGGCCGACCACGAGATTGTCGATGTCGAGGACGACGCCGTTCAGGTTTGGCGCTGAACTCACTTGCCGCTCTCCCGCTGTTTCATCCGGGGATCGAGCGCGTCGCGCGCGGCATCGCCGATCAGATTGACGCTGAGGATGGCGATCGACAGCAGCAGGCCCGGCCAGAAGATCAGCGACGGCTTGATCTGAAAATAGGCGCGGCCTTCGGCCATGATGTTGCCCCAGGTCGGCGTCTCCGGCGAGATGCCGGCGCCGAGGAAGGACAGGATCGCTTCGGTGAGAACGGCAGAAGCGCAGACATAGGTGCCTTGCACGATCAGCGGCGCGATCGTGTTGGGCATCAGATGCCGCAACATGATCTTGGGCAGGCTGGAGCCGACCGAAATCGCGGCCTCGACATAGGGCTCCTCGCGCGCCGACAGCACCACCGAACGCACCAGCCGCGCCACCCGCGGAATTTCCGGAATGGTGATCGCGACCATCACCGTCATCAGGCTCGCACCCGACAGCGAGACCACCGCGATAGCGAGCAGGATGCTCGGGATCGCCATCAAGCCATCCATCACCCGCATCATAACGGCGTCGACCCATTTGAAGAAGCCGGAGACGAGACCGATCACCAGCCCGATGCCGATCGAGAACACGGCCGTGCCAAGCCCGATCAGCAGTGAAATCCGCGCGCCATAGATGATGCGCGACAGCACGTCGCGGCCGTAACCGTCGGTGCCGAGCAGGAACTGCGCGCTGGATGGCTTCAGCCGCTGCGCCGGCGCCAACAGTTGCGGATCGTGCGGCGCCAGCAGCGGCGCCAGGATCGCCATGGCGATGATCAAGAGCAGGCAGATCGTCGCCGCCGCAATGATCGGGGTTGCCGTGAGGAATCCGAGCCGCGGCCGGAACGGCGTGGTGATCGGTATCGACGGCTCGGGAAGGGTTTCGATCGCCATCAGTACCGGGCCTCAATAACGAATGCGGGGATCGAGCAAGGTATAGGCGACGTCGATCAGGAGATTGACCGCGACATAAATGCCCGAGGTCAGAAGGATCATCGCCTGGATCACCGGATAGTCGCGCGCCAGCACGGCATCGACGGTGAGGCGGCCGATGCCGGGCAGGTTGAACACGCTCTCGGTGACGACCACGCCGGAAATCAGCAGCGCAAATCCGGTGCCGATCACGGTGATGACGGGCACCGCAGCGTTGCGCAGCGCATGGCGCAGCAAAACGCCGGGTTCACCGATGCCCTTGGCCCGCGCGGTACGGACATAATCCTCACCGAGCACGTCCAGCATCGACGCCCGCGTCATCCGCGCGATCAGCGCGACATAGATAAAGGACAGCGTGCAGGTCGGCAGGATGATGCGCTCGAAGAACGGGCCGAAGCCCGCCGAAATGCTCTTGAAGCCTTGTACCGGCACCCAGCGCAGGTCGATCGCAAAGATCTGGATCAGGACGTAGCCGATCACGAACACTGGAACCGAGAAGCCGATCACCGACAGGCCCATCACGAAGCGGTCGATCCAGGTGCCGTGTTTCCATGCCGCGATCACGCCGAGCGGCACGGCGACGACGATGGCGAGGATGATGGTGCAAAGCGCGATCGAGATCGATGGCTCGACGCGCGTGCTGATCATCTTCAGCACCGGCACGTTCGAGATCAACGACACGCCGAGATCGCCATGCAGCAGCTTGCCGATCCAGGTGAAGAACTGGGTGTACAGCGGCTCATTGAGGCCGAGCGAGGTGCGGATGCGCTCAAGCTGTTCCGGCGTCGCATTTTCGCCAGCCAGGATCGCGGCAGGGTCACCCGGCGTCAGCCGCAGCAGGAGAAACACAAACAGCGCCACCACGCCCATCACGGGGACAGCGGCGAGGATGCGGCGAAACAGATATCCGAGCATCTTGATCCATTAGATTGTGGGTCAACTGGCAATTTCGGTCATGGACCGGGTTCCTGCCACCGAGCGTACCAGTTCCGCAAGTCGCGTGCCATCGAGACCTAAGACATCACATAGCGGTCATGCCAGCGTCGCCAGTAGCCCCGCCATCAGGCGGCCGCGCTCGGCCAGGCTGTCGACCTCGATATGTTCGTTGAGCGTATGGGCGTCGGCGCCGCGGACGCCGAGGCCGTCCAGCGTCGGCACACCCATCGCTCCCGTAAAGTTGCCGTCGGACCCGCCGCCGGCGCTGCCGTGCGGCAGTTCGAGACCAATCTCCCTGGCGATGCCGCGCGCCCTTTCATAAAGCGCCATGGTGCCCGCGTCCGGCTCCCAGACCGGCCGGGTCACGCCGCGGGTCACTTTGAAGGTGACGTCATTGGCGCTGCCTGACAGCGCCAGCATGCGCTCGACGCCGCGGTCGAGGTCGGCCTGGCGCTTGGCCATGCTGAGCACCTCGCCGGTGCAGGTGGTGGCGACGCAATTGACCCATTGGCCGCCATGCACGATGCCGACCGAGAAGGTGCAATCGTCCGTCGTCATGCCATCGATGGCGATGATCTGGCGGGCCATTTCGCGGATCGCCGAGCGGCCCGAGGAGAGCGTGGCACCTGCATGGCTCGGCTTGCCTGTCGCCTCCAGGTTGAAGCGGGCGATGGCGTAACGCCCGGTGACGACGCCGTTGTTGAGGCGGCCCGGCTCCGGCACCAGCACGTATTTGTTGCGCGCGGCCTCCGCCTCGATGATGTCGCGGGTCGAGGGCGTGCCGACTTCCTCGTCCGGCGTGAACAGCACGGTGATCGGCAGCGGCGTCGTGAATGCGGCGCGCGCCAATTGCCGGATCGCTTCCAATGTGAGGTAGTTGCCGCCCTTCATGTCGAAGATGCCGGGGCCGAAGCATTTGTTGCCTTCGCGCCGAAAAGCCAGTTTCTCGATCGTGCCGACGGGATGGACGGTGTCGAGGTGGCCGGCGATCAGGATGCCCGGCTCACCTTGTTTGGGATGGGGAAAGCGGGCGCGGACGCAGCCGGCAAAACCCTGCCGGCCGGCGATGCGCTCGATGGTCGCGCCCATGATCGCCATCTCGCGCGCGGCAATGTCGAGCATGCGCTCGACCGCGCCTGCGTCCCAGGTCGGGCTTTCACATTCCACCCAGCCGCGCAGTCCCTGCAGCATGGCCTCGGAATCAAACGGAAGATTGGCTGGGTTCATGGGCTTCTCTCGGCTTTCGAACAAACGAATTTGACACGAGGGCCTACGAGAGTGATCCCGGACGAATTTGTAAAGTGAAACATGAACGCGCGCTTCTTGGCGATCTCGCGAGGGAGGTGCGCCGTCAAACCCGATTGACGCGCCATGCGCTTGGTGCAAGTCTCAAATATCCAAGATTTACAGCGTGTTAGTTCGCCTAAATAACGAACCGCATGCATAATAAATCAGCGGTCTTTGACCAGTTTCACGTCAGGAGAAATCGAATGTTCCACTTCACGCGCTGGAAACGTCCTACGATAGCTGCGGCGCTCTCGGTCGCTGCGCTTTCGGTGACGCTGACGTCGCAAGCTTTTGCCGCCGGCAAGACCATCAGCGCGGTGATGCATGCCGATTTGCGCACGCCCGGCCTGATGACGACCGCCTACATCGTGCGCGATTTCGGCTACATGATCTTTGATACGCTGCTGGCGCAGGATTCCAGCTTCAAGATCCGGCCGCAGATGGCGGAATGGAAAGTTTCCGACGACAAGCTGACTTACACCTTCACCCTGCGCGACGGGTTGAAGTGGCATGACGGCGCGCCGGTCACGGCGGAGGATTGCGTCGCGTCGCTGAAGCGCTGGGGCAAGGCCGATGGCATGGGCCAGAAGCTGATGGACTTCACTGCCAGCATCGAGCCCATCGACGCCAAGACCATTTCGCTGAAGCTGAAGGAACCCTACAGCCTGGTGCTGGAATCGCTCGGAAAACCATCTTCGCTGGTGCCGTTCATGATGCCGAAGCGGATGGCGGAAGCGCCGACCGACAAGCCTCTTCCGGAGTTGATCGGATCCGGACCCTTCAAATTCGTGCCGGCGGAATTCCAGCCCGGCGTCAAGGCGGTATTCGAGAAGAACTCGGACTATGTCCCGCGCAAGGAGCCGCCGAGCTGGACCTCTGGAGGCAAGGTGGTGAAGGTCGACCGCGTCGAGTGGATCACCATGGCGGATGCGCAGACCGCGGTGAACGCGCTGCAATCGGGCGATATCGATTTCCTGGAAGTGCCGTCATACGACATTCTGCCGGTGCTGGCCGCCAACAAGGATATCAAGATCGAAACACCGAACAAGCTCGGCTTCCAGACGGTCGGGCGAATGAATTTCCTGCTTCCGCCGTTCGACGACGTGAAGGTTCGTCGCGCCGCGCTGCTGGCGATGAACCAGAAGGACGTGCTGGACGCGTTGATCGGCAATCCCGAGTATTTCAAGATCTGCGGCGCATTCTTCATGTGCGGCACGCCGCTCGCCACGGATGTCGGTTCGGAAACCCTGGTGAAGGGCAATGGTATGGCGGAAGCCAAGAAGCTGCTCGCCGAATCCAGCTATGACGGCACGCCGATCGTGATCATGGCGCCCGGCGATGTCGTGACGCTTAAGGCGCAGCCGGTCATCGCGGCGCAGTTGTTGCGTAGCGCCGGCTTCAAGGTGGACCTGCAAGCCACCGACTGGGGAACCGTGGTCAGCCGCCGCGCCAGCCAGAAGCCGATCAAGGAGGGCGGCTGGAACATGTTCTTCACCAACTGGGCCGGCGCTGACGTGATCAATCCGATCGTCAATTTTGCGATCGGCGGCAGGGGCAAGAACGGCGGCTGGTTCGGCTGGGCGGACGATCCCAAGATGGAACAGCTCAAGGATGCCTTCGCACGCGCCTCTACGCCGGAGGAGCAGAAGAAGATCGCTGCCGACATCCAGAAGGAAGCCTATGATCAGGTGATCTATATCCCGCTCGGGGAATACACCCAGCCCAGCGCCTGGCGGAAATCGCTCACCGGCGTGCTCGACGGCCCGGCGACACCGGTGTTCTGGAATATCGACAAGAGCGAATAGGCTTTCGTCAAATCGAATACGTGATGGCCGGGACCTGATCCCGGCCATTTACGTTTCAGGATCCGACGCGCGGCGCGCCCAATTTTGGCAAGATCACCGATTGACAATGGCGTAAGCCTTGGCTTACCGTAAGTAATGGCTTACGGAAATGCCCTGACGGTATTGGCTGACCCGACCCGGCGAAGGGTGTTCGAACGCCTGCGTGCCGGGCCGCGTCCGGTCAATGTGCTGGCCGCCGGACTGCCTGTCTCGCGGCCGGCGGTGTCGCAGCATCTGAAGGCTCTCAAGGACGCCGGCCTGGTCGAGGAACGCAGCGAAGGTGTTCGCCGCATCTATTCATTGCGGCGCGAGGGCCTGAAGGAACTGCGCGAATGGCTCGACAGCTTCTGGGGCGATGCGCTGGAAGCGTTCAAGATGGAAGCCGAGAAATCGCACAAGGTGAGAGGGAGTAAGTGAATGAATGAGCATGTCACCATCGCGCCCGTGCGCAAGACCGTCCATGTAAAGGTGCCGGTCGCGCACGCCTTCGACGTCTTCACCACTGGACTGACGCGCTGGTGGCCGCACGATCATGGCGTCGGCAAGAAGCCCATTCAGAAAGTCCTGATGGAGCCGCGCCTCGGCGGGCGCTGGCTCGAAATATCGGAGGATGGCACCGAGACCAGTGTCGCGACGATCAAACTATGGGAGCCGCCGCATCGCTTTGTGATGGTCTGGCAGGTCAACGCTGCATGGAAGCCGGACGCCGCGATGAAATCCGAGGTCGATGTGCGCTTTGTCGCCGACGGTCCGGAAGCGACGCATGTCGAGCTGCTGCACCACAAGTTCGAGACCATGGGGGCGGAAGCGGGCGCTTCGATGCGGAGCGATGTCGACGGCGGCTGGCCGGGCCTGATGCAGCGCTTCGTGCAGGAGGCCGAACGCAGCAAGCCTTGATTCTGGAAGAAGTGCAATCGCGAGCGAGGAGGAGATCTCATCATGTCGGAATTCACCGTTCATACCATCCCGGGCAGCCCGTTTGCGCGCGCCGTGCTGGCGACGCTGGAGGAAAAGGGCGCGTCCTATCGCCTCGCGCCGATGGCGCCGGGCGCCCACAAATCGCCGGAGCACCTCGCGCGCCATCCTTTCGGCCGGGTGCCGGTACTCGAACATGGGGGCTTCGTTCTTTACGAAACTCAGGCCATCCTGCGCTACCTCGACCGCGTGCTCCCGGCGCCCGCGCTCACGCCCGCCGATCAGAATCGCGCGGCACGAATGGATCAGGTGATGAACATCAACGACTGGTACCTGTTTCACGGCGTCGCCAACGTCATCATCTTTCATCGTGTCATCGGACCGCGGCTGACGGGGCTTGCGCCCGATGAAGCCGCGATCAAAGCCGCTATGCCCAACGCACGCGTCGTATTCGCCGAACTGGCACGGCTGTTGGGCGGGCAGTCCTATCTCACCGGCGACAGCATCTCGCTGGCGGATCTGTTGGTCGCGCCGGGGATCGCCTTCTTCACCGCGACGCCGGAATGGGCGGAGCTCGGCGCGCCGCGCGCCAACCTCGTCGCGTGGCTTGAGCGGATGGAGGCGCGGCCGAGCATGAAGGCGACCACCTGGGAACGCGTTTCGGAGATGACCAAGGCCGCCTGACCAAGGCGGCCTGGGCAAGGCTTGAACGATCAGCGTCGCGCCCGGTGCGTTCCGTCAGGCCGGGTGGGTTTCGACATGCGCCAGCAGCAATTCGCAGACCCGCTCCGGCGCCTGATCGGCCGCGAAATGTCCGACGCCGGGCAGCAATTCGAATTGATAGGGCGCGGCAATGAAGTCCCTGGTGCCTTCGGCGGCAACGCGGCCGACAGTGTCATCGGCATCGCCCCAGATATAGAGCGTCGGCACCCGGATCGGGCCGAGCGGGCCGCGGACCGCGCCGCGCGCGCGATACCAGGCGAGCGCCGCCTCCATCGCGGCCTTGTTGCCGAGCACGGCAAGATGCGCCTCGATCGCGCTCGCAGGAACGCCGTTGGCGGCCAGGCGATCGCGCAGCCATTTGGCGTTGTCGGCGAGTATTATTTCGGCGGCATCCGGTTCAAGAAACGCCGTGTGGTGCCGCGAGCGGTGCGCCTGATCGCCGTCGACCATTTGCAGCGCGCGGTTGAACGCATTCGGGTGCGGCCGCGAGAGGATGGCGAGCGAGGCCAGCCGTTCGTGGTGGCGGTCAGCCAGCCCCCAGGCGATGCTGCCGCCCCAGTCATGGCCGACCAGGTGAAACCGCGCATCGCCATAGCCTGAGGCCGCAACGATTGCCATCGCGTCGTCCATCAGGCGGTCGATCAGGTAGTTCGAAAATTCGCGCGGATCAGGCCGCGCCCCCGGCGAATAGCCGCGCTGGCCAGGCGCAATGGCGCGGTAGCCCATGTCGCCGAGCGCTGCGACCTGGGCGCGCCAGCAATGCATCAATTCTGCAAAGCCGTGCAGCAGCAACACCAGCGGCGCACCGGGCTCGCCTTCGGTGAGCGCGTCGAAGGTGAGACTGTGGGGCGATGGCGATCTGTTCTAGGGTCGGCATGGGGCTGTCCTGGTTTGGCGATCAGGGCCGGTCAACGGTGAGCGGGATTTTCCCGTGGAATGGCCGGTTTTTGGCGCCGGTTCGGAATTATGCAACGGCCGAAAAGTGCGGTATTTGGGGCCCGTCAATCGCGGTAGCTGAGGGATATACTCGTTGCATTATCTGAGATCGGTTGCTTTCGATACGGCGGTGGTGCTCTGGACGCTCGTCTTGTCGCCGGCGGTACCATTTTTGCGAATTTTCAACGCCGGCAGCGCGACGGTTCGCGCGGTTTCTCAATTGTGGGCGAACGGGATCGTGTTTCTGTTGAAGTTCGTCGTGAGGCTGGATTACCAGGAACAGGGCCGCGAAAACATTCCGGACGGCCCATGCATCATCGCCTGCAATCATCAATCCCTGTGGGAGACGATTGCTCTCTGTGTCATCTTTCCCGAAGCCAGCATCGTCGCCAAGAAGGAACTGCTCAAGCTGCCGATCGTCGGCTGGTTTCTTCCCAGATACCCGATGATCCTGGTCGACCGGTCGGCAGGCCGGCAGGCGCTGCGGCAGATGAACGATGAAGCCAGACGCGCGATCGGCGAGGGCCGCAAGGTGCTGATCTTCCCGCAGGGTACGCGTCAGGCCATCGACCAGCCCTTGACATTCCAGCCGGCCGGCATCGCCGCGCTCTACACCAATCTCGGCATTCCGGTTTTGCCGACGGCGCATAATTCCGGATTGTTCTGGGGCAGGAAGACGCTGATAATCCACAGCGGCAAGATCACGCTGTCCTATCTCCCGCCAATCCCGCCGGGGCTCGATCGGAAGGAATTTCAGGCGAGGCTGGAGCGGGTGATTGCCGAGGAGGCGGGGAGGTTGGTTGGGGAACGCGGCGCGAAGGTCGTTCGCTAGCTTGCGCGCCGTCCGGCAAGCCAGCCTGCGAACGGCGCGAAAAAGGCAAGGCACCACGTGAACTGCGCCACCTGCGGGGAAAGCGAGGCGATGGCGGTTCCGATGACGAATACCAGAATCGGGAATAACGCCGTTGCGAGCAATGTCGCATCGCCGCGGTCCCTGAGGGCGAGGATCCACAACAGCCCGTTCAGCGTGGCGATCGTGAGGAGATGGACGCCGTAAATCACCGCAACCACGCTGTCGAGCCGATAGCTGCCGTAGAGGCCGTTCGTCACCGGCAGGATGATGATCGACAGCAGAAAAACCAGATTGAGGAATACCACCCCGCGGCTGCCTTCCGGCGCGACCGCAAGCCGCCGGTGATGGCTGAACCAGAACAGGCCGGCGACGATGAAACTGATCGTCAGCGCGATCACCGGTTGCGCATAGACGTTCAGCAGATCGATCGAGCGCGGAGCACTCTTGAAGCTGCTGGCTTTCGGCAGATCGTAGGCCAGCAGCGTCATGGCGACGCCGAAAATCGTGTTGCTCAGCATTTCCAGCCGGCGCATTTCGAACAGACCGACCTGCGGCAAATTTGTCCCCTACCAGTCCGTCTTCGCTTTCGCACCGCTCAAGCTACGCCCGACACGCTTTGCCCTAGCGGGTCTCTGCGTGGCTCTGCCACGCGTAGCCCGTCAGCGACGTGGCTTGCCAGCCGTAGCTCGCGGCCACAAGCCCGCCTTCGCCAATCGGCTTCGGCGCGGCAGCCTTGCTCGCTCGCGAGCGAAGGCTGGTGCGGGCGGTGGGACTCGAACCCACACGACGTTGCCATCGAGGGATTTTAAGTCCCTTGCGTCTACCAGTTCCGCCACGTCCGCATCATTGATTTCCATAGAGAATTTACCTTTTTGCCGCAATTGTTTTCCAAAATGTCCTTCGTGTTTTCCATTTCTGGCGCAAAACCTGTTCATGGCTTGTCCTTAACCCGCTCGTGTGCACGGATGACGTTTAGTTCTCGCTCGACATGGCGGGTATAGTGCTTCCCCATCGCCTCGGACCTATCACCAAGCAGGTCAGCGACCTCGGCGTTGCTGGCACCGCCGGTTCGCTTCCACCAGGCGGCATAGGACACCCGCAGGCCGTGTAGCGTGGTGCCGGTGCCTATCAGGCCATCACGCTCGCGGTCGCGCAGCCAATGGCTGACGCGCGTCTGCATCTCCTTCTCGCTCTCCCAAGGCTGGCCGTTGTCGCGCAGCGCGATCGGGCCGTTGGCAGTGCGCACCTTGAGGTCGGCGAGGAAGTCTTGCAGTTCCTGCGTCTCGGGCAGGAAGTTCGGCTCGTAGTTCTTGCGGGTGATTAGTTTGATCGCCGAGCCCGTGAGTGGGTGCGGATTGCACTGCTTCCGGTCAACCTCAACGATCGTCTGGCCGCGCAGGCCGGCGTAGCGCGCGAGCATCAGCGAAATCTTGATCTCCATCGGAGCCACGGCGAGCGAACTGGCAGCTCGTCCGGATACCACTCACGGTTGGCGTTGGGATCGGCCCTGTGGGTTTTGTCCATCCCCAGGCACGGGTTGATCGCCATGCCGGTTCGGTTCGAGCGCTTGAGCCCTTGCTTGAACATGGAGGAGAGTGCCGCGATCATCTTGTCGGCGAACCGGGGCCATTTCCTGTTGGAGCAGGTATCGCGGAGATCGTAGAGGTCCGGCTGCTGGATATCCTTCAAAGGGATGTCGAACTCGGGCCGCAGGTACTCGTAGGCGGCGAGGTAGTCCTTGCGCGTGGACGTTGGCGAGCTTCCGCCATTTCGGATAGCCGTCGACGTCGCCTTCTTTGGCGTCATCGATCGCGCCGCAGGTGTACCAATAGATGAAGCCGCCCAGGGTCTCGATCGGGAAGTCGCCCGCCCGACGCTTGAGCAGTCGCGGCCGGTTATAGGCTTGAATGAACTCAGGATCTTCCAGCTTCTGCAGCAATTCGGCGCGCGAGCCAATGAAACCCTTGATCAGGGGCTCGCCGGTCTCTCGGCGATAGACGTAATACTTGCCCCGAGCGTTCGCGATCTTAAGCCCTTTGAACTTCACCCTGACCACCATTCAGCTTCTCCCCGAACCGTCGGACCGGCCGGGATGGTTGCGTATTTTGCTCTGCCAAGGCAAGACTTTGAGCAGAACGGTGCCGGCTCTTTCTCCACAGGTCGATGGCGTCAAGATCGAACATGCCCGTGTCGGGGTCCGGCTCAGGGAAGCCGCGTTTGATCAGGTTCGGCAGCAACTCATTGAAGCGAGCGAGGGTGAGGTGTAGCCGCCGCGCCGCCTTCTCGGGCGGCACGTCACGTGGATCGACGCGGTAGCGGATCTCTGCTTGTCGAGGGCCGGTCATCCAACCATCATGTTCTTATTGATGCCGCATCGAAATAATCGTCAAATGCGCGTCGTACGATTGGATGCCAAAGCGAACAAAAGAAAAATCGCCGGTTGGATTTCAGGGTGGACCTCAATTCTTCCATGCTCTGAACCGGCGCTCATTGAACCAGCTGGCTTCCGCTTTCGTCATGTGTTTCGCCGGCCTGCTCTGCGTATTGGCGGCGGCCCGGATGTTCGATCTGGATCGGGGCATGGCAGCTGGGCTCGCCGCCGGCGGCCTCACCCAGTCTGCCATCATCGGCACGGCCGGCGACGCGATCGGCAAGCTCGGGCTGACGCCCGAACTGACCAAGATGATGCAGACCAACGTCGCCGTTGGTTATGCCGTTTGTTACGTCTTTGGTTCGCTCGGCCCGATCATCATGGTGAGCTGGTTCCTGCCACTGGTAATGAAATGGGACGTCCGCACGGAAGCCATCAAGCTCGCCAACCTGCTTTCCGGCGGACACCCCGAACTCGATCCGGGCCAGTTCAATGCTGCGCGGCAAATTGCAACCCGAATTTACGAGATAGCAGCGGACCGCAAGGCCGCCGGCAAGACCGCGCTGGCGATCGATCAGCAGCTCTCCGACGCCTCGGTCGAAGCCATCTATCGCGAAGGCAAGACGGTCGATCTAACCGACACGACGATCATTCAGGCTGGCGACCGCGTCGCCATAACCGGGATGATTTCCGTACTGGAGAGCGCGTGCGGCCTGCTCGGCCGGGAGGTAACGCCGCCGAACGGCTACTGCTGGTGCAGGAAAACCGTGAAATCATTCTGACCAACCCCGCGCCCAGCAACCGCGAAATCCGCGAAATTCACGATCATATTTCCGTCGAAACCCGTCATGGCGTTTTCCTGAGCGCGGTCAAGCGCATGGGGCTAGATCTTCCCCTGCTCGACAAGTTGCAGCTGAAACGAGGCGACGAACTGCATTTTACCGGCAGTCCGACCGATCTCAACCGGGTGCAATCGAAGATTGGTTATAAGATAAGCGCTGCGGCTGTCACCGACTTTATCTTCTTCGGCATCGGCATGCTGATTGGCATGCTGATCGGCATGATCCAGTTCAGGATCTGGGGGATACCGATTTCGATCGGCAGCGGCGGCGGCTGCCTGCTGTCCGGCCTGTTCTTTGGCTGGCTTCGCAGCGTGCATCCGAATTTCGCGGCATTGCCGGTTGGCGCCTCGAATTTTCTGCGCGATTTTGGTCTCGCCGTATTTGTCGGCATCGTCGGCATCTCGGCGGGCCCGCAGGCTTTGGTCGCCATCCAGCACTACGGCCTCACGCTGTTCTTCCTTGGCGTCGGCGTCACCCTGATCCCACAAATCATCACGTTCTTTTTCTCCTACTATGTACTGCGCATCCAGAATCCGATCGAGGCGCTGGCCTGCGTCGCCGGCGGCCGCAGCGCTAATCCAGCCTTCGCTGCGCTACTCG
The DNA here is from genome assembly GCA_963825225.1 of uncultured Alphaproteobacteria bacterium. Taxonomy (GTDB): domain Bacteria; phylum Pseudomonadota; class Alphaproteobacteria; order Rhizobiales; family Xanthobacteraceae; genus Bradyrhizobium. The sequence goes on from CAWGSN010000031.1 coordinate 274,528, forward strand.
CCAAAGCCGGCAATGCCACGCCGGTGGTTTCGTTCACGGTCACCTATGCCGTCGCCAACGTATTCCTCAACGCGCAGCGGCTGATGCTGAACGCTGGACGAGGCAATCCGAATTTTCTGGCGACCTTGCCGCGCTGGGCGTTCCTCAGCCTGGGTGACTTTGCGTTGCGTGAATTGGAACGGTCATATTCCTACCTGGACAGCGGCTTCGGTGGCCTGCCGGAGCATGACGGTATCGTGCAGCGGTTCGACGCTTACGCGACTTATCATCGACAAACCGACGGCGTACGCTTCCTGCGCGCGGCGATCTCCTACGTCAAAGACCAGCTGGGCCTCAACCAGGACGCATTTCTGTTCGAAATGGTCAGCGCGTTTCTGGCCAGTACCTACCCGACGCCGCCGAGGATGCTTCGCCATACCGAAGAAATCGTGAAGGCGTATCTGGCCCAGGAAATGTTCGGCCTGCTGCCGCCCGGCGGCGAATTCTCGGTGTTTGCCACCGAAGGCGGCACTGCGGCGATGACATACATCTTCCAGAGCCTGCGGGTGAACGGCTTGATCAAGCCCGGCGACAAGATTGCCATCGCGACGCCCATCTTTTCGCCCTATCTGGAGATTCCAGTGCTCGACGACTACCAGCTCGAAATCGTCAATATCCGGATGGACCGGCTCGACGACTGGCAATTGCCGGCGTCCGAGATCGACAAGCTCGTGGATCCTGCGATCAAGATATTCTGCCTCGTCAATCCAAGTAATCCACCTTCGTCAAAATTGTCGGACGCCGTTCTTGACCGGCTGGCCGCACTGGTCGCCAAGCGTCCCGACCTGTTTATCCTCACCGACGACGTCTACGGCACTTTTGCCGACGAATTTGTGTCATTGTTCGCGAAGTGCCCGCACAATACCCTCTGCGTCTACTCATTCTCGAAATTCTTCGGCGCGACGGGATGGCGCCTCGGCGCGATTGCCCTACATACCGACAACGTATTCGATGTGGCGCTGGCGGCACTTCCGGAGCCAGCGAAACTTCTGCTCGACAGCCGCTATAGCTCGCTGACCACGGCTCCGCGAAAGATCGCCTTTATCGACCGGCTGGTTGCCGACAGCCGCGCGGTTGCGCTGAACCACACGGCTGGCCTGTCGGTGCCGCAACAATTGCAGATGGCGCTGTTCGCGCTGAGCGGCCTGATGGATCGCGAACACCGCTACAAGGACGCTGCCAAGCAGCTCATCCGCAAGCGATACCAGACACTCTACAGCCATATGGGCGTCGTAGCGCCGCACGAAGCCAGCGACGTAAATTACTACTCTCTAATCGACCTGCAGGAGATCGGGGGAACGCTCTATGGACAGGAATTCAAGGCCTGGTTCATCAAAAGCGATTTGGGAATCAACTTCCTGTTTCGGTTGGCGGATGAGACCGGCGTTGTGCTGTTGCCCGGCAAGGGGTTCGAGGTTGTCGATACCTCGGCCCGTATTTCGCTCGCTAACCTGACCGAGATCGAATACGCCTCGATCGGCAAGTTCACCCGACAGGTTTTGGATGAGTGCTACCGGGACTTCCAAAAGACAACTGCGCCGTAATTAGGTCAGGGAATCGCCATTGCCCTTGCTAACAAGATTGCGCGGATGGCCTGGGCCCTGAATGGCCAAGAGCGAGCTGTCACGCTTGCGGCGTAAACGGGGTCGCGCCGGACAGCCGGCGTGATGTGATAGTTGGGAGGGCGAACAGCACGTCATGCAGAGCCGGTCGATCCGGCGATCAGGACAACCCGCTATTGCCCTTGTATTGTCGAATGCGGATTTTTGATCCAAACCTGATCCGCGAGTGGCTTCGAAATCTCGCGAAGGTCGATTATTGGATCTCTCCTGCGCTGCGCGGTTTTTTATAAAAAGAAAGTCGGGCTCGTGACCGCGGTTGTATAAGTCGATATGGTCACTCAGTCGCTCCGCAGCCCTGAAGAATTTGGTCGTTCGGCCAAAAATGACCTTTTCAACACTATTCGCCGGAACCGGCGTTCCCATAGGTTTTCTTTTAATTCCCAACAAACTCGTACGCTTCTGCAGGCGCGCGCATATCCCTCCGCCAGGACGGTAGCGATTTTCGGACGAAAAATATGGCCGGTGGTAGAACCATCGGGCATGTGGGTAATCCGATCTGGACACGAGGATCATGGCGGAGGACCGACGACGGGACCGCAGGCCGAAAGTCGTTTCGATGATCGGCCAGTGCATCTCCCGATCGTGGCCGGCTGCTCAAGGACTTCTCTGTGACCTGGTCCATTTTAGTGGGTCTATGGTAGCCGTTATCGCCCGCGCTGCGGCGGCGGACGGCGCGGCGGGCGCGTCAGCATTAGCGCCAACGCAAAGCCGATCCCGCCCGCGATCAACATCGAACCGAGCGGATTGTCCTGCACACTCTTCGCAATCGCTTGTGAGCCGTCACGGAAAGTATCGCCGCGGTTCTCATAAGCGTCTTTGGCGTAGTTGACGGTGGCATCCGTAGCTTCGCGCACAGCATCCTTGGCCTGGCCGTACAGGTTCTGGGCGGTGCTTGTCGCCTCGCGGACGCGGCCTGCTGCCTCGGTCTTTGCGTCGCCGGCGATATCGCCTACGGCGCCCTCGAGCTTACCGGCGAAATCCTTCGCCGAGCCGGCAATTCGATCCTTCTCCATGGCGCACACTCCCTAAGATGAAGTCCCGGAGAGCTAACCGGCAAGGTCAGTCTATGTTCCTGCGCGCACAGAAAGCCGGCTTGCAAATGTGGTGTGGCCCAAAGCTCTTACCATTCCACACTCGCTGCTCGACTGCGCTGACGAGGTGATCGAGTATCAGAAAACTGTTGCGATACATGGGTCCCTGATTGGCATTTCCTGACTTGGTCCTGCCGGCCGGCAACCAACCAAAGCACCAGGCCGATGATACCCACGCCCAAATCGCCCCGAGATTTTAGGAGTATCTTATCGCGGCCCCAGCGCCGTCTGGGTCTTGAGGGCAACCACAGAATGGCTGCGGCTTCCGTTGCAGCCGATCACATCCGACAGCGCCGCGCTGCTCACTTTTGCTCAGGCAGCGCGGCCCGCTGGTCAATATTGCTCACTTTTTAAACATTCGACGGGACGACCGCGAGCCGCCGATTTGACGCGATGATCAAGGAATGGTCGCGCCGGACTAAGGCGATCGTTCACGCGAAGGTCGCATTAGAGTCACGTTGCCGAGCTTTGCCAGCGCCAAGGGAGTGCGCATGACAAAGATTTCGCAGCCGCGCATGACTGCATCATGGTCAGGTCGCTACGGACCTACCGAATACAAGGTTGTGGCGCGATGATCCGCGCCCGATGGCAAAGATCCCCTCTGATCATCGTCCCGACTACAACCAGCGTGGCCGCCGTGCTCGGGCCTGTCAAGGCGCGGCCTGGAAACGACGGAGCGTGCGGCCAGGGCAGAGCGACGGCCGACCTTGACAGGCCCTGTGCGCGTCGGCCTCAACACAGTGTGTGCGTCGGGGCGAAGAAATGGGATTCCAAGTCGAACAAAGAAACTGGAATGGAGGAAGTGGAGAGTGGTGTAAAAATATATGCTTGACTTCAAAAGCCCCATACAAGGCCTGCTCAGGCTTCACACATGTTACGGCCCACCGGATCGCTCAGCTGCCCAAGGCGACCTTTGTCACGAGGCTCCAGCCCTTCCGGTCACCCGGCCGGGCCGCTCGTCAGCTACCAGATCAATCGACAATTCTCTGGGTGCATTCTTCCTCCACAAATTCGCGCCTTCGGGGCGCACTGCCAATAATAGACATTGCTTCGCTTCGAACCATCCTCCGACCGCGGCATTATAAAATGCCCTAAAGTTCCATTGGGTCGCGCTCTGAACATAAAGGCGGCGCAGATTGACTCCATCATCGCCTGCTGTTGGCTGCCATCGGTGACAGAGAGTTCCTACATGCTCCCGCCACATCAAGGAGCGTCGGCTATGTCACACTATCGCGCGTATCTTATCGCCCGTAACGGCCATCACATTAAAGCTGTCGACCTCGAGTGCGTCGACGACGACGCGGCGAAGAAACGCGCTGAGCAAATGGCCGACGGTACTCATGTCGAGCTGTGGGAGCACGCCCGCAGAATTGCGAAGTTTGACAGCAAATCTGAATGAATAAGGTCGCTTTACCCCCAACGAACGGACATCACCGGCCGCAATTGTCACGCCCGAAGCCAACAGGCGACAATCGGGAGCCCCAAGGGCTCCTGCGGTCTTCATATTGATGACGAGCCTAAAACGCGTCCTGGCCCGCTCGATCGCGGATCTCCAACATCGCCGGCAAACGCCTAGAGTTCCCGATTTCATCATACGAACACAGAACCACCGCCCAACGAACTCGGGAACCCGTGTTTCGGAGCAACTATTGGCGACGCCCAACATTGACTTACTGTTAAACAACCAAGGAAGATTTCATAATGTCGAATACAAATCAGAATAACGGAATTCAGCTCGCGCAGCAGCAAGATAGCCAAGAACAGATGGATTCCGCGGATGCAACGACGAATTCCTTCGCGGGCGGCCTCCAAGCGATTGCCACAGCTTACGGGGAGTATACCAAGAAATCGTTTGAAGACACCAGGTCGTTTGTGGAGAAGCTCTCGGGCGCGAAGTCGCTCGACAAGGCGATTGAAATTCAAACCCGACTTCGCCAAGTCGGCCTTCGAGACATTCGTGGCCGAGTCTCAGAAGATTGGCGCGTTGTACCGCGATCTTGCCAAGCAATCCTACAAACCATTCGGTGGTCCTCCTGCCAAGATGACCCCGACAAATCGATAAGTCTTAAACACTCGCGATGTCAGTGCAAAATTGCCCTGCTCATCGCGGGGCTTTTTTGTCCCAACTGAGAGCCTGCACCTGGGCGGCGCTTCACGAGGAGACATCATGTCCACTGTCGATCCGCCTTTCCAGAATTTGTCCCTCGATCCAGCGTCGGTGATCGTCGTAAACGAGGCATACGATCTCGCATGTCAAACGCTTCAGAATATCGGCCAATTGGAAGTGGATCGCGAAATCATCGCGCGACGAATTTTGCGAGCTGCAAAGACTGGCGAGCGCG
>CAWGSN010000032.1:0-49873 GCA_963825225.1 uncultured Alphaproteobacteria bacterium
GACCCCGGGGGTATGCCAAAAAACGAGGCTTTCCGGGGTTGAAGGCCGTTTGGCCCGCTAGACAGCGCGGAAAAAATAACAGGCCGCCTGGCGAGAGCGTCAGCGGCGCGCGGAGGAGTGGATCAAGTCTCGTCCGCAAACCGACTACCACGCCATCAGTGAGGCCCTCCGGCGCGAACGGCGCGAGAAAGAGGCGTAAGCCGACTCAAACCGTGCCGATCGACAAGGGTGCAATGATTGCGTGAGTGATGCAGTCCGGCATGTTCTGCTCGGCGAGTATCGCGATCCGGTCGCCGCAAGCCCGGTGCCGGCCGGATCAGCCGCGCTCGCCAAGGCGTCAATTACTTGCGGGTTGATAGCGCCGCCCAGTTTTGCTCGACCGTCACGCCGGCGTCAGCGAGCGCGGCGTGCCAGGCCGGCATACCGAGCACAATCTCGAAACCAGCTGTGGTGCTGTTGGCCACCAAGTACGCTTGCCCGAAGGCGGCGCGGAGCGCGGTCTCGATATCGAGCGGGGTCGTTTCCGGGTTTGCCGCCAGCACCTCTGTGACAACGGTGGTGATGGTGCGGACATCGCGGGTGCGGTCGGCAAGCAGCACGGCGTGACGGTGTTGGAGGGAAAGCGGCATGACGCGAGGATAGCACCGCGCGCACTCTCCGCCGAGCAATTACGGCCCCCGGATTGCTCCGGGGGCCGTGTGCTTGCCTGCCGCGAATGGAACTAGGAATTGGCAGACGAAGCAACCTCTGAACAACAAAGAGGACCGCTACGTCTCTGTCTCAAAGCAGGACGCCACCCGAGCGGAATATGATCGCTTTGGCGGCGTCGGCATTTCCATGGCCAGGCAATCAGAATCCCTAGCAGGGATATTGCTACCTGAGCATCCCATTCAGGTCTTGTTAATGCGCGCCAATGATTTGCGTTTTGGCGCCAGCAGGCCGCCAACCTTGCGCTCTGACCAAGGGCCAGAAGGCGATGGCGCTCGCGCCGATCCATCCTAAGGCGGAACGTGGGCGCGCACGCCGGCCCTGTTCGCCGGATTGGTCAACGTGCTTGGACTGGCCGCCGGATTAGCGAGCCGCAATGGGCCGTCACCGTCCGTTTTCACGGGGCAAAGATTGGGGGAAGAATCGCCAACAGTAGAAATAGGCAAGCGATTTCAAAACCAATTCCCGGATAGGCGGTGGAAGCGACGGGAGCTGGCGCGGAGCCTTCGGCATTGCGCAGTGCCAGATCCCGGCGCGGATGGCAGGTCATGGCGAACCCGCACGGCGTTCTCCAGCCGAACGCTTCGATCCCAGGCTCGGCCGCTGCTGGAAAGCTGGCGCTTTTGCAAGCGTCTCGGTCCCCCGGCTCTGCCGGGGAGGCGGCAAAAGTTTGACAATTCCAGAAGTCGCCCACCGATGAAACTCGGCCTCGTGAGCCACCTCGCACACGAAGGGAGTTTCACGATGGACGATTACGAGAGCCTAAGCCACAGCAAATGGGAGTGCAAATACCATGTGGTGTTCATTCCCAAGTACCGCAGGAAGACGCTTTAGCGTTGGTTTAATGCCTTCGTGTATTTTCAAGCCGTCGCGCGTCCGATAGGCGATGACGCCCATGAACCCATAGCTTGTTGCGATGTCATAGCAGGCGTAAGCCGCGTAAGAGCCAGGCTCGGCGGTAATGGTTTTAAGCGACATTTCTCCGCTCGCTTTACACACATCCAAATTATCGAATGGCTCGGCCGCCATTTGGATGGTGCCCGGCCCGCCGCCTGCACTCAGATGCAGCGCGGCGACGACAATGAGAAACGATGACATGGCTGGCCTCTCTTAATTATCCCAGCGGCTAAATCTCAATAGGCGTGGTCAGCGTCCAGCCGCTCCAGTGAAGAGCAGCATCAGCATAAGTGTCCGCTACAAGCTGGCTCACGTATGAACACGGTCGGTACCCCGCCGGGGCGAAACGTTCGGCCATCTCGCCAACGCTTCGAAGCAAAGCTCAGCAGAAAAAACTTGACACAACTACTTACAGACAAGCTCTTCGCAAAACCACTATAAATTTAGGAAGGCGCGCCATCGATATGCGTTGTGGTTGCTAGTTTCAACACCGTAAAAACACTGTTCGCCTAAGGGAGAATACCGCGCGGCCTCAACCCGGGCATGTAACTTCCGCTCTCAAATCATTGCGCACGGTGCGCAGGCCAAGGGGGTCTCGTCAGCGCAAGACGAGCATCGGCGGAAGGCGCGAAAAAGCAAATCATTGGCACGCAATAACAAGACTGGATGCGGCTATTCAGGTAACGCATCAGCGATTGAGAAGTGCTGGCTCCGACCACGGAGCGGGATGGGGGCTTCGTATGCTTCGCAAACTATTGTTTTGTTTCGCAATGCTTGTCGTCGCTGGCCCCGCGGCAGCAGATGACGCGACGCTCTGCTCCACCGAAGTTGGCGACGTCAAGATCGCGGCCTGCACACGTGCAATCAACTCGGGCGCGGGGCGACCTTCAATAAATTACTACAACCGCGGCTCAGAATACCGCGTCAAAGGCGACACGGACCGTGCCATCGCCGACTACACCGAGGCGATACGGCTAGATCCCAAAAAAGCGAATGCGTACGTCAGCCGGGGCTTAGCCTACCGCGACAAAGGCGACACGGACCGTGCCATTGCCGACTTTGGCGAAGCGCTACGGCTAGACCCCAAAAACGAAGCGCTACGGCTAGACCCCAAAAATGCGCATGCGTACCACGACCGGGGCGTCGCCTACAGCGGCAAAGGCGACACGGACCGTGCCATTGCCGACTTCACCGAGGCGATACGGCTAGATCCCAAGTATGCGCATGCGTACGTCAATCGTGGACTGGCCTACCGCGTCAAAGGCGAAAATGACCGTGCCATTGCCGACTACAACGAGGCGATACGGCTAGATCCCAAGTTTGTGCAAGCGTACAGCAACCGCGGCTACGCCTACCGCGTCAAAGGCGACACGGACCGTGCCATTGCCGACTACACCGAGGCGATACGGCTGGATCCCAAGTTTGCGATTGCGTACAACAACCGGGGCTCAGCTTGGGGAAAAGGCGAAAATGACCGTGCCATTGCCGACTATAACGAAGCGATACGGCTAGATCCCCAGTATGCCCTTGCGTACATCAACCGAGGCGTAGCCTACCGCGACAAAGGCGACACGGACCGTGCCATTGCCGACTATAACGAAGCGCTACGGCTAAATCCCAAGTATGCGCTTGCGTACAACAACCGGGGCAATGCCCACAGCGTCAAAGGCGACACGGACCGTGCCATTGCCGACTTCACCGAGGCGATACGGCTGGATCCCAAGTATGCGATTGCGTACTCCAACCGGGGCTCAGACTATTGGAGAAAAGGCAAAAATGATCGTGCGATTGCCGACTGCACCGAGGCGATACGGCTAGATCCCAAGTTTGCGGAGGCGTACGTTTGTCGGGGACTGGCCTACGAGAAACTTGCAGATTTCGCCAGAGCGCGGGCTGACTTCAGCACTGCGCTTGGATCGACACAAAAGGGCCCTTCAGGGGCGCGGGACAAGGCGCTGGAACGACTTGCCGCATTGCCTTCGCCAGCAACGGCATCCAACGTTGCTACAGCCATTATTTCTTCCACTGCCCCGGTATTGAATAGTGACCGTCGCATCGCCCTCGTCATCGGCAATTCTGCTTATGAAAATGCGGCTGCCCTACCGAACCCAGAGCGCGACGCAAATCTAGTCGCCGATGCTTTGAACCGGTTTTGAAACGGTTATTTTGTTGACCAATCTCCGAAAAGACGCCTTGGTTAGTGCCTTGCGCGATTTTGCGGCCCGTGCAGAAACGGCGGACTGGGCAGTCGTGTATTATGCCGGTCACGGTATGGAAGTTGGCGGAATTAACGACCGCGCGAGGTCTTCTGCTGCCACGCCGATGGATAATCGGCTCGAGCAACGAGCGATATGGCTTTGGCGCTGCCCAGGTGAAACCAGCGCCAACCGCACTGCGGGAGCACGGGTTGGCACGCAGGGGGTCCGATCAAGCATCGTGCTCGATCGACTCTATGCAGCATCGGACAAGCGGTAGATATTTGGGTCGACTGCGGCTGTCGGAAGGTCTTCGCCCTGCGGTGCTGTGACCTTAGCGGCGCTTCGTTGTATCGGTTGGTTGTAGTCAAGCAGGAGCGCGCCCTTGTTCGGCCTATTCAAGTCACCGCCATTTCATGATCCTACGCTCGGAGAACTGGTGCGCTCGCGCGGCCTTTGGCGTGGCTCGCTCACGGTAGAAGCTGGTGTCAGTGCTCCTTTGACGCTCTCAGGCACGCGAACTGAGCCCCATGCGCAGGCTTTGGCAGCTGCACGTGAGGTGGCACAATTATTCGCATCGTGGCGCCCAGCCATCGAGCAGGCGTTGTTTGAGCACTACGAGCCTTACGCCGAAGCGGTCACCGCGGGTGAGCTTCCGTCGCCCAGCGAGGCCTTACGCCGCATTGCAGCGCCAGGCGACGTTTGGTCTCATGTGTCGTTGGTGTTTGTATCCGTCACGCCATTGAGCGGCTTGCTCACTACCGAACTTGGATACACCACCGCTTGGGACGACGAGCACACGCTTGGAGCCCGGTTTCAGTCAGGAGAGTTCATCGAGCTCTGTGGCAGTGTTTTGCATCCGTGAGACGACACCCAACCCTTCCATCGAGCGGACCCACATCGGCGCACCGCCGGGGCGGTCAAGGACGTCGGCAGTATTCGCACTCAGTTTCACCACATCATCGACGTCGTGCCCACCATCCTTGATGCCATGGGCATTCAAGCGCCTGTCATGTCATGGTCGATGGCGTGGCCCAGAAGCCCATTGAAGGCGTGAGCATGGCTTATACCAACGGCCCGAGACTGTAACTCGTTAGGGATTCCCAAATCAGCGAAACTCTTAACTCGATGCTGGCTTTTGAGAGGAGCGGCATCGATGGGAGCGGCGGTATCGATTACCCGACTTTTGTCTGACGGCTTCGGAGCTTCGCAAGGCGGCGGGCGGGGAGAAGAATAGTGCCGCGGCGCGTCGGATACTTGCGCTTGCGCTGGTGCTCGATGGCTTGGACCGCAAGACGGCGGCTGAAACCTGCGGCATGGACCGTCAGACCTTGCGAGACTGGGTGTTTACAACGCCGCGGGACTGGCTGGGCTTCGCAATCTCAAATCGCCAGGTGCCGGATCAAAACTCACGGCGCCGCCGAAAGCGGAAGCGTACTCACAGCATTGAGATCTTCGAAGCCGCGACGAGCGGGCAGATCGGCGCGGCGAACCACTGGATGACGACCCATGATGACCGACGCTCAAGTCGCGGCACAGGGCGAGTGTGCGGATCGCTTCATTGTCGAATTTCGCGAGATGGTCTTGGCAACTGCCGTTGACCCGGCCGGCCTATACCCGGATGCTTACCGATGATCGACGGGGCATTGAGGCGGCGGCGGCAACAGGGCTGGTCTGCCTGGGGCGGGGCGGATCGCGCCGCCCGCGGCGCATTTGCGCGACACTTGCTGACGCCACTGCCACTGGGAGTTTTGTTGCGACAGCGTTGCGACAAAAGCCGTCGCACTCGATCAATTGGACTTAAGTGGTTGTAAAGTATGAAGAAAAGGTAGGCCTTGACAAGGTGCGGCCAGCCTTTGGGGGAAGGCTGGCCGCGCGCGAACCGGTCTGGGACGGGGAGGGGTGGGGATGTGACCGGGTCGCGGGTTGGTAAATTCCTCTATCGTTAGCGATCGCGAGAACTCGCGGTAGCGGCCGCGGGACGGGTGTCACCGAGCGAGACCCACACATTCGGATCGCTCTGCGATTGCCGTTTGACGAAGCGGTAGCCAGTTTCTGTCCAGGCGACGACGTTCTCGTTCTGGTTGTCGAGCACGAACTCGCCTTTGTCGCTCTTGACGGTCAGCACCGCGTGGCCTTCGCCCTTCTTGTCGCGCACCACCGTGATCAGCAGCGCTTCGCGCGGCCAGCCGGCGTCCATCAGCATCTTGCGCTTCAGCAGCACGTAGTCCTCGCAGTCGCCGTAGCCGTCTGTCGGCAACGACCATTTCTCGATCACACCCCAATGATCCATGTCGGTGACCGGCTTGATGGTCTCGTTGACCCACTTGTTGACCCGCAGCAAATCTCGCCATGCCGTCTGCGACATCACGATGTCGCGCGGCTGTGACGCGCCGCCACGGCACTCGCCGGGATTCTCGGCGCAGAATTCGACCCAACCGATCGGCGAACGCGTGGTCTCGCCAAGGCTGGCATAGAGCGCGTCGCTGGCTTTCGCCTGGACGCTCATCCCCAACAGGATGGCGACGACCGCCAATCCCTTCCCTTTTCCCCTGAACAACATTGTGGCCCCGCTTCTTGTTGGGACCACGTTTCGCACAAAGGTTTTGCGCCGCCGCTAAGTCGGCCAAGTATATTTGACGCGAATACAAGTAAAAAACGCGCCTAATTCGATCTATACTTGAATCTAATTCGACTAAAATTTGAAACAACTGCAGTTGATTCAAATTTTATGCTTTAACGCGTCAAGCGCTGCCGCGCTGGAACAAGTCGCTCGAAAAGTTCCCGGCGTTAACCGGCTTTGGCGGTCGGCAAACAACGGAAAGTCGCCATCCGGTAACGCGGATACCGCCTTTTGAAGTCGGGAAAATCGGGGATTTTGCGCGCTGGCGCTTTACCGCGTCGTAACCGCGTCTTCGAGTGTCTCGGCCATTTGCTCGTGGACGAACTCGAGCGCGAAGCCTTCTTCGACGTTTCGCACCACGCGGGCCTGCACCTTGCCCAGCATGACCAGCGATTTCAGCGGCGGGCGGTTTTCAGCGGCGATCGCCGCGCCAGAGGCGGAGAGGTCGATGATCCGGCAGGTCATCTTGCTGCCGTCCTCAAGGGTCAGCAGCGCGATCGGGTTGCGCGGCACGATACGGTCATGGCGGCGGTCCTCCGGGAGATTAAGGATGTCGCGGTTGGCAAGCCAGGTGAGCTGGGCGGCGAGCTTGTCGCGCTTGCGTGCGGTCGCGCCGACCGTCATGGCAAAGCCGTTGTCGATGATGCGGGTGATCTTGCCCTCGACCCGGCCGATATGGTCGAGATAGGCGATCACGCGGTCGCCGACATTGCCGATGCCGGGCGCTAAAAGGGCCAGTCCGCCCGGCGACATATTGATGATCTGGCAGGGAAATTCGCGCCGGTCCGGGAGCATGTAGCGGCCGAGCAGGTGGACTTTCACGCGCTGGAAGCGGCGTCGCTCCTCGGCGGCCGGGACAGTAGATGATTTCTTTTGCGCAAACGACATCTTCGCCACCCGACAGCCCGTCTATAGGCGTCGGGAAGACCCTAAGGCCGACAGGGTTAACGATGTGTTATCGGTGGTTGCATCAAGTGCGGGCATTGGCGGCGGCTTGCGGTCGCGCCGTAGCAATCCGGTTGAAGGCCCACAACAGCAGTGGGCATAGCAGGATCGCCGCCGCGCCGAAGTCGAACGCCGTGGCGGCGCTTCCAGTCCATTTCGCGAGGCCGCCGGCGACGGCCGGACCGAGCATCATGGTGCCATAGAAGATCGTGAAGAACAGGCCCATGCCGATCGCCCGCGTGGCGGGCTGCAAGACCCTTGCGGGCAGGCTCATGATCGGACCGGCCGGCTGTCCGCTGATCAGCCCAAGCACCGCAACTGTCAAAACCACCGCATCCGTGCGCGGGAGCAGGATCATTAGCGTCGCGAAAACAAGAGATGCGACGACGAGAATGGTTTGCGGGCGCCTGGTCCGATCGGCGAGGTAGCCGCCGAAGGGGACGGAGAACACCGCGACCCACAACACGATGCTGATCGCCGATCCAGCTGTTGCGATCGACCATCCGCGTTCGACCAGCATCGATGGTCCAAAGCTGAAAATCACCGCAAAGCCAATATTGAACAGGCCCCAGATCAGACCCGCCGCAATCACGGCAAGAATGGTCGGACGATCGAGACTGACCTTGGTTGTCGATGCGACCGCACCATCCGCCGGCGGACGGTAAAAAAGCGCAATCAGCGCGATGGCGCATGCGATGAAGACGGCAACTGACAGATATACCGCACTGATGCCCCAGTGCGTTCCGATCACGGGCAGTGTCAGCAATGAGACGGCGATGCCGGCCGGCCACGAATTGACCAGGATCGCCATCGCGGTTGCGATCTCGCGGCCCGCAAACCAGTCGGTCAGCATCTTCGTCAGCTGAACGCTGACGATCACGCCGCCGGCGCCGGCAACCAGCCGTCCGGCGATTTGAACGCTCCAGGAAGCGCCCAGCGCCATGGCCAGGCTCCCGACCAGCATCAGCAGCAGCGCGCCCAGTACCGTTGCCTTGTCGCCAAACTTCTGACCGATCGCGCCGCCCGGCAACGCGAGTGCAACGCCCGGCGCGAAATAGAGTCCGATCAGGACGCCGATGTCCGCAAGGCTGGCGCCGAATTCGCGGCCAAGCAGTGGCGCGACCGCGGCCACGCACTGAAACTGGAAAGCCATGGTGGCGCGCACCACGAACAGGACGGCCAGGATGCCCCAACGATTGTGCAACGGCTCACACCCCCGAGAGTTGTCGCTTGAAACGGTCGAGCGATTAGCGCGTCCGCGCTCTCAACGTCAGCCGTTGTGCTGTGCGGCCGACAGCTACTTCTGCACCAGTTGATTGAGATCCTGCTTGATCGAGTTGAGCAGCAATTCCAGCCGTTCGGGCCGGAAAGCTGGTTGCTCCGGAACGGCGGCGCGAACCGGCTTTGTGATGTCGGCTTGAACGGGCTTCTCGGTGATGATGGGCTTCTTCGGGAAAACGGTTTTCGCAGGCCGCTCGGGAAAGACCGGCCGGGCGGGCTCATCGGCCTCGCCACCGGCTTCGACGAACTCACCATGCAAAACGTCCTCGCGCCGTCCCATCAACCAGAGGACCGCCCAATAGGATATCGCCAGCAAAATGACGCAAAAAATACCGATCTCAAACATCGTTCTCGTCCAATCCGTGCAGTATCCCGGAAGTCGCCGTTTTCGGTCAAGACCGCCGAAAGCGATTGTTTGTCAGTGCGTTGTTTCGGTACCAACATGCTTAATGGCGCGGCCGGCGTTGGGCCGGCCAGGAATGTCAGCGTGTGGGAGGGGTGAGATGGCCGGAGTGAAGCGGGAACGCGACGAGGCCGTTGGCGTGCTGACGCTCGACGAGCCCGCGAGCCTGAACGCGATGACGCCCGATCTCTTGGGCGACCTCGCGGCAGGCATCCGCGAGATGACCGACGACCCGCAGGTCCGCGCGCTGGTCCTGAGGGCGCGGCCGCGGCTTTTGTTCCGGCCAGAACCTCAAGGCGGCGCAAATCCTCGGCGACGACATCGTTGACGGTGTGATGCGCTATTACTGGCCGGCATTCCGCGCGTTGCGCGAATGCCGCGTGCCGGTCGTGATGGCCGTCAATGGGGTGGCCGCCGGCGGCGGGTTCAGCCTCGCGATGGCGGGCGACGTGATCGTCGCGGCGCGCTCGGCGAGCTTCATCCAGGTGTTCAGCCGGATCGCGCTGGTGCCCGATCTGGGATCGACCTGGTGCTGGCGCGCAAGCTGGCAAGCGGTCCGACGCGCGCGCTGGTCGCGACGCGCCGCCTGATCGAGGAGTGCGAACATTCGACCTATGCCGAACAGTTCCGGCGGGAAATCGAGACGCAGGCGGAAATCCGCCGGACCGAGGATGCGCTGGAAGGACGCAGCGCGTTTCTTGAAAAACGCCCCGCGCGGTTCAGTGGGCGCTAACAAAGCGTTTTCGAGCGCAAGCCTGCCCCGCACTTGATGCGGGGTGGATACCGGCTCGCGTTAAGAAAATGCGTCAAAACAAAAAGCCATTTAGCGCAGCCCCTCGTAGACCATGAAGCCGCGCGCGATGGCGAGTTTACGCAACGCGCGGGGAACGAGCTTCTCCGGCCGGTGCAGATAGCGCCACGACGTCAGCCTGAAATCCCGGAGCGTGCCGAGATTGCTCTCGAACGGCGCCAGTAGGCCGGTCATGCTGACCGGCGCATGCGCGCGGTTGTTGAACGGCAGCAACAGCAATTCCAGATGTGCGGTCCTGCCGTCTTCCGAGGTCGCGGTGATGCCGGCGATGGCCGCCAGCATTTCCTCGGCGACGTAAGTGACGACGTCCTCGATCTCGCGGCGGCTCTCGGGCGCAAACAGCGCAGAAAAACTGGTGTCCTTCAGGTCACGGCCGAGCAGGGCGCAGACACGCGTGCCGGCGACGCGAAACGGATAGCCGGCCTCGTTGTCATAAGACAGGACGAAGATGTCGCCGAGCAGTTCGCGCACCGCGCCGGGCTCGATGTCGGTGCGGTCAGGCGCAAGCGCATCGCCGCGTCTTGCATCCCAATAGGTGAAAAACTCACGGCTCGATGGATGTTTCATTGTTAGGCCTTGTCCAGTACGTGGCTCGAAGGGACACATCTGTCCCGATTTTGCGCACGCGCTTTCCCTTGATTGTTGTGCAGGACAGGCTTTGCAGCGTCCATGCCGTTGACGCGGTTTGGCCGCCTCCGTGGCGGCTTTGCGTTATTAACGTTAAATTAACTATGAGATTGGCGATCGCGGTTTGGCCTGCGTAGAGTGGAACGCATCGGATCCCGCCGGCTTATCTCCAGGTTACCGGCGCGGTTGGTACACAGGTGGTGTCAAACAGTTTGGTCGTCGCGCGGGGAGGGGTGGGGATGTCTCCCCAGTTCCGGGGCGCGAAAGATCGGCACGATGAGGGAGGACGTTCTCAGCGTCCTCCCTTTTTCTATTGGCATGTCGCTCGAATTTCGGGTGCCGGCTCTGCGGTGCACCGCTAAAGAAGCGCTGCACCGCGTCGGGGACACGAGCTGTTTCATCTACGCCGCCGTTTGTGCACTTGCACAGTGTGGGCAAAGCCGCCTATCTGGGCCGAATACTCCCCAAAGCCGCCGTCTGAGGTCCTGGTCCCCTTGGAATCCAAGCCTGAAATCCCCCCTGGAGCCGCCCGACGGCCCGCGCGAGCCGATCCTGACCCTGCCGGGCGCGCTGACGGCCTATATCGCGCTGATCGCGATCGTTCACCTGCGGGTGCTGCTGCCGCCGGAACTCGAAAACTGGACCATCGACGTCTTCGGCTTCATTCCAAAGCGCTACAATTCAACGTTGCTCGACATCACCTTTCCCGGTGGCACCGGCGCCAAGGTCTGGAGCTTCGTCACCTATTCGCTGCTGCACGCCAATCTCAGCCATATCGGCTTCAATGTACTGTGGCTGTTGCCGTTCGGCAGCGCACTGGCGCGCCGCTTCGGCGCGCTCAGGTTTTTCGTGTTCATGGCGGTGACGGCTGCGGCCGGCGCGTTCGCGCATCTGCTCACTCATGAACATGGGATCGCGCCGATGATCGGCGCCTCGGCATCGGTATCCGGCACCATGGCGGCCGCCATTCGCTTTGCATTCGTGAAAGGGAGCTTCCTCTCGTTCAGCCGGGGCGATGCGGATGAGGCAGCGAAAGTTCCGGCGCTATCGCTCGGACGTGCATTGCGCGACTCTCGCGTGCTGGGATTCCTTGCCGTCTGGTTCGGCCTCAACATCATCTTTGGCGTCGGGTCGATTGCGATCGGCGCCGACGGCGGCAGCGTCGCCTGGCAGGCGCATATCGGCGGATTTCTCGCCGGCCTGATGCTGTTTTCGCTGTTCGACCCGGTGCCGCGTGCGTTGCCGCATGCTGCGGATGCGTTACCGCCCGACGGATCTGGCCGCGTCTGATCGCCGCTTGCGGCGCAGGTCGATTTCATCCATCATCTTCACGTGTCGTGACGCAAGACAAAGCCTGCTGCCGTGCAGGACGGTCACGCGAGAGCATGATCCGGAAAAAGCCTTCCCCGCCCTTGATGCGGGGTGGGTAGCGGTTTTCCCTCGGGACAAACGCGAAGCGTTTGCCCGGAGATCATGCTCAAAAAGGATAGATGGAGCGGGATGACACCCCGAAGAGAAGTCGTCACGCTCGCCGCGCCTGAAAGCGGCGCGGAACTGTTGATTGAAGACTCGCGAACTAGTCGGGCCCCCCGAGGGCGCGAACCGATTCAGGGAGACGACAATGACGGTACGTGCAATTCTCGATGCCAAAGGCCATCAGATACTGAGCGTCGAACCCGACGCCAAGCTCTCGGCCGCGGTCAAACTCCTTGGTGAACGCAAGATCGGCGCCGTGTTGGTTATGAGTGAGGGGCGCCTCGAAGGCATCCTGTCCGAGCGCGACATCGTACGCGTGCTCGGCGAGCGCGGTGCCGGGGTGCTTGAGGAGCCGGTCAGCGGCGTGATGACGCGCAAGGTGGTCGGTTGCCGGCAGTCCGACACCGTCAGCGGCATCATGGAAATGATGACGCTTGGCAAGTTCAGGCATCTGCCCGTGGTCGAGGACGGCAAGGTGGTCGGCCTGATTTCGATCGGCGACATAGTCAAGCGCCGCGTCCACGAATATGAGGCCGAACAGGAAGCGCTGCGCGACTACATCAAGACCGCCTGATCGCTATTCCTTCGCGGCCTTGTCGGCGGCAGCAACCGTGCCGGCTGCTGGCGGCGCCAGGATGTGGATCGCCTCCTGGATCGAATCGATCGCGCGCTCGGCCGCGCGCACGCCATGGGCGATGAGATCGTCGGCGCGGTGAAAATCGAACCAGCCGATCTGGCCGACACGGGGCGAGATCAACAGATCGGGCGGATCGCCGGCGAGGCGCGCGCGGGTGATGCGGTCCTGCATGATGTTGAAGGCGTCGACCATCACGGTGGAGATGCCCGGTCTGCCGCCGCCGCCGAAGAACTCGCGCTTCATGGTGCGCTCGGCGGAGAAGAATTTGCCGAAGCCACGTTTTGGCGCCGCCGGTTCGGGAATCACCGCCGGCACGACCGACACCGAAACGTCCGCGGATGGGCCGTGGGAATAGATCGTCGTCGAGTGGGTGAAGACGTCGCTGGAGAGATTGGCGGCGATAACGATCTCCGCGCCCATGGCGCGCGCCGCCGACACCGGAACCGGGTTGACCAGGGCGCCATCGACCAGCCAGCGGTCGCCGATCAATACCGGCGAGAAAATTCCGGGCAGCGCGTAGGACGCGCGCATCGCTTCCACCATGCGGCCATGGGTCAGCCAGATCTCGTGGCCGGTACGCACCTCGGTGGCGACGGTAGCGAATTTCACCGCCAAATCCTCGATCAGGCTCTGGCCCAACGCCGCCTCGAGTTCGGTGGCGAGTTTGGCACCTCCGATCAGGCCCGAACCGTTGAGGCGGATATCAAGATAGCCGAGGATGTTGCGCGGCTGCAGGCTGCGCGCCCATTCCTCCAGTTTATCGAGATGTCCGGAGGCATAGGCGCCGCCGATCACGGCGCCGATCGAGGTTCCCACCACGACATTGGGAACGACGCCGTGGGCAACCAGGGTCCTGATGATGCCGATATGGGCGAGCCCGCGCGCCGCGCCCCCACCCAGCGCCAGCCCGATCACCGGCCGGCGGACCGTGCCGAGCCCCACTTTGTCATGGCCGTCGGAGCCCTTTTGGCCGCGGCCCATCCAATTATCCAACACTAAATACTCTCCTGCGGCGTACGATATTCGCCGCGGCGTGGCCCCGCCAGAATCTCTCTCATGAATTCCATATGCATGGTTTATGCCCGGCGAAAGGCGGCCCAGGCAGAGATTATGACTGGACCACGACCATTTGATTAACATTGCGTCTTCGGGCCGGTTCCAAGACAAGCGACCGTCAGGTGACCTTTGGCTGCTTCGGAGGCTTGAATTTGCCGCGTTTTCGGTGAAAAGCATGGCCATGACTTCGCGGGGTAACCGGTTCGGCCGAGGCGGGGGCGCAATGCGCCTTTTCCCGCGGCTCGCGGTTGCGCTGGCGTTGCTGGTTCCGGTCCAGGTTTCGGCCCAGATGTTCTCCGACCGGCCGCCACCGGTGCCGCCGGCGTCGGTTCCAGACGCGCCATCGGGGCCTGCGATGAACCTGGCGCCGCCTTCCGGGCCAGGGTCGATTCCAACCCTGCCGCCAACATTGACGCAGCCGACCATCGTGCAGCCGTCGATCGCCACGGTTCCGCCGGTGGTGCCGCCGCCGGGGGCCTCGACGGCCGGGCAAGCGGTGCTGTCGTTGACGGCGCGCTACGGCAAGGATCTGCCGGTCATCAATAACGGACTGGTGTGGCGGGTCTTCGCGGACAAGCCGGACGATACCGGCACCTTCAAGCTGATCCGCGAGGAGCGCGGCGCGACGCCCAACATCGTGCTGCCGCCGGGCAATTATGTCGTCCATGTAGCCCTCGGTCTCGTCAGCGCGGTGCGAACCGTGAGCCTGAAGTCGGAGACCGATCGCGAGTCCTTCGTGCTTCCGGCCGGCGGCCTGCGCATCGAAGGTCGCGTCGGCACCAGCAAGATTCCGCAGAACCAGATTTCGTTCGCGATCTACAAGGGCAGTCAGTTCGAGACCGCCGAGCGCGCCTCGCTGGTGCCCAACGTTGCCGCCGGCGAAGTCGCCCTGCTGCCGGAGGGGACCTACTACATCATCTCCAACTACGGCGACGCCAATTCCGTGGTGCGCTCCGATATCCGCGTGCAGGCCGGCAAGCTGACCGACGTGATCGTCACCCATCGCGCCGCGGTGATTACGCTAAAACTGGTCAGCGACAAGGGCGGCGAGGCGCTGGCCAACACCGCATGGTCGGTGATCACGCCGGGCGGCGACGTCATCAAGGAATCCATCGGCGCGTTTCCGCGCGTGGTGTTGTCCGAAGGCGAATACCGCGCCATCGCCAAGAACGAAGGCAAGGTGTTCGAGCGGCCGTTCAACGTCGTCAACGGCGTCGACGGCGAGGTCGAAGTCGTTGCACGCTGATCGCTTGCACTTCAAAACGATTGTCATGGTCTCTAATAAGCACTAACCATCGCGCGACTTTAAACTGTCATAATCGCCGCATCGGCGTACCGCCGCCCCAATGTTTACTCAGCCTTAAACCCGTCTGCATTGGATGCCGCCGGATCGGAAGTTTGCGTAGCGGGGCGGGGTTATGATTGCAGCCAACAACAAGAAACCATCGGGGAAACTCAATACCGAAATGTTCGGTGACGTACCGGTCCTGCAGCGCAAGTGGCAGGCCGCCTTGCGCCCAGGCGAAGCACTGCCCCGGTATGAGGACGTGATGCTCGGCAGCCTCGGCCGGCTGGCGGATCATATCGTTTTGCTCAGTGAAGAAAACCAGGCGCTCGGCGTCTCGCACACCGGCCGCTACATCCAGCAATGGATCAACGACGATCGCTGGGATATTCCGTTGAGCGCCTTGCCGCCGGATTGCGCGACCGCGCTCGGTGAGGCCGCGTCGAGTGCGCTTCACAATGGCCGTCCCTATCTGGCGTCGGCGCATTGCGTGCGCGACGGACTGGTGCGGACCTATGACGTGCTGGCGCTGCCGACCTCGTCGCGCTGGGGCGGCACGCTGGTCGGCGTCTATGCCAACGAGCGCGACGCCCGGTATAATCTGCTGGACACGATTTTCTCCACGACCGACGAAGGGGTGCTGTCGCTGGCTGCCATCCGCGATGCTTCCGGGCAGCCATCCGATTTCCAGATCGTCCATCTCAACCAGGGCGCGGCACGGCTGCTCGAGCAGCCCTCGATCGCGCTGTTGTGGCGAAGGCTCAGTGCAGGCGGCAACCTGCTGTGCATGCCAGACGTGATCCGGCGGTTGCGCGACATCGTTAGCTGCGGCAATGGCGGCCAGATCGAGATCGACCGAGATGATCGCAGTCTGAGGCTGGGCGTCACCGCGTTCGGCGACATGCTTTCGCTGACGATCTCAGACGTGACCGCGCTCAAGCGCAGCGAAGTCTCGTTCCGCCTCTTGTTCGACAACAACCCGATGCCGATGTGGGTGTTCGAAGCTCAGACCATGCAGTTCCTCAGCGTCAACGACGCGGCCGTGCAGCACTATGGCTACAGCCGCGAGACGTTTCTGCGCATGCAACTGCGACAGATCTGGCCGCAAGACGAATGGGCGACCCATAGCCAGGCACTGCTGCAGATCGGCGACGTCTATGATTCGGACCGCGACTGGCGGCATCTCAAGGCCGACGGCAGCGAAATCCATGTGCTGACATTCGGACGCAAAGTCGCATTCGACGGCCGGGACGGCTATCTCGTTGCCGTGGTCGACATCACCGAGCGCCGCAAGGCCGAGGCCCGGATCGCCCACATGGCACATCATGACGGCCTGACAAATCTGCCCAACCGCGACTACTTCCAGGATCACCTGCGCCGGGCGCTGGAGCGGAGCCAGCCCACGCACAAGCGGGTGGCGGTGCTGTGCGTCGATCTCGATCTGTTCAAGAACGTCAACGATTCTTTCGGCCATCCGATCGGCGACCGGCTGTTGAAGGCGGTGGCGGAACGGCTGAGGTCCGCGATTCGCGGCGACAATCTCGTCGCCCGGCTCGGCGGCGACGAGTTCGCGGTCGTGCTGGCGTCCGAAGTGTCGCCGACCGAGGTGAGCCATTTTTCCGACCGGCTGATCGAGGTGTTGAGCGCCCGCTATGACATCGACGGGATCGAGGTCGTGGTCGGCGCCAGCATCGGCATCGCGCTGTCGCCCGGCGACGGCGCGAGCTGCGAAGAGCTGATGCGCAATGCCGATATGGCGCTCTACCGGGCGAAGTCCGACGGTGGCGGCGTTCACCGTTTCTTCGAGCGCGAGATGGACCAGCAGGCGCAGAAGCGCCGCGACATGGAGCGTGACCTGCGGCGGGCTTTTGCCAACGGCGAATTCGAACTGCATTACCAGCCGCTGGTGGACATCGCCGCCGACCGGATCAGCGACTTTGAATCGCTGTTGCGCTGGCGCAATCCGGACAAGGGCATGGTCTCTCCGGCCGAATTCATCCCGGTCGCCGAGGACATCGGACTGATCGTCGCCCTCGGTGAATGGGTGCTGCGCGAGGCCTGTTCGGAGGCGATGAACTGGCCGGCCGACGTCAAGGTTGCAGTCAATTTGTCGCCGGTACAGTTCCGCAGCCGTAACCTGGTTCAGGCGGTGATTTCGGCACTGGCGCATTCCGGATTGTCGCCGCGGCGGCTCGAGCTCGAAATCACCGAGTCGGTTTTCCTCGCCGAGACCCAAGCCAATCTGGCGATCCTGCACCAGTTGCGCGAGCTCGGCGTCAGCATCTCGATGGACGATTTCGGCACCGGATATTCCAGCCTGAGTTATCTGCGGAGTTTTCCGTTCGACAAGATCAAGATCGATCGCTCATTCGTGAAGGATCTCGCCGAGCGCACCGACTGTGTTGCGATCGTACGCGCGATCTCCGGCCTTGGCCGCAGCCTCAACATCACCACGACCGCCGAAGGGGTGGAGACCATCGACCAGCTCGACTGGCTGCGCGCCGAAGGCTGCAACGAGGTGCAGGGCTTTCTCTTCAGCGCGGCGAAGCCGGCATCCGAGATTGCGGCGTTGCTGTCCGGATTCGATCCGCGCGCGTCGCGGGCGGCGTAGCGGTCAGAACCGCGTCACGATATCCGACAGCGCCGGCCGCGGACGGTCCTCGATGGGCTTCAACGGCGTACCGATATGGATGAAGCCGGCGAGTTTTTCATCCGGTTTCACGCCCAGTCCGTCGAGCACGTCGCGGTCGAACGCAAACCAGCCGGTGAGCCAGTTGGCGCCATAGCCGAGCGCGGTGGCCGCGGTGACGATATTCATGGCGCTGGCGCCCGCGGATAATTCCTGCTCCCACGCTGGCACCTTGGGATGCGGCCTGGTGAAGCTCACCACCGCAATGACGAGCGGGGCGTCCATCAGCCGGCGCTTCTCGATCTCGATATCGGCCGCCGGCGCCCCCGGATTCTTCCGCGCGAACACCTGGGCGATGACGTCGCCGGCGCGGGCGCGGGCCTCGCCTTCGAACACGATGAAGCGCCAGGGCGTCAGCTTGCCGTGATCGGGCACCCGCGCGCCGATGGTCAGGATGGTGTCGAGTTGGTCGGCCGTGGGGCCGGGGCCGCTCATCTCGCGCGGTTTGACCGAGCGGCGGAGCTTCAGGAGTTCGAGGGCGTCGGGCACCAGGGTCTCTTTCGGATAGGATTGGGCAACTGCTCACCGAGATAGGAATACAACCGCACCAACGGAAGCGATTTAGATCGATTATGAAAGATCAAGCTTCAATCCGCGCCCGCCGCACGTCCGGTGGCGTTGCTTCCTCGACCAGGGCGGCCAGCGCCTCGTCGGTCGGCATCACCTTCTGGCCTTCGCTGCCGAGGCGGCGGACCGATACCGAATGGGTCCCGGCTTCCTTCTTGCCGACGACGAGCAGCGCGGGGATCTTCGCCAGCGAATGCTCGCGGACCTTGTAGTTGATCTTCTCATTGCGCAGGTCGATCTCGACGCGCAGGCCGGCGCGCCGCGCGGCCGCCGCGACCACCTTGGCGTATTCGTCGCCCTCCGAGGTGATCGTGGCGACGACGGCCTGCACCGGCGCCAGCCAGAGCGGGAAGTTGCCGGCGAAATGCTCGATCAGGATGCCGATGAAGCGTTCCATCGAGCCGCAGATCGCGCGATGCACCATGACCGGCACTTTCTTGGAGCCGTCGGCATCGATGTAGAACGCGCCGAACCGTTCCGGCAGGTTGAAGTCGACCTGCGTGGTGCCGCATTGCCAGTCGCGGCCGATGGCGTCGCGCAGCACATATTCGAACTTCGGCCCGTAGAACGCGCCTTCGCCAGGATTGATCGCGGTCTTGATGCTTTGATTGTGGCTGTTCGTCTTGATCTCCTGGAGCACCGTCGCCATCACCCGCTCGGCGTGATCCCACATCTCGTCGGTACCTACGCGCTTGTCCGGCTTGGTCGAGAGTTTTATCGTGAGTTCACCCTCGAAGCCGAAATCGGCATAGGTCGACAGGATCAGATCGTTGATCTTGAGGCACTCTTCCGCAAGCTGCGCCTCCGTGCAGAACACGTGCGCGTCGTCTTGCGTAAAGCCACGCACGCGCATCAGCCCGTGCATCGCGCCCGAGGGTTCGTAGCGATGCACCACGCCGAATTCGGCCAGCCGCAACGGCAGGTCGCGATAGCTCTTCAGGCCGTGCTTGAAGATCTGCACATGGCCGGGGCAGTTCATCGGCTTCAACGCAAACCAGCGCTTGTCCTCGGCCTCGTCGCCGGCGGACTGCGCCGCGAACATGTTCTCGCGGTACCAGTCCCAATGGCCTGAGGTCTCCCACAGCACCTTGTCGAGGATCTGCGGCGCGTTGACCTCGCTGTAGTCGCCGGTCAGGCGGCGGCGCATATAGGCGATCAGCGCCTGGAACACGGTCCAGCCCTTCGGGTGCCAGAACACCACGCCGGGACCTTCCTCCTGGAAGTGAAACAAATCGAGCTCGCGGCCAAGCTTGCGGTGGTCGCGCTTCTCGGCCTCCTCGATCTGCTTGAGGTAGGCGTCAAGCTCTTCCTGCTTCGCGAATGCGGTGCCATAGATGCGCGTCAGCATCGGATTATTGGAATCGCCGCGCCAATAGGCGCCCGCGACCTTCATCAGCTTGAACGCGTTGCCGACCTTGCCGGTCGACGTCATATGCGGGCCACGGCAGAGATCGAACCAGTCGCCCTGGAAATAGATCTTGATCGGCTCGTTGCCGGGAATCGCGTCGACCAGCTCGATCTTGAAATTCTCGCCCCTGTCGCGGAACACCTGTTTGGTCTTCTCGCGCGACCAGACCTCCTTGGTGAAGGGTCTGTCGCGCGCGACGATCTCGCGCATCTTCTTTTCGATCGCGGCAAAATCTTCCGGCGTGAACGGCTCGTTGCGGAAGAAGTCGTAATAGAAACCGTTCTCGATCACGGGGCCGATGGTGACTTGGGTGCCCGGCCACAGCGACTGCACGGCTTCGGCGAGCACGTGCGCTGCGTCGTGCCGGATCAGTTCCAGCGCGCGCGGGTCGTCGCGGTTGATCAGTTCGATCTTCGCATTTTGCGAGATGGCATCGTTGAGATCGGCGACCATGCCGTCGAGCGCCATGGCCACCGTGCGCTTGGCCAGCGACGGGGAGATGCCCTTGGCGACATCGAGCCCGGTAATGTCCTTGGGGAATTCGCGTTTCGCGCCGTCGGGGAAGGTGAGGGTGATTTTTTGCACGGGTTCGGCCGGTTTCAAATTCGCAAGGCCAAATTGGAATCCCGATGCGGGTGCATTGCTGTCAGGCATTGGCGTCTCCTAAAGCTCACTCCTGCGAACGAGCGCAGGTAAGCGGGAAGCAGCGGTATAGCAGGGGATTCGGCTCCTGCAATCGGGCATTATCAAGAAAATCAGCACCCTGTCGGGGGCCATAAGCTGTCGACAAGTATGCAAGGGGCCGACAACGGCAGCATGGTCGACTTCGAAGGCACCGCGCTGCAATTGCCGGGGCCGGTTTCGAACAATGCTGCGTCCCGCAAACCGCGCGGCCATCAACATCACAATTCGATCAGCGGAGTTTAGCAGTATGATGGGAGGGCGAAGGCGATCTGACGGCGCAGTTGACGCCGATTACCGGCTCGCTGCCGATGGCGTGCTGGCGATTCTGGTCAGCGCGGGTGAGGCCGCCATCTTGACCAGCACTTCCCTGACCGGGTGGTCCGTCCAGGCCTGCGTGACGTAGTCGCGATGGGTGACGCCATTGGGCGTCTGCACGAACACGACACTGCCGGGCCGCAACGGCCCATCCATGTTTTCGGTGACGGTGATGCCCTTGTCGCGCAGCATCTCGATCAGTTCCCGGTCGCGCGGCTTGGTGTAGCGGGTATAGGAGCTGACGAAGAAACCGGAGCGGTTGTTCTCGATCCAGGACGCGAACTTGTCCAACTCGCCGTAAACCGCATCGAGCAGGAACACGCCGCGGACGCGGTTGGTGACGCCGCCGACCTCGAGGCTCCAGGCGGTCGGCAGGAAGCCCCCGCTATAGCCGACGATGACGATCGGCATGTTCGCAAACGCCTGCGCCGACTTGGGATCGCCGGTCAGGCGGGCGAGGTGGCTTGCCAATTCATCCATGAAACGCTTGAAGCCGCCGGGCTGCCAGAACTTGCCGGCGCTGGAATCGGCGGCGTTCACGGCGAGCTGCGGCGCGAGCAGGACGGCGTTCACGCCGGAATCCGAAATCTGTTGCGGCACCAATTGGCGGTCGCGGACGTCGCGTTCGAGCGTCGCGCCATTGCCGTGGAAGAACACCACGATCACGCCCGGCTTGCGGACATCGAAGCTCTCCGGAACGTGCACCAGCACGCGGCTGTCGTTGTAGGTCTCGTCCTGCCAATAGACGCGGCCGCCATAGCTGCGGTGGCCCTTGCGGTCGCCCTTGGAGATGTTGAGGAACGGCGCATCCGAGCGCGGATTGGTGCCGAAATAGGGGAAGGCGGAGGATTTCATGCTGACCAGCGCGGTCAGTTCTTCGCGCTGGGTCGCTTGCGGAAGTGTCAGCGTGGGCGTCAGCGACGCGACCCGAACCGGCTCGGTCCTTACCTTGCGCTGGGGCGGGGCAAGGGCAACCTGGCGCTGGACCAGGCTTTCGCTCGCGGTCGGGAAGCGGTCGTTGAATTGCGGTTTCGGGAAACGGTCCTCAAAACTGTCACCGGCGGCAACTTGGGTGGCGGCCTGCGAGTTCGCCGCCAGCATGCCGGCGTTCGGTGCCTTGCCGCATTGAACCAGAACAAAGGAGAGGGGCACAAACAGTGAAGCGACAGCGATCCAGCGCCACCGGAGGGACTGGGCAAGACGCGGTGTGTCCGGAGACATCACCCGGTGCGCACGATCACCTATCTGGAATTTCGGATTCGCTCCGACCATCCACCCACTGCCCCAAGATCACCCAAGATCCACCGTTGACCGGCGTATGCTCGCAAATGTTTAGGCGACGTTAAGCTTCCGAAAAAACTCCCCATCCGGAAGCCCTTACGAGACCATGCAATCATGTCGCGATTGTGCCCTGCCATCTTGTTTTCGCAATGTCGGGGTGCACTGGAAAGAATCCTGCGGCGGTAAACGGTATCTAGACACCTAAATCGTTACCGGATTTAAATCATTGTTAACGCTGCTTGAATTGCGCGGCACCAGCCTGCACCATGAGGGTTCAGGGGTGCGGCGCTGAAGGTACGGTCCGATATGGCGGCAACAGAAACGGAAGGCGCGGCCTGGTCCAGCCCGCGCCCCGGCGGCGGCTCGACCGTTTCGGTCCTGGTAGCGATCGCCATCGTCGTCGCCGACATGGTGGGGGTCGGCGTGTTCACCAGCCTTGGCTTTCAGGTCAAGGACATCCCCTCCGGCTTTTCGATCCTGCTGCTGTGGACCGTCGGCGGCTTGGTCGCCCTGTGCGGGGTGTTTTCCTACGGCGAACTCGGCGCGATGTTTCCGCGCTCGAGCGGCGAGTACAACTTCCTCGGCCGGGCCTTTCACCCGGCCTTCGGTTTTGTCGCGGGCTGGGTGTCGGCGACCGTAGGCTTCGCCGCGCCGGTTGCGCTGGCCGCGATGGCCTTCGGCGAATACGGCAGATCGATCCTTCCCGGCGCCCCGCCGCTCGCACTCGCCATCGGCGTCGTCTGGCTGGTGTCGCTGGTACAGCTCACGGGCGTCAGGCAATCCAGCACCTTTCAGTTGATCGCGACCATCCTGAAGGTGATGCTGATCGTGGCCTTCCTGGTCGCCGGATTTCTGATCGCCACGCCGCAGCCGGTATCGTTTGCGCCGTCCGCTTCCGAATTCTCCCACATTGTCAGCGCGCCGTTCGCGATCAGCCTCGTGTTCGTGATGTATTCATTCTCGGGTTGGAACGCGGCGACCTACATCATCGGCGAAATGCGCCAGCCTGAGCGCAACGTTCCGCGCGCGATGCTGGCAGGCACGCTGATCGTGCTGGTACTGTATTTGGCGCTGAACGCGGTGTTCCTGCACACCGCGCCGATCGACAAACTGGCGGGCCAGCTCGACGTCGCCCGCGTCTCCGGCAGCTACATTTTCGGCGAGATCGGCGGCCGCATCGTCGGCGCCATGATTTGTTTCGGGCTGATCTCGTCGATCAGCGCGATGATGTGGATCGGGCCGCGGGTCATGATGACCATGGGCGAGGACATTCCGGTGCTGCGCCCGTTCGCGCGCCGGTCGACCAGCGGCGTGCCGGCCTACGCCATCCTGTTTCAGCTGACGGTCGCGAGCCTGATGCTGTTCACGCGCAGTTTCGAGGCCGTGCTCGACTTCATCCAGTTCGCGCTGTTGTTCTGTTCGTTCTTCACCGTGCTCGGCGTCATCAAGCTGCGCATCACGCAACCCGAGTTGCCGCGGCCCTATCGCGCCTGGGGATACCCCTTCACGCCTGTGGTTTTCCTCCTCGTGACCGGCTTCATGATGTACTATCTTTTGACGGAACGGCCGCTGCAGTCGGTCCTCGGTATTTTGATCATGATCTCGGGACTGTTGATTTACGCCGTTTTCCGCAAGCGGGCGCCGCAAGGCCCGCTGCCCGCATCTGCGGGTCGCGAATGAAGATGTTTTTCTCGGTGCGAATTGCGACGCTTGCGGCCGCGATGTTGTTCGCGGCGATGCTTCCCGTGCGCGCCGCCGACACGGCGACCGCCGACGATACTGCGAAATTTCTGGCCGGCATGATGCCGTCTGCCGACTCAGCCCTGACGCCGCTGACCAGGGATCCCGCCTGGCAGCGCCACGCCAAATTCTTCGACGCCGCGTTCGCGCAGCTCGAGCAGCGGCAATTGTCGAAGATCCGCGCCTGGTCGGATGCCAATCTGGCGGCGCCGCGGCCGACCATGTTCTACATGTTCTCCGGTCCGGATTTCCTCTACGCCGACGCCTTCTATTCGAAGGCTTCGACCTATGTGCTGAGCGCGCTCGAGCCGCCGGGCTCGGTGCCGGACCTTGCAAAATTGCCCCGCGGCGGCGTCGGTGCCGCGCTCTACAGCGTCGAACGTTCGCTGGGTTCGATCCTGAGTTTCAGCTTTTTCATCACCAGGCAGATGAAGACTGATCTGCACGCGGGGCAGATCAACGGCACCCTGCCGGTGCTCTATGTGTTCCTGGCGCGCTCGGGCAAGACGATCCGCAGCGTCACGCCGGTCGCGCTCGACGACAGGGGGGCTGCGTATTTCGCCAACGAAAACCCCGGGCCGAACGCGGTGCGCGGTGCGCGCATCATCTTTGCCGGCAGCGATGGCGTGGAAAGGACGCTGTATTATTTCTCAACCGATCTTTCCAATTCCGGCGTCAGGGCGAGTGGCTTCCTGAAATTCTGCTCCACGCTGGCGCCCGGCAACAGCCTGCTCAAGAGCGCGTCCTATCTCTTGCATTCGGGCAACTTCACCACGGTGCGCGACTTTATCCTCGCCAACAGCGCCACCATCATCCAGGACGATTCCGGAGTTCCGCTCGCTTACTACAACCCGAGGAAATGGCGCTTCTTCCCGTTCGGCCGTTATGCCGGGCCGATCGCGGAATTCCCGGGACGATATCAGCAGTCCTATGCCGAACTGTTCAGACGCGCGCAGCCGATGGATTTCGGTATCGGCTATCGCTGGCGCACGCATGAATCCAATCTGCTGCTGTCGGTCCGCCTGCCTGACGACGGCTCGGCGGCCCCGGAGGCAATATCGTCGACCGAGCCGCCGCCGGCGGCACCGCCGCGTCCGAAAAAGCCTCGGCCACCGGCACCTGTTGGGCCGCAGCCGCGCACCGGCTTCTTTTTCTGGCGCTAGATCCGACGCGCTCTACCAGTGCACGCTTTGGCTCGGGACGATGAAGGCGGTGTTGCTCGGAGGTTGGGGACGGCCGTAGAAATAATGCCAGGCCGTGACGATGACGACGAGAAGCGCGAGTGCGGCGAGCAGGTCGATCTGGCGGGGGTCATGACCGTTGTGGCTGATTTTCCAGCGCATTGTTGGTGTCCTTATCAAAGCGGACATCAAATCAATGCGAATCCGGAACCGAAAGTTCCACGCGCAGCAGCAATGCGTGTTTGGCTTGAAAGCAGCGCAATAATCGCGCGCGCCGGCGCCGCCTGAAAAATTCTACGGCGCGTTGACGCCGCGCCATCGTCCGTAGCGCCATGGCAGATACCATCGCGCGCCCGCAGGCTTTGCGAGCGGCACGTTATCGATGCCGGAAGTGCCCCATGGCTGGCACCGCAACAGACGCGCCAGCGTCATCCATCCGCCACCCCACAGCCCGAACCGCTCGATGGCTTCGTCGCCATACACCGAGCAGGTCGGCAGGTGCCGGCAGTTATAGCCGACCAGCGACGACAGCGTGTGCCGGTAGATCCAGATCAGCGCGCGTCCCGCATTGCGCGGCAGCCGACGCGCGGCGCCGGCGCAATTCGGACACTGGAACGAAGGGTGTGACTGGTTCATGGGCAACATGCCGCAATCATATGCGCGGTTTTGGACGGTTCCCAAGCACGGAACCCAGCCTCACAATTATTTGTGCCACACTTTGCAAATATCCGGAGTCTTACGGTGGCACTGCAGCAAAGGTACTATGGACGATACCGCCCCGTACGGTTACCCTTTTGATAACGCTTCGATGACAGAATCATGTTGCGTTGAAGTGGGGCCATTGCCGTTGCTCGCCTCGGAGCTTGGGGGAAGGAACCGGATTTGAGGTCTGTGAGGTCGCTTAGAATTCGCGGCTGGGCGCTTCTCGGCGCCACCGCCCTATGTTTCGTATTGCCTGGCGCGATCACGACGCTGGGCAATTCGGCGCATGCCGGCGTCACCCTCGAAGAACGCAAGCTGCCGATGCACTTCGACTGGGTCGCGTGCCAGCCGGATTGCAGAGGCTGGGTATCGGCCGTTGGCATCGTCACCGCGGATAGTCCGAAGGATTTCGAGGAATTCGCGCGCGAGCGCCAGCTCGGCGGCGCCACAATCGTGCTGGATTCCAGCGGCGGCTCGGTCAACGATTCGATCGCGCTCGGACGCAAGTTCCGCAGCCTCGGCGCACTGACGACGGTCGGCACCACGGTGCGAACGCAAACCGCGCACGGCGAACGCGTGAGCGTCAAGCCGGAAGCCTATTGCGAGTCGATGTGCGTGTTCCTGCTGCTGTCCGGCAAGACCCGCTACGTGCCGCCGGCGGCGCATGTCCGCGTGCATCAAATCTGGATGGGCGACCGCGCCGACGACGCCAGGTCCGCAAGCTACACCGCGCAGGATCTGATGGTCGTGGAGCGCGACATCGGGCGCCTCGCCAAGTTCACCTACGATATGGGCGGCGCAGGCGATTTGCTGTCGCTCGCGCTGAGCGTTCCGCCGTGGGAGGATTTGCACGAATTGTCGTCGGCCGAATTGCAGCTAACCAATCTCGTGACCACCGATGCGGTGGCCGACGTGCTGCCGCACGACAATTCGTCGATACCGGTTGCCGAACTGAAGCCGACGCAGGACCGCTTCGTCAGTTCCGCGGTCGAGGAACCGGCAGCGGTGCAGCCGGCGAAGTCGACCAAGACCGCCGAGGCCGTGCTTCCAACCGGTGGTACCGCCGCGCCGGCGCCGCCTCAACCCGCGAAATAAGCCACATCAACAGTGTCGTCGTCCGCGACCTGTCCGCCATGGCTCAACGAGCGAAGGCGGAAAGCGGACGATCCGGTACGGCGTGGCGCCTGTGAATCGAAAATTCCCGGCCTACTGGATGCCCCCGAGTTCGCGGGCATGACTCGGGACGATACCTACTGCGCTGAAATCGGCTGCTTTACCTTCGCCTCAATCTGACCGATCGCATCGACCACCGCATCGAAGGTCAGCATGGTCGAGGCGTGGCGGGCCTTGTAGTCGCGCACCGGTTCGAGCAGTGCGATGTCGGCCCATTTGCCTTGCGGTGGCTGGCCGTTTTCCTTCAGCATCTTGCGCACCGTCTCGCGCAATTCGCGCAGCTCGTTCGCAGTCGAGCCGACCACATGGCTCGCCATGATCGAGGACGAGGCTTGTCCCAGCGCACAGGCCTTCACGTCGTGGGCGAAATCGGTGACAATAGGCCCGTCCATTTTGAGGTCGATCTTGACGGTGGAACCGCACAGTTTGGAGTGGGCGGTGGCGCTGGCGTCGGGGTCGGGGAGCCGGCCCAGACGGGGGATATTGCCGGCCAATTCGATGATACGCTTGTTGTAAATGTCGTTCAGCATAGAGCGAGGTCCGGAGCCCGCAGGCGGAAGCGCCCTTGGCGGCAGGGTTTCACCGTCCTATATATGGACGGTAATGGCGGAAATACAGTCTGGCCGTTGCGCCCGGAACCGAATTGGGGGCCAATTCGAGCCGCGGCAGTGCAAGAAAAAGGGACTCAGGCGTCCGGCGGCAAATCCGCCCCGTCTGCCCGGTGACACTCCGGTCCTTAAGGACCGGTCGAACGGAGAAGACATGGACGCATTGATCAAATCCCTCCGGCCAAGCAAGTCTCCCGAGGTCAAGGCGCCTGAAGTGGCGCCCGAGACCCGCCCGGCCGAGCTCGATCCTTCCGAATTCCTGGCGGCCGCCGTCCGCGCCGATCTGCCGCGCCCGTCGCGCGCCGAGGCCGAACATGCGGTGCACACCCTGTTGAGCTACATTGGCGAGAACCCCCACCGCGAGGGTCTTTTGGACACGCCGCGCCGGGTGGTCGAAGCCTTTGACGAACTCTACCAGGGCTATCACCAGTGCCCGGCCGAGGTGCTGGACCGCACCTTTGGCGAGACCGCCGGCTACGACGATTTCGTCCTGATCCGCGACATCGAATTCACCTCGCAATGCGAGCATCATATGATGCCGTTCTACGGCAAGGCGCATATTGCCTATACGCCGGTCGAGCGGGTCGTGGGCTTGTCGAAGCTCGCACGCCTCACCGACATCTTCGCGCGCCGCCTGCAAACGCAGGAGCATCTTACCGCGCAGATTGCAGCCGCGATCGACGAGGTGCTCAAGCCCCGCGGCGTTGCGGTCGTGATCGAGGCGGAGCATACCTGCATGTCGGTGCGCGGCGTCGCCAAGCACGGCGCGATGACTTTCACCAGCCGCTTCACCGGCATGTTCCGCGACAATCCGGCGGAGCAGGCGCGCTTCCTGTCCATGGTGCGAGGACCACACCGGTAACCTCGCGTAAAATCTGCGAGGTTACCCGTGTCTACACCCACACATTCCCATGATCGCGAGGCGGGGCTGGCGTTCCAGCCCAAGTTCGACGCGTCGGGTCTTCTGACCTGCGTGGCGACCGATGCCGCCACGGGCGACGTGCTGATGGTCGCGCACATGAACGACGAGGCGCTGCGCAAGACCATTGCGAGCGGCGAGGCCTGGTACTTCAGCCGTTCGCGCAACGCCTTGTGGCGCAAGGGCGAAAGCTCCGGGCACACCCAGCGCGTGGTCGAAATGCGGCTGGATTGCGATCAGGACGCCATCTGGATTCGTGTCGAGCAGCAGGGTGCGGCCTGTCACACCGGACGGCGGTCGTGTTTCTACCGCGCGGTCACGTCAGTCGATGGCGACACACGATTGTCATTCGTCGATTCGGACGGACTGTTCGATCCGTCCAAAGTCTATCGCAAATAGATTCAATTCCGCAATTGCGTGAATGACGCAGCTTCGATGCGTGAGCTGCGTTGCTTCCGTTGATGCGATGTGCGAAAGTTCCGTCTCGTCGTCGAGTTGGGCCATCACGGTGACGCATCGTTATTTCGCGATATTCTCAATCTTTGCTTCGATCGCGCTTCCTTTCGGGCCTGCGCAATCGCAGACGCCCGAACGCGCCCCCGATACCATGGCGGCGCGAGTGTTGGCCTGCGCGTCGTGCCATGGCGCCGAGGGCGAGGGTACCAGCGACGTCTATTTCCCGCGGCTTGCGGGCAAGCCCGCCGGCTATCTCTACAACCAGCTCGTGGCCTTCCGCGATGGCCGGCGCAAATACCCGCCGATGAACTATCTGCTGGATTTTCTGCCCGACACGTATCTGAAGCAGATGGCAGAACACTTCGCGTCACTGCGCCCGCCGTTTCCGCCGCCTGCCGTTCCAA
Organism: uncultured Alphaproteobacteria bacterium; assembly: GCA_963825225.1. GTDB lineage: Bacteria > Pseudomonadota > Alphaproteobacteria > Rhizobiales > Xanthobacteraceae > Bradyrhizobium. Next base: position 29,072 of record CAWGSN010000032.1, read on the forward strand.
CCGTGAGCAACGAAATCCTGGCGCGTGGCGAGACGATTGCGACGCAAGGCGATCCGCAGCGCGGCATTCCACCCTGCGCCAGCTGTCACGGTTCGACGTTCGGCGGCATGGAGCCTGCGATACCGGGTCTGCTGGGCCTGCGCGCCAGTTACATCAGCGGACAACTCGGAGCCTGGCGATATGGGACGCGTACGGCCATCGCGCCGGACTGCATGCAGATCGTGGCTGGCCTTCTGACGGAAGATGACGTCAAGGCCCTGGCGGCCTTCCTGTCGTCGCGTCCCGCGCCAACGGACCCGTCCTTCGCCAAGCATGGCAGCTTGCCAATGCCGCTGGCCTGCGGCAGCGAACCGAACTGAGGGAGATCGTGCATATGCCGAGAGCCTTGCAAGTTCTGCTGCCCGTTCTGGCCTCGCTGCTTTGGTTCGCGGCCGCGCCCGCGGTGGCGCAGGATGCTGCGCTCATAGCCAAGGGCGAATATCTCGCGCGCGCTGGCGACTGTGTCGCTTGTCATACCGCGCGAGAGGGGAAGACCTTCGCCGGCGGTCTGCCGATGAAGACGCCGTTCGGCACAATCTACACCTCGAACATCACGCCCGATCCGCAAACCGGCATCGGCATGTGGACGTCCGACCAGTTCTACCAGATGATGCACAACGGGCGTTTCCCGGACGGCGGGCTGGTCTATCCGGCGATGCCGTTCGGCTCCTACACCAAGGTGACGCGCGCCGACAGCGAGGCGATCTACGCTTACCTGCGTTCGATCCCGCCGGTGAAGCAGCTCAACCGTCCGCACGATCTGAAATTTCCCTTCAACAACCGTTCGCTGATCATCGGCTGGCGCACGCTGTTCTTCAACGAAGGCGAATTCAAACCCGACCCGACCAAATCGGCGGACTGGAACCGGGGCGCCTATCTGGTCGAGGGCCTCGGCCATTGCGGGATGTGCCACACCGCAATCAACGCGCTCGGCGGCTCCTCGGATTCGCAGGCCTTCGAGGGCGGGTTGATCCCGATGCAGAACTGGTACGCGCCCTCGCTCACCTCGAACAAGGAAGCGGGCCTCGGCGACTGGACCATCGAGGAGATCACCGACTACTTGAGAAAGGGCATATCGAGCCGGGGCGCGGTCTACGGTCCCATGGCGGAGGTCGTCTACAACAGCCTGCAATACCTTAACGACGACGACACCCGTGCGATGGCGATCTATCTGAAAGGTCTCGCGCAAGGGACATCGCCGGAGAAACCGGCAGTGCCCTTGCCTTCCGCCGAGAGCAGCCTGCTGCTTAGCCTCGGCAAGCAGATCTACGACCGGGAATGCGCAAGCTGCCACGGTGCGGAAGGCCTCGGCATGCCGCCGCATTATCCGCCGCTCGCCGGCAACCAGTCGATCCAGATGGTTTCCGCCGTCAATGCGATCCGGATGGTGCTCAATGGCGGCTACCCGCCGGGCACGTCGGGAAATCCGATGCCCTACGGCATGCCGCCCTTTGCGCATCGGCTGTCCGACGACGAGATCGCCGCGGTCGTGACCTATATCCGGACTTCCTGGGGCAATCGCGGCGCAGCAGTCTCCGCCCGCCAGGCCAATGAACTTCGCGCAGCAACGCTGAACTGAGGCGTGCCATGATCAATTCATCCTCGACGCCGTCTTCTGCTTCCGAAGACGAAGCCGTCGACGCCATCGTCCGATCCGGTCCGGGCGGCGCGGTTGCCGTCGCCGGCATCGCCACCGTGATCGTTATCGCGTTGTGGTTTGCGTTTTACCTGTTCGTGTTCCTGCCGCGGAGCGTGTGAACATGACGACCGGAACGGATCACTCCATCGGCGAAGCGGTCGCGGCCCGCATCGAGCGGCGGTGGGCGACGCTGTCGATCGTGATCGTTGGCGTGCTGGTCGGCATGGCCGCTTTCATCGGCATCCATCAGGCGACGATGCCGCAGGGCCATGTCGAGACCGCGGACCCCAGGACGCTTCACCTCACCGGCGAATTCGTCGAGAGCAATCTCGGCAGCGCGGTCGAGGCCGACGGCTCGGTCACCGTGCGGGCGATCGGGCAGCAATATTCGTTCACGCCGCAATGCGTGGTAGTGCCCTCGGACACGCCGATCACGTTCCGCGCCACCAGTGCGGATGTGGTCCACGGCCTCTTGATCGAGGACACCAACATCAACACCATGCTGGTGCCGGGCTATGTCTCGGTGCTGCCGATCCGCTTCAAGGCGCCGCGCGACCACGTCATGCCGTGCCAGGAATTCTGCGGCATCGGCCATCAGGGCATGTGGGCCAAGGTCAGGGTGGTCGAGAAGACGGCCTTTCGCGACATGGTTGCGGCAAAGCGGAGGCTGACCTGTGTTGATTAACAAGCGGCTGATCCTCGCGCATTTCTGGCTCGCCTTTGCCGTGTTTGGCCTCGCACTGGTGCTCGGCGCGTGGCAGATGTTCGTCCGCAGCCCGCTGAACGCCTGGTACTTCAATCCGGAATTCTATTATCGCTCGGTCACCGCCCACGGCTCGGCGATGGGCTATGTGTTTCCGACCCTGATCGCGATGGGGTTCGGCTACGCCATATCAGAGGCGTCGCTGGAGCGGCCCCTGGTTGGGCGGCGCTGGGCGTGGGCAGGCTTCCTGCTGGTCGCCATTGGCGCCGTGGTTGCGATGATCCCGGTCTCGCTCGGGCTGGCGTCCGTGCTCTACACGTTCTATCCACCGATGGTCGGCAGCCCCTTCTATTACATCGGCGTCGTAATGGTCGTGGTCGGCTCATGGATATGGGTCGCGCTGATGTCGATCAACCTGGCGATCTGGAAACGCGAGCACCCGGACAAGCCTGTTCCGCTCGCGATGTTCGCCAATGTCGCTGGCTCCTATCTCTGGGGCTGGACGGCCGTTGGCGCTGCGCTGGAAATTATTTTCCAGATCCTACCCGTGGCGCTCGGCCTGACGTCCACCATCGACGCGGGTCTCGCGCGCGTGTTCTTTTCCTGGACGCTGCATGCCATCGTCTATTTCTGGCTGATCCCGACCTACATCGCCTACTACACCATCTTCCCGCGCGCGATCGGCGGGCGGCTCTACAGCGACGCCATGGCGCGGATTTCCTTCATCCTGTTCGTCGTGGTCGCGATGCCGATCGGCGTGCATCATCTGTTCACCGATCCGCAAGTCGGCGCCGGATTCAAATTCATGCACTCGGTGTTCACCGGCCTCGTCGCGCTGCCGACTTTGCTGACCGTATTCACGATCTGCGCCTCCGCGGAGATCGCGAGCCGTCTGCGCGGCGGCCGCGGCGCGTTCGGGTGGGTGAGGGCGCTGCCATGGCAAAATCCGATCATGCTGGCGACCGCGCTGTCGCTGGTGATGCTCGGTTTCGGCGGCGCGGGCGGGCTGATCAACATGAGCTACCAGCTCGACGCCAGCGTCCATAATACGCAATGGATCACCGGGCATTTCCACCTGATCTTCGGTGGCGCCATCGTGATCATGTATTTCGCGATCGCCTACGACCTGTGGCCCCATCTCACGGACAAGGCGCTGGAGAGTTTCGGCCTGATGCAGGCGCAGCTCTGGCTCTGGTTCATCGGCATGATCGTCACGACGTTCCCGTGGCATTATGTCGGCATCCTCGGCATGCCGCGGCGTATGGCGTTTTACGACTACGCCAATCCGGTGATCTCGCCGCAGGCGTTTTCGGTGTCGATGTCCGCGATCGGCGGCTTCATTCTGCTGATATCCGGCGTTCTGTTTCTCACCGTGTTGGTCCGCGGCCAGATGGCGGCGAACAGCGAGGCGGGCGCGTACCGGTTCAGCGTGCCCCTGCACATGCCGGCGCGGATCCCGGCGGCGCTGAACAGTTTTGGTCTGTGGCTCGCGCTGATGATCGGGCTCACCGTCGTCAATTACGGCTATCCGATCGCGCAATTGATGGTGCTGAAGGAAACCAACGTGCCCGCGGTCTATGTCGGAGCCAGCCGATGAGCGAACAGCCGCTGTTCTCGTTTCGCAATCCGTGGTTCAGCGCGAGCGTCGGCGTCACGGCTGGGATTGCGGTGCTGGCGGCGTTCGCCGGCCTGATCTGGCTGCCGCTGGCGCAGCCCGACCTCAAACTGTCAGGGATTTGGGACGCGATCTGTAGCGCCGCGGGCGTGCCGCGGGTATTGTCCCAAGGCACGGCCATCCAGCCCGATTTCAAGACCTCCAATGTCGTGATGACGTCGGAGATGCTGACGCGGAAGGATCAGGTATCGATCGGCCGCGGCGCGACCCTGGCGCAGCGCTGCGCGATCTGCCACGGCCCGCAGGGCGTCAGCGACGCCAATTCGCCGAACCTCGCCGGGCAGTTTGCCGCCGTGACCTACAAGGAATTGAACGATTTCAAGACCGGCGCGCGCGTCAATGTGGTGATGAGCCCGTTTGCGACGAACATGAGCAACCAGGACATGCTGGATGTCGCAGCATATTATTCATACCTGCCGCGGGTGCCGTCGAGCAATCTTGATCCCAAACTTCCGGCGCCGCCCATCGTGACCACCGGGGCCCCAATGCGAAACATCGCGCCCTGCGGCTCCTGCCATGGCGACATCGACAACAAGGCCGGCAGCCCCTGGCTCGGCGGGCAGTCGGTCATCTATATCAAGGCGCAACTGCACGCCTTTGCCGCCGGCACCCGCCGCAACGACATCAGCCAGCAGATGCGCAACATTGCGCGGCAGATGACGGCGGAAGAGATCGACCAGGTCGCCCGCTACTACGAAGCCCAGCCGTAACAGACCGGTGGGCTGCCAATCCTTAACCCGCCATTAACCATAATTGTCCCAGGGTGGCGCGGTATTGGGCGTCTGCCATTGCGCTAGAGGCCGCGCGGTCGTTTCGCGAGGAGCGGGGCACCAGAAACATGTCGGTCGACACATTGAACGCCAAGGCTGCGGCAGGTGTCGATCCCACGCGCGTGAAGATCGCGGGCTCGATCAAGCAGGCGGCGTCGACCACCGGTGCGAGCTTCGAATATCTGCTCACTACAGCCAAGATGGAATCCAATTTCAACCCGAAGGCGGCGGCCTCCACCTCGTCGGCGCGCGGGCTGTTTCAGTTCATCGACCAGACCTGGCTCGGCACCGTGAAGGAAGCAGGCAGCCAGCTCGGCTATGGCAAATATGCCGACGCCATCACCAAAAATTCCTCCGGCGGCTATTCGGTCAACGATCCCATCGCGCGGGCCGCGATCATGAAGCTGCGCGATGATCCGGACGCGGCATCTTCGATGGCGGCGGTGCTGACCCAGTCGAACAGTTTCAAATTGACCGGCAAGATCGGCCGCCGTCCGAGCGACGCTGAATTGTATATGGCGCATTTCATGGGGGTCGGCGGCGCCGGAAAACTGATCTCGAGCGCCGAGGACAATCCGCAAGCCTCGGCGTCACGGATGTTTCCGAACGCCGCCGCGGCCAACCGCTCGATCTTCTACGACCGTTCGGGACGCAGCCGCAGCGTTTCAGAAGTCTATTCGGTCTTGAACTCGCGTTACGCCAGCGCCGCCAATTCGCCGGCCACGCGCACCGCGATGGCCGCCGTCGGCGGCGATATCACGCGACCCGTGACAGTCGCGAGCGCTGCACCGGCCACGACCGCGATCGACAACGCGGCGTATCTCTCGAGCTTTCCGGATTCGCGCAGCGTGACGCCGGTCGCCGCGACATCGCGGACCGCATCCGCACAGCCCGACCCGATCTTCCGCTCGCTGTTTCAGGCCGGCGAACGCACGCAGCCGATTTCGCCAGCCGTGCAGGAATTATGGGGCAACGGATCCTCGCTGACGTCGGTTGCGTCGGCGACCCCGGCGCCTGCTCTATCGGGCAAGACTCCCGAGGTCCGCGCGCCGGGCCGGCTCGATCTCTTCAGCGATCGCAACGGCACGTTCAGCAGCTAAGGCCGTGTGCCGTCTTTCGCGGCTTCCGTGTGAAGTGGCCGTCCTCCTCGCCTTAACGAAACGTCAATAACCCCAAACGTTTATGGTGAACCCTTTGTTAAGCGTCATGGTTTATTTTGTATGACGTTGGCATCGCGTCACGGTGCCGTTTCGGGTTGCGTAGGCCGGCAGGACCATGATCGTTCGGCAGTTCATCAATTGGATTCGTACCGCTCCGGCGGGCGAACGGGCAGAGGCGACGCGGTCTTTGGCGCGGGCCTGGCTGATATCAGATCTTTCCGAAGACGACCGCGCCGCCGCTGAAGGCGCTCTCCTGATGCTGCTCGACGATCCATCGCCGCTGGTACGCCAGGCCATGGCAGAGGTGTTCGCGCGCAGCGCCGAGGCGCCCGCCGCAATCGTGCAGGCGCTGTCGCTCGACCAGCCGTCGATCGCGCTGCCGGTGCTTGAACATTCACCGCTCCTGATCGACGCCGACCTCGTCGACATCGTCGCGACCGGCAATGGCGAGATGCAATGCGCGATCGCCCGCCGCATCAATCTGCCGCCTTCCGTCTGCGCCGCGATCGCCGAGGTAGGCTCACCTGCGGCAGCGCTCGAACTGATCGAGAATGCCTACGCGGAACTGGCGCCATTTTCATGGGACCGTATCGTCGAGCGCCACGGCCATCTCGCCGCGATCCGCGAATCGATGCTGGTGCTGGAAGGCCTTCCCTCCGCGACCCGCATGGCGCTGGTCGCAAAGCTCTCCGACACGCTGGCGCAATTCGTCGTCGCCAAAAACTGGCTGAGCCCAGATCGGGCGGGGCGGCTCGCCAGCGAAGCGCGCGAGCGTTCGACCGTCAACATCGCGGCGCGTTCGCGCGGCGAGGACATGCAGGGTCTGGTGCGGCACCTGCGCGCCACCGGCCAGTTGACCGCGGGCCTGATCCTGCGCGCGCTGTTGTCCGGCAATCTCGAACTGTTCGATTCATCCCTGGCCGAATTGTCCGGACTGCCGCAGGCCCGGGTCACCGCGCTGCTGCACGACCGCGGCGGCGCCAGCCTGCAGGCGCTGCTGATCCGCGCCGGCTTGCCGGAATCCACCTTCGCCGCCTTCCGCGTGGCGCTCGAGGCGAGCCACGAAACCGGCTTTGTCGACACGCCAGGTGGCGCGGCACGGCTGCGCCGCCGCATGGTCGAGCGCGTGCTGACCCATTGCGGGACCGACCGCAAGGCCGCCGAGCCGTTGTTGATCCTGCTGCGCCGCTTTGCGACGGAATTGGCACGCGAGGAAGCCCGTATGTTCTGCGACGAACTGGTGGCGGAAGAAGCGATTCCGCCGGTCGGTCATGATCTGATCGCGGCGTAATTGCCGAAGCTACGATCGATTTACAATCTTTCCGTCATTGCGAGCGAAGCGAAGCAATCCATTGCGCAACGAAGGAAGTATGGATTGCTTCGCCGCTGCGCTCCCTTGCGCAAACGCTTCGCGTTTGTCGCAGGCAATGACGAAGGAAGCGCACGCTTACCCCGATCACATCACTCCGCCGGAATGATGCTCGGCGCGAGGATGGCTTCGAGATACTCGGGGCGGTCGCGGTTGGCGTAGGTCAGGAATTCGTCCGCGAGGCCGCGCAGCGACCGGCTGAGTTCGCTGGCCATGGCTGATGTGTCGAGCTTGGTGCGCTCGCGCACGATCGCCTGAATGGCGTTGATGTGATGGGCGATCAGATCCGACGGTACCTGGTCGAGATCGGGCGCGTGTTCGATGATGCGGCACAGGCTCTCGGCGGCGGCGCCCGCGGAGGGGAAGCCGAAGGTGGCGGCGTCGCCCTTGATGTCGTGGGCGGCGCGAAACAGCTCTTCACGGTTGTCGTCACTAAAGCCATCGCGCAACACAATGGCGTGGGCCGCGGAAAGCCGGTCGGCTTCGATCGCCATCCAGTTCTTGAATTCACCCGAAAGGCCAGCCAGCGCCTTCTCGGCGCGCCCGACCGGATCGTCGAGGTCGGAATCGGGAACGCGCAGCAACACATTGCGTAAGGGATTGGGCTGCGTGATCACGTGATGATCGGCGAAGCTCTTGACCTGCAACGTGCCGGGCTTTTCTTTCGCCATGTTGGTCTCCTTGAGCGGATTTCTCGCGCTAGACGCTGGATCGTGCCTTGTCGAGCAGGGACGGCTGCTGCATGACTTCCACCTCGCCGCCGACCCGGCGCTCGGGGCCGATATAGGCGTTGTTGGTGTTGCGCCGGCGGTCCGGGCCGAAATAGGTCTTGGTCTTGATGAACGGACGCGGGTTGGCGACGACGTTGAGGATGCGCTGGTAAAGTCCCTTGGCCGAAATCGGCTTGGCCAGGAATTCCGTCACGCCCGCGTCGCGCGCGACCGTTACGCGCCGCTTTTCCGTATGTCCGGTCAGCATGATGATCGGCGCGTAGGGGTTGCCCTTCGATTCCGGCTGCCGGATCATCTGCGCCAGTTCTAATCCGTCGAAGATCGGCATCGACCAGTCGGTGATGACGATGTCAGGGACGTAGTGGGCGTACATTTCGAGCGCGGTGGCGCCGTCTTCGGACTCGTAGGCTTCGCGCGCGCCGAACGAATGCAACAGCGTCCGCAGGATGCGGCGCATGTGCGGATTGTCGTCGCAAATCAGAAATCGCAGCTTGTTGAAGTCAATGCGATACATGGTCGGGCCCTGAGCGCATACCGGCCAACACGGTACACCCAGCGTTAACCATATGGCGGCGCAGGTTAATGAATGGTTGCGAAACCGGCCCGGCACGGGGCCGGATGGGGCCGAAATTAATGCCCGAACTGTTCGCGCAGGATCCGTTCCTCGAGGCTGTGGCCGGGGTCGAACAACATCCGCATCGAAAACGTCTTGTCGGACAGCACCTCGACGCGGCGGACGTCGCGCACCTCGTCGTGGTCGGCGACCGCCGCGACCGGACGCTTGTCGCCTTCGAGCACCTCGATCACCACGAAGGCGGTGTTGGGGAGCAGGGCGCCGCGCCACCGCCTCGGCCGGAACGCGCTGATCGGGGTCAGCGCCAGCAGCGCCGCGTTGATCGGCAGGATCGGACCCTGCGCCGACAGATTATAGGCGGTGGAGCCGGCAGGCGTCGCGACCAGGATGCCGTCGGCGATCAGCTCCGCCATACGCTCGCGTTCATCGATCAGGATGCGCAGGCGCGCCGCCTGATAGGTCTGGCGAAACAACGCGACTTCGTTGATGGCGTGGTGCAGATGCACCGCGCCGTGCACGTCGGTGGCGCGCATCAAAAGCGGATTGATCAGGGATTCCCGTGCCGCGGCGAGCCGCGCATGCAGATCATGCGTCGAGAATTCGTTCATCAGGAAGCCCACGGTGCCGCGATGCATGCCGTAAATCGGCTTGCCCGAACGCATGTGGGCGTGCAGGGTTTGCAGCATCAGGCCGTCGCCGCCGAGCGCGACCACGACATCGGCGTCGTCGGCATCGTGATTGCCGTAAAGCCCGGTCAGCTGCGCCAGCGCCGCCTGTGCTTCCGCGCCTGCGCTCGCAACGAAGGCGATCCGTTCATATCGCTTGGGACTGGTCATCGGCTTTGGGGCCCACATCGGCGCTTCATGCGCCCGGGGCCGTCTGCACGATCCCAAGCATCATTTACCAAGGGTCGTCTATACGACCTGGACACCCCTTGTCGAGATGGCTCGCAGCCTTGCGAACGCCGCCAAGCTGTCGCAGTTTTGGGCGATAACCTGTGGGCCGGCGCGCCTCCAGCGCCGCGAATGGTTAAGGGATCGCGGGACGCAGGGAGCAAACACATGGCAATCCGTTTCATGGCGCAGCGTCTCGCGCGGTTGGCCATTGTGCTTTGCGCTTTGTCGATTCCGGCCGCCGTTCGCGCCGAGGACACACCGGACCAGCCCCCGCCGTCGCAACAGCCTGCCGCGACGCCGACGCCGGGTCAAACGCCAACCGGCCAGAAGGGTGGGGGACGGCGCGGTGGTGGCGGTGACGCCGCCGCCACCACGCCGCCCGCCGCCGAACAGCATCGCCTGCCGCCGGATTCCACCACCACGCAGTCGCTGGCGCTGCCCGGGCGCACGCTCAGCTTCGCCGCGACCGCGGGCTCGATCCGGCTGTTCGACGACAAGGGCGAGCCCCAGGCCGACATCGCCTACACTTCCTACCAGCTCGACGGCGCCGATCGCGGCACGAGGCCGGTAACGTTTCTGTTCAATGGCGGGCCGGGCGCCTCATCGGCCTGGCTGCAGTTCGGCGACGCCGGACCGTGGCGGCTGTCTTTTTCCGGCGACGGCGCGGTGTCTTCCGCCTCGCCGGACCTCGTGCCGAACGCCGAGACCTGGCTCGACTTCACCGATCTCGTGTTCGTCGATCCCGTCGGCACCGGCTACAGCCGCTTCGTCGCCTCGGGCGAGGACGTGCGCAAGCGCTTCTTCTCGGTCGATGGCGACGTCAATTCGATTGCGCTGGTGATCCGGCGCTGGCTGGAAAAATACGACCGCCTGTTGTCGCCGAAATACGTTGCCGGCGAAAGCTATGGCGGCATCCGCGGACCGAAGATTGTCCGCAATCTGCAGACCCAGCAGGGCGTCGGCGTGCGCGGACTGATCCTGGTCTCTCCGGTGCTCGACTTCCGCGACTATTCCGGCTCCAGCCTGCTGCAATATGTCAACAGCCTGCCGACCATGGCCGCGGTCGCGCGCGAAGCGAAAGGTCCGGTGCAATGGACCGATCTCGCCGACGTCGAACGTTACGCGCGCAGCGAATTTTTGCTCGACCTGATCAAGGGGCAGGCGGACGCCGAGGCCACCAACCGGCTCGCCGACAAGGTGGCGGCGTTGACGGGCATCGATCAGGCGGTCAGCCGCAGGCTCGCGGGACGTTTCGAAGTGGGAGAATTCCGCCGGGAGTTCGACCGGCGCAATGGCCGGGTGACCGGACGTTATGACGCCTCGGTGTCGGGCTTCGATCCCTATCCGGATTCGAGTTTCTTCCATTTCGGCGATCCCTCGGGCGATCCGCTGATGGCGCCGCTGACCAGCGCCGCGGTCGATCTCACCACGCGCAAGCTGAACTGGCGGCCGGACGGATCGTATCAACTGCTCAGCGACAGCGTGAATAAAGGATGGGATTTCGGCCGCGGACCGGCGGAGTCGGTGTCCCAGTTGCGGCAGATCCTCGCGCTCGATCCGAAAATGAAATTGCTGGTCGGACACGGCCTGTTCGATCTCGCCACGCCCTATTTCGCCTCGAAGATCATCCTCGACCAGTTGCCGGCCTATGCCAGCCCGGCGCGGGTGAAGCTGGTCGTCTATCCCGGCGGCCACATGTTCTATTCGCGCGAGCCTGCGCGGCAGGCGTTTCGCGCGGAGGTGCAGGAGCTGATGCGGTGAGGGGGCTCAATCCGGCCTACGGCCTAGCGCGGTCGAGCGGCATCCTCTTCGTTGTGCAAGTAGAATACATGGCCTTCACCATATTCCTCCTCTAGTTTCTTCTTTGCGTCATCAAGGCTCTCCGCTAGCACACTCACGCGACGTCCTGGCTTTTCAGGGTCGTCATCCCAGATCATCGCTTTGTAGGCCTTCATTTTCTTTCCACAATCAATCATCTGTATGGTGCGAGACAGACTCCGCTCTTGCAGAAAGCGCCTATTGTCGTTCCGGGACCATTCAGAGTCGATTTTCATTTCAGGGAAATTATACACCTTTACTCCGGAAATTTTTCCAAACGCTGCAACGTCGACCTGAAACAGAGCTCGGGCGGGTTCTCTTTAACCCGCCATCTCGCATATAGCTGCGGGTTAAAGAGAACCCGCCCTACGCGACTACGGATTGAGTCGCTTCGCACGCAATGACGATGTGGAGAGAGCAGGCGCGACAAATTGATCCGACGGGCAAATCAGCAAAATCCCGTCAAGCCCCTCAACAGAAAATATTCCTGTTTTCAGGAGACCCAAATCACTTCACATCATTAGCCATCCCGTCCCGCCAAGAGGGGCGTTGGCCATCGTCACGAACGTTGGGGCGGGTTGCGGTGGACGCGGCAGCGTCGGGCGCACTTGAGATCGCAGGGCGGGTTTCCGTGAGCGATTGAAGGTCGCAAGACGAACGACGTTGCGGCGTACGGCAAAACCGTGTGGTCCTGGCATCCGTTGCTGATGTCAAGCTGGCGGAGATGCGTCGGCCCAACCGGGCTTGGACAAATCTCAATCCGCTGGCGACGGTGACAAGACGAATTCGTCGCCGGGGAGAGCGCGCTATAAGCCGTAAAGCCATTGCGCAGGGAATGTCGGATTGCCTCCGCTGCCCTGTATGCTCGTGTGCGCACTTCTTGTGCACATTGCACACGAGACCGCGGGTGCAGCGCGCATCCGGCATTCCCTGCGCCCTCTGTTTTCGAGGGGCGAGAGTTACTTGCAAACCTCGGACACATCGCGCCGCGAGAACGTGGATCTGTATCTGAATGGAAATGGAAAGCGCCGTCATTGCGAGGAGCCCTTGCGACGACTTGTCCGCCGTAGCTCCTCAGCGAAGGCGGAAGCAATCCATTCTTTTTTACGTGGTGATATGGATTGCTTCGCTTCGCTCGCAATGACGGCTTGGCTGTTTGAAATGTGAATCGGAAAATCGAAAGTGCAGGCGCGCTGCCCGCGCGATCGGCGCAAAAGAAAACCGGCGCGGTTTGCAACCGCGCCGGCTGAAGTTTTCAAACACTCTGCTCAGTAAACCAGACCGGTGCCCGGCGGCTTTTCCAGCGCCGCGGCGAGCGAGCGATATTCCTCGCTTGCAGTGCCGGCAAGTGCTGCGATCTTGTTCAAATGATATTGCGCCTGATCACGGTTGCCCTGTTCTACCTGCCAGAGGCCGTAATACTGCCAGGTCTTGACGTGGTTCGGGTCCGCTTTAAGCGCGCGCTCGTACCAGATCTGCGACACCTTGTAGTCGCCGAGCTTGCGATAGGAGTAGCCGATCAGGTTGGCGACCGCGGCGCTGTCGTCACGGCCAAGCGCCTTCAACTGTTCGATCGCGGAAGCGTAATCGTGGCGGTCGTAGATCGTGGCATAGGCGGCGCGATAGCCGTCCGCGAATGCGGTTTGCTGCGTGCCGGGGTGCACTTCGCTGGATTTCTTTTTCTTGCTTTTGTCCGGCGGCGGCGGATCGTTGTCGGGCGCCGCATAGACCACGGTAACGACGGGGGCGGCGACAAGCGTCAGCGACAACATCGCGAGCGTCAAAAGCCTGATCGCAAATTTGTTCATGCATCTCTCCAGTTGCCGGGTTCGGCGATCCTACACCGAAGCTTGCTGACTTGAACACCCGCCGCTTGAGAACATTCCCGCACCTTCACCGCAATATCGAGAGAACCGGTGACGGCCTACGGGTTCCGGGAACATGACGAACATGTCATGCAGATGAACGAAGTCTGTTGTCCCGCTTCAGGATGGGTTCAGCGCGCCGCCGCTAGTCTCGCCTGCATGATCGGCGAGGTGCCGGCCATCCGGCCGGTGAGCCCCGCGATCGCCAAGACAAGAGGAGACAACCATGCTCAAGACCATTTCCGCAGCGCTGCTCGCCGTTTCCGTTATCGCCGCGCCCGCGCTTGCCGCGAGCACCGGCAAAACCGCGGCTGCTCCGGCCGCCAAGTCCACGACTGCGCCGGTCATCAAGGCCGACCAGGGCAAGTCGAAGGCGCTCAAGGCCAATGCGCAGATGAGCCACAAGCAGGTCCGCCATTATCGCCACCACAAGCAGATGAGTGTCGTGAAGCCGCACGCTACGCCGAAGCTGGCGACGAAGCCCATCGCGCCCGCCAAGCGCGGCTGAAACTGAGCCGCGGGCGCGGTTAGATCCACATTGTCCCCGCCGCGCCTGCGGGTATCAGACCCAGCCCACGTTGCCATTGCTTCCCCAATGGCCGTGGGTTGGTGCTGTTTCAAGAATTCCATTTCGCTGCCGGGCGGTCTAAGAGAATCCGGAAGAAGGAGCAAGTGGAAAGAGTTGCGCTTGACGAAATTAGCAAAAATTGCGGCGATCCTGCTGCTGCCGATCGCGCTCGCGGCCTGCGCGGGCAGCGACGAGGGCAGAAGCATCACCTATACCGACGATCGCGGCGTCTCCAACCAGCCATTTCCCGACAATTTCAAGAGCGAAATACTTTCGTTCATGAAGGCCTATCTCAACAACCCTGTTGGCGTGCGCGATGCCGCGATGGCCGAGCCGGTGCAGCGCGTCGTCGGCGGGCGGCTGCGCTATGTCAGTTGCCTGCGCTTCACCCCACGCGAATCCGACGGCAGCTATCGCGAGCCGCGCGAACGCGCGGTGCTTTATGTCGATGGCCGGCTCGACCGTATCGTTGAAAACGCCAGCGATCCCTGCGCCGGCGCGGTCTATGCGCCTTATCCCGAACTGGAAAAGATGACGCGGTAGCGATCCCGGGATTTACGCGCGCTTCCGCTGGTGTCGCGTTGCAGGCAAGGGGCCCGTCGCGGAAGGCGCATCTGCCGGTGCTTCCTCCGCGGCCTTGATCAGATTGTTGCGCAGCGCGACGACTGCTTTTTGTACTCTGGGGAATTCATCCGACGAGAGACCAGACGCCGCTTTCAGATTCATTCTCAAGCCCTTTTCGCGCAGGCGGCGGCCAGCATCGGTCAGGCTGACCAACACCTGGCGCTCGTCGGCGGCATCGCGTTGCCGGCGCAGATAGCCCTTCGCTTCGAGCTTCTTCAGGATCGGGGTCAGTGTGTTGGATTCCAGAAACAGCTTCTCGCCGAGGCTCGAGACGGTCTGGTTGTCCTGTTCCCAAAGTGCCACGATCGCGATGTATTGCGTGTAGGTGAGGCCGAGTTCCTCGAGAATCGGCTTGTAGGCCCGGCCATAGGCGAGGTTGGTCGAATAGATCGCAAAACAAAGGAAGTCCGCGAGCCTTGGATCTGAAGACCTCGCATCCGAAGGTTTTGGATCGTTCGCCGAATTTGGCTTGGTGGATTTCATTGGGGTGCTCCCGGCACACGAGAACGTGACGTCTCGGGGACCATATATATCGGATACGATTAAATCGGAAGGGTTGACATTCGGGTTGGCAACGCTAATTTGATCGCATCCGATGTAATCGTATCCGATTATTATACAAGGAAGACCACCATGACCAGGATCGAAAAAGTGCTCTACACCGCCAAGACCCACACCACCGGTGGCCGCGACGGCGCCTCGCGCAGTTCCGACGGCCGGCTCGACGTCAAGCTTTCATCCCCCGGCAGCAAGGGCGCCGGTACCAATCCGGAGCAGCTGTTCGCGGCCGGCTGGTCGGCCTGCTTCGAGGGCGCGATGGGGCTTGCCGCGCGCAAGCAGAAGATCGAGCTGCCGGCCGATCTGGCGATCGATGCCGAAGTCGATCTCGGCACTGCCGGCGGCGGCTACTTCCTGCAGGCACGCCTCAACGTCAGCCTTCCCGGCGTTGACCGTGACGTCGCCCAGTCGCTGGTGGATGAGGCGCACCAGACCTGCCCGTACTCAAAACTCACCCGCGGCAATATCGACGTCACGATCAATCTGGTGTGAGCGAAGCCAGCTTGAAACCCGCCGATGATCGGGCCCGCCCATATTCACCGGGCAGGCCATCCCTTCACATGGAGAGAAACGCATGTCCGAACCCATCAACCCCGGGCGTCGCCGCTTTCTTGGTGTCGCCGCCATGACCCTCGCAGCCACCCAGTTCGCCCTGACGGGCTCAGCCGGTGCCCAGTCCGGCAGCGCAAAACCGGCAAGCGCTGCCGCGATCAAGCCGGGGACGCATACGACGTTTCCCGCCCTGAAACAGATCAATGCTGGTCTCCTCAATGTCGGATACGCTGAGGCCGGACCCGCCGATGGCCCGCCGGTCATTCTGCTGCACGGCTGGCCCTACGACATTTACAGCTTTGTCGATGTCGCCCCTATCCTGGCCTCAAGCGGCTTCCGGGTGATCGTGCCTTACCTACGCGGTTACGGCACGACGCGCTTTCTCTCGGGCGAAACGCTCCGCAATGGCCAGCCGGGCGCGCTCGCAATGGATATCATCGCCCTGATGGATGCGCTTGGGATCGATAAGGCCGTGATCGCGGGATTCGATTGGGGCGCGCGGACCGCCGCCATCCTGGCCGCGCTGTGGCCGGAACGCTGCAAGGCGCTGGTGTCGGTGAGCGGCTACCTGATCGGTAGCCAGGAAACCAACAAGACCCCTTTGCCGCCAAAGGCCGAACTCGCCTGGTGGTACCAATTCTATTTCGCCACCGAACGCGGTCGGGCCGGCTACGACAAATACCGGCGCGAATTTTCCAAACTGATCTGGCAACTGGCGTCACCGAAGTGGAATTTCGACGACGCCACGTTCGATCGCTCTGCCGCGGCGTTCGACAACTCCGACCACGTTGACGTCGTGATCCATAACTACCGCTGGCGGCTCGGCCTCGCCCAGGGTGAGGCGAAGTATGACGATCTGGAAAAACGGCTCGCCGCGCTTCCCGCCATCACGGTGCCGACGATTACGCTCGAAGGCGACGCCAATGGCGCGCCTCACCCCGACCCCAGCGCCTACGCCAAGAAGTTCTCCGGCAAATACGCCCACCGCCTGATTACCGGCGGCATCGGCCACAATCTGCCGCAGGAAGCCCCGCAAGCCTTTGCCGACGCCGTGATCGACGTCGCCGCCTATTGACCGGCGAGCCGGCTGCGACGCTTGGGAATCAGGCGTCACAGTGCGGCTCGGGGGCCTGGGCTCCAGTGCCAAAAAGGATGAACGAAACCCGATCACTTTTCGGGGAGGTTTGAACCTTTCCCTGGTCATGTCTGACATCAACAAAGCGGGATATCCCCTGATTAACGGGGCAAAAAAACCTTATATGCGAAGGAACCAAATCGCTTCGTGGCTGGCCGTCGCAGTTGCACCACCGGTGTTCCGGCATTGCCGCAAAGCAACCTAATTGAGGTCACGTTGTTTGGATTGATGGCGCGACGTTAGTAACGGGGAACGACGATGAAAAGAATTCTGCTCGGCGCTGCCGCGCTGGCCGCATTGGCGGCACCTGCTTTTGCGGCGGATATGCCGGCCCGCCCTTACACCAAGGCTCCAGCCTATACCGCCCCCCAGGTCGTCTATAACTGGACCGGCTTCTACATCGGCGGCCATGTCGGCGGCGCCTTTGCAGGTGACAACTCCCTGCAGAGCAGCGACGCGCGCTTCCTCGGCGGCGTGCAGGGCGGCTTTGACTATCAGTTTGCCCCCAACTGGGTGCTCGGCGCGGAAGCGCAGTACAGCTGGCTGACCGGCGGCACCAATAACGGGACGCTGTTTCCGGCCGGTACGCTCGTGACCTCCAATACCAACCAGCTCGGCTCGGTCACCGGCCGGTTCGGCTACACTTGGGGTCCGGCGCTGCTGTACGCCAAGGGCGGTTACGCCTGGCGGGACGGCAACAATCTCGGCGTCACCGTGGCCGGCGCGCCGGCTGCCTTCACCACCAACGGCAACCGCAAGGACGGCTATACCGTCGGCGCCGGTCTCGAATACATGTTCGCGCCCAACTGGTCGGCCAAGGCCGAGTACCAGTATTACAATTTCGGCAACACCCAGTTCACGGCGGCCCCCGCCGACATCGCCGGCCGAAGCTTCCGGAACGACGAACACACCGTCAAGGTCGGCGTGAACTACCGGTTTGGCTGGGGTGGACCGGTCGCCGCCAAATATTGATACGGGCGTCGTACCTGATCGAGAAAAGGCCGGCTTCCCGCCGGCCTTTTTGTTTTCGAGAGCGCCGGCGGCGCGTGCGTGCACCAATTTCCGTGTGCTCAAAAATAATTTCGCGCTGCACGCAACTTTTTGTCATCATCAGCTATTATGGTTCGGCCGGCTGGTTGGACAATAAAACATGCGTGCTTTTGCGTTAGGGCTGATTCTTTCCGTTGCGGCCGCGCCGTGCCTTGCCCAGACCGTCCTGAAATCCGAACCGCTCATCCTCGCGCCTTACGAAATCGCCTTTGTGCAGGACGTATCCTGTCCGCCAGGGAAGGTGCTCAAGGTGACCGGCGCGATCAGGGGACTGCACCGGCGCAAGGCCTGCGTCACGCTGGCGTCAGAACAGGCCTCACTGGCAACCGCGACGCCCTGAGAGGGTGAATCGCTGGACCGTAATCCGGTGTCCGTGCGCAGCTGGGCACCCGGCTGGGATGACGGCTTGCGCCGGGACGGACGGCCGTCACGAACCCAACACCGGCTCCGCCTGCGCGTCGCGTTCGGCCTCGGCCTTGTTTCGGGCCGGATCTTCCTGCGGGTCCGGCTGGCAGGGCCTGATCTCGTAATCATTGTCCAGCACCGGACGCGGCGCAGGCTGTCCCTCGTCGGAAACCACGTCGACCACCAGGCCGGATTTTTGGGCCTGCTTCCAGACATCGGCCTCGGTCGGGTAGGCCTTGCTCAGCTTGGCATCATTGGAAAACAGCGCGTAGGGCATCGTTGGCTCCGGCAAAAGCGGTCAACGCTGCAGCCCCATCCGGGTTTCAGGCTTGGCTGATATGGCCGGCGATTCGGGGCCGGCGAGGGCCCAAATCGGCTCGTTTCGGCCCGGTTTTTCGGGAGTCCCTGAGTCGTAAACGAGTCATGAATCCGGTGAAAAAGAATCCCAATTCCCCGAAAAAGAATCCCCGAGACTCCTCGGGCAGAATCGCCGGATGTTCCGGCCATGAGAACGATCCTCCAGACCTCCCCCTGCGAGCCTGTCCAACTCACGCTCATGGTCGCGCTGCTGGCGGCCTGCGCAGCCAACGTCGCGCTGGTATGGGCCTGGCTCTAGCCTCCGGCGATTATTCCACCCATCATGCGCGACAAATCGCCGGCGCCGTCGAGCGGCCGGCTGACGAGGGTGGGAACGGGGATGATCGAAACGCTGCAGGCGCGGGTCAATGGCGATGCCGGACTGGTCCGGCGCGGCCGCTACCTCACGACGAGCTTTCTTCTGGAAGTCGGCACAACCGCCTTTCTGATTTCGATCTACCAGGGCCGCATCGTGTCGGTGACGCGAGGACCCTTCGTCATGCCATCGTCCTCCTTTGCGCTGCGCGCGCCCGAGGAGGAATGGAAAAAGTTCTGGAGCCATCGGCCGCCGCCGGGCTCCAATGATTTGATGGCGCTGATCAAGCGGCGCGTGCTCAGGGCCGAAGGCGATCTTCAGATCTTCATGGCCCATCTGCGCTACTTCAAGGAGGCGCTCGCCAAGCTGCGCAGCGAAGGAGCCGCGGCATGAGGGCGACATTCGAGCCGATTGTCGGCCGCTATATGCATCTCGATCTATTCGGCCGGCCGCACCGCCTCTATGTCGAGGAAGCGGGCGCGGGCACGCCGCTGTTGTGCCTGCACACCGCCGGCAGCGACGGGCGGCAATACCGCGCGCTGATGAACGATATGCGTATCACCTCAACCCATCACGTCATCGCCTTCGACATGCCCTGGCACGGAAAATCCTCGCCGCCGGCCGGATGGCAGGAGGAGGAATACCAGCTCACCTCGGCGCAATACACGGCGATGATTTTGGAGATATCAGCCGCGCTCGAACTCGACCGGCCGATCCTGATCGGATGCTCGATCGGCGGCCGCATCGCGCTGCATCTGGCGCTCGAACACCCCGAAAATTTTCGCGCCATCATCGGCCTGCAGGCCGGCGCGCATGTCGATCCCTACTACGATTTGAACTTCCTGCACCGGCCGGACGTGCATGGCGGCGAGGTCGCCGGCGCCATCGTCTCCGGCCTGGTCGGGCCCGATGCCCCAGATGGGGAGCGCTGGGAAACGCTGTGGCACTACATGCAAAGCGGCCCCGGCGTGTTCAAGGGCGATCTCTATTTCTACAAGCTCGACGGCGACATCCGCGGCCGGGTAGCGCAGATCGACACGCGCCGCTGCCCGCTGTTTCTGTTGTCAGGCGAATACGACTATTCCTGCACACCGCAGGAGACGCTGGCCGTAGCAAACAGTATTCCCGGCTGCGAGGTCACCATCATGAAGGGGCTCGGCCACTTCCCGATGAGCGAAGATCCGCAAGCGTTCCTTGTGCATCTGCTGCCGGTGCTGGCGAAGATCGGCAGGTTGTGAGGAGGCTGGGCGGCGCTACTTACCGGGCCGCGATAGTCCGCTGTCTTCGCGCAGCGCGGCGTGGACCTTGGCCATGGTGGCGCTGCAATAGGCCTCGCGCTCGCGGTTGAAGCGTTCCTGATGGGCGCGGAAATTGGCGACGCGGGCCCGGATCTCCGACTGGAAATCATCCCTGAAGTCGGGGCGCGCGATCTGAACCGGCTTCAGTGGCGCGACGGCGGCCGATGTGTCGGCCAGCACGGCCTCGAGGTCAGGGACGAAGGAGGTGCGGGTATCGGGAGTGCCGGCAGCCTCGGGCGCTGCCAACGCGGCCGATGTCGCAACCAGCTTGTCGGCGTCCGGCTTCTTGCCGGTCACCGATTGCACGAATGCCATGGTCTGCGCGATCAGGAGATCGCGTTCTTTCATCCATTTCATCACGCACCTCACCTCAACCAATTCCAGCAAAAGGCTTTTGTGGAATCAAGGGCCACGTTGAAGTTGGGTAAAGATGGCGTCCGATTTGCCGGCGAGGTGACAAAAGGGCGACACCCGGCAATAGCGTTTTCAAGCGAAGTGGGAACCGGTTCGCGCGAAGAAAACGCGTCAAGATCAATACGGGGGCACCAATACGGGGGCACCTTCAGCTCGCGCGCGTCGCCGTGATGTCGATGGTGGCGCCCGAAAACCGTTCCGGCCTGCCGGATTTGTCCATGATGCATTGTCCCTTGGCGCGGACCCAGATCAGGCTGTCGTTGCGGACGATCCGGTAGGTGTGCGA
>CAWGSN010000033.1:0-176806 GCA_963825225.1 uncultured Alphaproteobacteria bacterium
CGCAAGCAGCTGATGCGCCTGATGGCGGGCCTAGCGAAGGGAGACGTGTTGGTCGTCACCCGGCTCGATCGATTGGCGAGGTCCACACGCGATCTGCTCAATCTGCTGGGAACGATCGCCGAGAAAGGAGCAGGCTTCAAATCGCTGAGAGACGCCTGGGCTGACACCACGACGGCCCATGGTCGATTA
The DNA here is from genome assembly GCA_963825225.1 of uncultured Alphaproteobacteria bacterium. GTDB lineage: Bacteria > Pseudomonadota > Alphaproteobacteria > Rhizobiales > Xanthobacteraceae > Bradyrhizobium. The sequence goes on from CAWGSN010000033.1 coordinate 190, forward strand.
ATGCTGACCGTATTGGGCGGACTTGCCGAGTTCGAGCGGGAGCTTATTCGAACCAGAACCGGGGAAGGACGTGCGCGCGCGAAGGCGAGGGGGGTGATCTTGGGTCGCAAACCGAAGCTCACCATCCATCAGAGGAGAGAGGCAATCGGCCGCCGCGAGGCGGGAGAGGTGCTAACCGACATTGCACGCTCATACAACGTGAGCCACGGCGCGGTTCGCCGATTGCGCTAAGCAGGTTTTCCGAACCGAACCAACGGATCGGAGGCGGCGAAGTCCGCTTCGGACTATGGGCTGACGTCTCGCACGGGGGCGGCGACGCTATTAACCCGACGGACGTCGAGCGGCCAAAGTTTGCTGCAATGCAACGAGGCCTTCACCCCGAGCCTGTAGGGCTGGCATGTCTAAGATTGCCCCTATGAGGGAGATGCCGACACGATCAGGCGCGCATTCCTAGGTAGCGCATTGAGTGCCGTAGCTTTCGGTCCGAGCGCAGCACAATCCTTGACAGCCACGAATTGAAAATCCGGTGGCCGAGCACGCCCGAGCCGCTCTGGTGGCCGGTGCGACGAAGAACTTCAGCCGGGCGCATCGCTCGGCTTCGTCGGCCACGCCGATACTGTGCTGGACGTGATCGGCCGGATCGGAACGCCGCCAAGCTTGGTGATCTTCACTGAGGGCAATCACCTGATGGTGTTTCGAGCGACGATATCGTCGGCGCATTTCCATCCTGGGCCAAGACCCAGCCGCGATATGCCGACCTCGACCTCACCAACATCATTCTGGTCACCCTGCCGCAGCCCATCCTCGTTCAGATGATACGCACCGGAGGAGTTGCTCTTGGCAATCTCACGCTCGACGTCAGCCGCAGGTCCACTTTCTACCCTGATATCTTCATGGGGTATCCGGAGCCGCTGCGACAGTTGCGTCAGATGGGCGCCATCGAGCCGGCGAGGCGCTTCTTCTCGAAGAACCGAGGCGTCGCGCTGCTCGTCCGCAAAGGCAATCCACGCGGGATTCATGGCCTTGCCGACGTTGTGCGCACCGGCACGCGGATGGCGCTGCCGAATTAGGCGATGTTCGTGCCATGTGCCGTGCGGCTGCCGACAAGCTGCTCGGCAACCCCGCCGCCGACGCCCTGTTCGCCGCAGAGGTACCGAGCTTTCCCGGCCGCCTCGCCATCATGCATCGCGATCTTCCCGAGATGATCGCCCGCAGTTATGCGGACGCAGCCTTCACCTGGTATCATCTGGTTTCCTATTGGGCACGGATATTCCCAGACCAGTTCGAGTTTGTGGCCGTTCTGGGTGCGGAACCTTTTCTTACACAGATCGCCTTGGCTCGTGTCGCTGATCCGCTGCGGGCCCGTGCGATGAGAGCCTTTGACGAATTCTTCTTCAACCGTGCGAGGGACGTGTACCCCCGATATGATTTCGCGCGCATGAATGACGATGAGTTTGCAGCCTCTGGCACTGGATTGATTTTTGGCAGGCTGGGGCCAAGTCTGCTTGTGGCGGCCACTGCCGCCCAAGCCCTCCGTCCGGTTTCGGCGTGCTGCGGACGATAGGAAAGCCCAATCATCCGTTGGAGCATCCATGCAATCCTGCTTGGTTGAGCCTGCTGTTAAGCCAGCCGATCACGGGCATGGCCGACTGCTGCGCTCGCGCCCCAAGGGGCCAAGCGACCGCCGTGCCTACCTTGGGAAGCTCCCGAAGACGTGGTCCAGCGGCAAGGTGACGGCTTCCCGTTCGACCAGTGGTGCTGCGTCGCCTCCGTTGTGCCCGGCACGCCATCCACCGCAATCTGTAGCGGCTTGCCTGTCGCGCACGGCCCGGCGCATCCTCTCTCGCATGGGAGCAAATCACGCGCGACGCTTTACGGCGCATCGGTCCGGGCGGCAGGATCGTCATGCGCGGGGCCGACAAAGAGGATCGCGCGGCGGCAGCATGAGCACGATGGAATAGGGCAAGGACCAAGTTTGATGATGCGGATCAGTATCGTTACAGGCGTTGTCGGTGCCTTTGTCGTGTTAAGCGCGCCCCCTGCGTCCGCCGAAAGGCTGACCCTCGCATGTACCTTTGAGAGCGGCAACTCCGGCACGGAGCAAGACGTAAACCAAGTCATTTTCGATACCGACAGTCCCCAAGTTGATCTGCGCGTCGCTCAAACAATGGGGACCAATAATCCGGTGGACTATACTTTTGAGAACAATGCAGAACGCAAGGACACCATCCAGATGGTGTCGGAAGGCTCAAAAATCAGCGTTGCTGCTATCCGCTACGGTCACGCGGTCGTTATTAGTTTCGACAGGATCACCGGACTGTTGAAATGGGCGTTTGCCGATGGCTCAAGATCGTTTCTATACAAATGCCGTAGGTGATCGTGCGGCGTCCCTCCGGCTTCATCGAACCGTGCCTGCCGTCGAAGGTGGCCCGGCCGCCGTCCGGCCCGCTCTGGGTTCACGAAATCAAGCATGACGGCTACCGGCTGATGGTGCGCGGGATGGCTCGCGCGTCCGCTGCTTCACACGCAACGGCCATGACTGGGCCGATCGCTTCCCGGCCATCGTTGACGCTGCGCACCGCCTCAAGGCGCATCGTTCCTGATCGACGGCGAGGCCGTGATCGCCCGCGACGACGGGACGCCGGACTTCCATGCGCTGCGGAGCCGACGCCGGAGCCATGAGGCGGTGCTGTTCGCCTTCGACCTGATCGAGCATGACGGCAACGACCTGCGAGACCTGCCACTGATCGAGCGCAAGCGGCGGCTCGCCAGACTGCTCGGCAGGGCCAAGCGGTATTCCATCCGGTTCACTGAGCATCTGACGGATGACGGTCCGACCGTGTTCGAGCATGTCTGCCGCATGGGCTGGAGGGCATCGTGTCGAAGCGGGCGGATGCGACCCTATCGGAGCGGGCCTAGCAAGGTGTGGCTCAAATCGAAGAACCCGGCGAGCGACGCGGTGCACGGGAGCGCGAGGAGGAGTGGCACTAGCCTCGGCGAAGCCGGCCTTCATGCTGTCGCAAGTGATCTGCTCGTCCTCATAGTGCCTCGCCCAGTTCCCGTCAGCGCGTCGAGCGGCTCCCCGAAAGGTCAAAGGTGGATAATGCCTCAATGTGCGTAGCGGAGCGCTCGGCTTACCGTCTTCGGACACTTCGGAGTTATGCCGCAAACTAAGGCGGAAAAAGTGGCAACTTCGCTCCACGTCGGAAGGCCAATCTTGTCGCGCTTGACGGTGATGGGCCCCCAACTAAGCACGAGCGGCGGGTCAAAAACGACCTCGTTTCCATTGTCAAACGTGTAATGCTCCGGCAGTCCGGCTTGTGCCTTCGACCATCCGGAAGTGCAGAGTACTACTGCCACGCAAAGCTAAATGCTCTGAACATGCGATCCTCCTTTGGCTTCGGTATTGCGATTGTAGAATGCTAACCCCCGCAACCGTTCTGATCGGTGAGGCAGATCACAGAGCAGATTGCTGCCGGTCGGCTTCCCCGCACTGGCGCGGCTGGCTCAAGCCGGATAGCAGGTACTTGGTCCCGGCCAACAGCTTCGCCGAGTACGCGCCTCAGCCGAACCCGCAGACGAAGAAAAAGGACGTGGTGTGGTTCGCGCTCAATGATGACCGGCCGCTGTTCGCCTTCGCTGGCATCTGGACGACATTCAACGGTGATCGCGGCACGAAGTCGAAACCGGTGCCGGGACCGCATCAGGTGTTTGGGTTTCTCACGACATCGCCGAACGCGGTGGTCGAGCCGATCCATCCGAAGGCCATGTCGGTGATCCTGACGACCAACGAAGCGGGACATGTGGATGAGCGCACCGTGGGATGAAGCAAAGGCGATTGCAGCGGCCGTTGCCGGACGACGCGCTCAGGATCGTCATGCGTGGGGCCGACAAAGAGGATCGCGCGGCGGCAGCATGACCACGATGGCCCGCGCCGTTATCCTCCGCCCATGATCGTGCGCCGCCCCTCCCGGCTTCATCGATCGTGCCAGCCGTCGAAGGTGGCCCGGCCACCGCTATAGCCTCGGCGCACCCCGGCCTTTCTTATGCTGTCGCCAGTGATCGGCTCGTCCTGCCTGCTCCGTTCACCAAGCGGACAACAGGACGACGGCGAGCACAGCCACGCTGAGAACGATGGTGGCGATCCCGGCAACTTCGATGTTGGAAATCCGTCTTGTCTATGCACCACTTTTGGCGGCGGTCGAGCGACGGCGTTGATCTGATCATGCCGTTCTCGCATCCCCTCCAAATGGTAAATTGCGCCGCAACACCATCGACTTGAAGTCGTCCATGCAACGCCTATCGGGGGTGGGCGAGGCAGACCCAGAGCAGTCATAAGTACGTGCGTCCGAGGCTTTGTACACATTGCCGCAGTGCCCCCATTTCGTCGCAAGTGTGATGGTTTGAGCCGCTTGATGCCTCGGGGGATGGCAATGCGACGGCGCGATTTCTTCCGGCTTCTCGGCGCGGTGGCGGCGTGGCCGATCGGCACGCGTGCGCAACAGCCGACAATGCCGGTGATTGGGTTTGTCAATGCTGCTTCTCCGCAAGGTTACGCGCGGCCCCTATCTGCCTTCCTTAAAGGGCTGAGCGGAACCGGCTACGTCGATGGTCAGAACGTGACGATCGAGTACCGGTGGGCGGAAGGCGATTCCGGTCGACTTCCCGGGTTTACCGCCGAACTGGTGCGCCGACAGGTAAGCGTGATCGTAGCAACGACCACACAAGCAGCCCTCGCAGCCAAAGGAGCGGCGACGACCATTCCGATCGTCTTTGAAACGGCCTCCGATCCGATTCGCCTTGGCCTCGTCGCGAGCCTTAACCGTCCGGGCGATAACGTCACGGGCGTCACTCAAACTAACGTGGAAATGGCGCCAAAGCGCCTCGAATTGCTGCACGAGTTGGTCCCCACGGCGAGCGTCATGGCCTTGCTCGTCAACCCCGCCAATCCAATTCTTGCCGAGGCCAACACACAGGAGTTGCAGGCAGCGGCTCGCGCCCTCGCGCTGGAACTCCACGTCCTGAAAGCCAGCGACGAGCGCGAATTCGATGGAGTTTTCGCGAAGCTGAGCCAATTGCGAACGGGCGGGCTCGTGATTGGCAGCGATCCATACTTTACTGGCCGGAGCAAAGAGCTCGCCGCGCTGGCAGCCCGCCAGTCGGTGCCTACGGCTTACGCATGGCGCGAGTTCGCCGCGGCAGGGGGGCTGCTGAGCTACGGAGCGGCCATTACGAATTCATACCACCTGGCTGGCAACTATGTCGGTCGCATTCTCAAGGGCGAGAAGCCCGCCGACCTGCCGGTCCAGCAGATCAGCAAAGTCGAATTTGCTATTAATCTGAAGGCCGCAAAGGCGCTCAATATTACAGTGCCGCTCTCGTTACTTGGCCGCGCCGACGAGGTGATCGAATAAGTTCGCCGCCTTCCGCGTTTGGCACCCAAGACCCGCAACGGACATCGCGTGCCGCTCGTGAATGATCTTGATTTGAACCGGAATTTTCGATTGCATGGTGCCCACAACAGGGGGGCGTTACATGCCGCACGATCCAAGGCTCGTGAAGGACGAGGACAAGATTGAGCAACTTCGAAGCACTATCCCGGAGTGGATCAAGAAGCTTCAGCGACCGAAAACGCCGTGCGTCACGCCCGCGTTCGGTCCGTTGGAGGGCATTCGTGCGGTCGGCACCGGGCAGCTGATCGCCCAGCCCTACATTGGCACCAAGCTCGCAGAGTTCGGCGCTGAGGTGATTTACGTCGAGAAGCCGGGCGGCGACGTTTTTCGCTTCACCGCGCCGCAGTTGGTGCGCGGGCCGCGCCCCCACGGAGGCGATGAGGCCGAAGTCACGAAGAACAAGTTGTCGATGGGACTCGATTTCAAGAAGGCGCGCGGCATCGAGCTCTTGATGGCTCTGTGGAAGATTTCAGACGTTTGGATGGAATCATCAGCCCCCGGCACATGCGAACGCAACAGCATCACCAACGAACTGGCGCTGGCGATCAACCCTAGTCTCGTGATCGTGCGCGTCAGCACCTACGGTCAGTACGGAAAGGAGGAATATCTTGGGCGACCGGGCTACGATGCGATCGCACAGGCCTACGGGGGCATGATGAATTTGACCGGCGACCCTGCTGGTCCACCGCAGCGCGCTAAATCCTATACCGGCGACTATGTCACCGCGCTAACCGGGTGGGCGGCAACAATGATGGCGCTGTGGGAGGTCAAAAAGAGCGGGCGGGGACAGGTGATCGACCTCGCGCAATATGAAGCAGTCGCCCAGACCAATGGCAACACGCTGCCGATTTTCACTGGTGAGGGTGCGGTCTCCGGGCATACCGGCAACCGGCCGGCGGGTTTTCAACCCTACGACACGTTCAAATGCAGCGATGGCTGGGTCTTTATCGGTGCGCTCGGCGGCGCAATCTACGATCGGGTGCCGCGATTCCTCGGGCTTGACCCCGTGGAGTACAGCTACGACGAATGCTCGAAAGACGCGGCCGCGGTCAACTCGGAGAAGGGGCGCGAACTCGACCGACGCCTGCGCGACTACTGTGTTGCACACGCGGCGCTTGAGGTGGAGACCGCACTGAACGAGGCGCAGATAGGTTGTGCCCGCGTGTTCAACGTGCGCGACCAATACAACGACGAGCACTATGCGGCTCGCGAAATGACCGTCCCGGTACTCGATCGTCAGTCTGGCGTGCCGATCCGAGTTTTCGGCGTGGTGCCGAAGATGTCGCTGACACCAGGCCACATCTGGCGCGGAGCGCCGTCGATCGGCGACGACACCACTGACATCCTCTCGACGATGCTGGGTCTTTCGGCGGCCGAAATAGACGGATTGTACACGGAAGGTATCGTGCACCGAACGGAGCCGTTCGTTGCGCCACAAGTTGCCCCAGCCAATCCATAGGACGTGAGGGCCTGCGAACGAGTCCAAGGACGCATCCCGCCGCAAGGCCTCGACTTCCGTTTTTGGTAAGACCGCTCGGAGTTCCGCACGGCGGGGTACGCTTTCGGCGCTTGGAAAACCAAACGTCGTCGTTGGCAGCCCGCCGGAGTTCAAAGGTCAGGCGGACATCTGGGCGCCCGAAGAGCTACTCGTGGGCTCGGCGTCGCATGTCGCCGAAGCTGATTTTCTACGGGTTGGTCACGATTAATGGAAAAATCTCTTGCGCAATAACTTCAGGAATTCCCTCTGACTGCTGGCGTATTCCTCAATGACCTTGAGAATTTCTTCCGTGATGCGTGATGGCTTGCCAGCGGTGGGTGGCTTCTCATCGGAAGGAGTGGTTTTGTCTGTCGGCGTTCTCATTTTTTGCCAGCCCGAAGCAAACAATGACAAAGGTTGCCTGAGCCAAGCTTTCCTGTCGGGGGCAAGCGCGGGTTTGATCTATGTCAGTGCCGAAGGGTACGCGGTCAGTCGGCATCGGGCCCGGTGACCCGACGCCGACTGTCGCTGTCCCGACCGTACATCCAAGGCCGGGCAAAAGCTGGAGCACGGCCCCGCCTTGAGGGGCAGAGGTTGGGCGGGGGCCGTGCCGGGCCATAGATCAGTGCGAAACATGGCCCGGCACCATCAAACCTGTTCCTACGCGCGGGAATATTGCGGTCGGCCGGAGTGGAATACCGAGCGCGCCGCGGCCGGCGGTTTGGAGGGCGCCAACAGGCCCGACGCGACTGGCGTGCTCGCGGCGAGTTGTCCAGTCGAACATGGCCATCAGCTGCCGCGTGGTGGTGAACGGGGCGAGAACAAAGCTGTGTCAATTTTGTGCCAACCTACCCGCAGGTTCACGACACGTTCACGCAAAAACTGACACAAACTTGCAAGGCCCGGTCGCTTAGCCCTTTGAATCATTGATGTTTTCATTTTATACCTTGTCCCCTTGTGGGAGAGGGTGGCCAAAATCGAGGGAAGCGAGATGGAGCCGGGCGAGGGGTCTATCCGCGGATGCTGACCCTCATCCGAGGCGGACTTCGTCCGCGCCACTTTCTTCCACAAGGCGAGAAGGGAAGAATAGTAAAACCTATTTCCCCAGCGGCTTCAGCATCTTCACCAACTCACCGTGCACGAACTCGTTGCCGCAGATCAGATTGTGGGTCGTCAGCGGATCGTCGTCGCCCGCCATGCCCGAGACGACGCCGCCGGCTTCGCGGATCATGATCTGGCCGGCTGCCATGTCCCATGGCTGCAGATTGCGTTCCCAATAGCCGTCGAGGCGGCCGGCGGCGACGAAGGCCATGTCGAGCGAGGCGGCGCCGAAGCGGCGCAACCCCGCGACCTTGTTCTGGATCTCGGCCATTTCCTGGCGCGACAAATCATGATCGCCGCGCCCGATATGCGGCAGGCCGCAGGCGATCACGCATTCGTTGAGCTTGCGCCGTCCCGCGACGCGCAGCCGCTGGTCGTTGAGGAAGGCGCCCTTGCCGCGTTCGGCGATGTAGAGTTCGTCATTCGCCGGGTTGTAGATCACGCCGGCGATGATGGTGCCTTCGCGCTGCAGGCCGATCGAGATTGCGAATTGCGGAATGCCGTGAAGGAAGTTGGTGGTGCCGTCCAGGGGATCGACGATCCAGGTGTGGGTCTTGTCGGCGCCCTCGCGCATTCCGCCTTCCTCGCCGATGAAACCGTAGCCCGGCCGCGCCTTGGCGAGATCTCCATAGAGGATTTCCTCGGCGCGTCTGTCGGCCATGGTGACGAAGTTCGCAGGTCCTTTCAGCGATACCTGGAGATGCTCGATCTCCCCGAGGTCGCGCTTGAGGCTGCGGCCGGCATGGCGCGCGGCTTTCACCATGACGTTGATAAGGGCGGAGTGCAGCATGATGTAAGGCTTATGAAGTGAGAGAAAGCGGCCTGGAGGCGTCTCAGGTGAGGGACTGGGTGCCCTGACGCTGTGCCGCCGTCAAGGCGTCATTTCTTGTCGCTGCCGATCCATTTCCGCGCGGCCTCCTGGGCCTTGGCGCGGTCCTCTGGGCTCAGGCTCGCCAGCGCCTCATCCAGCGCCGGATCGCCCTTGCCGGCGGTTTTGGCGACAATGTGCCATTTCAGGCCTTCGATCTTGTCCATCGGCGCGCCCTGTCCTGAGACCAGCACGCGGGCGAGGCGGTTTTGCGCGATCGGGCTGTTTTGGCGGGCGGCCTTGCGCAACAGCGCGACGCCGGCGGCCTCGTTCTTCGGCGTGCCGGTGCCGTTATAAAGCGCGATGGCATATTCGACCTCGGCGTCGACATTGTCGGCAAGCGACGCGGCCTGTAAGAGCCGCACCGCCTTGTCGATGTCTTTCGGCACGCCGGTGCCTTCCTTGTAGAAGGTGGCGAGCGCATATTGCGCTTCCGGGTTGCCGGCGTCGGCAGCGACCCGCAGCAATTCGGCGGAGCGCTTGAGGTCCTGCGGCAGCGTCTGTCCGTCGAGATACAATAGCGCGAGATTATAGGCCGCCTTGGGGTTGCCGAGCTTGGCCGCGGACGCGAGCAGCTTGACGGCTTCCTCGCGATTGGTCGCGCCGCCGCGGCCGGAGAGCCGCATCATCGCCAGCGCAAACATCCCCTCGCGGTCGCCGGCGTCGGCCGCGCGGCGGTACCATTCGGCGGCCTTGGCATAATCACGCTTGATCCCGAGCGCGTTGGCGTAGAGTTCGCCCAGCATCGTCATCGCCTTGGGATCGCCGGAATATTGCGCGCGCGTGGTCGCGAGATCGAACGCGGTCTTGTAGAGGCCGCGCTGATAGGCACCGTAGACGAGATCGACGTTGGGATCCTCGAAGGCTGGCGCGGGCGAGGGCGTTGGCCCCGGCGTCGCCGCCGGTTTGGGTGGCGCCGCGGGCTTCTTGGCGACGGCGGGCGCTTTTGGTTTCGGCGCGTCCTTGGATGTTTCTTTCTTCGCGGCCGGCTTGGCAGCAGGGGCGGGCGCTTGCGCTGGTGGAGGCGTCAAAGAAATTTGCGCGGACGCGCTAGCCGCCATCAGCAGGCAGCTCGCGAGGATCGATATGGGACGCAGGAGCTTCATGTCCGGCGCTATCCCTGCCCGGCCGCTTTGGTTTTCCCGATCGCCGCCGCGTGCGCTTCCCTGATCGCCTGCCCGACGTCGATCAGCGCGGCCTCGGCGCCGCGCGGATCGGCCCAGATGAAATCGCCGACCAGCACGAAATCAGCCCCTGCGCCAGCGAATTCGCTGGCCTCATCGCGCGAGGCGGCAAAACCTATGCAGGGCGGTTCGAACAATTCGTCCCACCATTGCAGGCGCTCGGCAATTGCCTCCATCGAGGGACGTTGCCCGTTTGCGTCGGGTTCGCCGAACAGCACGTAGTCGGCGCCCGCTTCGCCTGCGGCCATCGAATCATGCCGCGTGGTGAGACCGCCGACACCTGCGATGCGATCGGGTTTCAGCGACGGCATGGCGTCTTCCATCGCCGCGATCCCGGTCAGATGCGCGCCATCGGCGCCACCTCGCGCCACCAGTTCGACATGACCATCCAGCAGCAGCGCGGCGCCGCCGTCATGCACGGCAGGCGCCACGGCCTTGACGCGCGAGATCATGGTGCGCTGGTCGGTCTCGCGAAGCCGCAGCAGCACCGCGGCAACATCGGCGGCGGCAAGCAGGCCGGGAAGGCTCGCGAGGAGCTGCGACGGATCGTCCACCACGGGCGTTGCAAGATAGAGGCGCGGCACCGGGCGCTGCGGAACAGGTTTAGCGGCCAAGTCTATGCCACCTTCTTTTCCAGGCCGGTATCCCACTCACCCTTGCTCGCCAATGCGTTCATCCGCGCACGGTGGCCAAAGGCGCGCTGGCCGGCCGCGACGTTTTCGGGCTTGCCCGACCACGCCTTTTGCGGCGCCGCCTGCAGCGCGCGGCCGTAGGAGAAAGTCAGGCGCCAGGGCAGGCCGCCGATGCGGTTCATGGCATCGAGATGCGCGGTCGCTTCCTCGTCGGATTGTCCGCCGGAAAGGAAGGCAATGCCGGGGACGGCCGCGGGAACGCAGCTCTTCAGCAACCGGATGGTCTTCTCCGCGACCGCTTCAACGGGCGACGGTTTCGGGCTTTTCTTGCCTGCGATCGCCATGTTGGGCTTCAGGATCATGCCCTCCAGGGCTACGCGCTGGACCCGCAATTCCTGGAACGTCTTGTTCAGGACACGCTGGCTCACCTCGTAGCAGCGGTCGATGTCATGATCGCCGTCCATCAGCACTTCCGGCTCGACGATCGGAACGATCTGCGCGGCCTGGCACAATGCGGCGTAACGGGCGAGCGCGTGCGCGTTGACATGGATTGCGGTCATGGTGGGAATGTTCCGGCCGATGTCGATCACCGCGCGCCACTTGGCGAACCGCGCGCCGCGCTCGTAATATTTCTTCAAGCGCTCGGCGAGCTTGTCGAGCCCGGCGGTGATCAATTCGCCGGGGCAGTTCGGCAGCGCTTGCGTTCCCTCGTCGACCTTGATGCCGGGGATTGCGCCCGACTGTTCGATCAGCCTGACCAGCGGCGTGCCATCGCGGGCGTTCTGCCAGATGGTTTCGTCATAGAGGATGACGCCCGAGATGCAGTTGCTCATTGCCTCCTGGGAGCGGAACAGCATTTCCCGGTAGTCGCGGCGTGATTCCTCGGTCGATTCGACCTGGATGGCATCGAAGCGTTTTTTGATCGTACCTGAGGATTCATCGGCGGCGAGTATGCCCTTGCCCGGCGTAACCATGGCGAGGGCGACTTTGTTGAGATCAGAGAGGTTCATCGCACGTTCTCCAGAACACCATGCCCTTGCAAACCAAAATAGGCGGTTATCGGGCAATTGCCTAGAAAACGTTCGCCGGGCCGGCAGCCCCGCGACATGCTGGCACGGCGTCAGACAACTTTCGGATCGAGCTCGCCCCTGGTGTAGCGCTTGGCCATTTCGGCCGTGGTCAGCACCTTCTTGATCTTGCTGGCTTGCCCTGCGGTGTTGAACTCCTGCAGCCGCTGCTTGCAGAGCTTGGTCATCGCTTCCATCGCGGGCTTCAGATATTTGCGCGGATCGAACTCTTCCGGATTGTCCTTGAGGACCTTACGGATCTGTCCGGTCATCGCCATCCGGTTGTCGGTGTCGATGTTGATCTTGCGGACGCCGTGCTTGATGCCGCGCTGGATCTCGGACACCGGTACGCCCCAGGTCGGCTTCATCTTGCCGCCATTGGCGTTGATGATCTCCTGCAAATCCTGCGGCACCGAGGACGAACCATGCATAACCAGATGCGTGTTCGGCAGCTTGCGGTGGATCTCCTCGATCACGGTCATGGCGAGGATGTCGCCGTCCGGCTTCCGGGTGAACTTGTAGGCGCCGTGCGAGGTGCCCATCGCGATCGCCAGCGCGTCGACTTTTGTCTCTTTGACAAACTTCACGGCCTCGTCGGGATTGGTCAGCAACTGGTCGTGCGACAGCTTGCCTTCGGCGCCATGGCCGTCTTCCTTGTCGCCCATGCCGGTCTCGAGCGAACCGAGCACGCCGAGTTCGCCTTCCACCGAAATGCCGCCGAGATGGGCCATGTCGGTCACGGTCTTGGTGACCCCGACATTGTAGTTCCAGTCGGCCGGGCTCTTGCCGTCGGCCTTCAGCGAACCGTCCATCATGACCGAGGTGAAGCCGGCCTGGATCGCCGTCATGCAAGTCGCGGGCTCGTTGCCGTGGTCGAGATGCACGCAGACCGGGATTTGCGGATAGATTTCGGTGACGGCATCCATCATGTGCTTGAGCATGACGTCGTTGGCGTAGGAGCGCGCGCCGCGCGAGGCCTGGATGATGACGGGCGCGTCGAGGCTGGACGCGGCCTCCATGATGGCGAGCGCCTGCTCCATATTGTTGATGTTGAAGGCCGGCACGCCGTAATCCTGCTCCGCCGCATGGTCGAGCAATTGACGTAACGTAATGCGAGCCATCCGAACTCTCCCTGTCTTTACAGCGCCCTAGGCGCTCGATCCGCTCTTTATCGTACCTTTAGAACCTTGACGCCGGGCAGCGGTTTCCCCTCCATCCATTCAAGAAACGCGCCGCCCGCGGTCGAAACATAGGAAAAATCGCCGGCCACGCCGGCCTGGTTCAGCGCGGCGACGGTATCACCGCCGCCGGCGACCGAGATCAGCTTCCTGGCCCGGGTCCGCTCCGCCGCATGCTTGGCGGAGACCACGGTGCCGCGGTCGAACGGCGTCATCTCAAACGCCCCGAGCGGGCCGTTCCAGACCAGGGTTGCGGCATCGTCGATCGCGGCATGAATCCGCGCGATCGATTGCGGGCCGACGTCGAGGATCATGCCCTCGGCCGGAATGGCGTCGAGGCCATAGGCATGCGAGGGCGAATTGGCCGCGAAATGATAGGCGACCACGGCGTCCACCGGCAGGATGATGGCGCAGTTGGCGGCCTCGGCCTTTTCCATGATCCGCAGCGCCGTTGCCGCCAGATCCTTCTCCGCCAGCGATTTGCCGACGCCAATGCCTTGCGCATGCAGGAAGGTGTTGGCCATGCCGCCGCCGATCACCAGCGCGTCGACCTTGCTGACGAGGTTTTCAAGCAGGTCGATCTTGGTCGAGACCTTGGCGCCGCCGATGATCGCGATCACCGGCTTGGTCGGCGCTTCCAGCGCTTTGCCAAGCGCGTCGAGTTCGGCCTGCATGGTGCGGCCGGCATAGGCGGGCAGCTTGTGGCCGAGGCCTTCGGTCGAGGCGTGGGCGCGGTGCGCCGCCGAGAACGCGTCGTTGACCCAGATGTCGCCGAGCTTTGCCAACTCGGCGACGAAAGCGGGATCGTTCTTTTCTTCCTCTTTGTGAAAACGGGTGTTTTCCAGGCACAGGATGTCGCCGTCCTGCATCGCGCCGACGGCTTTTGCAGCGGCTTCCCCAATGCAGTCGTCGGCAAAGCCGACCGGCTTGTTGATGACTTGCGACAGCGCAGCCGCCACCGGCTTCAGCGATTCCTTGGCGTCGCGTCCCTTCGGCCGGCCGAAATGCGCCAGCAGGATCACCTTGCCGCCCTTTTCCGAAATCTCGGTAATGGTCGGCGCGACGCGCTCCAGCCTTGTCGCATCGGTGACGCGGCCGTTCTCCATGGGCACATTGAGGTCGACGCGCAGAAGCACGCGCTTGCCCTTCACGTCGACGTCATCGAGGGTGCGAAATGATTTTGTCATTGGCGGTCTCTTGTCCCGGGGCGCTGCGCGACGCGAAGCGGTGCGCTGCAGAACCGGGACCTGTGTTGTGGCAGGTCCCGGCTCTGCGGCGCAGCGCGAAGATACGCCGCACCGCGTCCGGGACACGAGACTTATAGCAGCTTCCCCATCGCCACGGCGGTGTCGCCCATGCGGTTGGAGAAACCCCATTCATTGTCGTACCAGGACATCACCCGCACCAGCGTGCCGTTCAGCACCTTGGTCTGGTCCATGTGGAACGTGGAGGAGTGGGGATCGTGGTTGAAGTCGATCGAGACGTTGGGCGCGGTGGTGTAGCCGAGGATGCCCTTGAGCTGTTGCTCGGACGCGCGCTTCATCGCCTCGTTGATTTCCTTCACGTCGGTGGCGCGCTTGGCGACGATCTTGAGATCGACCACCGAGACGTTCGGCGTCGGCACGCGGATGGCGACGCCGTCGAGCTTGCCTTGCAGTTCCGGCAACACGAGGCCGATCGCCTTGGCCGCACCCGTGGAGGTCGGGATCATCGACATCGCCGCCGCGCGGCCGCGGTAGAGGTCGCTGTGCAGTGTATCGAGCGTCGGCTGGTCGCCGGTATAGGCGTGGATCGTGGTCATGAAGCCGGTTTCGATTCCGACGGTGTCGTTCAAGACCTTGGCGATCGGGGCAAGACAGTTCGTGGTGCAGGAACCGTTGGAGACGACGAGGTGCTCCTTGGTCAGCTTGTCGTGATTAACGCCGTAGACGATCGTGGCGTCGGCGCCGTCGGAGGGGGCTGAAACCAGCACACGCTTGGCGCCGGCGGTCAGATGCGCAACAGCTTTCGCCTTGGCGCTGAAGATTCCCGTGCATTCCATCGCGATGTCGACGCCGAGTTCCTTCCACGGCAGTTTTGACGGATCGCGTTCGGCGGAAACCTTGATCTTGCCATTACCGACGCTGATCGAATCGCCATCGACGGTCACGGTGCCTGGGAAGCGACCATGCACGGAATCGAAGCGCAACAGATGGGCATTGGTCTCGACCGGGCCGAGATCGTTGATCCCGACCACTTCGATATCCTTGCGGCCGGATTCCGCGATGGCCCGCAACACATTGCGGCCGATGCGGCCAAATCCGTTGATCGCGACGCGGATTGCCATGCTGGTTTCTCCTTTAAAAGCTGGCGCCATCCCCCATGGATGGTTCCACGGAGGTGCTTACGGCGGATCGCCCGGTTCGGCCGGACGAGAACGGTCAAGATGACGTTTACGTAGTCCTTTTTCCGGACAAGCTCAACCGTCACTCCAGGCGCTTCAGGGCAGCGTCAACCGCAGCCTCTGCGGTAATTCCGAAGTGCTTGTAAAGGTCCTTGGCGGGCGCGCTGGCGCCGAAACCGTGCATGCCCACGAATTCACCATCCTTGCCGATCACGGCGTCCCAACCCCAGCGTACCGCGGCTTCGATCGCGATCTTGACCGGCGCGTTGCCGACAACCGCCTTTTGGCGGTCCGCCGGCTGCGCCAGCAACAATTCGAGCGAGGGCACGGAGACCACCCGCGACGCGATGCCGCGATCGACGAGCTGCTTCTGGGCGGCGACCGCGATCTCGACCTCGGAGCCGGAGGCGAACAGCGACACTTTTGCTTCGCCCTGGGCGGCGACCAGCTCATAGGCGCCGTGGCTGCAAGGGTTGTCGTTGGGCGCCGTGGTCCGCAATTGCGGCAGGTTCTGCCGGGTCAGCGCCAGCACCGTCGGGCCGTCGATCCGGTTGAGCGCCAGCTCCCAGCATTCCGCGACCTCGACGGCGTCGCAGGGCCGGAACACGCGCATGTTGGGAATGGCGCGCAGCGCCGCCAGATGCTCGACCGGCTGGTGCGTCGGCCCGTCCTCACCGAGCCCGATCGAATCATGGGTCATGACATAGACGACGCCCGTGCCCATCAGCGCCGCCAGCCGCATCGCCGGACGGGCGTAATCAGTGAAGATCAAAAACGTCGCGCCGTTGGGAGCGAAGCCGCCATGCAGGAAGATGCCGTTCAAAGCCGCCGCCATGCCGTGCTCGCGGATGCCGTAATGGATGAAGCGGCCCTTCGGGGTCTTGGCGGAAAACGCCACAGCCGATTTCGCCTTGTTGTTGTTGGAGCCGGTGAGGTCGGCCGAGCCAGCGACGAATTCCATCGGCATCGCGGCCGCGATCGCCTCGATCGCCGATTCGGATGACTTTCGGGTCGCAACATTCTGCGGCGTTTCGAGCAGTTTCTTCTTGTGATCCCGCAGCGCCTTGGCAAGCGAGGCCGGGCGCTCATGACGCAGCCTGCGTTCGAATTCGGCACGCTTGCGCGGACCCAATTCGGCAAAACGCGCCTCCCATGCCTTGCGCTCGGCCGCGCCGCGGCCGCCCGCTTCGCGCCACGCCTTCAGGACCTCGTCGGGCACCGAGAAGGCTTCGAGCGAAATGCCGAGCTTCTCCTTGGCGCCCTTCAATTCGTCGGCGCCGAGCGCCTCGCCATGGGCTTTCGCGGTGCCGGCACGGGTCGGCGCGCCGTAGCCAATGGTGGTCTTGCAGGCGATCAGCGACGGCTTGTTGGATTTCTGCGCCCGGGCGATGGCGGCGGCGATTGCCTTCGGATCCTGGCCGTCGATCAATTCGGCCTGCCAGCCGGCGGATTTGAAGCGCTTCACCTGATCGACCGAATCGGCGATCGAGGTCGGACCGTCGATCGAAATGCCGTTATCGTCGTACAACACGATCAGCTTGTTGAGCTTCCAGTGCCCGGCCATGGCGATTGCCTCCTGCGAGACGCCCTCCATCAGGTCGCCATCGGAGGCGAGCACATAGGTGTGATGGCCGACCACCTTCTTGCCGAACTCGGCCGCGAGCATCTTCTCCGCCAGCGCCATGCCGACCGAAGCCGCGATGCCCTGGCCGAGCGGACCGGTCGTGGTCTCGATGCCCTTGGTGTGGAAATTCTCGGGATGACCAGGCGTCAGCGATCCGAGCTGGCGGAAATGCTTGATCTGGTCGAGCGTCATCTCCTTGTTGCCGGTGAGATAGAGCAACGCATACAGCAGCATCGACCCATGCCCGGCTGACAGCACGAAGCGGTCGCGGTCCGGCCATTTCGGCTCGGCGGCGTCGAATTTCAGGAACTGCGTGAACAGCACGGTCGCGATGTCGGCCGCGCCCATCGGCAGCCCGGGATGGCCGGATTTCGCCTTCTCGACTGCGTCCATGGCGAGGCCACGGATCGCATTGGCCATACGGGTATGATCGACCTGCGTCATGATGAAAATCCGCCTGAAATGAGGTGCTTGGTTGCGGGGTGAGTACCGGGCGAAGGCCGAAATACGAGCGTTATGGCTACGGGAAGTCAGGGGTGGATAGCACCTCGTTCCCGTGAGTCCAAGGCAAGGAAACGCGCTTGCTGTGCGAAAAGTTGCTTCCGGCATGATCCGGAAAAAGCCTGCCCCGTATCCGATGCAGGGCGGGTGACGGGTCATCCCGATCTAGCAGTGCATAGCTTCGCAGCGGCGTTGCGCTGGCCTCGCTTGCCACGTAAATTTCGTGGTCTAACCGCTTGCCGAACCGCGGATTTTGCTGTGCGGCTGGCCCATTTTTGAGGTGCGCGGTGTCTGTCATGAGCGATCGTCCCGCCAACGGGTCCGGCAACCCCGAGCCGGTTTTCGCCGATATCGACGCCGCGACAAGGCGGCTGATGGCGGCGCTCGACGCGCTGGAAGCGGCGGCCGAGCGGCGGCGCGATGCGGACCGCGACGAGAATGAACTCGCGAGCCGGATCCAGGCGCTCGGAGCGGATCGCTCGCGGCTTGCCGACGAACTCGACAGTTCGCTTGTGAAGACGCGGCGGCTGGAGCGCACCAACCGTGAGATCGCCGAAAAACTCGATGCCGCGATTGGCACCATTCGCGCCGTGCTCGATGCCGGAGAAAGCTCATGAGCCACATCAACGTCACCATCAACGGCCGGCAGTACCGGATGGCCTGCGAGGAGGGGCAGGAAGTGCGGCTGCTCAAATTGGCCGAAAGTCTGGAAGCGCGCGTCGAAACGCTGCGCGGCAAGTTCGGTGAGATCGGCGATGCGCGCCTCACCGTGATGGCGGCATTGACCGTGTGCGACGAATTGCTCGACGCCAATCACAAGATTCGCGCGCTCGAGGAAGAACTCGATGCCTTGCACAATGTCCGTATCGCGGCCACCGATCGCGCCCGCGCCACGCAGACCGCCGTCGCCAACGCGCTCAACGCCGCCGCCGACCGCATCGAGAAAACCACGCAGGTGCTGAACCGCACCATCGGCGGCGGCGTCGCGATCGGATAGCGAAAGCAGCTACCTCAAAGAAGAACAATAAGGAGTTCGCGATGTCTGAGGCTGTGCGCGACCTATTTGACCGCTGGGAACGGGTTTGGCACGAAGGCCAATACGATCTGACTCCGAGTTGCGTTGGGTCGCACTACATCCGGCACGACGAAAAAGGCGACCGGACGGTGACCCGGGAGGCCTGCTGCGGAACTCGCATCTGTCCATAAGGAGCGACCGGGTACCCGTGTCGTCGTGTACGATCACTCATTCACAGATGACCGCGCCTGGTTTCGCTTCTCGTTCGTGTGGCCTGATCCCGCAACCGGCGAGCGTCGCAGCCGGGCGGGTATGCAGAGCTACCGGATCGAGGGCGGCAAGCTAGCAGAGTCCTGGATTACTCTGCTCCCGCTGGGCACCGCATGGACGGATGCGGGCTCTCAGGAGCGCTGGACGGTCAAGCGTCCTGCGTGACCGTACTTACCCTCCTGGGGAGAGCGAAGCGTGCGTAACTGGCTGGTGCATGTGCTCTGGCTAGCCTTACCGCTGGCGGACTGCGCCTTTAACCCCTACATTGGTCAGGCGAAGCTGCGTTGCGCGTCAGGAGCCATATATCCCCGGGGCCTTATCGATCCTTTAGGGAACTGTCCCTGGCCGGGTCCGTGGATCCGGTCATATGGTGCCCACCTACTTTCGTAGGGAACTCCGGGATCGAGTGCTTCAACGGCCTCTGCGGCTTCGCACTTTTGTCTCTGTTGATTTTTGCGTTGAGCTTTAACCCTACCACGAACGGCCCTGCAACTTTCGCTTCGCCTGTGTTCGCGGGCGATGTTCGGCGGAACAGAACGCTGCATGACGGCAAGTGCTTCGAAAGCAGATCTTCGCGCTGCCGCTCTGGCAAAGCGCGATGCATTGAACGATGAGCAGCGTGCCGCCGCGGCGCAAGCCCTCGCCACACGCAGGCTGCCATTCGACATCGCGCCCGGGATGGTTGTCTCCGGATATTCGCCGATCCGCAGCGAGATCGACCCGGCGCCGTTGATGCGTAAGCTCGCCGAACAAGGTGCGAAGCTGGCGCTGCCGGCGGTGATGGCGCGCGGCAAGTCGCTGGCGTTCCGGGCGTGGTCGCCCGACGACCGGCTGATGATGGGGCCGCTCGGCATTCTCGAGCCGTCGCCGGCCGCCGCCGAACTCGTTCCCGACGTCATGCTGGTGCCGCTGGCGGCGTTTGACGCGATGGGACACCGGATTGGTTATGGCGCCGGACATTACGACTATACGCTGGCGCATTTGCGCAAGATGAAAGCCGTCACGGCCATCGGCATTGCATTTGCCGTCCAGCAAATAAAGGCCGTTCCGGCGCTGCCGCACGACGTGGCGCTGGATTTTGTGCTAACGGAAAAGAAAGTGTTGGATTTCCGGAGCTGAATTTTGCGTATCCTCTTCATCGGTGACGTCGTCGGCAAGACCGGCCGCACCGCCATATTCGAGCATCTGCCCGGCATGGTCAGAGACTGGTCCCTCGATCTCGTCATCGTCAATGGTGAGAATTCCGCCGGGGGCTTCGGCATCACCGAGGCGATCTATCAGGAATTCCTCGATGCCGGCGCGGACGCGATCACGCTCGGCAACCACGCCTGGAATCAGAAGGAAGCGCTGGTCTTCATCGAGCGCGCGCCGCGCCTGATTCGCCCCCTGAACTTTCCGCGCCACACGCCGGGCCGGGGCGCCGCACTGATCGACACCAAGAACGGCAAGCGCGCGCTGGTGATCAACGCCATGGGCCGCGTCTTCATGGAGCCGCTCAACGATCCCTTCAACGCGGTGGGCCGCGAACTCGATGCCTGCCCGCTGCGCGAGGCGGCCGACGCCATCGTGGTCGATTTCCATGGCGAAGCGACCAGCGAGAAGCAGGGCATGGGATTTTTCTGCGATGGCCGCGTCAGTCTTGTGGTCGGTACCCACACCCACGTCCCGACCGCCGATCATCAGGTGCTGCCCGGCGGCACCGCCTATATGAGCGATGCCGGCATGACCGGCGATTATGATTCGATCATCGGCATGCAGAAGGAAGAGCCGCTGCACCGCTTCGTGACCGGCATTCCATCGGGCCGCTTCGAGCCCGCGTTTGGCGTCGCGACGCTGAGCGGGGTCGCGGTCGAAACCGACGATGCGACCGGGCTGGCGCTCAAGATCGCGCCGGTGCGGGCGGGTGGCAGGCTGGAGCCGGCGACTCCGGGATTTTGGGCGACCTAGCCCGTGACGCATTGTCGTGCTTTGATGCAACCGGAATGATCATTCATCCTGGGGAACCCGTGTCCAGCGAGCGCTTGGAACGGCGATTGGCGGCGGTGGTGGCGGCGGATGTCGCCGCCTACGGCCGTTTGATGCGCCTCAACGACGAGCGAACGCTGACCGACCTGAAGAACGCCAGGCGGACGTTGATCCTTCCCGCCGTCACCGCGCATCGCGGCCGCGTCGTCAAGACAGTCAGCGACGAGATGCTGGTCGAATTCCCCAGCGCCGTCGACGCGGCGCAGTGCGCGGTCGAAGTCCAGCGCGGCATGGCCGCGCGAAACGTCGCCGTGCCGGAGAATGAAAGAATTGAATTCCGCATCGGCATTCATCTCGGCGACGTCATGATCGACGAGAACGATCTCTTCGGCGACGGCGTCAACATCGCCGCGCGGCTTGAAAAGCTCGCCGAGCCGGGCGGCATCTGCATCTCCGACGACGCGCACCGGCAAATCCGCGGCAAGGTCAATGCGGTTTTCGACGATCTCGGTGTGCAGACCCTGAAGAACATCACCGAGCCGATGCGGGCATGGCGAATCCGGATCGGCGGCGAGGCCGCTCCTGCACCTGCGCCCGCGAAAGGACCTGCGACGTCGGTCAGGCCGGTTGCGCTTCCCGACATGCCGTCGATAGCGGTGTTGCCGTTCCAGAACATGAGCGGCGACCCCGAGCAGGAATATTTCGCCGACGGCATGGTCGAGGAGATCATCACCGCGCTGTCGCGGTTCAAGTCGTTGTTCGTCATCGCGCGCAATTCGAGTTTCACCTACAAGGGCAAATCCGTCGACATCAAGCAGGTCGGCCGCGAACTCGGCGTGCGCTACGTGCTCGAGGGCAGCGTCCGCAAGTCCGGCGACAGGGTTCGCATTTCAGGTCAGTTGATCGAGGCTGCGACCGGCACCCATATCTGGGCCGACAGGTTCGATGGCGGGCTCGAGGATGTGTTCGGTTTGCAGGATCAGGTCACGACCAGCGTCGTGGGGTTGATCGCGCCCCGGCTTGAGCAGGCCGAATTCGAGCGGGCGCGGCACAAGCCGACCGAGAAGCTCGACAGCTATGATCATTATTTGCGCGGCGCGGCGGCGTTGCATCACCGGTCCTCGGTGGTCGACGCGTATGAGTTCTTCAAAAAGGCGATCGAGCGAGACCCGGAATATGCGGCAGCCCACGTCATGGTTGCCTGGACATGGATGGCGCGACAGGCGATCTATGGCATGCCGCTCGAAGCCGATGCCCGCGCCGAGGCCATCCGGCATGCACGGCTGGCGGCGCGACTGGCCGACGAGGATCCGTATGTGCTGGCGACAGCCGGCCACGTACTGACCTATCTGGGACACGAATATGAACGCGGGGTCGCCATGGTGGAGCAGGCGGTCGCGCTCAATCCAAACCTTGCCATCGCATGGTATTCGCGCGGCTTCGTCTGTCTGATGTGCGACGAGGCCGAACGCGCGATCGAGAGCTTCGACCGCATGATCAGGCTGAGCCCGCTGGATCCCTTACGAATAAGCGCCTGGAACGGCTCGTCGCACGCATTCTTTCGCCTCTCGCGTCACGAGGAGGGATGCGCGGCGGCGATGAAATCGATTCAGTTCGATGCCAACGCGCATTCGCTGGCGACCTTTGCCATCAACGCCGTCCGCGCCGGACGCAAGGAGGAGGCGAACAAGGCGATCAGCCGGCTGTTGAAACTGCAGCCCGGCTTTCGCACCTCTCACGTCAGCGAGGCCTTCCCCGTTCGCTGGCCCGAGCGGCGGGCTGACATAGCCGCCGCGCTGCGCGATGCGGGGCTGCCGGATTAGAGCCGGTATGCGGTGCGGAAGCCGCCCCAGTGGCGGCCCTTGACGCGGACCGGCACGTCGATCTCGCGCATCATCACCATCTTGCCGTTGCCCATGTCGCGGGCGTAGCTCTGCACCAGATAGGCGTGCAGGTTACGGCCCGCGGCGAGACCCGCCGTATCGTTGAAGATGCGACGGTTGCGGCTGTTGGCGGTGTTCCAGGCGACGTCGCCGGGCTTTTGCGGATGGGAATAGATCTTGTTGTGGACCGGCAGATAGCCGTTGCGATCGATCATCACGCAGAACGCCATGCGCGGGTCCTTGGCGAGGAAGGCTTCCTGGAACGGCGGCAGCGCGCGATCCGCCCAGTCGAGAATCCTGGTGCGGTACTGAACCGGGTTGCTGCCGGGTATCTCGACATATTCGGTGTCGAACATGTCCTCGATCGAAATCGCGCCGCTGGCGATGCCGTTCTCGAAAATCTTGGTCAGCGCAACACCTGCTTCCATGGCTCGGGTAACTGCCTCGGTGTTTTCGTCGCGGATCGACCACAATTTGTCTTCGATCGCTTCGCGCAACGCCGTGTCCGGCCGCTCGAACTGCGCCTGGGTACCTGCCCTTGATCGCTCGCCGATGCGAATTTTGCAGGCGCCGATGTCCTGCAGCGTGGCGCCGAAACTCTGGTTTTGCGGCAGCTTTTCGGCATCCGGGCCGCTGATGAGGATGCCCTCAATCGAAATCTGGTAGACCGGCGCGGTGATGAGGCCGCGCGGCGTCTGAATTTCGACCTTGAGGCAGCAGGGCAGCTTTTCCTGCTTGCGTCGCCCCTCGCGCTCGCTTTGGCGCAGCAACACGGCGCAGCGCGATTTAAGCTTCTGGGCAAATGTGGTGACGGCCCGGCCGGCCTTGGCGACGCTTTCGCCATGCGCCTCGGCTTCCTTGGTCGCTACGTCGATTTCGGTGGCGCTGTCGCCGACCGAGACGATGAAGTGGGACGCGGAAGCCGCGTTATCGGACATTTCACCGGTGGTGGCGCTTTGCTCGGCCACCGCGCCATTGACGTTCTCGAACACCGGGCGGATCAATTCGATCGCCTGCGAGATGCGGTGCACAGCGTCGACCGAGCCGGCCGCGTCGCGTTGCAGCGCCTCGATCTTCCTGGTGATCTCCTCCGTGGCGTTCTGGGTCTGCACCGCGAGCGCCTTTACCTCAGTGGCGACGACCGCAAAGCCGCGCCCGGCTTCGCCGGCGCGCGCGGCCTCGATGGTGGAATTGAGCGCCAAGAGCGTGGTCTGCCGCGCGATCTGCGCGATCAGATTGACGACATTGCCGATCGCGGCCGAGGACTCCCTTAAGCGATCCACATTGGTGCTGGCTTCGCGAGCGGCCTCGCTGGCCTGGTCGGCGAGCTTGCCGGCGTCGCGCACCTGCGCGCCGATGCCCTGCGCCGAATGGGTGAACTTGTCGGCGGCGTGCGAGAACGTCGTCGCCGTGGTCTGCGCGGCGGTCGTGCGGCTGGTCAAGGCGTCGGTGCGCCGGCGGATGGTGGAGAGCGTCGCCGCGGTCGCTTCGGCGCCGCCGGCGACCGAATTGGCCGCGCGCTCGAGCTGGCGGATCATGCCGCCGAGTTCGAGTTCCAAAAGCTCAAGGATTTCCCTGGCCGAATCGCCTTCAGGGGTGGTGTCGGTTGCGACGACCGTCGCCGGAACCTTGGGTTCGACGCCAGGCGCGGTCGCTTCCGGCACTCGCTTTCGAAACAAACCGAACGCCATGTTGTCTCTTAAGAGTTGAGAATGTGGAGGCCATCCTCTCATCCGGGCATGAAGTCATGGTTAACAACTGCCTGATTTGCCGGCGGGCGGGCACTACTTAAGTACCGAATCGGCCGCAAATCTTTGATTTTGGCCGGTCGCCGGCCTATAAGGCCGCGCATTCACCCGAAATGCGCTTCCCGGACGAATCACGAATCCAAGAGATCCTGCATGGCCGGCCATTCCCAATTCAAGAACATCATGCACCGCAAGGGCCGGCAGGATGCCCAGAAGTCGAAGCTGTTCGGCAAGCTGGCGCGGGAAATCACGGTGTCGGCCAAAATGGGCCAGCCCGATCCGGCGATGAACGCCCGGCTGCGCGCGGCGATTATTTCCGCCCGCCAGGAGAACATGTCGAAGGATTCGATTGAGCGCGCCGTGAAGAAGGCCACCGGCGGCGAGGGCGAGCACTACGACGAGATTCGCTACGAGGGATACGGCCCCGGCGGCGTTGCCGTGATCGTCGAGGCGCTGACCGACAACCGCAACCGCGCGGCCTCCGATATCCGCTCCCTCTTCAGCAAGTCCGGCGGCAACCTCGGCGAAACCGGTTCGGTTTCCTTCATGTTCGATCACACCGGCATCATCGAATATGATGCCAAGGTCGCTTCCGACGACGCGATGCTGGATGCGGCGATCGAAGCCGGCGCCGACGACGTGGTCTCGAGCGAGAGCGGCCACGAGGTCTACGCCTCGCAGGAAACCTTCCGCGAGGTCGCCAAGGCGCTGGAGGCGAAATTTGGCGAAGCCCGCAAGGCGGCGCTGACCTGGAAGCCGCACAACACGGTTCCGGTCGACGACGAGACCGGCGAGAAGCTGCTGAAGCTGATCGACCAGTTGAACGAGCATGACGACGTGCAGAACGTCTACGCCAATTTCGAGGTCTCCGACGCCCTCGTCGCCAAGATGGGCGGGTAGGGCCCAGCTTTCGCGGGGATGACTGTTCTCTTTATGTTTCGTTCACGATGCTCTGGCGTTATCACTACGCCATGACACCCCCACCAATTCGTCATCCCGTCCGGATCATCGGCATCGACCCCGGCCTGCGCCGCACCGGCTGGGGCGTGATCGAGACTGAGGGCAACCGGCTCGTCTTCGTCGGCTGCGGCTCGGTGGAACCGCCGGACGATCTGCCGCTGGCGAATCGCCTCCTGGCGATCCATGAGGGCCTCGCCGCCGTGCTCGGCGATTTCAGGCCAATGGAGGCCGCGGTCGAACAGACCTTCGTCAACAAGGACGGTGTTGCGACGCTAAAACTCGGCCAGGCGCGCGGCGTCGCCATGCTGGCGCCCGCGATGTTCGGTATCGCGGTTTCCGAATATGCGCCGAACCAGGTCAAGAAGACCGTGGTCGGCGCGGGGCATGCCGACAAGAACCAGATCGCGGTGATGCTGAAGATCCTGCTGCCCAAGGCCGAGCCGAAATCCGCTGACGCCGCCGACGCGCTGGCGATCGCGATCACGCATGCGCATCACCGCCAGAGCGCGTCGCTGCGGCTGAAGGTGGCCGGTCTATGATCGGTAAACTGCCATGATCGGAAAGCTGAAGGGCCTGATCGACTCCTACGGCGAGGATCACGTGATCCTGGACGTCGGCGGCGTCGGCTATCAGGTGCATTGCTCGTCGCGCACGCTGCAGGCGCTGCCCGCGCCCGGCGAGGCCGCGGTGCTCTCGATCGAGACCTATGTGCGCGAGGATCAAATAAAACTGTTCGGGTTTCGCAGCGACGTCGAGCGTGAATGGTTCCGCCTGCTGCAGACGGTGCAAGGCGTCGGCGCCAAGGTGGCGTTGGCGGTGCTCTCCACATTGCCGCCGGCCGAGCTTGCCAATGCGATCGCGCTGCGCGACAAGGCCGCGGTGACGCGCACTCCCGGCGTCGGGCCGAAGGTGGCTGAGCGCATCGTTACCGAATTAAAGGACAAGGCGCCGGCATTCACAAATGTCGATCCGGCGCTGGTGCATCTCTCCGGCGCGATCGACAATGACCGCGCCCCGCGCCCGGTCACCGACGCGATCTCGGCGCTGGTCAATCTCGGCTACGGCCAGCCGCAGGCGGCCGCTGCAATCGCGGCCGCCTCGCGCAGCGCCGGCGAGAAGGCGGAAACCGCGCAGCTTATTCGCCTGGGCCTGAAGGAACTGGCTAAGTGAACCCGCCCTCCCGCATCGTCACCCCCGAGCGCCGTTCCGACGATGCCGGCGACACCGCGCTGCGTCCGCAATTGCTGAGCGAATTTGTCGGCCAGGCGCAGGCGCGCAAGAATCTCTCGATCTTCATCGAGGCGGCGCGCAAGCGGAACGAGGCGCTCGATCACGTGCTGTTCGTCGGCCCTCCGGGCCTCGGCAAGACCACGCTGGCTCAGATCGTGGCGCGCGAACTCGGCGTCGGCTTTCGCGCCACCTCCGGTCCCGTGATCGCCAAGGCCGGCGATCTTGCAGCACTTCTGACCAATCTCGAAGAGCGCGATGTTTTGTTCATCGACGAAATCCATCGCCTCAGCCCGGCGGTCGAGGAAGTGCTCTATCCCGCGATGGAGGACTTTCAGCTCGATCTCATCATCGGCGAAGGGCCGGCGGCGCGCTCGGTCAAGATCGAGCTGGCGAAATTCACGCTGGTCGGCGCGACCACGCGGGCGGGGCTACTCACCAATCCGCTGCGCGACCGCTTCGGGATTCCCGTGCGGCTGAACTTCTACACCGAGGAAGAACTCGAGAAGATCGTCACCCGCGGCGCCCGCGTGCTCAACATCGGCATGACGCAGGACGGCGCCAACGAGATCGCGCGCCGCGCGCGCGGCACGCCGCGCATTGCCGGCCGGCTGCTGCGCCGGGTGCGCGATTTTGCTTCCGCCGCAGATGCAAGTTCAATCGATCGCGCCATCGCCGATCACGCGCTGAGCGCGCTGGAGGTCGATGCCGCCGGCCTCGACGCCATGGACCGGCGTTATCTCTCCACCATCGCGCTGAACTATGGCGGCGGCCCGGTTGGCGTCGAGACCATGGCCGCGGCGCTATCGGAGCCGCGCGATGCGATCGAGGACATCATCGAGCCGTTCTTGATCCAGTGCGGCTATCTGCAGCGCACCCCGCGCGGCCGTCTCCTGACCTCGCATGCCTTCCGCCATCTCGGCCTCGCCGAGCCCGCGCGCGATCCGGCGCAGTTCGGCCTGTTCGGCGGCAGTGAGGACGAGGATTGATCGCGTCGAACCGGATCACGGCAACCACGCACTAACGGCCAATTGCGCCTCGATGCGTTGGTCGATGTTAACAGATGGTAACCTTAAGTTCGCCTGCTGACGATCTGCACAAACCTACCCCAATTCCGCTCCAATCCCTGACGATGCTCGCCATGCATCACGATTGACCTTCCATGCTCTCACGCCGTCATTTTCTCAAATTCTTCGGTGGATTGGGCGCGCTCGGCGTCTCGAGTACGGCTTACGGGTTCAGCGAACCCGTGCTCCGGCTTGGCGTCACGCGGTACAATCTGTCGCCACCGCAATGGCCCGCCGGTTTCAAGCTCAGTATCGCCGTGATCGCGGACCTTCACGCCTGCGATCCCTGGATGTCGCTCGATCGGATTCATTCGATCGTCGAACGGACCAACGCGCTCAACGCCGATGTCATCGTCATGCTCGGCGACTACGTGGCCGGGCATCGCAAGGTGACCCGCTTCATTCCGGCCGGCGAATGGGCGCCGGTGCTCGCCGGGCTGAAGGCGCCGCTCGGCGTGCACGCCATTCTTGGCAACCATGATTGGTGGGAAGACAAGACCGTGCAGCGCGAAGGCAAGGGCGTGACGATAGCCCGCCGCGCGCTCGAGTCCGCGGGCATTCCGGTTTACGAAAATGACGCCAAACGCCTGAGCAAGGACGGGCGTCCATTCTGGCTGGCGGGCCTCGGCGACCAGCTGGCCTATATGCCGGCGCGCCGCTTCCGCCCGGTGCGGCGCATCGGGGTGGACGATCTCGGCGCGACCCTTAGGAAGGTCACCGACGATGCGCCGGTCGTGCTGCTGGCGCATGAGCCTGACGTCGCCGCGCGCGTGCCGGCACGCGTCGCACTGCAACTCTCCGGCCATACCCATGGTGGCCAGGTGCGGCTGTTGGGCTGGTCGCCGTTGGCGCCGTCCGGACCGCGTCTCAACTATGGCCACATCCGCATGAACTGCGACATCGTCGTCTCCGGCGGCCTCGGTTGCAGCATCATGCCGTTCCGTCTCGGCGTTCCCCCGGAGATCGTGCTGGTGACGCTGGGCGGCCAGGGGCCGGCGATCTCGTAATCCGCGGCGCTTGCGCGTCAAACGGATTTTGCGCAAAACAATCGCATTCCAGACGATTGAGGGCCGCACGTGACGTTACTCCATATCGACGGCGAGATCCGCGACGGCCGCCATCATATGCAGGTCCGGGTCTATTATGAGGACACCGATTTTTCCGGCATCGTCTATCACGCCAACTACCTGCGCTTCATGGAGCGTGGGCGCACCAATCATTTGCGGCTGATGGGCGCCGACCAGTATGCGCTGTTCGAACAGGCGCAAGCGGAGTCCCCGGGCTTCGCCTTCGTGGTCCGCTCGATGGAGATCGACTTCCTGCGGCCGGCGCGGATGGACGATGTGCTCGACGTGGTGACCTGGCCGATCGCGGTGAAGGGCGCCTCGATCACGCTTTCGCAGGAGGTGCGGCGCGGCGAGGAGGCACTGGTCAAGGCCGCGGTGCGCGTCGCCTTCATCTGCGAGGGGCGGGCCAGGCCGATCCCGAAATCGTTACGGCAGTTGATGAAGGCCGATCTGGTTTAGCGATCGTCCGATAGCCAAATCGCCATCGACTCCGCGCAACACAGCGGTAGACTTGCGACCTCATCAACCTCCGAGGCCACCATGTCGCGACCACCGCTGCCGCCATTCACCCGGGAGACCGCCGCGCAAAAGGCGCGCATGGCGGAAGACGCCTGGAATTCGCGCGATCCCCAACGCGTGGCGCTGGCCTATACCGAGGACAGCCGCTGGCGTAATCGTTCGGAAGTGTTCCAGGGGCGGCCAGCGATCATAGCCTTCCTCACCCGCAAATGGGCGAAGGAGCACGAGTACCGCCTGATCAAGGACCTCTGGGCCTTCGACGGCAATCGCATCGCGGTGCGCTTCCAGTATGAATGGCATGACGATACCGGAAGCTGGTTTCGCTCTTACGGCAACGAGCAATGGGAGTTCGACGAAGCGGGCCTGATGCGCCGCCGCGAAGCCAGCATCAACGATATCGCGATCACTGAAGCGGATCGCCGCTTTCACTGGACGGCGCCCGGGCCGCGGCCGGCGGATGTGCCGGGATTGGGTGAGAGTCCGTTTTGAAAATCAATGTCGTCCCGGCGTAGGCCAGGCCTACGCCGGGACGACGAGTCGTGAGAGCCTTTACGCCGCCGCCTTGTGCCGCGCGAGTTCGGCCTTGTACAGTTCGAACTCCTCGGCGACCGCTTTCGCAATGCTTGGGCGGGCGCGCAGCCGCTCGTAATAGGCCTTTACGGTTGGCCATTTCGCCAGTTCGATCGGCGGCGTCGCCATCGTCCAGTTGATGATGGTGACGAGGTAGGCGTCGGCGACGCTGAAATGGTCGAGCAGGAATTCGCGGCCTTTCAAATAGGTTTCGAGATAGTCGAGCCGCGAAAGCCCCTTGCCGAGGATATAGGTCTTCACTTCCGCCGGCGCGGTCTTGTCGAGCACTGGCACGAACAAGCCCTTGTGCAGTTCGGTGCCGATGAAGCACAGCCATTGATGCAGCCTTGAGCGCTCCATGCCCGGTCCGGTGGCGATGCCGGCCTGCGGGAATTGATCGGCGACATATTGCAGGATCGCCGCGTTCTCGGTCAGCACCAGCCCGTCGTCGGTGCGCAGCGTCGGCACCAGCCCGAGCGGGTTCACTTCACGAAAATCCGAACCGTCCTTCTGCACCACCTTGGTCTTGGGATCGACCTCAAGATAGTTGGCCGCAGCGCCTGCTTCATACAGCGCGATGCGGGTCGCCAGCGAGCAGGCGAGCGGCGAAAAATACAGATCCATAATGGCCTCCTTGGCGGTTGAGCAATCGCGCCAACCCGGAACAAGCGGTTGGGGATTGATTTTTATACTGTCCCGCATAATATAAATCAGGTCAAGGAATTCTTTGCGAAATGGTACAAAAAAATAAAAAGCCGCTATCCGCGGCCGGGATCAATGCTCCGGTGGCGCCGAAGCGCCGCGGCCGTCCGCGCGCCTATCAGCCGGAAATTGCGCTCGGCAAGGCGCTCGATCTGTTTCGCAAGGGGGGATTCGCCGCGACCTCGCTCGACGATCTCAGCGCCGCCACCGGCATGAACCGGCCGAGCCTCTATGGCGCGTTCGGCGACAAGCGCGAGCTCTACATCAAGGCCTACCAGCGCTATCGCGAGGATGCGCGGGCCGCGATGATCGACATTTTCCGCGACGAAGCGCCGATCCGAAAGCGGCTGGAACGCATCTATGCGGTGGCGCTCGGCATCTATCTGTCCGGCGAATCCGGCCCGCGCGGTTGCTTCACGGTAATGACGGCGGCCTCTGAAGCGGTGTCCGATCCCGAAATCCGCGCCATGGTGCTGGAAGGCTTTGTCGAACTCGACAAGGCGTTCGCCGCCTGCTTCCGCCGCGCAAAGGAAAAGGGTGAACTGCCTGCGACCGCCGATCCCGCGGTGCTGGCCCAACTCGCCTCCGCCACCGTCCACACCATCGCCATCCGCGCCCGCGCGCGCGTGCCGCGCAAGGATCTCGAAGCGATCGTGAACGGCACGATCGATGTGATGTTGCGCGCTTAGCCCGCTGTCGTCCCGACGAACCGAAAATCTATCCTGAGACGGCTCGAGCAAGGGCCTGCAGATGATTTGCGCGCTCATGCAAGGGTAATCGCGATGAGGTCAGGTCGGCGGACTCAATGAGTCCATGCGCCAACCAACGCGGTCTGTCTTGCTGTCTATTGCGTGACTGGAGAGCAACAGCAATCAGAAAGGGTTGCTTCAAGGACGCGCCGCGAGCCTTCACCGCGCGCGATGTCTCGAAGGTCCATGCTCAACTGATTGGTCTGTATTGCTGTCCATTGTGTGGCCCGGAGACATCAGCAATTGGGAAAACAGAACCGCGTTCGCCTTCGCCACACTTACGGCAATTGCTGACACAATTGTGGTTCTGGTGATTTGCAAGTTCGGCTTGCACCCTGATTTTTTGTGCGTTTCGCCTTCGGATAGATCGGCGTAACGCAAGTACTTTTTTTCGCGTCCGAACCGACGCGACCCGCTCTTTCGTTGATCAAATTGCTGGAATGGCAACTGAGCTCGATGGGGGAAAGCGATGGAGCGTAGTGCCGGTAGTGATCGGGTCATCGACGGCGACGCCGATACGTGCGCGTTGGATGGTTCCGGTCGGCTTTACCTGTTTCGCTGTCGGCTGCTATCAAGCGTCACCGTGAAGCGTCGAAAATCTTGGCTTCTCGCGGCCTCCGCGCTGGCGTCCTCGTCGCTGGGCGTATCGGGACCGGCGCTGGCAGACAACGAATGCGGGGCACTTGTCGGCGGCAGCATTATCTGCACATCAACAACCGGAATCGGCAACCCCTATGCCAACGGCATCGTCTACGGCCTGCCCCCGCCGCCCCCGGCCACCCCCAGCCTGAACGTCACGCTTAATTCGGACGTCAATGTCGTCCTCGCGGGCCCGGGAATTGGCGCAGCGCTAAACAACTTCAACAGCGCCGGCAGCCCCGTTCTTCTGTCATCAAATGGCGCAACAATCAATGTCACGAACCCCGCCGCCGCCGCCGCCGGCGGGAACAGGGGGCTTTACGTAGAGACCGTGTCGGCCAACGCCACGATTATGGCGTCGGGCAAAATTGATGTGGCCGGCATCGGGGGCGGCAACCACGCAATAAAGGCGTTCGTTAACACGGGCCCAGGCGACGCGAGCGTAATCTATACCGGCGCGGGCCTGCTTCCGTTCGACCTGCGGTCTGGCGGCACAAATTCGACCGTCATCCAGGCTGAGTCGTTGAACGGAAACGCCAGAATCGATGCTTCGGGGAACATGATGTCGCGGTCGGGTCAGTCGAATGACTTGTTCTTCGGCTTGTTCGCCCAAACGGGGGCGGCGGGACAGCCTGGCGACGCATCTGTAATCTACCGCAGCGGCACGATCACCATACAAGGAAGCAATTCCGTCGGCATCTTCGCGGGAGTACAAACGAGCGGGTCGGCCCAAATTACCACCCTGCCCGGCACCACGATAATCGTCAGCGGCAACAACCCGGGGGATCCTTTGGACCCGGCAATCGCTGCCGACCTATCTGGCACCGCGGCGGATGGCAGGAAGATAGTGGTGGACGCGGCGTCGACCATTATGATGCACGGGAGCCGCGCTCCCGATTCCAGTCTTACCAACGACCCAATCGGCATTCGGGCGCTGAGCAGATCCAACGATTCCGCGCCAATCTTCGTGAATTACACCGGCCCCGGCATTACGACCGAGGGCGGGCAGGGCTTCGGCATCCTTGCTCTTGCCCGCAACGGCGTTGGCGGTCCCGGCATCAACAGCGGCGGCATCACGATAGCTTCGTCGGGGCCAATCACGACGAGCGGCGCCGAAGCGCTCGGCATCGTCGCCGACAGCGGCACTATACGCAATGCGACGCCGGGCGGGGCGCCGGCGGAACCGGGCGGGAACATCATGGTCACGGCGTCGGGCGCGGGCGCGATCACGACGCAAGGCGCTGAAGCGCATGGCATCTGGGCCGCCTCGACGACCGGCACCGTACTGGTCAATGCATTCAGTAATGTTTCCACCACGGGACAGTTCAGCACCGGGATCAACGCGATTAGCAGCGGGCTTCCCGGGACCCCGGGCGGTAACGTGACGGTCAACGTTGCGCAAGGCGTATCGGTAAATGGCGGATGGCAGGCTGGCGTTACCGGCGTCGGCTCGAGCACGCTCTTCGCTCTACCGGCCGCCGGCGTTATCCTGAGTTCGACCGGGGGCACCGCGACCCTGACCAATGATGGCAGCATCGGCGCCTGTCCGATCGCGCGGTCGCCAGCAGTCCGCTCTTCCGCCAGCAACAACACAGCATCATCAACAGACGGCACCATCACCGGCTTCGTGCAGCTCGTCGGCGGCAACAACAGCATCCTCAACAATGGCCTGTTCGACCTGAGGCACTTCGCCGACACCACTGGGAGGCGGCCGCGATACGCTCCGGGTGGCCATAGCGGACCTCGGCACCGGCCTAAACAACAGCTTCACCAACAACGGAACGCTGGCGCTCCCCGCAGTGACAGGCGCCACGACGCTGGACAGCACGGCGCAGTATCTCCCGCTCGCGAACCCCAACAACGCAATGGCGCTCGGCGGGCCGCTGCAGGGCCACCTGATCGGCGTGACGACGTTCACCAACTCGGGCACCATCGATCTGCAAAGCAACCCCGTCGCTGGTGATGTGCTCGTGATCACCGGCGCGGGCAAGGCCGGGGTTGCCGGCACTGGCACCTTCATCTCCAACGGCGGCACGCTGAAGCTCGACACGGTCCTCAACGAGGGCGGCCCCGTCGCAACGCACTCCGACACGTTGGTCGTAGACGGCACGTCGGTCGGTGCCGGCGGCGCAACACGGATGGCAATCCGCAACGCTGGCGGCACAGGTGCGCTGACCGTCGGCGACGGGATCCTGGTGGTTCAGGTGCTCGACCTCAGCCGTTCGGTACCCGACGCCTTCACGCTCGCCGCTGGCGTGGAGGCGCGCGGCGGCGCCTTCGACTATCGTCTCTTCCATGGTGGCGTCAACGGCAGCAATCCCAGCGACTGGTTCCTGCGCTCGACCTTCATCGTCGGACCGTCGGTGCCGATCGGACCGTCGGAGCCGATCCTGCCGACCGAGCCGCTGCCGGAACCGCTGCCGCCGGGTGTCTTCCCGATCATCGGGCCGGAAATCGCGACCTACGGCGTGGTCCAGCCGATCGCCCGGCAATTGGGAATGACGACGCTTGGCACCTTGCATGAGCGCACCGGCGATACTTCGCTAAACGCAATTACAGGGACGCCATGTCCAGCCGACGGCGACACGCGGGACGGGATCTTCCGCAAGGCGCCGGTGAAAGCGCCAACCGATTGCCTGAACGCCGGCTGGGGGCCCTCGGTCTGGGGCCGGGTCCTCGGCCAGCAGATCGACAACCGTTACCGGGCCTTCGCCGATCCGCGCGCCTCCGGCCAGTTGCTGGGCTTTCAGAGCGGTATCGATCTGTGGCGCGGCGAATGGATGCCGGGCCATCGGGATGCCGCCGGTATCTACTTCGCCTACGCCAATGCCAATGTCGACGTGAACGGTCGCGTCACCAACGAGGCGGCGACCAACTACGTGCTGCGCAAGACCGGCAGCCTCAATCTCGATGCCTGGTCGGGCGCGGCTTATTGGACGCATTACGGCCCGGGCGACTGGTACCTCGACGCAGTGGCGCAGGCGACGCGCTATCAAGGCGCCGCGTCCACTCAATTCGCCAGCCTTGCGACCACCGGCTTCGGCTTCGTCTCCTCGCTGGAGGCCGGCTATCCGGTCCGGCTGCCGATGTTCGGACCGGGCTTTGTACTGGAGCCACAGGCGCAGATCGTCTGGCAACGTGTGTCGTTCGACGACGCCAATGACGGCCTGGGCATGGTCGCGCTCGGCACGACGTCAGGCGCGAGCGGGCGGATCGGCCTGCGCGGCAGATGGACCATCGTCAGCGACAGCGGGCAGGTGTGGCAGCCCTATGTGCGTGCCAATCTGTGGCGTGACTTTGGGGCGCGGGCGACGGCTGTGTATTCCGGCGTCGATCTGGTGCCGCTACTGGAGCAGGCCAACCGCCTGCAACTGGGCGGTGGCCTGAGCGTGAGGATGAACGCCAATGTCAGCTTCTACGCCAATGCCGACTACCAGCTCTCCGTCGGCGACACCGACGGCGGCAGGCGCAACGGCGTCCGCGGGGCCGCTGGTGTGCGATATACGTGGTGAAGTTGATTGCGGTTGAACTTTCGTCCGACTGATTAACACCAGCACCGACCAGCAGCGCGTTTGACCGGACTATGGCCGCTGACCGTTTCTTCCTTTGGGCGAATATAAACGGCTACGGCGATGGTGAGGAATATGCCTGGTCTGCGAAGCCATCAAAGCCGCCCCCTGGCACCGCCGAGATGCAATTCGGCCGCGGTCGCATCTCTCTCAGGCAAAATTTTCTGTATGCCACTTACCCTCTTGCTGCTCGGGAGATGACGCGAGCGATCACGGTGTTCCCGGGTTCTTGTCGTCCGCGCCACTTCAGTCAATGGTCAGTTTACCCTCGAGACGATGCCCCCGGCGCCATTGTCCCTAGGGCCAATAGTTCCGGGAACGCGCCTCTTATAGTTTGGCGCTCGCGGACTTCCCGCGCATGGTTAAGAAAACGAGAATTTCCGACGAGCGTTGGTCAAAGCCGGGTCGCTGCTTCGGATGTTCAAATCAATTTTTTTGGGATGTTCTCATGATTGAGCGTCGAGCCCAGGAGCGCATTGAAATTAATCAGCCTGCAATGCTTCATCTTGACGGCGTACGCGGCGTCTACCCCTGCCTGGTGATGAATTTCCACAATCAGGGAGCCAGGCTTCATTCATCCACGTTTCACACTGCCGCTTTCGAATTCGATCTGTCATTCGATGGTTTCAAAACGACAAAGCACTGCCATGTGGTGTGGAGGGATGGGAATACCTGCGGCGTCGAATTTGTCGATCGAAGCCACGCCAGAACGCTGGGCTGAAGCAGTTGGTGGGCGGCAGGCCTTGGCGGCTCGCAGGCACCGACGGCAATACGACATTGGGATCAAACAACACAAGCAGTCGCATCGCAGGCGGTGTGGTCAGCGCTGATTATCGGTTTTCGCCGTTCACGCTCGCAGGCTTTGCGGTGGCCGGCGGCGGTACCAATTTTTCAATTGCCAACGGGTTGGGAAGCGACCCGACCTTTTCCGGCCCAGCCGTACTCGATCACGACGTTCTGCCCTTCGGTAAAGCCAGCCAAACGGTACTCTATTGCCACCCATGTGTGGCCGGTGAGCATCAGCCATCAGAAAAATAGACTGCACTCGCCATCGCCACAATCGCGGCAATCCGAGCGACGATTGTGATTTTGCTTGCTCGATAACCTAAGTTCCTTCTCTGGGGAGAAACACGTGCAGGGGCTCGTGCATATTGTCGACGACGATGCGTCCTTTCGGACGGCGATGGAACGTCGTTTGAAACACGCCGGTTACGAGGTCGCGACCTATGCTTCGGCTGAGCATCTGCTGGACCGCTCGCCGAGCGAGAGTATGCCGGGCTGCATCCTCCTCGACGTGCGGATACCGGGACTGAGCGGTCCGGAGCTGCAAGAGCGCCTGAGCGAACTCGGTTCGACGCTGCCGATCATATTCCTCACTGGTTATCCTGATGTTCGAACCACGGTGCGGACCATCAAGGCGGGCGCGGAGGACTTTCTGACCAAGCCTGTATCATCGGATAAACTTCTTCAGGCAGTTGAGCGGGCGATTGCACGTCACAACGCGACGTACCGCCTGAAGAGCACGCTGGACGTCGTCCGCTCACGTGTTGCAACGTTGACGCCGCGCGAGCGGGAAGTCTTCGAATTGATCATCCGCGGCAACACCAACAAGCAGATCGCGCGCGCGTTGGGCGGGGCCGAGCGCACGATCAAGGCCCATCGGCAGAGGGTGATGGAGAAAATGCAAGCCCAATCCTTGGCGGAACTCGTTTCCCTTGCCGAGCGAGTTGGTGTCCTCGGCGGCGCGTCCGGTAGCCGAGAGACTGCCTAGGCGATCCCCATGAGTTCCCGAGTTCCCGTTGTCCTATGGGACAATAGGAAATGCGTTACGCGGAGCCTATCAACGCGGGATGTCGAAGCATGTCCCGCGTTGCGTGACTCAAGTGTGTTCGAACTAGTTTTTAGTCCACAGCCAAAGCAGCAATTGCCGATGGGCCAAGGACATTACTCTTGCCAAATCAAAACCTCGTTTTAGTGGTCGACGATGACCCGGGAATGCTGAAGGGAATACGACGTCTGCTCCGGCAGCACGCGTACGAACCCATCCTGTTTTCGTCTGCGAAGGCTTTTGGAAATCACACCGATTTCAAAACGGCGGTTTGCGTCATCCTCGACATCAACCTGAGCGACGGGTCAGGGATCGATCTGAGGCATCGTCTCAAGGCTGATGGGCATTCTGTGCCGGTTATCTACATGACCGGGAACGACAACCCTGCCGTTCGCAAGGCTGCGCTGGACTCCGAATGCCTCGCCTATCTCACAAAGCCGTTCTCGGCGCAGTCGCTGATCGAGCCGCTCAAGAAAGCATCGGCAGGGCACTCATAGGTTTCCGTCGCACCTCGCTCGTTGATGGCTTTGTCAAAGTCGGCAAACCGCGTCGACTCTTTTCCATTGGACCGCGCCGCGGCACGACGTCACCGGCACACGCCGGCTGCAAATTTTTCTCCTCCAGATTGCTACGCTGGCAGGGGCGTGCTGCGTTATTCCTGGTGAACTAATACCCCCGCCTGCGGTCGACGACATTCTCCAGCGCGCCACCGGCCTCGAAGCGTTCGATCTGGCGCGCGACATATTTCGAGATCTCGTCGGGATCGGTGTCAGCGGCGTTGTGCGGGGTCAGCACCACCTTCTTGTGGATCCAGAACGGGCTTTCGACCGGAAGCGGCTCGGTGGCGTAGACGTCAAGTGACGCGCCGCCGAGTGTGCCATCGTCCAGGCATTGCAGGATATCCGCCTCATTCTGCAAGCCGCCGCGGCCGGCATTGATTAGGACCGGCGCGCCCATCGGGCTGTTGCGGTGAAGTTTTTCGAACACGCCGCGATTGAGGATATGCCGCGTGTCCGCCGTCAGCGGCAGCAGGCAGACCAGGATGTCGGTCTGCCGCAGGAACGCATCGAACTCTCTTTCGCCCCGGAAGCATTGGATGCCGGCGATCTGTTTTGGGCTCCCGCTCCAGCCCGAGACGCGAAAGCCGATGCGCTTGAGCATTTCGGCCGCATGCGCGCCGAGCGCACCGAGCCCCATGATGCCGACCGAAATCGCGCCTGCCGCCCATTGCGATTTCGGCGCCCAGCGCTTCTCGCGCTGCGACTCGCGCAGATAGAGTTCCTGCCGATGGTGCATCAGCACGTGGAGGACGACATATTCCGTCATCCGCTCGGTGAGGTCACTGACCGCGACTCGCACCAGCGGCACGTTGGGCAATGACGAATCCACCATCAGCGCATCGACGCCGGCGCCCAGATTGAAGATGACGCGCAGGTTCGGGAATGCGGCGAGTTCGCCCGGATGCGGTTTCCAGACCGCGGCGTAATGGATCTCGGCCGGATCGAACGAGACGTCCGGCAGCTGCAACACGCGCCGCCCCGGGCAGACGTCGTCGAACCGGCTCTTCCATCGCGCCGGCGACCAGTTTTCGGTCCCGCCATGCACCAGCAAAGCGAGCGCACCCTTTTTCATTACTTCTTACCCCTCGTGTCGCCGATCAATGTGATCTCAGTCACATAACGGATTGAACCAAATCCATAGTCTCCTTCATCAAACAGGGGAGACACACCATGCGCAAATTGATCCTGATCTCGGCTTGCGTCTCGGTTTCCATTCTGGCTTCCGTCTCGGTGCGGGCCGGCGAGAGCCGAAACCTGACGATTGCGGCCAATGACGAGCCCAAGTCGGTTGAAGCTTCCAAGGCGGTCGCGACCACCAAGCCCGATGACGCCACCACCAAGCCGGAATCGTCGCCCAAGCAGGCGTCCCGGCCGAACCAGTCCCGCACCACCCGCCGCGAGAGCGACGAGGCGAAGGCGCGCCGGATCGCCGCCAGATACGGCGTCTACTGGTGATCCGAAATTTCTTCATCCTGGCGGTGATTTTCTGGTCGGCGCTCGCCTATCAGAACAACCGCGACTTTGGTCCACCAAGGATCGAGGCCGTCAGATGAATACGATCAAGAGCATCGTCTTCATCCTCGCTCTGTGCAGCCTTTGTTCCAAGGCGGTCGTGCACACTTACCGGCATTTCAATCCGCCGCCGGCTGCGATCGTTGGTCCCTGACAGGGCAACTCCCTCGAAAATTTCTTTCGCTCCCCTGTCGGCTGCGGGCATACTCGTTCGTCCATAGAGCATGATCCGGAAAAGTGGGCTCCGGTTTTCCGAAAAGATCATGCTGCTTCAAGCAGAACGGAGATGCCGGTCGAATGCTGTACGCCATCCTTTGCTATCACGACGAAGACACCGTGGGTTCCTGGTCCAAGGAACAGGACGCCGTGGTGATGAAGAAACTCGCCGTCGTGCAGGACAAGCTCGCCAAGCAGGGCCGGCTCGGCCCGGTGGCGCGCCTGCTGCCGACCACGGCGGCGACCACGCTGCGCAAGGATGATCCGCCGGTCGTGCTCGACGGTCCCTTTGCCGAGACCAAGGAACAATTGCTCGGCTTCTATGTCGTCGACTGCGAGAACCTCGACGCGGCGCTCGATGTCGCGCGCGATCTTGGCAA
This sequence comes from uncultured Alphaproteobacteria bacterium, assembly GCA_963825225.1. Taxonomy (GTDB): domain Bacteria; phylum Pseudomonadota; class Alphaproteobacteria; order Rhizobiales; family Xanthobacteraceae; genus Bradyrhizobium. The sequence goes on from CAWGSN010000033.1 coordinate 40,104, forward strand.
GGCCAATCCCGGCGGCGCCTATGAAATCCGACCCGTCGGCGTGTTCACGCCGGGGAGTGTCGCGACGTGACCGATACCGCCTGGATCGATGGCGCGCTGACCTCGGCGCGTCCCCAGGCGGTCGGCGCGCTGCTGCGCTACTTCCGCAATCTCGACACCGCAGAGGAAGCCTTTCAGAACGCCTGTTTGCGCGCGCTCAAGAGCTGGCCGCAAAACGGCCCGCCGCGGGACCCTGCGGCGTGGCTGATCATGGTCGGGCGCAACGTCGCGATCGACGACATCAGGCGGGGCCGCAAGCAGGAGCCGTTGCCCGAGGACGAGGCGATCTCCGATCTCGATGACGCCGAGGAGCAACTCGCCGAGCGGCTCGACGGCTCGCATTATCGCGACGACATCCTGCGGCTGTTGTTCATCTGCTGTCATCCGGACCTGCCGGCGACGCAGCAGATCGCGCTGGCGCTGCGCATCGTCTCCGGCCTTACCGTCAAGCAGATCGCACGCGCGTTCCTGGTCTCGGAAGCCGCGATGGAGCAGCGCATCACCCGCGCGAAGGCCCGTGTCGCGGACGCCGATGTGCCGTTCGAGACGCCGGGCGCTGTGGAGCGCACCGAGCGGCTCGCAGCCGTGGCCGCCATGATCTACCTGATCTTCAACGAGGGTTATTCCGCAAGCGGCGATACCGCTCAGATCCGCGCGCCGTTATGCGAGGAGGCGATCCGGCTGGCGCGGCTGTTGCTGCGGCTGTTCCAGAGCGAGCCCGAGATCATGGGACTGACGGCGCTGCTGTTGCTGCAGCACGCGCGCGCGGCGGCGCGGTTCGATGCCGATGGTGCGGTGATCCTGCTCGACGACCAGGACCGCTCGCTATGGAATCAGAAGATGATCGCCGAGGGCCTGGCGCTGATCGACAAGGCGATGCGTCATCGCCGCAGCGGGCCTTATCAGGTGCAGGCGGCGATCGCCGCACTCCATGCCCGCGCCGAAAAGCCGGAGGATACCGACTGGACCCAGATCGATCTGTTGTACGGCGCGCTTGAGCTCATGCAGCCGTCGCCCGTGGTCACCTTGAACCGTGCGGTCGCGGTGTCCAAGGTGCGCGGGCCCGAGGCCGCGCTCGAGATGATCGAGCCGCTGGCGGCGCGGCTGTCGAGCTATTTTCATTACTTCGGCGTGCGCGGCGCGTTCCTGATGCAGCTCGGGCGCAACGACGAAGCCCGTGTCGCCTTCGACCGCGCCATCGCCTTGGCGAATACCTCGGCCGAAGCCGCCCACATCCGCATGCATATCGACCGCCTGATGCGCGACAGCCAGCCGCGCGGGACCAAGGTCTCAAAAAAATAATCCGACTCCTGTCTGCTGGCGCCTGCCTCGTTCGTCTTTGAATTGTGCAGCCATTCAAGACAACACGACAGGAGAAAGCCATGACCACGATTGCCGAGACCGCGCCGGTCAAGAAACCCGTCCGCTGGACCGGCCGCGTTCTCAGCGGTCTGGTCATCGTGTTCCTGCTGTTGGACGGCGCCATCAAGCTGGTGCCGTGGCCGGTCGTCACGGAAACGATGGACAGAATGGGCTATGGCTCGAGCGAAACGCTGGCTCGGAGCCTCGGCATCATCACCATCGTGTGCACCGTGCTCTATTCGATTCCGCCGACCTCGATCCTCGGCGCCATCCTGCTCACCGGCTATCTCGGCGGCGCGATGGCGTCCCATGTGCGGATCGGCAGCCCCCTGTTCACCCACACGCTGTTCGGGCTTTATCTCGGCCTGATGGTGTGGGGCGGGCTGTGGCTGCGCGATCCGACATTGCGCAATTTGATTCCCTTTCGCCGCTCACCCCTCTTTTCGTGACTTGCCTCACTAATCACCCGCCCATACGGAGCCGGACATGCTCGAGATCATTGCCATCATCGCCGTCATTATCGCGATTGCCATTGCGGTCGTGCTCATCTTCGCCGCGACCAAACCGAATACGCTACGGGTGCAGCGCGCAACCAGCATCAAGGCGCCGGCGGACAGGATTTTTCCGCTGATCAATGATTTTCGCCAATGGCGCAGCTGGTCGCCCTACGAGAACAAGGATCCCGCCATGAAGCGCACCTATGACGGCGCCGACAGCGGCGAGGGCGCGGTCTATGCCTGGGACGGCAACAACAATGTCGGTTCCGGGCGCATGGAAATCCTCGAAGCCTCGGTTCCGTCGAAAATCGTCATCAAGCTCGATTTCTTCAAGCCGTTCGAAGGTCACAACACCGCCGAGTTCACAATACTGCCGCAGGGCGATGCGATTATGCTGACCTGGACGATGTCTGGGCCCGCGGTCTTCATGTCCAGGCTGATGCAGGTGTTCATCAACCTCGACCACATGATCGGCCGCGATTTCGAGGCCGGTCTCGCCAATCTGAAGAAGCTCACCGAGAAATAACCAACGCTCAACCGCACCCCCTGACAACCCAAGGAGCCAGCGATGCAGGTCAATCCCTATCTGTTCTACAACGGCAATTGCGAGGAAGCGCTGAAGTATTATCAGAAAGTGCTAGGCGCCCGGATCGAGGCGATGCATCCCTATGAAGGCGGCCCCGCCGAAATGCCGATCCCGCCGGACTGGAAGAAGAAGCTGATGCACGCCCGGATCACGATCGATGGCGAGGTGCTGATGGCCTCCGATGCGGCTCCCGGGCATTTCCAGCAGCCGCAGGGCTATGCCGTTTCGCTGCAGGTCGAGGATCCCACTGACGCCGAGCGGCGGTTCAACGCGCTGGCCGATGGCGGCAGTGTGAACATGCCGTTCGGCAAGACCTTCTTCTCCAAGGGGTTCGGCATGTGCGTCGATAAATTCGGCATTCCCTGGATGGTGAACTGCCCGATGGAAGGGATGTAACTATCGACACGTCGGATAGATAGCGGCGAGTTCGCGCCCGCGCAGCAACAACAGCCGCGACGATAGCCCGCCGCGGCGGCTGATCCAGCTGCGGACCGCCGCGGGATAGGCCTCGAGCACCTCTTGCGATGCTTCCGGTTCGGCATACAGCCGACCGAGCCGGTCGATCGAGCGCGCGGCATGAAAGCCGAGCACCGCGCGACGCGTCACGCAGATGCGCTCCCTCGGCACCATGCTCAGCACCAGCGTGCAGGCCGACAGGCACGGCCCGTCGATCACGACACGCTCGCCGGATTCGCGCACGCGATCGAACAGGTCGAGGAAGGGGCCGACCTGTCCGCCGGGACTGGCGAGAATGCGCACTTCGGCCGGCGCTGGCGCGATCGCCGCGCATAACGCCGTCGTGACCAGAACCAGCTTGATGACCGCCATTCGCATGCGCGGCTCCTCCGTGGTCCCCCCGCATCCTGAACTAATCAACACCGGCGCGGACAGCAAGGTTTCGTCAGCCGTTCCTTCGCTCGCCGCGCAGCGTCGGCAGGCCGATGCCGGCGGCGTCGAATCCGCCGTCGACGGCGAGAATCTGCCCGGTGATGTAGCTGGATCGGTCGCAGCACAGGAAGAACACCGCTTCCGCCAGTTCCTCTTCGAGGCCATAACGGTTGAGCGGAATGGCGTCGTGATAATCGGCGCGGATTTCAGGCGTGTGCACCGCCTTCGCCATCGCGGTCTCGACCGGGCCGGGCGCCACGCCGTTGACGCGGATGCCGAGCGAAGCAAGCTCCACCGCGAGCTGCTTGGTGAGATGGGCCAGCCCCGCCTTGCTGGTGCCGTAGGCCGAGCGCAGCGTCGAGGCGCGCACCGCCGAAATCGAGGTGATGTTCACCACCGCGCCGCCGTCATGCTCGCGCATCAAGGGCGCCGCCGCCTTGGTGCACAGGAACGGCCCGGTGAGATTGACCGCCAGCACCCGGTTCCAGTCTTCATCCGAGGTTTCGAGCAAGGGAGCAAATACCGCGACGCCGGCATTGTTGACCAGCGCATCGAGCCGGCCGAAGCGTCGGCTCACATCGGCCATAGCGGTTGCGATCGCCTCGGCATCGGAGACGTCGCAATGCAGTGCCAGCGTGTTGTCGGGATCGGCCAACCCGGCTACCGCGCCGTGCAGCAATTCGCCCTCAATGTCGAGCAGCGCCACCCGCCAGCCCTCGGCGAGAAATTTTTTCGCGGTCGCAAGCCCGATGCCGCGCGCGGCGCCGGTGACGAGGGCGACTTTTTGTGATGGAAGCGCCATTTCGGTATCCGTTCGGGTGATTCCCGGTTCTCCTAGCATGGATGCCAACCGTCTGCTTTCATATCCATCGGTGCGAGGGCCAGCGAAAGGGTGTGTTCCATGAAAGTCAGCGATCCCCAGTCGATGCCGCCGGAGCATTGGCGGCCGGGCGTCGAAACCCGCATGGTGACTTCTGTCGCGAATGGCGCGGCGCAGCTGTGCATCTTCGAGCAATGGGTCGAGCCTGGCGTAGGCGCGCCGGCGCATTCGCATCCGGTCGAGGAGGTGCTCACCGTGCGCGAGGGCGAGGCGGAAATGTGGATCGGCGACGAACGCGCCATCGTCACCGCGGGGCAGTCGCTGATCGTGCCGGCCGGGCGCCTGCACGGCTTCCGCAATTCCGGCACTGGCGTGCTTCACCTCCACGCCGTGCTGGCCTCGCCGGTGTTCGAGGCCATGATGGAAGGGGCGACGGAAGTGACAAGGCGCTGGGAGGCGGCGGCCTGAAGCGGATCGTCAGGTCTATCCCCGTCATCCTGAGGCGCGCTCTTGCATGCCTTCGCGCGGGTGCCGAACCCTATTTCAACACGGTGCCGAAGGAGCGTTTGAATGGCGTCAACAACAAAGACCGACATCATCCGCAGCCTGTTTGCGGCTTACATGGCGAACGACCGCAAGGCCGTCGAATTCCGCCTTCACGGACGACTTCCGCTTCACCAGCCCTTATGACGACGAAATCGACAAGGCGACCTATTTCGAGCGCTGCTGGCGTGCCACCGACTGGATCGAACGGCAGGATATCGAAACCATCATGGTCGAAGGCGAGGCGGCCTATGTGACGTACCGGTGCGTCGCCAGGGATGGAAAGAGTTTCCGCAACACCGAGTGCTTCGCCTTTGAAGGCGACCGGATCAGGCGCATCGACGTCTATTTCGGTGCGACCTATCAAGACGGCGCCTTCGTCAAAGCGCAGCCATAGAAATCCGACCTGATGATGTCGGCGTAGGGCGCGCTCCATCGTCGTCCCGCCATGGCTTGATTCAATTTCAGGAGGAAAGAATGCCGACATCCGCAAATTCCGGCGGTCTGTCCCCATCCCGCTTGCGCCGCATGCACGACGTGATGGCCGCCTATGTCGATAATGGCAGCATGCCCGGCCTGGTGACGCTGGTGAGCCGCCAAGGCGAGATTCATTCCGATGCCATCGGCAAGCTCTCGTTCGGCGGTGCGCCGATGCAGCGCGACACGATTTTCCGGATCTCGTCGATGACCAAGCCGGTGACGGCTGTTGCCGCGATGATCCTGGTCGAGGAATGCAAATTGCGGCTCGACGATCCCGTCGACGCATGGTTGCCCGAGCTGGCGAACCGCAAGGTACTGCGTGCGGTTGACGCGCCGATCGACGACACCGTGCCGGCCCGCCGCGCGATTACGCTCCGCGACCTCCTGACATTCAGGCTCGGTCTCGGCATGATCCCGGTGTTTCCTGACCGCTATCCGATTCAGAAGGCGATTGCGGAAGCGGGTTTTGCGCCGGGACCGGTATTCCCGTCGTTTGCGCCGGACGAATTGATGCGGCGCTATGGCACCTTGCCGCTCGCCTATCAGCCCGGCGAACGCTGGCTCTATAACAGCGGCACCGAAATCCTCGGTGTGTTGATCGCGCGCGTGGCCGGAACCACGCTTGGGAAATTCCTTGAACAACGCATCTTCACCCCGCTCGGCATGAAGGACACAGCCTTCAGCGTTCCGGAAACCAACATCCATCGGCTGGCTACCGCCTATGCCAGGGATCACGCGAGCGCGCTGCACGTTTTCGATGATCCCCTAACCGGCAAATATGCCAGGCCGCCCGTGTTCGAGAACGGCAGCGCCGGGCTGGTCTCGACGGCCGAAGATTTCAACGCCTTCGCGCAGATGTTGCTCAATGGCGGCAGGCTCGGAAGCGAGCGCATCCTGTCGCGGCCGTCGGTCGAGTTGATGACGATGGACCATCTCACGGCGGATCAGAAACGGGGTTCCGAGATTTTCTTTGACGATCATCGCGGATGGGGACTCGGCCTTTCAGTCTTCACCAAGCGTGACGGCCTCGCCAATGTGCCTGGTCGCTTCGGCTGGGACGGCGGTTACGGCACGTCCTGGTATTCCGATCCCAAGGAAGGCCTGACCGGCGTTTTGCTGACCCAGCGGATGATGGATTCGCCGCAGCCGCCGTCGGCGCTGGTGGACTTCTGGACGCTCGTCTATCAGGCGATCGACGATTGAGCGACGGCGCCCCGCGGCAGGCTTCCGAAATAATTTCATTCGACATGTCGGTGCCGCAAAAAGACGGTTCGTCTTGTTGATGAGGGATGGTACGGCGGGGCGATCGGCTGACCAGCCAAACAGACAAACGGAGCGTGACGATGCAATTCATGGTGATTGTGAAGGCGAGCAAGGATTCGGAAGCAGGCGTCATGCCGAGTACGGAACTGTTGGCCGCGATGGGCAAGTTCAATGAGGAACTGGTCAAGGCCGGGATGATGGAGGCAGGCGAGGGCCTGCATCCGACCTCGAAGGGCGCGCGGATCAAATATGCGGGCGGGCAGGGCAGTGCTACCCGCGGTCCGTTTCCGCTGAGCAACGATCTGGTTTCCGGCTTCTGGCTGATCAAGGCAAATTCTCTGGACGACGCGATCGACTGGATGAAGCGCGCACCGTTCGACGGCGGCGCCGAGATCGAAATCCGCCAGGTGTTTGCAGCCGAGGATTTCGGCGAGGCCTTCACGCCCGAACTACGCGAGCAGGAAGAGCGCCTGCGCGCGCAGGCTACGAAGAAGTGACGGCTTCCAACAGGAAACACCACCATGCGATTCATGATGCTGATGATCCCCCTGGGCTATGAGTCCGCGCCCCCGGAAGTCCAACTCGATCCCGAGCGCGTGAAGGCGATGATGAAATACAACGAGGCGCTGCAGGAGGCCGGCGTCCTGATCACGCTCGACGGGCTGCATCCGCCCTCGATGGGCGCGCGGGTCTCCTTTGCCACCGGCAAGCCTGTTGTGACGGATGGCCCCTTCACCGAGGCCAAGGAAGTGCTTGGCGGCTACTGGATGATCGACGTGAAATCGCGGGAGGAGGCGATCGCCTGGGCCAGGAAGTGCCCGGCTTCCGAGAACGAGATAATCGAAATCCGCCAGGTGCAGGAAATGGCCGATTTCTCCGAGGAAGTTCGAGAGGCGGCGGCCGGACTCACCGAAATGCGGGGTAAGGCCATCAGGCGTTAATCTTTCTGAACGGCCGTATCTGAGGCCCTCAACTAGTGACCTTCACTGCCAACTCATGTAAAAGCCTTTCACATGAGTTGGCGCAAGGAACAGCGCCGCGCCGAGCGCGGCTACCATCACGGCAATCTGAAAGAGGCGCTGCTGCAGGCGGCGCTCGGCCTGATCGCCGAAAAGGGTGCTGCCGGTTTCACCTTTGCCGATGCCGCGCGGATGGCGGGTGTCAGTCCGGCGGCCCCCTACCGGCATTTTCGCGACCGCGATGAGTTGTTGTCCTCGATCGCGCAGCGCGGCTTCGAGCAGTTCGAAGCGTTGCTGACGCAAGCCTGGGACGACGGCCGCCCCGACACCGTCACGGCATTCGAGCGGGTCGGCAAGGCCTATCTCGCCTTCGCGCGCAACGAGCCGGCGTTCTATTCGGCGATGTTCGAATCCGGGCTTCCCGTCGATGCCAATCCGACGTTGATGGCCGCCAGCGAGCGGGCTTTCGCCATCATCCGCGCCGCAGCCGAACGGCTGGCAGCTCTTGCGCCGCCCGGCATGCCGCGACCACCGGCGATGATGATGGCGCTGCACATCTGGTCGATGTCGCACGGCGTGGCATCGCTGTTCGGCCGCGGTGACGCCGCGCGTCGCAAGCTGCCGATGTCGCCGGAAGATCTGCTGGAAGCCGAAGTGCTGATTTACCTGCGCGGTCTTGGTTTCCCGACCGATCGCCGGCCCGCGGGCAAGGACGCAGCAGATCAGAAGCCGTCCGGTCCGCCGCCGGTTCCGCCGGCCGGACCTTGGGGCACCCCCAAATAATTTTTTAGGCTGCGGCGTGCCGCCCGCTTGACAAAAATCCGGGATGGTTTAGTTATGTAAATGTTATTTACATTCACAACGGCGTGATCGCCGTCATGGAGAGGGAAATGGCCTACACCGCAGATGTCAATCAATGGCGCGGCCCCACGGAAGAGACCTATCGCCCGCATATGCTTGATACGCCCTGGCATCCCGGCTGGATCGCCGTGACCATCCTGGGCTTCATCATCTGGTGGCCGATCGGACTTGCCCTTCTCTTCTTCACCCTAGGGAGCAGAAAAATGAGTTGCTGGAGCCATCAGGATCGCTGGCAATACAAGATGGAGCGGATGCAGAACAAGATGGAGCGGATGCGCGGCCGCATGGAGCGCCGCGGCTTCCCGTTCGGCGGTTTCGGTCCGCCCTCGAGCGGCAATCGCGCCTTCGACGAATACCGCACGGAAACGCTGCGGCGTCTCGAAGAGGAGCAGGTCGAATTCCGCGATTTCCTCGACCGCCTGCGCCACGCCAAGGACAAGGAAGAGTTCGACCAGTTCATGGCGCAGCACAAGCAGCGTCCGACGCCGCCGAACGACCAGCCGCAAGGACAGTGACAAGGCCAGTCAAGGCGCATTTCGATAGCCTTAAGGCGATGTGCCCCCATAGCGTCTGAAGGCAACCAGCCGCCCGTTTGCGAACAGCAAGCGGGCGGTTTGCTTTATAAGCAGGCGCAGCGCGTTGCGCCTGCGCCCCGTTACCCGCGCCGGGGTTGTCACCAAATTGGTGGTTCGCGATTGGCGCCAAGGCGCAATGGACGGGTCCGGCCGAGATAAAGCGGCAGTTCGGCGCTACCGTAGATTTCGTGGGCGACAACCGGGTCATCTTCGATCTCGGCGGTAACAAATACCGGTTGATCGCTCACGTCTCCTTTACGTTCGGGCGCGTGCTCGTGAAGTTCATCGGTACGCAGGCTGAATACGATCGTATCGATCCGGCGACCGTGTCATTGCGAAAAAAATGATCCGTCCGATTCGTACCGAAACCGAATACGACGAGGCCCTCGAAGAGATCGAGCGGTACTTCGAAAACGAACCGAAGCCGGGCACGCCGGAGGCGGATCGCTTCGATCTTCTCGCATTGATCGTCGAGGACTACGAACGCAAGCGCTGGCCGATCGACCCGCCCGGGACGATTGAGGCGATCCGCTACCGCATGGAAACGGGCGGCTACGCCCAAGCCGATCTCGGGCGTCTGCTCGGCTCACGGCAGCACGCATCGGACGTCCTGACCAGAAAGCGTGCCCTCACGATGCGAATGGCCTGGAAGCTGCATCGCGAGTGGAATATTCCGGCGGAAGCACTGATCGCGCCGCCGCGAACGCGTGGACGAAAGTCAGTGGCGTAGGCGCCCAAGCCTGGTGCAACGAACTGCTGGCGGGATGCTGGGCCGTAGCCAGCCTTCGTAGGGCCGGTTCCCTTTAACCCGCCGTTCCAAGGGAGATGGCGGGCTAAAGAGAACCCGCCCTACGCGAGCTGAATACGCCGCCGAAACCGATGATATGCCGAAAAAGAAAAGGCGAAGCGCCATCAAGGCCAAAAAAAGCCAAGCAGCCGACGGGGTAATCCCCAGCGTTTCCGCTGGGGATTGGTCGTTAGCGATTTAGATAATTCATGATGGCGATAGCTAAACGAACGAACTCGGTTGCGAGCTGCGGCACCGGGCGCCGCGAGCCTCATAGCGGCCCCTTTGGGCTGGCGCTGTTTCCCGGGAGGCTTATATTTTGGACCGGCGCAACCCGGCGCGGACGGCCATGATCCCTAACGCAATTGCACCAGTCGACCAACTTTGGCTGTCCGTTCGCCGCGAGGCTGAGAGCGTCGTGGCCAGCGATCCGCTGTTTGGCGCTTCGCTGTCGGCCGCGATCCTCGATCATTCCGGCCTCGATAGTGCGCTCGCCCATCAGATCGGGGAACGGCTCGGCAGAAGTACGGCTGACCGCGAGCTGTTCGCACGCGTCGCCCATGAAGCATTTGCGGCCTCGCCCGACCTGATCGACGCGGCGAGCGCGGATCTGCAAAGCATTGCCGTGCACGATCCCGCGACGAAGGCACTTCTGCCGCCGCTCCTGAACTTCAAGGGATACGTCGCGCTACAGGCTTGGCGGGTGTCCAACTGGCTCTGGCATCACGACCGCACCGATTTGGCCTTGTTGCTGCAAAGCCTGTCGTCCGATTCCCTTCAGGTCAGCATTCATCCCTCCGCTTCGATCGGAACGCAGGTTTTTCTCGATCATGCCACGGGCATCATCGTCGGCGCATTCGCCGTCATCGGCGACGAGGTGACGATCATGCAAAACGTCACGGTCGGCCGGAAGCAGGCGATTCCAGGCCGCGCCCCCCGGATCGGCCGGGGCGTCCTGCTCAGCACGGGGGCTACGATTTTGGGAGACGTCAATATCGGCGACTTCGCCAAGATCGGCGCCGGCGCGCTGGTCGAGCATGACGTGCCGGGCGGATGCACAGCGGTCGGCGTGCCGGCGCGGCTCGCCAATTGCGCGGAGGCGGGATTGCCGGCTTGACCGGTTGCGTTTTGCGAAAGCGTTGCGCCTAAAATCTAAATTCGCCTGACACATCAAGCTGATTTGCCCTGTCCAGACGGCGCGCAAAGAATATTCCGCTTAACCCGTCGGGCAAATCAACGGTAGAGACTTGCCCATCCTGTCCCACTCAGAGGGGCGGCTCGCGATCGTCACGGACGCGGGGCAGGGTGCGGTGGACGTGGATGCGCCTTTGACGAACGGTGCGAGAAGCGGACGGCGAAGTTGTGTGGTCCTGACGCCCCGACGCTGGCGTCAAGTTGGCGGTTGTGCATCGATCCAATTGGATCGAGCGCGGTATCCCGCCGACGACGGTGGCAACAAAGCCGGTCACCGGGGAGAGCACGAAGGAAACCGTAAAACCATCGCGCAGGGAAAGCCGGGATGCCTCCGCTGAACCTGTATGCTCGCGTGCACTTTCTTTTGTGCACTTCGCACACGAGACCGCGGGTGCAGCGCGCACCCGGCTTTCCCTGCGCCCTCTGTTCGGAGGGCAAGGAAACTTCTGACAAACCTCGGGCGAACAGCGCCGCGAGAATGCGGATCCGCGCCTTCCGGGCCTGCCTGGCCGGCCGGGCGCTCCGGAACCCTCACCCGGTACCGTAACCGCCCGGATTGCCTTGATTTCCCGCAGCCAAATTCCCCTTTGGTAACCTCGCATTAACCATGATTAGCGTCTGGTTAGGGACGTAATGACGCGCGAATAGCCCTCGTTTTGACACGTTGGCAGGGGAATCAGGCTTTGGCTTTGGACGGGCCCCCCATGCGACACCAATGAGGCTCTCGCGCTGGCGAATATCGCCGCGCCTGACGTGCGGCTGCGGAACCGGCAGCCATTCGCTCCCGGAGGATTTGGGAGGAAGCATGATCCGGAAAAGTGGGGACCGGTTTTCCGAAAAGATCATGCTCAAACGAGAGATAGAGCGTTGAGAGGATATTGCCGATGAATCCCGCCGACGTGGCGCAGTCCGCGCTACCGATCGCATCCACCGACGTGTCGCTGATTGCGCTGTTCCTGCAGGCCCACTGGGTCGTGAAGGCGGTCATGCTCGGGCTGCTCGCCTGTTCGGTCTGGGTCTGGGCGATCGCGATCGACAAGATCTTTCTTTATTCCCGTACCAAGCGCGCCATGGACCGCTTCGAACAGGCCTTCTGGTCCGGGCAGTCGATCGAGGAGCTTTACCGCGCGCTCTCCGCCAAACCGACGCAATCGATGGCGGCGTGTTTCGTAGCCGCCATGCGCGAATGGAAACGCTCGTTCGAGAGCCAGACGCGCTCCTTTGCCGGCCTCCAGATGCGGATTGAGAAGGTGATGAATGTCTCGATCGCCCGCGAGGTCGAGCGGCTGGAACGGCGGCTTCTGGTGCTGGCAACCGTCGGTTCCGCCGGGCCTTTCGTGGGCCTGTTCGGGACCGTCTGGGGCATCATGTCGAGCTTCCAGTCGATCGCGGCCTCCAAAAACACCTCGCTGGCGGTGGTGGCGCCGGGCATCGCGGAGGCGCTGTTTGCCACCGCAATCGGCCTTATCGCCGCCATTCCGGCGACTATTTTCTACAATAAGTTCATTTCCGAGGTGAACCGCCAGGCCCAGCGGCTGGAAGGTTTCGCCGATGAATTTTCAGCAATCCTGTCACGCCAGATCGACGAGCGGGCGTAAGCGGCGGTATATTATGAAACTATCGGTAGGTACCATATCATGGCGATGAACATGGCAGGTTCGTCGGGGGGTGGCGGACGCCGCGGCCGGCGCAAGGCTGTGATGGCGGAGATCAATGTCACGCCAATGGTCGACGTGATGCTGGTGCTGCTCATCATATTCATGGTGTCGGCGCCGCTTCTGACGGTCGGCGTGCCGCTCGACCTGCCGCAGACCCAGGCCAAGAGCCTTGAGCAGGACAAAACGCCGCTGCAGCTCTCGGTCGATACCCGCGGCAAGGTGTTCATCAACGATACTGAAGTGGCAATGGCCGACCTGATACCGAAATTAAAGGCCATCACCGAGGCCCGCGGCGGCATGGACGAGCGTATATATATGCGGGCCGACAAGAAGGCCGATTACGGAACCGTGGCGAAAGTGATGGGGCAGTTGTCCGGCGCCGGCTTCAAGCGGCTGGCGCTGGTGACCGAAGTGGAGCAGGGATCCTAAGCGGGTGAAGGTAAAGGTCGACAAGACATTGGCTGCGTCGATTGCCCTGCACGTCCTCGTGATCGGGTGGGGAATGGTGTCGTTCTCGACCAGGGCGTTCGAGTCGGTGCCCGAAGACACCTTGCCCGTCGATATTATTTCCGCCGACCAACTCGCCAAGGTCACCGCCGGCATGAAGACCGGCAAGAAGGAAAATCCCAAGCCGCTGGTGGAAAAGGTCGCCGAGGCCAAGCCGGTCGAAGACGCGGTCGGCAAGGTGACCGAGAAGGCGCCGGTCGTGACCGACACTTCGCCGCCACCGCAGCCGAAGGTGGAAGAAAAGCCGGTCGAGAAAAAGCCCGACCCGCCGAAGCCGGTTGCCGAGAGCAAACCAAAGGAAGAGCCGAAACCGGAAAAGAAGCCGGAACCGCCCAAGATCGATCCGATCGCGGAAGCCCTGAAGAAGGAAGAGAAGAAGCCGCCGCCGAAGCCGCAAGCCCAGGCCGCCAAGCCGCCGGAGCCCGCCAAGCCGAAGACCGAGCGGACCTTCGACCAGTCGAAGATCGCAGCCTTGCTCGACAAGCGCGATCCGTCGCGTCAGGCGGTGACCGGCGACACGCTGAATTCCAACGCCGCCCTCGGCCTCGCTCATGGCAAGTCCGCGGACAATTCCGCGACATGGGGCTCGATGTTCAAGCAGCAGGTCGAGCGCTGCTGGAAGAAGCCCTATGGCAGCATCGAGTCGCAGAAACCCGAAGCGGCGTTTGCGATCCGCCTGAAGCGCGATGGCACGCTCGAGGGCATGCCGGTTCCGGAAAATACGCCGGCGACGGCGTATCTGCGCGTCTACCAGGAGAGCGCGTTGCGCGCGATCCTCGAATGCCAGCCGTATAATCTGCCGGCAGCGTTCTTCGAGGAATGGAAATATTTCTCGCCGGTGTTCACCGAACAAAAGACCTGAAGCTTTTGTAATTTGGTGGTCACGTCCCGGCAATCACAGATATGAGCAAAGTCGAAACGATGACTGACAAAGATGGATTGCCGAATATGCTGTTTCGCCCGAGCCGCCGGCAGATCATTACGGGAATGGCATCGGCCGGCCTGCTGGTGGGCGGCCGCAGCGCGGCGCTTGCGCAGGCGCCGAAACGCATCATCGTTCCCGAGGGCGAATTCACGCCCTTGCCGATCGCAATCCCGAATTTCGTGGCGGGCACGCCGGGCGATGCCGAGGTCGGCGTCGGCGTGTCACAGGTCATCACCAACAATCTCAAGCGCAGCGGACTGTTTGCGCCGATCGATCCGGCTGCGTTTATCGAACGCATTGCCAATATCGACACCGCGCCGCAATTTGCGAACTGGAAGACCATCAACGCGCAGGCGCTGGTGACCGGCCGCATGACGCGGCAGGGCGACGGCCGCCTCAAGGCCGAATTCCGCCTCTGGGACGTCAACACTGGCCAGCAGCTCACCGGCCAGCAATATTTCACTTCGCCGGAATACTGGCGGCGGATCGCGCATATCATCTCCGACCAGATCTACGAGCGCCTGACCGGCGAGAAAGGCTATTTCGACAGCCGCGTGGTGTTCATCGACGAGAGCGGGTCCAAGGAACGCCGCGTCAAGCGCTTGGCGCTGATGGATCAGGATGGTGCCAATGTTAGATACCTGACCAAGGGCTCCGACCTGGTTCTGACGCCGCGCTTTTCGCCGTCGACCCAGGAAATCACCTATATGGAGTTCGGCCAGGGCGATCCCCGCGTCTATCTGTTCAACATCGAGACCGGGCAGCGCGAGGTCGTCGGCAACTTTCCCGGCATGTCGTTCTCGCCGCGCTTCTCGCCGGACGGCCAGCGCATCATCATGAGCCTGCAGCAGGGCGGCAATTCGAACCTGTTCGTGATGGATCTGCGCTCGAAGACGACCACGCGCCTGACCGACACGCCGGCGATCGATACCTCGCCGTCCTATTCGCCGGACGGCAGCCGCATCTGCTTCGAATCCGACCGTGGCGGCAAGCCGCAGATCTACGTGATGCCCGCGTCCGGCGGACCGGCGCAGCGCATCTCCTTCAACGAGGGCAGTTATTCGACGCCGGTGTGGTCGCCGCGCGGCGACTACATCGCCTTCACCAAGCAGGGCGGCGGCCAATTCGCCATCGGTATCATGAAGACCGACGGTTCGGGCGAACGCATCCTCACCGCAGGCTTCCACAATGAGGGGCCGACCTTTGCGCCGAATGGGCGGGTGGTGATGTTCTTCCGCGACCCCGGCGGAAATGGCGGACCGTCATTGTTCACCGTCGATATTTCGGGACGCAACGAATTGCGGGTTCCGACGCCCGGTTTCGCCTCCGATCCGGCGTGGTCGCCGCTGTTGTCCTGAGCCTCGCACGGGGGTGTGAAGGGGCCGCGCCGTTGATCGGCAAACATTGCCTAGCCTGCTGATATTTCGGGCAGATTCCCACAACCGAAAACGCACGGCAACGTCTTGGTAACGATGTTCCCTCAGAAAGACTTCATCTGCAAAGGGTAACACTGCGCACCCGAACAGGACGCGTACCCGGCAATGCAGCTGGTCGATCAGAAAAAGCGCAGCAATCAGGATGAACTGGAGCCGGTACTTTACGCGGCGCTGGTTGATTCCATGTGCCAGAATTTCTGGCCGATGCTGCTCGGCTCGCTCTGTGCCGCCATCGCAGCGTTGCTGACGGCGATCAAGACCGGCAACGCGCTGCTGTGGCCGTGTGCGGCCCTGATCGTCGGGATCGGCACGATCCGCGCCTTCCAGATGCGCAAATACGAACGGCGCACCGCGGTCTTGACGTTCGAGCAGGCGAAACATTGGGAGCCGCGTTACGCGATCGGCGCCATGGTCTATGCCAGTGTACTCGGCGTCTGGTGCTTCCTCACCATTTTCGGCAACGACGACGCGGTCGCGCATATGGTGTGCGTCGCCGTGACGATCGGCTACACCGCCGGCGGCGCGGCGCGCAATTACGGCCGTCCGAAGCTGATCCAGCATCATATCCTTTTGGCGTGTGGCCCGATGTCGCTGGCGTTGGCCCTGCACGGCGGCTTCTATTATCTCGGCCTGGCCGTGCTGCTGGTGCTGTTCTTCATCGGCCTGAAGGGCATCAACCTCAGTCTTCATGCCATCTTCGTCAAGGCGCTGACGTCGAGCTTCAGGGAAGCGGCGCTGGCCGGGCAGTTCGACACCGCGTTGAACAACATGCCGCACGGGCTGTGCATGTTCCGCGCCGACGGTCGCCTTGCGGTCATGAATCATCGCTTCAGCGAAATGATGAATCTGTCCGACGATCTCGTGAAGGGCGGCGCCAATGCGTCCGACATCATCGCAGCCTGCGTCACCGCTGGCTCGATCTCGAAGGCGAGCGGCAGCATGATCCTGTCGGAAATCGAGAACACCCAGGCGCGGGACATGATCACGACCGATCCCGACATGACGCGTAACCGGTCGCTGTCCTGGGCCTTCCAGCCCATGGCCGGCGGCGGCGCCGTGGTCCTGCTCGAAGACATCACCGAGCGGCGCGACGCCGAGGCGCGGATCAGCCATCTCGCGCGCTACGACGAACTGACCGAGCTTCCCAACCGGGTCAATTTCCGCGACGAGATCGGCCGCCTGCTGGCTGCCCAGCAGGGGGCCGACCGGCTGTCGGCACTCCTGTTCGTCGACCTCGACCAGTTCAAGCAGGTCAACGACACGCTGGGTCATCCCTGCGGCGATCAGTTGCTGTGCGCAGTCGCCAGCCGGCTCCGCGAAATGCTGCGGCCCGAGGATTTCGTGGCGCGGTTCGGCGGCGATGAATTCGTCGTGTTCCAGCAGAACATCAATTCCCACGAGGACGCAGCTGGCCTTGCCCGGCGCATCGTCGACCGGCTGAGCGAGCGCTACAAGATTGACAATCATCTGGTCGAGATCGGCGCCAGCGTCGGCATCGCCATGACGTCTGCCGGCGTCAGCGCCGATACGCTCCTGAAGAACGCCGACATGGCGCTGTACCGCGCCAAGGCCGACGGCCGCGGCACCTTCTGCTTCTTCCGCGACGAGATGGCGCAGATCGTAGAGGCGCGCCGGATCCTCGAACTCGACCTGCGCAAGGCGCTGGCGAACGAGGAATTCGAGCTGTTCTATCAGCCGCTGGTCAATCTCAAGTCCGGCAAGATCGCGACCTGCGAAGCGCTCTTACGCTGGAACCATCCGGTCCGCGGCACCGTGTCCCCGATCGATATCATTCCGGTCGCCGAGGATATGGGCCTGATCGTCGATCTCGGCCGCTGGATCCTGCGCAAGGCCTGCATGGAATGCATGAAGTGGCCCGAAGCCGTCAGCGTCGCGGTCAACTTCTCGCCGCAGCAGTTCCATCAGCGCGACGTGCTGAGTGAAGTCAGATATGCGCTCGAGGTCTCCGGCCTGCCGGCCGACCGCCTCGAAATCGAGATCACCGAAGTCCTCGCTGCTGCGCAACACGCAGCTGACGCACGACGTGCTGTCGCAACTGCATTCGCTCGGCGTGCGGATCTCGCTGGACGACTTCGGCACCGGCTATTCGAGCCTGAGCTACCTGCACAACTTCCCGCTGCAGAAAGTGAAGATCGACCGCTCGTTCCTCGAAGGCATCGATTCCGATCGCCCGTTGACGCTGCTGCGCGGCGTGGCGCGGCTCTCGGCCGACCTCGGAATGTCGGTGGTGGTCGAGGGCATCGAGACCAACGAACAACTGGAGCTAATCAGCGCCGAGGGCGCGGTGACCGAGGCACAGGGCTATCTGTTCAGCCGTCCGGTTCCCGCCGTCCGGGTTCGACAGTTGCTGAACGCTTCCCACGGCCGCCGCTCCGACGAGCCGCTGGTCGCGGTTTCCTCACGATCCATCGCATAAGGCAGGGTCCCGGCGGGTCAATGGACACCAAGAATCGAGCAGCATCGGCGACGCGGGTTAACCCTAACGTCGCGATTCCTTTGCAATTTCGTTAACAAGCTATTAATCCTTGAGTCACGCGTAGAAGTTGTTCGAAGTCCAAGGAGTATCCCATGCGGTCGTCCCCGGCCGAAGCATCCTCAACGGCCGTCGGAAAAAGTTCGGACCTGCTGGATCAAGTCGATTACCGTCTCGCTGAAGCGCCCCGAGGAAAAGGAAGCCATCTACAACCTCCGCTATCGGGCCTATCTTCGCGAAGGTGCCGTTACGGAATCTTCCGAGCAGCGCGTCACCGACCAATATGACGACTTGCCCAATTCCTGGACCTTCGGCATCTTCGTTCGCGGGGAGCTCTACAGTTCCGTTCGTATCAGCGTGCTGACGTCGAAATGGCGGGAATCGTGCTCGGCGGAGGCGTTTGGGGAGATTCTTTTCCCCCGGCTCGATCAGGGCGAAATCATCATCGATCCGACCCGCTTCGTGGCCGATCCCGACAAGGCCAGGCGCTTTCCGGAACTGCCCTATGTGACGCTTCGGCTGGCCTATATGGCGTGCGACTATTTCAATGCCGATCTCGGTCTGGCGATCGTCCGGGCCGAGCACCAGGCGTTCTACCGCCGCGTTTTCCTGCACGAGACGATCGCCGAGCCGCGCTTCTTCCCGGGCCTGCTGAAGCCGGTCGGGCTGATGGCGGCGGACTTCCCGGCGCTACGCGAGAGGGTTTTCGAACGTTATCCGATGATGCGCTCGACCGCCTTTGAGCGGCGCATGCTGTTCGAGCGCCGCGCGCGCCAGCTGCCGCTGGACCTCGTGCCGCCGTCGATCGAGCCGATATCGCTCGCGCCGAATTCCTGAACGATTGGGCCCGATCCGGCTCGAGAACCGCGTCCGTTGCACCGGCTGACCGCCTCCCGGCCTGATAAATCAGCGTCGCAGCCGGCGATTTGGGCCGCGTCCGCGCTTGCCTTCACCGTCGCGCCACATTTACAAATCATTAACCATCGCGGTCGCTTTTCGCGGTTCGTCGGCATTTGATCGGGTTTGGCAACACCCCATCAAGGTTGACGGAACGTTCGCTTAACCATCGCCCTGTAGACCGGATAACAGTCGAAAAACGTGAGCGTGGAGGCTCCGGAATGAAACATCAGATGCGTATCCTCCAGGGATTGAAGCTGGCCGCGGTTCTCGCGGTGGCGCTGTCGATGGGCGCTTGCGCCAACAAGAACCTCGGCGCCGATGGAGCGATGGCGAGCGCGGCAACCCCGGGCAGCCAACAGGACTTCGTGGTCAATGTCGGCGACCGCGTGTTCTTCGAAAGCGACCAGACCGAGCTCAGCCCGCAGGCGATCGCGACCCTGGAAAAGCAGGCGCAGTGGCTACAGACCTACAACCGCTATTCCTTCACCATCGAAGGCCATGCCGACGAGCGCGGCACCCGCGAATACAACATCGCGCTCGGTGCGCGGCGCGCCCAGTCGGTGCGGAGCTACCTCGCCTCGCGCGGTATCGATGCAAACCGGATGCGCACCATCTCCTACGGCAAGGAACGCCCGGTCGCGGTCTGTAACGACATCTCCTGCTGGTCGCAGAACCGCCGCGCCGTCACGGTGCTGAACGCCAGCTCCTGACGCATTCGCTTCCCCCGCAGAATTCCAGACCGGCGCCTTTCGGGCGCCGGTTTTATTTTGGGCTTCCAATAAAGCGGCGGATCGCGGCGAGTGTCTGCTCGGGCGCATCCTGGATGCAGGCGTGCCGGCAGTCGGCGAACCGTTCGAACCGCACGAGATGCGGCGGCAGCGCGGCTGCGATATCGGCCTGGCTCTCGATCGGGTGAATCGGATCGTCCTCACCGCCAAGCACGAGGGTAGGGCACTGGATGCGATCCAGATCCGGGAAGAAGTTGAAGCTGCCGCTCTCGCCGCCCGGCCTGGCGAACCACTGCAGCACCTCGCCCCGGTTGACGGCGCGGCGCGCCATGTCCGGATCGCGCGGGATGCGGGTGTAGTGCGGCAAGGCCTGCCGCGCCCAGGCTTCAACCCAGGCCCGGTCGGGATGGCCCTGAACCTCCAGAAAGCGGCGACGCGCAAGCGCACCGACCTCCGGTCCGCCGAAGCGCTCGAACAGCTCCACGCGCCGCTCGAGGTATTCGTTGCCGGCGGCTGCGGTGCTGATCAGAATCAGTCTGGAAGGGTGCGGCGGGTGGCGCGTCGCGTAGGCGAGCGCGACCATGCCGCCGAACGAGGCGCCCAGCACGATCGGATCACTGATGCCCAGCGCCTCACAGAACGCTCGCACGTCGTCGCCCCATTGCGCCAGATTCCAGCCCTCCCGCGGGCCATCCTCGCTGCGGCCGTTGCCGCGATGGTCGAGATAGACGATCTGGGCGATATCGGCCAGAGCCGAGTAGGCCGGCCGGTAGATCGAGTGGTCGGCGCCGGGCCCGCCATGCAGCATCAGCAGCACCGGCTTTTCCCGCATCAAGGGGCCGTCGGGGACGAATTTCGCGCCCTCGACGTCAAAGAACAGCCGCACCCCGTTCACGGACACGTGCATGGCCCGGTCTCCCTCGCTGGATGAACGGCAGGTCCGACCAAGCCGCTTGCTTGTTTTGAAGCTGGTACTAAACCATAGCGAAATCCAGCGTTCGGATTCGGAAACGCCAGTCACAATTCCGGCGTACTCCCTCTCTCAATGGTGGCGGGCTTTCGATGTCACGCCGATTTTCGTCGTCAGGGCAAAATGTCATCCAGGTTTCTTAATGCTACCGGCGCCGCCGCGATCGCTGCGATGCTGGCTTTATCCTCGCAGACGTCAGCGCAATCCGACGATGCCGACCTCGAGATGCGGATCCAGCGGCTTGAAAACCAGCTGCGGCAACTGACCGGCCAGAACGAAGAATTGCAATATCGCAACCGCCAGCTTGAGGAGCGGCTGAGGCAGCTCGGCGGCGTCGCCGCTGTAGCACCCACAGGCCCGCCTCCGGTGGCCCAGCCCAGCGTGGCCGCGGTACCGCCCCCGGTTCAGCCGAATCCGCTCCCGAGGCAGCCGCAGGTACAGCCCGGCTACCCGCAGGGACAGCCGGGCTATCCACAGGCGCAGCCTGGCTACGAGCAGCCGCAGATCGCGGCTCCCGCACCGATCATGCAGGACCCGGCCGCGGCGCCAGCCGCAGGCCGCCGCCGCGGCGATGCCTTCGATCCCAGCCAGAATCCGAATGCCCCCGGTGCGCCGCGTGCGCTCGGTGGCGGACAATTGCCGATCGCCAATGAAGCCCCCGTCGGCGCGCCCGGCGGACGTGGACCGGGCGAGCCGCTCGACCTCGGCGCCACCAGCCCGCGCGATCCCGGCGGCGCACTGCCGCCTGCGCGCGCCCCCGGCGCCAGCGCGGCTCTGACCACGCTGCCGCCCTCGGCGACGCCAAAGGACGAATTCGACCTCGGCATCGGCTACATGCAGCGCAAGGATTATGCGCTGGCCGAAGAGACCATGAAGAACTTTGCGCAGAAATATCCGAGCGATCCCCTGATCGCGGATTCGCAATACTGGCTCGGTGAAAGCTACTTCCAGCGCCAGCAATATCGCGACGCCGCGGAGGCGTTTCTCGGCGTCACCACCAAGTTCGACAAATCGGCCAAGGCGCCCGACTCGCTACTACGGCTCGGCCAGTCGCTGGCGGCGCTGAAGGAAAAAGAAGCGGCCTGCGCCGCGCTTGGCGAAGTGAATCGGAAATATCCGCGCGCATCGGCCGGCGTGAAGGCGGCCGTCGATCGCGAGCAGAAACGGGTGAAGTGCTGAGCCTTCATCTGCCGGGGCTTCCGCTTTATGGTCGGGCCCATGCCAGACGACGACCATTCCGCAATCACGGTAAGCCAGGCGAAGCTTCTGTTCGCGGACTGGAAGACTGCACCCGCGATCGTACTCGCGGTCTCCGGCGGTCCTGATTCCATTGCCCTGATGTGGCTTGCGGCGCGCTGGCGCCGTGCGTTGAGGCGTGGGCCGCGATTGATCGCGGTCACGGTCGATCATGGTTTGCGGCCCGAGGCCGCGCGTGAGGCGCGTGACGTCAAGCGCCTGGCGAAGCACCTCGATCTGCCTCATCGCACGCTGCGCTGGAGCGGCGCCAAGCCGAAGACGGGCGTGCCGGCAGCCGCCCGGGAGGCGCGGTATCGCCTGCTGGCTGAGGTGGCGCGGGCAGGTGGGGCGACGCATATCCTCACCGCGCATACCCGCGACGACCAGGCCGAGACTTTGTTGATGCGGATGCTGCGCGGCAGCGGCATTGCGGGTCTCGCGGCAATGGCGCGCCAGTCGGAGCGCGACGGTGTGTGGCTGGCGCGTCCGCTATTGGATGTCCCGAAATCGCAGCTGATCGCGACGCTGAACAAGGCCAAAATTGCTTTTGCCGATGATCCGACCAATCGCGACACCAATTTCACGCGGCCCCGTTTGCGCGCATTGATGCCGGTGTTGGCCGAAGAGGGCGGCGATGCCAGAAATCTGGCGCGGCTGGCAGGACGGCTGGCGCGCGCCAATGCCGCGCTGGAAGTTCTGGTCGACGGCGCCGAGCGCTATCTCGCGCTGAGGGATCGCAACGACGCTTCTCGCTTTGGATTCGACGCGTCGGCGTTTGCCGGTCTGGCTGAGGAAATCCGCCTGCGGCTGTTGATCCGCGCCATTGACCGCGTCGGCCATGAGGGACCGGCGGAACTCGGCAAGGCCGAGGCCCTGCTGACGGCGCTGGATCGGGCGGTAGCAGAAGGCCAGGGAAGGCTAAAACAGACCCTTGCGGGTGCTGCGATCAGCCTGGTCGGCGGTCGAATTTGCGTCGAGGCGGCGCCCCCACGCCGGTCCAAAAAGCGATAAGTCGCGATCCTATGCCGCGATATCCTTCATAAACCGGCGGGGAGTCTTAACCACCCCCGAAAAACACCGGATTTACCGCCATTATTTGACCGGGAATCGGGCTAGGATGCGCTAAATAGTCCTGCGTGGTTCCCTTGGCATCGACCCGGGCGCTACCTAGATTGTAAGCAGTGGATCGGGGGATTCTCGCCTGACTACCCGAGGACTATCCAAGCGCTACCGCCAAGGACACAAGGCCGCGATCCGCGCGACCACGAAGGAAGATCGATGAACGCCAATCTGCGCAATTTCGCCCTCTGGGTCATCATTGTTCTATTGCTGTTGGCATTGTTCACGCTTTTCCAGAATCCGGGTCAACGCGCGTCCTCGCAGGATATTTCATTTTCGCAGCTGTTGAGCGAGGTCGACCAGAACCACGTTCGCGATGTCGTCATCCAGGGGCCGGAAATCCACGGCACCTTCACCAACGGCTCCAGCTTCCAGACCTATGCGCCGAACGATCCGACGCTGGTCTCGCGCCTGTACAACGGCAAGGTCTCGATCACCGCGAAGCCGCCCGGCGACAACGTGCCGTGGTTCGTGTCGCTGCTGGTTTCCTGGCTGCCTTTCATCGCGTTGATCGGCGTGTGGATCTTCCTGTCGCGCCAGATGCAGGGCGGCGCCGGCAAGGCGATGGGCTTTGGCAAATCGCGCGCCAAGATGCTGACCGAAGCGCATGGCCGCGTCACCTTCGAGGACGTCGCCGGCGTCGACGAGGCCAAGCAGGATTTGCAGGAGATCGTCGAGTTCCTGCGCGACCCCGGAAAATTCCAGCGCCTCGGCGGTCGGATTCCGCGCGGCGTGCTGCTGGTCGGCCCTCCCGGCACCGGCAAGACCCTGATCGCGCGCGCGGTCGCGGGCGAAGCCAACGTGCCGTTCTTCACAATCTCGGGCTCCGACTTCGTTGAAATGTTCGTCGGCGTTGGTGCTTCCCGCGTCCGCGACATGTTCGAACAGGCCAAGAAGAACGCGCCCTGCATCATCTTCATCGACGAAATCGACGCGGTCGGCCGTCATCGCGGCGCCGGTCTCGGCGGCGGCAATGACGAGCGCGAACAGACGCTCAACCAGTTGCTGGTTGAGATGGACGGCTTCGAGGCCAATGAAGGCGTAATCCTGATCGCGGCGACCAATCGGCCCGACGTGCTCGATCCTGCGCTGCTGCGCCCCGGCCGTTTCGACCGCCAGGTGGTGGTGCCTAATCCGGACGTCGTCGGCCGCGAGCAGATCCTCAAAGTGCATGTCCGCAAGGTGCCGCTGGCGCCGGATATCAACCTCAAGACCATCGCGCGCGGCACGCCGGGCTTCTCGGGCGCCGACCTGATGAACCTCGTCAACGAAGCGGCGCTGACGGCGGCGCGGCGCAACAAGCGCATGGTGACGCAGGCCGAGTTCGAAGAGGCCAAGGACAAGGTGATGATGGGCGCCGAGCGCAAGTCGCTCGTCATGACCGAGGAAGAGAAATTGCTGACAGCCTATCACGAAGGCGGCCACGCCATCGTCGGGCTGAACGTCGTCGCGACCGATCCGATCCACAAGGCCACTATCATTCCACGCGGCCGCGCGCTCGGCATGGTGATGCAGTTGCCGGAGCGCGACAAGCTGTCGATGTCGCTCGAGCAGATGACCTCGCGGCTGGCGATCATGATGGGCGGCCGTGTCGCCGAAGAGTTGATCTTCGGCCGCGAAAAGGTCACCTCGGGCGCGGCCTCCGATATCGAACAGGCAACAAGGCTGGCGCGCATGATGGTGACGCGCTGGGGCCTGTCGGAACAACTCGGCACCGTGTCCTATGGCGAAAACCAGGACGAGGTGTTCCTCGGCATGTCGGTGTCGCGCACGCAGAACGCATCCGAAGCCACCGTGCAGAAGATCGACTCCGAGATTCGGCGTCTGGTTGAGGACGGCTATAACGAGGCAACGCGGATCCTCACCGAGAAGCGTGCCGACCTCGAGGCGCTCGCCAAGGGCCTGCTCGAATTCGAGACGCTGAGCGGCGACGAGATCATCGACCTGCTGAAAGGCAAGAAGCCTAACCGCGAGTCGGTGCTGGAGCCGACCACGCCGCGGGCCTCTGCCGTGCCGCCTGCCGGCAAGTCGCGCCCGCGTCCCGATCCGGATGCCGGCCTGGAGCCGCAACCGCAGGCGTAGACGTCATGCCCGTGCCGTCGGGTTATTCCGGCACACCACTCGTGCAGAAGCTCGGCATCAAGCCGGGCTTTCGCATTTTTGTGGCGGGCGCACCGGCTGATTACGCCAGCATCACCGGCAAATTGCCCGCACGAGTCACGATCGTGCCGCGTCTGACAGGCGCTATCGACATGGTCCATCTGTTTGCCGCCAACGCGGCGGGGCTCGGTGACAAGCTCAGGCGTTATCGCACAGCAATCAAGCCAGATGGCATGGTCTGGGTGTCGTGGCCGAAGAAATCTTCCGGCGTTACGACTGACCTGAGCGATATTGTGCTTCGGGATACGGCGCTGCCGCTGGGGCTGGTCGATATCAAGGTCTGCGCGGTCGACCAGACGTGGTCGGGTCTGAAATTCGTGATACCAAAGGCTCAACGGATCTCGCGCCCGAAGTGAGGAGCATGCCGTGCAAATCATCGAGTGCGACGTACCCGCCAGCAGCGCGCTGAGCCGGGACCTGATCCAATCCGCGTATTTTCATGATTCCTACCGCGCGCCGCTGATGCGTCCGGAACTTTCAATCGTCGAAATCTTCTTTGCCCTGTTCGGTCATACGCCCTTGTGGATGAGGGCCTTGCTGATCACGCGCAACGCCGTCGTCAGGCAATTCGGTCTGGAAGCGCCGACGGTTGCCGAAATCCTTCACCCCACGTTGCGCGCGACCTATCATGTTGGCGAGAAGATCGGCCCTTGGCCGATCTTCTTCATCGGCGACAATGAAATTGTCGCGGGCCGCAACAACAAGCACCTCGACTTCAGGCTTTCGGTGCTGAAGGTGGCCGACGGCGATGCCGAAAGCGTTGTCGTCTCGACGATCTGCTCGGTGCACAACGTATTTGGCAAAATCTATCTGTTCTTCATCGTCCCGTTCCATCGGACCGGCGTCCGGTCGCTGATGTCCAACGCGGTGGCGGCGAAGCGATTATGATCTGCGGCGGAAGTACGCGCTCTCCACCGCGAATAGGGTTGGCGTCCGCCGCATCGCCGTGGCATGTTCCCGCTCGCCGGAGCCAGATACCGGCCGCTCCGCGCCGACTTAGGCGCGGCTGACGACACAAGGGGAGGGATGCCGATGCGTTTCGTCACGGGAGTTCGCGCGCTGGGCGCCATCGCTTGTCTGTTGCTGCCACCAGCCGCGATGTCGGCCGAGATGCGAGGCGTCAGCGCTACCGAAATCAAGATCGGCCAGACCATGCCCTATAGCGGCCCGGTCTCCGCGTTCGGCGCGCTCGGCAAGGGCGAGGTCGGTTACTTCAAGATGGTCAACGAGCGCGGTGGCATCAACGGCCGCAAGGTCACTCTGATCTCGCTCGACGACAGCTACGCGCCGCCGAAGACGGTGGAGCAGACGCGGCGGCTGGTGGAGAGCGACGAGGTCGCGCTGATCTTCTCCTCGATCGGCACCGCCCATAACACTGCGATTGCGAAATATCTGCAGGGCAAGAACATCCCGCAATTGTTCATCGGCTCCGGCGCCTCGAAATTCGCCGACATCACGCAATATCCGCAGGCCACGATGGGCGTGCAGGGGCCGTTCCGCTACGAGGCGCGGCTCTACGCGCGCTATGCGCTGGCGAAGAACCCCAACGCCAAATTCGCCGTCATCTCGCAGAACGACGACTACGGGCGCGATTATCTGTTGGGCCTGAAGGACGTGCTCGGCGAGAAATACAATTCGCTGGTCACCGGCGCGACCTACGAAATCTCCGATCCGACCATCGACTCCCAGATCGTGAAGTTGAAGGCCTCCGGTGCCGACGTGTTCGTGATCGCGGCGACGCCGAAATTCGCCGCGCAATCGATCCGCAAGGCGTTCGAGATCGGCTGGCGGCCGATGACGTTCCTCTCCAACGTCGCGGTCTGGATATCGACCGTGATGGAGCCGGCGGGCGTCGAGGCCGGCACCGGCATCCTCTCCACCGCCTACGTCAAGGACCCCGACGATCCCGCCTGGAAGGACGATCCCGGCGTCAAGGGTTGGCGGGAGTTCATGGTCAAATACGTGCCCGACGGCGATCTACACGACACCAACTACGTCAACTCCTACAACAGCGCGATGGCGCTGGAGGCGGTGCTGAAAGCCTGCGGCGACGATCTGTCGACCGAGAACATCCTCAAACAGGCCTATGCGATCAAGGATCTCGAATTGCCGATGCTGCTGCCGGGCATCAAGGTCAATACCTCGCCGACCGACCATGTCCCGGTCGACCAGATGCAGTTCATGCGCTTCAACGGCAAGACCTGGGAGCGGTTCGGGGAATTGCAGACGGGGAATTAAGTCGTTCCGCGTCCACGGTCGCGGCTATCTGCGCAATTCCGGCACGGAGATTGGATCGTTCTTCGGCCGGTCGTCGCGGACGTGGACGACTGCGATGTCATCCGCATACAGCCGCTTCCAGCCCGCGATGTGATCCAGCACCTTGGTGGCGGGCAGGGTTGGGGTCAGCAGGGTGGCGTCGATCTGGTATTTGTCGAGCAGGTGCAGCAGGGTGTCGACATCCTTGGCCGTAACCGCATCGAAATAGTCGACGACGAATTGTTCGCCATACAGCTCTGCGCGGCCGTCGATGAAAGTCTTGATGTCGCGGGACAGCAAATATCCGCCGAAGGGCGAGGTGCTGAAAATCCGCTGGGCGTGTCGCTTCTGGAGCGCGTCGACCGCCGCGACAGGCCTCTGCAACTCGAGGAACGAAAACGGATGGTTTACCACGAAGGCCTTCGTGGAAACCCATCCCGCGACGGTGATCGTCAGCGCCGCAAGCATCACAACATGGGACCGGGGCTGGCCCTCTCGAACAGGAGCAGCGCCGGTCAGGAGCGTTCCCAACTGTTCGGCAAACGGCTTGGCCAGAGCAAGCGGAGCAATGAAGGCGAAGATCTCGATGTTTCTCGCGTGCGCCAGGGCCATGTCGGTCAGGCCCAACAGCAGGATGATTCTGGGCACAGACAGCGTGAGTCCACGATAGAAGCCGAGGCCGATCAGCCCGAGCAGGGAATACTCGAAGAAGGTCCAGGTGCCGAAATTGGTCGGCATCCACTCCCAGATCATCGTCAGCAGCTTGCCCAGACTGAGAATTTTTGCGGCGCCCAGCAAGGTGTCCCAGCCGTAGGGCGTGCAGCAGCACGCTGCAACGGCGGCAAGGCCGAACAACCCCCATCGCACGGCAAGCGCCACGCGGTCCTTAGCCTCGCTGCTCCAAAGCGCTTCCAGCCCGATCGGGCCGATCAGCGCTAATCCCAGCACGAAGCCCCCATGCAGATTGGCCCACAGTGCCAATACCGGCAGCAACAGCCACGACGGCGCACTGCGACGATCCGCAGCCGCCATCAGTCCGCCGAGAAACGCCACCATGAACGGGAACGCCAGCATGTGTGGACGCGCCAGGAAGTGCGTGGCCGACATCAGCACCGCCAGCGTGACAAGAAATATCGAGCGCGCTGGATCGACATACTCGTCGAGCAAATAGACGAAGATCGCGACCGTCGCGCCGATCGCGAGCGAGGTCAGTATAACCGGCCCGGCCCAATCAAGTGACGCATAGGAGACGGCGTAGAGCACCTGCGAGAGCCAGGAGCTCGACATCCAGGGCTCGCCAAACCGGGTGAACGAATGAACGTCCGTGTAGGGCATGGCGCCGTGCGCGACGATCCACTGCCCGATCCTGATCTGCCAAAGCGTGTCGGAATCCCGCAACAGGATTTCGCCGATCGACAGAAAGATCAGATAGGCGCCCGCACCGGCAAGCAGCGGAACCAGTGCCCGCACAAGGCTGCGGAGATTTGCGCCATTGGCGATCGGGTGGGCGATGGAGATAGACATCTGCACCTTGTGTTGGCGGGACAGGCGAAACGGATGGCTCCGGCTGCGCTATTGGACCACGGCCGCAATACGGTTCGATAAACCCGCGCGCTTCTGCGTGGGAGAATGACGAGGTTTGGCGAAGAAGCCGTTAACCGAACCGAGCTGCGATCTCGCCAGACTTGATCGACCAGGCTTGCCTAATCCAGGACCGGCACCAGCGCGGCCGGTTGCGCCGCCTGCGCCATCGACGAGGCGGGCGCCACACTGTTCAGAAAGTACTTGCCGAGGACGATTGAGATAGCGGCCAGCGCGACACCACCGAAAACATCAATCATGTAATGCGCGCCGATCACCGGTGTGGACGCGACCATCAGCAGATTGAGCGCGGCCGCAAGGCCGCCAAAGAAGCGCACCGGCCACAGCGCCCACATGTAGAGGACGGCCGATGCCGCGTGGAAGCTCGGGAAGGATACGATGCCGGTGAGCTTGAACAGTTCAAGATGACGCAGTGATCCGTCGCGCAAGGCCAGGATGTCGCGCAACTGCGCCGCGTACAACGAAGAATCCAGCGACTGGAATTGCGATGGCGCGATGGCGAGGCCGTAATAGGTTCCTACCGCCGGAATGAAGGCCGAAATCACCACGGTAATGATCAGCGCCACGCTGAACGCAAAAACGAACACCTGCAGCCGCACCAGCCGCAATGTCAGGGTGAGCGCGATCGGGATGGCGAGCAGCATGATCTTGATCAGGCCGTAGCCGCGTAGCAGCAATCCGCCGAGCCAGTCACGATCGTTGACGAATCTCGCAATCACTTCCGGATCCATTCGCATCGCGCGATCGATCGCCAGCAAAGCGTGATCCTGCAGCGGCCAATTGGCCACGCCCGCGACATAAGTCAGCGGCCCCATGATGATGACGACGAAAAACAGTTGGGAAATCGCGCCAAGCGAAAAAATCAGCTTGGGATCCGCCTGATCGGCTTTTGCGAAGGCATAGAGATAGACCGTCACTGCCAGCGCGGCAGCAATTGCGGTGGGAATCGCAAGGGCGACCGGTTCAAATGAGAAGCCCCAAAAGGCGACCCCGAGCAGCAGCACGCCCCCCATGACGGCGATGGGGATCCAGTTCAAATGAAACAGCCGCCAGGCCAAGCCAGCGTTCGAATTGACCATGCCGCACCGATGAGTTGCGCGGCACAGTTGCGCCAAACCGCTTAACATCCGGTTATTGACGACGATTTTTCATCGGCGTTTAAAATCATCAAATGACGTTAAGTTTGCATTGATATTTCATCAACCTACTTGCCATCTTGTCTAAATACTCATTTAGGTTTGTTCAGCGCAATTCATCATCAATGATTAGTCTGAAAGTGCTTGACCCCGAGGGGCCGATTAGAGAAGCAGACATCCCGCCGCGAGGCTGCGACTTCCGTTTTTGACCCACAACGGTCATCGGCCACCACTTATGTTGCAGTAGCAAAACCGCCTCTAACCCCTATCCAAGCGCTGGCTTGCGCCGTTACGATGATCTCTCCTCAACCGGGGGCGGCCATGCAGCGACGCGAGTTCATCGGACTGATCGGCGGAGCGGCAGCGTGGCCGCTGGCGGCGCGGGCGCAGCAGGCTGCGAACCTGCCGCTTGTCGCGGTTATAGGCACGGTGGGTGAGCAACTTTCAACCTCAAGGATCGCCTCAATCCGCGAGGGCCTCAAGCAAGCCGGTCTCATCGAAGGTAAGGACTATGTCCTGACGCTGCGCTTTGCCGATGGCGACTACGCGCGACTGCCGGAAATCATCAAGGAGGTGGATGGCTTGAAGCCCCGCGTCTATGTCATCATGGGCTTTGCTCCTAGAGTAATCCACAAGCAAGTACCGAACGCGCCGGTGGTCTTCACGAGCATTGCAATCGATCCCGTCGCGTTCGGCTGGGTAGAGAGCTATGCAAGGCCGGGCGGCATGGTAACTGGCAACGTCCAGAACGCCATGGGTGGGTTAGAGAGCCTGATGAGCAAGCAATTTCAATTTTTTAAGGAGCTGGTGCCAAACCTGACGCGGCTCGGGTACATTGGTCTTGCGGACACCGTTCCGGTTGAGCGGGCTGCGGCGCAAAAGGCAGCCCAGCAATTGGGCTTCGCGGTTTCACTGCATGTGGTGCCGACGCTCGCTGACATCGAGAGCGCGATAGCGTCAGGGCAACGCGACGACGTCAGCGCGTTCTTCGTGTCCGGTGATCCAAGACTAGCGTCCCGCATCCCCCAGATTGTGGCCTCTCTCGCAAAGACCGGTAAACCGGCTTTCGGCCCCTACCCGCTGTGGACGCGGGGCGGGCTGTTGATGTCATACTATACCGATTTCGATGAGCAGGCTCGCCGCGCTGGCGGCCAAGTCGCCAAAATCCTGCGGGGAGCGAAGCCCGGCGATCTGCCCATCGAGCAGGCCGACAAGTTCACGCTCATCTTAAACCTGAAAACGGCGAAGCAGCTTGGCATCACGGTGCCGTCAGCGCTGCTGGCGCAGGCCGACGAGATGATCGAGTAACGCCCTTTTTTGCGGCGCGAAGTGACGCAATTGGCACAAAACGGACCTCCGGGAATGTCCGTCCAGTGTCCGCTTTCGGGGGTGAAGTAGACATCCCGCCGCGAGGCCGCGACTTCCGTTTTTGACCCAGGCTGTGTGAAAACGCGTCTGAGCCGAGGACGCTCAGAATTGTTTTCTCAATTGCCGACCATCAGCAGCATCTACCAGTGCGATAAGTTTCGGCAACGACGAAATCGAGATGGAAATTCTACGCGCAAGTTCGGCATCTGAGTTTTCACACAGTCTGGACCCAAAGCGGACATTGCGTCGCGGCGTCGGAAGCCGGTTGCTTATCCTTTCTGGCTCGCTGTCCCACGTTAAAGTGTTAGGGTTGCGACAAGGACGAGGCGTTTCCTCGGGGGCTCACATGAGAAGGCGCGAATTCATCGCAGCAGTCGGCGGCGCGGCGGCGACATGGCCGCCGGCCGCGCGTGCACAGCAACCGGCAGGGCGGATCTACCGGGTGGGCTACCTCGCGGGTGGGTCCCGGCAGACGCAACTTAATTTCATTAAAGCTTTCGATGAGGGCCTGCGAAGTCTCGGTTACCGCGTTGGCCAGAATATCGTCATCGAGTACGGCTTCGCCG
Source organism: uncultured Alphaproteobacteria bacterium (assembly GCA_963825225.1). Classification (GTDB taxonomy): domain Bacteria; phylum Pseudomonadota; class Alphaproteobacteria; order Rhizobiales; family Xanthobacteraceae; genus Bradyrhizobium. Next base: position 72,019 of record CAWGSN010000033.1, read on the forward strand.
ACGGTGAGGTGCAACGATTACCCGCGCTTGCAGCAGACATGGTTCGGCTCGGCGTGGACGTCATCGTTTCCGGGAGCAGTCTAAGTACGGCTGCGGCCATGAAGGCGACCTCGACCATCCCGATCGTCATGACCAGCAGTGCCGATCCGGTCCGTGTCGGACTTGTCGCCAGTCTGGCGCGACCGGGCGGGAACGTTACCGGGTTTAGCCTGGATGGCGGTAACGAGGACGAGATGCAGGGCAAGCGGCTTGGGTTGCTAAAGGAGACGCTGCCGAACCTGACGCGTGTGGGCATGCTGTGGAATCCGGACGGCGCACTCGATCCTGCCCGGCTGGAGTCGATGAGGGACGTGACCCAGCCGCTCGGTTTGAAGGTCGTCGCGGTCGAGGCGCGGGGCTTGGATACCCTTGAACACGCGTTCGCAACGATGGTGCGAGAGCAAATGCAGGCATTCATCCTTGTGTCGGATACTGTGCTGTTCAACTATCGCCAGCAGATTGGCGTCATGGCCCTCAAAAATCGGCTCCCCTCGACGTCCAGTTTGAAAGAATTTGCAGAGGCAGGATTGTTTCTGAGTTACGGCCCTGATTTTCAAAATCTATATAGGGGCGCCGCGGGCTTCATCGACAAGATTTTCAAGGGTGCGAAGCCCGCCGACCTGCCGGTCGAACTACCGACCAAGTTCGAACTGGTGATCAATTTGAAGACCGCAAAGGCGCTTGGCATCATTGTGCCACCGACACTGCTCACCCGCGCCGACGAGGTGATCGAATGAGGCGGCGGCAGTTCATCGGCCTTTTTGCCGCAGCCGTGGCTTCGCGGCCTGTCATTACGCTTGGTCAGGTCTCAGCCCAGCGACCCCTGATCGGTGTGCTACTCGGCGGGTCGCAAGCAACCGGCCAACGCAATGGAAACGCATTGACACAAGGTTTACAAGAGCTGGGCTACGTCGAGGGTCGGGACTACGACATCGAGTACCAATATGCGGACGGCGATGTGACGCGACAACCGATGCAAGCGGATGAGTTGATCCGGCACAAGCCGAACGTCATCGTGGCCACAAATGCTCTCGCTGGTCTCGCGGCGACGCAGGCTACAGCCAGTATCCCGATTGTCACAGTGACAGGGGCTGATCCCGTCAGCCTTGGTCTGGCAACGAGCCTCGCTCGCCCAAAGGGGAATGTCACCGGATTATACGTCGACTACGTGAGTTCTCGTGGGCAAGCAACTGGAACTCGGCTTCGAGTTCATGCCGGGAGCCAAACGGGCGGGCATGCTGGTAAATCTCAACAATTCACCCATCGTGCGGCAGGGGGCCGAAACCGCCGCGCAGGCGATGGCGGCCAATCTCATCCCCGTCGAGATCCGCACGTCGGCTGACATCGATAGCGCATTTCAGACACTGGCGCGTGAGCGCGTGCGCATCGTGATTGCGCTTGCGGACGTGATGTTCCTGAATGAGCGGCGCCGCATGGCGGAGCTGGCCATCGCGGCGCAACTGCCGGTCGTGTACGGATTCCGAGAGCATGTCGAGGCCGGCGGGCTGATGAGCTATGGCATCGATATGCGTGCAAACTTCCGACGCGCGGCGGCCTATGTGGACAAGATCTTGAAAGGTGCCAAGCCTGCCGATCTTCCGTTCGAGCAGCCGACGAAATTTGAGTTGGTGATCAATCTCAAGGCTACCAAGGCGCTTGGCCTCACAATTCCGGAGGCATTCCTGCTGCGCGCCGACGAGGTGATCGAATAGGAATGCCGATGTCGCCTTGTGGCACGAAACGGACATGCCGAGACAGCCTGACGATGTCCGTTGATCGGGGCAAAGCGGAGTGCGCCGGGAGACCGGCAAGGAGTAGATGGTGCAAGTCCATCACGATGAAGGAGTAGGTGCAGCGAGGCTAGCTGCCATTCTAGCGGGTGAGAGTCCCGCCAACAGAGGAGTCCAGTCGCTGTTGTAGTTATATCCTGCAGCGGGAAGGGCGACCAACCCGCTGAAAGCCCGGATGTAAAAGCCCCGCTGGCTGGGTAACCGGTCAGATCCGTGCAGGGGGCGAGCAAGCTGGCAGACCGTAGCAGATGTGTGAACCAGGAAGCCACGAAAGTCATCGCCCGCGTGAAACGGATTGCGGGAGTTTTGGGAGTGCCGAGCCGGTCTACTCTCGGCGAAGGCCGCGTCGACATCGCTGCGCTGGAACTGACGATGATCGAACTCCCCGGGGTCGGAGAGGACGGTATGCCAGGACAGAATGGATAGCGAAAGCCCGGAACCACTCGCGGGTCGCCTAGGCGCTCCCGCACAGCGAAGGCATCGCGTATAAGCCGCCATGCGGTGAAAATGCGATGTGCCCACGAGTGGGGCGGATGGGGTCGATTAAGTGATGACGGCTCGAGACAGCATAACTCGGGCAAGAGCGAGGACCCCTGGGGTTGTGGTGATCCCACTTCATGGCGGTGCACGATCGAATCCGCGCCCCGGCTCAGTACGGGATAACCGTTGGATCACGAGGTGTACGAAGGATGGATGCAAACTGGCAAACACGCCGCGAATGTCGGGAGCAGACTTAAGCTCGCGTGGAAGCCGGGAAGGCGCCATCTGAAAAGCCAGCCTTCCAGCCGTATCGGGGAAAACCCGCCGTACGGAATGATAGGGGGGATCGAGGAAACGTCGGCATCATTCGAAGCCCGGTCCGCGCCTCGATCCTACCCGACCGAACCGCATCGACCCCGAGTCATGCGCAGATGCCCGCGAGGGCATCGGCGAAGCGTTGACAGGGGAGCGCATAGGCCAGCCATTGAGCCGCGAAAGTACCCTCATTCTGGGTGCCGACGTCGTTCCGCTGACGGAAGGCAACACGGATGGGCGCGATAGTGCGAGCGCCCAGACGGCCCGGCGTGGTCGTAGACACTGGCATGTGCGGACGCTCTTTGCCCGGGAACCGGGAGATCTCATGGTCGGCCAGCGCCAGCATGCGTGCTGCACTGGTCCGTGTCGGGAAGGCGAGGAGCCGTAGCCGATGATGTACGATCGTGAGAAGTCTGACCCCGCCATAGTAGCCGTGAAGCCGACGAACAAGGCCGGGCAACCGGCCGCGGAGTTGGCGGAGCCAAGGGCGGGGGCCGAGGGGAATGTGAATCAGCAAAGCACGGGCCGGGCACAGTACCGGGGAACCGTGTCACAGGCGCTGAGGCGCATACGGCAAGCTGCAAGGCAAAGGAAGAAGGAGAAGTTCACCGCGCTCTTCCACCACGTCAGTATTGATCACCTCGAAGAGGCATTCTTTGAACTCAAGGAGAATGCTGCACCTGGGGCGGATGGGCTGACATGTCGGGACTACGAGCAGCACCTTGAGCGCAATCTCGAGGACCTGCATGCCCGCGTCCATCGGGGAGCGTATCGGGCACTGCCGTCACGGCGCGTTTATATACCCAAGCCGGATGGTCGGCAGCGCCCGATCGCGGTCGCCGCCCTTGAGGACAAGATCGTCCAGAGGGCCACGGCTGCGGTGCTGAGCGCGATCTACGAGGAAGATTTCCTCGGGTTCTCGTATGGGTTTCGGTCCGGACGCGGCACGCACGATGCGATGGATGCGCTCTTGGTCGGGATCACCAGCACAAAGGTGAACTGGATACTGGACGCCGACATCCGCTCGTTCTTCGACACGGTGAGCCAGGAGTGGCTCATCAAGTTTGTGGAACATCGCGTCGGCGACCGACGCATCATCCGCCTGATCCAGAAATGGCTCAAGGCCGGCGTCCTGGAAGACGGGGTCGTGACGGTCAGTGACAAGGGGACCGGTCAGGGATCGGTAATCTCACCGCTCCTGGCCAACCTCTACTTGCACTACGTCCTCGACCTCTGGGCTGAGCGCTGGCGACGGCGTGAGGCTGTGGGCGACATGATCATCGTGCGCTACGCTGACGACTTCATTGTCGGCTTCGAGCACGAGAGCGACGCCCGGCGCTTCCTCGACGAGATGCGTGAGCGGTTACAGGAGTTTGCGCTGTCGCTTCATTCGGAGAAGACCCGGCTGATCGAGTTTGGACGCTTGGCGGCGGCAAACCGCAAGCGGCGCGGGCTCGGCAAACCGGAGACCTTCACCTTCCTGGGCTTCACCTTTATCTGCAGCAAAACTCGTCGGGGAAAATTCCAAATCAAACGGAAGTCCCGGCGGGATCGCATGCAGGCAAAGTTACAAGCCATCAAACAGGAATTGCGACGGAGCATGCATCAGCCGATTCCCCAACAGGGAAGATGGTTGCAGCAGGTCGTCACCGGCTACTTCAACTACCACGCGGTGCCGACAAACAGTTCGACACTGACCGCGTTCTTATTCCACGTCACCAATCTCTGGCGGCGCACGCTACGGCAGCGGAGCCAGAAAGACTGGACGACCTGGGAGCGGATCAAGCGGTTGGCCGACGACTGGCTCCCGAAACCGCGAATCCTTCATCCGTGGCCAGAGACTCGCTTCGCCGTTAGACACCCGAGGTGGGAGCCGTGTGCCCGAATTGGGCTCGCACGGATCTGTGCGGGGGGCGCGAGGTAACTCGCGTCCCTACCGCGAACCTCGCGCTTGGGCGCAGCGGCGGGTTTCTTTCCGAGGTCTTCACAACCCGCGCGCCCTTGCGATAGAGCGCCACGTCGGCCCGAACCGGGTCAATTCGACAACATCACATGGTTGAGCACGACGGTTAGCGTCGAACCGGCGCTGGTGCTGCATTGAGCCATGTGGATGTTTAGTCCAATCGAGACCATCGCCTTCCTTGTCATCATGGACTGCTGATGGTGGTCGTGCTGGCGGGGTTTAGTTGACAAATAGTGCGGATCAACGGCCCCATTGACACTCCCCGCTGACCTTCAGCCTCGGCCGTCTGCCAGCGGGGGAGGCATGTCATGACGAACGACGATCCACAATTTGAAGATGCCGACGCCGCCGTCACGCGGACCGTCACCGCCTTCGTGAACGAGATCGAGTCGATGTGGGGGAGATGGGAAGACGCCGTCTCTCCCTCGTACATCGTCGAGAGTGCGTTGGTGGAGCTATCCGCTGAAGTGTCCAAGCTGACCGACGCGTTCAAGGACGTAGTGGGACCGGCGACCTCGAAGCTGCTCGATGCGCTGGCCGACTATCGGGACTCAGAGTTCGAGGACCGCTGAGCTCGACGAGTTAGGGCATCGTCTCTGCTATCAATGTCACCCATTCGTACATGGCGACGAAGAACCCAGCGCCAGCAAATAGCACGAACAGTGCATTTGGCATTATCACCCCACGGCGTAAGCCAGCACCCAGCGCGGGGACTTGAGCGCCCGATCTGGGCCACATCGTGGCTGGTTACGCGGCGCGCCCCTTTACGGTTACCAGAACCTTACCTCAGGCTGACCACGTTGTTGGTCGCGGTCGCGCAAGGGGATCATCCCGCAAATATAACAAGCGCGCCGGAACTCGTTACATCGATCCGGGTTGTATGCGGAAAAGGGGAGGGCCGCATGTCATGGAGTTGGCGGGACTTGGTTGCATTGACATTCTCGGCACTCCTGCTCGGCGCCGCAATCATGGCGAACGTGAGTGACGGACCGATGCGCGAGCACCGCGGTTCGTGGGTAACCCACGCACTGAGATAGCCGGCCTACGGGCGTTGCTGATGGTGCTGACGGTGCTATCGGTCGGGCATGGCGTACCCTGAGGTAATCACGTTGGGGCGTTAGTTTTGCCTTAGCGTGGATTAATGGTCCCCATCAAAAAACTAATCTAATCATTGGCCTACGATCATCGACGGAATAACATCCGGTTATCGCGGCCTCACGCGGATCAGGCGATCGGCAGAGCCCCGCGGAGGCCCCAGACCGTCATATTTGCGTCTTGTCATCCGGCCTGAATAGTTGTTCAGTTCTTCAAGACGATTTGTGTGGTAAATCGTCCAAAACAGTGAAGAGACGTTCGGCTGAGCCAATCGGCGGACGCACCGGGGACGGGGAAACGCGCCATGGTTTATCGGCGAACCCATCAGGTCGTGAAGCGGCTGGCGGCGCGGCGCAGTGCCATTCTGGCAGCCGCCCGGGATGCTGCGGCCGACGGCGGCATGGCTGCGGTGCAGATCGCCCCCGTGGCGGTCCGCGCCAATGTCGCGGCCGGCACGGTCTACCGCTACTTCCCCTCCAAGGCCGAGCTGATTTCCGAACTGATCGCCGAAGTCTCGCGCGACGAGCTGGCTGCGATCCGCCGCGCGGCGGAGGCGGCCCCCGGGCCGTCATCGGCGCTGGCCGCGGTGGTTACGACCGTTGCCGTCCATGTGCTGTCACAGCGCAAGCTCGCCTGGGGCATTCTGGCCGAGCCGGTCGACGTCGATGTGTCGGCCTCGCGGCTCGCCAGCCGCCGCGAAATCTCCGGCGAGATCGCCGCGCGAATCGATGCCGCCGTGCGTGCAGGACATCTGCCAGCACAGGACACGTCGCTCGCCGCCACCGCGCTGCTCGGCGCGCTGCACGAATCTCTCGTTGGCCCGCTGGCGCCGGAAAACCTGGACGATCCCGCCAGGCTGCGCGACGCCGTGCAGACCGTCACATTATTGGCGCTGCGCGCAGTCGGCGTGATGGACGCCCGCGCCCGCGGCCTCGTGGTGCAGGCGGTGCTGCCGGCAAAGACGTTGGTCGGCGCATAGGGATCACCGGCAATTGACATCGCTCTGATGCAACAATCGGCCAAATTGTGCGTGATCCATTATTGATCGGTGAAGGAGTATTCCATGACGACGACATCAGGATCGGCGAAATGGCAGGGCGGCATCAAGGACGGCAAGGGCGCGATCTCGACCAAGAGCGGCGCGCTGAACGATTATCCGTACGGCTTCGCCAGCCGCTTCGAAGGCAAGCCGGGCTCGAATCCGGAAGAACTGATCGGCGCCGCTCACGCCGCCTGTTTCACCATGGCGCTGTCGCTGATCCTCGGCGAAGCCAAGCTCACCGCCGAGCATATGGAAACCAAAGCCGACGTCACCCTTGAAAAGCAGGGCGACGGTTTTGCGATTACGTCCGTGCATCTAGCTTTGACGGCGAAAGTTCCCGGCGCCGACAACGCAAAGTTCCAGGAGCTCGCCGGCAAGGCGAAGGCCGGCTGCCCGGTCTCAAAGCTGCTGAACACGAAAATCACGCTCGACGCGACGCTTGCCTAAGGCGTTTCGCGTCCGGACGCAGCGCAGCACGACGGCTGCGAGCCGGCGCCGTTCTACGTTGCACGGGGTTGTTTTCGCAATTTTGTGTCCAGGCCCCGGGAATGACGGCTTGCCGTCACTTCTCCGAGCCGCCGTCGGGGCCGACATAGGCGATGCGCACCATGTTGGTGGTGCCGGCGATGCCTAGCGGCACGCCGGCGACAATGATCACGCGCTGGCCTGCCTTGGCAAAACCGTCGCGGAACGCAATGGAGCCGGCGCGATCGACCATGTCGTCCTGGTCGTGCGCGTCTTCCGCCACGACGCAATGCACGCCCCACACCACGGACAATTTGCGGCCCGTCGCAAGGTTCGGCGTGATTGCCACCACCGGCGGCTTCGGCCGCTCGCGGGCGACGCGTATCGCGGTCGAGCCCGAACTGGTCCAGCAGATTATCGCGGAGAGTTCGAGCGTCTCGGCGATCTGGCGCGCGGCATCCGCAATGGCGTCGCCGACGGTCGCCTCCGGATCGGGCCGCTGCGCCAACAATACCGAACGATAGGTCGGGTCGCGCTCCACTTCCTCACCGATGCGGTTCATGGTCGAGACCGCCTCGACCGGGAATTTTCCGGCGGCGGACTCCGCCGACAGCATGATGGCGTCGGCGCCTTCATAGACGGCGGTCGCGACATCGGAGACTTCAGCGCGCGTCGGCACCGGCGCCTGGATCATCGATTCCAGCATCTGGGTCGCGATCACCACCGGCTTCCCGGCGCGGCGCGCCATCCGCGTCATCTGCTTTTGCAGGCTCGGCACCCGCTCCAGCGGCAATTCGACGCCGAGATCGCCGCGCGCCACCATCAGCGCGTCGGAGGCGTCGATGATCTCGGCGAGCCGGTCGATCGCCTGCGGCTTTTCGATCTTGGCCATCACGGCGGCGCGGCCGCGGATCAGCCGCTTGGCCTCGTGGACGTCTTCGGCGCGCTGCACGAAGGAAAGCGCGACCCAGTCGATCCCGGTCGTCACCGCGGCGTCGAGGTCGGCGCGATCCTTCGGCGTCATTGCGGACACCGGCAGGTCGGTATCGGGCAGGCTGACGCCCTTGCGGTCCGACATCTTGCCGCCGATCACCACGCGGGTCACGGCGCGGTCGGCAGAGGTTTCCTCCGCGATCAGGCGCACCTTGCCGTCGTCGAGCAAGAGTGCATGACCCGGCCGCAGCGCCGCCAGGATTTCCGGATGCGGAAGCAGCACGCGGCTGTTGTCGCCCGGCGTCTTGTCGGAATCGAGAATGAAGCTCTGGCCGTTCTTGAGCTGGGTCGAACCTTCGTTGAATGCGCCAAGGCGCAGTTTCGGCCCCTGGAGATCAACCAGGATGCCGATCGGCCGGCCGTAGCTACTCTCGACATTGCGGATGGTTGAGACCAGTTCGCGCATCTTGTCGTGCGAAGTGTGGCTCATGTTGATGCGGAACAGGTCGGCGCCGGCCTCGAACAGCTTGCGGATCATTGCGCTGTCGGATGATGCCGGGCCGAGGGTGGCGAGGATCTTGATACGACGGAGCCGCCTCATTGCTTGGGCGCCGCGGCTGGCGGCAGACCGGGCCCGCCCGGAGGCGTCCCGCCCGGCGACAGACCGGGCACACCACCGGGGCCGCCCGGGCCGACGGTTCCTGGAATTCCCGGCACGCGTTGCTGCGCGGGTTGTTCGTTGGCCTCGGTCAGTTGCACGGTCCAAGCTCGCTGTTCGCCGGTATCGACCTCGAAGAACCCGGTGCGGTCGAAGCCGCGCGCCAGGCAATTCTCGGTGCCCTTGATGGTGAATTCCTTGTCACGCGAACACATGAAGGCCTGTCCCGACCACTCGCCGCCGCGGTCGTAGTCGAGGGCGTAGATGTAATAGAACCGTGCGACAAGTGTTCCGCGCAGCAGTGTCTCGCAACTGCGCGAGGACACGTTCCACCAGCCCTCGGTGGTCCAGCCCTCGGCGTCCTTGTAGCCGAGCGCGATGCCGACCCGGCTCGAGGTGTTGTTGCAGAGCCGAAAGTCGGCCGCCGCCGAACCGTTCCACAGGCCCACCAGCGCAAACGCCAGCACCGGCAGCAGGCAGGCGGTGATGCGAGCGGGAAAGGGGGCTGCGCGGGGAGAATCTTTTCCAGTCATGCGGCGAAGCTATATCAAATGATTAACGATTTCGCGTGGCCCGGCGGGGCCTGTCAACGCCCACGACGTGCGTTTCCCACGATGTGGGACACCGGATTCATCCCGAACCACCCTGTTTTGCACGCGGATATGGCAAAATCTGTGACAATTCCCACCTGATATCAATATGCTGAGCAACAAACCCCGCGGGATCACAGCCATGACGATTGACCACAAAACCAGAACGGAACTTGAAGCCGCCGTTTTCCGACGTCTGGTCGAGCATCTGCGCGCCCGCAGCGACGTTCAGAACATCGACCTGATGAACCTGGCCGGCTTCTGCCGCAACTGCCTGTCGAACTGGATGAAGGAAGAGGCCGACGCCAAGGGCGTTGGAATCAGCAAGGACGAGAGCCGGGAGGCGGTCTACGGCATGCCCTATGAGACTTGGAAATCGAAGTTTCAGGGCAGCGCCAGTCCCGAGCAGCTCGAAGCGATGAAGAAGGCTCAGAGCGGGCACTAGGTTGCCTCCCTGCGCTCCGGCCCTCATCCTGAGGAGCGCGCTGTTGTGCCGTCTCGAAGGATGGGCCATGGGCTTCATGGTTCGCGACAGCGCCGTAGCCAAGTTTTACACAAACTACGGACACTTGCCTGCGTGCGCCTCCCCACCATGGGGAAACCTTTCTCCTGTGGGCGCGCTGTGGATGAGCTCGATGTTGCCTTGACGCAAGGCGCCGTACTCTTGAGGGTCAACTTCACAAAAAAGCGCCGCGCGGTAAGCGTGCGGCGCTTGATCTTTCAGCCGCATGACTCATTTCCATTCAGGAGTACAAGATGGCCACCTCCGCCGCCGCCGTCCAGGAAGCGCCCGCGACGAAATTCGCCAAAGACCAGCTCAAGGCCATCATCGAGCGCATCGAACGGCTGGAAGAAGAAAAAAAGACGATCTCGGACGATATCCGCGACGTCTATGCCGAAGCCAAGGGCAATGGTTTCGACGTCAAGGCGTTGCGCACGATCGTGCGCCTGCGCAAGCAGGACGCCAATGAGCGCGCCGAGCAGGAGACCATTTTGGAAACTTACATGCAGGCGCTGGGGATGCTGTGAGGCTCCAGCCGGCAGGCATTTCCGGCGCAAACAAGCTTGGGCAAGTGCCCGCCAATCTGCTAGGCTGCTCGTCAGGGGACCGAGAAATGGACGTGCCTGGACCCGAGCGCAGGCTCGCAGCGGTGCTCGCCGCCGACATGGTCGGCTATAGTCGGCTTATGGAGGTCGACGAGACGGGCACGCTCGCGCGTCTCAAAACCCATCGGATCGAACTCATCGATCCGGCCATCGCCAGGAATCGCGGCCGCATCATCAAGACCACCGGCGACGGCATGCTGGTCGAGTTCCAAAGCGTGGCCGACGCCGTGTTGTGCGCGGCCGAGATCCAACGCCGGATGGCGCGGCGGAACACCGACGTCTCGCCGGCGCGGTGGATGCAGTTTCGGATTGGCATCAATCTGGGTGACGTGATCGTTGAGGAAAACGACATCTTTGGCGACGGTGTCAACGTGGCGGCGCGCCTGGAAATGCTCGCCGAGCCCGGCGGCATCTGCGTCTCGGGCGCAGTGCGTGATCAGGTCGGCGAGAGACTGGACGACGTCGCATTCGAGGATCTCGGCGACCAGTGCGTCAAGAACATCGCCCGTCCGATCCGCGTCTTTCGGGTTCGGTTTGACCCGACCCCGAATACGGCGCCTTCGGATGCGGAGCCCGCTCCAGCGGCGACAACGATTTCCAAGAAGCCGTCTATCGCCGTGCTACCGCTCGTCAACATGAGCGACGATCCGGAGCAGGAATTCTTCGCCGACGGCCTCACCGAAGACATCATCACGGAGTTGTCACGCTTCCACGACCTGCTCGTCATCTCGCGCAACTCGACCTTCGTGCACAAGGGCAAGGCTGTAAAGGTGCAGGATGTCGCGCGCGAATTCGGCGTCGAATACGTCCTCGAGGGAAGCGTACGAAAGGCGGGAAATCGCGTCCGCGTCACGGTTCAGTTGATCGATGCGGAAACTGACCGGCACATTTGGGCCGAACGCTACGACCGCGACCTTGCGGATATCTTCGCGATCCAGGACGAAATGACCCGCTCGATCGTCGCAACGCTCCCCGGCCGCGTCGAGGCCGCCACGCACGACCGGGCGAAGCGCAAGCCAACCGACAACATGGCGGCCTATGAGTGCGTGCTGGCCGCCAAGGTGCTGCACCACCGCTCGGCCCGTAAGGACAACGACGAAGCGCAGCGCCTCCTTGACCGCGCTCTCACGCTCGACCCGAACTATGCTCACGCTCACGCCTGGAAAGCTTGCGTGCTGGGCCAGACCTGGGTTCATGGCTGGAGCGTGGATCGCGACGCCACCTTCCAGCAGGTAGCCGCTGAGCTGGAGACCGCGCTGGCGCTCGACGACAATGACGCCGACGTGCACCGGATCCTCGCCGCGCTGAACGTGATGCGCGAGGATCTTGACAAGGCAGCCTACCATCAGGAGCGGGCGCTCGCACTCAACCCCAACTACGACCTTGTCGTGGTGCAGCAGGGCGAGCTTTTAACGTGGCTCGGGCGGCCGGAGGAGGGCATCGACTGGATCAAGAAGGCGATGCGCCTCAATCCGTACCATCCTGAGCGCTTCTGGAGCCACCTCGGGCGCGCCTGCTATTGCGCCGAGAAATATGCCGAAGCCGTCGAAGCCTTCTCGCGGATCACGCGGCCCGACTACACTCATCATGCCTTCCTCGCAGCCACATTTGCGCAAATGGGCAACGCGGTCGCGACCGCCGCGCACGCGGCAGAAGTTCTAAAGTGTGAGCCGAAATTCTCGGCGGCCGCTTATCTCACCACCCAGCACTATAAGCGCGCCATCGACCGCGAGCGCCACGAGGCTGGCCTGCTCAAGGCAGGCTTGCCGGCCTGACGCAGCCGAAGGGTTGAGCGCTTAGCGCAGCGCCGCGGTGCGCAGCACGAACGACTGCGTCGCGAGCTTGGCGGTCGCCGATCCAGTAAAGCAATCGGTGGTCATGCCCATCATCGGATCGTCCGAGAAGGTCATCGCGATCGCCGACTGTGGCTTGACGAAGTAGCTGCGCATCAGGGTCATGTCGGTGTCGCCGAGCACCGTGGTCAACATCGCGTTGCTCGCGCTCGGCGCCAGCATCACGACCCGCATCCAGATCTCGTTGCCCCTGGCGGCGGCAAGCCGCGTCGAGGTCGAGATCACACTGCCCTGACCCTGTACTCCCTTGGCAACGACAGTATTGATTTCAGTGGCGGGAACGGCGCCACTGCGCGTCGGCCGGACGGTGTGCGGGATCGGCGCGGAGGCTGCGACGACGTTGGCGCGGTCGACCGGAGACGAGGCGGCGGGCGCGTAGGCGAGCGCCTTGTTGAAGGTCTCGGACACGCTGGCGGTCGGCTGCGGATCGGCGGCGCCGATGGCCTGGCGCGCCTTCAACGCTGCGACCTGCGCGGGCGTTGCCTGATTGGCCGTGGTCGGCGCGTCACCCCAGAAGCCGCGGGCATTGATGATATCGGCGGGCGTCTGCGGTTTCGGTTCCGCCTTGTCGGCAGAAGCCTGCGCGGCCGGCTTGGACTTTGGCTTGGATTTGGGCGCCGGGACGATCTGGGCGTCGGCCGAGGCCAATTGCAGCATGGCGGCCGCTTGCGGCTTCGCGCGCGGCGTCGGTACAGCGTCGGCAACCCTGGTCTCGGCGGATTTCGCAGGCGCCGCGGCCACTACAGGAGCGGTTGCGGGTTTAACGGGAGCGCTGCCCTCATCATCCTCGTCGTTGGACTTGCTGACCCTGAACAGCGAGGCGAACAGGCTTGGCATCTTGCCGACGGTTGCCGCGTCGTCGCCATTGCCGCGTTTCTCGATGTCGGCGCGCGCCAGCTCATACCCCTTCAACGGACCACCGTTCGAGGGCAGGTGGACGGTGCGGCCGTCGGGAAACAGCTTGGCCAGCTGATCGTGGGTCATACGCGGCCAGTGGCGCACGCTGCCGGTATCGAGGTGTACGAACGGCGATCCGGAGGTCGGATAGAAACCGACGCCGCCACGCTGCAGCCTAAGGCCCGCGTAGCGGATCTGCTCGAGCGGAATGTCCGGAATGTAGAAATCCATCGCATGGCCGAGCATGTGTTGGCTGAAGCGGGCCACACCGGACGAGCGGCGGCGGAGCATGGCGTTGGTGGCGGGGGAGCGGTAGGAGGAGATGATCTGGATCGGTTTCTTGCCGTCGACGTCGCGGTAGACTTCCCAGAGGATGTCAAACAGGTGACGATCCATCGTGGTCTGTTCCTGGCTGCGCCAGTCGCGGAGGAAGTGATTGAGCTGTTTCAGCGCCTCTTCGTCGTAACGCCCGTCACGCTTGAAGGTGACGGTGAGGTCTTCGTCGGAATGGGTGTGGTGGAAGGAAAGGGTGCGGGTTTCGTTCAGCGCGGTCGCATCATGCACCGACCCGGCTCCGGCGAGGAGCAATAGCGAGGTCAAGCCGATTTGAAGTCCGGCCTTCGGTAGCGACAGCGGATTGAATTGGCGCGCGAAACCAACCAGCACGTATGAGCCCACCCAGTCGACGAGCGATCATGCATCCCTTTCGCAAACCCCGGCGAAAGACCGTGAACGCTTTATTAAAGCGGGAGGGTTAACCGAAGTTTACCACCCCGCCCCCAACTTAGGCTTAACCTAACCCGTCGACTGTGGCGAAAAATTGCCCAGTGCCAAATCGGCGATGGATAATGGTTAACGTAAACGATCTCGCCGCAGCAGCGAGACCGTTGATTTCGCTTAAAAATTTCGACAGATGCGCCGAAGCAGAGATTAACGGGTGATCACCCGCCGCGGCTGCTGTCGACGGCCGACGGGAGCAGGCGGCGTCAGCGGACCGCCAAACAGCCGTTCGAAGAACGAGGGCCCGGAAGAATAGTAGGTGTTGTCGCTGGCGAAGCTGACGCCGGCCGGAAGGCTCGAGCCAGGCGGACGGGTAAAATTCGGCTGGGCACGGGCAACCATGTTTTCCAGATCCCTGGTCCGGCCGCCCTTCAGGAGCGACAGCATGGTGGCGTCGCGGCCGTAGATGTCCTTGCGGATCTGCAGCTTGCCGGAATCGTCCACGAACGCGGTCTGGTAGGTGATGTTGACCGGCAGCGGCGTCGGGAATTTCAGATCGATCTCGCTGTGGCCGTACATGCTGCGGATCTTCTCCGGCGTGTAGCGCTCGTTCGGCATCACGATGTTGAGCAGCGTCGAGGCGTATTGATCCGGATTCTGCACCCGCATGCACCCATGGCTGAAGGCGCGCTCTTCCTTGGCGAACAGGTTCTTGTCCGGGGTGTCGTGCTGATAGACCAAAAACTTGTTCGGGAAGTTGAAGCGGATGCGGCCGAGCGCATTGGCCTCGCCCGGCGGCTGCGAGATGTGGATCGAGCCGTCGCTGGCGCGCTCAAGCCTCAGACCCATCCGCTGCAGCACAGTCGGATCCTGCTGCAGGGCCGGCAGATACTCGTTGTAGATGATCGAGGGCGGTACGTTCCAGGTCGGATTGACGGTGATGAACTTCATCGTTTCCGTCAAAAGCGGCGTGGCGTGCTGTCCGGGCTTTCCAGTCACCACCCGCGTGGCCCAGACCTGGGCACCGTTCTGCATCACCTTGAGCGTGAAGTCGGGGATGTTGAGGATCACATAGGCGTTGCCGAGCGAGGCCGCGCCGAGCTGGCGCGGCAGCCAGCGCCAGCGCTCCATGTTGACGATAACGGTGTCGATCTGCCGGTCGTGCTTCGGGCTGTTGATGGCCTTGACGGTACGGTCGTCGAGCACACCGGTGGCCTTGAGTTCGGCGCTCTCCTGGAATTTGCGCACGGCTTCAGCGACCTTGGCGTCGTAATGGGTATCATCGCCATTCTCTGACAGGCCTAGCTTGGCGCGCAATTGCGGTACGCGCGCATCTTCCGGCGCGACCGCCGGCTGCTTCCTGGTGCCGGCCTTGAACGCCAGTGCCGGGCCTTCGGCGACCTGCACCACCGGTCCGTCGCCCTGGCCGCGCAGTTCGGCGAGCTTGGCCTTCAGTTCGCGATAAAGCTTGTGCGGCGGGTTGTAACCGTCGAGCGCCGCGGAGGCGTCCTTGGCGGTCGCGATATTGGCCAGCACTTCGGCCGGATCGGTCGGATGCTCGGGATAAAGGATGTCGGCCGAGACCTGTGACCAGTGCATGCGGCCGCTCTGGGCCTGGCGCGCATAGTCCAGCATGCTGGCGGTGAGTTTCAGTTCGGCGTCGGCGAGCTGGTCGGGCGAGGTGGCCGCGGCGAAATCGGGTACCGGATAGTCGGCCGGATTGAGGCCTTCGGCGGCCGCATCCTTCAGCCGGGCGACGACGCCCTTGCCGCTGTCGGTCAGTTTGCCGGCCTGCGTCCATTGAGGCGCATACTCGCGTGCGAAGTAGAACTTCTCGATCGCGGTGCGCTCGGCCTTGCGGTCGAAATAACGCAGCGATTTTCCACCCAGCATTTCGCGCAATTTATCGGCAACCGGCTGATCGGCTGCGGGCACGTTGCTCGCGGCCTTCACCGGCTCCTTCACCGGCTCGGCGGCAGGCGCCGTGGCGGTTGCAGGCGCAGGCGTTGCGGGTGTCGTGGTCGCGGTGTCGCTCTTCGGGGTTTCGTCCTTGGGTGTTTCGGCTGGTTTGGATTCGGCGGCGGGCGCGGTGACGATCTCGGCAGGCTTCGGATCGGGCGCTTTCGCTGTGGTGCTTGGCGCGGCCGCCGTGGCCGGATCGGGCACCGAGGCGGTGGCGTCGATCTTGAAATCGCCGATGCTAGGCGGCGGGACGTTGGCCGGCTCGGGGCGTGGGACTGCCGCATCGATCGCGAGTTCTGCCGCACTTGTCCGGGGCCCATCGCTCTGAGCCAGTGCAGAGGTCGCGGACACCGCGAGGAAGGTTGCCGCGACGGCGATCAGCACGCGGTCAAATCCAGCACGGTTGGTCGAACAGTCACGCATCGTCACACCCCCTTGGGCGGAGCTGCCCCGACATGGAACAGTCCTCAGGTATCGTTTGTTCCAGCTCCCGCGAAAGCGCCGGCTTGATCGCCTTCAAGTTGGTACGCCTGCACGCAACGATTCAAACGCAGACGATACATGCGCCCCTTTCGTGCAGCCAGCACCATGCGGGGCAACTCACGACAAACTGACCCCCGAACAACCCAATTGCATTCGGGCAACTTGGTTTTGCCATGCCCCCTGGCGTTTGTCTGTCACCGGCAAGCCACGGTTCAAAGGTTCCCGAATCACCGTTGCGCACGCGTCACAGCCTCCGGAACGCCACAATCGTTTCCGGATTCATACTGGCTTCAATTGGAGTCTTGCGTGCCGTCGGCGGGATCGTTGGCGGCAGCCTCATCAAGCTTGCGGTAGAGCGTCGAGCGGCCAATCTTCAGCCGCCGCGCCACTTCCGACATCTGGCCGCGATAATGCGAAATCGCGAAACGGATGATCTCGTTCTCCATCTCTTCGAGCGGCCGCACCTCGCCCGTGCTGGTCAGCATCGTGAGGCTGCCGGCGTTGCCCAGCGGGGCAATCGGTATCTCACTACCTGACACCATGGCGGGCGCCGTCGATGGCCCGACGATCAGCGGCTCGCCGAGCAAGGCGGGCGCGACAGGCGCGGCGTGTTGGGCGGCGGCCTGCGGGAAGTCCGACAGGCCCAACTGGTCGCTCTCGCTCAACACCACTGCGCGATACACGGTGTTTTCGAGCTGGCGGATATTGCCGGGCCAATCGAGCTGCGCGAGATGTGCCATGGCCTCGCCGCTGATGCCGGTGATGGTGCGGTTTTCTTCGGCGCTGAACCGCGCCAAGAAATGCCGCAATAGATGTGGGATGTCCTCGCTCCGCATCCGCAGCGGCGGGATCGTCAGCGGCAACACGTGCAGGCGATAGAACAGGTCCTCGCGGAACGCGCCGTTCTTCACGAGGTCGAGCAGTTGGCGGTTGGTCGCCGAAATGATCCGGACGTCGACCTTCATTGGCTTGCGGCCGCCGACCGCTTCGACCGTGCCCTCCTGCAGCGCGCGTAGCAGCTTCACTTGGGCCGCCAGCGGCAGTTCGCCGACTTCGTCGAGAAACAGCGTGCCGCCGGAGGCTTCGACGAATTTGCCCATATGGCGTTCGGTGGCGCCGGTGAAGGCGCCCTTCTCATGGCCGAACAGGATCGATTCCACGAGATTGTCGGGGATGGCGCCGCAGTTGACGGCGACGAACGGCTTGGCCCTGCGCTCGCTGCTGCCGTGGATGGCGCGGGCGAACAATTCCTTGCCAACACCGGATTCACCCTCAATCAGCACCGGAATGCCGGAGTTCGCCGCCTTCTGCGCGGTGCGCAGCACGCCCGCCATGGTTTCGCTGCGGGTGATGATGTCGGCAAATGTCAGACGGCCTTCGCGGCTGTGACGGATGCGCTGCAATTCGCCCTTCAGCGCCGACGCATTGAGCGCGTTGCGCAGCGACACCTGCAGCCGTTCGAAGCCGGCCGGCTTGACCACGAAATCCTGTGCACCGGCGCGCATCGCCGAAACCACATTGTCGATGCCGCCATGGGCGGTCTGCACGATGACGGGGACGGTCAAACCTGCATCACGAATTTTTGCGAGCACACCGAGCCCGTCGAGGCCGGGCATCACGAGATCGAGAACCACGGCATCGATCGCCTGTGCATCGGGGGCGGTCAGCAGGGCCACGGCGGCATCGCCGCTGTCGACCACGAGGGGCTCATAGCCGCACTTCTGCACCATGTTTTCAACCAGACGGCGCTGTACCGCGTCGTCATCGGCAATCAAAATGGTGGCAGCCATGGTTTTCCCCGCACGTTGCGACTATCTGTCTCGAATCGGGGCACTCTCGCCGATGCCGATTAACGCACTGTTAAACGTTGCCGTCCCGCCCGGATTCCGCCGCCGCAGCCTTAATGATTGAACACAGGTTTCGAACAAGATGACCTCGCGCTCCTCATCCGCTCTTCGCAAGTCGACTACTCAACGCAAATCAGCGGTCGCAAAATCAACTGCCAAATCCAAGACCGGTAAACTGCCGGAATGGAATCTGTCCGACCTCTATTCCGGCATCGACGCGCCCGAAGTCATCAGTGATTTGCAAAAGATGGATGCAGAATGCGTCGCGTTTGAGACCGACTACAAAGGCAGGCTCGCCGAACACGTCGCCCGAGAAGACGGCGGGCAATGGCTCGCCGAGGCGGTAAAAAGATACGAGGCGATCGACGATCTCGCTGGCCGTCTTGGTTCCTTTGCCGGCCTGGTCCACGCCGGCGACAGCGTCGACCCTGCGATCTCCAAGTTTTATGGCGACGTTTCCGAACGGCTGACCGCCGCCTCCGTGCATTTGCTGTTCTTCGGGCTCGAACTCAACCGCGTTGACGATACCGTGATCGAGCGCGCGTTGCAGACGCCCGCGCTCGGACATTATCGCCCGTGGATCGAGGATCTGCGCAAGGACAAGCCTTACCAGCTCGAGGATCGCGTCGAGCAATTGTTTCACGAAAAATCCCAGAGCGGTTATGCCGCCTGGAACCGGCTGTTCGACCAGACCATCTCCGGTCTGCGCTTCAAGGTCGGCGCCAAGCAGCTGGCGATCGAGCCGACGCTCAATTTCCTGCAGGACCGAGCTCCAGAAAAGCGCAAGGCGGCAGGGCAGGCGCTGGCGAAGACCTTCAAGGACAATGAGCGGACCTTTGCGCTCATCACCAACACGCTAGCCAAGGACAAGGAAATCTCGGATCGCTGGCGCGGCTTCCAGGACGTTGCGGATTCCCGGCATCTGAGCAACCGCGTCGAGCGCGAGGTCGTCGATGCGCTGGTCGGATCGGTCCGCGCAGCCTATCCGCGGCTCTCGCACCGCTATTATGCACTCAAGGCCGGCTGGTTCAAAAAGAAGAAGCTCGCGCATTGGGACCGCAACGCGCCGCTGCCGTTCGCGGCGACCGGCACCATCGCCTGGCCCGAGGCGCGGAACATGGTGCTGACGGCGTATCGCGGATTCTCGGTCCAGATGGCTGCGATCGCGGAGCGGTTCTTCACCGACCGCTGGATCGACGCGCCGGTGCGGCCGGGCAAGGCGCCGGGCGCCTTCTCGCATCCGACCACGCCGTCGGCGCATCCCTATGTGCTGATGAATTATCAGGGCAAGCCGCGCGATGTCATGACGCTGGCGCACGAACTCGGTCACGGCGTGCATCAGGTGCTCGCGGCCAAAAACGGCGCGCTGATGGCGCCGACGCCGCTGACGCTGGCCGAGACCGCCAGCGTGTTCGGCGAAATGCTGACCTTCAAGCGGCTGTTGGGTGAGACCAGGAACGCCAAACAGCGCCAGGCGCTGCTCGCCGGCAAGGTCGAGGACATGATCAACACCGTGGTGCGGCAAATCGCGTTTTATTCGTTCGAGCGCGCCATCCACACCGAGCGCAGGAACGGCGAATTGACCGCCCAGCGCATCGGCGAGATCTGGCTCAGCGTACAGGGCGAAAGCCTCGGGCCCGCCATCGACATCCGCCCGGGCTACGAGAATTTCTGGATGTACATCCCGCACTTCATCCATTCGCCGTTCTACGTCTACGCCTATGCGTTCGGCGATTGCCTGGTGAACTCGCTTTATGCGGTCTACGAGAACGCTGCGGACGGATTTGCCGAACGATATCTCGCGATGCTCGCCGCCGGCGGCACCAAGCATTATTCCGAACTGCTCAAGCCGTTTGGGCTCGACGCCAAGGATCCGAGATTCTGGGACGGCGGGCTGTCGGTCATATCAGGCATGATCGACGAACTGGAAGCGATGGGCTGATGGGTCGATAGACGGCCGCGGCGACAAATTTCGGCCGTCGTCGCGCCCCATCATGACGGCTCCGACAAAGGTGGAGCGGCCCATGATCGACACGCCGACCCGACGCGCGGTGCTTGGAGCGGGAGCCTTCGCCGCCGGTTCCCTGTTTGGGATCGATACCGGCGCAGCCCAGGCGCCGCTTGCCCCCACGCCCGCCTGCCACGATGGCGATGAAGCAACGCTGCTGCAGACCGAGGGGCCGTATTTCAAGCCGTCCTCGCCCGAGCGAACCGAACTGTTTGAAGAAGGGATGGCGGGGCAGCCGATCGAACTGGTTGGCTTCGTACTCTCCCGCGCCTGCAAGCCGCTCGCGGGAGCCTTGCTGGATTTCTGGCAGGCCGACGATAGAGGCCGCTATGACAATTCCGGTTTTCGGCTGCGCGGACATCAGTTCGCCGACGCGGAAGGACGCTATCGGTTACGAAGTGTCGTGCCCGGCATCTATGTCGGCCGCACGCGCCATATCCATGTGAAGGTGCAGCCGGCAGGCGGCCACGTGCTGACCACGCAGCTCTATTTCCCCGGCGAGCCACAGAACCGTTCTGACAGCCTGTTTCGCCGCCAATTGCTGATACGCACGGCCAAGAACGCCGGCTGGCTCGCCGGGCGGTTCGACTTCGTGCTTGGTTAGACTCCGCGGTGCCCAGGCGGGTGCGCGGGTACCTCCGTAAAACATTTGTTGAACGGGACCGGGAAGTCTGTTATACGGTCTGTATAACGGAGCCATTGCCCATGAATAAAGCACCTCGCGGCATGAACGAAGGCTCGCGCGATTACAAACTTGAGGACACCGCCCTTCAAATTCGGAAGATCGGCAATTC
Source organism: uncultured Alphaproteobacteria bacterium (assembly GCA_963825225.1). Taxonomy (GTDB): domain Bacteria; phylum Pseudomonadota; class Alphaproteobacteria; order Rhizobiales; family Xanthobacteraceae; genus Bradyrhizobium. The sequence goes on from CAWGSN010000033.1 coordinate 93,060, forward strand.
GGTTGGCGTGATCCTGCCGAAGGAACTCCTTGCGCGGCTCAATCTCAAGGAGGGGGACAAGTTCTATCCGGTCGAGCAACCAGACGGCAGCCTGCGGCTTTCGCCATTCAATCCCAAGCACGCGCGGACGATGGAAATCGCCCGCAAGATCATGCACGAATACCGCGATACGTTTGCCGCGCTTGCAAAATGAGTGAGCCGGTCTGGCTTGATGTCGATGAAGTCATCGACATGCATGCCGAGCAACTGGCGCTATTCGGTGGACCGGAGGGTATTCGGGATCGTGGCCTTCTCGAGACGGCGGTTTTGCGGCCAGTCAATCAATGGAATTGCGGACAGACCGATATGGCCGCGCTCGCCGCAGCCTATGCGTTCGGCCTTGCCCGCAACCACGCCTTTGTGGACGGCAACAAGCGCATTGCGTTCCACGCCATGATGGTCTTTTTGCGCGGCAACCACATCCCCTTTAAGCCCGACCCGGCGCCCGCTACCGCCATCATCCTTGCCCTCGCCGGCGGCGAGGTCGGCGAGGTCGGCCTGACCCGCTGGATCCGGGATAATTGGCCTTCCGAATGACCCGATAGGCTTTGTGCCGTTGCCCTCCCAATCGCTTTGCGGTAATTGCACGCCAGATCGAGAATTGACTGGGGATACCGATGGCAGACCATAGCGAAGTGGCCTACACGACTGCGGACGGCAATGATTATCCCGCCCATGAGCAGACCTATGAAGGGTTTATCATGCTGGTCAAATACGGCACGGCTGCCGTCGTCATAATCGTCGCCCTGATGGGCTTCTTCCTGACCTGACGCGTCGTCGGCTGCACGGCCAACGGCGGGGTGACCAGAATAATTTGCACGTCGGCCGGTTGTGAAACCGGTATCCAACTCAGCGGAAATAGCGCTAGTTTGCTTGCGCGCGCGCTTGCCGCGCCGCCGGAGGCCCCATGAAGATTGCCGTTGCGAAGGAAATCGATCCGTCCGAACCGCGGGTCGCCGCATCCCCCGACACTGTGAAAAAGTTCAAGGCGATCGGCGCCGATGTGGCCGTCGAGCCGGGTGCGGGCGTCAAGTCGGGCCTGCCCGATTCCGAATTCACCGCGGCCGGTGCCACCGTCAGCGCGGATGCGTTGAAGGACGCCGACATCATCATCAAGGTGAAACGGCCGGAGTCCAGTGAACTCGCCCAATACAAGCGCGGCGCGCTCGTCGTCGCGATCATGGACCCCTACGGCAACGAGGCGGCACTGCAGACGATTGCGGAAGCCGGCGTCGCGGCGTTCGCAATGGAATTGATGCCGCGCATCACGCGCGCGCAGGTGATGGACGTATTGTCGTCGCAGGCGAACCTCGCCGGCTACCGCGCGGTGATCGAGGCCGCGGAAGCCTTCGGCCGCGCCTTCCCGATGATGATGACCGCGGCCGGCACGGTGCCCGCTGCAAAAGTGTTCGTGATGGGCGTCGGCGTCGCCGGCCTGCAGGCGATCGCGACCGCGCGCCGGCTTGGCGCCGTCGTCACCGCGACCGACGTGCGGCCCGCAACGAAAGAGCAGGTCGAAAGCCTCGGCGCCAAATTTCTCGCGGTCGAGGACGAGGAATTCAAGAACGCCCAGACCGCCGGCGGCTACGCCAAGGAAATGTCGAAAGAGTATCAGGCCAAGCAGGCCGCCCTGACCGCCGAACACATCAAGAAGCAGGACATCATCATCACGACCGCGCTGATCCCGGGACGTCCGGCGCCACGCCTCATCACATCAGACATGGTGAAATCGATGAAGCCCGGCTCGGTCCTGATCGATCTGGCGATCGAACGCGGCGGCAACGTCGAGGGCGCCAGGGCCGGCGAAATCGTCGATGCCGATGGCGTCAAGATCGTCGGCTACACCAACGTCGCGGGCCGCGTCGCGCAGTCCGCCTCGAGCCTTTATGCCCGCAACCTGTTTTCGTTCATCGAGACCATGGTCGACAAGCCAAACAAGGCGCTCGCGGTCAATTGGGACGACGAACTGGTGAAGGCCACCGCGCTGACCAAAGACGGCGCCGTCATCCACCCGAACTTCCAGCCCAAATCTTCCTAAAAGACAGCGTAAGGAGAGAAGCCATGGAGCATGTCGCCCAAGTCGTCGATCCCTTTGTATTCCGGCTGTCGATTTTCGTGCTTGCCGTGTTCGTCGGCTACTTCGTGGTGTGGTCGGTGACGCCGGCGCTGCATACGCCGCTGATGTCGGTGACCAACGCGATCTCCTCGGTGATTGTGGTCGGCGCACTGCTCGCGGTCGGCGTCGGCATGATCTCCAGCGGATCGGGGTGGGCGCGGGGCTTCGGCTTCATCGCGCTGATCTTCGCCAGCGTGAATATCTTCGGCGGCTTCCTCGTCACCCAGCGCATGCTGGCGATGTACAAGAAGAAGGCCAAGTGAGTGGCAAGCACCTCGCCGTGTCGAAGGCAAGTGGGGACCTGAGATGAACGCCAATCTGGCTGCAATTCTGTATCTCGTGGCGGGTGTGTTGTTCATCCTGTCGCTGCGCGGGCTGTCCAGTCCCGCGACATCCCGCCAGGGCAATTTCTTCGGCATGATCGGCATGGCGATCGCGGTGGTGACCACGCTCGCCATCCATCCGCCGGCGGATGGCGCCGCCTGGCTATTGGTCATCCTCGGCATCGCCATCGGCGGCAGCATCGGCGCGGTCATCGCGCGGCGGGTGCCGATGACGTCGATGCCGGAACTGGTCGCGGCGTTCCACTCGCTGGTCGGCATGGCCGCCGTGCTGGTGGCGGCCGGCGCGTTCTATGCGCCGGAAGCCTTCGACATCGGCACGCCCGGCCACATCCATGCGCAGAGCCTGATCGAAATGTCGCTCGGCGTCGCGATCGGCGCCTTGACGTTTACCGGCTCGGTGATCGCGTTCCTGAAGCTGTCGGCGCGCATGAGCGGCGCGCCGATCATCCTGCCGGGGCGGCACTACATCAACATCGCGCTGGCGCTCGCGCTGGTGTTCTTCATCGTCGGCCTCGTGATCTCCGGCAGAGCGCTCGATTTCTGGCTGATCACCATCATCGCGCTGGCGCTCGGCGTGCTCATGATCATCCCGATCGGCGGCGCCGACATGCCGGTCGTGATCTCGATGCTGAACTCCTATTCCGGCTGGGCCGCCGCCGGCATCGGCTTCACGCTCGGCAATTCGGCGCTAATCGTCACCGGCGCGCTGGTCGGCTCCTCCGGCGCGATCCTGTCCTACATCATGTGCCACGCAATGAACCGTTCCTTCATCTCGGTCATCCTCGGCGGCTTCGGTGGTGAAACCGCCGCGGCCGCAGGTGCCGGCGGCGAACAGAAGCCGGCAAAACTCGGCTCGGCCGACGACGCGGCCTTCATCATGAAGAACGCGCAAAAGGTGATCATCGTTCCCGGCTACGGCATGGCGGTGGCGCAGGCGCAACATGCGCTGCGCGAAATGGGCGACATGCTGAAGAAGGAAGGCGTCGAGGTGAAGTACGCCATTCACCCGGTCGCGGGCCGCATGCCCGGCCACATGAACGTGCTGCTGGCGGAAGCCAACGTGCCTTATGACGAGGTGTTCGAACTTGAGGACATCAATTCCGAATTCGCGCAGGCCGACATTGCCTTCGTGATAGGCGCCAACGACGTCACCAATCCGGCGGCCGAGGAAGACAAGACCTCGCCGATCTACGGCATGCCGGTGCTGCAGGTCTGGAAGGCCGGTACCGTGATGTTCATCAAGCGCTCGCTGGCGTCCGGCTATGCCGGCATCGACAATCCGCTGTTCTATCGCGACAACACCATGATGCTGCTCGGCGACGCCAAGAAGGTGACCGAGAACATCGTCAAGGGGATGTAATCCCCGCGCGCGGGAAGTCATGACAGTCCTGAAATGGCTTCTGGTTGTCGTTTCGGTCGCTTATGCCTGCGGACTTGCCGTGCTGTTCTTCGTGCAGCGCTCGTTGCTGTTTCCGGTTCCAACAACCCAGCGCACGCCTCCGCAGGCCGCCGGCTTCCCGGAAACCGAAGAGCACCTGCTGGCCACGGCGGACGGTGAGAAAGTCATCGTCTGGCACGTTCCGGCCAGGCCCGGCCATCCCGTCATCCTTTATTTCCACGGCAACGGCGATTATCTCGCCGGCTTCTTCGACCGCTTTCGCGAGTTGATCGCGGACGGGACCGGTGTCGTCGCGTTGTCCTTTCGCGGCTATGCCGGCTCGAGCGGAAAGCCGAGCGAACGCGGATTGTTGCTGGATGCGGCAGCGGCCTATGCGTTCACGACGGCGCGATACAGCGCGGACAGGATTGTCGTCTGGGGCTTTTCGCTCGGCACCGGCGTCGCGGTGGCGCTGGCGGCAGCGCAGCCGGTCGGCAAACTCATCCTGGAAGCACCGTACACATCGCTCGCCGACGTCGCCGCGTCGGCATTCCCGATTTTCCCGGTGCGCTTGGCGATGAAGGATCCGTTCCATTCCGACCAGCGGATTGCGCGGGTCAACGCTCCGCTCCTGGTCATGCACGGCGCGCGCGACCCCACGATCCCGATCGTCTTCGGCGAACGCCTTTTTGCGTTGGCGCACGAACCGAAGCAATTCGTTCGGTTCTCGGACGGCGGCCACAACGATCTCGATGCTTACGGCGCAACGGCAACCGCGCGAAAATTCATAGGCGCCGGGAGGGGCTGATGGATGCTAGGGTTTGACAGATCGCGTCGCGGGATTTTGAGGGTATCAGCATGAGCGCACACGGCCCGATGCCGAAATCGTCGTGGATTTTTCCGGCGCTCGCGGTAATTCTGTTTGCGGTCGCTACCGCGCTCGGCCTGACCTTCACGCCGTCGGCCGGTGGATTGCTGTTCGCGGCGCTGCTGCTGGCGATCCTGTTTGGTACCGTGTTCGCGGCCGTGCATCATGCCGAGGTGATCGCGGAACGGATCGGCGAGCCCTACGGCACGCTATTGTTGACGTTGGCGGTCACCATCATCGAGGTCGCGTTGATCGCGACCATCATGCTCGGTGAAAAGCCGGTGCCGGCGCTGGCGCGCGACACGGTGTTCGCGGTCGTGATGATCGTCTGCAATGGCCTTGTCGGCCTTTGCATCTTCATCGGCGGGCTGCGTTATCGTGAGCAGGATTTTCAGGTCTCGGGCGCCAATTTGTATCTCAGCGTGTTGTTCGTGATGGCGACCATTACGCTGATTATGCCCAATTATACGCTGACGGCGCCGGGGCCCATCTATTCGGCAGGCCAGCTTGGCTTTGTCAGCGTCGTCACGCTCGTCCTCTACGGCGTGTTCCTCTATACCCAGACCATCCGACATCGAGATTATTTCATCAGCGGGGCCGGGGGCGACACGGCCGACGGGGCACTGCTGTCGAACCGGATGCTGGCGTTGAGCATCGCGCTGCTGCTGGTTTCGCTGCTGGCGGTGGTGCTGCTGGCCAAGAAATTCTCGCTGGTGGTCGATATCGGGATCGCCAGCATCGGCGCGCCGCCAGCCTTCGCGGGCGTGCTGGTGGCCTTATTGATCCTGCTGCCGGAGGGCGTCGCCGCGGTTTCCGCAGCGCGCAAGAACGACCTGCAAAAGAGCATCAATCTGGCGCTTGGCTCGTCGCTTGCGACCATCGGGCTGACAATTCCCGCGGTGGCGGTCGCCGCCTACGCGCTCGACATGCAATTGGTGCTCGGACTTAACACGCAGGACATGGTGCTGCTGGTGTTGACCTTCGTCATCAGCATGCTCACCTTCGGCACCGGCCGCACCAACATCCTGTTCGGTCTGGTGCATCTGGTGGTGTTTGCAGTATTCCTGTTCATGGTATTCGTGCCGTAATGTTCTGGAGTGAATTCAAATGCTCAGGGCCAAGTCAGACGTTCAGGTCGACACCCCGGAAGTCCGTGTCACCGAGTGGCGGCTGGCGCCGGGCAGCGCCACCGGCCACCACACCCACGAGATGGACTATGTGATTGTGCCTGTCACCGCGGGCGAAATGACCATCGTGGCGCCGAACGGCGAGCGCTCGAAGGCGCAGCTCGGCATCGGAAAATCTTATTTCCGCAAAGCCGGCGTGCAGCACGATGTGCTCAATGAGACAACAAGCGAGATCGTGTTCCTGGAAGTCGAACTGAAGCCCTGATCATCCGCTGGGAGTCCAAGCGTTGGTTCACCCCGGATTCGGTCTCGGGGTGGGCCTGGGGAGCAGTTAACCGTCCACCGGCGAACGCAATCCGACCCCGGCCGGAACAGACCTCAACACGGTTTCTCGAGCCGGCTGAGGCTGATGTGACGCGAAGGCTTGCCAGGGATCAGCTATTTGCCACCGATCTGTCGCAGTTGATCCCTTAATGTGCCTCAAAGTTCCCGCATCAATTCCGCGCGGGGAGTGGCCGGCATGCTGAATTACGTGAAGAAGTTTGCGATGGAGATCCTGCCCTCGGTGGCCGCGACCATCATCGGGGCGTACATCGTCAACCATTACATCGCGACCAGGCCGGCCGCGGACGCCGCTGTCGTCGCCGCCGAATCGGCTGCCGACCGCAAGGGGGCAGATACCAAGGCTGCCGACCCCGCCAAGGCGGCCAACACCAAGGCTGCTGACGTCAGGCCGGCCGAAAAATCCGCCGACGTCGCGAATCTGCCCGCGGCCGGCGTCAAGGCGAGGGGTATCTCCGAGAAGTCCATCATGGAGAAAACCGCCGCCGAACGACCGACGGTGGTCGAAAAGCCGCACGACAAGGTTGATGTAAAATCCGCGGACGCGAAGCCCGTCGACGCGGCGGCTGAAACCGCGAGCGTTCCGGCCGACCAGCGCCGTCATACTCCCGCGCCGCGCGAAAAGGTCAGGGTCGTGCTTCCGTCTCCGGTACAGCCGGTGACGACTGCTGTTGCGCCGGTGCCCGTGCCAGTTGCTGCGCCGCCGGTTGAAACGGCGAGCGTGCCGGACGAGCACCGCGACGCCAACGATCTCGCGCGCGCCGCAATCGAGCGTCTGCGTGGGACCAGTGATAGTTCGCCGCGTTCGCAAGAGGCCGTGCGTATGCCGGATGCGCCGCGTGTTCCCGAGGTCGCCCGCACTCCCGAAACTCCCCGGCTCGCGCCGGCGCTTCGCCCGCTGCCGCCGCCGATCACGGTTTCGACGCCCGCAGGCGAGCCGGTTGATCAGGCTTCGCCGCAGGCGCGGCCGCCTTACGCGGCCAGTGCAGGAGTCGATCCGCACCGTCCGACGCCGCCGGCCGACATTCCGGTCACCCGCCCGCTCGACCTGCGCGCCGAGGTGACCGAGCCTCCGACGCGAGAGCATACGTCGGTCGCCGAAGACGTGTTGTCGGCGGCGAAGTCGATGTTCCACGCCGTCCTGCCGAAGTAGCCTTTCCGCAAATGATCTAAATTAGCCGCCGGTACGCGCCAGGCCGCTTCGCGCGGCTTCGTCCTTGGGACGCAGCGCGACCGCGCGGCCATAGGACGCGGCTGCCTTGGCCTTGTCGCCGAGCCGCTCATAGGCCTGACCCCGGGCTGACCAGGCGGTAGCGCTGTTCGGGTCGGTTTGTACCGCCTCGTCGAGGTCGGCGGCCGCTTCCCTGGCCTTGTCGAGCGCGAGGTAGCTGGTCGCGCGGCCGAGCAACGGCTCGAGCTTTTGCGGCGTCAGGCCGTTGGCCGCGGTGAAATCCTCGATCGCCTTCTGGTATTGCTTCTCGCCTTGATAGATCAGTCCGCGGCCATAAAGGGCTTGCACGTTGTACGGATCGAGCGCGATCGCGCGATCGAATTCCGCGAGTGCTTCCTCGGTCTTGCCGGACCTGGCGAGAACCTGGCCACGCGTGGCATAGCCCTGTAAATCGTTGGTGCTGCGGGCGCTGATATTGTCGGTCGGCTTCTCCGCGACGGGCTGCGGCCTTTCCTTGTCCGCTCCCCACGATCCCAGATCGAACGAGCAGCCTCCCAGTGGGGCCGCGAGCAGTGTGACGAGCGCGGCCGAAAGGCGCGCGGCACGGGAAAATGAACAGGAAGCTGGAATGGCCATATAACGGAATGCTCGCGCGTTCATGCCGCATAGGTAGCCCGGCATGCCGCAAAATGCATCGGTCAAAATTGCAGCAACGGCCGGGCCGAGGTCAGGCTGATCAACAAAAAACGCGGGCTTTGAGGCCCGCGTTTCCAAATCAAATCTGTCAGTGCGGTTCAGCGCGGTCCGCGCGGACCTGCACCCGGGCCACCACGACCGCCGCCGGGACCACCACGGTCGCCACCGGGGCCGGCACCGAACACCGGCTTCGGCTTCATCGGCAGCAGGCCTTCGCGCTGCAGCTTCTTGCGGGCCAGCTTGCGCGCGCGTCGCACAGCCTCGGCCTTTTCACGGGCCTTCTTCTCGGAGGGCTTTTCGTAATGGCCGCGGAGCTTCATCTCGCGGAAAATCCCCTCGCGCTGCATCTTCTTCTTCAGCGCCTTGAGGGCTTGATCGACATTGTTATCGCGAACGAGAACCTGCACGCGGCATCCTCTTTCAATTGATCGGATAGGAATTCTGGTAAAGCAAAAGGCTGGCGAAAGGCCTGGCCCTGAACCCTGAGCGCGGGCATGTACCAGACTAAACCGGGAATGTCCACCTGCGATTGCAGTCACAAGCGCAGGAAAGCGAGAAAAAGCCCATGAAAACCGGCCTGGCGCTGGCCCGCTTGCGCTATTTTTTGGCGGGTGGGGTCACTTCCGTGACATGGCCCATTTTACGGCCCGGCCGGGGCAGACCCTTGCCGTAAAGGTGCACGGTGGCGCCGGGAACCGTCAGCCATTGCTCGTAGCTCAGGATATCGTCGCCGATCAGGTTGGTCATGATCACGGGGCCGTGACGGACCGGCTTGCCGAGCGGCCAGCCGGCGATGGCGCGGATGTGCTGTTCGAATTGGGAGATCGTGGCGCCGTCCAGCGTCCAGTGTCCGGAATTGTGGACCCGCGGCGCGATCTCGTTGACCAGCACCTCGGGCGCGCCGTTGCCGGCCACCACGAACATCTCGACCGCGAGCACGCCCACATAGTCGAGTGCATTGGCGATCCGCTCGGCGATGCCGCGCGCCTCTCCCGCCAGCGCGTCCGATATCGCAGCCGGTGCGCGCGAGATTTTCAGGATGTGGTCGCGATGCTCATTTTCGGTAACGTCGAAACTTTCGACGTGGCCATCGGCCGAGCGCGCGGCGATCACCGAGATCTCGCGCTCGAACGGGATGAACGCCTCGAGGATCGCCGATTTGGTGCCGAGATCTTCCCAGATCTGATCGGGATCGTCGCCGTCGCGAATGATCGCCTGACCCTTGCCGTCATAGCCGAAGCGGCGGGTCTTGATGACAGCGGGCAGGCCGATGCGCGCGACCGCCGCGCGCAAGGTTTCCACCGACGAGACGTCGGCGTAATCGGCGGTGCCGATGCCGAGTCGCTTGACGAAGTTTTTTTCGATCAGCCGGTCCTGCGTGGTTTCGAGGATTTTTTGGGCGGGCAGCACCGGACGGCGCGCGGCCAGCACCATGGCGGTCGCGGCCGGCACATTCTCGAATTCATAGGTGATGACGTCGACATCGTTGGCGAACAGTTCCAGCGCCTCGACATCGGCATATTCCGCGCAGGTCGCATGTTGCACCACGTCGAAAGCCGGCGAATCCGGGTCCGGTGAAAACACCTGGCAGCGCAGGCCGAGGCGCGCCGCAGCCATCGCCAGCATACGGCCCAACTGCCCGCCGCCGAGAATTCCGATGGCGTCGCCCGGCTTCAGCTTCACCTGACCCAAAGCCGTCACGCCGAGCCCTCCGGGCGCTCTTTGACTGCATCGGTCTGTCGCTTGCGCCAGGCGGCGAGCCGCTTTGCCAGCGCCGGATCGTGCAACGCCAGCACACTGGCGGCGAGCAGGGCGGCATTGATGGCGCCGGCTTTGCCGATCGCCAGCGTGCCCACCGGAATGCCGGCGGGCATCTGCACGATCGAATAAAGCGAGTCGACCCCGGACAGCGTCTTGGATTCGACGGGAACCCCGAACACCGGAAGTTCCGTCAGCGCGGCCGCCATGCCCGGCAGGTGGGCCGCGCCGCCGGCGCCGGCAATAATGACCTTAAAGCCGGCGGCCTTCGCCCCCTTGGCGAAAGCGAACAGCCGGTCGGGGGTCCTGTGGGCCGAGACGATGCGCTTTTCGCATTCGACCCCGAGCGAGGCCAGCGTCTCGGCGGCATGCCGCATGGTCTCCCAGTCCGACTGGCTTCCCATAATGATGGCGATGGGTGCGGTCATCTCGTCAATTCTGTTCGGGAATCCAGAAACATAGGCCGGATTATAGGGTCGGCCCGGGCGTCATCCAAGGCGTGGCAAGGGATCAGGAATGGACTATCCTGACTTGGTGAATCCCGGCAAGCCTTCATAAGCAAGCCTGCACAGGGAAGGCCATGAAGAAGAAAACCAGGGCGGCCGCAACTTCTACCGCAAAACTCGGTAAAACGACCGCCGCAGGGCGAAAAGTCGCGCCGCGCGGCCCCCGCGCATCGACAATTCCGGCACGGGCTGGATCCAGCGACCCCAAATCAACCATCCGCCGGCTCAAGACGCAATTGGCGCAGGCGTTAGCGCGAATCGAGGAATTGCAGGCCTCCGCAGATACCGACTTCCTGCTGGATATTCCGAACCGGCGCGGGTTCGAGCGCGAGCTCCATCGCGCGATCGCCTTCATCAAGCGGTACCGTGCGAGCGGCGCCCTGATCGTGCTCGACGTCGATCGCTTGAAGGCGATCAACGATGCTTTTGGCCACGCCGCGGGCGATCAGGTGCTCAAGGCCATCGTTGCCACGCTGCTTGGCCACGTGCGCTCATCGGACATGGTCGGCCGTCTCGGCGGCGACGAGTTCGCGCTGCTGTTGTGGAATCTCAGCGAGACCGATGCCAAGGCCAAGGCGGCCGCGCTGGAGGAGGCGATCGATCTTCTGACCTTTGATTTTCGCGGCCGCACCGTCACCGCCGGCGCCTCCGCCGGAGTCGCGGTGCTCGGTCCTCATGCCGAATTAGGCCGCGCGCTGGAAGAGGCCGACAGCGCCATGTACGTCCGCAAGGCGCAGCGGCGGCACGAGGCGTGAGGAAAACGCGTCAAACGAATAATGCAGTTAGAGCCCGCTCAGATCGTCCGGCACGTTGCCGAATTTCCGCAGCAACTTCGCATCGCCGAATTCGCCGACCATGGGATCGCCGGTGCGGCTGAACGCGACCGCGCCGATGCTGCCGGCGGATCGCGACAGCATCTCGGCGCGCCGCAGCGCGGTCGTCGGGCTCTGGCACTCCTCGGCGGCGCCCGCGACCGGCGAGCCGTCATCGTCCTGCAGGAATGGCAATGCAACGTAATAAGTAACATCGGCCATGATCGTCGCTCCGGTTTGGCTGGTCAGGCGACGTTGGTTGTCGCGCGTGAGGGATGACCTGGCACGCAGCCGGCGGCAATGGCGGCCTGCAATTCCTCCAATTCGGTTTCCAGATATTCGTTCGCCATGATCAGCGCCTTGATGGTCGATCGCAGATTGCCGTCACACATCGCGATCGCCTGATCGCAGGCCTGCTCGTAGCGGCTGTTGTCGGACAGGGGCGGTGGTGCGGACATGGCGGAAACTCCCTTGGCTGGCGGCAGGGATTTATGTTCCTCTTTTGTTCTATTGGAGTCAAGATGGGTTTGCGGTCTGTGCACGGCCGTCCGGCTCGCAATCCGAGCGCCTCAAGGTCGCCTGCGCGGTCCGGGGCGGCTGGCCGCCGACCAAGATCGTGACGACCTCGGCCTTGTGGATGTCGGGGAAAAGGATCTGCCGGAGGGCGGGCGGTTTTTGTCCAAGCCCTGCAGCCCCGACCTGCAGCGCGCACTGATCGGCGGCGTGCAGGTTTGAGCGCATCATCGTCGCTCTCGCGCCCTGCCGGCGCCCGCGTGATGACGATCAGGCAATTCAGGCAATGATATCCGGTGTGATCTGGTCTTCGATGAAGGCGATGCGGTCGCGCAATTGCAGCTTGCGCTTCTTCAGGCGCTGCAGCCGCAACAGATCCGGCGCCGGCGACTGATGCAGCGCGTCGATCGCCGCATCGAGATCGCGATGCTCCTGCTGCAGCCGGGCGAGTTCGTTTTCGAGCTCGCGCTCATCTTCGTTGGTCATGGTGTACGTTAACTGGAAAGCACGATGAGGTTGTCAACGGCTTCCGGAAGCCGTTGATGAAATATCGTCCCTGCGGGCCCCGTCCGCAAGCTGACCCGGTTCCATAGTCACGATTGGTTACAGATAAATCCGAAAATATGAGAGGCCCGATTCTGGATACCCATCGACAGATTCGGCGGCTGGTGTACACTCTCTCGTCCGGATCGAATCTGAGGTTTCACCCACCGAGGAGATTTCGTATGGCACTACAGGCGCATCTTGTTGAACTTGAACGTAAACACAAGATCCTCGAAAATGAATTGCACGAAGCGCTCGTGCACCTTTCCACAGACGACCTGCAAATTGTCGAGTTGAAGCGCCGCAAGTTGATGGTCAAGGATGAGATCGAGCGGTTGAAGCATACCGCCAGCGAAACTCTCCACTAACCGGCTTCCAGCAGAGTATCGAAAACGCCAGTTCGCCGCCGGATGGGCGCTGATGCGCTCATCCGGACGGTTTGCGTTTGCGATGTTCGTTAAAGGATCTGCTGGCTACCGCTCTGCCAATCCGCCGACATGGTCCGCGATCGCCAAAGACGATGTCAGTCCCGGCGACTCGATGCCGAACAGGTTGATCAGCCCGGCGACGCCGTGGTCGCGCGGTCCCTGGATTAGAAAATCCTGCGTGGCGACTGCTGGTGGTACGATCTTGGGCCGGATTCCGGAATAGCTCGGCATCAACGCGCCATCCGGCAGCGCCGGCCAGTAGCGCCGGATCGCGGGATAGAACCGGTCCGCGCGGGTCGGGTCGACGGCGTAGTCGATGGTCTCGACCCATTCCACGTCGGGACCGAACCGCGCCTGACCGGCCATGTCGAGTGTGAGGTGCACGCCGAGCCCGCCAGGCTCCGGCACCGGATAGATCAGGCGCGAAAACGGCGCCCGGGCGCTGCAACTGAAATAATTGCCCTTCGCGAGATACGCCGCCGGTATCAACTCGATCGGCATGCCCTCGATGCTGCGCGCGACCGAAGGCGCGCCCAGGCCCGCCGCGTTCACCAGGAGGTTGCATTCCAGCGTCATCGGGGCGTCGCCGCTGGTCTCGATTTCAATCCTGCCGGCAGCCGCTCTGGCGCGCGCGAGCGGTGTGTGGAACGCGTAAGCCGCGCCGGCTTCCTCGGCGTCGCCCAGCAGCGCCAGCATATAGGCGTGGCTGTCGATGATACCGGTGGACGGCGAGAGCAGGGCCGCGTCGCAATTCAGCGCCGGCTCCAGCGCACGCGCGGCATCGCCGTCAAGAAGCTGCATGTCGTCGACGCCATTGGCTTCGGCGTGGGCCCTGATCGATTGCAGCTTTTCGGTTTCCTTCGGCGTCGTCGCGACGATCAGCTTGCCGCAATTGCGGTGCGGGATGCCGTGCTCGCTGCAATATCGGTAGAGCGCGCCCTTGCCGCTGACGCACATCTGCGCCATCAGGCTGCCGGCCCGGTAATAGATGCCGGCATGGATTACTTCGCTGTTGCGCGAAGAGGTCACCGTGCCGATGCCTTCGGCCGCCTCCAACACGATCACTTCGCGGCCCGCCTGGGCGAGATGCCGCGCGACCGCAAGCCCGATCACCCCGGCTCCAATGACGACGCAATCAACCTTGTCCATGTACGATTCAAGTCCGGGAATCGGGGGAGCGTTCAGGCAACCGCGGCGCTCCGTTTATTATCGTTTCGTTCAGGAGTGTGCGCCAACAACCCCTTGGATTGTCTCGACATACGCCCTGAAGCCGGTCCTGTTAGTGAAGCATTAATCATGTCAGGGCAATTGCCGTAATTTGAGTCACATTTTCCGGTTGCATGGGTAGGCGTTTACCCGATCCAAACCCGTCAAGCCAGACACTCCGCCCGGAAATCCGCGGGTGATTGATGGCTGGCAAGAATTGGCAGGCAGGCGGGAGGAACTCGATTCCGGCGCAGGCCCTCGTGTGCCTGCTCGCCATTGCCGTGTCGTGCCGATTGGCGTGGGCTGCGCCGCCGTCGTCGAAAGGCTTCGTGCCGTCGAGCTATTTCGGTGAACTTGATCCCAATTTCATCTGGGAGCTCCTGATTGGCGGCATTGTGGTCGCATCCTTCCTGGCCGCCGCCGGGCTTTGGGTGCTGACGGCTTTGCGCAAGGTCAAGCGTTCGCAACTCCGGCGCAGCGCCTTCGTGTCCTCCGCGCTGAACAATCTCAACCAGGGCGTGGTGATGACCGATGCGCGGCAACGCGTCATCTTCTGCAACGACCGCTACCTGGAAATCTACGGCCTGGTGCGCTCGGACATTCCCCGCAACATGACCGGGACCGAACTCCTGGAGATGCGGCGCAAGTGCGGCGCGCTGGATGTCAGCGTCGATCAATTCTACACCCAGGCCGCCAGCGCGGACGGCCTGGTCACCGAACTGCCCAACGGCAGATCGGTCCTGGTCAAATATTTCCGTTTGCCGAACGGCGGGTCCGTCGCAACCCATGAGGATTGCACCGAGCAGCGCAAGCTGTCGCGCAAGCTGGCATCGACCACGCAGTTCCTGGAATCGGTGCTCGACAACGTTCCGGTCTGCGTCGCCGCCAAGAACATCGAGGACGGCCGCTATATTTTCGCCAATCGCGCGTTCGAGCGTTTTTCGCGCTTCTCGCGCGATCACATCGTCGGCAAGCGCGCCGACGAGATCTTCCGTCCCGAGACAGCCAGCAGCATCGAGACCGCGGACCAGTCGGCCCTGAAGGCGCCGGAAGGCTATCACCGCAGCGAGTTCGTGGTCGAGCGCGGCTCCGAGAAACGCGTCCTCGCTTCCAATCGCGTGATCGCGCGCAACGAAAACAACGAGCCCGAATTCCTGATCGCGCTGTTCGACGACGTCACCGACCGACGGTCGCTGTCGCGCGAGCTGGAGAACACCAAGAAGTTCCTCGAACTCGTGGTCGACAACATTCCGGTCTCGCTGATCGTCGAGCGCGTCAGCGACGGACAATATCTGCTCGCCAACCGCAGCGCCGAGACCATCCTCAACCGCCGCCGCGAGGACGCCACCGGCCTGACGGCGGCCGATATCTTCAATCCGCGGGAAGCCAAGCTGATCATCGCCCGCGACGAGGCCGCGATCAAGAAGCGCGGCCTGCTCACCGAGGAGCATCCGATCTCGACCAAGGACGGCCTGCGTCTGTTCCTGACCCGCCGCATGACGGTGCTCGACGACTTCGGCGAGCCGCAATATCTGATCAAGACCCACGAGGATGTCACCGATCGCCGCCAGACCGAATCGCGCATGGCGCACATGGCCTATCATGACGGCTTGACCGATCTGCCGAACCGCGCCGCCTTCCTGCAGGCGCTGGCCCAGATGATTGAGGCGTGCGCCGGCACCGACGAGGAATTCGCGGTGCTGTGCGTCGATCTCGATGGCTTGAAGGAAATCAACGACGTGTTCGGCCATGCGATGGGCGACAAGGTCCTGATCGAGGTCGCCAACCGTCTGCAGGACTCCGCACGCGGTGGCGTGGTGGCCCGGCTCTCGGGCGATGAGTTCGGGTTAATCATCGACGGCAAGCAGCCTGCCGCCGGCATCGCGCTGGCCGAACAGGTGGCGATTGCGCTGGCAAAGGAATTCCAGATCGACGGCAAGGCGGTCCGCACCGGCTGCACCGCCGGCATCTCGGTATTTCCGCACAACGGCGCGGACGCGGCAGCCCTGCTCGCCAATGCGGGCGCGGCGCTGTTCCGCGCCAAGGCAAAGTCTCGCGGTACGATCAACGTCTTCGAGCCCGAGATGGACCAGCAGATCCGCGATCGCCGGGTGCTGCACCAGGATCTTTCGGTTGCGATCAAGAACGGCGAATTGTCGCTGTATTACCAGCCGCAAGCCACGTCCGGCCCGACGGTCGCCACCAGCGAGGTCATCGGCTTCGAGGCGCTGGCGCGCTGGCTGCATCCGGTGCGCGGCTTCGTCTCGCCCGGCGATTTCATTCCGCTCGCGGAAGAAAGCGGCCTGATCGTCGAAATGGGCGAATGGATTCTGCGCGAAGTCTGCCGGGAGGCCGCCTCCTGGCCGGTGCCGCTGCAGGTCGCGGTCAATTTGTCGCCGGCGCAATTCATGCACGGCGACGTGGTCAGCCTGGTGCATTCGATTCTTCTGGAAACTGGCCTCGCGCCAGACAGGCTCGAGCTTGAAATCACCGAAGGCGTGCTGATCGAGGATTTCGACCGCGGCCTGGCGCTGCTGCGGCGGCTGAAGGCGCTCGGCGTGCGCATCTCGATGGACGATTTCGGCAGCGGTTACTCCTCGCTGAGCTATCTGCAGGCCTTCCCGTTCGACAAGATCAAGATCGACCGTGCCTTTGTCATGAATCTAGGGCGCAGCCCGCAATCGGCCGCGATCGTCCGCGCCGTCATCGACCTCGGCCACGGTCTCGAAATGTCGATCGTAGCCGAGGGCGTCGAGACCCAGGAACAGCTCGGCTTCCTTTCGGAAGAGGGCTGCGACGCTGTACAGGGCTATTTCATCGGCAAGCCCGCCCCGATTGGGCAATACGCCACGCTGGTCGGCCGAAGTGTCGTCACCGGCATGGAGCCCGCGCGCAAGATTGGGTAGGTGTAGCGGACTTCGGTTCTCTACAGTAGCGTTGCGCATGGCGGACTACGATCTCGCGATCATTGGTGGCGGGCTGAACGGCGTCAGCATCGCGCGCGACGCTGCTGGCCGGGGCTTGCGCGTGATCCTGCTGGAGCAGGGCGATCTCGGCGCGGGTGCCTCATCGGCCTCGCCACGATTGATCCATGGCGATCTGGCGCGGCTGGAGCGGCGGCACTTCCTTCGCGTCCGCACGGCGCTGGCCGAGCGCGACATTTGGCTCCGCATCGCGCCGCATCTGGTGCGCCCGGCACGCTTTGCCATCCCCGCCGATGCCGACGAACGCCCGGCCTGGCAGTTGCGGTCGTGGCTGTTGCTGTATGATCGGCTGGCCTCGCGCGCGCACCTGCCGCGCTCCGCTACCGTCGACGTCACCCACCATCCAATCGGCAACCCACTGAAGCGGCCGTTCGGCACGGCCTTTGAATATTCCGACTGTGTCGTCGACGATTCCCGGCTGGTAGTGCTGACCGCCGTCGACGCCGCGGCGCGCGGCGCGGTGATCCGCACCGGCGCGCGCTGCAACCGTGCCGAGCGGGGGGAGATCTGGCGGCTGGTGACCATCGACCGCGGCCATCGCCGGGTCGTGACTGCCAGGGCGCTCGTCAACGCCACCGGGGCCTGGACCGCAATCGTCGCCTAGACCGTGATGCGACAGCCGCCATTGAGGCTCGGCACCGCCCAGATGAGCCAGATCGTCGTCCGCCGCCTGTTCGACACTGATAATGTCTATGTGTTCCAGAACAGCGACCGCCGCCTGATTTTCGCCAGCTCCTATGAGCGCGATTTCACCCTGATCGGCACTGTCGGCCATGCCTTCAAGGGCGACCCCGCCATCGTTGCGATGGCGGTCAGCGACGTGGCTTATCTTTGCGACGCCGCGAACCGCTATTTTCGTGAGCGGATCGAGGCCGTCGACGTGGTGCGGACGGTTTCCGGCGCCAACATGGTGACGAACCAGGCGAGCCGGCGGTCGTCGCGCGATGGCGCGATGATGTTCGACCACGGACGCGGCAAGGCGCCGCTGATCACGATCTTCGGCGGCGACGTCACCACCTCGCGTCTGCGCGCGGAGAAAGCCGTATCGAGCCTGACGCCGTTTTATCCGATGTCACGACGCTGGACCGCGAAGGCGGCGCTGCCCGGCGGCGATTTTGCCTGGAGCCGGTTCGAGACCAAGGTCGACGAGGCGCGCGAGCGCTGGCGGTTTCTCAGCGAGGATCAGGCCCGGCGCCTGGTCTCAGCCTATGGCTCGAACGTCAAGGCGATCCTTGGCGATGCCAAAGCCCGCAGCGACCTCGGCCCGGCGTTCGGACCGGAATTGACTGCTGCGGAAGTGCGCTATCTCATGGAGAACGAATGGGCGCGCTTCCCTGATGACATCCTGTGGCGGCGCTCGAAACTCGGCCTGACCATGCCGGCGGCGGATCGCGACGCCCTGGCGGCGTTCATGGCGACGGCAGCAGCGGATCTGACATGCGGCGTGCAATAACTCCGACGATCGTCATTGCCCTGGGCGGCCTGCTTATGGGAATGGCCTATCGGTATTTCGCCGACCCCTCGGACGAAACCACGGTGTCGTATTATCTGCGAAGCGGCTTTCACGGCATGGGTGTGACGCTTGCCGGCTGGGGCGTTCATCTCTATTTCACGTCGCGTCGCAGCGAATGGGTCTCCAGGTGGCCGCTGCTGACGGATTTGGCGATTCGTTCCGCGACCATGGCACTTGCCATCGCCGTCGCCGTATTGGCTTTGCAAGCGGCGCTTTATGGAAAGCGGACCGCGGCGACCTGGCCGACCGACGCATTTCCCAGGATCTTTGCGCTGAGCTTCTTCGCCACGTTGTTGGTCAGTGTCGCCTTCGAACTGATACGGCTGGTCGGCAGCCGCGTGCTGTTCAACGTGGCGCTCGGTCGATATCGCCGGCCGGTGCGGGAAGCGCGCGTGCTGATGTTTCTCGATCTCGCAGGCTCCACCTCGCTTGCCGAGGCGATGGGCGAACTGCGCGTGCAAAATCTTCTCACCCGCTTCTTCTTCGACATCGATGCCGCCATCGTCGGCCATGGCGGCGAGGTGCATGCTTATGTCGGCGACGAGGTCATCGTTACCTGGCCGCTCGACGGCAGCATGCCGGGTGGACGTTGCATCGACTGCTTTTTTGCAATCGCAGACACCATAGCGGAGAAGGCGGGTTCCTACCGGCAGGAGTACGGCATGGTACCCACTTTCCGGGCCGGTCTGCATGCCGGCTCCGTGGTGATCAGCGAATGCGGCAGCTCGCGGCGTCAACTGGCCTATTTCGGCGATACCGTGAACGTGACGGCGCGCCTGCAGGAATATTGCAAGGAGGCCGGCCGCAATTTGCTGGTCTCGGCGGACTTGCTCGCTCACGTGCAGCCCAAGCCGGAGTTCCTCGTTGAACCGCTCGGCCGGGCTCAATTGCGCGGCCGCGCAGCGGCGATCGAAGTGTTCGCGGTTCAGCGCCGCGACTGAGCTTGCCGCGACCAGGCCGCGTCGCGTACGGAAGGCCGGCGGTCGAGCCGGGCCGAAATGAAGCCTGCCGCCTTCTCAGTGTGCCCGCCGCGCAGGTACGCCACGATCAGTGTGTCCTCCCACAATTCGCGTTGGGCGTGGCTGCCGCCGATCCGTACCACCTCGGTCATGGCGGGCTCGAGCAGGCGGATCGCGCCGTCATGGTCGCCGTCGGCGAATGCCTTGATGCCGCGGCACATCTCGATCGCCGACCGGCCGGGCGCCAGCTTGCCGTCGGCGGCGCGGGCTTCCAGTTGCGCCAATCGCGCATCCAGCGCCTCGCTGCCGATCGCCGCCGCTGCGAGCGCGTGGTGGACATCGGCGAAATGCGCTCCGGCCCGCGGAAAATATTTTTCGCCATAAGCGGCGACGTCGCGCCAATGCGGCGCCAGACCATCCCTGCCGGCCAGCGCAAGCCGCCACAGCAGCGAGGCGCCGTCGGTGAAGATATTGAGCGGCGGGTATGGGCGATCCGCGGGTTTGATCTGCTGCTCGTAGATTCCAAGCGCTGTGTCGATGTCGCCATCGTCGAGCGCGGTCAGCGCGATGTGCCACCACAGATGCCCGTGCAGGAAACTCTTGCGGTCATGCGCGGGCAGCCATTGCGACAGAAATTTTTGGCCCGCTGCCATGTCGCCCTGCTCGAACATCGCGTGCGACAGGCCGTGCGCGGCGTTGGCGTTTTCGGCCCGCATCGACATCGCGCGTTCGCTCAAAGCGCGGCCGGTGCTGAGGTTTCCGGCCTCCGTATGCGACCAGCCGAGATAGCTCAGGAACCACCAGTCCTCGCCATAGTGCCGGGCGCTTCGTTCGCACACGGCAAGCTTGGCGGCGTCGTGGTCGGCGCGCCCCGAAAACGCATAGAGGCCGAACGCGCCGAGCAGCATCGACAGCACCAGTGCATCGCGGGGATATTCGTCGAGATGTTGTTCGGCGGCGGTCACCGCGAGTTTGGGCTTGCTCTCGATCACCGCGGCCATGATCTCGACATGCTGGCGTTCGCGCGGACTGGCGGTCGTGGCCAGTTGGCTGGCATGCGCGGCCACGGCGCGCGCCTCACTTCCTTGCATATTGAGCTGATGGAGGCGGGCGCGCCCGATATGCGCCAGCGCGAAACCGGGGTCTTCGCGGATCGCCCGGTCGAAGGCGTCCTCGGCCCCGTGCCAGGCCGACAACATGCAATCCACGCCGTCGCGGTAATGCGCCGCGGCGCGGTCGGAGGCGGTCGTCAGCGGCAGATCATATCTGTCCCGGTTCATCTTCTATTCCCATGATGCGAACTGTGGTTGGCAAGCCTAGCAGAGACATGACCGGCACTAACTATAATATTGCGGCTGTGCGTTGCGAAGCGGTTGAGCCGACGCCGATCCGCCGCTAGCTTGCAGCAGCGAGGGCTGGCAGGGGACATGACTGAGGAATCGCCGGAAATTGAGACGCCGAAAGCCGATGCGGTCGCGGCGCCGGCAAAGCGTGCGTCGCCGGCCGAGGCGGCTGCCGATATGCCGCTGCTGCGCATCGAGGGGGTCGGCAAGAAGTTCGGCACTTTCCGCGCGGTGGACCGGCTGTCGCTGGACATAAGGGCCGGCGAGTTCTTTGCGCTGCTCGGCCCGAGCGGCTGCGGCAAGACCACGCTGTTGCGCATGCTCGCCGGTTTCGAGACGCCGGACGAAGGCCGCATCCTGCTCGACGGCAAGGACATTGCGCAAGTGCCGCCGCATCTGCGCCCGGTCAACATGATGTTCC
The DNA here is from genome assembly GCA_963825225.1 of uncultured Alphaproteobacteria bacterium. GTDB lineage: Bacteria > Pseudomonadota > Alphaproteobacteria > Rhizobiales > Xanthobacteraceae > Bradyrhizobium. The sequence goes on from CAWGSN010000033.1 coordinate 114,127, forward strand.
AGAACTACGCGCTGTTTCCGCATCTCTCGGTGCGCGACAATATCGCCTTCGGCCTGAAACGCGCCGGCATGGCTCGCGGCAGGATCGCCACCCGCGTTGCCGAGATGGTGTCGCTGGTCAGGCTCGACGGCATGGAGAAGCGCAAGCCCGACCAGCTCTCCGGCGGCCAGAAGCAGCGCGTCGCGCTGGCGCGGTCGCTGGCGCGCCGCCCGCAGGTGCTGCTGCTCGACGAGCCGCTTGCCGCGCTCGACAAAAAACTGCGCGAGAGCACGCAGCTGGAGCTGATGGATCTGCAGCGCCGTCTCGGCATGACCTTCATCATCGTCACCCACGACCAGGAGGAGGCGATGACGATGGCGAACCGGATCGGCGTCATGGACGCCGGCAGGCTCGAACAGGTCGCGACCCCGCGCGAGCTCTACGAGGCGCCGCTTTCGCGCTGGGTCGCCGAGTTCGTCGGCGACGTCAATCTGTTCGACGGCGAAGTCAGTTCGCGCGAACATAACCGCCTGATGATTTCGACCAGGGACGGCGGCACGCTTACGGTCGCCGAGCCGCGCCAGCCGATCACGAAGACGGTGGTCAGCGTCGCTATCCGACCCGAGAAGGTCAAGCTGTCGCGCCGCGGCCCGGCCTCGGATGCGGCCAATGCGCATGCGATCAACCGGCTCGAAGGCGTGGTCACCGATGTCAGCTATCTCGGCGGGCTGACGGTCTACAAGGTCAAGCTCGACTCGGGTGCGGTGCTGCGCTCGTCGATGGCCAACACCGCGCGGCTCGATATGGACGCCTATAGCGCCAGCCAGCGCGTGGTGGCGTGGTTTACGCCGGACGATTGCGTGGTGCTTGAGCAATGAGCGCCCGCAACATCTTCGCCCGCCCGGCGCGGCTTGCCGCGATCGCGCCCTATCTGTGGATGGTGCTGTTCTTCCTGGTGCCGTTCGGTTTCGTGCTCAAGATCAGCCTGTCGCAGACCGCGATCGCGCAGCCGCCCTATCTGCCGCTGTTCGAACTCACGGAAGGGTGGGGCGCGATCAAGGCGGCGTTCGCGGAATTATCGCTCGATAATTTCAAGCTGCTGGTCTCGGATAGCCTTTATATCTCCTCCTATCTGCGCAGCATCTTCGTGGCCGTGACCTCGACCATCATCCTGCTGCTGATCGGCTACCCGATCGCCTATGGCATGGCGCGGCTGCCGCAGCGCTGGCAGGGAATCGCGATGATGCTGGTGATCGTTCCGTTCTGGACCTCGTTTCTGATCCGGATCTATGCCTGGATCAACATCCTTCAGCATGACGGTCTGCTCAACAAAATTCTACTCGCGCTGCATATCGTCTCGACGCCTGTCGTGTGGCTGTCGACCGACAGCGCGATGTATCTCGGCATTGTCTATTCGTACCTCCCGTTCATGATCCTGCCGCTCTTTGCGACGCTGACGAAAATGGACGCTTCGCTGCTCGAGGCGGCCTCCGATCTCGGTTCCTCGCCGGGGAGAGCGTTCTGGCTGGTGACCTTTCCGCTGTCGCTGCCGGGCGTCGGCGCCGGCGCGTTGTTGTGCTTTATCCCTATCGTCGGCGAATTCGTGATCCCGGATCTCTTGGCCGGCTCCTATTCGATGATGATTGGGCAGACGCTGTGGCTTGAATTCTTCACCAACAAGGATTGGCCGGTGGCGTCCGCCGCCGCGGTTGCGCTGTTGCTGCTCCTGGTGCCGCCGCTGCTGCTCTACGACCGGCTGCAGCGCCGCACGCTCGAAGGGGCTGGCTGATGACGCACCGGGTGAACAGGATATCGTCGTTCAACATCACCGCGCTGGCGCTGGGATTGGCGTTTCTGTATTTGCCGATCGTCATCCTCGTCATCTACTCCTTCAACGCCTCACGGCTGGTGACGGTGTGGGGCGGCTGGTCGCTGCGCTGGTACACCGAATTCTTCAACGACCGCGCCATGCTGGATGCGGCCTGGATGAGCTTGCGCGTCGCCGCCGTGTCGGCGACGGTCGCCACGCTGCTCGGCACGCTGGCAGCTATTGGCCTCGCGCGCGGCGAGCGCTTCAGGGGCCGTTCGCTGTTTTCCGGGATGCTCTATTCGCCATTGGTGATGCCGGAGGTGATCTCGGGGCTGTCGCTGCTCCTGTTGTTCGTGGCGCTCAATGCCGAGCGCGGCTTCTGGACCGTGACCATCGCGCACACCACGCTCACCATGTGCTTCGTCACAGTGGTGGTGCAGTCGCGGCTCACCTCGCTCGACCGCAGCCTCGAGGAAGCCGCGATGGATCTCGGCTGCGATCCGGTGCGGGCTTTTTTGTCCGTGACGCTGCCGCTAATCGTGCCAGCGATCGCGGCGGGGTGGATGCTGGCGTTCACGCTGTCGCTCGACGACGTCGTGATCGCAAGTTTTACAACCGGCCCGGGCTCGGCGACGCTGCCGATCCGGATCTATTCGGAGGTGCGGCTTGGCGTGAAGCCAGAGATCAATGCGATCTGCACCCTGGTGATCGCGCTGATCGCGGTGGTGATCGTCATCGCCTCGTTCGCCTCCAAACTGTCGAGTTCGCAAGGCGACAGCGCGGCCCCACTTTAATTCCAACGTCATTGCGAGCGAAGCGAAGCAATCCATGTGGCTGCTCGGGAAAAGAATGGATTGCTTTGTCGCTACGCTCCTCGCAATAACGGCAATATGGGTGCTTACGACTTCACCGCGCCCGCGGTCAGCCCGCCGACCATATAGCGCTTGAAGGCGTAATAGATCGCGGCCGGCGGCAGGGCGTAGATGAAGCCGGTGGTCATCAGCAATTCCCACGGCGAATCGTCAGCCGCAAGGAAGTTGCCGAGCGCGACCGGCAGCGTGATGTCGGTGTCCTTGGAAAGCAGCAGGAAGGCGTAGAGATATTCGTTCCAGGCCAAGAGTAACGCGTAGGTGCCGACCGCGACCAGCGAGGGCATCATCAGCGGCACATAGACCAATCTAAACAGTTGCGGGATCGTCGCCCCGTCCATCGTCGCGGCTTCGTCGAGTTCGACCGGCAGCTTGTCGGAGGCCTGTTTCAGCACCCAGATCGCGTAAGGCGAGGCGATCGTCACCATGGCCAGGATCAGCGACCAGTGATTGTTGAGCAGGCCGTAATTGCCCATGGTGCGGTACATCGGCACGGCCAGAAACGCCGCCGGAATGAAATAGGTGAACAGCGCGAGATTCATCACCATGCGGCCGCCGGCGACCTTGAGCCGCGAGATTGAGAACGCAGCGGCGGTTGCGATCAGCAGCGTCAGCGCGCCGGTGGCGACCGCGATCACCACCGAATTCCAGAACTGGATCCAGAAATCGCGCAGAAAGTAATGCTCCTGGTAGAACACAATGTGGAAATTGTGCAGCGTCGGGTGGTTGGGCCAGAGTTTGCCGGAGAACGCGTCTTCCTTCGGCGAGATCGCGAACAGGAACATGTGGTAGATCGGGATCATGGTCCAGAGCAGCACGGGAATGCCGATCAGCAAGAGCCGCGCTTCGGTGCCGATTTCCCTGAGTGTTGGCAGCTTCATCGCGACAACCGTTTCATCATGAAATAAACCAGCGGCAGCACCAGCGGCAGCGCACAGACGATCGATGCCATGGCGAGGCTCAACTGGTCGAGCCTGAGATAGCGGATGCCGAGCGTGGACAGCACGTGCGTGAGATCGGCCGGTCCGCCGCCGGTCAACAGATAGACGCTGTTGAAGTCACCCAGCGTCCAGATCATCGAAAGCAGCGTGCAGGTGAGGTAGAGCGCCTGCATCGACGGCCAGGTGATGAAGCGGAATTTCTGCCACCAACTGGCGCCGTCGACATCGGCGGCTTCGAACAGATCGTGGGAGATCGCGAGCCGCCCGGTCATCAGTATCAGCGTCCAGAACGGCAGCGATTTCCAGATGTGCACGCCGATCGCCATGGTCAGCGCCACCGCGGGGTCGTTCAGCCAGTTCGGACCGTCTTCGCCGGTGAGTTTGAAGATCAGCGTGTTGATCATGCCCCATTCCGGATTGAACATGAATTGCACGGAGAGAATGGTCGGGATCGACGGCACCGCCCAGGGGAGGATGAACAGCACCGACAGCCATTTGATCCAGCTGCGCGACTGCACGAAGAAGCCGGACAGGAACAGCGCCACCATCATCTTGAAATTGATGCCGACCACCAGAAAGATCAGCGTATTGACTGCGGCGCGCGCGAAGATCGGGTCGTGATAGAGCGCGACATAGCTCGCCGGATGGCGCGCCAGCCACAGGCCGTAGCAGACCGGGTAGACCACGAAGGCCAGGAACACCAGGACGTAGGGCGCCAGCAGCACGATGCCCCAGACCTGCGGCGTGGTCAGCCGCGCCGACAGCGGAGCGCCCGGTATCGCGTGATCGGAGCTAAGCGTGATTGCCATTATTGCTTACTCGTGCAGTCTTCCAGGACGATACCGGCCGAGTGCCGCGGCCGGCGTTATTGGTGCACCTCGCCCCGCTTGCGGGGAGAGGTCGGATCGCCTCGGCGATGCGAAGCATCGTCCGGAGCGATCCGGGTGAGGGGGTACAGGACTCACCGCGAGCATTACTCGTGGATGGAGCCCCTCACCCCAACCCTCTCCCCGCGAAGAGCGGGGCGAGGGGGGAGTAAGCCTACGCCACAAGAGCGGGGAGAGGGAGAAGCAAGTTTACCCCGCGACCTGCTTGATGCGGGCGATCAGTTCGTCGACCGCCTTGTCGACCGGAACCTTCTCGCTCACCACCCGGTTCATCGCCTTGGCCCAGACGTTCTCGTTGTTCAGGATAGTGAACTTCCAGTTCTTGGTGAAGTCGAACGGCGTGGTGCCGCCGGTGAACTGAGTGTAGACCGCTTTCCGATGGCGGTCAGCCTGCCAGAACGGGCTCTGCTGGCTGGCGGTCGTGACCGGGAACCAGCGGCCGAGCGCGCCTTCGATATAGGGCCGAACGTTCTCTTCCTGCAGCAGGAATTTCACGAATTCCTTGCCCTCCGCCTTGTTCTTCGCGGTGGTGAAGATCAACCCGGTCTTGACGTCGGAGCGGTATTTGATCGGGGTGCCGTCCGGCTTGTTGGGGAACGAGGCCGTGATGATGGTTTCCTCATAGGCCTTCTTGCCGGCGGCGCGCTGTTCGGGCGTCAGCGCCGGATTGTTGGCGTCGTCGAGCCATTTCGCCGCGATCGAGATCGTGAAATTGTGCGTCATCACGATGGTCTTGTTGTGGAAGGCGACGTTGTTGTCGGGGTCTTTCCAGGTGGTGGAGGACGGCGGCGTGCAGCCCCGGACATAGGTGTCGGTGTAATCCTTCATCGCCTTGATCAGATTGTCGCGCACCTTGGGGTCGTCGACCAGGAGCTTGCCGTCGTCATCGACCAGCTTGACGTTGTAGGCGTCCATGAAGGTGTAGAACGACTGGAACGAGTTGGTCGATTCCACGCCCATCGGCTGGCCGACGGCGTAGACACGCTGACCGGTGGCCTTGCGGATGGCGGGCTGCACCTTGTCGCACCAGAACGACCAGTAATCTTCCCATTTGGTCGGGATGTCGCTTTGCTTGAAGCCGGCCTGCTCCAGCATGTCCTGCCAGATTTGCACGTGCATGCTCTGCTGCTTCAGCGGGAAGCCGTAATAGGCCTTCTTCTTCGCCACGTCGTTATAGAGCAGCGCCGTCTCCAGTGTGTTCGGCGCGAACGCAGCTTTCATGGGCAGCAGGATGTCCGCGAGGTCTTCGAGCTTGCCCTCGAACGCCCATTTGCCCTGCGCCTGCACGTCGTAGCTGTCGGAATAGGCGACATCCGGCACCGTGCCGGAATCCAGCGCCGCCACCGTTTTCGGGATCATGTCCTGGATGGCGTATTGCGACAGTTCGACCTTGATGCCGGTCTTGGCCTCGAACTTCTTGATCGCCTCGAGCAGCGCGTCGTCCTCGGACTTGTAAAAACCCTTGCCGAACCAGACGGTGATGGTCTTTTGCTGGGCGAGCGCGGGTGCGGCGGCGTAAAACAGCCCGACCGCGGCGACCGCGAGTGAAAGCGCACCTAATCTCCTGGATCTCACGTTGTTCTCCCCTGGATATGCCGGCTTATTAACCGGTTGGATAAAAGACTAGCCCATGGCCGCGGCGTGATCCAGATGGAACGTCTATGTCTTGCGTATAAGACGGGAGGGGAGGGGTATCGCAGTGTGACCGGCGGCTCCGCATGGATGCGTCAGTCGTGCGCCTATCTTGATCCGTCATCCTGAGGTGCACCGCAAGGCTCGCACCTCAGGATGACGGCTAACGACAAACACACCCTCGCATTCTCGCGACGCACTGCGCCCGAGGTTTGCGTGTATTTCTCGCCCTCGATAACAGAGGGCGCAGGGAATGCCGGATGCGCGCTGCACCCGCGGTCTCGTGTGCAATGTGCACAAGAAGTGCGCACACGAGCATACAGGGCAGCGGAGGCATCCCGGCTTTCCCTGCGCGATGGTTTTACGGCTTATACCGCGCTCTCCCCGGTGACCGGCTTTGTTGCCACCGTCACCTCGCAGATACTTCTGCAAAGCTTGACGCCAGCATCGGGGCGCCAGGACCACACGACTTCGCCGTCCGCTTTGGCGCGCGCTCGTCTGCCGCACGCTACTGGCGTCCACCGCATCCCACCGCACGTTCGTGACGATCGCGATCCGCCCCTCTTGTCGGGTGAGACAGGCAGAGTCATGCCGCTGATTTGCCCGACGGCGAAAGCGGAATATTTTTGTGCGAGGGGCTGGATAGACTTTTGGTGATTTGCCCGTCGGGTTACTTTGTCGCACGCATGACATCGATCTTGTCCTTGCGCGTGACGCGACGCAGCTCGCAATGGCGGTTGCCGCATTCCTCCGCCGTGCTAGGCTTGTCGCCAAGAAACTAAAATAAGGGGGAAGCCATGCAGAGGATCAGCCGCCGCGAACAGTTGCGGGGCATGTTGGGCATGGCGGCGTTGGCAGGTCTGCCACGGGTCGCCCGCGCCGAGGACCGGGTGGTGCCCCCGGAAGGGATCGGCCATCGGATCAAGCACGTTTCCTACAGCGACATCGGCGGGCGTCCCGACAGCATCCAGATCATGTCGAACCGCAATCACCTCTATGTCGGTCACATGTTCAGCGACGGCGTGACCATCCTGGACGCCAGCGATCCGCGCAACCTCAAACCGGTAAATTTTTTCACAGCCGGGCAGTACACCCGGACGCATCATCTGCAATCGTCGGACGATCTGCTACTCCTCGCCAATGGCGCCAATATCGTCGCCATGCAGTCCTATAGCGACCAGCGCGGCTATTTCGAAAACACGCTCTCCGACAGCATCACCAAACGGAAGAACTTTCGCAGCGGCCTGTCGATCCACGACATCTCCAAGCCCGGCGAAATGAAAGAGATCGCGTTTCTCGAAATGCCGGGACTAGGCATCAACCGCCTGTCCTGGATGGGCGGGCGGTATGCCTATGTTTCGGCGCATTTCGACGGCCTCACCGATCATTGCCTTTGCATCGTCGACCTCAACGACATTACCAGGCCGGTCATTGTCTCGAAATGGTGGCTGCCGGGCATGAACCGCGCGGCCGGTGAAGTGTCGAACGCGCCGAAGGGCAAGCGCTACGCGCTGCATCACATGATCGTGGCGGGCCGGCTTGGTTACGGCGCCTGGCGCGATGGCGGTTTCACCATCCACGATATTTCCGATGCCAGCCAGCCGAAATTGCTGTCGCACATCAACTGGTCGCCGCCGTTTCCGGGCGGCACGCATACGCCATTGCCGCTGCCGGGGCGCAACCTCGCGGTGGTGGCCGATGAGGCGAATGCGGAAAAATGCGCGAAGGGGTTGTTCCAGATCTTCGTGGTCGATGTGCGGGCGCCGGAAAATCCCGTGACGATTTCAACCATGCCGGTGCCGCGCGATTCTGACTATTGCGCCGCCCCCGGCACGTTCGGTCCGCACAATCTGCATGAGAATCGGCCCGGCTCGTTTCAGAGCGAGGAAACCATTTTCGCCACCTACAATTCCGGTGGCGTCCGGGTGTTCGACCTCAGGGATCAATTTGCACCGAAGGAGCTCGCATTCTGGCGGCCGCCGACGCCGGCCAAATTGATCGACCCGAGACCCAATGTCGCGCTCGCCGCCAAGACGGCCGATATTTTCGTGAGGCCGGACGGACTGATTTATGTGAGCGACTGGAACGCCGGCCTGCACGTGCTCGAATACCAGGGTTGAGCTGACCCGAAACGGACATGCGGCCTGCGCGCGGCGTGCCCCGTCTTACCACCAGCCCCGTTGCACCTGATAATTGTACTGGCCGCCGCGCCGACGCGTATTGCCAGTCTGGGGATTCCAATTGGGCTGGAAAAAAGACCCCAAGCCGTCGTCGCCCCAGAAGTTGCCGCTCACAACGGCGACGTCAGCCGTAGGCTGGCGCGTCAGGAAGCCGCCCTGGGGCTGGTTGTTCAGCACCGCGACGAACTCGGTGCGATAATTGGTCTCGCGACTCAGCGGCTCGTCCGAGACGATGATCGAGGATCGCGGCAATGCGGTCGGCGCGATCCGATCGAGCACATCCTGCGGGATGGTGATGCGGTCGAGCGCGTCCTTGGCGTTGTCCCCGTTGTCGATCGTGACCGCGGTCCAGCGCAGACCCGAATCGTTGCGCGCCATCGCCGTGAACACATGCGTGCCGAGCGGCTTGTCGGGATTGCGGATCGTGATCGCAACCTCGATGGTCGCATCGAACACCTCGCCGCCGCCGTCCGGCGCCGGCCTATGTGTGTTGCGCCGCACGTAAAGCTTCTGCGTCGCTCGGCTGATGTAGACCGAGACCGGCTCGAGCGCGAGCTTCGCCTCGCTCGCCGCCCTGGCGGTGTCGGCCTTCCTGGTCGCGGCCGCCTTGGCCGCTTCCTTTGCGGCGGCGGCTGCGTCGAGCTTCGATTTAGCGTCGGCCCTGGCGGTGTCGAGCTGGGTCCCCAGGTCCGCGGCTTTGGCGGCCGCCTTTTGCTTGAGGTCCTCGGCCCGCGCCTTGGCCTCGTCTGTCCTGGCGGCGGCGAGCGCCTTGTCGGTGTAGGCGAGCTCGGCGCCGGCGCGGGTCTTGAGTCCCTCCAGCTTGCGCAGCGACGCCGCGAGCGACGCCGTCTCGCGCACAGTTGTCGCTGCGGCTTTCTTCGCCTCGTCGGCCGCCTTGGCAGCCTCGGCCGCCTCGCGGGGGAGCGCCTCGGCCTTGGCCGGCGCGGCCGCGATGGCCTCCGCCTTCGGCACGAACAGCGCCGGATGGGAGAACTCGACCGGCTCGGCGTCGTTCGGCGAGATGATCACCCGCATTCCGATCCGCGTCTTTTCGAACAGATTTTCGGCAAAGCCAAAGGGCATCCGCACGCAGCCGTGCGAGGCCGCATACCCGGGCAGCGGCCCGCCATGCAGCGCGATGCCGTTCCAGGTGATGCGCTGCATGTTCGGCATCCAGGCATCGTCATAGAGGGTCGAGTGGTGGTCCTTGTCCTTCTCGATGACGGCGAAGACGCCGGCTGGCGTCTCGCGTCCCGTGGTGCCGGTCGATACCGGCGCGCGCAGGATCCAGCCGTCGGCGTCGTAGAAGGTCACCCGCTGGCTCTTGATCGACACGATAGCCATGATCGGCTCGCCTGCGTCGCGCGGCGCCGTCGCCTCGACGGGGGGCGCCGGGCGCGCCTGCCGCGCCGCGGCGTCGGCGGTCAGTGCGGCCAACGCCGCGAGCGTCACAATGGCGGGAGGACCCCAACGCCGCATCGCCACGGTGGATCGCGCCATCGTAAATCGATTTACCATGCCGTGCCCCGATTGAAGTGCCTGTCCGCGCTTGCGTCGATCAAGTGTCAGGTCGCGATTTTCGGATTAACTAACCGCCGCCACCATCCACGCCGTCTTCGCTCATGGGGACTATCGGCGCGTTCCGGTGGCAAGTCTCTCATATACGACAGCCCGAGTAGAAGGAAGGGTGGCTCGCGGCTGAAATTGGCACAATCCGGACATGCCGTGGCGGTCTGACGACGTCTGCTGTCGGGGGTAGAACGGATATGCCGCGCCGGCGGAGGCACTTCCATTTTGACCCAATGGGAACCTACTAAACGGTGCGAAAAGCGAAGCGATTGTCTGGCCTGCGAGGACCGCGAACGCTGTGAGCTTCTGCGCCAGATCGTCCAAAGATGCCGTCTAGCGAAACCGCGGATCTTTGCAATTGTTCCACTCCGAAAATTTGGTCGGCCCTGGCTCCTTGCCCCACACCTTCACGCCAGCCCGTCGCGGATGATCTATGAAGTGGACGTTGCGCTCATTGAAGTACCGGTAGATCGCGGCTTTGGCGTTATCCACCGACGGATAGTTACTGTTTTGAATTATCGCGCGAGACATACCACTGAAAACGGATTCTATCACGGTAAGGAACTGAGCCCGTACGGGAAGCGGCTCCAAGAATTTTCGGTCGCCACCCTAGAAAGACTTTTTCAACACTATCGGCGCAAAGCAGACATTCGGCAAATTGGCGATGTCGGCTAAGTGCCCAGTAGGAGACTTCGCCTCGCTTACTTTCCCGCCCACCAGCATATGCTGTACCCGACGGAAAATGCTGTACGATGACTCAAATTGGGTCATCGGCCCCCGGAGGCTCAATCATGCGCGGATGGGTTCACCATATCGACCTCACCGTCTCGGATCTGGGGCGTTCTGGCCCCTTCTATGATGCGGTGCTGGGTTTTCTTGGCTATTGCCAGAGCCGCAAGGGTGAGACCTGGATTGACTGGGACATGGGCGCTCAGCACTGCCCATCCTCGGTCGGCATCAGGGCGGCAAGAGACGATCGACGCCATAATCGCTATTCCTGCGGACTTCATCACTTGGCCTGGGTTGCTGGCTCGCGCGCTGACGTTGATCGTCTACACAAAGTGCTCGTCGAGATTGGAGCGACGGTTCTCGATCCGCCGACGGACTATCCCCACTATCGCGAAGGCTACTATGCGGTGTTTTTTGCAGACCCTGATGGCCTGAAGCTTGAGTTCGTTCACACGCCAGAGCCCTCAACTCACGGATGAGGCTGATGGACTACACTTCCAGTGTAGCCCCGTCCGCGCTGTGTCTTGGCTGCGTGAAAACGCCGAAATTGAATTTGCGAATGCAAATTTCGTCTCGACTTCAATCAATTTGAAAAACAAAAGTGCTGGCGACGTTTGCCCGGACAAGACAATAGAGAAAATAATTCTGCGCGCTATTCGTGCGAGCACGTTTTCGCGCAGCCAGCGTCAAAAGCGGACTTGGGCACTCCCTATTCTAATGTCCACTTATCAGCTGCCAATATCGGACGTCCCGCTGGTCAGTCGGGTGTCGGCGGCAAACCCGGATGCAAACTTGCTCGATGGCGAGATCGCCTTCTGCGACCGTGCCGGGCAGAGTTATTTGATTGCCGGTGCCGAGCTCGCCGTCGTGCTAGGCATGCTGGCGTGGCTCACCGCGCTCACCGAGGCCGGCGTGACGATCGAGCCCTTTACCTTAGCCTTAGCCATTCCCTCTACCGTATTTTGCAGAGGTGATTCTATTTGTTGCATTTGTCCAACCACTACCTGATTTTGTTTGACCTGTTTATTTTCGCAGCCTGTTAGCAATAGAATTGTAAAAAATATGATTCTCAACATTATTTACTCCTTTCAATTACATTGACCTGGTTCTCCAGTGTCTGAGTGTTCCGCGACCGCAGCACCGCCCATTGTCGGAACGCACGCTGTTCCCGGGGAGCAGGACAAGTGTGATTCATCTCACTAAATCGTTGGTGTTTCTCGCCTTGAGCACCACGATCGGGACGCGACGGAGTTCGATAGGTCTGGTGCTGCTAGGCAAGCGGTGGCACCTCATGTGACGTCTGGCGCCTGTCAGGCGCTCCAGTAGGATCGCACTCGCCCGCCGAATTTATTTTCGTGACTGCTGGCACCGTGATCGAGCTGCCGCCGCTTCCGACAACCCTTCGCCGATCTGAGAACGATTGAGGCCGAAGTCCTTTAGATCCCTGTCGCTGAGACCGCGCAGGATGGTTAGCTGCGCTTGTTGCTCTCGCTGAGCGACCACGGCGGTAACCCAGCCATTGATCCGGCGGGCAAGCCGGATACCAAAAAATCTCAACGATCTTCGAAATGCGTCCGAGGTCACGGAATCGCTTGAGGTATTATTTAGCATCGTCATTGTAGGGTCTTTCTCTAAGGTGCCCCCTTTTCCAGACTGCAATATGCACATTGTTGTCTCTGAAGACTTTCAGAGAAATGCGATTTATCGTCTAGATTTGCTTGAGATGTGCCCAGAACGATCGGCCACCAGCCCTTATCTCAAGCGTCCGCTTCGGCCGGTCGTCACTGTAGGTCCAACAATACCGCCGTACATTGGATATCGATACGGCCGATCAATCGCGCACTGCCAGACACACTCCGCACGTCTGCTGCGGGTCCAGGTTGTGTGAAAACTCCGGGATCAAACTTTCGCGCAGAACGTTTGTCTTCAATACGCTGAATAAGAAAAGCACTGCTCTGGCAGGCACCGCCGAAAGAAGACCAGAGAGAATACAATTCTGTTAAATTTTCCCGCGAGCACGTTTTCACACAGCCTGGGTCAAAAGCTGACCTCGCGGCAGTGACCGCCTCTGGTGGAAAGCGGACGTTACGCTCTTTGGGCGGTACGGCGCATTGGGCCCAACGGGTCCGCGCAAAGCGCGGCCCGATGAGAGGCTCCGGCGTGATCCGCCAACTCAGGCCGCAAAAAGCGGGCGTCGCGCAGGAAGTGCAGCTATGCCTCGTTCAAGGCCTGTGCGATGTCGGCGATCAGATCGGACGGGTGCTCAATGCCGATCGACAGCCGGATCGTGGAGTCGAGAACGCCTATTTTTTGGCGGATGTCGGCGGGAACGCCGGAGTGGGTCATGCTTGCGGGCAGGCTCGCAAGCGACTCAGTGCCGCCCAGGCTCACCGCCAGCTTGAAGATCTGCAGCGCGTTGAGGAATTTGAAGGCGGCTTCCTGGCCGCCGACAATGTCGAACGAGAAGGTGGAGCCGGCCCCGGTGCATTGCCGCGCGAACAGACGGCCGGCCGGGGAGGTCGCTTCGTGGTGAGCAAGGTAATGGACCTTCGCCACTTTGGCGTGCTCGCGCAAATAATCCGCCACGAGCCGCGCGTTTCTGTCGGCTTTTTCCATGCGGATGCTGAGCGTTTCGAGCGACCTGGAGAGCATCCAGCAGGAATGGGGGTCAAGTTGGGTGCCGATGGCGCCTCGCAATGCCTTGACGTCCTTCATGAGAGCTTTTGAGCCGAGTGCTGCGCCCGCGATCAGGTCGGAATGACCGCCGATATATTTGGTCAGGGAGTACAGCGAAAGATCCGCGCCGTGTTCGATCGGCCGCTGAAACACCGGCCCGAGCAGCGTATTGTCGCAGGCGACGATCGGTGTGTGCCCCTGAGCCTTGCCGATCATGTCGGCAATGCGGCGGACCATCGCGATATCGACCAGGCCGTTGGTGGGATTTGCCGGGGTTTCGATGAAGATCATCGCAACCCGGCCCTTGCGCATGGCGTCCTCCGCCGAAAGCCTGACAGCGGCCTCGTCGATGCCGTCGGCAAAGCCCACCGCGCTGATGGAGAGGCCCGCGAGCGTCTTCGTGAACAGGGTTTCGGTCCCGCCATAGAGCGGTTGAGAGTGCAGAATGACGTCGCCGGGGCGGACGAAGGCGAGGATCGTGGTCGAAATCGCCGCCATGCCGGAGGAGAACAGCGCGCATTTCTCGGTGCGCTCGTAGACGGCGAGCCTGTCCTCGACGATCTCGCTGTTGGGATGATTGAACCGCGAATAAACCAGGCCCGCGCCCATCCCCTCGGGAGGCTCGCGCCGGCCCGAGACGAAATCGAAGAAGTCCTGTCCGTCTTCGGCGGTCCTGAAGACGAACGTCGAGGTCAGGAAAACCGGTGGTTTGACGGCGCCTTCCGACAGTTGCGGGTCGTAGCCGTAGTTCAGCATCAGCGTTTCGGGATGCAGCATGTGGTTGCCGATGTGGGTCTTCGACGGAAACGGTTTCGCCATGGCTTGCCTCGCTGTCTGGATTTGCGAAACGTTGCCCTGCATTGGGGTCTTCCGCAATGCCGGAACTGAGGCTACGCCCAACGGGTCCATGCACGGCGCAGCCCGATGACAGGCTCCGGCATATGCCGCCAATTCGGCGTCTTTGGTGGCAGATTACGCTGACGCCGGTGCTCTGGCTGCACAATCAATCTTTTTTGCAGCCATTCGATCAGCCCCGAACCGGATTGTCCATTGCGCCACAGACAGCAATAAACCTTCAAATATGACTTGAGCCTGTTCGAACTCCCGTCGCGTGGCCGGCGGGCAACCGGGCCGATTGCGGATGATCATTGTCGTTGCCGACCAGCTCAGCCTGGCGGCTTTGCACGCCACAATCAGTCCATACAGCCGGTCGCTCTCGATCAAGGGCGCAATTGCCTCTATCTTGACGTCGGTTTTCAATGAGAGCGCTGCAACCACATTGTGGTATTCGCCCCTTACCGCAAACCGGTTCACGATTGAATCGGTGAGCTTGCCCGCACGATTGAGTGCGAGGACCTCGCTCTGCGCCTGCGTATAGTCGATCTTCGGTCGGGCGGGACCAGTCTGTTCGGCGGTCGCCCCACCAGGCCCTTGCCCCTTCCGCTGCAGAGCAGGTCGCGGAGCGGTAAGGAAACGCGCCAGCACGACGTCGGTGGCCTTTGCAAGAATCTCCCGCAGCAAATTCGCGGGAAGATCCAGTCGAAGACCGAGCTTTTCGGTGAGACTTTCGTCACGCTCTGCTCTTCCAACAAGCGTCGCGTAACCGCATTCGGAGAACTTCGCTCCCGCATTTCGGGCGAGCGCGTTGGAGACGTTGACGTCGCCCCGTCGCATGAGCGCATCGGTCAGCGCTTCGTTGAGGGTCCGCCTGCCGGCGATTGCCAACAAATGTTGCTGGCTATGGGTTTTGGCGATTTCAATGAGATCGCGTTCCGACAGACGATTGGAGTTCCGCAAAACTGGCGTGGCCACCAGAGCGTCATTGTGAAACGCGAGCTTGCGGAGCGTCTCGCCTGGCGCCAGGTCTGTTGTGGACAGAGCTTCGCTGAGGTGGACCAGTGTTCCTGCGTCCATCCGTTCGATCAGGGGAACGAGGAGGCCATCGAACGCACCTATCTGGGACTCACGGAGACGACCAGCATTGGACAAGAACAGGTTCGTCACCTGTTTCAGGAGCTCCCGCTGGGGTGACTCATCCTTCGCGGCGCTGGCCAATTCCGCGATTGAATCCGATGATGCTGCGGCAACCATGGCTAGTGTATCTCCATATGGGTCTTCCTGGCTCCAATCGGCTGCAATTGCCCTGCAGGAAACGGCGCAGACCTCATTTCACAGTCTTGCTTCATGCCCCTAGCGCCACGTTCCGGAATGCCTTCACAAGCGATCGTTCCAGCTTTCCATCCATGTTCCACAGGATCTTGTAGGCGTCTTGCCGGGCCATCGCCGGCCGGTACGGCCTCGACTCGATAAGCGCGGCGAAGATATCGGAGATCGTCAGCAACCGTACGAGGTCGGAAATCGCCGGCGCCGTCAGTCCATCGGGATAACCAGAGCCGTCCAGATATTCGTGGTGGTGCCTCACGCCGTCAAGAATCTCCGGGCTGATCTCAGGGAGAGCCTTCAGTAGTTCGTATCCGATGACCGGATGGCGATTCATGATTTCTTGTTCGCCCGGGTCGAGGCGTCCAGGCTTGTCGAGAATAGGCAAGGGAATACGGGCCTTGCCGATATCATGCAGGGTTGCCGCCAATCCGAGCCGCTTCACGTCTGCATTTGGGAACTTGATATCCAAGGCGAAGCCGACTGCCACTCCCGTAACAAGCAGGCAGTGCTGGAACGTTCCCTGATGATAGCGGCGCACGTCGTCAAGCCAGACGCCAAGTCCGTTTTGCTCGATACCGCTGATGATCTCCGATGTGGCGTTCTCGGCATCCGAAAGCATGAGCAGCTTGCCGGCCCGTATCGCCGAAAACATGGATGCGAAAGCTGCCGCACTATTCGTGATGTCGGAGGAAGCTTTGGCAGAATCGGCTTGTGCGGCCCTCTCGGCGACTTCGATCTGCTCCAGTTTCGATATGATTTCTCTTGGACGGGAAACCACGGCAGTCGCGCCGAGGGCAAACGCCTGCGCAACCATGTGGTGGAGGTGGCTCTGAACGACAAACAGCCTGTCGGAAACGTGACGCAGGCCCTGCAGGACGAGTTTGATCTGTTCTACGGGAACTGCCTTACGCAGGTCGGCGTCAACCATCAGTACGCCGTTTGAGGTGATTTTCGTGTCGCCAACTCCCAGGAGTTGGGGCGCAACGTTGTATTGGGGCTCCAGGATCGCCCGGATTGCCGGTATCTTCGTAGGCTCGTCAGTAACGAAATGAACAAGCATTATAGTGCCACCTGGGAAAGCCGATTCTCCGGTTCAGCGAAGGCCATGGCGAGCAATCAATGCGAGCAATAACAGGCAATTGTACGCAAACTTCCCTAACAGGAAGTTGCCAATCGTCCATAGGATTCCCGCTCGTCCGGTGCAGGGAACCCCGACCGGATATCACGTGGCGGCCCGTCCGGGCGCCCGTTTTCGAACGGTAGGGAGACGACCTTGGGAAGACTGCCATGGGGATAAGAAGTTATGCCGCGGCGCCCACGGCAGCGCTTGCGTTCGGACTTTTCTTCGCGCCGCCGGTTTCCATTGCCGTCGATGCGACCTGCACGCTGGCTTCGCTCGTCTTTCGCGCCATCGGCCATCCCGGCTTCGTGTCCCCTGCAATGGCAGAGCAGGGCACACTCACAAAAGAACAATCGGATGCGCTTACTTGGTACAACGATGCGGTAAACAACTTCGAGTTGGTCCTGGGTCAGCGGCGCGCACAGATAAATTCGAATAAACCTCTGCCGAACTTGCCGGGACAAGCACTCTATCTCGCACGCAACGACATGCTGGGCGCCTGCAAGGACCTCACCGACGCACTTCCGTCCAAAATCGGACGGCCGAATAAATTCAAAATTCCGCCGGCGTATTTTGACGCCGACAAAGAGCCGCTGCTCGATGAGTACGTAAGACTTTTCGCTCTCATGCAGGCGCCGCCCGCCGACGCGCAAAAATCGGATATGCCATTCAAGGACGTTGTCGACCTGGGAATTGCCATTGCACGAGCCAAGGGCCTTGATGCGGCGGATGCCGAAGCGGCAGGCCGCATCAGCCTGGGGCTCTTCTTTGCCGAGACGAACGGCAATCAAAACATCGGAAATGCCCGCTCGAATAAATACAAGGGAAGCTTTCAAACCGGCGTCTCCGAAGACCAAAATGGTCGAAGGAAGTGGGCAGCCATAAAAAAGAAGGTAGCAGCCCTTGACCCTGCCCTGAGCCTTCGCGACGACAAGGAAGAGGCACGGGCCGGTGATCTCGATCGTCGGTTCAACCACTGGACCGCGGTGCGGGATGCCCTCATGAACGCCCACGCGGATATTTTCCCGCAAGTAACGGCGATCGTGAAAACGCTGCCAAATCCGATCGATCAAATGAAGTTGTTTGAGCTGATCCAGATTGTTCCCGCTCCGACCAGGTCCGCACTCGGTTCAGGCAATTTGGTCAATTACAGGGTTTCCGACCCGACGATCATGCGATATCTGCGAAACAACAGCATTTTCGCCTTTGGACGGGCTGACAGGGCAAGAACATCTGCAACCTTCCGCGAAATTCTTGACGGGATGTGGCTGTTCAATCCCAAATTCGAACAGGCGCTTGCCAAATTCGACGAGATCAAGGCGCGTCAAAAGGATTGAAGTCAGCAGGTGTCGTCTTATGCTGTGATGAGGCGCGAACAGAAATCACTCGGGGGGAAAACAGGGATTGCTGTCGTCAGGAAGAAAATTCGCTCGCTCGGGCTTTGGCGCGTGGCGCCGCCGCTGCACCATCATCGCCGCGATGGTGGCGTTGGTGTTGCTGCCGATCGAGCCGAGCTGTGCCGGCTGGCTGTCGGATGTCTTCAAGAGTTCGTCAAAGCAGGGCAAATCGTCAAAGCGCGTCGCGCCAAAGCGAGCCACCCTGGTGAGGCCTGCCGCGTCACAAAGGCGCCACAGCGTAAAGCTGGCCGCGCTCGGGCCGGCCGGCTTGAACCTTTCCGCTTTGAACCCGGCCGCAACCAGGTGCGAGCCTTCGAAATTCCGGATCGTTCTGGATGTGGGACATACCGCCCAATCGGAAGGCGCGATCAGTGCCCGCAACGTCGCGGAGTTCGTGTTCAATCTGCGCCTTGCGCAGCGGATCGAGGAGAAACTGAAGGCCGAAGGCTTTGCCGAGACGAAATTGCTCCTGACGGAAGGCAAGGCGAGGTCCAGCCTCGTCAGGCGAGTAGCTGCGGCGAACAATCTGCCCGCGAACCTCTTCCTGTCGATCCACCATGACTCCGTGCCCAACAAATTCCTCGAGGACTGGGAGTTCGAGGGCAAGAAGAGCCATTTCAGCGATCGCTTCAGCGGTTATTCCGTCTTCGTTTCCCACAACAATGCGGACTTCAGGACG
The DNA here is from genome assembly GCA_963825225.1 of uncultured Alphaproteobacteria bacterium. Taxonomy (GTDB): domain Bacteria; phylum Pseudomonadota; class Alphaproteobacteria; order Rhizobiales; family Xanthobacteraceae; genus Bradyrhizobium. The sequence goes on from CAWGSN010000033.1 coordinate 132,758, forward strand.
AGCCTCTCGTTCGCCGAACTGCTGGCTAAGGAAATGAAGGCCCAGGGCATGCAATATGCCGAGCAATACACCCAGCCCATCATGGGCCGGTACCGGCACCCGCTGCTGAACAAGGAAACCGGTGTCTATAGCTACGATGAACTCGTCGTGTTGAGAAAGACCCGGATGCCTGCTGTCCTGCTGGAAGCGGGCTCGATCATCAACCGGGACGAAGAACTCAGAATGAACTCATCCGAACGGCGCGACATCATCAGTAGCGGCGTCACGGCGGCGGTGAAGGAATTCTGTGAACCTCGATGGGGCATCCTCGGTCCGCTCTGATGGCGCGGTGACAATCCATATGTTTATCCGTGCCGGCCTTGTCGTGATCATCACGATGATGCCTGCGCTGGTCTTGGCAGGCGCCGCGTTGCCCAGGGGTTTCGTTTTTTTGCGTGATATCGATCCGACGATCGTGCAAGACATTCGCTATGCAGGATCTCATAATTTTATCGGCCGGCCCATAAGGGGCTACCTCGCCGCCGAATGTATCCTCTCCGAGCCCGCCGCAAATGCCCTTGCAACGGTGCAGAGAAAATTGGCCGAGAAAAAGCTCTCGCTCATCGTCTGGGATTGCTATCGGCCGAAGCGGGCCGTCGATGATTTTCTCCGGTGGAGCAGGGATCCAGCTCGCTCCGAAATGAAGACCGAATTCTTCCCGCGCACGGACAAGGAAAAGCTGTTCGCTCTCGGGTATCTCGCAATTCGATCGGCTCACTCGCGGGGGAGCACGGTGGATCTCGGTATCGTCCCAAGCGCTTTTTCATTGGCGCCGCCGGATCCCGCGCAGTCCCTCAAGCCGTGCACTTCGCCAAAGGGCGAAAGATTCGAGGATGGAACAGTCGATTTTGGCACGGGCTACGACTGCCTGGACGTGCTCACAAATACGTCAAGCGCCCTTGTCGGCGGGATAGCACGACACAACCGCCAAATACTGAGATCCTACATGAGAGAGGCGGGCTTTCGTCCCTATGCCAGGGAGTGGTGGCACTTCGAACTCATCAATGGGCCATCCAAGGACGGGTTTGACTTTGAAGTCTCGGCTTCACCTTCACCGACCGAAGCGCCAAAAGGCAAACAGTAGAGCCGTTTGCGATCTGTTCTCCAGGTCGGCCAATGCTGGCGTGAAAAATCAAATCATTGGCACATGATAACAAGCCCGGTGTGGGCTGTCTGCTAAATCTGGCTGCCGCTTCCAGCCGGCCGGATTCGGCGCGTGCAAAATTCTACTGCGGCATTCAACAGCGGCAGTGCGCGCGGTGCCGAAGCCCGCATCTGATTCCATCGCATTCCAGGTTCGATCGTGCAGGATGCCCGACAAGACGCTCAGCAGACTACGAATTGCGCAAGCCTATATCAGGCTCTTGTGCGTTCCAGGAGGTAGCTCCGGTGCGTCGGTTTCGGTTGTCCGGATCGGAAGATGCGAGATTCGCATTTTTGAAGGGTCAGAGACCAATGCCGATGGCATGCCATTGATTTGGCTGGAGCTGTTCGATCACGGCGCAAAAACATCGGTCGACACTTTCGGCTGCTACGAGATCGACGACGCCGCGGGCATATTCGAAGATTTTATCTTGCAGGCAGGACTCTTGAACGGAGCGCCCGGGCCGGACGGTTCTGACACGCAGGGCTGAACAAATTTTCCACTTTTTTGAAAGAACAAATTCAATTATGCCCGCGCCTAATTCCGGCAGGATCGCGCTCTTCATCGATGGCGCCAATCTTTATGCAACTGCAAAGACGCTCGGCTTCGACATCGACTACAAGCGCCTTCTCAAGGAATTCCAGAGCCGCGGAACATTGCTACGCGCTTTCTATTACACGGCGATTATCGAGGATCAGGAATATTCCTCGATCCGTCCGCTGATCGACTGGCTCGACTACAACGGCTACACCGTCGTCACCAAGGCGACCAAGGAATTCATCGACGCCAGCGGTCGCCGCAAGGTGAAGGGCAATATGGACATCGAACTTGCGGTCGATGCCATGGAGCTTGCCGAGCATGTCGATCAGATCGTGCTGTTTTCCGGCGACGGCGATTTTCGCTCGCTGGTTGAGGCGGTGCAGCGGCGCGGCGTTCGCGTCACCGTGGTCTCGACGATTTCGAGCCAGCCGCCGATGATCGCCGACGAGCTGCGGCGCCAGGCCGACGTCTTCATCGACCTTATGGAATTGCGGTCGAGGATCGGCCGCGAACCCTCCGAGCGGTCGGCCCCGCGCGGTGGGACCGACCGTCTGCCGCGCGACTGAATGGCTGCGTCCAGGGAGCACGGCCCCGGGCACTGAACGGAACATGAAGTCCGCTCGTAGCTCGTAGGGCTCAGCCCTGTCGCTCGCCCGTGACGCGCCAGATCACGTCGCCGACATCGTCGGCCACCAGAAGCGAGCCGTCGGGGCCGAGCGTGACGCCGACCGGTCGTCCGTAGGACTCCCGCTCGTCGGGAGCGAGGAAGCCCGACAGGATATCCCTTGGCGGTCCGGACGGTCGGCCGTTTTCGAACGGCACGAATACGACCTTGTAGCCGCTCAGCGTGCTGCGGTTCCAGGAGCCGTGCTGCCCGATCGCCATGCCGTCCGGAAAGCCCGGCAGCGTGCCGGCGGGCAGCCAGCATAGGCCGAGCGAGGCGGTGTGGCCGCCGAGCGCGTAGTCCGGCGTGATCGCTCTGGCGACCGCGGCCGGATCCTTTGGTACCCGATCGTCCACCGTCTGCCCCCAGTAGCAATAGGGCCAGCCGTAGAACCCGCCGTCGCGGACCGAGGTCAGATAGTCGGGCGGCGTCTCGTCGCCGAGGCCGTCGCGTTCGTTGACCACCGTCCACAGCACGCCTGTCCGTGGCTCCCATGCCATGCCGACCGCGTTGCGTAAGCCCGCGGCAAAGATGCGGCTCGTGCCATCAGCCAGATCGAGCTCGTAGATGGCGGCCCGGCCTTGCTCCACTTCCATGCCGTAGTCGGCGATATTGGTGAGCGAACCGACGCCGGCATAGAGTCTTTTGCCATCGGGGCTCGGCAGCAGGCTCCGCGTCCAATGCCCGCCAGGTTTGAAGGAAACGAGTTTGCGCCCAGGTGCTGTGATGCGGCCGGCGCCCGCTACATAAGGAAAGGCCACCACGCCGTCGGTGTTGCCGACATAGAAGGTGTCGCCGAGCTGCGCCATGCCGAATGGCTGGTTCAGTCCCTCCATGAAAATCTCGCGCTTCTCGGCAATGCCGTCGCCATCGGCGTCGCGCAACAGCGTGATGCGGTTCGCGCTTTCGCCGAGCGCGGCGGCACGCCGCATCGTCGCCTGCATCGCGTAGCCGAACACGTTCCTGACGGGTCCTGCGACCTGGTTCGAACTCGGCAACCAGGACATCGCCTTTGGGCAGTACGTGGATCCAGCGCGGATGCTTCAGCCCGGCCGCAAACGCATTGACCTTGAGTCCCGGCGCGGCAACCGGAATCTGCCCGTCGGTCCACCCACGCGCAGTCGGCATCTTGAGCGTCGGGATTGCGCCTTGCGGCTTCGCCACCGGCACCACCGGCGCGCTGCCCCAGGCCGGCTCGGGCGCCGCGCCCTGCAACCGGCGCCACAGCAGCGCGGCGCCGCCGATCAGCGCCACGATGCGCGCAAAAATGCCGGACAAGCTCATGTCATTCCCTCATTGATCGCGCGCACCCTAGCCGAGGCCGGGGCGCGTTGAAACCTCGTTGCCGACATGCGAGCTCAGCGGAAGAAATCAGCTTGAACCGCCTCAACAAATTCACCGTTTTCGCGGTAGGATCGCCCCGCTCATTGGAAGGCGGCGTCCATGGCAATTCGTGCTCGCTTGCATGCCCGTATCCGTTTTGCGGTTACAATCCTTTCGGCGATCGGCGCGTTTCATGCCGCCGGACATGCGGCGCAGCCGGAGCCGGATGGGGTGTCTCTCAGCGAGTCGACGATTGCCTGGAGCACCGTCAAGTACGCAACCGACGCGGAGAACGGATTGGTCAGCGGGTCACTCGACACCAAGACCATCGTCGATCGCACGTTCAAGACCTATGTGCTCGAAAACCGTTATCTGAAGGTCACGCTGGTGCCCGAATTCGGCGGGCGGATTCTTTCCATCATCTACAAGCCGACCGGCCACGAACAGCTTTATCGCACCGAAGTGGGCGTGCCTTACGGGATCAAGGGCGGCACGTTTTATTACGACTGGCTGATGGTATACGGCGGCATCTTCCCCACCTTCCCGGATGCCGAGCACGGCAAGACGTGGCTGAAGCCCTGGGACTTCAAGGTGGTGAAAGAGGGCGCCGGTGAAGTGACGGTGTCGATGTCGTTCAAGGATGATTTCGAGTATTCCGGCGCACCGCCGAAGTTCAGGGGCTCGACCGGCATCGAAGCGACTTACTATGTGACGCTGCAGGCCGATCGCGCCGCGCTCGATGCGCGCGTGGTGCTGAAAAATCCGGCGGACAAGACGATCCCGTACGAGTACTGGACCTGCACGACGCTGGCGCCGGGATCGGACCCGAAAAATCCGAAGACCACCGACGGCGCAGAAATCATCGCGCCGATCGAGGCCTATCGCACGCCCGGCTGGTCGACCAATCTGTCTGAAGGCGACGAGAGCGCAGGTCCGGGCAGGAGCCGTTTCGAACAACTGCGCTACTTCAGGAACTGGCCGACGATGGGCATCGCGTACGCCGCGCCCGATATGGGAGGCGGGAATTTCTGGGGCGTGATCAACCACGACAATGAAGAGGGGATCATCCGCATCGCCGACAATAGGATTACGCTCGGCTTGAAAATGTGGACGTGGGGATTTTCCTCGTTCACCGACGAAACCGACCCGCGCAAGGACCCGAACCCGCAGCGGCCTTACGTCGAGTTGTGGGCGGGGGTGTCGGACGAGTTTTTCCACAGCGCCGAATTTCCCGCACGGGGCGAAGTCTCTTTCCCGGAAACCTACAGCCCGACCGTCGGCATGAGCAACGTGACGCATGCGAACGACAACATCCTGGTCAATCTCTCGGCCGGGGCGTCCGGCGTCAATCTACAGTTCTTCAGTATCGAACCGGCCGCGCCGTTGCGCGTCACGCTGAAACGCGGCGAGACCGTATTGTTCAACGATGCCGTGCAAGCCGACCCGAAAAATGGCAATCGCATTGCCGTGCTGCTTCCGGCCGGCAGCAGCGGCGAACAGGTGCAGCTGACGATCAGGACCGCTGATGATGGCAAAGAGCTGATCGCGGCCGAGACAAGAATAAAATAGCTTCTTTCTGACCCGCGACGCACGGCATCTGGCGTCAGTCACCTACCCAATGTGGTGCATCGAGCTCAGGTGACAACACATTCTTCTTTGCAGCGTGACCGCCAGGGGCGCCATAGACCCACGTGGGTACGCCGCACGCGCTCGGGCCACGGTCTGTCAGGCAGGCGGCACTCCAGGACGGCGCCGCGATCTCGCGGCCCTTGATTCCGTGCGCCTGCACCTGAGTTGCCATCATCATTGACAGGATCGCGACATCGCGCAGAAATTTTAATTTGGTCATTTTCCTTCACCAGTTGGCTGACTCGTTGCGCCTGATGACCAGACTTGCTTTCGAGCCCCGTTATTCCGGAGCGCACCGGCTTATCTTCGAGTGCGCAATCACGGTCACGCGATCAGGAATGGCGAGGCTTCGATTGTTGGCCGCATCCTGCAATGGATGGTTTCCGATTTGTAATCAGACGCCTTCGAACCTCCGATCACCTTTTGCTCACCCAATGAGGAGCTACAATTTGAAAAGCGGAGCTCGCATGAGAACCCTGATCGTGGCACCGCTGCTGGTTTTGGCCGGCGCCGTTCAAGCATCGGCGAGCGATACTTACGTATTCAGGGACACTTTGCAGCCAAGCGGCCATTATCGCAGCATGGCGGCCAAGCGGGCCGACGGCCGCAAGTGTGGATCGACGAGTCAGAACACGTTCAGCCATGCTGCGGCCTTCGAGCAGTGCATGAAGGCCCGGGGCTGGGCGCTCGATCACATCGTTCCAGATCAATCGGGGCGATACATCGATCCAGACAGCGGGATGGACTGTCACAACGTTGGTGGCGCCGCCATTTGCGATCCCGCGCAAGGCACGGTGAAGTATTTCGATCCCGAGCAGGGCCTCAATTGCACCCGCACCGGACTGGTATCCGTTTGCTCGAATTTCTAGGATCGATTGGATGAGGCTCAAGCTGCCACCGCGAGCTTGGCGGCCGCCGCGGTTTCCGGATCGGCGAACTGGATTCGCTGGGCGCCGTAGAGCCCTCCGCTACCCAGCACCACGTCGGGTCCCGTGCTCTTGAAACATTCCTTGTCCGGACCACAAAGGATCGTCAGCGTTTCGAGGCCCACAGCCTTGCCATAAACGCGGATTCTTCTCGCGTTACCCTTTCAAATCCGAAAACAGGGCTTCCGAGGTTCTCACGATGACGACGGGTGAGGTCATTTCCGAGTTGGTTGCCTTCGAATACGTCCTGGAGGTCGATTTCGCGGAATAGGCAAACTTCCTCGAATTACCGGTAAAAATCAGGACCGTGGAGCGGCGTGTGGTCCGATCGCCCTTGCCAAACAGTTCGGGCGGTATTGGCCTTGCAAAGGCTGCCTTGAGCGAAACGACCGAATCCTCTACCTCAGAGGCGGTCGCGCCGCCGTCGGCAATCAATGAACCGAGAATGAGTGAGCAGAAAACAGCGAGGCGGCTTTCCAATTCATTGGTATTTATTCAAGGGCAGTTACGGCCAGCGCGATTGATCTCAGGCTTATACCAAGCGACAGTATGGACATGGAGATGCGGGGTTCGAACTGGAAAGATCATTCTTGGCCTCCCTATTTTTGGGCCATCTTGATATTTTTGTGTTCGCGGGCGGTGGTCGCGCTCGGACTGGTATTCTCGCGAAAATATCTGACCATCTACCCCGAGGTCTGGTCTGCGGGACCGTTCTGGTACCACCAATTGCTGCAATGGGATTCGGAATGGTATTTCAAGATCGTAACAGAGGGATATCGGTATAACGGCGATCCGACCATTCAACAGAATGTCGTGTTTTACCCGTTGTATCCAGTGCTCGCATGGGGCCTCGTAGCGATTAGCGGCCTGACGCCTGCGGATGCATTGCTGTTGGTATCGAATGTCGCGGCATTGCTGGCTATCGTCGTTCTCTTCAAGCTGGTACGCGAGGAATTTGGCGATCAACTCGCTCTCGCCACCATTGCATTGCTCAGCTTTTTTCCAGCCTCGGTCGTCCTGTCAGCCGGATATACCGAATCACTGGAACTGCTCCTGATCGTCTTGTTCTTCCTCGCCCTGAAGCGAGAAAACTATTTGTCGGCGGCCCTGTTTGCCGGTCTGGCAGTTGCGGACCGATCCACCGGCGTCGTCCTGTTGCCTGTGCTTGTCTCGGAGATGTGGCGCAATCGAGATCACAAGGCGTTTTTTCCTGCCCTGATACCGTGCGTTCTTCTCGCTACATCGGGTATCTCGATGTTCATGATCTACCTTTGGTACTCTTTCGGAGACCCGCTTCTACTCTCGAAAGGGCAAATGGCTTTCCATCCGGAGGTTACGCAGGTGACACGGCTGGTTGCAGCACTTAAATTTGAAGCCTTCACCCAGATGATCCTCAATGACTGGAATCCGTGGGGGCAGGCCAGCTGGTTCACCTTGCTGTTTATCGTGCTGATTGTTGTCGGTTGGTCTCGACTGCGCTTCTCCTGGGCACTGTTCGCCACAGGTGCGTTGTTGTTGCCTTATCTCACGCTCAGCGGTGGACTGGCAGGTTTCACATCGATGAGCAGATTCAATCTTGTTTCGTTTCCGCTGTTTGTCGTGTTGGCTGATTTGGGAATGCGGGCAAGGTGGCTTTTGGTTGTGGCGATTGGACTTCTCAGCGGGTCCCTGTTCATGAACGCGTCGCTGTTTGCTCGGAGAATCTGGATTGGATGATCGCTGCGAGAAAGCTCACAGCGACATTTTCCTGGCCACAGTGACTCAATGCGCGCCGCCGGCCGCGCCCTTGACCTTGCGCGTCAGCAACACCGCGAGCGCGGCCAGCACCAGCACGACGCCGATCACCGCAAAGGTGTCGCTGAAGCCCATCACCAGCGCCTGGTGCCTCACCGCCTTGCCGAGCGCGATGATCGCCTGCTGATGCGCGGCGGCGGGGTCGGAGACGCCGTGGGCGAGGAAATAATCCGTGGTCTGGGCGATCCGGTTGCGCACCTCCTCGCGGCCGAGGTTGACCTGTTGGCCGATAATGTTGGAGTGGAACTGCTCGCGCTTGGTGATCACGGTGGCGAGCACCGCCGTGCCGATCGCGCCGCCGAGATTGCGCAGCATGTTGCTGATGCCCGACGCCGCGGCGACGTCCTGCGGTGCGGTGTCAGCCGTCGTCACCGAGGTCAGCGGCGTCAGCACCATGGCCTGGCCGATGGCGCGCACGATGTTGGGAATGAAGAGCTGGTCGCCGGCATAATCCGGCGACATCGCCGTGTTCATGAAGCAGCTATAGGCGAAGATCATCAGTCCGGTGAAGGCGACGTAGCGCGTATCGAAACGCTGCATCAGTTTCGGCACCAGCGGAATCAAGAGAAGTTGCGGCAGCCCGGTCCAGGCCAGCACCGCGCCGATCTGCTCGGCGTTGTAGCCCTGGGCCTGGCCGAGATAGGCCGGCAGGATATAGACCGATCCGAACAGCGCGAAGCCGACCATCGTCAGCGCGATGGTGCCGAAGCCGAAATTGCGCCTCTTCAGGAGCCGCAGCCGGATCAGCGGTTTTTCAACCGTCAGTTCGATCCAGACGAACAGCGCCAGGCTGACGAGCGCGATCACGGCGAGACGCTGGATGAAGGGGGAGGCGAACCAGTCGTCCTTGTTGCCTTCCTCGAGCACGGTCTGCAGCGCCGACAGGCCGATCGTCATCGTCAAGATGCCCGCCCAGTCGCCTTCTTTCAGAAGCTTGAGCTGCATCGGCTGCCGCTCCAGCGTCAGATAGAGCGCGCTCACCATGACCGCCGTCGGGATCACGTTGACGAAGAAGATGGTGCGCCAGCCGTAATTCTCGGTGAGATAGCCGCCGATGGTCGGCCCGATCGCGGGCGCGAAGGTGACCGACAGCGCGAAGATCGCAAGCCCCACCGGCTGCTGCGGCTTCGGCAGCTTGGTCAATACCAGCGTGAACGCCATCGGGATCAGCACGCCGCCGGCGAAGCCCTGCAATCCGCGCATCGCGATCATCGAGGGCAGGTCGTGGGTGAAGGCGCAGGCGACCGAGAACACGGCGAATAGAGCGGCGCTCGCGATCATGTAGCGGCGGAACGAGAACACGTGGCTGAGATAGTCGGTCAAGGGGATCACCACGATCTCGCCGATCAGATACGAGGTCGAGATCCAGGAGCCGTTGTCGACGCCGGTGCCGATGCCGCCCTCGATGTTGAGCAGCGAGGCGTTGGTGATCTGAATGTTCAGAATCGCCATGAACGAGCCGATCATCGCGGCGAGAACGGCAATCCAGGTCGTGACGCTGGTGCAGTTCGGATCGGCGGCAGGATTAGATGCTGCGCGCGAGATCGGCAGCGCGGATATCGAGGCTGAATGGCTGTGATTTGACATGGCACGACGCTCCGGAATTGGTCTTGTGGATGCTTGTGGCCGCCGCCTCCCGGCTCGCGTTCGACGAACGCGTCGCAATCGTCGGGATCACAGACATGCCCGGCCGCAGTTCGATGCGGGTATTCTGGTCGGCATCGAGCGCGATCCGCACCGGGATGCGCTGCACCACCTTGGTGAAATTGCCGGTGGCGTTGTCCGGCGGCAGCAGCGCGAATTCCTGGCCGCTGGCTGGCGCGATGCTGTCGACATGGCCGTGCACGATCTGACCCGGGAACATGTCCACCGCGATATCGACGGCCTGGCCCTCATGCACGTCGGTGAGCTGCGTCTCCTTGTAGTTCGCCACCACATAGGCGCCCTTGGCCGGCACCACCGACATCAATTGCGTCCCGGCCTGCACATATTGGCCGACGCGCAGCGTGCGGTTGCCGACGACGCCGTCGATCGGGGCGGTGATCGTGGTGTAGCCGAGATTGAGTTCGGCCTGGCGTTGCAGCGCCTCGGCCCGGGCGAGCGCTGCATTGGCCTGCACGATTTCGGCCTTGAGCAGGTCGACCTGCTTGCGCGCGGACACCAGGTTCGCGTCGTCGCGCGCCAGCGTGGCCTGTGCGCTCGCAATCCGCGCCTGCGCCTGCTGCGCATTCTGGACGCTGCCCGATCCGCTCGCGGCCAGATCCGTGTAGCGCCTGTGCTCCTGCGCGGCGAAGGTCACCGCGGCCTGATCGACATCGATTGTGGCCTTCGCCGCGTTGATTACCGCCTGCTGGACGTCGAGCTGGGCCTGTTTGCTGGTGATCGTGGCCCCGGCCGCCGCCACATCCGCCCTCGCCTGGTCGAGCGCGACCTTGAAGTCCCGGTCGTCGATCCGCGCCAGCACCTGGCCGGTCGCGACGCGCTCATTGTCCTTGACCAGCACCTTAAGCAGATAGCCGGAGACTTTTGGCGCGATGGTGGTGTTGTCGGCCTTCACATAGGCGTCGTCGGTCGACACCAGATACTGGCCGACAGTCCAATAATCCCAGCCATACCAGGCGGCGCCCGCCAGCGCGGCGATCGCCACCCCGGTCATTAACAGCTTGCGCAGATTGAGCTTTTTTACGGCGACCGGCTGCGGGGCGGCGGCGGGCAGCAGGGCCTCAATGGCGCCGTCCGGACGCACCGGCTGCTCGATCGGGAAGGTGGTTGAATGGACGGTCATGGCGGTTCTCCGCTCGGGACGAATTAGGAAACTTGACAATTTCCAAAATAGACCCAATATCCGGACTGTCAATGGAATGACAGGCATCATGTAAAACATGGCTGAAGCAGAATCTTCCACCGACCGCCGCTGCCGCGGGCGTCCGCAACTCCGCCCCGACGACGAGACGCGTCAAATCATCTACGAGGCCGCGCGGCACGAATTCGCCGCCAACGGATACGCTACGACCAGCACCGAAACCATCGCCCGCCGCGCCGGCGTTTCCACCAAAACACTTTATCGGCTGATGCCGAACAAGGCGGCGCTGTTCGAGGGCATGGTGTCGGACCGGCTCGAGAAATTCCTGTCCGACTTCAGCCTGCACGTCACCGAGGATGCCGACATCGAAACCGGGCTGAACGCCGCGTTGATGGCGTGCGCCGACCTTACGCTCGATCCGGACACCGTCGCGCTTCAACGCATCATCCTGCAGGAGACCGGCCAATTCCCCGAGCTCGCGGCGGCGTTTTACAACAACGGCATTGTCCGCACCACGGCTGCGCTATCGAACTGGTTGCGGGTTCAGGTCAGGCGCGGGCTCATCGAACTCGACAATGTCGAGGAGGCTGCGGGCTTCCTGATCGGCATGGTCGCATCCGCGCCCCAGCGCGCGGCGATCTATGGCGGCGTGCCGTTGCCCTCCCGCGCGCAGATCAAGGCACGGGTGCGGAGATGTGTAACGCTGTTTCTGCGCGGCTGCGAAGCGAATGGGCGCGCCCGATGAACGTGCTCTCCTCGAAAGCCGACCCTCGGTGGCGAAAGATTATGGCCACTATCGGCCGGCAGAACGCCGCCAGGATTTTCCTGTTCGGTCGGCAGGCACCGGTTCTCCACGCTCCCGTAACTGTCTCGGGTTCATGCCGGTCCAGCGCTTGCAGGCGTGTGAAAATGCGCTGACTTCGCGGTAGCCAAGCAGCCAGGCGATCTCGGAAATCGGCAGATCGCCATCCCTCAAATAGTGTTTGGCTAGCTTTACCTTCAGCTCGTTTGAAATCTCCGAGAAGGTCAATCCCTCCGAGGAAAGCTTCCGCGCCAGCGAGCGGTGGCTCATGCCAATTCGGCGCGCCACCTCCACGGCCCGCGCCTTACCATGCGGGAGCAGGGGAGCCATTGCATTCTCCACGCTTGAGCGCAGTGTGCTGCGCTCCGCTCCCTGACGACCGAGCGCCTCTTCGCAGTATTTTGTCAAAAGTTCGTTGAGATAAGGGTCGGAGCTGTGGATCGGCATCAGTTTGATGGTCGCAGGGAAAACGATTTCATCCATGTCAGATGCAAATTCGATCCCGCATCCCAGAAACGACCTCAGTTCGGCCGGCGTCCTGTTGCGGTGATGAATGACCCTGATTCGGCTCGGCAACAATCTGCGATTGGCGAACTGACGGCACAAGCGAACGAGGGATACCAGCCAAAATTCAATATGGTGACGATCCGATTGCCGCTCGACGCCAACGTAATTCATGGCGATCACGGCCTCCCTGGTTGCGCGAAATTTGAGTGAGACCCCCTCGTTCACGATACCGCTGTAGCGTGCCACCCTGTCCAAGGCCTCATTCAGGATTTCGGAAGATGCCAAAACATAATAGAGCAACCCGAGTTCGCGAAGATCGTAGTCACGCGCCAGATGGAATCCCAGGAGATCATCCCGCAAAGCGTCGGCCGCAAGCTCCAGCAACTTGATCTGGCTCCGCACCGCCAGGCGGGTGCCTGGTTCATCGATTTGTTCAATGGTCAGCCCGGCTTTCGATAACAGGGGGCGCAGCGGAATGCCGGATCCGCGCAAGCGCGCGCATACCAGGCGGGCGATCCCGCCCGTCGCGCTCGGCATCGACTCGATGCTCTTCGGTCTGGATGCGGGCACAAGACCACCATGCTTGCTGTTGTTGGCCATCTGTTCTCCAGGAACGGCAATGCCGGCACGGAAAATCAAATTGTTGGCGCATGATAACAAGTCCGGTGTGGGCTGTCTGCTAAATCTGCCTGCCGCTTCCAGCCGGCCGGAAGATGCGAGATTCGCATTTTTGAAACGTCGATGGCCAATCCCGACGGCAGGCCATTGTTCTGGCTGGAGCTGTTCGATCATGGCGCAAAAACATCGGTCGACGCTTTCGGCTGCCACGAGATCGACAACGCCGCGAGCATATTAGAAGATCTTATCTTGCAGGCAGGACTCTTGAACGAAGCGTCCGGGTCGGACGGTTCTGATACGCAGGGCTGAACAGATCGTCCACTTTTGCCGCACGGTTGAATTGCGGCATCCAGGAGACTCCGATCTTGATTGACCCGGCGATGAAGTCTCGCGGGCCGTTATCCGGTTTTGACGTATTTCCGCCAGTTGTGCGCTTCCTTGAATCCCAGCACCTCGCGCGCCTTGCGGTTCGACAGCGGCGCCTCGTATTCGCCGAGTTCGCGCCTGATCGGGACGTTGGGACAATAGCGGCTCAAGAGTTCGTGGGTCGGCATGTTGACGGTGACGGTGTCGTTGACGGCGTTGAAGACCTGGAAGCCGAGCCCGTCCTTTTGGATCGCCAGATGTACGATCTCGCCGAGATCGCGGGCGTCGATATAGGCCCAGGCATTGCGTTTTCGCGACCGCGGATCGGCCAGGAAGCCCGGAAACCTGTCGTACTCATGCGGCTCGATGACGTTGCCGATCCGTAGCGCATAGATGTCGATGCCGTAGCGCATGGCGAAGGCGCGCGCGGTCTTTTCATTGATGACCTTGGACAGCCCGTACGAGTCCATCGGGTCGGTGTCGTAGTCCTCCTCGAGCGGGAAGCTCCTGAAATCCTTGTCGCCCTCGGCAAAGCAGACGCCGTAGGTGGTCTCGCTGGAGGCGATCACGATCTTGCGGACGCCGAGTTTCGCCGCGGCTTCGATCACATTGTAGGTGCTGATCGTGTTGACGCGAAATGTCTCGTTGTCCGGCTCGATCAGCACCCGTGGTATGGCGGCAAAATGCACGACGGCGTCCGGCGCCACCGGCGGCCTGCCGGCTGCGAAACCATCGAAGCCGAAATGCGCGGTGAGGGCGTTGAAGGCCTGGCCGCTATGCGTCAGGTCGGCGATCAGGGTGTTGATCCCGGGATGATCGAACGGCTTCAGATCGACATTGAGGAGATCGTAGCCCTTGCTCTTCAGATGCGGCAGGACATGCCTGCCGGCCTTGCCGGTGCCCCCGGTGAATACCACGCGCTTGCCTGTCATTTGCTGTTCTCGTCCGTCGTTGGTCGAAGGGTGGAGACGTGCCCGCATTCATTCCGGCGACCGGAAATTCCGCAGCCGGTCGAAGGTCACGGCAATGATAATGAACGAGCCGACAAAGGTGCCTTGCCAGAAAGCGCTGATGCCCAACAGCCCGAGGCTGTTGCGGATCACCTCGATCAGCGCCGAACCGATCAGCGCGCCGAAGGCGGTGCCAATGCCACCGGCGAGATTGGCGCCGCCGATCACCGCAGCGGCGATCACCTGCAGTTCCATGCCCGAGCCGAGATTGGTGGTGACGGCGCCGAGCCAGCCGGTTTCGATCACGCCGGCAATGCCGGCCGAGAGCGCGGAAATCATGTAGACGGCCACCTTGGTGCGCCGCACCGGCACGCCTGTGACGATGGCGGCATGCTCGTTGCCGCCGATCGCGAAGACGTAGCGGCCAAATCGCGTGTAATGCAGCAGGAAGCCGGTCAGCAGCGTCAGCGCGAGCATGTAGATCACCGGGTTGGCGATCCCGAACAGCAGCGCGCCGCCGCCGAGGAACAACAGCTTCTCGTGATCGGGGCCGAACTGGAACACCACGGTGTTGTTGGACGCGACCATCGCGAGAACTCCGCGCGATCGACAGCATGCCAAGCGTGACCACGAACGGCGGGATGCCCAGATAGGCGATCAGCACGCCGTTGATCGCGCCGATCAATAGCGCGGTTCCAAGCGAGGCGGCGATCCCGACCTCGATGCTGTAACCGGCATGCATCACCACCGCGAGGATCATGCTGCAGAGGCACAGCACCGAGCCGACCGACAGATCGATGCCGCCGGTGATGATCACGATCGTCATCCCCAGCGCGATGATCGCGACGAAGGTGAAGTTGCGGGCGACGTTGTAAATATTGTTCGATGTCGCAAACGAGTTGGTCGAAAACGACAGGAAAATGCAGGCCAGGATCACCGCGACCGAGACCCAGAAGGCCTGTCGCGAGGTCAGCCAGGAGAGCAGTGGATATTTTGCGCGCTTGATGTTGTCGTCGAACTGAATTTCCATCCATGAAACTTTCGGTTTCCGGTGAGCGGGATGACTTTTCTTCGAATAGTCATCCCGCTCTATCTTTCTGTTTGAGCATGATCTCCGCGCAAACGCTACGCGTTTGTCGCGAGGGAAAACCGGTACCCAATTTTGCCGATCATGCTCTAGCGTCCAGACGTTCACTACGCGTATTCGATGGCCCCGGTAATCAGCCCCGTGACTTCCTCCGGCGAGCTGGCGGCGACGTCCTTGTCGGCCACCTTGCGGCCCCGGCGCAACACCACGACACGATCGGCAATGCTGAACACATCCGGCATGCGATGGCTGATGAACACGATGGCGATGCCGCGATCGCGCAGCTGCCGGATCAGATTGAGGACTTCGGCGACCTGCCGCACCGAGATCGCCGCGGTCGGTTCGTCCATCAGCACGATCCTGGCCTCGGCGATCCGGGTTCGGGCAATGGCTACCGCCTGCCGCTGTCCGCCGGACATCTGCCTGACCAGATCGCGCGGCCGGGTTTCGGATCGCAGCTCCGCAAAGATCTGCCCGGCCCGGCGATACATCGCCGCATAGTCGAGGATCCTTAACGGGCCGACGCCTTTCTGGATTTCGCGGCCGAGGAAAACATTGGCGGCGGCGCTGAGATTGTCGCAGAGGGCGAGATCCTGATGCACGATCTCGATACCGTGCCGTCGGGCTTCGATCGGCCGGTGCATGGACAATTCCTGGCCTTCCATCTGCATCGTGCCATGGGTGGGGCGAAAATTTCCGGCAATGATCTTGACCAGGGTGGACTTGCCGGCCCCGTTGTCGCCCATCAGTCCAACGACCTGGCCGGGCTCGAGCGACAGCGACACTTCGTTGAGGGCATGAATTGCGCCGAAATGTTTCGAAACATTATTCAGTGCGAGAAGGGCCATTCCGGTATTTACCTGGCGCGGAACCGATGCGGGATGATGCGCGTCTAGTTTTTGAAAGGACACGAACGGGTATTGAATTACAGGGCCTGTGGTCAGTCAATGATCCCGGCGGCAATCAAAGGCCGTAGTAAAAAAATCTAATTGCGTGTGGTGCAACGCACCAAACAAGGCTTCGTCCTATTTCTTTCTGAACATATCCGTTGACTCATCAGGGGTCCGAACTATCCTTTGCATGCGCTGATTGTGGCTATCGTAATCGGACTCTGTCGTCACTGCGGATCATTCGAGGACAAGCTCGAAATAGTGCGGATGCCTGGGACCTGATAGCCACCCCAACATCAAGCGGTTTCCTTGCCCTCGTGAAATTTTGAATCGGATTTACTTCGGCAATGCGGACGAATAAACGTCCGCGGCAAAACGTGGGAGGGCACCAATGAACAAGATACTCATGGCACTGGTCGCTGCGGCGATGAGTTTGTCGGCCGGATCGGCCATGGCTCAGAAGAAGCAGCTCGTCATCGTCGTCAAGGGCCTCGACAATCCGTTCTTCGAGGCCATTCATCAGGGTTGCGAGAAGTGGAACAAGGAAAACGCCAGTTCCCCCTATCACTGCTTCTACACCGGACCTGCTTCAACCTCGGACGAGGCGGGCGAGGCCCAGATCGTCCAGGACATGCTTGGCAAGTCCGACACCGTGGCGATTGCGATCTCGCCTTCGAACGCGCCATTGATCGCCAACGCGATCAAGGCCGCCAAGCCCAAAGTGCCCGTCATGACGCTCGACGCCGACCTCAAAAAGGAAGACGCCGCGCTTCGCAAGACCTATCTCGGCACCGACAATTATCTGATGGGCTTTCGGCTCGGCGAATATCTGAAAAAGGCCAAACCGAACGGCGGCACGGTGTGCCTGATCGAGGGCAATGCCGCCGCAGACAATATTCTGCGTCGCGCCTCCGGAACGCGCGATGCCCTGTCCGGCAAGAAGGGCCTGGATAGTCTCAAGGGCGAGGGCGGCTGGACCGAGATCGCAGGTTGCCCGGTCTTTACCAATGATGACGGGCCGCGGGGCGTGCAGGCGATGTCGGACATCCTCACCGCCAATCCGAAGCTCGATGCGTTCGTGATCGAGGGCGGTTGGCCGCTGTTCGGCGCGCCGCAACCCTATCGCCAGCTTACCGATCAGTACAAGGCGCAGATCGCCAGCAAGCAGCTGGTGATCGTTGCCGCCGATACCATCGGCGATGAAGTCGCGATCGCCAAGGAAGGCCGTGTCGAAGCGCTGGTCGGTCAGCGGCCGTTCGAGATGGGTTACAAGGCGCCGTCGGTCATGATCGATCTGATCGAAGGCAAGAAGGTGGATGACCCGGTATTTACCGGCCTCGACGAATGCACAAGGGAGACTGCAGACACCTGCATTCAGAAATAGAGACGCATCCCGCGGTCGAATCGAGAGCGGTCGCGGATTCACATGAGGAGAGGGAGGCGTGTGGCGCCTCCCTTCTTGTTTTCATATGAAATCAGGGAGGCGGGCTATCCCATGTCGTGACAGCCTGAAGCGCGCGTCCGCAAACCGAACGTGTCAGTTCGTCTTCCCGCCATCCGCCGCAGTCGGTGCTGCCGCCGGCGCTGCCGGCCTTACCCCGCCGCCTGTAAACCGCTCGATCACCGAGCGCACGGCGTCACGGGTCTTGCGATCCCTCACCGCGTCCAGAAGCGGAGCTGCGCCGGGCGAGCGGCGGATCAGGCTTTCCGGATCGGGAAACACCAGCGGATCGTCCCACGGGCCCTGCACCACGAAGGGCAGGTCGAAGCCGGGCGGGGCGTTCGGCGCCGAGGTCAGGCTGGCGACGCCCTTCAAATCATATTCGCGCGCCGGCACCGAGGCGGTGCCGGTCAAGGTGAGGCGCGTCGTCGGGCCTTCGAGGCGGACGTCTTCGGCGGTGGCAATGCCGTCGTTGAATTTCACCGCCGCCGTCAGCGTGTCATAGGGTGTCGAGCCCGAGCGGAAGTTGCCGCCGCCGGACAGCGGCCGACGTTCCAGCCGCTTCAGCAGTTGCTCGACGTTAAAGCCGGCGATGGCGCCGTCGCGGCCGGTCAGCGTCGCGGTGCCATCGAGCGAGGAGGCAAGGCCGAACGGGCTGGCGCCGGAAGCCACCAGCGAGACGTTGAGATTGCCGCGGCCGGACAGCTTATTGATGCCGAACAATTCGGATGCGCAGGCCTGCAAATCGACGTCGATGAACTGGAATTGCGCCTTGACGTCGGCGATCGCATCCGAGCGCGCAATGCCGAACGAGCCCTTGGCGATGCCGCCATACATCTGCGCCTCGCCCACCGAAAGCGCGAGCGCACCGCTGCGCAGATTGGCGCCGAACGCCGTGCGGCCGAGCTTGGTCGGGCCGACCGTCACCTTGGCCGCCGACAGGCGCATATCGAGGTCGGTGGTCGAAAATGATGTCAGGTCGAACAACTGCCGGTTCCAGTCGCGGGCGCCGGAAGCGAGCAGGCGGAAGGTCGAGATATAGGGCGTGAAATCGAGTGCGCCGGCGGCGAGTGTCGCTTGCAGCGTCTGGCGGCCATTATTGGCAAAGGTCATGACGCCTTCGGCGACGTTGCCGTCGAGTTCGACGTTCACATTGGTCAGCGCAACGGAGGCGCCGACGACATTGGCGCGGGCCTTGAGGGCAAAACGGCCGAAGCCGCCGCCGGGCGTCGCCTGTCCCATCCAGCGCAGCGCGTTGCGCAGCGACAGGCTGTCGATCGTCACCGTGCCTTCCATCATCAGGCTGGTGCGGTTGGCGACCGTGCCGTCGAAGGCGAGTTTCAATGGGGCGCTGGCGAGCCGCGCCTTCAACCCGGAGCGGTCGCCCGACAATACCGCGATGAAGTCGCTCGCGCTGACCGAGCCGTCGACGCGCTCGCCGCGCCAGTCGAATTGCCCAGTGGCGGCGAACGACCGTGAGATCGACGGCCAGGCCAGCGAGAGGTCGATATCGCCGAGCACTTCGGAGACGTGGTTGGTCGGGTCCTCGTAATTGAGCACGCCGTCCTGGATCCGGATCTCCGAGAACGACACCTGATTCTCGGCGCCGGGCTTCATGGCGCGCGCGATGGTCTCGACGAACGGCGTCCAGTTGCTCTCGCCATTGCCGTCCCGGATGACGCGGATATGCGGCCGCAGCATCATGACGTCGGCGATCTCGAACCGCCGCAGCAACAGCGGCAGCAGCCGCAAATTCGCGGTCAGCACGTCGACCTGCAGGGCGGGCGTAATAGTGCCGCCACCCTTCAGCCCGACGTCGTGGAACGAAACGTAGCTGCCCGGGAATACCGAGACGTCGATCGCGCCGGTGATGACGAGGTCGAGCCCGGTGACGGCCCGGATCTGCGCCTCGACCGCCTGGCGCAGCGCATCCCGGTTGAGGAACCAGGACGTCCCGATCAGGCCGATCAAAGCCAAGCCGAGAAACGCCGCAATCGGCATCCCCAGGCGCTTCATTCCTTGGGCCATCGTCAATGACATATCCAGGTCGGGTTGAGGTCGCAGGTCCTGTCGAACAAAGCGGGCGGCGCACTGGTAGCCGGTGCCAACCCACACAACTTGAAGGGTTTTCTTGACGCTTTCAAGGCCATCCTGGCGCTGTGGACCGCGGCCGATGGTCCAAATGCCCCGTCATTGACGCAGTGCGAAGAATTCGCCTAATAATCCCTGATCATGCGGGCCGCAAGCGGCTTCCTCCATCAGGTCAGATTTCCATGAACAAGGTTTATCCGGACGCCAAATCGGCACTCGACGGCGTTCTCAAGGACGGCATGATGATCATGTCGGGCGGCTTCGGCCTGTGCGGTATTGCGGAGACACTGTCGGACGCGATCCGCGATTCCGGCGTCAAGAACCTCACCGTCGTCTCCAACAATGCCGGCGTCGACGGCATCGGGCTGAGCCGGCTGTTGGAGACGCGGCAGATCAGGAAGATGATCTCGTCCTATGTCGGCGAGAACAAGTTGTTCGCGCAGCAATATCTCGCCGGCGAACTGGAACTCGAATTCAATCCGCAGGGCACGCTGGCCGAGCGCATCCGCGCCGGCGGCGCCGGTATCCCCGCCTTCTTCACCAAGACCGGCGTCGGCACGCTGATCGCCGAAGGCAAGGAAGTGAAGGAATTCGACGGCGAGAAATACATCATGGAGCGCGGCCTGTTCGCCGACCTCGCCATCGTGCACGCCTGGAAGGGCGACACCGCGGGTAACCTCGTCTATCGCAAGACCGCGCGGAACTTCAATCCGATGATGGCGACTGCGGCCAAGATCACCATCGCCGAGGTCGAGCATCTGGTGCCGGCCGGCGAGATCGACCCCGATCACGTCCATACGCCAGGCATTTTCGTCAAACGCATCATCGAGGTCGGTTCGGCTAAGAAGCGGATCGAGTTCCGCAACACCCGCCCGCGCCCCGCGGCTTAACTCAACAATCAGCAGGAGAGCCCCATGGCCTGGACCCGTGAACAGATGGCCGCTCGTGCCGCCAAAGAGTTGCGCGACGGCTATTACGTCAATCTCGGCATCGGCATCCCGACGCTGGTTTCGAACTACATCCCCGAGGGCATCGACGTCAGCCTGCAGAGCGAGAACGGCATGCTCGGCATGGGCCCGTTCCCCTATGAGGGCGAGGAGGACGCCGATCTCATCAACGCCGGCAAACAGACGGTGAGCGAATTGCCGTCGACCAGCTATTTCTCTAGCGCCGAATCCTTCGGCATGGTGCGCGGTGGCCATATCGACCTGTCGATCCTCGGCGCGATGCAGGTCGCCGAGAATGGCGACCTCGCCAACTGGATGATCCCCGGCAAGATGGTCAAGGGCATGGGCGGCGCGATGGATTTGGTCGCGGGCGTCAAGCGCGTCGTCGTGGTCATGGAGCATTCCGCCAAGGACGGCCCGAAGCTTCTGAAGAAGTGCAATTTGCCGCTGACCGGCGAGAAGGTCGTCGACATGGTGGTCACGGATTTGGCGGTCTTCACCGTCGACAAGCACGGCAAGGACGGCATGGCGCTGATCGAACTCGCCGACGGCGTCACGCTGGATGAAGTGAAGTCGAAGACCGAAGCGAATTTTCGCGTCGCGCTGAAGAACGCCTGAGCGTTTTAGCGTCGCTAGATGAAGGCGCACTAGGCACCGTGCCCGCGAATCTCTGAATTCGTCTTTGCGAGCGAGCGAAGCAATCCATGACGCGGCAAAGCGGAAAGCTGGATTGCTTCGGTCGCTTTGCTCCTCGCAAAGACGACTCTAACGTAGTTACCCCATTCTCACGATTGCGATGGTTCAGGTCTTCGCGGCCGCGACATCCTCCAGCCCGCGGTTGCGCGGCTCGACGCCCCAGGCCCACACCACCACAATCTGAACGACCACAAGCCCGATCATCAGCCAGAGCACCCCCGGCAACTGGTAGGAAGCCATCAGCGCGCCGACGATGAAGGGCGAGACCACCGTGGCACCGCGTCCGAGCGTGTTGCAGATGCCGTTGGCGCGCAAGCGGATCTCGGTCGGGAACAGTTCCGGCGTATAGACGCCGAACAGGATAGCGGTCTGCACATAGATCGCGATGATCAGGACGAATCCGACGCTCAGCACGATCGTGGGATCGGACGCAGCGCTGAAGCGGGCATAGATGAAACCGCTAATGATGGTCACGACCGACGCGCCGATGATGCTCCAGCGCCGTCCGACGGTATCCGACAGATAGGCGCCGACCGCGCAGCCGACCAGCGACCCGATCGACAGCACCAGCGTATAGGCCAGCGAATTGGCAATCGTCAGTCCCTGGCGCAGGAAGAACTGCGGCAGGAACAGCACGAAGCCGAAGATCAGCGTGTTGATCGTGATCAGTACCCAGCAACCTACGACCATCCGTTGCAAGAGCGGCGGCCGCAGCATGTCGGACGCCGAGACCTGCGGGATCGACGCCGGCACCACGACCGGCGGAAGCGTGCCGCCGCCGGAGGCTTCCTTTTCGATTTGCTGCATCAAGGCTTCGGTTTCCTCCATGCGGCCCTGCGATTCAAGCCAGCGCGGTGATTCCGGGAGATTCTTGCGCAGGTACCAGACGATCAGCGAACCGATGCCGGCGACGACGAACATCGGGCGCCATCCGAACGCCGGGATGATGAGATAGCCGAGCAGCGCCGTCACCGGGAAACCCGCGACCACCAGCAGTACCATCATCGACAGCCAGCGCCCGCGCGTCTTCGGCGGCACGAATTCGGTCAGCGTCGAATAGCCGACCACGATTTCGGCGCCTAATCCCAGGCCCTGCACGAAGCGGCAGGCGATCAATTGAGTCATGTCCTGTGCGAAGGCAGCCGCCAGCGAGGCCAGCCCGAAGATCAAAAGATTGATCTGATAGGTGAAGCGGCGCCCGAGCCTGTCGCCGACGAAGCCCGTGACCAGCGCGCCAATCGTCATGCCGACAAAGGTCAGCGAGATGAATTGCAGGTTTTGCGGAACGGTCGAGAACTTGGTCTGGATTGCGGATGCCAGCACGCCGCCGGCGACATAGAGATCGTAGCCGTCGAAGAACATGCCGGCGCCGACCAGTGCAAAAATCCGGTAGTGAAACGACGAGATCGGGAGCCGGTCGAGACGCGCGCCGGCGTTTACTGCAAGAGCCATTGGAAATTCCCCCCTTTTGATACGGCGCCGGTCTTCTCTGGACGCGGTGTCGCCGTTGCCTGTTCAGTTCAGTCGTCGTTGGTTGGCCGTGTCGCGGTACCAGTCGAACGGCTGGTCATGGGTCGCGACCATCACGCTCTTGGTGTTGAAATGATCGTCGAAGCTTTCGGTGCCGCATTCGCGGCCGATCCCGGAATCATCAACGCCGCCCCAGGGCGACGCCGGATCGAGCCGGTGATGGTCATTGACCCAGACGATGCCGGCCTTGACGGCGGCCGCCACGCGATGGGCGCGGCCGACGTCGCGCGTGCGGATCGCGGCCGCGAGCCCGAACGGTGAATCATTGGCAAGCCGCAAGGCTTCGGCTTCGTCCCTGAACGGCGTTACTGAAGTAAAGGGGCCGAACACTTCTTCCTGGAAAATGCGCATGTCGGACTTCACGTCGGCGAACACCGTCGGTTCGACGAAATAGCCGTTGTCATGGCCGGGCACGCGTGCCGCGACGCCGCCGGTAACGAGGCGCGCGCCGTCTTCGCGGCCGAACCGGCAATAGGACAATACGCGATCGCGCTGCCGCGCCGAGATTACCGGGCCGAGTTGGGTGTTGGGGTCGAAGGGATCGCCGATGCGGATCGTTTCGGTCTTCGCCTTCAGCTTTTCGACGAATTCATCATAGATCGTGGCCTGCACGATATGGCGTGAGGCACAGACGCAGGTTTGTCCGGCGCCGATGAAGGCGCCGAACGCGGCATAATTGACCGCGCGGTCGACGTCGAAATCGTCGAACACCATCACCGGCGTCTTGCCGCCGAGTTCCATGGTCTGGTGCGCGAATACTTTTGCCGCCGAACTGCCGGCGATGCGGCCGGCTTCGGTGCCGCCGGTCAGGACCAGCTTGTTGATGTCGCCATGTTCGGCCAGCATCTTGCCCGCGCTCTGGCCGAGGCCGAGCACGACGTTGAAGACGCCGGGCGGCAGGCCCGCCTCGGTGAAGATCTGCGCCAGCTTCAGCGTCGTCAGCGGCGTATATTCCGACGGCTTGACCACGGTGACGCAGCCGCTCGCGAGCACGGCGGCGAGCGATTTGCACAGGATCATCAGCGGATGGTTGAACGGCGTGCAATTGGCGACGATGCCGATCGGCGTACGCAGCGTGTAGTTGAGATAGGCGCCTTCGACCGGGATCACGGCGTCGCGCCGCGACAGCGCAAGGCCCGCAAAATAGCGAAAGAAGTCCGGCAGCCGCGACAGCTGCGCGCGGGTCTCGTTGACGGGGCGGCCGTTGTTGAGCGTCTCCAGCCGGTACAGCGTATCGAGATGGGCCTCGAAGGCATCCGCGAGGCGATTGACCAGCCGCGCGCGGGCGCGGGTATCCATGCCGCCCCACGCCTTGCCCTCAAAGGCTGTACGCGCGCTCTTCATGGCGTGGTCGATATCGGCCTCGGTCGAATTCGGGATTTGTGCAATCACGTCGCCGGTTGCGGGATTGCGGACGTCGAGCATCGCACCATCGCCGGCCTCGATCTCGCGGCCATCGACGAAATTGCCGTGGATTTCGACTTTGCTCGCGGCGGGCTTTGAGGAGACGTTCACGCCTCCCTCCCGTCGACGATAACAGCGTTGCGCTTGAGCGCCGGCAGCACGCGTTTTTCGGTCTGCGCGATGTGCGCCTTGATGATGCGGGCCGCAGTGCGGCCATCGCGCCGCTGCATCGCCTCGATCAGGCTAACGTGCTCGGCGACGAGCCGCGCCGGGTCATGGCCCTTCAGATTGGCGACGCTGACCCGCACCAGGCGGTCTGCCTGTCCGATCAGGTCGCACAGGGCTGCTGCCATGCGGCGGTTGCCGGAGGCGTGCGCCAGCGCGGAGTGGAAGGCGCGGTTATAGGCGATGAAGGCTTCGTGGTTGCCGGAGAAGCGGCGGAACTGGTTGAGCTGTTTCAGGACATCGTCGCCGGCGTTCTCGATCGCCTCAGTGACGCAGGCCGGCTCCAGCGCGAGGCGAAACCGCAAGAGATCGCGGGCGTCGGCAAGCGAGATCGGATTGACCCGATAACCCTGGCGCGGCTGCACGGTGACGAGATGCTCGCGCTCGAGCCGGAGCAGCGCTTCGCGCACCGGCTGGCGGCTCACCGCATAGCGCTCGGCGAGATCCTGCTCGCGCATATCATCGCCGGGTGCCAAGCGGCATGTCAGAATATCAGATCGCAGATTTTCGTAGACATTGTCGCGTAAAAGCATCGAGCATCTTTCGCCGGTGGTCTCTATCTTGCAGTCGTGAAATATCACGTCAAGAGCTAAGGCTTGAATATTGCGGGTCTTGATCTATCAATCGGCCGGCTGGCCCGCCAAACGACGCGCGCTGACGCATTTGAAAGAGAGACCGGGATGGATCGGCTTTTCGCGAACGGCACCGTCAACGCCGCGCTGGTGGGCGAAGGACTGACTTTGTTTATGTTCCACTCGCTGCTGTCGGACCGCACCAGTTTCGACGCCATCGTGCCGGAACTTGCAAAGTCGTTTCGCGTGATCGTTCCGGAATTGCCGGGGTTCGGCCGCTCGCAGGCCGTGACCGGCGGTCTTGCCGCCGTCGCCGACCGGATGGCTGAGGCGGTGAAGGACGCCGCTGGAGGCGAGGACGCGATCGTGCTCGGCAACGGCTATGGCGGCTTCGTTGCGCTGCAAATGGCTATCCGTCACGCCAAAATTGCCGGCAAGCTCGTGCTGGCCGATTGCGGCGCTGTTTTCTCCGAACCGGGGCGCGAAGCTTTTCGCAACATGGCCGCGGCGTCGAAGGCCAGGGGACTTGCCGCGATTACCGATGTCGCGATGCGAAGGCTGTTCGCGCCGGAATTTCAGGCCGACCATCCGGACCTGATGGCGGATCGCCGTGCGGCGTTCCTCAAAACCGATCCCGAGGTGTTATGCGCCGCCTGCGATGCGCTGGCGAGCCTCGATCTGCGGCCCGAACTCGCCAAGGTGAAAGTGCCGGTGCTGGTGCTGGTCGGCGAACATGACGAGGCGACGCCGCCGCCGATGTCGCACGAACTGGCCGCCCTGCTGCCGCAGGCGCATCTGGAAATCATTCCGGGCTGCGCCCATGTCCCGCAACTGCAGTCGCCCCGGCTGTTTCTGGATGTGATCGGCGACTTTCTGGCCGCGGCGCATTCGGCGCCGGCCTGAGCACGCCTTCCATTCGCGCGTCACGACGGTTTCGTCGGCTGTTATGTCATACAACCAAAGCTTGTAAATTTTCGCGACCCTCCGTAACGTAGCGGCGGCGGGTTTTGAGGATGGGGCTTTGTCATGGACTTCTTTCGTGCGCATCAGGCCGTTGGGATAACGCTCCCGACCTACTTCATCGAGAGTACGGCCCCGTACAATGTGGATGACACGGCGGCGGCGCCGACGACATTGCCGCCGGAATTGCAGGAGATCGATCCCGAGCAGGCGGTCAGGAATATCGCCGCGTCGCTGGTGAAAGGAGCCGATCCCAATCTGGTGGTGATGGTCCACGGCTTCAACAATCCGGCGCCGGCCGTGTTGGGGATGTACACTTCCGCGGCGCTCGCGATCGAGCGCGATCCACAAATAACCACCCGGGAAGGCCTCGTCTGCGTCGGCTACCGCTGGCCGTCGGAGAAGATGGGAATGCCCAGGCAAGGCGCGAGGGATGCACTGCCGACGCTTGCGTACTGGCTTTTGTTTGTGGGCGTGCTGGTCGTATTTCTGTCGCTTCCGCTCTATTTCATCCCGGGCGCATCGCAGTGGTGGGTCAACTGGCTGAGCCGCCTTGGCGAACACGTCTTCACGCTGATCGGCTGGACCGCGGCGGGCCTGATACTGATGACCGTGCTGCTGCGGATCATTGTCTATTTCCGCGACAATTACCGCGCATCGAATTTCGGCATACCCGATCTCATTCAGGTCATCCGCGCGATCGATGCCGAAATCGTGCGTCAGCATGAGGAGAGTGACGCAGGTGGCCCGCTGCCGCGGGTCCAGCTCTCCTTCATCGGCCACAGCATGGGTGGCTTCGTCGTCACCAACGCCATAAGGACCTTGTCGGACGTCTTTGCCGTGCCCGTCGATGCACTGAATTCGTATGGCGCCGGATCACCGCCGCAGTCGCGGCCGGCGGAGCCCTCGCATGCGATTGGCAAGGTCTTCGAACTCAAGCGTTTCGTGCTGGCCTCGCCGGATATTCCGGCAGAGACCCTGCTATCCAGCCGCGGCAATTTCCTGGCCTCGGCGCTGTCGCGTTTCGATGAAGCCTATCTGTTCAGCAACGAAGGCGACGAGGTGCTACGCCAGATCTCGACCCTGGCGAATTACTTCGTGTTTCCGGCCAAGAGCCGGAATCACGGATTCCGGCTTGGCAATGTGGAAATCCTGTCGCGCAATTTCGGCATGATCGACGTCAACGGCGAGGATTTCCTCCGCGTGCTGCGGATCGGAAACGAGACGCTGCAGGAATTGTACGATTTACTCGAGGACGCCAAGACTAGCCGCCACGTCAACAACAATCCGGTGCTGGAGCAGGCGCCGCTGCCCAAACGCTTCACCTATTTCGACTGCACCGATTATCGCGACTATGACGTGCCGCCTGATCCCGCGAAGCCGGACCTTGCCAGGAAGGAGAGGCCGCTGCTCACTTTCGCCAAGTATCGCAAGCAACAGGACGCAGAGGCCAAGCTGCACTGGTACTCGCACCTCTATCTCTTGATCGTCTATGTCCTCAACCACCAGAAGCCGAATGTGCATGGCGGCTACTTCGAAGGGATGCTGTCGCAGCAACTGATCTATCGCCTGGCGTGCCTTGGCTATGCCGGTACGGTCAGGGCATATGGAAGCGAAGCGCTGATCGGTAAGGCCTGCGAGGAAAAGCAAATCCGGATGCTGGTGTCGCCGATGCTGTGGGACAGCCGCAAGACCGACGCGGTCGCTCCGCCGCGGCCGGTGCAGGAGAGGATGCGGCCGGCGGCACAGGCCGCGCCGCAAGCGCAACCGCGGACAACGACGCCCGCCGAGCTGGTGCCCGATCTGGTCGGCAAGCCGATCGTCGAGGCGCGCGAGATCATTGCGGCGATGCGCCGCAATCTCGTTGGGCAGGGCGCGCCCGCGGCGCCCGGCACCGAGCCGCAACTGCTGTTGCTGGAGATCACGCGGGAAGCGCAGGGCCAGAACGCAGGGTCGGTGGTGAGCCAGACCCCGAAAGCGGGCAGTCCGCTGGCCCAGCGCACCACGATCGAGGTGGTGGTTGCGAAGTGAGGACAAGGATAGGGCGCGCGGCGATGCCGACAATTTGAGCAGCCGGGGGGCGCTATCCGTTCGACCTTGGCACACTCCGTGCCTAATCTTGCTCAAAGCGGAGGTGGGCCGATGCGCGACATTCTTGAATATTGCATTGGCGGTATCCGGCGGAACGTCTCCGCCGGCACCGAAGTCCTTCATGAGGGCGGCCGGACCGGTCACCTGTATGTGCTGATCGAGGGACGGCTCGAAGTCGTCAAGGGCGACACCGTCGTTGCCAGCGTCACCGAGCCCGGCGCGGTGCTCGGCGAAATGTCGGTGCTGCTGGACCAGCCGCACACGGCGACCGTGCGCGCGGCAGCGGATTCGGCAATTTACGAGATCGACGATGCCGCGTCGTTCCTGCGCCAGCAGCCGGCGGTGACGCTGATCATCGCGCGCATGCTGGCGCAGCGGCTCAACGTCGCCAACACCTATCTCGCCGATCTGAAGCGGCAATATGCCGGCCACGGCAACCATCTGGCGATGGTCGGCGATCTCCTGCAGAGCATGATCAACCTGCCGCCGACAGAGGTTTCGCCAGGTTCGGATCGGCAATCTGATCCAAGGATGTGAGCCAGGGTGGCGGAAAAGCGATCGGCGCGGCCGGCCGCGTCAGCGGCGCCTTGAGGTCGATCGATTGCGCCTCGCCCGCCGAAAGCCAGAACGCCGTCCCTTCGTCGATATCTAACACGATGTAAACCGGCGGGCGGCCGGGCTGCAGGCCGGTGTTGAACACCCAGGTGGCGCCGAGCCGATCGAACCACGATCCGTCGGGAATGAAGGGCGACTGGTGCACGTGGCCCGAGATCACCATCGAGGGCTGGTAGCGCGCGATCCACTGCACCAGTTCGACATCGCCGAAATATCGCTTGCCGCCCCAACTGGTCGGCGAATTCGCCGGCGGTGCGTGATGCACCCAGATCCAGCGCGGCGGCCGCTCCGCGGCGGCCTCCTGCAACTGGGTCTCGAGGCGCTGCTTGACCAGCGGCCCGTCCCACCACGGACAAACCGTAAAACGTGTTTCGCCGATGGTCAGGCTGTCGCCGTCGCAGGCGATACCGAGTTCGCGGACCTCGCCGATCCAGCGCGAAATTTTTTCGCCCTCCGCGCTGCGCTCGTCGAGGTCGTGATTGCCCGAGCAGAGGATCACGCGGGTGATGCCGGACAACAGCGTCAGATATTTCTTCACCACGACGATCTGGGCGCGGAAATCGACGAACGAGCCGATGTCGAGCGCATCGCCGGCGAAAATCACGAGATCGAACTGCGGCGCGGCGGCGAGCAGCCAGTCGAACTGCGGCAATGAATAATGCAGATCGGCGACAACAAGACAGCGCATAATCGATTGATCCAAATGCCTGAGAATTAGGCGCATCCGTTCGATGCATTCAGGCAGGATGGATTCGAGCAATTATTGTGCCGTGCCGCGGCGCCAGGACGCGACACATCCCCGCATCAGACGGGCACTCAGGAAGCGGCGACGGGGTCGTTCGATCTATCGTCCCGGCTCAGCGCGTGACGTCAAAATTGACCGCTGTCGTGTTGCCGCCGCTGATGACGACCGCAACGCGTTCGCCTGCGGCTGGCCGATACGCGCCGGACAGGATCGCGGAGAATGCGGCGGCACCGCCCGGCTCCGCCACGATGCGCAGGGCGCGCCACAGCGTCAGCTGCGCGTCGGCGATCGCATCGTCGGACACCAGCACGGTGCGTGGCGCGTATTTCTGCACGATTGGGAAAACAATTTCGCCGACGCGGCGCGGCGCCAGCGAATCCGCCGCCAGCCCGCCGGCTTCCGCATCGACGGGATGTCCGGCTTCCAACGCCCTGGTCAGGGTGGGTGAAGCGTACGGCTCGACGCCGATGACCTTGATGCGGCCGGCGTACCAGGCGGCGATCCCCGCCACCAGTCCGCCGCCGCCGACGGCAACCAGGACCGTGTCGATGTTCGGTGCCTGTTCCTCGAGTTCGAGCGCGAGCGATCCCTGGCCCATAATGGTCTCGTTCTGATCGAATGCCGGAACCTGCATCGCGCCGGTTTGCCGCGCCCATTTCTCGCTGGCGGCGAGCGCATCGGCATAGCCCTCGCCCCCGACCGTCAAGTCAGCGCCATACTCGCGGATGCGTGCGATCTTGGCCGGAGAGGAAACGCTTGGCACGAAAATCTTGGCCGTTTTTCCCAGCCGCATGGCGGCATAGGCCACGGCCGCGCCGTGATTGCCTCCCGACGCCGCGACGATGCCGGCTTCGGGAATCTCGCGGGTCAACAAATTGGTGAAGGCGCCACGGGCCTTGAACGAGCCCGAGTGCTGCAGCAGTTCGAGCTTGAGTGTGAGTGCACTGGCGGCAAGCCCGAACTCCGTCCCATCGGTCGCAAGCACGGGCGTGCGCCTGATATAGGGCCGGATCACCCGCTCGCATCGGGCGATGGTTTTCGGCGTTACTGCATGATCGGGTCCAACCATCGGGGTCCTCCGCGGCTGAAGGCCGCGCTCAGGCCTTCGCCACCGCGCGCGCGAACACCACCTCGATCAGCGTGCCGGAGCGGGCGCCGGTCTTGATCTGGAATTTGGCGCGGTTGGCCTCGACCAGCGCCTTGGTCAGCGACAGGCTGACGCCGGCGCCGTCGGAAGCCTGGTCCGACGGCGCTGGCGTGCGGAACGGCTCGAGGGCGGCGGCGACTTCATTGTTGTTGAGGCCGTGGCCGGTGTCGCGGACCCGCAGCATTACCTCGCCGAAATCGGACAACGCCGTGGACACGATCACCTGGCCCCCGGCATTGGCGAGATGGATCGAATTGCCGATCAGGTTCAGCGTGATCTGTCGCAGCGCGCGGGCGTCGGCGACCACCGGTGGCAGCGTGTGCGCCAGCGAGGTCCGGATGATGATGCGCTCGCGGTTGGCCTGCGGCTGCATCACCGCGACGCAACTCTCGACCAACTCGTTGAGGTTCTGGTTGGTGAAGGCGAGATCGAGCTTGCCGGTCTCGATCCTCGAGAGATCGAGCAGGTCGTTGATAATGGAGAGCACCCGTTCGCCGGAAGCGCGAATGTCCTTCATGTATTCGACATAGCGCTCATTGCCGAGCGCGCCGAAGCGCTCGCCGATCATCACTTCGGCAAAGCCGATGATGGCGTTGAGCGGCGTGCGCACCTCATGGCTGATGCGCGCCAGCACGTCGGCCTTGGCGTTGGCGGCGCGCTCGGCCAGCCGCCGCGCCTCCCGCAACTCGCTCTCGCTCTTCCTGGCCTGCGAGAGGTCGCGGAACACGGCGAAGAAATTCGGCCCGTCGGCGCGCGTACGTCCCATGGTCATCGAAAGCGGGATCAGGCCCCCCTTGCTCTCGCGGCCCAGCGTCTCGCGGCCGTGGTCGAGCAGGCTGGCGACGCCTGAGGATTTGATGCCGGCGAGATAGTCGAACACCGCGTGCTGGCTTTCCGGCGCGAACAGATCCGCCAGATTGCGCCGCGAAAGTTCCTCGCCGTCATAGCCGAACAGCGCCTCGGCGCTGCGGTTGGCCGAATGGATGTTGCCCTCGGCGCCGAACATCACGATGCCTTCGGCCGTGGTATCGAGGATGGCGCCGAGTTCTTCGGCATCGGCGTGGCCGACCGGCGATGGTTCGGGGACCAACGATTCCACGATCGGCGCCGGCTCCGCGATAACAGCCGCAATCGCTGCGCTCTCCTGGCGTGGCCCCGAGAAGATCAAGGCGAGCGCGGAATCACCATCCCAGGAAATCGTGTAGAGGCGCGCGTCGGTCGCCGTTGGCGCCGCCGCCGCGTGCGCTTCGGAGTCGTGTGCTTCCAAATCGTGCGGCTGGCTTGCGGAAATCGTCACCGGCGTGCCGGTGTCCGATGTGCTGGAGGCGTTCGATACGCCGGGCTCGACATAGAGCGCGTCGAGGCCGCCGGCATCCTCCAGCGCGTGCAGGCTTGGATAGCCCATCTGCGTGAGGAAGGCGGGATTGGCGTAAAGCAGCCGGTCGAGCCGGTAGATCAGAATTCCGACCGGCAGCAGATCGAGCAGCGCCTTGTCGCGCCTCCCTTCGCCGCGCGCCGGCGGCTCCGATGGCGGCGCCAGCCATTCGGGCTGTGGGGCAGGGGGCGGCTCGCTCGCGCCGTCTTGCGCGTCCACTGCGGCCTTTTCGACGACGGTTTCATCGATGCCGGTGACCGCGGGCGTCTCGTTGCCCATCTCGGTCTCGAGCCGCGCTGATAGTTGCCGCGCCAGTTCGTTGAAGGCGCTGTTTTCAACCGGCGTCAGCGTCGGCGGTTTGGCATCGCCTGGTGAGCGGAACGGCAAGACGTT
Source organism: uncultured Alphaproteobacteria bacterium (assembly GCA_963825225.1). Taxonomy (GTDB): domain Bacteria; phylum Pseudomonadota; class Alphaproteobacteria; order Rhizobiales; family Xanthobacteraceae; genus Bradyrhizobium. The sequence continues at coordinate 165,072 of CAWGSN010000033.1, forward strand.
CTTCGGCGTTTCCGCCGGCGTTTCCGCCTGAATATCCTTCACAGTATCGTCGGGGGTTTCCAAGGCTGTTTCCAAATCGGTTGGGTGTGAAGTCTCGGGAGCGGTCGGCTCATGCAGTTCGTCAAGCGGAGGCGACGCAACGCTGGTCTCGATAACAAAATCCGCGGGCCCGGAGTCTTCCGCGGTCAGGCTTTCCTGCGGCGGCTTTTCTTGCGGCGCGCCTTCGGCGGCGAGTTCTTGCGCAGGCGGTTCCTCGCCGGGCGAATCCGGGGCCGGGCCTGCCTGAATGATATCAGCTGACAGCGGTTGCGGGGCCATCGCTGCGGGCGTTCCACCGAAGAATTCAAAGCGCCGCAGGGCGGCGAGCCGCGCCAGGCCCTCCAGATCGCGGCAAACGCCAAAGCCCCGATAGCCGGCGAAGTTCCGTGCGCGATCGAAGGTCGGCAGGCCCGACAATTCGACCGGCAGCGTCCCACCGCCATCGACCGGCCAGTTCAGCGTGATGCCGCTCCAGGTCCGGCGCGTGGCAAACGCCTGCATCAGCCGGCCATCGGGATCGAGCCCGAAGCTTTGCGCGATCTCGCTCCACAACCGGCCGAAGCCGGCAACGGTGCGCGGGCCGATCAGGCGGGTGAACTCATCGGCGCCAAGCGAGAAGCGGCCTTCCTGATCCATCTGCCACATGAAGCGCAGCGGCAGCCGTCGCGCATTCGAAGACGGCCCGTCGAACCAGGCCGGCGCCTTGACGGGTTCGGCGGCGAGCGGTGGCGCCGGTATTTCAGCAGGCGGCGCCGGTGGTTCGTCGGCGATCGCCGCGACGCAAGGTGTGGGGTTAGGCAACGTCACGTGCGGTTCGCTATCGGGCGGCTTGCTTGCGACGACGGGTATGGCGACAGTCTCGTCGGCGGCTGGCGTGGGCGGCTCATCAAGGGCATCGAACAGCGCCAGTTCGGCGGGTGCTTCGCCGGTCGGTGCCGGCGGTTCCCGTGCGGGCGCAGGTGGCACCGCGTCGGCCACGGCCGGCGGCGGCGCGGCTGGTTCGGTCAATTGTTCTGCCGGCGGCACTGGGGCGACCTGCACAGGTTGCGCGCGGTGCGCGGCATCAGGCACGATCAGCGCGACGAGGCCGATATCCGCGCCGGTGCCGACGCGTTGCAGCACCAAGCGGCCGATGCCGATGGTTGTTGCAACCGCACCCTGCTTCAACGCGTCATTGCGGGCGTTATCGAGACCTGCCTTCACAAGACCCGCCTCGACGAGATTGTGAAAGCCGAGCAGGGGACACGCATCGCTGGCGCCGACCATCAGGCCATCGCGCGTAAAGGCCGCGACCGGCATCGTGTGGCCTTCGACCAGACGCTGCAGCCGTTCGACCAGCGGCATGATACGGCCAGCGGTGTTACCGGCGGCGAGGAGAATGCCGTGGCTGCCATCGGGGAAATCGAGCCGCGAACAGCGGCAGGTCGCGAGCATGCCGGGCGCAGCGCCAAAGCCTTGCAACCGCTCCAGCCGGACCGCGCCGTTGGCCGGCAGACGGCCCGCGAGCCGCGCAACCTGGCGCCGATGCGGATCGGCCGGCCCGAACGTCTTTCTGGAAAGGGCGATGCTGTTGGCCGCGCCGAAGACGCGCGCACCCACCGGATTGGCCCACAGAATCCGCGTGCCGTCGGTCGACCACAGCCATGTGGGCAGGCCGCTCGTCGCGTGCACCGCGAGCCTGGGATCGCCGAGCGCCTGCAACTGGAATTCCGCATTATTCATCAGGGCGACATGACCGTAGGGAGCAGCCTTCTGCTCGAGGATGGTCCTGGCAATCGGCGGTCGAACGCCGACCGCCCAAGTGGATCGCCAGTATCGCAAGCGGGGGGCGGCAGGTCCACGGGCTCGGGGAATCGCGCGCTATCCTAAGCCGCGATAACCTTAATCGGGCTGAACCCATCGGCGTCTGCGGCGTTGGGCTTGATGCAATAGACCACCAAAGGTCCACAACGAGGAACCGACGGACACGCTCGTCATACCGGTGAGGTGTTGGAGCGATTTCTGGACGTCATCCCCGCCAACGCAAAAGGAGTGGGACCATGAGCGACAATGGACAAGACCGTTTCGAAATCCCGAAGGAAATGCGATCGATGGCGGAGGCGAGTTTCGAACAGGCCCGCAAGACCTTCGAGAAGTTCCTCACTTCCGCACAGCAGGCGGCAGGCTCAATCGAGGAGCGCGGCGCCACGGTGCGCGCCGGCGCCAAGGACATCTCCAGCAAGGCAATCGCCTATGCCGAAAAGAACGTGCAGACCTCGCTCGACTACGCGCAATCGTTGCTGAAAGCCAAGGATCTGACCGAGGTGATGCGGCTGCACGGCGAATATGTGCAGAGCCAGATGCGCTCGCTGGCGGAGCAGGCCAGCGAGATGGGCCAGATCGTCAGCCGCGCCGCGATCGATGCGGCGAAGCCGAAAAACTAGGTTCTTCTCAACATCGCCGGATATCCCGTAACAGGTTGCAACGCATTGCAACCTCTGGGATACGGAATGGTTGGTAGACATCCAGTACGCGCTATGTATGTCGCGGTGCACACAAAATAACTTCGCGTTGCACAAATTTGACATGATATGGGTGTTTATTGGCCATGCCCGCGGATGGGCACCCCCAAGTTGACTAGGCCGTGATCCAGTACGGCGCTACCGGCGTTTTCGGTGGCGTCCGCATGGGCTCACACCGTTTCACCCCGTTTCACCCCGTTGCGAAGGAAGCCTGTGAATGACCAGTTCGACCGACCCGTTCTCCGCCTCCATCATACCCTTCGAAGTCCCCGAACAGATGCGCGCGTTCGCCGAAAAGGGCGTCTCGCAGGCGCGCGACAGTTACGCCAAGTTCAAGGATGCCGCCGAGACCCATAACGGCACCATGGAAGCCGTGTTCACTTCCGCCAGCAAGGGCGCCAGCGAATACTCCGCCAAGCTGCTCGAATTCTTCAAGGCCAACACCAGTTCCTCGCTCGACTTCGCGCAGGAGCTGTTCGGCGTGAAGACGCCGGCGGCCGCGCTTGAGCTGTGGACCTCGCACGCCCGCAAGCAGTTCGAAACGTTCCAGGCCCAGGCCAAGGAGCTCGCCGAGCTCAGCCAGAAGGTTGCGAGCGAAACCGTCGAGCCGATCAAGACCTCGGCTGCGAAGTTCTACAAGCCGGCCGCCTGATCCCCCGCATCGATCCAAGGAAAGCCCGGGCGGCCAGCCCGGGCTTTTTTTGTTGGCGATCGGCCAGTTCTCGGCGGCTCCGGCCGGTTTGCAATTTTCGAGGCAAATGAACTTCGAGAGCTCTCGAAACGACTATAATCGGGTGCTCCGCGGCCTTGCCAAAGCGGGGCGTTGCACCTAGTTTCCGGCCCATTCGCGACCCCTTTTTCGGGCCTTCGCGCAGGATGCAGTTGTAGCTCAGTTGGTTAGAGCGCCTGTCTGTGGAACAGGAGGTCGGTGGTTCGAGCCCACCCAACTGTACCAACAAAATCAATCAGTTAGCATGGAAAATGATGGCCAACAGGGCTGGTCTGGACGCTGGGGTAACCACTGGGGTAACAATCTGCTGGGTTGGCGCCCTGCCGGTTTTCGGTGGTGGTGCTTGGCAAGTGGGGGTTGAGAATCCCCTCCCTCTCCGCCATATCCCTGTCGCACACTGTCGCGCCCCGCAGCCAAAATCCTTAGAGGGCAACACTTTAAGGCTTCGACCCTGTCGCGCACCGTCGCTCCGTGTGGTATGTTATTGCACATCTGAGGTGCAGTAAAAGGTGCAAGGGGACAAATGGCTCGGGTGCTGAACAAACTGAACGACAGGATGATCAGGGGCCTGACGACGGAAGGCCGTCACAGCGACGGCGGCGGGCTCTATCTTCAGGTCGCTCCATCGGGCTCCCGTTCATGGGTTTACGCATGGAAGGCGGGGGCGAAGCGCACTGTCATCGGCTTGGGCGGGTATCCGGCCGTAGGCCTTGCCGAGGCCCGCGGGATAGCCGCTGCCAACCGCAGGATGGTCGCTGCCGGTCTCAACCCCCTTACGGAGCGGCGGAAGAACGAAGCGGTTCCGATCTTCAAGGAAGCAGTCGCGCAGTTTCTCGATGCACAACGGCTCGCATCCTGGCGAAACCTCAAGCATCGCGACCAATGGACGATGACGTTAGGACCGGCATACTGCACCGCCATCCTCGACCTTCCGGTCAATCGGATCGACACCGAAGCCGTCCTTTCTGTGCTGAAGCCGATCTGGACGACGAAGGCCGAGACGGCCTCACGGCTCCGTGGCCGCATTGAGCGCGTTCTTGCGTTCGCCGAGGCGCGCGGATGGCGTCCAGAGGGGAAGAACCCCGCACAGTGGAAAAACGGCCTGGATGCGATCCTACCGCCGCGCCAGCGCCTCCAGCGGGGGCATCACAAGGCGCTGGCCTATCACGATATCCCGGCCTTCATGCAGCGATTGACGGCGCTACCCGGCGTCTCGGCGATGGCATTGCGGTTCATCATCCTGACCGCCGCAAGATCTGGCGAAGCCGTAGGAGCGCGCTGGAGCGAAATCGACCTGACCAAGCGGATATGGACGGTCCCGGCATCGCGCATGAAGGCCAAGCGCGAACATCGTGTCCCGTTGTCCGATGCCGCCGTCGACATCCTGAACATGATGATGGCGGTGAAGGTCGGGCGACTTTGTCTTCCCCGGCCAGCTTCACAACAGGCCGATATCGGCGGGCTCCGTCGAGATGCTGCTCCGCCGGATGAAGGCGAAAGGCGTGACCACCATCCACGGCTTTCGCTCGTCCTTCCGGGATTGGGCCGGTGACGCCACGCATTTCCCCCGCGACCTCGCGGAACAGGCGCTCGCTCACCGCGTCGGCGACAGCCACGGAACAGGCGTACCGCCGCTCGGACGCCCTTGAGAAGCGCCGGAAGCTGATGGAGGCATGGGCGGACTACTGCGACGGCGGCGCGCGCGAATCCAACGTGGTGGCGCTCCATGGCCGCGCCTGAGGACACTCGTCTGAGCGGCGAGCGGATGCTCGACGGGTTGCGCGCACGAATGCTACGCAATTACGACCGCGCCGGTGACGCCGCCGCGATCACAAAACAGTGGAAGGAAATGCTGCTTCGCGGCGCGGGTCCCGCCGAACTGCAACAGTACGACGCCCTTGTGTCGGTCAGGATCACCGGGAGGCGTGGCAAGCCGAAAGGCGCGCAGAGCCTTGTCAGGACCAAGATCGGTCGTCTCCACCGCACGGAAATCGGTGCGGTCGTCTTCGCATATACGGCGCGCGCCCTGAATCCCACCAGGGACGTGGTGAAGGCCGCCATGAGCAAGGCCCTCGTGGAGTTCGGCGTTGATCGCGAGATCATCGGCAAGGCCTACCGCGAATATCGGAAGACCGAGAGGGAGCGGGAAGCCGAACGCCTTTTTTATATCGAGAAGTCGGGCCATGCTCGTCGCCGATCCAAGTTTGGTCTCGAACGCTGTTGAACTCATCGCTTTGTTCGACGAAAAGCTCGCGAACTGGCCTTGAAGACTACCCCATGAGGACATGAAAGCCCGGATTTCGGGGCTTTTACGCAGCTAGATATTCGCGAATATCTAGCTGTGGCACCGGATCGAATTGGGCCTAGAATTGGCAGCCGACCATCAAATATCGGGGTTGGCGACCTTGAAGAAAACCACCGCAATGTCAGTCCAGAAGGCGGCTATCCGCCTCGGGGCCGCACCCTACGAGGTGCTCGCCGCCATCAAGCGCGGCGACCTCCCCGCAACCAAGTTTGGCGGCAGATGGACGATCACCGAAGCTGCGCTGGCCCGTTACCGGGACAGTGACGCCGAGATAGCGCGGCAGGCCGCGCTTGCCAATGCATACCAGCGCAGGCGCGAAGAGGCGCGCATCCTGCACGAAAACCAGCGTGCCGCCGAGATCGAGGCGCGCACGGCGGAAGCGGCCATCAACAATCTGGTGGCTGAGGCGATGCTGGCGTTCGCACGTCTTTCGGCAGCCGTTAGGCGCGCACATTCCGTCGAGGATGACGGGAGGCGCGCGTGAAACGGAACCACGCACCCGATGTCGAACGCACGCTCTACCGGCCCGTTGAGGTTGCGCAGCGTTGGGGCGTCGACAGGACAACCGTCTACAGGATGGCTGACGACGGGCGGCTGAAGACGGTCTCCACGCCCTTCGGCCTTCGCATCCACCAGGACGAGATTCTGCGCATCGAAAACGACGACGCGGCGGGGGCTGTCTGATGGGTCGCCGGTCGAACTTTCCGCGCATCGACAAGGACGCCTATGACACGCCGCCGGAGGCGGTGTTGCCGCTCCTGCCATATCTTAGCCCAGGAACGCGGTTCATCGAGCCGTGCGGCGGCAAAGGTGCCCTTACGGCGGCTCTGCAGGCACAAGGGCACCAGTGCTTTTACACCTGTGACATAGCCCCCAGAGCCTCAGGCATCGTCAAGCGCGATGCATTGGACCTCGTCGGCAGTGATGTTCTCGCCGCTGACCTGATCATCACCAATCCGCCATGGACGCGGAAGTCTCTCCATCCTCTCATCGACCATCTGCGCCAGCTTAGACCGACATGGCTCCTGTTCGATGCGGCTTGGGCGCACACGCAGCAGGCTGCGCCGTTCCTCCGGTTCTGCAGCGCGTTCGTTACCGTTGGCCGCGTGAAATGGATACCCGGCACCATCAATGACGGCTAAAGACGACGCTGCCTGGTTCAGGTTCGAAGCCTTCGAATGCCAAACCGTCTTCATCGGCAAACCCGCCACGGACAGAGCGCGCGCGGTAAGTCACAGGGTTTCCGCGCCAGCACTTTCTCTCGCCCGGAGCGCCGACCATGGCCGAGCATAACTCCTTCCTTTCCGCCGCCGATAGCGCGCGGCTTGACAGTTGGATGGTCGAGATAGCGTCAGAGGAACGCGGTACCATCACGGTGGCCGGTGACGACTACCGCGTCGGCGACAACCGAGCCCTCGTTATTCACCGGACCGCAACCTTCCATGACTTCATCACTGGTACACACGGCAGGGGCGGGCTGAAACTTCTTCAGCATGTCCGCAAGCTCGATCCAGAGAAGGCTCTCTGCGCGGCGCGCGAATGGCTGGCCGATAAAGGCACATTCGGAAGGCTCATCCCCTCCAGCGATGGGGAGGATGCCGCGCAGGCCGGGGATGATGCACAGCGGCAGGCCTTCATCGACACGGTCTGGGCGGCGGCAACGCCTGCCGCCAGCAGCACGACGGCCAAGGCCTATCTGGCCTCGCGCGGGCTTACGGTCTCCGCCGCCGACATGGCGCAACTGCGTTGGGTCGAGAATGCACGCGGCAGCGACGGCGCGCTGGTGGTCCCCAGCACCGACAACAATGGCGGTCTGGTAGCTATTCAGGAAACCTTCATCTCTCCCGATGGCAGCAAGTCAGTCTCCGGCTGCGCCGGCATGGCGGCGCGCATCACGCATCGCGGCCCGCACGACTGGTCCCGTAAAGGCCTCGTCCGCTTCGGCGACGATGAGAACCCGCGTCTCTACCTCACGGAAGGCACGGAAGATGCCTTGAGCGTCCGCATGGCCGTGCCGGAGCCGGTTGTCGTAACGCTCGGTGTCGCGGCCATCGGCAAGGCCAAGCTGCCCTTGGGCGTCAAGGAAATTGTCGTTGTCCGTGATGGAGATATGGCGGGCTCGCCCTCCGACGAGCGCCTGTGGCGCGGCGTCGCCCGCCTGATGGGGCAAGGCGTCGATGTCTTGATAACGCAGCGCCCGACCCGCGTGTTCGGCAAGCAAAGCATCTTGAAGGATGCCAACGATGTTCTTCAGGCGCATGGCGCTGCCGGTGTCCAGCTGCTCATCGACACGGCATCCGACAAGCCTGACGAACTCGACAGCGGGGTATTCCTCGATGAACTGAGCCGCCTGTCCAACACGGAATATGAGGTCGCCCGGGCGCAGGCCGCGAAGAAGGCCGGAATGCGGTTTGGAACCCTCGATGTCGAGCGGAGCGAACGCCGCAAACTGCGCGCGGCTGAAGGTGCCGACGATGCTGTCGGGCCTGATGATCTTCCATGGCCCGATCCGATCACCCATATCGGCGAAGTTCTGGACGCGGCGGTGATGGAGATCGGCAAATACTTGATTGCCGAGCCGACCCTATACGATGCCATGGCGCTCTGGGGTTGCTCAGCACACCTCCTCTCGCGGGAAGACCTCGATATTCACATAGCGCCGAGGTTTGCCTTTCAGGCCCCAGGAAAGGATTGCGGCAAGACGACGGGTTTGAACCTCCTGTGGGGTCTGTCACCGCGCGCTGAATTGTATAGTTCAGTCAGCACCGCATCGCTCTTCCGCATGATCCACGAGACGCATCCGACCTTGTTGCTTGATGAGGCCGACAATCAGCTTAATAAAGATGGTGGCGCGGACCTGAGGGCGATCCTGAACAGCGGCCATTACCGTCCCACGGCTTATGTGGCTCGGATGGAGGCCGACGAGGACGGTGGGTGGCACCGGGTTCGCTTCAACACGTTTACAGGGATCGCCTTCGCGGGAATTGGAACTCTCCCGGACACCCTGCAGAGCCGGTCCATTGTCGGCTATCTCCAGCGCGCCAAACCTTCGGAGAAACGGGAACGTCTGCGTCATGGCCGCACAGACCCGTTGATTGAGTGCAGACGGAAGTTCGCACGCTGGGCTCTCGATCTCCGCCATCTCCCCAAGGTCCCGATGACCGAGGAGTTCGCGAACCGCCTTGGCGACAACTGGGAGAACCTCTTCAGGATTGCGCAAGCCGCCGGTGGCAAATGGCCTGCCAGAGCCCTCGCCGCCGCGCGGGCAGCCGTTGCGGCAGCGCCAGCGGACACCAGCGACTTCATTGCCGTACTTGAGGCTGTCTGGACCGTCTTCTACGAAAAGGGCGTTACTAAGCTGCATACCGATGCGCTGGTCGCCGCGATGAATGCTCAGGATGAGGGTCAATGGACAACGGCGAATTGCGGTAGGCCAATAGACCAATACTACCTTAGGACGCACCTAGTTCCTGTTATCACCGTCAATACGCCGGCCCTGCGAAAGGCGCGACGGTGGAGTGGTAAGCACGGCTACACGGAAGACCACCTCGCCGAGGCATTCATGCGTTACCTGACCCGGCTCCCGCCGTCGAAGGTCGAGAGCACGGAGGATATACCCTCCCAGACCCACCCTATTTCATCCAACGCATCCGACACATCCGACGCGCGGGCGAAGAACGATGCAACATCAGATAGTTACTCCGCGTCGGATAACTCGTCGGATACCCAAACCGCATCCGACGCGTTCTCGGATATGGACAGCGCGTCGGATGGACAGTCAACATCCGACGCGGCATCCGACGCGAAGAATGGCGAGCAGAATCAAACAGTTAACGGCGATGCGTCGGATGCGTCGGATGCGCCGGATGAAAAGGAGGGTCTGCGGAAACATATGCCCGTTGGTGCAAAACGCCGACGCACAACCCCACCGATTAGCGGTCCCGATGCGCCGAAAAGCGGTCACGCGCGATGGACACCGTGATTGACACCTCGACACCGGCGCCGGTGCAGGAGCCCGACGGCGGTTCCTCCACCATCCTGAAGCGATACGACAGCAGGGTTGAGTACGCAGTCGAAGAAAGGAAGGCTTCAGCGGCCCTCGCTTCGGTCATCGCCGACGCCAACGACAGCGTTGTCGCCATCGACATCGAGACCGCTCCACACGAAATCGGGCGGCAGAGACTGGCCTCCTTGGCGCACCAGGAAGCCGTGGCGCGCGGCAAGCTGAAAGCCCTGGTCAAGCTGCACGGCGATGCTGCGGCCATGGGTGAGGCGAAGGCTGACCTCAAGGCCTTGGTAGCGCAAGAAGCCTACGCGAAACGCGCCAGTTTCGATCCAGACCGCGCCTCGATCCGGCTTCTTCAAGTTTACGGCGGCGGCAGGACTGTTCTCGTGGCCGACATGATGCGCGTGAGCATCAAGGTGTTCGAACCCCTCTGGGACATTCCTGTGGTTGCACACAACGCCGCATTCGATCTGTCCTTCCTCCATCGGGCCGGGATCGAACCAGCGGAAATCCAATGCACGATGCAGGCCGTTCGCTTGCTCCATGGCCCCAACGTAGCGAGCCTCGAAGACGCTGTGGCGACGGTTCTCGGCATCGACCTGGACAAGACCTACCAGACTTCCGACTGGAGCCAGCCGCACCTGACGTCCGGGCAGATCGAATATGCCGCCGCCGACGCTGTTGTTTTATGGCACCTCGCAAACAGGGTACTGCCGCGTCTGGCCGAAAGGGAACCGGCCTACGAAATTCAGATGACCGCCATCCCCGCCGTTGTCCGGATGAAGGCTCGCGGTTTCAAGATGGACGCGGAGGCGCACACCAAGCTGGTGTCAGACCTGACTGAAGAAAAGCACAAGGTCGAAGCCGCGTACCATGATGCCTGTGTGGCCTGCGGGCGCGATGACCTTGCCGGGCGTGGCGTGCCCTCGACGCCCGCCCAAAAGGAAGCGCTGTTGATGGCCCTTATGGACAGCGACGAGGTCGCCGCTTGGACGAGGACGGTAAAGACCGGAAAGTTGTCTACGAAGAAGTCCGAACTCCGGCGCGCGGCACACTATCCTCCGATTGCCGCCCTGGCCAAGATCGCTGTCCTCGACAAGCAGCTTTCGAGTTTCGGCATCACGCTGGCCGCGCAGGTCTCGCCGGTCACGGGGCGCATTCACGCCGACTATATGGTCGCTGGGGCGATTACCGGGCGCGCGTCCTGCGTGCGCCCGAACCTGCAGCAAATCCCCCGCGACAGGCGGTTCAGAGCCTTGTTCCTGGCCGCGCCCGGCAACGTGCTGGTCGCCGCTGACTTCTCGTCAATGGAACTGCGCGCTGCGGCGGAAATCTCCGGTGACGACTCCATGCGCGACGCCTTCGCCCGAGGAGACGACCTGCACCGCCTCACAGCCGCGACGGTGAGCGGCAAGAGACCGGAGGACGTAACGGCGGAGGAGCGTTCTGCTGCCAAAAAGGTGAATTTCGGGGCTGCTTACGGCATGGGTCCAGACGGTTTGATGAAGAGCGCATGGGACGGCTACGCCCTCGTCCTGTCGCGCGCCGAGGCTGAACGATGGCTGGCCGGGTTCGCGAAGACATATCCGACCTTCGCCAAATGGCGGCGCGACCATGCCGACAAATGCGCGACGGAGAGGAAGATTGTCATTGGGCGGGATGCCGCCGAGGGCATCGGACGAGTTTTCGAACTGTCGTGGCTGAAGCCGGATCGGTCCTCCTATACCGTAGCGTGCAACCTCCCAATCCAAGGCGCATGCGCCGATGCAGCCATGCTTGCTCTCACAGCAATCGATGCCGCCCTCTTCCAGGAACGCATCGACGGCGGTCCCGTGGCATGGCTCCACGACGAGATCGTGCTGGAAGTGCCGATAGAAAACGCCAAGCGTGCCGCCGAACTTCTGGAGAAGGTAATGGCCGCCGCTTTCGCGGAGATCTTTCCAAATGCGCCGTTGAACGGTCTGGTCGACGTGCACAGCGGCACCAACTGGGCGTCGCTGAAGGGCTGAACAGGACCAGCGTTGGTTGGCTCGGGGGTTGTACAGCCAGGCGCAGAACACCTCTGTAGGACCGCGGCAAGAATACCAGCGGAAACCCAGGGAAAAGTGCATCTCGGCGAGGACCGGTTGGGGCACAGTGGCGGTCCGAGCGGCC
>CAWGSN010000034.1:0-26144 GCA_963825225.1 uncultured Alphaproteobacteria bacterium
GAATACAGGGTAGAGAAAGCGCCAACACTCTGGCTGACGTACGAGGATCATCCATTCCTTGGCATCGCTGAAATAGCCGAGGTAGGGAAAGTCGCGCGGGTTCTCGACGTCGAGATCGACCTTCAGGTCGACCAGCGCGAAGCGCTCCGGCAGCGAACGGCCTTCGACCGAGACGCCGAGACGCTCACGCACCGTGCTGCGTCCGCCGTCGCAGGCCAGAAGAAAGCTGGCGTCGAATGTCTTTTGGCCGTCCGGCGTGTCGAGCTCGAGCGTCACGTGGCCCGCATGCTGCGTGAAGCCGGTGAGGTGATGCCGGTGATGGATCTTTCCGAATTTCGAGCTCGCCAGGGAGTCGCGCAGCGCCGGCTCCATGTCGGACTGCGGCAGGTTGATGACAAAAGGGAACCGCGTCTCGTCACGCAAGAGATGCAACTTGACGGCGTCGCGCTTGCGGTTGGTCGCGCGCTCGATGTCGCCGATCTCGTCGACCCGCATAGCCTTGGACAGAATTCTGTCGGCCGCGCCGAAGCGCTGCCAGACCTCGAGCGTGCGGATCAACGTGGTGCCGGCCTTGGTCTCGGTCGACAGGCCGGCGTTTGTTTCGAACACGACGAAGGGAATTTCGAAGTAGGACAGCGCAAGCGCTGTGGTGAGACCGACCGGCCCGGCCCCGACGATGGCGACCGGATACTCGGACTTCAGGGGGAACGCGCCGCTGTCCATCGTCACATCCCGCCACGCCGCTCCAACCGGACCGCGGCCGCCGGCCCAGAAAGCATACGCAAATTGTCCGGCAAACTTTTTTCACATTGGCCGCGTTTGCCGGCAACAAAAGCATCGCATTCGGAATTTCTATGTGTCAATATATTTTCGAAAATCGGTGCAATTTCCGATAGTCGAACTTTGTCGCGTTGCCTCATGAGTGCGCAATCCATCTCGCTGAAGACGAGCGACGGCCACGGCCTCAGCGCCTACGAGGCGCGGCCGGACAAATCGCCGCGCGGCGGCATCGTCCTGCTGCAGGAAATTTTCGGCATCACCGGCTACATCCGGCGCGTCTGCGAGGGCTATGCGGAGCATGGCTATCACGTGGTGGCCCCCGCATTGTTCGACCGTGTCCGTCCCGGGATCGAATTGACCTATTCCAAGGAAGACGCGGTGACCGGCCGGGATCTGCGCAGCAAAATTCCCTGGGAGAAAACCTTCGTCGATCTCGAAGCAGCCAAGGCCCGGTTGAAAGGCGCAGGCAAGATCGCGACGCTCGGTTACTGCTGGGGCGGGACGATCTCGTGGCGTGCGGCCGGCCATATCGACGGGATTGCAGGCGCGGTCTGCTACTACGGCACGCAGATCGCGCCATACACATCGGAGCAGCCGCGCTGCCCGGTGCTAATGCATTTCGGCGACACGGATCCGATCGCGACACTAGAGCATGCCGGGGCGCTGCGCGCGGCGCAGGGCGCACTGGTCGAAATTCAGGTCTATCCGGCCGGTCACAGCTTCAGCTGCGACGAAACCTCGAACTTTCACGCGGCGAGCGCAGACCTGGCACTGCGACGGTCACTCGAATTTCTGGCCGCACATGTCGGGTAGACGAGGGAGCGCGACACGTGATTAGAGAAACCCATCAATTCGTACGCAAGAGCGAGCGGACGCTGCCATGACCTTTGTCCAACAGCATGACGGTGCAGTCGAACCGACGGTCAACGCCCAGGTGTTCCGTCAGCTCCGGATCGATATCGTGACGTGCAGGCTGATGCCGAACGAGCGCCTGCGCGTCGAAAGCCTTCGCGAGCGCTACGGGGTCGGCGGCAGCCCCATCCGGGAAGCGCTGATGCGGCTCGAGGTCGAGGGCCTGGTGATTCTCGAGCAAAACAAGGGATTCCGTGTCTCGCCGGCGTCGCGCGGGCACCTGCTGGATCTGATGAAGACGCGCGTCGAAATCGAGGGCCTGGCGCTGCGCTGGTCGATCGAAAACGGTGGCGTCGACTGGGAGGCGAATTTGCTGGCTGCCTTTCACCGCCTGTCGCATCAGAAAAAGACGCTCCGGGGTACCGGCAACGAGATCAACCTCGTCTGGTTCAAGGAGCACCGCAATTTTCACAGCGCGCTCACCGCTGCCTGCGGATCGCAGCACCTGATAGGGATTCGCGAGACTTTGTTCGCGCAGGCCGAGCGTTACGTCGCGCTGTCGATCATATCCAAGTGTCCGCCGCGCAACGACGACAGCGAGCACGAGCAGATGATGCGCGCGGCGCTTGCGCGCAATGCCGTCCGCGCGGTGCAGCTGATGACCGACCATATCGGGCGTACCAACGAACGCGTGGCAAAGACGCTGGGCGCGACGGCGGCCACGCAACCGATCAGACTGCGGCGTGTGAACGGCAAAGTGTGACATGAGCGGTGCCATTTCTATTGCGGCCGACCAATTGAGCGCGCTGGTGGCGCGGCTTTTCATTGCGGCCGATGTCCCCGACAGTGCGGCAAAAACCGTCGCGGGGGCTCTGGTAGATGCCGATCTCGAGGGTCAGTCCTCGCATGGCGTGATGCTGGTCGAGATGTACCTCGACCGGATCCGGAAGGGGTCCGTCTCGCTGAAGCAGGCAGGCGAGATCGTCTCGGACAAGGGCGCAACTGTCGTTCTCGATGCGCACAATGCGCTCGGCCATCTCACAGGCGACCAGGCGATCAAGATTGCGGTCGAGCGCGCCCGGCGTTTCGGCGCCGGTCTGGTCGCGGTGCGTCACGGCTTCCATTTCGGGACTGCGCGGCGTTTCGCGCTCAAGGCCGCCGACGAGGACTGCATCGGTATCGCGATGTGCAACACGCGGCCGCTGATGCCGGCGCCGGGCGGCGCCGAACGCGTGGTAGGAAACAATCCGATCGCTATTGCCGTGCCGTCCGAGGGCCCGGCGCCCATCGTGCTCGACATGGCGACAAGCGAGGCCGCGATGGGCAAGATCCGCGTGGCGGAGAAGGCGGGGGAGAAGATCCCCGGCACCTGGGCGGTCAAGGCCGACGGCAGCGCGACAACGGATCCGACGGAGGCGATTGCCGGCATGCTGCTGCCGGCGAGCGGCCCGAAAGGCTTTGGGCTTGCCTTTCTGATCGACCTTCTGTGCGGGGTGCTGTCGGGAGGTGCGACGGGCAGCGCGGTGCAACCGCTCTATGGCAATGCGTCCACCCCCTACGACTCGTCGCACCTTTTCATTGCGATCGACATCGCGCACTTCGGCGATGGCGCGGCAATGCGCGCGGCCGCGACGGCTGCCGCGGAACGAATCCGTGCGGGAGCACGCGCGCCCGATGTCGCGCGGCTGTTCACTCCCGGCGAGCCTGAATGGGTCAAGCGCGAACGCGCGGCGGGGCAGGTGATGCTCCCGTCGGCCGTCGCCGAAACCCTGCTGCGGCTGGCAAAGGACTTACGGGTGCCCGCCGTTGCTCTCGCAGCGGCCGAAAAATACGAAAGGACCTGAAAATGGCGAAGCGTGAAGTCAAGACAGATAAAATCCGGACGCCGAGCGGTGTGTTCTCGCAGGCGACCGTCATCGAGGCGCAGGGGCGGCTCGTCTTCATTTCGGGAATGACCGCGCGCAGGCCGGACGGCACGATCGCCGGGGTTGGCGATATCACGGCGCAGACCAGACAGGTCTGCGAGAATGTCAAATCGGCGGTGGAGACGGCGGGCGGTACACTGGACGATGTCTGCCGCGTCGACGTCTACGTGCGCAACATGGAGCACTTCAAGGAAATCCACGCGGTGCGCCAGGAGTACTTCAAGCCGCCGCTGCCGGCTTCGACGATGGTCGAGATCTGCAAAATGACGTCGCCCGACTACCTGATTGAGATCAACGCCATTGCCGTGATCCCGACCAAATAATCACGGTGACCAGCGATGACCGACAAGTCGGGACTGAAAGCGGCCAAGGAAAAAGGCATCACGCTCGGTGAAATCGGGCAGCGGATCGTCTTCGAGAACGAACATGTGCGGATCTGGGAGGTCAATCTCGATCCGGGCGAGACGATCGATTTCCACCTCCACTATCATCCTTACGTCGTCATCTCTCTGGGCGGGGGCAAGAACGAGATCGAGACGATCTTCGGTGACAAACGCATGACGGACGAGCCGCTGGGCTCGACCGTGTTCATCAACGACATGCGCCCGGTGCACAGGCTGACCAACCGTGACACCGTGCGCTACCTGTCGCGGCTGATCGAGATCAAAAGTGTACGCTGGACGGCGGAGTAGGACCGGGCCGATGGCGCAGACGATCGGTGGTTGGGACGTTCATACCCATATCGTGCCGCCGGCCGTCGTCGCGGCGGGCGGGCGCGGCGCCTTCGGCATGCGCGCGTCGTCCGACACGTTGACGATCTGCGCTCACGGCGTTCCGCTGCATCCGCTCACCGAGGTGAACAAGCTCGCCGATCGCGTCAAAAGCGACTATCTCGATGGCGCGATCGTTTCGGTGCCGCCGCCGTTGTTCCGGCCCGATTTGAGCGAGGCCGATTGCCGTGACTACGCAAAGCTTGTGAATGAAGGGCTTTTTGAAGCCTGCCGCGACCACGCCGGCGTGCTGCGGCCGCTCGCTTATCTGCCGGTGGAAGCGCCCGAGGTGGCGGCCGGCATTGCCGCGACCCTCGATGGGCGTTGGGCGGGCGTGGTTATGGGCACGGAGGCCAATGACGTGTCGTATGCGTCCGAAAGGCTCGATCCCCTGTGGCGCACCCTCAGCGAATGCAAGCTGCCTCTTTTTATCCATCCGGGTTCAACGCCCGACAAGCGTCTCGACCCGTTTTATCTCACCAATCTGCTCGGCAATCCGGTTGAAACGACGATCGCAGCGTCGCATCTGGTTTTCGCCGGCGTCATGCAGCGCTATCCGCGCCTCAACATCATTCTTGCGCACGGCGGTGGTTGCGTCGCGGCACTGTGCGGACGCTGGCAGCGCGGTGCGACAACCAAGCGGTCGGGAATTCCGGACATGTCCCTCAAGCCGCTCGAGGCCGTGCGCAGGTTTTATGTCGACAGCATCGTGCACTCGCCGATGTTTCTGGAGACCGTCATCAAGACGATCGGCGAGAGCAGGATCCTGCTCGGCAGCGACTGGCCGTTTCCGATGGGCGCACCCAGTGCCGAGCATGATCTCGGGCACCTGGATGAAAAGCTTCGTCTCCGAATCCGCAAGATCAACGCCGAGGAAGCCTTCGGCGTCCGGTTGAAAACGCAGCAGGGTGTTTCATGACAAAGCTCCCCGAAAATATGCCCAAGCTCGAGGAACTCCTCATCAATACCGCATCCGTGCCATGGCGCGAGAAATCGCTCAAAGGTATTCACGAAAAGATGCTGTGGCGAAACGAGGAGACGGGCGCCTCGATCGCGCTGATCAAGTTCGACAAGGGCGCCGGCATTCCGCAGCCGCATTATCATTCGTCGAACCAGTTCATGTTCTGCCTGTCGGGCCGCTACGAATATACGTCGACCGGCGTCGTGCTGATCGCGGGCTCGTTCTACTGCAATCCGAAAGGCAACGTCCACGGACCGGCGATCGCCCGCGAGGAAACGGTGGTGGTCGAGATGTACGACGGCCCGCATTATCCGGAAAAACCGTCGTGGTACACCGATGAGCGAGACGCGCGTTGACACAGCATGAGTGAAGCGCAACTCAAGCCGGTTGGACCCGGTGTTCATGCCTGGATCGGCGCGGGCGGAGATTCAAACGCGGGTGCGATCGAGACGCCGCTCGGCCTGATCGTTATCGACGCCCAGCAGAATCGCGCACTCGGCGAGAAATTACGCGGCGCCTTGCGCGGCTCGTTCAAGGCGCCGGTCCGTACTCTCATCAATACGCATTTCCATCTCGACCACGTCGCCGGCAACGTCGCCTTTGCGGATGTGCCGATCGTCGCGCACGAGAAGACGGTGCTGGCGCTCGAGCACGAGCTGGGGCCCGCTCGCGCCGGGGGCGCGACGGTCACCGACACGCTGGCGAAGGTCAGGATGTTCTTCGGCGGCAATTTCGAGGAGCTGGTGCCGGAACAGGAGCGCGGCTGGTTCACCGAGCGCGTGGGCGGCCCGGCGCCGCTGACGATCGTTCCCCCCTCGCAGGCTTTTGCGGACCGGATGGAGTTCATACTGCCGGCCGACGCCGTGCGGATCGACTATTGGGGGCCGGCGCATTGCGACGGCGACGTTGTCATTCATCTTGAAAAAGCCCGCGTGATCTTCATGGGCGATCTTTTCTTCCACGGGCGTTTCCCGTGGTTCGGCGATTGCGACCTCAATGGCTGGATCGCCGCGCTCGACCGCGTGCTGAGAATGGACGTGACCACCGTGGTGCCCGGCCACGGGCAGCCGGCATCGCTGAAGGAATTGGCCGACTTCCGGAAGCTCCTCGCGGCGGTGCGCGGCGAGGCCGACAAGGCGATCAAGGCCGGCTGGTCGGAAGATGCCGCCGCGCGCGATGTCGTGCTCGCCGACTACGCCGCGATGCCGCGCTACAAGGAGTGGATGCCGTTCAATGTCCGCGCAGCCTATCGCTACCTGCGCGGCGCCTAGTTCGCGACCGGCGGCCAGCCGATCGGATTGGCCTGCTGAACCAGCTTCGCCAGCGTAAGGATCTTCGGCTCTTCGAAGCGCGGCCCGATGATCTGCAATCCAACCGGCAGCCTGTCGGCGGTGAGGCCGGCGGGAACGCTCGCGGCTGGCAGGCTCATCAGGGTGATCAGGAACCCGGGTGCGATCCAGTCGATGTAATCGTCGAAGCTCTTGCCGTTGATCTCTTTCGGAAAATTCCACTCGACCGGATAGGGCTTCACCGGCGCGGCCGGCGTGAGCAGCAGGTCGTATCGCTCGAACAGGCCGCGCATTTTCTGGAACAGCGCAAAGCGCGTGCGCTCGGCCATTGCGATGTCGGTCGTGGTGAGCGTCAGCCCGGATTTGACGTTGCCCTTGAGATTTTCGCCGAACGCATCGAGCTGCCCAAGGTTTGCGATCTGCTGGCCGACCATCCAGACGCCGCGCCAGGTCTTGTAGGGGCCGCGACCCTCGGACAGATCAAATTCGATCTCGTCGACGGTCGCGCCTTGCTCGCGCAATTGGTTTGCCGCCTTGCGGCAGATCGCCTCGATCTCGGAGTCGACGCCGATGCCGGCGATGTCGCGGGTGAAGGCAACGCGCAGGCCCTTGGCGTCGCGCGCCTTGCTTACAATCCCGGCCGCGCTCGGCCAGGGCGGTGCGACAGAAATCGGGGAAAGACGGGTGAATCCGATGATAGCGTCGAGCATCAGCGCGGCGTCTTCAGCGGTGCGGGCGAGGGGGCCGTGCACCTGACCCGGGTCCCAGGCCAGCGGCATCGGGAAGTTCGGCGTGAGGCCGGGCGTCGGGCGGATGCCGACGATCCCGCAGAATGCGGCAGGGATGCGCACCGAGCAGCCGAAATCCGTTCCCTGCGCGATCGGCAGCATCCCGCTCGCAACGGCTGCGGCGGAGCCGCCGGAGGATCCGGCGGGGCTCAAGGCCGTGTTCCACGGATTGCGTGTTGCCCCGAACACCGGATTGACGGTGTTAGCGCCAGCGGCAAATTCGGGCGTGTTGGTCTTGGCGAGCACGATCGCGCCGGCGGCCTTCAGCCGCCTGACGACCTCGGCATCCTCGGTGGGGACGTTATCGGCATAAAGCGGGCTGCCGTAAGTCGTCCGGATATTCGCGGTCGCAACGATGTCCTTGATGCCGATCGGCAGGCCATGCAGCGGCCCCAATTTGTCGCCGCGCGTCACCGCCTGCTCCGCCGCGCGCGCATCGGCCCGCGCGCCATCGGCGACCAGTGTCACGATCGCGTTCAGCGTCGGATTGAGGCGCTCGATGACCGCGAGGTGGGCATCGAGAACCTCGACCGGGCTAAGCTCGCGCTTGCGCATGAGCGCCGCAAGCTCATGGGCGGGTTTGCGCCAGAGGTCGTTCATATTGAATGCTATTCGCCGACGTCGACGATGGCGATGACGGGGCCGCCGCCTTGCGGTCCTTGGTGCATCGCATCGACCGAAACGAAGACGGCCGGATCGCCGATCGCCGCCGCCGCGACGCCGCCGACAGCGCCTTTCGAATGGCGATGGTGATGGACGTCGGAGTCATCCAGCATGATCTGGCGGCGTCCACGTAGCGTGCCGCGGCGGTCCGCTTCGCATTTCATGAAGCAGTTGACGAGCTTCCCGTTCAGGTCGCTGGCGCGCGCACGCTCGGGAAGCGACAGGCCGGCGTCGCGAATCGATTCATAAATTCCGTCGATGTCGAGCGCGTCCTTCATCACCGAGTGGCCGATGCGGTAGCGGCCGCCGGCGCCGGACTTATTGCCGAGAAGAACGATTTGCGCCTGCGTCAGCTCGACGCCGGACGAGCAGGAGGCGACTGATGAGTAAAGATCGAGATTGCGGCAGATCTCCTCGGCCTTTGGCATTTTGATTTCGCCGAGCGCGACCGCAATTCCGAGCGCGGTCGTGCCGTTGGACACGCCCATCGAGTCATGCACCTCGCAGGCGACATGCTTGCCGCGCGATTCAGCGTCGCGCACGGAGTCGATCGTGAGCAAAGGAGTCTTGGTCTGCACGTAGTGCACGTCCTTCGGATCGCTGATGCCGGCGTCGCGCATCGCGTCCTTCACGGCGGCGGCGACCTTCTCGACCATCGCCGGCCGGCCGATGTCTTCCGGGAGCAGCACCGCGCTCATCGCGGTGCCCATCACCAGCCGCGCTTTCGAGGCCGGGCCGGTCTTGTCGTTGCGCGCGAAAACCGTGGCGTGCGGAGTGATGACGCCGTCGCAGCCGCCTGACCACACCATCGGAATCTGGTTGACTGCTTTCTCGTCGCGCTTGCCGTGCTTGAGCAATACGCGGCGGAAAGCCTGGTCGGCGAGGATGCGGGTGAAGTCGTTGACCCCACCATTTCCCTCGGTTTTGCCAATAACTCCAATGACTTCGTCGGCCGTGAACAGCCCGCTGGTGATGCCTTTTTCAAGGCCGGAGGCATCGGACACGGACTTCAATTCGACTTTGAGAACTTCAATCGCCATTGCTGTCTTGCCTTAGGTTGGCGCGGCGCATCGGTGTAGGCTGGATCTCCTCCGTCAAGATTGTTAGTGAACATCACCGCCTTGCCGCGTGAAACTGCAAGTTCTGGCGCCGGGCTGCCATTGCAGGCAACCTGGACTTGATTGTTTTCGATTGCCGGAATCATCGCTGCAGGCCCACCGATGCCGATGATCTTGAGATCCTTTTGTGGTTCGAGGCCGACACGCTTCGCGTATTCAACGAGCAACAGGTAGGTAAAAGCGCCGGGCCGAGTTCCAGCAACCGTCAGACCCTTGAGGGCCTTCAGACGCTGTTCGAGCGGCGTCGCCACCGAAATACCCAGTTTGTCGGCGGTATCCTTGTTCATCCAGCACTCGATCGCCATCAAGTTTCCGAGATTTCGCGACGGCGAGCAGCGGTTTGCCCTGCTCGTAAGCCATAAACAGGCGGTTTGGCGTCGAGACAGTGAACTGCACGCTGCCAGCGATCAGCGCATCGACATCCGGACCATCGCCTGACGTCGTTATGATTTCTACATCGAGCCCCTGCTTGGCGAAATCGCCGTGATCGCGGGCGACATAGAGCGGATAAAATGGGAGGACCGGCACCGGGATGGTGACACGGATTTTTTGCAGGGGCGCCTGTGCCTGCGCGCCGACGATGTATGCAGCCATCAGGTGTGCGGAAATCAGGGCACGAAATATCCAACGCATGCGATGCTCCCAATTTGTTCGATTGTCGAAGGATTGTCAGTGTAGGCCATAGAACCTGTCAAGCGATCGACCGTAGTGTCGCTCACGAAATCGATCTTAAGTAGCAGTGTTTTGGTTGGCACCAAACGCACCTCAAGCGTTGCGCCCGGACCAGATGCCGCGCAATTCCTCGATCGTGGAGACTTCGCCGAAGAAGCGGTCGATGTTGCGCACCGTCATCTCGTGCTCTTCGTTCGAATAGGCCGCGGTGCCGTCGCGCACGAGCACGACGTAGTAGTCGTTCATGAAGCCCTCGCGCACGGTCGAACTCGACGCAGACATTGGTCGAGACCCCGGTGATCACGATGGTGCGTACGCCATTGGCGCGCAGGATCGTGTCGAGATCCGTTTTGTGAAACGCATTGTAGCGGTGCTTGGTCACCACGATGTCGCCGGGCAGGGGCCGCACGTCGCCGTAGTAGTCGCCTTCCCATGAGCCGTCGCGGCAGACCGGCGTCTGCGTGTAGCCGCCGCCCTGCTTGCGCGCCGCCTGCTCGAGCCAGACGTCCGACAAGATAGCGGTTGTCGTCGGTCGTGTAGACGCTGCGCACGAAAATGACGAGCGCTCCCGCCTTGCGTGCGCTTTCGATCAGCGCCGGCAGGTGCCGCGCCATGTCCTGCACCGCCGAGACGTCGCGGCCGCCTTTGTCGACCAGTCCGCCGCGCGCGCAGAAGTCGTTCTGCATGTCGATCACGATCAACGCGGCGTGGTTGGGATTGACTTTCTCGCGCAGTGAGCCGAGCGGCGCGACGTGGGCGAGCCTGGCGGCGGCGGCAAGGTTGTTCTGGTAGGAATTGCCCATGGCGATCCTCATCGCTGCCTTGCGAAACTGGATATGGCCTGCGCGTACACCGGGCCGATATAACCGGTGCCGCGCCTTCACCAAGGAATATGCGTCATGAGCAATCGCTTTGCGCCATTTGTTGTTGCCCTCGAAGAGCATTACTGGGATCTCGATCTCGTCGCGCATTTTCCCGGCCGTGAAGGCAAGCGTCTCTCGCAGGTCGAGGAGCGGCTGCAGGACATCACGAACCTGCGCATCAAGGAAATGGACGAGGCGGGCATCGACGTGCAGGTGCTCTCGCATGGCGCGCCAGGCACGCAGAAGATGGAAGCGGAGCCGGCGGTGAAATTGTCGCGCCAGACCAACGATCGGCTGGCCGAGATCGTGAAGGCCAATCCGAAGCGTTTCGCCGCGTTCGGCATCCTGCCGACGCCGGATCCGAAGGCCGCCGCCGACGAGCTCGATCGCACTGTCACGAAGCTCGGCTTCAAGGGCGCGATGATCCACGGCCTCACCAACGGGCTGTTCATCGACGACAAGCGCTTCTGGCCGATCTTCGAGCGCGCCGCGGCGCTCGACGTGCCGATCTATCTGCACCCGTCCTTCCCGCATCAGGCCGTGATCGACGTCTACTACAAGGACTATCTGTCGAAGTATCCCGAGCTGGTCGGGCCTGCGCTCGGTTTCACCGTGGAAGCCGCGACGCAGGGCGTGCGCATGGTGCTCAGCGGCCTGTTCGATGCCTATCCCAAGCTCAAGGTGATCCTCGGCCACCTCGGCGAGGGAATCCCGTTCCTGCTCGGCCGGATCGACGAGACTTTGTCGCGGCCGGGCAATCCCGCCGGCTCCTTCCGCGAAAAGTTCTGCGAGCACTTTTATCTCACCACCAGCGGCAATTTTTCCACCAACGCGTTGGTCTGCAGCATGATGGAGATGGGCGTTGATCGCATCATGTTCTCGGTCGATTGGCCTTTCGCCCCGAACAAGATGGGCACCGACTGGCTGGAGGCTGCGCCGATCTCGCACGACGACAAGGTCAAGATCTTCGGCGGCAATGCGCGCCGTGTGCTGCGGCTTTGACACGTTGCTGGTCGCAGAAAAGCACACGGGCCGCCGCCTCCATCACGCCTGCGCGCTTCTGAACCACTCGAAATGCCGCGCCGGCGTGGGCTTGCGTGACAAATAGCGGCCATTGGCTTTGCCCACAATCTTGCCTTCGCGCGCGATGATCTTGCCGGCTTTTATCGTGGCGACTGGCCAGCCCTTGAGCGTCTTGCCTTCGAACGGCGAGAAGTCCGACATGCCCTGCAGATCTTCCGCGCGCACGACCTTCTCCATCTCCAGATCGACGACCACGAGATCGGCATCGGAGCCGACCGCGATCGTGCCCTTCTGCGGATAGATGCCGTAGACCTGGGCCGGCGAGCGGGTTGCGCGCTCGATCAGGATCTCGAGCGGCACGCCGCGCAGCCGACCATAGTGCAGCAACGCCGGCAGGTGGGTGCCGAGCGCCGGCAGGCCGGGCCGTGAGCCATGCAGGCCCGCTTCCGGTTTCTTCGTCGCGCGCGCTCGCGAGGTGTTGTCGGTGCCGACGGTGTTGATCGAGCCTTCGAGGAAGCCCTGCCAGAGCGCGGTCTGATGCTCTGGCGTGCGCACCGGCGGGACCATCTTCACCAGGAAGCCGTTGGGATCGAGGCTGTTGATGCCGAGATAAGGCGTCGTTGTCTCGACGGTGAAATGCAGGCCGGCGCGGCGCGCGGCGCGCACCACCTCGAGGCCCTGATGGCTGGAGAGATGGACGACGTAAAGATGCGCGCCGGCGACTTTCGCGAGATAGAGCGCGGTCTGGATGGCGAGCGCCTCGGCGATCGCGGGATGCGCGTCTTCCCAGTCCTTCAGGGTGCCCTCGGGCTTGCGCGTTTTCAGCTCGTTGCGCGCCGCATCGATCAGCGCGCCGGTTTCGCAGTGGACGCAGGCGACCGCATCGGGCCCGAGCGAGGCGACAGTGCGGAAGCCGTGCAGCAGCACGTCGTCACTGATCGACTTCACGATGCCGGGCATGCCCGACATGTAGAACTTGAACGAGCGGATGCCGAACTGCTCGGCGTAGCCCGGGATTTCCTCGATCTGCTGTTCTGTGAAGATCTGCGGATGAAAGACCGAGTTGACGTAGCTGCGCTCGTCCATCGCCTTGCGGAAGGCGGGGAGGTGGTCGAAGTAGGAATCCTCCAGGCTGCGCAGGAAAATCCCGACGCTGGTGACGCCGCCCAGGATGCCCGCGCGGGTCTCGGTCTCGGCCTCGCTTTCGTAGGACTGTTCGTTGCCAATATGGATGTGCGGGTCGAAAATCCCGGGCAGCACCGTGCGTCCGGTGGCGTCGTAGGTTTCGGCTCCGGCATCCTTCAGGTTGTCGCCGATCACCGCGATCTTGCCGTCAGCGATCCCGACGTCGGCCTTGAGCTGACCGACGCCGGGGATGACCAACGTGCCATTGCGAACAATGAGGTCGAGCGGTTTGCTGTCGCTGCCTTTCGCCATGGCTCAAGCCTTTCTTCGTTAGCTCAGGAATTCGTTGGTGTAGGTGTCCGCGATCGGCGGCGGGTCCTTTAGGTCGAGATATTTGACCATCAGGTCCTGCGTCGCCTGCATCTTTTCTTTCGTGATCGATCCGAGCGGCCCTTTTGTATTGTCCGCATTGCTCAGCTTGCGGATGATCGCAATCTCCTGCACCGCCGTCTTCTCATCGAGCTGCGGCTGATGCTTCTTGAGCATCTGCACGGCCTCTTCCGGATGCGCGAGGGTGTATTTCACACCTTCCATCGTGGCCTGCACGAAACTGCGCGTAACCTCGGGCTTTTGCTTGATGAAGTCGTCCATCGCGCCGAGACCATTTGAATAGAAGTCCGCACCGTAGTCGGAGTAGACGAGCGTCCCGACCTTGTCGTTGTTCTGCGCGGCCTTCTGCAGGACCGGGAGCGTGAAGAGGTAAGTGATCATCCCGTCGACCGAATGATTGAGGAGAACGGCGTTCTTCGAGTTCGGATCGACCGACAGCCAGCTGAGCTTGCTCTCGTCGATGCCGTTCGCCTTGGCAAAGGCTGGGAACATCAGCTTCGGTGAATCGCCGGGGGAGAACGCGATCTTCTTGCCCTCGAGGTCCTTCGGTTTCGAAATCCCCTTGCCCTCAATGAAAAAGACCGTGTGCGGCGACTTCTGGTAGAGGCAGGCCAGCGCGCGGATCTTGGCGCCTTCCTTCGCGCGCACCGCCATCATCACGCCGAGGTCCTGGAACACGAACTGCGCCTTGCCCGCGATCAGCGTGCGCAGGCCCTGCATGGTGCCGTTGCCCTGCGCGATGGTGACGTTGAGGTTTTTGCTCGCGTAGAAGCCCTTTTCCAGCGCCGTGTAGTACGGCGCGTGACGGCCGAACGCGATCCAGTCGAGCTGGAAATGAATGTCTTCAGTGGCGGCGTGCACCGGTCCGATCCGCGCGCCGGCTGCAACGGCGAGACCCGCACCCGCGGTATTGCGGAGAAATGCGCGCCGTGACGTCAACTTCGTCTGTCCATGTTTTGTCATGACCATCCTCCCTGCTTAGCCCCCTCCGCCCGCAGTCTCGATCTGCCGGGCGGCAACATGCCAATGCACCACGATTTTCTCGATGATCTCGATGATGAAATAGAAGATGATTCCGAGCAGCGTTAGCGTCAGCACGCAGGCAAACACCAGCCGCGTGTCGAGCTCGCCGTTTGCGACCAGCACCAGGTAGCCCAGCCCCTTTTCGGCGCTGACGAATTCGCCGACGATCGCACCGACAACCGCAAGCGTGCTGGCGACCTTCAGGCCGCCGAAGATCGCGGGCAACGCGTTGGGAAAGCGGACGAACCAGAACACCTGGAACGGATTGCCGCCCATCGAACGCAAGAGGTGGATCGTCTCGGGTTGCGCGGAGCGCAACCCGACTACCGTGTCGATCACCACCGGAAAGAATGCGATCGCAAACGCGATCAGCACTTTGGACGATAGCCCGGTGCCCAGCCAGACGATGAAGATCGGCGCCACCGCGGCCTTGGGAACAATCTGAAATGCGACCAGGATCGGATAAAAGGCCGTTTCGAGCGGGCGCGAATAGACGATCATCGCACCGAGCGGCAGGCCGACGGCGACGCTCAGCAGGAAGCCGAGCACGAATTCCATCGTCGTGATCGCGCTCATCTGCATCAGCAGCGGAAATTTGACGATCGCCGTGTAAACGATCGAGCTGAGCGATGGAAGGATGAGTGGGGACACCCAGCCGGCACGCGTCACGGCTTCCCAGATCACGACCAGAACCAGTGTCACCAGTGTCGGGTAAAGATAAGTGGCGACGTGCGCCGTCCAGGGCAGCTTGTCGGGGCGCGGCGTAGCGGTGTCCGTCGACATGGCGTCGTCAGTCCTCGTTCAGCAATCCGAAGGCCTGGAACTGCTCGCGGATCAGGGCGGCATAGGAACCGAACTGCTTGCTTTCGCGCACGGAAAGGCGCCGCGGGCGGGGCAGGTCGATGTCGATCACGGTCGCGATGCGGCCCGGCCTGGGACTCATCACGGCGACGCGGTCGGCGAGGAAGACCGCCTCCCAGATGCTGTGCGTGATGAACAGCATGGTCTTGCGGTTTTCCAGCCAGATCTTCTGCAGATCGAGGTTCATCTGCTCGCGCGTCAGCGCATCGAGCGCGCCGAACGGCTCGTCCATCAGAAGCAGCTTCGGATCGTGGATGAGCCCTCGGCACAAGGCTACGCGCTGGCGCATGCCGCCCGACAGCTCCCACGGATAGGCGCTCTCGAACCCGGCAAGCCCGACCCGCTCCAGCAGCGCGCGGGCGGCAGCCTCGTATTTTCTGCGCGGGAGGCGGCGGACGTCGATCTGCAGCAGGACATTGTCGAGCACCGTGCGCCATTCGAGCAAAGCGTCGCGCTGGAAGATCACGCCGACGTCAGTATAGGGCTTGCGGACCGTTTCGCCCCTGATCGAGATCTCGCCGGCGGAGACCGGAACGAGGCCGGCCACCATCATCATCAGGGTGCTTTTGCCGCATCCGGAGGGGCCGACGATCGAGACGAACTCTCCCTCGCGGAAATCCAGCGTCACGTCGTCGACGGCTTTGAGCGCGCGCCCGCGCGTCTTGTAGACCTTGTCGACGTTCTTGATGCGGACGAATTCCTGCGCCTGTGCCGCAGCGTGGTGTGTCGGAATGACGCGTGCGGCAGAGGCGGTCACGAGAGAAGCTCCTGCGTCAGCGTGGAGCGCGCGACCTCGCGGCCTTTCCTGAACACGTGCCGTCGCGGCGGCTGCACGCGCAGGGCCTCGTGAGTCGATGGTGCGCCGACCACCATCAGATTGGCGGTCATGCCGGGCGCGATGCCGTAGTCTTTCAGCCGGGCGCATTTCGCGGCGTTGACCGTGACCATGTCCATCACCTGCTCGAGCTCGTGCGGCAACGTGAGCTGCGCGACATGCGCCATCATCGAAGCGCATTCAAGTGGATCGGGCTTGCCGAACGGATAGTAGGGATCGTTGACATCGTCTTGCGAGGTCACGACGTTGGCGCCGCGCGCCAGCAGCTCCTTGACGCGCGCGCAGCCGCGGCGCTTGGGCTCGCGATCGAGCCGCGCCGAGCACACGAGATTAATGTGCGCGTTGACCGAAATGGTGACGCCGGCGGTCGCCACCATGTCGATGACCTTGGCCGCATAGACGTCGTTGTATCCGGCCATCGCGCCGCAGTGGCTCGCGGCGACGCGACCCTCGAAGCCTTCGCGCATGGTCTTGATCGCGAGATATTCGAGGCTGCGCGAATTTGCGTCGTCGGTGTCGTCGACCAGCATGTGGATGTCGAGGTCGTGCTTCTTCGCGAGGTCAAAGCAAATGTCGATGTGCTCGCGCGCATCGGCGTCGCTGTATTCGTACCAAGGCAGGCCGCCGACGATGTCGCAACCTTCCTTGATCGCCGCATCCATCAACTCGGCTGCGCCCGGATCGCGCACGATTCCTTCCTGCGGAAAGGCGACAACCTGGATGGTGGCGTAATCCTTCATCTTCTCGCGCGCCAGCAGCAGGCCGCGCGCGGCCTTCAGCCCGCCGATCGTGCCGACATCACAGAACAGCCGGAAGAATGTCGTGCCGTTCTTGACGCCGGTCTCGATGGTGCGCACGGCGCGCGAGGCGACCTCGGCCGGATCGTAATTGCGTTTGTGGTCGTTTGTGATCTCGATGGCCTCCGGCAGGGTACCCGAGACGTTCGGCCGCATGATCTCGCCAAGGAGACATTTGTCGGCATGGTAGTGGAGGTTCAGAAAACCCGGTAGGACAAGGCTTCCAGCAGCGTCGATTTCCTTCTGCCCTTTGCCCGGGAGCTTCGGGCCGACGGCCGAAATCTTCTCGCCCTCGATCGCGATATCGAGCGGCTGCTTCTGGTCCCGCACCCGAGCATTACGAATGACGACGTTCATAACTCCACCAACTCCATCGTCGCCCGGCGTTTACGGCCCGGGCTCTAAACCCTTTCGAGAATGTGCAGACCGCGCGTGCGATCGATCAGGTAGATTAGGCCCCGGTCGTCAAAACACACATCGTTGCTTTGCACGCGCTTTGCGCCATCCGGGATATCCGGCATGAACGAGGCGACTTCTTTGGGCGCGTGCGGATTTGCGATGTCGACGACGCGCAGCCCGTGCGCGAACCATGCGATCGGAATTTCACTGCTGCGGATGTCCTCGCAGAACTGGTGCAGGCCGGTGTAGTCCTGCTTCGGCGAACCATCTTCCTCGGCTACCTGGAAGCTCGCGAAGGGAATTGGCCTTGTCTCGTCGGTGATATCGACCAACCACAGGAAGGCCGGCGACGTGGGGCCGGGGAGCCGCACGACATCTTCGTCCGCCACCAGCATGACGCGCCGCCCGCGCAGCGGAAACGGCACCGGCAGCGCGGTGTGCGTAGGCCAGGGGAAGGGCGGGCTCCAGTCGAGGCCAGAGACGAATTTCGGCTTGGTGATGTCGTCGATGTTGAGGATGACGAAGCCGCCGTGCCAATAGCTGGTGTAGAGCCGGTTGCCGACGCGCATCGGATGATGGCAGCGGTGCGCGGTGCCTTCCCAGGTCGGCTTTTCGCCGCCGGCGGTCCATTGTCCCGGCATCCACCAGCGGCCGACTTCCTGCGGCTTTGCCGGGTTCTGGAAATCGATGACCGAGACGACGTTGCCGAGGTAGCCGTCGAGCTCCGGCGAACCGTAAACGTAGCGGCCGTCGAACGTGAAGCGGTGCATGCCGCGCGACGCCCAGGTCGTGATGCGCGTCGGCTTTGACGGATTGCCGACGTCGAAAACCTCAAGGCCACCTTTGAAATCGGGATCGACGCGGCCGATCGGAAAGACCTCGCGGTTGACCAGCATGACGCCGTTCTCCACGCGCACTTTGTGCGACAGGGTTCCTTCCGGCACCTTGATTTGAGCAAGCTCGCGCGGCTTCGCGGGATCGGAGACGTCAATGATGCTCGTGCCGTTCGGCGGCTTGACGTGTCCGACATAGGCGACGTTGTTGCGGACAACCACCTGACCGCCGCCGGCACAATCGAAATAGCCGACGACCTTCAACCCTTTCGCGACCGCCATAGGCCACACTCCACGTCACGTTCGCCCCACGCAGAGTGCGACCAGCGCCCGCTCATCTGCGAGCAAAACGCTACAATGCAGTTTGTATGTCGGTCAATCTATTCGCGTCAGTTAATCTCCGATGACAGGGGGAGGGCATCGAATTTTCTCCAATATTGCGTGCAAATTTTTCTTGCTCCTGCCTGTTTGCAGTAATACAAAAAATCATACAAAGTTTTTGTCTTGAGTAGCGTCAAATGGCGAATGGCCAGAAGCATCCGCGGCAGGCGATCGAGCCGAGCGCGTTCGGGATTTCGCTGTCGAAGGGCAATGGCCGGCCGCTCTTCCTGCAGTTGCACGAGCAGATCATCGATCGCATCGCAGCGGGCGAGCTGACCGCCGGCGCACGCCTGCCGCCGGTTCGGCGGCTCGCCGCGCAGCTCGGCATCAACCATATGACGGTCGCGAAGGCCTACAAGGACCTCGCCGAGGCGGGTTTCGTGGAAGGCCGCGCCGGCGGCGGAACGCACGTGCGCGCGCCATACGGGACAGGCTCCAGACGCGCGCGTGGATCGGAACCCGTCACCGCAGGACCGCTATTGTCGGAGCGCCTCTACGAGCTATCGCACGCGCCCGGCGTCATCGGTTTCACCACCAACTATCCGGCGCCGGACGCCGACTGCGCCAGGGAATTCGAGACCTGCCTGCAGTCGGTGGTTTCGGACGGGCTCTCGCCCTATTTCGCCTACGACCCGCCAAACGGCCGCATCAGTTTCCGCCGTGCGATCGCGGACTACGTTGCCCGGCTGGGGCTCACGGCCGTGCCCGAAGACGTGATCGTGACTTCGGGCGCCCAGCAGGCGATCGAGCTTGTGGTCCGGTTGCTGGTGCCGCACGGATCGCCGGTCATCGTCGAGCGCCCCTCGTATTACGGCGTGATCAACGTCTTGCGCGGTGTTGGCGCACGGATCCTCGAAGTGCCGCTGGAATCCGACGGGATGGACATCGAAAAGCTCGAGGCACATTTGACGCGCCACAGGCCGCGCCTAATCTATACCAACCCGACCTTCCAGAACCCGACGGGCGTGACGATGAGCCTCGAAAAACGCCGCAGCATTCTTGCGCTCGCGCGCAAGCATGGCGTCGCGATCCTCGAGGACGATCACAATTCGGAGCTGCGCTTTTCCGGCACTCCGGTACCGTCCATCCGCTCGTTGTCGGAGCCGGGCGACAACGTTTTCTACGTGCGTGGATTTGGAAAAGTGTTCCTACCGGGCACCCGTCTCGGCTATGTCGTGGCCCCGACGCATGCGCGGCGGCCTTTGCTTGCGCTCAAGGCGCATAGCGACCTGCACACGACCGGCATCATGCAGGAGGCGATGGCACGCTTCCTGGCCCGCAGAAACTACCCGAAGTTTCTTGAACGGATGAAACAAGTTTACTCCGCCACGCAGCGCAAGCTCATTAGCAGCCTGTCGGTGGGCATGCCGCCCGGCACGCTGATCGGAAACCCTGAGGGCGGTCTCAGCCTATGGGTGACGCTGCCGGAAGGAACGGAGGTTTCCGAGCTCTACTATCGCGCCGTTCGCCGTGGCGTCGCGTTTGTTGCAGGCGAGGTTTTTTATGCCTCCCACGTCAATCCCCGTACGTTGCGTGTGAGCTTCGGGCTTCTGGGCGACGACGTGCTCGAGGAGGGCGTCAGCAGGCTCTGCTCGGTGGCGAAGGATCTGATGCGGCCGCGCAGCGCGCCGAGCCCGATATTCACGTAGGTGGTTCGTGCCCGAAGCAATTGAGATCACCGGCGGCGACTACGAACATACCCTTGGACTGGCCCGAATTTGCGACGGGATTGACATCCGCTATGCGACGGCGCCGTTGCGCGACGTTTTTTTCAGGATGCTCACCGAGCGCTGCTACGAAGCCTGCGAGTTTTCGCTGTCGAACTATCTGATGCTCAAGGACCGCGGTGCCGACTGGTTGCACGCTATTCCGGTTTTTCCCTATCGCGCCTTCCGTCATTCGACCTTGTATGTGCGCAAGGACAGCCCTCTGCGCGAGCCGGCCGATCTTCGCGGAAAGCGGGTCGGAGTTCCTGATTTTTCGATGACCGCCGCGGTCTGGACGCGCGGCATTCTCGCCGATCAGTACGACGTGCAATGGCAGGATTTGCGCTGGGTGGTGAGCGGGAAGCAGCGGTTCGCGACGCTGCCGGGCGTGACGCTCGAGGTGGTCAATGACGACCTCGAGGCGCTGCTCGTCAAAGGCAAGATCGACGCGCTGCTGACGCCGCAAACTGTCGACGACCGAAAACCTGCCGGCGAGCGAAAATTCCGCAGCCTGATTGCCGATGCGCAGGCCGCGGAAGAGGCGTACCTACGCACCTTCGGCATTTATCCGATCAACCACGTCGTGGTCATCCGCAGCGATGCCTTGCAGCGCCTGCCCGGATTGCCGCGCGCGCTGTTTGAAGCCTATGAGCAGGCGAAGGCCCGTGCCTGTGCGCGCCAGCTCGGCACGACATTTATGCCATGGGGCGCGCGGCATTGGAAAAAGACTTTCGACCAGTTTGCCGGCGATCCGTTGCCTTACGGGTTGAACGACATCAACCGGAAAGTCGTGGGCACGCTCGCAAGATTTCTGCACGAGCAGAAACTGATCGAGCGTCAGCCCGAACTGGACTCCCTGTTCATCGGGACGCGTGGCGCCTGAGAAAGGACATGCCGGGCGGACGCCGGCATGTCCTGTTCGAACGGTCTGCTTCAACTCAGCACGGCGGCGGAGGGGCATCGACCAGCTTGGGATTGATCGCCTTGAGGCCGTCACCCCAGGTCAATTTGCTGAAGTCGATCGGGCCATCGGTGGCCTTTTCGCTCTGCGCCCAGCGGCTCAGGCTGCAGAAATCGTCGTAGTAGATCTTGTCGATCGCGAGCGGCCGCGTGTTTGTGTCCCACTGATCCTTCGTGGCCTTCTCGCTCAGACTCAATTTGGATTGCGCATAGGCTGCAACGGCCTTGAAGTCCTTTTCGGCGACGTCGCGTCCTTTCATGGTTGCGCGCAGCCAGCGCGTGGCGATGTCCTTGCCTTGCGGGGTGGCGAGCCATTCGGGCCGCGCACCTGCGACGAGATAGCCCTGGATGTAGCCGGTCGCGTCGCTGAGATAGTGTGCCTTGTCTGGACAGATTTCGAGCGTGCGCGAGCCGACCGGCTGCCAGATGAAGAAGGCCGCGATTTCACCGCCGCACAGCGCGGCCGGCAGAACCTGCGTGTCGAGGTTCTTCACCGTGACGGTCTTCGGATCGACCTTGTTCTTGGTCAGGTATTCCGAAATGAACCACGAACCGGTCGAGCCGACGCGCGTTGCGACTGTCTTGCCCGCGAGGTCCTGGGGCGTCTTGATGTCTTTGCCGGCGACAACAACGTAGCCTTTGGCGTCTCGCTCGATGACTGCGATCGTGCGGTAGTCGCCTTTGGCACGGAAGAAATACTGCACGCTTGGCAGGTCGCCGGTCATGACGATGTCGCCCTGGCCGGTCTGGAAGGCCTGAAAGGCCGTCGTTCCCGACGGGAAGAGACGATATGTGACGTCGAGACCTTCCTCCTGATAGAGGCCCTTCTCGAACGCCATCCAGATTGCGTCGTTGTTGACCGAAGGCTGGCCGAACAGGGTCAGCTTCAGCGGAGCATTTTGCGCCTGTGCCGCCGTGAGGCCGAGCATGGACGCGGCGGTGACGCAGAGAAGTTTCACGATGTTGTGCATGGCTCACTCTCTTGGGTTTACGTCTGCGATACGAACAACATGTAACGGGCAAGCACTCTGTCGACGAAGAAACGGAAGATGCGATCGACGATGAAGCCGAGAACGCAGATCGTGAGCAGCGCCACGAAAATGCGGTTGGTCTGCAGCAGCATCGAGGATTTCTGGAGCAGGTAGCCGATGCCTGAATTGGCGGCGAGAATTTCAGCCGGGATGATGCTCATGAACGACGAGGCCATCGCCACGCGCATTCCGGTCACGATGTAAGGAACAGCGGAAGGGATGACGACGAGCACAAAGATCTGGAGCTGACTGGCGCCGAGGCACTCCGCTGCGCGCTGCCGCGCAATCGGCGCGCGCCACACGCCGGCGGTCGTGTTGATCACGACGATGAAGAATGTGCCCCAGAAGATGAGAAAATATTTCGAAAGTTCGCCAATCCCGAACCAGATGACGGCGATCGGGATCATCGCGGTCGGCGAAAGGTAGCGCAGCAGCTCGAATATTGGATCGAGCACCTCGTGCAACAGGCGGATGCGGCCGAGCAACACGCCAGGGACGATTCCGGCGATTGACCCGGTCGTGAATCCGACCAGGACCCGTATCATGCTGATCGCGACATCCGAGGCTATTTCGCCGCTCGCCAGCATGGGCCCGGCTGTGCGGATCACCTCCAGCGGCGGCGGAATGAGGAATGGGTTGAACAGCACGCTCGAGAGGAATTGCCAGAGCAGAAACGGCGAGCCCCAGCGAGACGAGTGTCAGCACGGTGCGCGGAAAGCTCGGATCTGGACGCCGGGGAGCGCGGTGAATTTTCTGAAGTCTTGGCGACGGCCGGTGCGGTGTTCTGAAGGTCAACCAAATCGTCACATTGATTTGTCCGCGGCTATGAGTGCCCGCGACCCGCGCCAGATCGGGCGCCAGCAACGCTTCGATCTCTTTGTAAAGCAGCGCAACTTTCGGATTGGCAAGGTCGCGCGGCCGCGGCAAATCGACGTCCATCAACTTGGTGATCACCGACCGCGGACCGAACGACATCACGCCAATGCGGTCGGCAAGTGAAATTGCCTCGGCGATGTCATGCGTCACAAAAACAACGGTCTTGCGGGTGCGCTGCCAGATATCAAGAAGTACGACATGCATATGTCGCCGTGTCAGTGCATCGAGCGCGCCGAAAGGCTCGTCCATGAGCAGGACTTCGGCTCGACCGCGAGTGCGCGCGCAATCTGCAGTCGCTGGCGCATGCCGCCGGACAGTTCGGCCGGAAACTTGTGCGATGCGTATCGAGGCCGGCCATCCGCAGGTTCTTGTCGATGATCGATTGCCAACCCGCTTTGGGGACCTTGCGCACACGCAAGCCGAAACGGACGTTTTCTTCGACCGTGAGCCAGGGCAGCAGCGCCGATCCCGCATCCTGAAATAACATCACACGTTCGCGGCCAGCGCCGATAACCGGATTTTCGCGGAATGTCACCCTGCCGGTTGTAACCGGCTCGAAACCCGCAAGGATGTTGAGCAAGGTCGATTTGCCGCAGCCGGAAGGCCCAAGCAGACAGAGAAATTCGCCGTCCGTGATTGTGAGCGATACACCGTCCAGCGCGATGTATGAGCCGCGCGACGACTCAAAAACTTTGCTCACGTTGCTGACGCGTAACAAACTTGCCTCCAAACGAGTGCGAGGCGCATCCTACGGCCTCGCAACGTTAGGGTTGGCGGGAGTTCAAGTCAAACTCAGCCGATTTCCTTTTGCGATGCGGGCATGGCGCTCGCCGGCGCGCTACGCGCGCTGGACACGCATCGCCTTTGCAATGTTTGCCGCAACAAAAAACCGAATGATCGCGGGAGGTTGTAAATGCCCGACGTGAAACCCATTGCGCCGGTACGCATCGGCCACACGGACATCATGTACGCGCAAGGCATGCGCGCGGGATCATGGCTGTTTTTTACCGGACACGAAGCATCCGATTACGAGAACGGCATTGCTGCACCGGTGGCGGGTAAACCCGGGCTGCCGCTCGGCGGTGCGCCGCGCTACCTGCGCGAGGGAAAATTCATCTTTGATCGCTTCGCCAAGTTGATAGCGGCGGAAGGCAGCGATCTTCGTCACATCGTGCGCGTTGACCAATACTATCCCCGTGCCGAATGCGTGAATCCCTATCAACGTGCCCGCAAGACGTTGCTGAAAGACTATGTGCCGCCGAGCACGTCGGTCCTGATGGAGGAATTGCTGACCGAAGGCGCCAGCATGAACGTCTCGCTTCTGGCGGTATTGCCGGGTGAGGGCCGCGAACCTAAGGCGGCGCGCGCCGAAGGTGTGCCGGTGCCCCAGCATTCCGGGTTCATCGCTTCGCTGGTATGCGGCGACTACGTCTTCGTCGCCGGGCAAATGCCGAACAACGAGGCGATGACGGGTCTCGATCCGAAAGCCTACCGTCCGCCCAACGCGTTATGGAATGGCACGGACATCCGGCTGCAGACCGAGTTCCTGATCACCGGCCGCCTCAAGCCCGGCCTCGAAGCCGGCGGAAGTTCGATCAAGAACGCTATCAAGGCGCAGGTCTACCTGACCGACATCAACGACCTTCCGGAATTTATGGACGTTTGGAACAGTCACTTCGGCGACAATTCCTGCGCGCTGACTGTGGTGGCGACGAAAGGGCTCGCGCTTTGTCGAGTTGAAAATCGAGATAAACATTCTCGGCGTTCGCGACAGCGGAAAGGTCAAGAAAGCAGGTCATTGATCACAAGGCCTCTGCGACGATGCGGCTCGGTCCGGCCGCGGTTCGCGCCGGTGACTTGCTGTGCCTGTCGGCGCTCTATGCGGCGGACGCCGACGGTGCAGTTCCGGCAGTACGAGACTCGGCCGGCTTGCGTTATCTAGGGGCGCCGGCGCAGCATCAGGTCCGTGCGATCTTGGTGCCGCCGAGAAATCTGCCAGAGCAGGCGGCACGTCCCTCGCAAATGTTGTGCGTGCAAACCACTTTGTCGGCGATCTTGACGTGGTCTATCCGGCGCTGCGGATCTGGCAGGACAAGCTCTCCGGTGAGCCAATCCCGTTTGGCGCCGTGCGTACGCCGTCGCCGATGCCGATCCCGGGCTGTGATGTCATTGTCGACGCATGGGTGTATCAACCTGGCAAGTGACCGTTACTCCTTCAAAGCCGCTGCTCGAAGCGGGCACGGTGACTCGCACATGCCCGACCCTTAACCCTTGCCAATTCTGACGTTCATTCACCGAAATGGAGTTCAACAAAGCGATGAAAATTGTCGATCTCTCTCACGTCATGAACGTGCATACACCCGGTTGGGTCGGCTACGCGGGTAATAAAATGTACTACGCACAGAATTGCAAACCCAGATGATCGTAGCGCAGCGGATCGATACTGCCTTAACATGGTCGGCACGCATTTTGACGGCGCTATGCACGCGACCGATAATCGTCACGGCGACATGGCTCATCTGCCGCTCGATTATCTCGTCAACCGCGGAGTTGTGGTCGATATCTCAAAGGACATGCATGACTGGGCGGTGATCACACCGCAGGTTATCGAAAACGCCGGCGCCGATATTCGCGAAGGCGACATCCTGATTTTGCACACGGGGGTGGTACCGCCATTACGAAGGACAGTCGCAACAAGATTTGGTGAAATACTTCTGCTACCACCCGGGCCCCAATCTCGACACTCTGCATTGGATGCTGAAGAAGAAAATCAAGTGGTGGGGAACTGGATTGCGGCTCGTGCGATCACGCGATGAATACTTCGATTTCGGGCATGAGGCCCGATCTTGCTGATGAGTTCACCGGCAAACACGGCAAGACACCGGCGGAATTCTTTGGAACGTTCGAGTACTTGCACAAGAATCTGGTCTCCCGCCGAGTGCAGCAGGACATGTTTCCATTCCACAGTTGGGCTTTCCAGGAAGGCTTGCTTCATGCCGAAGAATCTCGGCGGTGATATCGAGCTTACGCTGGGCAAGCGCTGCCTAATCGGCGCATTCCCTTGGCGCTACGAAGGTCTCGAAGGTTGTCCCTGCCGAATTGTGTGCTTTCTTGATGTCGCCGACAATGTTGAGGCGGTTGGTGACGCGGCAAAGGCGATCTTACGTAGTTGACGGGCTAACATGCCTACGCTCAGATACCTGCTGAATCAGACGCCAGAGCC
>CAWGSN010000035.1:0-39249 GCA_963825225.1 uncultured Alphaproteobacteria bacterium
GATGGGACCGGACGGGGGAAGGTAACGCTATTTCGCAGCCCGCTTGGCGTTGAGCGCCGACGCCACACGGCTGACCGGCGTGCGCCCGATCAATCGACTGACCGTGTTCGTCGCCGCCACCAGCTTGGCCATGTCGACGCCGGTCTCAATCCCCATGCCCTCAAGCATGTAGACCACGTCCTCGGTCGCGACATTGCCGGTGGCGCCGGGCGCGTAGGGGCAGCCGCCAAGACCGCCGGCGGCGCTGTCGATCACGCGGCAGCCTTCCTCCATCCCCGCATAGAGGTTGGCCAGCGCCTGTCCGTAGGTATCGTGGAAATGCATGGCGAGCTTGTCCATTGGCACGGTGCCAGCCACCGCCCGCAGCAGGTGCCGCGCCTTCATGGGCGTGCCGACCCCGATGGTGTCCCCAAGCGAGACCTCGTAGCAGCCAAGGTCCCACAGCACCCTGGCGACGTCCACGACGGCCTGCGGCTTGATCTCGCCCTCATAGGGGCAGCCGAGCACGCAGGAGACATAGCCGCGCACCCGGACGCCGTCGACCCTGGCACGGGCGAGCACCGGCTTGAAACGTTCGATAGATTCCGCGACCGAGCAGTTGATATTGGCGCGCGAAAAGCTCTCGGAAGCGGCGGCGAATACCGCAATTAATCTGGCACCGGCCTGCCGGGAGGCCTCATAGCCCTTTTCATTCGGCACCAGCACCGGGAATTCGCAATCCCCGTGGTGGCTGACGCCGCGCAGCACGGCGTCAGAGTTCACCATTTGCGGAATCGCCTTCGGCGACACGAAGGCGCCGACTTCGACTGTACGCAGGCCAGCCCCTAACAGCGCCTCGGTAAAGGCGATCCGGTCGGCGACGCTGATCGGGGTCTTCTCGTTCTGCAGGCCGTCGCGCGGGCCGACCTCGACAATGCGAACGATGCCGCTCATCGGTGCCTCACGAAACTGCGGGCTCGACTTCGGCGAGTTCGACGCCTTCGCCGACGATGTCGCCCACCTTGCACTTGATCCTTTTCAACACGCCCGCATAGGGCGCGCGTAGGGTTTGCTCCATCTTCATGACTTCCAGCGTCAGGATCGCCGCGCCTTTCTCCAGGGTCGCGCCTTCCTCGGCCAGCAGCGCCACGACGGTGCCCGGCAGCGGCGCCACGATCTTGTCCTCGCCGACCTGCTCCTCGGTCTCGCCGCCGAACGGATCGACCCAATGCAGGTCGAAACGGCCATTGCGGGTGCGCAAATAGAGTTCATGGCCCTCGATCACGGCGACGACATGGGATTTCGCCCCGTCGAGCCTCAGGTCGAAACCACCATCATCGGCCGATGAGGCGGCGAAAACGATGTCGCGCCCGCCGATCGACAGGGTCGACGGCCCGTTGCCGTAGTTCAGCGTGACCTCCTGTTCGGCGCCCTGCCCCTGGCGGAACGCAAACAGGCGCTCCCGCAGACCGACCGGCATCCAGCCAAAGGCCTGCCAAGGGGAATGCGCCTCCTTGGCGGCGACTTTCCGCTCTTCGACCACGATGGCCGCCACTGCCGCGCAGAGTTCGAGATCGCCGACTGTGGTCTTCCGCTCCGTCAGGCCGTTCAATTCGCGTTCGATGAAGCTGGTGTCGATGGCGTTCGCCCGCACGTCTGGATGCGTCACCAGCGCCGACAGGAAGGGAATGTTGGTGACGATGCCGCGAACGTCGGTTTCTTCTAGCCCGCGGTTGAGCCTATCGATCGCCGCCTGACGGGTCGGCGCCCACGCGATCACTTTCGCCAGCATGGCGTCGTAATAGGGCGACACCGCGTCGCCGCTGCGGTAGCCGGCATCGATCCGCAGGCCGTCGACGGCGTCGGGCGTGCGCCAGGTCTTGATCCGGCCGACCGAGGGCATGAAATTCTTCTGCGGGTTTTCCGCATAGACCCGCGCCTCGATGGCATGGCCGTTCAGTTTGATCTCGTCCTGCGCCAGCGGCAGTTTCTCGCCGAACGCCACCCGCAACTGCCATTCCACCAGATCGACCCCGGTGATCAGTTCGGTCACGGGATGCTCGACTTGCAGGCGCGTGTTCATCTCGATGAAGAAAACGCTCTTGCCGTCGGATACGAATTCGATGGTGCCGGCGCCGACATAATCGACTGCGGCGGCCGCCTTGCGCGCGGCGGCACAGACCGCCTCGCGCTGGGTGGCGTCGAGCGTTGGCGACGGCGCTTCCTCGATCACCTTCTGGTGCCGCCGTTGCAGCGTACATTCGCGCTCGAACAGCGACAGCAAATTGCCGTGGCTGTCGCCGATGATCTGGACCTCGATGTGGCGGGGATTCTGCACGAATTTCTCGATCAGCATGCGGTCGTCGCCGAACGCCGCCTTTGCCTCGCGCTTGGCGCTGGTGATGGCGGCCGCAAGGTCTGCGGCCGAATTCACCACGCGCATGCCGCGCCCGCCGCCGCCCGCGGATGCCTTGACCAGCACCGGGAAGCCAATCTTGTCGGCGCCTTTGGCCAGCGTCACCTCGTCCTGGGCCTCGCCGTGATAGCCGGGCACCAGCGGCACACCGGCCTTTTCCATCAGCGCCTTCGAGCCCGACTTCGAACCCATCGCCGTCATCATCGCGGCGGTCGGGCCGACGAACACCAGCCCGGCATCGAGGCACCGTTGCGCGAATTCGGCATTCTCCGACAGGAATCCATAGCCGGGATGCACCGCCTCTGCGCCCGTCTTGCGCGCCGCATCGATGACACGCTCGATGTCGAGGTAGCTGTCGCGCGCCCGCGCCGGCCCCAGCAGCACCGCCTCGTCGGCCATGGCAACATGCAGGGCCTCTCGGTCGGCCTCGGAATAAACCGCGACGGTGCGCAGGCCCATGGCCCGGGCGGTGCGGATCACGCGGCAGGCGATCTCGCCGCGGTTGGCGATCAGGAGCGTGCGAAAACGCCGGTATAGTTTCGAGCGATCCATCATCACATCCTGAACAGGCCGAACCTGGTCGGTTCGATCGGCGCGTTTGCGGCCGCGGACAGCCCAAGGCCGAGTACCAACCGCGTATCGGCGGGATCGATTACGCCGTCGTCCCACAGCCGCGCGGTGGCGTAATAGGGATTGCCCTGGCTTTCATATTGCGCGCGGATGGGGTCGCGGAACTTGTTCTCTTCCGCGGCCGACCAGGAATCGCCCTTGGCCTCGATATTGTCGCGGCGGACCTGACTCAGCACCATGGACGCCTGTTCGCCGCCCATCACGGAAATGCGCGCGTTCGGCCACATCCACAGGAAGCGCGGGCTGTAGGCGCGGCCGGACATGCCGTAATTGCCGGCGCCATAGGAGCCGCCGATCACGACGGTGAATTTCGGCACGCCGGCGGTGGCTACCGCCGTCACCAGCTTGGCGCCATCGCGCGCGATGCCGCCGGCCTCGTATTTCTTGCCGACCATGAAACCGGTGATGTTCTGTAGAAACACCAGCGGGATATTGCGCTGGCAGCACAGTTCGATGAAATGGGCGCCCTTCAGCGCGCTCTCGCTGAATAGGATGCCGTTGTTGGCGATGATGCCGACCGGATAGCCCCAGATATGGGCGAAGCCACAGATCAGCGTTTGGCCATAAAGTTTCTTGAACTCGTCGAACTCCGAACCGTCGACCAGGCGTGCGATGACGTCATGGACGTCGAACGGCTTGCGCCCGTCGGAGGAGACCACGCCGTAGATTTCTTCCGCCGGAAACAGTGGCTCGCGTGGGTCGCGCATGTTGAGCGCGGCGCGCGTCGGCTGCTTCAGGGTGGCGACGATGCGCCGGGCAATCCCGATCGCATGGGCATCGTTTTGCGCGTAATGGTCGGTGACGCCGGATTGGCGCGAATGCACGTCGGCGCCGCCGAGCTCTTCGGCGGTAACCACCTCGCCGGTCGCCGCCTTCACCAGCGGCGGGCCGCCGAGAAAGATCGTGCCCTGATTGCGCACGATGATGCTCTCATCCGACATCGCCGGCACATAGGCGCCGCCGGCGGTGCAGGAGCCCATCACGATGGCGATCTGCGGGATGCCCTGAGCCGACATCTGCGCCTGGTTGTAGAAGATGCGGCCGAAATGGCGCTCGTCGGGAAAGATCTCGTCCTGCATCGGCAGGAACGCGCCGCCGGAATCGACCATGTAGACGCAGGGCAGATTGTTCTGCCGCGCGATGTCCTGGGCGCGCAGATGCTTCTTCACCGTCATCGGATAATAGGTGCCGCCCTTGATGGTGGCGTCGTTAGCGACGATGACGCATTCGCGTCCCGAGATGCGCCCCACGCCGGTAATGACGCTGGCGGAATGGACGTCGCCGCCGTAGAGCCCGTGTGCGGCCAGTGGCGACAATTCAAGGAACGCAGTGCCGGGATCGATCAGCAGGTCGACGCGCTGGCGCGCCAGCATTTTTCCACGCGAGGTATGCCGCGCCCGCGAGTTTGCGCCGCCGCCACCGGCGACCACTTTGAGCTTTTCGCGCAGTTCTGCGACGAGGCCGCGCATCACCTCGGCGTTGCGGGCAAAATCGGGGGATGTGGGATCGATGGTGGAATGAAGCTGCATGGCCTTTGAGCGGGTTATGGTGCGCCGCAATCCGGCATTGGGGCTGGCGTCATGGTGTCATTGGGCCGCGGTCTAGCGCAACCCTGACTTTTGAAATGTCATGTCGCTGACATTCCTGAGGCAATTTTACCGTCGGGAACGCGCGTTGCCCCAAAGGCGCGGGTGACGCGGCTTGTCGCCCGCCGGGCTGGTCCGGCCCGATGTGTCGGAGATTTCAGTGGGTCCAG
The DNA here is from genome assembly GCA_963825225.1 of uncultured Alphaproteobacteria bacterium. Classification (GTDB taxonomy): domain Bacteria; phylum Pseudomonadota; class Alphaproteobacteria; order Rhizobiales; family Xanthobacteraceae; genus Bradyrhizobium. Next base: position 4,782 of record CAWGSN010000035.1, read on the forward strand.
GGCTCGACGCGCCGGAATGCGAAATTGTCGGCATAGGCGACCTGGCGCGGTTTGGAATCCTTCGGCTCGATCACCTGGTAGGGGATGCCCTTGCGCTCGCAATAGGCCACTGCGTCTTCCTTGGTGTCGAACTGCAGGGTGAGCTGCTGTTTCATGTCGCCGGATGAGGTCCAGCCCATCAAGGGTTCGATCGCCCGGGGCTGCTCCGGTTCGTAATCGAGCTGCCATTCCCGGGTCTTGGCCCTCCCCGATTGCATCGCGTTTTTGGCGGGCTTAAAAATGCGTGCGGTCATGGATGGTAGGCCCCCCAGAGATATGCGACATCAGACATGCGACTTGAGACATGCGATTTGGCGACGTTTGGTGGAAACGGCCGTGATAGTATAGAGACACCTTTCAGGGATTTGATCGGTGATTCCATCATCCCGGATGTACCATTTCCGGACCGGTATAGTCATTATGCTGCAATGTGACAATGTTCGGCTGCCCCGCGGCCCTGGCCCGGTCCCGCGCGATCTTCCCGAAACACTTCGAAACGGCACCCATGAAAATCAACGCCACCCTGCCTGAAAAAGGACGCGATCTCCGGCTTGACCTGTTTCGCGGGGTCGCGAACTGGGCGATCTATCTGGATCATATTCCAGACAATGTCGTAAACTGGATCACCACCCGTAATTACGGCTTCAGCGACGCCGCTGACCTGTTCGTTTTCATTTCCGGATATACCGCCTCCTTCGTCTATGCCCGGATGATGCTGGACCGCGGTTTCATCGTCGGCGCAACGCGGCTGACCAAGCGCGTCTGGCAGCTTTACATCGCCCATATCATCCTGTTCGTGATCTATATTGCCTCGATCAGCTATCTCGCGCTGCGCTTTGGCGATTCCGAACTGGTCAACGAGTTCAACGTCGTCGGCCTGGTCGACAACGCGACCGAGACGCTACGGCAGGGCCTGTTCCTGAAGTTCAAGCCGGTCAACCTCGACGTGCTGCCGCTCTATATCGTGCTGATGGGATTGTTCCCGCCAGTATTGTGGATCATGCTGCGCCAGCCCAACTGGACCATGGCCGCCTCCATCGCGCTGTGGCTGGTGTCGCGGCAGACCGGCTGGAATCTGCCGGCCTATCCGGGCGGGACCTGGTACTTCAACCCGTTCTGCTGGCAGGTGCTGTTTGTGTTCGGCTCGTGGTGCGCACTCGGCGGTGCGCGGAAATCGATGGCAATCATCAACCACCCCGCCACGCTCTGGTTCTGCATTGCTTACCTAGTGCTCGGACTGGTGATGACCATGGCCGGCAGGTTTCCGGATTTCGGGCATATGTTCCCGCACTGGCTCTATTCGACCTTCAATCCGAACGATAAGACCAACCTGGCGCCCTATCGCTTCCTGCACTTCGTGGTGATCGTGATCATGGTGATCCGTTTCGTGCCGAAGGACTGGCCCGGTCTGGAGTGGAAAGTGTTCGATCCCCTGATCGTCTGCGGTCAGCAATCGCTCGCCGTGTTCTGTGTCGGCGTGTTTCTGTCGTTTGTCGGACACTTCGAGCTGTCGATGAGTTCGGGTTCGCTGTTCGCGCAGATCTTCGTCAGCGTGACCGGCATCGCGATCATGACCATCGTCGCCTATTATATCTCGTGGTCGAAGCGGCAGGACAAGCCGCTGCCAAAGCCGCCGGTGCCCAAGCCCGCGTAATCGAAGCAGCTACTCAGGCCGCCTGCGTGCTCGACGACACCAGCGTCGCCACGTCGGTATAGGTATTGACCAGCGGCGCAACGATTCTGTGCATGGCGGTCTTGGATACCAACGTGTCGTGCAGGATCAGATTGTCGACCCCCGTGGTGAGGAAGCAGGCCACGGCATCGCGCGGCGTTTCCACGATCGGCTCGCCCTTGACATTGAAGGACGTGTTGATGAGCACGGGAACGCCGGTCAACGCGTCGAACTCCTTTAGCAACCGATAGAGTGTCGGATTGGTCTCCTCGCGCACGGTCTGAATGCGCGCGGTGCCGTCGACATGCACGATCGCCGGAATCTTGTCGCGCCACTCTTTACGGACCGGCTTGGCGATCAGCATGAACGGCGAATCCTCGTCGCCCTCAAAAATCTCCTTCATGCGTTCGGCCAGTACGATCGGCGCGAACGGGCGGAAGGCCTGCCGGTGCTTGACGCGGCTGTTGAGGATATCCTTCATCTCGGGTTTGCGGGGATCGCCGAGCAGACTGCGGTTGCCGAGCGCTCGTGGACCAAATTCAGAGCCACCCTGAAACCAGCCGATCACACGCTGATTGGCCAGCAGTTTTGCGGTGTCGCGGCAAATATTGTCGCTGCGCTTCGCCTCGATCTGAATGCGCACCAGAAACTTTTGCAGCGCTTTGGCGATATCTTGATCGCTGTAGAGCTTGCCGACATAGGAATGGTCCATCACGAACGAACGGCGCTGTTTCAGGATTTCGAGCCAGCCATAATAGGCGCAGCCGATCGCAATGCCGTCATCGCCCGCCGCCGGCTGGATCCAGACATTGTCGAAGCCGGCTTCGCGGGCCACCCGGCCATTCGCCACGCAGTTCAGGGCCACGCCGCCGGCGATGGTCAGGTTTTTGGCTCCGGTCGTTTCACGAAGCCGCCTTGCGCGGGCGAGCAGCACGTTTTCGGTGTCGTCCTGCACCCGCCAGGCCAAATCCTCCCAATGCCGTATCGCGGGGCTGCGTTCCCAGTTGCTGCCGTCCATGATGTAGGGCTGCTTGAAGTCGGAGGTCCAGTGCGGCACGTGCAACTTGCCGTCGGTCAGCTGAAGCAGATGCTTGACTTGTTCACGCCGGCCGTAGGGCGCGAGCCCCATCAGCTCGCCGCATTTGTTCCAGTCGCCGAAAATGTAGGTCGAGGCGCGGCTGTAGAGCGCGCCGAGCCCCGGCATGTTGTAGAACTCGTCGCTGAGGAAACCGCGGTCCGGCTCCATCCAGACCTTTTTCAGGCACTCCAGCGTCGATCCCCTGAACTTGTAGTAGCTCTCGGATTCACGCGCGAGCGTGGTTGCCACGTCGCTCGAGGGATAGGATTCCGTGACGTCGGACTGATAGCTGCCGACGCCGTCGACGATCATCACGACGCCTTCGTCGAACGGCGACACGGCGAACGCGCTGTAGGCGTGCGCCAGGTGGTGGGAGATCGTCACCACCTTGTCCGATTGCGCCAGATAGAGCGGATGCTTGGACGCTTCAGGCCGCTCGAATTCGGGAAGAAAACCCGGCGCGTCGAAATAGACCAGCCGCTCCTCCATTTCCTGTACCGGCAGGATGTAGCAATTGCGGACGATCAGATCGACGTCATGCAGCGTAATGCCTTCGGCCTCGAGGCAATAATCGATCACTTCCTTGTAGAAGCCGGGCGCATGCTTGACCCGCGTGATCCGCTCCTTGGCGATGGCATAGGCAATGGCGCCGTCGCGCAGCAGGCAAGCGCTCACATCATGGTCGTAGGTGTTCAGGCCAAGGACATAGGTGTGTTTGGACATGGATACTCTTAAAGGCGGGGACTTCAGGCGGGGATATTCTTGCGCTCAAAAAATCATGTCGACTTCAAGTTGCTGGCATCACCTAACCATAGTTTTTCTACAATTCTGCAGTGCACAATCGAAGCATTCAGAAAGATGAACGAAGATGAACAGCGATACGCATGAATAACCTCGCTCGCCGGACTGTATCTTGACCTTACCTGCCCGTCCTCATAAAGTTCGTAAAGCTCGCAAGAACCTTAGTAAAAATATTGCCTTAGCCCATCCGAACCTAAAACGTCCTCGATCGTCTAAGTTAGATAATGCGGAAGTCCAGGTGGTCTTGGAAGTGACCGGGAGATTCTAGAATGGCCAAACGCTACAATATCCTGACGCGCTGTCTCGCAGCGATCGCTTTGTTGTTCGTCTACGTGACCAGCACGTCTGCCATTCTGGTAGGTGCGACGACTTCGCAGGCGCAAGCCCGCGGCGGCCGTGGCGGCGGCTGGGGCCGTGGCGGAGGCTGGGGCCGTGGTGGAGGCTGGGGTCGCGGTCGCGGCTGGGGTCGCGGTTATGGCCGAGGTTATGGCTACTACGGCGTCGTTGGACCCCGATGCTGGTGGAACGTCTACGGCGTTCGGGTCTGCAGGTATTATTGATACCGGACCGATTCACGTACGTACAATCGCAATCCAAAATTTGGTGCGTCGGGCAACCGGCGCACCATTTTATTTGGCGTGGATTTGAAACTTACGCGGCGCCCGCGCCCCAAGCTGATCGATAGGCGATCTGATAGAGGCAGCTTGACCGAGGTTGGTCGATGCTATTTTTTTGAATCCGCTTTTCGGCCTTTGCCACTGCTCTTGTCGACCAGCAATCGGCCTCGCGACGAAAACCCGCCCCACGCGCTTGACCAGCCGAGTTCTGACGCGGGGGTTCGGTCGATAGCATCCTGGCTTCGGTTTCCCTGAAGTGCGAACGCCGTGCCCTGAGGATCCCTGCATCGAGCGATCCAGCTCCCGTCCGGCAATTCGAACGGTCCCTCGAAGATTTGGCCGCCGCCAGCCGTCACGCGTGCGGCGGTCGCATCGAGGTCGTCGACATTGAAGTAATAGAGCCAGAACGGAACTGGCTCCTGCGGGCGTTTGGTAAACATGCCGCCGATCGTCTGCTCTCCAGTGGAAAAGAGCTGATAGCTGTCCGTCGAACCGGCTTCGGCATCCACTTGTCGCCAGCCAAAAAGTGCGTTGTAAAAGGCGAATGCTTGCTTCCAATCCGCCGCGAGCAATTCGTGCCATCCCACACGCCCCGGTTGATAGAGTTCGCTAGACTGCTGTCGATCCGGACGGCCAATGTTCAACCCGGTTACCAACGCAAGCGTTGCCGTTTGCGGGTCGGCGACTACTGAGATACGGCCGATGTTGCTGTTCGTCGGCGGTACGTATACAGCCCCGCCAAGACGCCTGATGCTATCCGCGACGGCGTCCACGTCATCGACGCCGACATACCCGACCCACCTCGGCGAAGCACCCATCTGTCTGGCCTCCTTCGGGAGCTCCATGAGGCCGCCGAGAGGCGTCTGTCCGACGGTAAACAGGTTGTACACTAGATCAGGCGTGGACGCGTTCTGTGTTTCCCAGCCAAGGACATTGCCATAAAATACGCGTGCGGCCGCCATGTCTGTCGTCAACAGCTCGTACCAGGCGAAGCGTCCTTGGCAATCGACCATTTCCATTTTTCTCTTCGAGCCTACACATCATCGCAGCGCAGCATTCACTCACGCGCGCCAGTGTCTGCGTGGACAACGGCTATCGTGAATATTTTGCGACCGAGTCGCGCGTCAAGATCGTTCATGAACATGAACCACGAACTAAGCGCTATGGCACGTTTCGCGAAATCGCAACCAGTCTTGCGGGACCCACTAGCCCGGCGTACAATTAGCCGGCTGGATAGAAAACATTTCTACAAGTTATGGAGGATGTGACTATGCCACGGGTAAAGCAAGCTTCGAAACGGAAGCGTGTAGCCAGCGCCGCCGCACCGGCGTTAGGGGCTGCCGGGTTGACTTTCTCGCTGGTGGGAGGCGCATCCGCATCAGCCGTGCCGACCGCGGACGTGCAGCAGACACCAAACAATGTGCCGACCCAGGCCATCACGCTCGGCGAAGAAGAAATCGCTGACGTCAGCTTGGCCACGTTCCATCTCTTCGACAAGGAAACGGTCGGCAGCGCAGTGCAGGTAGCTTGGCGCGGCTGCGGTGGCTGTAGAGGTTGCCGGGGCTGCAGAGGTTGCCGGGCTTGCCGAGGCTGCGCAGGTTGCGGAGGTTGCGCAGGTTGCGCAGGTTGCGGCGGAGGCTGCTGCCTTTCGTGGGGCGCTTGCCGGGTGTGCTAAGCCAGGCCGCGCTCTGTTGACTGATACAAAGTGTAATGGCCGGGTTCGACGAGATCGACCCGGCCATTTCATGTGTCATTCTCAGCATCGCCCGCGCACATTAGTCCGCGGATGATGGTCGGTTGGTTTTCTGCATCTGATAGGATTCCAGCTCGCAAGCTGGACAGGGAAAATTCCCGCGAACCGGAGAGTGCGCTTTGCACCGGCGATCCGGATTGGCAGGCAAGATGCGTGTGTTGATTTCATGACAGGCTCTCGAAAGACTCGCGCTATCAAGCAGACCAGCAAGGAAGCGCTGCAGTTTGCGCCGAATTTTACCGCCTATATCCTGCCCCCGGATTTGGTGTGCCTTTATTCCGAGGACCGCAAATTTTTCCTTCATGGCGAGCTGTATTGCGCGCTGGCGTCCGCCGTCGGAAAGAGCGGAAAGAGCTTTGAGGCGCTCATGGGAGAGCTGGGACGGAATTTTCCGCCCGATAAGATCAATGAAGCGATCAAGCGGTTGGTCGATCGCCGCTACCTCGTGCCGGCGTCGCCCGTATCGAGTGGCTCTGTGGCCGGTTACTGGGCGAGCCTAGGCCTGCTTCCTGAAATCGCGGATCAAAGTCTTGCAAACTGCCGGGTGCAGATTTAATCGATCGACGTGGAGGGCAAGACGGAACTGGACGGAGCGCTGCGCGAGCTTGGCGTTCGCATCGTCAAGAGTTCTCCCGACCTGACGGTCACGCTGGTGAACGACTATCTCGAGCGGCAACTGGCTGAACTGAACCGGCAGCGCGTCCTGGACAAAACCCCTTGGCTGCTGGTCCAGCCCTCCGGCGTTTTTCCGCTGGTGGGGCCCGTGTTCAGCCCCGGCGAAAGTGCGTGCTGGACCTGTTTGTTCGACCGCATGATCCGCAATCGGGAAATCAAAGGTTTCCTTGACCGCGGACCGGCGCACGTCGTCGCAATGTCTCCCCTCGCCCGCAACAGGGTTGGGCACGGCGGCATCCAGTTTGCCGCCGTCGAGATCGCGAAGGCGATCGCATCCGGATTTCGTACTGATCTGCGCAATCACATCGTGAGCTTCGACCTGCTGGGCTCGACCATCGCAAGGCATTACGTGGCCCACCGCCCGCAATGTCCGACCTGCGGCAGCAAGAAACTGAAGAACCCGCGTCGGGCGCCGGAGCCGATCGCTCTTGGCCCAGGCGAAAAGCTGGTGATGACCAGTGGCGGATACCGGACCACGTCGTCGCGATCCACGGTGGCGCGGTTCCGGAAACATGTGAGCCCTCTCACCGGCGTCGTGACGAGGCTCGAGCGGATCGAAGTCGAACTGCCGATGAACACGAACTTCTATGCGCAGCACAATTTCTCCGCGCCGGCACAGAGCGTCGGTCAGCTCAGATCAGGTCTGACCGGTGGCAGTTTCGGCAAAGGCAGCACTGCCGAACAGGGTGAAGCCAGCGCGCTGATGGAGGCGATCGAGCGCTATTCCGGCATTTTTCAGGGTGACGAGATTCGAACGAAGCGACGCTTCACCGATTTTGCGGCAGGCCACGCCATCCGCCCCAACGACATCTTGCTATTCAGCGACGAGCAGTACCGGACCCGAGACAAGCCGACCTGCGATTCGCACGACACACAGCCGGCCCCGGATCCGTTCGATCCATCCGCCAATATCGAATGGTCGCCGGTCTGGTCGTTGCGCGACAACCGCTTTAAGTACATTCCGACCAGCCTGCTGTATTTCTTCTACCGCGGACCTGCTGCGTTTAATGCCGATTCCAATGGCTGCGCGGCCGGCAATACCCGCGAGGAAGCGATCGTCCAGGGATTCCTTGAACTGGTCGAGCGCGACGCCTACGCGATCTGGTGGTACAATCGAACGCAACATGCCGAAATCGACCTCGACCGCTTCGACGATTCCTATGTCCGCGATCTGAAATCCCAACTTGCTGACGCTGGCCGAAAGCTTTGGGTGCTCGACATTACCAGCGACCTTGGCATTCCGACCTATGTCGCGATCGTGCACTGGATGCAAAACGGCAAGGAAAATATCGAGTTTGGTTCGGGCGCGCATTTCGATCCCCGCATTGCCCTGTTGCGGGCATTGACTGAACTGAACCAGTTCCTTTCGATCGGACTCATGGGCGGGGGCACTGGTGAGAAACCGAGCCTCGACGGCGTCACGCCGTTGCGCCTGCAGGACCATCCGTTTTTGACGCCGCGCAGTCCGGCGACCCAACCGGGCTCCGGCTTGAGCATGCCGCTCCACAACACCCGCGAGCAGGTCGACGCCTGCTTGGAAATCGCGACACACGCAGGCCTCGATTTCCTCGTCCTCGATCAGACGCGGCCCGACGTCGAGGTCCCCGTGGTACGGGTCATCATGCCGGGCATACGGCATTTCTACCGCCGCTTCGCGCCAGGCCGGCTTTACGACGTACCAGTCAAGCTCGGATTGCGCGATCGGCCGTCGCTGGAGAGTGAACTCACGCCATTCCTGCCTCACACCTGAAGGACATGCCGGCGTGCGCGCTCCCGGAAAGATACGAGGGCCAAAGGTTGTAGTCCCAGCGATCTCCGCCCGGCTGAACGGTCACTTCACGCTGGATGCGCAGACGGACGGAAGTATCGCCGCCTCCATGGAAGGCTACTCGGTACCGCTCGGAAAGTTCAGCGCGGCTGCCGTGGATCGCGCAGCAAAACTACCCGCAGGTGTGGCACTCGCCTCCTTTTCGTCCGATAGCAACGCGGTCGACAGGGAAATCAATCTGCTGGTCCGCCGATTGGCGCAACGCGGTCTCCTGGAGTACCGCCTCGGGCATTCTCCTGACGATCGGGACCTGGTCGTCATCGAACCGCAGGGCCCAGATTACTGGCCGCAGACGCCAAAGCTTGGCGATGCCGACGTGATCGTGCTGTCGCGGTTCGCCTATATGCGGCGGCGCGGCAATGCGATGGTTTTGGAGTCGCCGCGCGCCGGTGCGTTGTTTCGGATTTGCGATCCAACGATCGCCGCCGCCCTTGTCATTCTCTCCACCCCGCAAAAAGTAAGTCGGCTTCGCAAGCAGGACAGCTTTCCGGGAATAGCCCTGCTAGCATTGCTGTTGGATTGCCAAATCCTCTTCAAGGTCGACCCCGCCAGAGGCGACGCCCTCCGGTCGGCCGAGGGCGGCAACGATCTCGTGATGTGGGATTTTCATGACCTTTTGTTTCACACTCACAGCACCGAAGGCCGGCAGGCCAACCCGCTGGGCGGCCTTTATCCATATGCCGGCGTGATAGCTCCGCCGCCGGCTGTGCGGCCCCGCTGGCCCGGCAAGAAGGTCGACCTGCGCCAGTTCTCAGCCGAGCCTTCGCAGGCCATTTCGCCTGTCGCAAAACTGCTGCGCCAACGCCATTCGACGCGCGACTTCGACGACCGGCAACCGATCACGCTCGCCGAACTTTCGCGATTCCTCGACTTGACCGCGCGGGTTCAATCGAAATGGAAGGGCAAACTCGACTTCGGTGAAGGCAGCCCCGTGGTCGGATACACATCGAGGCCATACCCCGCGGCCGGCAGCGCTTACGAACTCGAGCTATATCTGGTGGTCGCCAACTGCGAGGGCCTTGAACGCGGATTCTATCACTACGAGGCCGATCGCCATGCGCTCGTGCCAATCGGCGTGCGCCCGCACGAACTCAAAGCGGCGCTGGCATCCGCCGAATTCGCGATGGGCGCCGCTGGTGAGCCGCAGGTCCTGATAACGATCGCTGCGCGCTTCGGCCGGATTTCCTGGAAGTACAGCTCGATCGCCTATGCGCTGATATTAAAGGATGTCGGCGTGCTGATCCAGACGTTATACATGATGGCAACCGACATGGGCCTCGGCGGATGCGCGATCGGCACCGGCAACATCGATCTGTTCGCGAAGATGACGGGCATCGAATTCCACGTCGAAGGACCGGTCGGTCAATTCGCGATGGGCCGCGGCATCAAACCGGTCGGGTCCGGTTAGGCGCGGTTGGCCCGCAGCGCGACCGCCGATCGATCCTATCCGCTCAGTCAAACTCCCTAACACCGCCATGGCACGTCCTCCCGTGTTTTCTTGCTGGCGCGATCATTCCTATCCATCGAGGATGGCCACCGCCCGGGTCCAGCCCGCCGAGGCGCGCTCGATCTTCACCGGAAAGCACGACACCATGAAGCCGGTCGACGGCAGCTGCTCGAGATTGTGCAGTTTCTCGATATGGCAATAGCCGATGTGGCGGCCGGCCTTGTGGCCTTCCCAGATCAGACTGGCGTCTTTGGTCTCGGCATATTTCTTCGCGGTATAGACAAAGGGCGCGTCCCAGCTCCATCCGTCGATGCCGGTCAGCCGGACGCCACGCTCCAGCAGATACATGGTGGCCGCATAGCCCATGCCGCAGCCGGAGGTGACGTAATCCTGCCGGCCGTATTTGGCGCCGGCGCTGGTATTGACCACCACAATCTCCAGCGGCGACAGCATATGCCCGATGCGCTTGAGTTCGCTCTCCACGTCCTTCGCGGTGGCGACATAGCCATCGGCAAAATGCCGGAAGTCGAGCTTCACGCCCGGCTGAAAACACCATTCCAGCGGCACTTCGTCGATGGTCCATGACCGCTCGCCGCGATTCATGGTGGGGTGAAAATGCCAGGGCGCATCCAGATGCGTGCCATTGTGGGTGGAGAGCTGCACCTGCTCGACCGCCCAACCCTGCCCGTCCGGCAGGTCCTCCGCCTTCAACCCTTCGAAGAATTGCAGCATGCGCGGCAGGCCCTGCTGGTGGTCGATGTACTGGATGGTCGGGTGACCGCCCGGCGGATCGGCCGGCACGTCGTTTTGCAGGGGAACGGAGATGTCGATCAGCTTGCGCGCCATGGCGTTTCCTCGCTGGATGCTTTTTCTGCTCTCCAGGATATCAATCTTTTCGGCATTGGGTCGACGGTGTCGCGATGTTTGCTATGCCAGCCGGGTTCCAGTCCGTGCAAAAATGCCCTGGCCGGCTTGGCCGGTCATCAATATGCGGGCGGCTGGGTAGCCCCTCACCACATCGTTTGCCGCGCGCGCTCCGGCCATTCCCGATCGTATTTTTCGCCGCCCACCGTGTTGTCGCTCATGTCGGCCAGGATCTGGCCGGGTGTCGGCAGGGTCCGGGGATCGACCCGCTTGTCGGGATTCCAGAGATCGGCTCGGACGATGGCGCGCGCGCATTGGAAATAGATTTCCTCCACCGTCATGACCACGACCGTGCGCGGTACCTTGCCGTCCATCTTGAACGAATCCAGCAACCCGGGATCGGCGGAAACCTGCGCCCGGCCGTTGACGCGCAGCGTGCTGCCGGAGCCCGGAATCAGGAACAGCAGCGCTGCCCGGGGATCCCTGACGATATTGCGCAGCGAGTCGCAGCGGTTGTTGCCGCGGCGATCCGGCATCATCAGCGTCTTTTCATCATGGATGCGGACGAAGCCGGGCAGGTCGCCGCGCGGCGAACAATCGAGCCCCTCCGGCCCACAGGTCGCCAGCACCGCAAACGGCGATTTCTCAATCAGGGTACGATAGCGCGGCGTGACGCGATCAGCGACCTTGACCGTCGAGGCATCATTGGGAAAACCATAAATGGCTTCAAGCTGCTCGATCGTGGCAATCGCAGACATTTGCTTTCCCTCAGCTACTCGTCCCACTTCTCGCCCTTGATGATCCGGACGAATTGCCGCGCGTGATACTCGGCGCTGCTGGTATTGACAATGGTGGCGTCAGGCGTGGCCGAGGCCTCATCCACCGTCCGACGCAACCGGTGCTCGATCTTTCCATCGCTTCCCCGTGCCCGCATGGCGAGCCGCTCCGCAAGAACGTTCGGCGGCGCCGTGATCGAGACCACCAGAACGCTGGCATAGGCGCGGCGCATCGCCGCGATGACTGTGCGCGAGACATTTGCAACCACGGTACGCCCGGCACGGATGTCGTCGTCAATCGCACGAGACAACGCATAGCGATGGCCGTGCGCTTCCCAGTGCATGGCGTATTCGTCACGCGCCAGCGCCTCCTCGAAAGTACCGGCGCTCACCTCCTCATTGTCCTCGGATGCCGAGGCCTCACGCGTAATCACGCGGCGCGGAAATACAATGTTGCGCTCCTCGGCGCAAAGTGTCTTTGCAAGCCCAAGCAGCGTATCCTTGCCGGCGCCGCTCGGCCCAACGACCAGAATCAACCGACCGGGCCCGATCGCAACTGACTCGCTGACTGTCATGGTCGGAGCTTCGGTCATGCTACACGCCGCCCTTCGCGCCAGACGCTGCGGACCACCGGGATATCGCGCGCGATATGTACCCGGATCAAATCGGCTCGTTTGCCGATAGCGATCTCGCCGCGGTCCGCTAGCCCCACGGCTTCGGCCGGCGTCTTGGTGACGGTACGCACGGCAGATGCGAGATCGATCGCGGGAACCCGCTGCGGCAATTGCAGCGCGGCCATCAGCAGGCTCGAGGGGATGTAGTCGGACGACAGGATATCCAGCAGACCCTCGCGGGCGAGATCGACGGCCGCGACGTTGCCGGAATGCGAGCCGCCGCGCACCACGTTCGGCGCGCCCATCAGGATACCGATGCCGGCCTGGTGCAAACCGCGCGCGGCTTTCATCGTGGTCGGAAACTCCGCGACCGAGACGCGATCTCGCACTGCGTCGATGACGTTCTCTTCTGTGGTGTCGTCGTGACTGGCGAGCGGTATCTCATATTGGTGCGCCAGCTCCACGATCTCGCGCATGTTGGTCGCGGCATAGGCCTTCTGGTAGGCAAAGCGCCGCTCGAACAGCACATCGAGTTCGGCATCGGTCATGCCGCCGCCTTTGCCGCGATAGTAATCGCGCAGCTTGACTTCGTCGCGGAACTGGCGCTGCCCGGGCGTGTGGTCCATCAGCGACATCAACCGCACGTCCGGCCGGTCAATCAGCTCTTTTGCTTCCTCGACGACGCTCGGCATCGGAATTTCACAACGCAGATGCAGAAAGTGGTCGGCGCGCAGCAGGTTCGCCTCGCGCGCCGCCGAGATGGCTTCGGCCAGCACGACGGCCCGTCCGTCGACATCCTCGGCGCCGTCCTCGCGCCAGACCCGCAGCGAATCCAGCACCGTGGTGATGCCCGAGGTCGCCAACTGTCCGTCATAGGAGACGACCGCGGCGATGGGATCCCAGATCACTTTTGGCCGCGGCACGTAGTGCGCTTCGAGATGGTCGGTGTGAAGTTCAATCAGGCCGGGCATGACGAGATCGCCGGCCGCGTCCTCAGCTCGCCCGGGCGCCTCGCCCTCGCCGAATTCGGCAATTCGGCCGTGGGCAAAAGCGACCCAGCCGCGCTTGATCACGCGATCGGCCAGGACGATACGGGCATTACCCATGATGGTCTCGTGCTTCGTCGCAATCATCTCATATCTCTTCCTTCACGCCGCTGATGCAAACAACGTCACATCAACGATCCGGTCGGCGATCAGGTGCCGGATCTCGTCATCATGGACAATCGCCACCATCGCCACGCCCCTGCATTTCTTCTCATTGATCAGTTCGACCACGACGGCGCGATTGGCCGCGTCGAGCGAGGCCGTCGGTTCATCGAGCAACAGGATCGGTAGATCGGAAATGAAGCCGCGCGCGATATTGACGCGTTGCTGTTCGCCGCCCGAGAATGTCGACGGCGGCAGCGCCCACAGCCGCTCGGGGATGTTGAGGCGACGGAGCAGCGCTCCGGCCTTATCGCGCGCCTCTGGCCGCGCCACTCCGTTCGCGATCAGGGGCTCGGCGACCACATCCAGCGTCGCCACCCGCGGCACCGCCCGCAAAAACTGGCTGACATAGCCGATGGTCAAGCGGCGTACGCTCAGCACCTGCCGCGGCTCGGCGGTGGCGAGGTCGATCACTGTGCCCTGATGCCGGATGCCGATCCGGCCGCCATCGCAGCGGTAGTTGCCGAAGATCATCTTCAGGATCGAGGACTTGCCGGCGCCCGACGGACCTGACAGCACCACGCATTCGCCAGGCTTGACGTGGAACGAAACCCCGCGCACCACCGGCAGTTCGACGCCGCCCTGCAGATGCATCGTAAAGGTCTTTTCGGCGTTTGTGATGTCGATCATCGCAGTCATTGGTTGGCTCATGCCGGCAAAATCGAGGAGACGAGCAACTGGGTATAGGGTTCGCGGGGATCGTCGAGCACCTGATCGGTCAGCCCGGTTTCGATCACAAGGCCACCCTTCATCACCATCACGCGGTGCGATAACAGCCGCGCGACCGCGAGGTCGTGGGTGACGACGATGGCGGCGAGACCGAGTTCGCTGACGAGATTGCGCATTAGATCAAGCAGGCGTGCCTGCACCGACACGTCAAGCCCGCCGGTCGGCTCGTCCATGAAGACCAGCCGCGGCTCGGTGACGAGGTTGCGCGCGATCTGCAACCGCTGCCGCATGCCGCCAGAATAGATCCGCGGCGCGTCGTCGATGCGGCCGGTATCGATCTCGACCCGCTCCAGCCAGGATGATGCCGTGTCGCGGATTCGGCCATAGTGATTCCAGCCGACCGCCATCAGCCGTTCGCCGACATTGGCGCCGGCCGAGACCGCCATCCGCAGGCCCATTGCGGGATCCTGATGCACATAGCCCCAATCGGTCCGGAACAGAAAGCGCCGCTCGGCTTCGCCCAAATGAGCCAGATCGCGCAGCACTCCATCGCGCATCCGGTACGACACATGGCCGGCGCTCGGCGCCAGCTGCGCTGACAGCAATTGCAAAAGCGTCGACTTGCCTGAACCGGACTCGCCGACCACGGCTAGCACCTCGCCGGGATAGAGCGCAAAGGACACATCGCGGCAGGCGGTCAGCCGGCCATAGGTCTTGCCGAGACCATCGGCCACCAAAAGCGGCTGATCGTCCTGCACGGGATTTTGCGACTCAGCCATGCGCCTTCTCCTTGTGCGGCGCCACGCTTTCGCTGCCGCGATGGCCGGCCAATTGGCGGCCTTCGCAGTAGTCGGTGTCGGAACAGACGAACATCCGCCCGCCCTTGTCGTCAGTGACGATTTCGTCGAGGTAGGAATTGTCAGTCCCGCACAGCGCACAGGGTGCGTCGAAGCGATAACGCGTGAATGGATGATCCTCGAAATCGAGCGACACCACATTGGTGTGCGGCGGGATTGCGTAAATCCGTTTCTCGCGCCCGGCGCCAAACAATTGCAGCGCCGGACAATCGTCCATCTTCGGGTTATCAAACTTTGGCGTCGGCGATGGATCCATCACATACCGCGCATTCACCTTGACCGGATAGGCGTAGGAGGTCGCGATATGGCCGAAGCGCGCGATGTCTTCATACAGCTTGACGTGCATCAGGCCGTATTCGCCGAGTGCATGCATGCGCCGCGTCTCCGTCTCGCGCGGCTCGAGGAACCGCAGCGGCTCCGGGATCGGCACCTGATAGACCAGAATTTGGCCGCGATGCAGCGGGGCTTCGGGAATCCGGTGCCTGGTCTGAATCACGGTCGCGTCCGCCGTCGAGGTGGTCGTTGCAACGCCCGCGGTCTTGCCAAAGAATTTGCGGATCGAGATCGCGTTCGTGGTGTCGTCGGAGCCCTGGTCGATCACCTTCAGCACGTCTTCGGGGCCCAGGATCGCGGCCGTCACCTGCACGCCGCCGGTACCCCAGCCATAGGGCATCGGCATCTCGCGGCTGGCGAATGGCACCTGATAGCCGGGAATCGCGATTGCCTTCAGGATCGCACGGCGGATCATCCGCTTGGTCTGCTCGTCAAGATAGGCAAAATTATAAGCCGGCGCGTTCATTCCGCGGCCTCCTGCATCGGCGGCTGTTCCGAGGCCTCGGCGAACTCCTTGCGCAATTTGCGCAGCAGGCCGAGTTCGGACTGGAAGTCCACGTAATGCGGCAGTTTGAGATGCTCGACGAAACCGGTCGCCTGCACATTGTCGGAATGCGACATCACGAACTCTTCGTCCTGGGCCGGCGCGATCACCTCCTCGCCGAGTTCGCGGGCGCGCAAGGTGCGGTCGACCAGCGCCATCGACATGGTCTTGCGCTCACTCTGCCCGAAAGCGAGACCATAGCCGCGCGTAAAACACGGCGCTTCGGTGGCCGAGCCCTTGAACTGGTTGACCATCTGGCATTCGGTCATCGCGATCGCGCCGAGCGGCACGGCAAATCCGGCATCCTCGGCCATGAACTCGACCTCGACTTCGCCGAAGCGGATTTCGCCCGCGAAGGGGTGGTTGCGGCCGTATCCACGCTGCGACGAATAGCCAAGGGCCAGCAAAAAACCCTCGTCGGCACGCGCCAGGTTTTGCAGACGCAGATCGCGATCGGCCGGAAAGCTGAGCGGCTCGCGCGTGAGGTCGCCGACGGTGGAATCGGCCGCCGCCTCGGGCGACGGCTCGATCAGGCCGTCCCGGCCGAGAATATCCGTGACACGTGGCGTCGCCGCGGTCGACGCCTCGCCCGTCACCGGCGCTTCCGGCGAAAATCCATCCGCGAGTTGCGGGTCCAGCAGGCGATGGGTGTAATCGAACGTGGGTCCGAGGATCTGACCGCCCGGAATGTCCTTGAACGTTGATGAAATCCGCCGCCGCACCTGCATCGCGCCGGTATCGACCGGCTCGGTGGCGCCGAAGCGCGGCAGCGTGGCGCGGAAGGCCCGCACCAGGAAAATCGCCTCGATCATGTCGCCGCGCGCCTGTTTGATCGCGAGCGCCGCAAGCTCGCGATCATATAGCGAGCCTTCGGTCATGACGCGATCGACGCCGAGCGAAAGCTGCTCGGAGATCTGGGCCAGCGAGATTTCGGGAACGTCACGGTCGCCGCGCCGCTCATGCGCCAGCAGGCGATGGGCGTTCTCGATGGCGCGTTCGCCTCCCTTGACGGCAACATACATGGTCAGCCTCCCCTCGCGACCAGCCGCGTGGTGCGCGGTATCGCGGCGATCGCATCGTCATGGACCAGCACGACGTCGATGCCGCGCGGAAACAGGTTTGCGTTGATGGCGAGTCGCTCGAACAAATCCTGCGGCTGGATCAAGGCTTGCAGGATCGCTGTGCCGTCGATGCCCGGTCCGCTCAGTTCCAGGGCGGGACCCCGTGTCAGGCTCTCGACCTGAAGGATCAGCGTCGTCGAGCGGTCCGGGTATTCATTGCTGCCGAACGCGAAGCGATCGAGCGCAGGAAGGTTTTGGGGATCGCCGATCAATGCAAAGCTGCTGATCGAGGAATCCGCGATCACAGGCGCGCTGGTATGGAATTTGAGCCATTTGGCGACATACGACGTCTCCGACATCCGAGCGTCGAGCCAAACCGGCGTATCATGGTCGAACAGGGTCAGCGCAATTGCGGCGGTGCCGCGCATCATCGTATCAGGCGCACCGACGACGGCCCCAATGCGCTGCATACTGCCGGGACGCGCCATCGCGTCCATGACGGAGCGGAAAGTCGATTGCGCCGACAAGACCTTGTCGGCAAATCCTGCGGGCAGTTCGCCAACCGTCGTCATCAGCCCTCTCCGCGTACCAGGGTGTAGAAATCGACCCGCGTTGCCGCCGCTTCCGCGGCCTTGCGGGTCCGTTTCCCCGATATCGCCGCACGTAGCGGCGCGACGACCTTTGTTTCTACCAGGCCTGCGAATCGATCCGACTGCACCATGGCATCGCATAACGCGATCATCCGCGCCTTCTGCCGGTCGCGGCCGAGCGCGTAGCCAAAACCGATTTCGCCGGTCGAAAGCCGTACCGCCGCGCGCGATACCGTGGCTTCGCCGAGATTGAACGCCGCGCCATCACCGCCGATGCGGCCGCGCACCATGACGAGACCGTTTTCCGGTTCGCGCAGGTTCTCGTGTGCCGGCAACGCGATCGCCTTCAGACGGTCCGATATCTCGGCCAGATCGGAATGGGCGAGCACCGCCATGACGGCCTTGCGCTGCGCCTGTTTGCTGTTCTCGGTTACCGTCATATCCACCTTGCCGGAATCAAGTTGTCTATGGTAATAGACAACTTGATAAGCAAATGCCATGACTGTTTCGTGACATCGATGGTTATTTTTCCAGTGGCGATGGCGGGTATTGTCGCACCATGAGCATGCAGGATATGGCTTCCGGCGTAGCCCTGTGGCGGCAGGTCGCCGACGGGATCGAGCGCGGCATCGCCGACGGCCGCTTTGCTGCGGGCGAGAAGTTGCCAGGAGAAATGGAGATCGCCGAGACCTACCGGGTCAACCGCCACACCGTGCGCCGGGCGCTCGCGACGCTGGCCGAGCGCGGGCTGGTCCGGGCCGAGCGCGGCAGCGGCACCTATGTCGAGGCACAGCGTCTCGCCTATCCCTTGCGTTCGCGGACGCGGTTTTCCGAAATCGTGGGCGCTATCGGCCAGGAACCGCGCGGCCAGTTGATCGATGCGTCGGAAGACGTCGCGACGCGGGAATTGTCGAGAGAACTCGGACTGAAGACCGGCGCCCCGCTGATCCGGATCGAGGCGCTGCGGCTGGCCGACCGCACGCCGATCTGCGTCAGCACCACCTGGCTTTCCGCCGAGCGCTTCCCTGAGGCGGGGAAAATCTTCGCCGGCCTCCGCTCGATGACCAAGCTGCTGGCACATTACGGTATCCGCGATTACCGCCGCGCATCGACCAGGATCACCGCGGCTGTCGCCGACGCCACCGATGCCGCGCGGTTGGACCTCGCGCTGGGGCGTCCGGTCCTCGTGGTCGACAGCACCGACGTGGGCATCGACGATAAACCGCTCGTGACAAAACGCTCGCGCTTTGCCGCCGAACGCGTCGAGTTCTTGGTGGAGAATACGTAAGCAGCGCTAGGTGACGGCGCGCTGTCCGATAATGGCAAAGCGCAGCCGGCTTGAGATCCAGTCGATCGCGGCCACCGCCACCAGGATCATGAGGATCAGGAACGATACCTTCTGCCATTCCAGCACGCGGATCTGCTCGGCCAGTTGCAATCCGATGCCGCCGGCGCCGACAATGCCGATGATGGTGGCCGAGCGCGTGTTCGAACTCGATGAAATAGAGCACCTGCCCCGCGATCACGGGCAGCACCTGCGGCATCAGGCCGAAGCGAATTTCATGCAGCGCGCTGCCGCCGGAGGCGCGGATACCCTCGACCTGCTTGCGGTCGGCCGCCTCGATCGCCTCGGAGAACAACTTACCGAAGGCGCCAAAGTCCGAAACCGCGATCGCCAGCACGCCGGCGAAGGGGCCGAGCCCGACCACGTTGATCCACACCAGCGCCCATATCAGCGTATCGACGCCGCGAATGGAATCGAGAAAGCGCCGCACCGGAAAGCGCAGGATGTTCGAGGGAACGATATTGCGCGCCGCGAGCAGGCTGACCGGCAGCGCCAGCACGGCGGCGATGGTGGTGCCAAGCAGCGCGATTGACAGGGTTTCCCCGAGGGCCGAGAGATAGACCGGTAGTGACGACCCCGGATCGGGCGGGATCATCATCAGCGTGATCCACCCGAGTTGGTGCAGGCCCGAGATCAGCCTTGAGGGCGAGAAATCGAGATCGACCAGCCCGAACACGAGGATAGCGAAAGCGCCAATGATCATCGCCGGCGTGGCGAGGCGGGTCGACACCGATCGCTCGAACACATCGGGATATTTTGCCCGGAGTTGCTCTGAGTCCAGCTTCGGCAACTGACTCATGCGCGGGCGTCCTTGCCGAACAGCCGGGCGCGGACCCAGCCCGTACCCAGGTCGATGGCAAAGACCGTGACGATGATCGTCAAGAGGATCGCGCTGACGTCGGAATAATAGAATTTCCGGATCGCGACCACGAGTTCCTGCCCGATGCCGCCGGCGCCGACGAAACCCATCACCGAGGCTTCGCGGACGTTGATCTCAAAACGCAGCAAGGCGTAACCGGCATAACCGGCCGCCACCTGCGGCAATAGTGCAAAGCGCATGCAGGATATCCAGCTTGCACCCGTGGACCGCACGCCCTCGACCGGTTTCATGTCGGCGTTCTCGACGATCTCGTAAAACTGCTTTCCGAGAGCTCCCGTCGAATGGATCGCAATCGCCAGCACACCCGCCATCGGCCCGAGACCGAAAGCGATGACAAATATCAGCGCGAAGACGATGCCGGGAACGGTGCGTGCGAATTCCAGCAGGCGGCGTATGCCGAACCGCAGCCACGGCCCCGGCGAGGTATTCTCGGCGGCGAGGAAATTCAATACGAAGGCAAGTACCGCCCCGATCATGGTGCCGACATAGCTGATCAGGATGGTTTCGCCGAGCATCCAGAGCCATTTGTGCCAGCCCCAGAACCATTCGCCGATGTTTGTCCAGACCCGGGTGCCGTCCTCCAGGGTGAAAATACGGTCGAAATAGCTGAGGAAGTTACCGAAGTGGCTGAAGAACGTGCGCAGGTTCACCTCGGCGCCGATCGCGGCGACCACCAATGCCGCGAAAAACACCGCCGCCGCCAACGTCATCCGGAGCCGCTTGCGCGCGACCGCCTTGCGATAGGCGTCGTTGAGCACCGCCAATTGCTGGTCTGGAAGAATGGATACGGCGGTAGTCATTGACTGTTGTTATTCCTGCTTGGCTGCTGCACGGAAAAAGGCCGGGTCGCACGGACCCGACCTTACTCGCCTCCGCCGATCTATCAGGACGCCTTCTTGCGCAGATTGTCGACGAACTTGATCAGTTCGATGGTCTTGTCGTAGTCGGCATTTGTAATCGGCGCCCAGGGCAGGTTCTTGCCGTCGGACAGCTTCTTGAACGCTTCCTTGTCCTTCTCCGGCGCGTCGAGGAACGCCTTCTTGATCGCGGCCTTCATGTCGTCCGGCAAGTCGCTGAGATACGCCATCGGCGAATTGATGATGAGATCCGACTTCACGATGATGCGGAAGTCTTCCTTTTTCATCGGGGTGCCGTCGCTCGACTTGACCATGTTCTTGGCGAGCATGCGGGTCAGGTTCGAATCATCGTCCGCGTTCCACCAGTTAGCCGCGATGTCGACCGTCCCCTGCGCCAGCGCCAAAACGGCGTTCTCATGGCTGCCGGTGAAGATCACCTTGGAGAAATAGCTATCGGGATCAACCCCCATCTGGTGCATCTTGAAGCGCGGCATGTTGTTGCCGGACGTCGAATTCGGGTCAACCAGCCCGAGATTCTTTCCCTTCAGGTCTTCAAGCTTCTGGTAGGGACCCTTGGCAAGAACGTAGAACACCGAATAATAGCCCTTGGAGCCGTCGGCATTGACGTCGATCAGGAATGCGTCGGTCTTTACGCCGGTGACCCGGGCACGGGCGAACGATGCTGGCCCGTAATAGCCTATGTGGATGTTGCCGGCGCGCTGGCCTTCGATCACGGCTGCATAGTCGTTGGCGACGCGCAGGTTGACCTTGATGCCAAGCTCTTTCGAGAGATAGCTAACGAATGCTGCGTAGCGCTCGGTAACGCCGGAGGCGTTCTCCGCGGGAACTACCGCAAATGTGATCTCTGGATATTTCGCTTTCCAATCTTCGGCGGAAGCGGATGCGGTGAACGCCAGCGCGGCGGCGCCGGCCAGAACGATACGACGATTGATCATGGTGTGCCCTCTTGTTGTGGTTACGCCTTGTTGGCCGATCGCAGGTTTGCGAACGACCGCCCTGTTGCAGAAGATCGCTCAGGCCGCCGCAGCGGTGCCGAGCGCCGGGACGGCTGCACCGTCGGGCGCCTGCGGCGAAGCCGCTCCCATGACGTCATTGGCCTCAAGATCGTAAAGCTCGCGCGCGATCAGATCGGTCAGCGTCGCCGGCGCACCATCGAACACCACCCGTCCAGCCGACATGCCGATCAGCCGGTCGCAATAACTTCGCGCCAGATCGAGCGAATGCAAATTGCAGATCACGGTGATGCCGAAATGCTTGTTGATGCGCAGCAGCGCGTCCATCACGATCCGCGTGTTGCGCGGATCGAGCGAGGCGATCGGCTCGTCGGCGAGGATCACGTCCGGCTCCTGCACCAGCGCGCGTGCGATAGCCACCCGTTGCTGCTGGCCGCCGGAAAGCTGGTCGGCGCGCTGGGCGGCGAGCGAGGCCATGTCGAACTGCTCGAGCGCCGACATCGCCAGCGCCTTGTCCTCTTCCGGCCAAAGCTGGGTCAGCGAACGCCAGGACGGGATTTCGGCGAGACGGCCCATCAACACATTCGTCAGCACGTCGAGCCGGCCGACCAGATTGAATTGCTGAAAGATCATCGCCGAGCGCGCCCGCCACTGCCGCAAATCCCTGCCGCGCAGCGCGGTCACATCGACGCCCTCGAACAGGATGCGGCCTTCGGTGGGCTCGGCGAGGCGGTTGATCATCCGCAGCAGCGTCGACTTGCCGGCGCCAGAGCGGCCGATCACGCCGACAAAGCCGCCCGGCGCGATTGAGAATGACGCATTATCCACCGCGGCTTTTGTGCCGAAACGGCACGTCAAACCTTCCACCACCAGCATGCAATGCTCCAGAGCCCAGTCGTAGATCATCGCTACCGGCTGGATATTTCAGTTGTGTGACATCAGCGCTGTGGTGCGGCGATCGTCCACACCCGCGGCGACCGTCACGCATCTGTCATGATGCTGTCATCAAGCCCGTCGATGACGTGCAGCCTCGACCACCTCGAGATCGCGCAGGAACGTTCGCATGGCCGGCAAAATGCTTTCGGTAGAGCCTTCCATCCATCCGACCGCGAAATTGCACGACACGAGGCTTGGCGCCTATTGCGAGGTCGGCGCCCGCACGATCCTGCATGAAGTGGCGATGGACGACTATTCCTACGTCGTCAACGACGCGCAGATCACCTACACAACGATCGGAAAATTCTGCTCGATCGCGGCGATGACCCGGATCAATCCCGGCAATCATCCGATGCATCGCGCTTCGCAGGCGCACTTTACCTATCGCGCAAGCGCGTATTTTCCGGGCGAAAGCGACGAAGCAGAATTCTTCGAATGGCGGCGTGGGCACCACGTCCATATCGGCCATGACGTCTGGATCGGGCACGGCGCGATCATTTTGCCGGGCCGCTCGATCGGCACCGGCGCCGTGGTCGCGGCGGGCGCGATCGTGACCAAGGACGTCGCGGCCTATACCATCGTCGGGGGAAATCCGGCGCGGCCGATCAAGCGGCGGTTTCCGGAAGCCATCACCAACCGGCTGGCAGCGCTTGCCTGGTGGGATTGGGACCATGAGGCGCTGCGCCGTGCCCTGTCCGATTTCCGCAAGCTCGCGGTCGAAGACTTTCTTGCAAAATACGAGGCTGCCGCGGGCTCTGCCCGGGCGCAACCCAGACATCAAGGTGCCGCATCGTGACCGATATCTTCATTGAGGGCGGCCGGGCCCTGCTCGGCAGCGAAATTCACGAAACCTCGTTGCGGATCGGAGACCGTGAGATCAGTGCCGTCGGTTCGGACCAGGGCCGCGGTTCGTTTGGCTTCGACGCTGGTGGATTGATGGTGTTGCCGGGCATTGTCGATCTGCATGGCGACGCCTTCGAGCGGCAGATGATGCCGCGCCCCGGCGTCGATTTCCCGATCGACGTGGCGCTGATCGACAGCGACCGGCAGGCGATCGGCAATGGGATCACGACCGTCTATCACGCCACGACCTGGTCGTGGGAACCGGGCTTGCGCAGCGGCGCCAATGCCAAGCGATTGCTTGAGGCGATCGAGGCGATGCGGCCGCAACTTTCGGCCGACACACGGTTCCATTTGCGCCACGAAACCTACAACCTCGAGGCCGAGGCCAGAATCGTCAAGTGGCTATCGGAGGGACGCATCGACCTGTTCGCGTTCAACGACCACATGGACTCAACCGTCGGCGACCTTGCCAATCCGCACAGGCGCAGCCGGATGGTGGAACGGACCGGCCTTTCGGACGAGGCGTTCGACAAGCTCGTGGCGCGCGTCGTTGCCAGCGCCCATGACGTGCCCGCGTCGATCGCGCGGCTCGCGAAAGCCGCGCGCGACGCCAACGTCCGGATGCTGTCGCATGATGACGAAAGTCCTGACATGCGAAAGGCGTTTCGGGCCCAAGGCGTTGCCATCGCTGAGTTTCCCGTCAACGAAAAGACAGCCCGCGAGGCCGCCAAGGCCGGCGACTTCATCGTGCTCGGCGCGCCCAATGTCGTCCGTGGCGGCAGCCACATCGGTTGGACCAAGGCCTCCGACATGATCGCCAAGGGCTTATGCTCGGTGCTGGCGTCCGACTATTATTATCCGGCGCAGCTATTGGCCGCGTTCCGGCTTGCTGCCGACGGCGTGCTGCCGCTGGCCGAGGCCTGGCAGTTGATATCGGCTGCACCTGCCCGCGCCGTCGGCCTCACCGACCGCGGCGTTCTCGCCGCGGGCCAGCGCGCCGACGTCATCCTCGTCGATGACAGGGTGCCGCTGCGGCCACGCATCGTCGCGGTCATTGCCGCCGGACGCCTGGTGTACCTGACCGAGGCCGGCCGTCTGCGCAATTCACCGCCCCTGCCGCGCAAGGCGGTTGCAGCCGCGTGACGCGGCTCTATTCTGCGGCGATGTCAAATGATCCGCGTTATGCGATCTACTATGCCTCGGCGAAAGATAGCGATCTCGATCGCTTCGGCGCCCGATTGCTCGGCTATGACGCCTTTGGCGGTGAAGACCTGCCCTTCCCGGAAGACGTCATCCAGGCTGTGCCGGATTGGCATGATCTGACCTCTGATCCCCGCAAATACGGCTTTCACGCCACGCTGAAGGCGCCGTTCTGGCTGGCGCCAGGCAAGAACGAGACGGCGCTGTTTGCGGCCTGCAGCGCGTTCGCCGCGACGCCCCGGGCGATTCCGGTTTTCAACCCCGTGGTCGGTTCAATCAGCGGCTTTATCGCTGTGATCCCGGCGGAGCCGCCAGCGGAACTGATCCAACTTGCGGCCGATTGCGTTCGCGAATTCGATCCGTTCCGCGCGCCGCTGACGGACGCTGATCGTGCGCGCCGTAATCCCTGCCGGTTGACGCCGGCGCAGCGCGCCCATCTCGACCGCTGGGGATACCCTTACGTGATGGACGACTTCCGCTTTCACATGACGCTGACGGGCCGGCTTGCCAGCGAGCGCCGCGAAACCGTGTTGGCGATGCTGAAGCAACGCTTTTCCACGCTTGAACTTACGACGCTGGCGATCGACCGGATCGCCGTGTTTCGTCAGGACAACGCCGCATCGCGATTCCGGATCGTCGACCAGCGAGAGTTGTGCGCGACGGATACCCGGAGCGTCTCGTCCGGAACGGTTTCGATGGTTTGAGGGTGACCCGTGGCTTCCAAAAAAAGTGGGCTGGGCGGATCATCGCCGCAACTCGAAATCCTAACACCAACTATCTGATTATGTGAAGTTATTTGGTCGGGGCAGCTGGATTCGAACCAACGACCTGCAGTACCCAAAACTGCCGCGCTACCAGGCTGCGCTATACCCCGATCCAGGTTGGGAAATGACGTCGATACACGCTTGGACCGCCGCCTTCAAGGCGAAGGTCAGCCCCTAGAGCGGGCTGCGAGCCGGGGCGCATTCTACTTTGCGCGGGGTTGTTTTCGCGATTTTTGGTCCAGGCCCTGCCCCACACGCCTTAGCGGCCGTTGAACAGGGGGTGCGCCACCCGGTCGCCGGGCGCAATTCCGTATTTTTGAGCGGTGCCCGCGATCACCTCCAATACGCCCTTGGCGAGCCCGCCCGACGAGATGATCCTGGTCGAGAGCGGCTCGGTATTCTCGGCGATCCGAAGGATCCGGCCGTCGGCGCGGATGAAGATCATGTCGAGCGAGATGTAGGTGTTCTTCATCCACATCGACACCTGCTGTTCCGGCGAGAAGTCGAACAGCATGCCTTTGCCGTCGGCCAATTCCTTCCGGTACATCAACCCGGTGGTCTTCTCCTCTTCGGTCGTCGCCATCTCGACCGAAAACACCTGGACGCCTGATTTGGTGACGATCTCGAGCGGCTGAATGCTCGCCGCCCGTGTGGCCGGACTAACGCAAAGGCTGGCGAACAGGCCGAGCGCGACAATGAGCAACGTGGGCAGCCGCCCGCGCGGGTGAAGTCGCGCAACCATCGAAACCAAGTTCATCAAAACACTCACGCCGGACATCGCACAGATCTTGGGGGAACGGGATACTTGCAGGGAAACCCTAACCCGATGATTGCGGCAAATGCCAGAGGCGGCAGCAGGCGCACCCGCCGACCGGCTCACGATTGCGTCAGGCCATCCAGGTCCGCCAAAGCAAGCAGGGAGTCTAGTGCGACGATAGCGCCGGCGATCCGGTCTCGGGGTGGATCTCGGCCGCCATCATGCCTTTGGATCCGGGCCCGAACCGCACCAGCACATACTGGCCCGGGCGCAGTTCGGTCATGCCGAAGCGGCGCAGCGTTTCCATGTGGACGAAGATGTCGGGCGTGCCCTCCCCGCAGGTCAGGAAGCCAAACCCGCGAAGCCGGTTGAACCATTTGACCTGCGCCCGCTCCAGACCAGAGGTCGGGGTGACGCTGACATGGGTCCGCGGCGGCAGCATCTGCGCCGGATGGATCGCGGTCGATTCATCCATCGATACGATCCGGAACG
Source organism: uncultured Alphaproteobacteria bacterium (assembly GCA_963825225.1). GTDB lineage: Bacteria > Pseudomonadota > Alphaproteobacteria > Rhizobiales > Xanthobacteraceae > Bradyrhizobium. Next base: position 31,256 of record CAWGSN010000035.1, read on the forward strand.
CCTGATAGCCCTTGGCGCGCTGCACACACTCGACCACCAGCCGCGCGCCTTCATACGCGGTCTGATAACCATCGCGGCGCAGCACGGTGACGTGCAGCAGCACGTCGGGCCAGCCATTGTCGGGAACGATGAAGCCGTAACCCTTCGAGGCGTCGAACCATTTGATGACGCCGGAGATTTCAACAAGATTGGCAGCTGCCTCGCCAAGACCAGAGATCGCATCTCTCGAAAGCGCATCCATCGCCGGATCGCGCTCGGCGCCGGCAGAGAATTCAGCTGGTCCAAGCCTGTTCTGCCCGGTCCCGCCAGCCGGCGGCCCCCCGAGCTTCTTGGACTCAAATCCGTCCGACCCCATGACCCCGGACCTCACACATAAATCTGCGGTCCGTTATCGCCGTAACGGACCGGGAACACGCGCCCATCCATGACCACTCATGATAACGCCGCGCGAATCTCTCGAATCAAAAGATAACACTCCCGCCTGCGGCGCATAGCCAAAAAACAATTCAGGCGGGAACTATGAACAGGCTTGCACAGGCACGAATCAATTGGCGATCAATTGCCTACAAACGGTCCGAGCGTCTCCCCGATGTCGTGCCGGATCACGAGATCGGCGGCATCGTCCTGTTCGGTCGCCTCGTTGTTGATGATGACGAGCTTGGCGCCGCAGTGCTTGGCCATCAGCGGAAAACCCGCGGCCGGCCAGACTACTAGCGAGGATCCGATCGCCAGGAACAGGTCGCATTGCTGGGCAAGTTCGGTAGCGCGGCGCATCGCGTCCTCCGGCATCGGCTGGCCGAACGAGATGGTCGCGGTCTTGACCGGGTCATCGCAGACGGTGCAGTCGGGTGCGCTGCCGGACTCCTCGAAGCGCGCTTTGACCCAGGGCAGATCGTAAGCCTGCCCACAGCCGATGCAGCGGGCATAGGTCGTATTGCCGTGGAGTTCGACCACGTCATCGGCCTTGAATCCCGACACCTGATGCAGATTGTCGATGTTCTGGGTGATGATCGCGGGGATCTTGCCGGCCTTGTAGAGCGAGGCCAGCGCCCGGTGCCCACGGCCGGGCTTAGCGGCGGCAAAGGTCGGCTCCATCGCAAAGCGACGCCGCCAGGCTTCGTCCCGCGCATCGGGACTTGCGACGAACTCGTCGAACGGGATCGGACGATTGCGGGTCCACAAGCCGCCGGGAGAGCGGAAATCGGGAATCCCGCATTCGGTCGAGATGCCCGCACCGGTGAAGGGAACGATGGACGAGGCCTCGGCGATCATGTTGCCGAGGTGTTCGACGCCGCTGCGAAGATCCGGTGCGATCACTTCAAAACATCCGACTTTTCAAAGCGTTTTCAAGCCAACCATGCCCTCGGACTTGACCCAGGGGTGGAAACCGGTTCGCGCGAAGAAAACGCCTCAAAACAAAATCGCCGTGACGACTATAGCACGGGGAATCGGATTGGCAGATCAAAGCGCCGGCCAGCAATGTCGACGGCCGATGCTTAAGTCAGGCGTGTCGCCTCACGCGGCTTTGGCGACCGGTTCCGTGGGTTCCCTCGCCTCTTCGGTCATTCCTGACCTTGGCGATGAGCGCGCCCTCCGTTTTCTTCACGGGCTTGCCGTGTTTGGGCGAGCTTTTCGAGTTCGGCGCGGTGTGCGGCGACCTTCTCGAACAGTTTGTCGGTGGCATGCTCGCGAAGTGCCGATGCGCAGTAAATCCACATCGATCTTTGCCATTGGAGCCTCCCGTTTGTTTTTCGCTACCGGGAAGGTGCGCGATCGACCAGCAGAGCCCGGCCTGATCCACCGCCTTCGCTTTGCAAACAGACGATCACAATCCCGCAACGCTGCTTCCCAATTCGCGCCCCAATCGCGACCGCCAATAATCGCGGGGACGACCTTAGAAGAAGGATGGGCGATGAACGAACAGGAAGACAGGCTCGCGCGTGAGCGCGAGGAAATCGCAGCACGCGTCGCGAGCTTCAAGGCCACGCAGCAAAAATTCGAACGCGAGCGCGAGGAATATTACGCCACCACGCTCGGCAATGCCTGGAGCGGCTTTAACCGCCCCTCGTTCTGATCGTGGTTGCGCCAACGGTTGCGACCGTTGCCAGGATTGCAAGTGCCTTTTTCATGCGCACCTCCTTAACTTGATCTGAAGGGACAACGCCGTGATTTTGCGATGGTTTCGGTGGATCCCGCTGGAAGAACCGGAACTGCCGCGGGCCGGAGGGACAAAAAATTCCGGCACAGCAGGAACTAGGCCACCGCACACGAGTTTGCAGTTCAAGTGCAGCAACCTTGCCAGAGGTGAAAGCATGGAAGGCCCCGTCGGTATCTTCGGGTGCCGGCGGGGTTCTCATTTTGGGTCAGCGGCACATCCGCGGCAGCCATGGGGATAAGCCTGGCTGCCCGTAGATGCATGCTGGGAACAAATTGCAGCTTTCCGGGTTAATCCCCGAGAGAGGTGCGCCGATGCCCCGTGGCTGGAACTCCTGCTGAACGTGATCTTTTTTGCCGGCTTCATCGGCATCGCAAAGTATCATAAGTCGCGCGGCGAAAAATTGCCGGACAGTTAGGCATTGCGCTAATTGGCCTTGTTCGGCTCGCCGGCCGTCCTGACCAGCTTGTCAGCCTTGACCAGAACGTGCCCGGTTTCGGGCTGCGGCCGGAGCGAAAAGCTGATGACGACGAACGCAAAGCAGAACAGCAGTCCGACTACCATCACGCGTCGGTGGGTTGGTTTGTCCGCGTTGTGAAATGAAGGGACCAAAGAAGGCACCATGGCTGTTTGCACCAGTCATCCCTATCGCAACCTCCGATAAGCACAACGCCATCCCGGTCTTAACCTGACTGAGTAGGGTTATCCGTTGTGGCTAAAGGGATCGTTGACCTAACGGCCGGCGCATCCGGACAATTGTGAACAGGTTATCCGCAGCAAATCCACAGCGAGATCACAAGGCGCCCAAGGCAATTCCGTGTGCAGCTTCCAAGGCTTGCTGCGCACCCATCCACATCCCGCCGGTTGCATCAATTAGCGCCCCAGCCCGTAGGCAGGCCGTTGCGGAGGATGACGACGCCGCTGTCGCGGCCCTTCACGCCGTCGAGCATATGAGATGTGGATCAATAGAGCCCGTTCTTCATGTGGAAAGCGTCCCAACCATACCCCGGACTAACGCAATGCGATCAATCCGATCGACCGAAATGTTGGGGTGACGCGCGAACCGACACGACGCCGGAAATCGAGACTTCTTTTGTTCTCTGGGGAACGAACAGGGGCCGCGTTTTCTCAACCTGCTGCCGCTTAAGATAGCGTTACTTCTTAAAGGCGCTGACCGATGGAAAATTCGTCCGCAAGCCTGCTCGCGGCAGCCCTTCGGGTCAGCCTGATCTTGCTGCTTCGGACCCGATCAGCCGTTCGCATCGTCGTGATCGAACCTTTTTGGCGCAACTGGTACCTATCCAAAAAGGTGCTGACATGACCCAAGCCGATCACTACCGCGACCAGTCCCTCCGAGCCAAGCGATTGGCCCGCGCCGTCAAGGATCCCGAGGCCTCGAAGAAACTTATCGAGATGGCCGAGGAATTCCGGCTCTATGCCGAACGGCTTGAAAAGATCTACTAGGGTCCGCTGCGTCCACGAACGCGCGAGGCGTTTCGCGTTCTGGCCGAATACCTGCCCAATGCACATCTCAAGACATCTGTCTGGATAGAACCCGGCACGCGCGGCGTCGATTTAGCGCGGAATTGATTCGGCGCGATAGATCCGGGTCCCCGAGGTTTCGACGATCCGGCCCTTGAGCGAATTTACGAATGCTTTCGAGCCTTCGACCGTGACATGCGCACACAAGGCCGCCTCATCCGCCCATTGCTCGAAGAAGAACAGCCGCATCGGATTCTGGCATTCGACATGCACGTCATGCGAGATGCAGCCGGGCTCGTTGCGCGAGCGCTCGACATGTTCAAGGCATGAGGCGAGCACCTCGTCGAAGGTGTCCTCGCGCGCCAGAATACTTCCGGTGACCAGAATCATTTCGACAGCCCATGATCAATCGCCTGGACTTGGTGGCGCGGTCCGCCGTTAACCCAGTCGGCCATTAACCCAATCTCTTTACAAAGCGTAAATAGGCTCCTGACAATTTTTGGCCAGGAGGGTAATCTCATGGTCATTTATCCCGTACCCGTTGAAGTGATGCAGGCCAGAATCCAACTCGTTGTTGACCAGACCGCCAAGGCGCCGCCCCATATAATCAACGAAGATCTGAAGGCTGTCGTCGAGACCATCGCGCAAGCCCAGGAAACGGCACTGGTCGACGTCAAGGTCTAGCCGACCAGGGCCGCCCGCCCTGCAAGCTGACGCTGCGGTCACGCGCGCGACGCCGGCGTTTCAGCGCGGCAGCGTGCTGAATTGATAGGGCGATCAAGCCGCGCGCTTGGTGCGCTCCTGCTCGGCAAAGTATTCGAGGATCTGAATACGGATTTCCTCCGCGATCGGGCCTTCCACTTTTCGCATGCAATTCCAGAGCCTGATGACTTCCCGCTGTTTCTCGATGTCCATGAGCCGACCTCCAAGGCTGGTTCAAATAGAACATAACAGGAACATTTTTGCAAGCCGGGACAGCCAGATGAGTGAAGAGAACTGAACCAATCACGCACTTCTGCGACCAATGAAGGAGTGGTCCCTCAGACACTCATCCCCCATCAGAAAGCCCCGCTTTCCCCGAGCGGGGCTTTCGTGCGTGGTCCACAGGGCCCGACGCATCAATGACCAACCAGCCGCCAGAGCCCGATCATATCAAGAACAGTTATTCCGCCCACGCCGGCCAGCACGGACAGCCAGACCCATTGCCTGCGTTCCTTGTAAGCAAGGAAGGTCGCGCAGCCCGCGCAGAACATCGAGGGCAAGCTTGCGATCAAGAGAACCTGGGCCAGCATTTTAGACTCCCGTGAATGAGCGTTGCATGCCTACCGGGCTTGTTGCGGCAAAACTGAGCGGCTTGTCACGAGTTGACGAGGGTCCGGCGTCACACCGGATTTTTGCGTCTGTGGAAAGCGCTCGTTGCATCCGCCCCTTCGCAAAGCGTCCCTGCGGTATTCTCAAAGAAAGAGCAAGAGCCCGTGATCTTGATCCAACACCCTGCCCCTCCCACCAATTTGCTGCTATTGAACGCCCCGAACCAAAACCAAGTCTCTCAAGGGAGCCAAGAAACATGCGTTATCTCCACACCATGCTGCGCGTCCGCAACCTCGATGCCGCGATGAAATTCTATCAGGACGCGCTGGGGCTGAAGGAAGTGCGCCGCGTCGACAATGAGAAGGGCCGGTTCACGCTGGTGTTCCTGTGCGCCGCCGAAGACGAGGGCCTGTTCAAGGCGGCACCGACCAATCGCGGCGCGCCACTGGTCGAGCTCACCTATAACTGGGACGAGGAGAAGTACGGCGAAGACCGTTATTTCGGCCACCTCGCCTATGAGGTCGACGACATCTACGCGACCTGCGATCGCCTGATGAAGATAGGCATCACCATCAACCGCCCGCCGCGCGACGGCAACATGGCGTTCGTGCGCTCGCCCGATCTGCATTCGATCGAGCTGCTGCAGAAGGGCGAACCGAAGCCGCCGGCCGAACCCTGGACCTCGATGCCGAACACCGGCCACTGGTAGGCCTGGTACAAATTCTTCGTGCACGCCCGCCGTTCCAGCTACCGGCTGGTGACAGGAGCGGACGTGCCGTTTATTTTTCAGCCGAACAACGGTGATAGGTGTGGTCGAGAGCTTGCAGTTTGTCTGGAGAAATCAGCCTTAGCATCAACGTACCTGGGCCACGGCCTGGTTCGCCTTCGTTCGAGACGACCCCCGTCGCGCTGAGAGAACCATCAGGCCGTCGAACAACACCCTTGATATCGTAGGCAGATGCGAAAACCCGAACCGTATTCGGCTCGATTTTCAGCAGTCCGTCGCTGTGGGGATTTGAGCAGTCGGCAGCCTCGAAGGCCCACAATCCCAAAATCTCCTTCGGCAAAACCTCCGCTTGAGCCGCGCCCGAAAAGAGAACGAGCCCCCCGCAATTACAAAAAACTTCATGCCGCTCATCCTTCAGGACTTTCCTTGCATTCAAGCATTGCCAAAATCTCGGCTTCAGACTTTCCGACGGTTCTCGGGCGGTCGGTACAGCTCAAGAAACCCGGCTTGCGCATAGGAACAAGATACCCCCGCACACGTTTTCCTTTCGATTGAAGTTCTGGAGGAGACGAGGATGGGACGAGGAATTTTGTTGTGGCTATTGGGCGTGCCGATCCCAATCATCATTTTGCTGTGGTTGTTCTTCGGCCGCTGACCGCCGAACCGGTTGCGTACCCTGTAACAGGCTCCGTCGCTACGCGGCGGAGCCTGATTTTTTGTTGGGTTTGAGCGACAAGGCCCCGCGATTTTTCGATGATCTTCCGCTATGAACTGCGGCAAGCAGATCATCGGGAGCGAAAATGCGTGGCTGACAACAAGCAACAACAACTCACCATCTGGGGCCGGGCCAATTCGGTCAATGTTCAAAAAGTGCTGTGGTGCCTGCACGAACTCGATCTCGCCTATGATCGCATCGATGCCGGCATGCAGTTCGGCAAGAACAACGAGGCGGCATATCTCGCCATGAATCCCAACGGCCGTGTGCCGACGCTGGTCGACGGCGATTTCGTGCTCTGGGAATCCAATTCGGTGATGCGCTATCTCTGCCTGGCCTACGGCCAGCATTCGCCGATCTATCCGCAAGCACCGCGAGCGCGCGCGGCCGTCGACCGCTGGCTGGACTGGACGTTGTCGACGCTACAGCCGGTGGACCGGCCGGTCTTCTGGGCGCTGGTTCGAACACCGCCCGAAAACCGCGACATGGTGCAGATCCAGAAGGATGCCGACGCCGAAGCCGTGCAATGGCGGATCGTCGACGCCCGGCTTGCGACGCAGCGTTTCGTCGAGGGCGATGCGTTCACGATCGCCGATATCGCGCTCGGCGCCTTCGCGCGGCGCTGGTTCGGCGTCGAAGGCATTACCAAGCCCAAACTGCCGAACCTCGAACGCTGGTTCGCGCTGATTGCCGCCCGCCCCGGATTTGTCCGGTTCATCGCGCCGCCGATGACGTGACGTCTCAGCGCGCGCCCCTGGACGTGCCAACGTCGACGCTGACGGCGCCGCCGGCCCTCACGCAGGTATCGGAGCCCGCGACCTTGACGAAGCCCGGTCCATACGCCGCGCATGCATTGCCGGATGACGCGCCCTTCAGCGGGAGCATCTTGCCTGACGGGGCAATTCGGTCGGATTTTTGAAGGCCGGGCTGTTCGGCCAGCGCGCTAAAGCCAGGCAGCAGCAGGGCAGTGATTACCATGAAGGGTTTTCGCATCCCGCCTTGTATCGCCTCTCGCCGGTCGACGCTACCGGACGAATTTGATGCCGACCGACTTGCCGCGGCGCCACACCACTTCGCAGTTTCGCCCGGTGCGGGCGTCGCGCGAAAATGCCAGCTTCAATTTGGCGGGCAGCGTGTTGGGATCGTCGATCGTGACCTTCGCACCGGCCGTGGAGATGTCGTGCACGACGCAAGGGCGCGCCGCGAAGCCACCTTCCAGCGTGATCCATCCGGATTGATGCAGTGATTTGCGTGTCTCGCGCTTTTTGGTGCCCAAGGCCATTTGCAGAACTTCCCCTGCCACCAGACTTAAGTCATGCGGCTTTAAAAACCGTTGCAAAATGTCGGGCGTTTTGGGCGATCTGGGGGTGGACGCACAGGCCGGAAACGGCCTCAAAAAGGGGTTTTCGGGCGGCTTGCCCACCCGGCCAAACGCCACTATACGTTCGCCCGTCGCGCCTCGACTTGACCTGATTGTCGGCGATCAACACGGCGCGTCATGCGTATAAAGCACTGATTTTCCGATTGTTTTTGCTCCCTTCGTCTATCGGTTAGGACGCCACCCTTTCACGGTGGAGAGAGCGGTTCGATTCCGCTAGGGAGCG
>CAWGSN010000036.1:0-21416 GCA_963825225.1 uncultured Alphaproteobacteria bacterium
GATCGCCAACAACGATCCGGCGGCGGATTTTCCGGCCGCTTTGGTGGCGCTTGGCGCAACCGTCAAGACCAACAAGCGGTCGATTGCCGCCGATGATTTCTTCAAGGGCCTGTTCACGACGGCCCTTGAGGACGGCGAACTCATCACCCAGGTCGCCTTCCCGATACCGGCGAAAGCGGGCTACGCCAAGATGCGGCACCCGGCCTCGCGCTTTGCGCTGACCGGCGTGTTCGTCGCCAGGACCAAAGCGGGCGACGTCCGCGTCGCTGCGACCGGCGCCTCGCAGAGCGGCGTCATACGGGTCGGTCCGATCGAGGCGGCCCTGAAGGCGAACTGGTCGGCGGGCGCGATCGACAGCGTGCAAATTCCGGCCGCCGGATTGCTCAGCGACATCCACGGCTCAGCAGAATATCGCGCCAACCTCGTCAAGGTGATGGCGCAGCGTGCGGTGACCGCTGCAGGCTAGCGCCTGACGCAAGATCAAGGAGCGGCGCAGCGATGCGCGCCGCTTCTTGTTGTTAGCCCTGCTCTGGCGACGCCCTGAAAATTGTGGCGAGGCCATTGCCGGCCATTCGGAAACTTCCCATTCGGTTGAATAAACTCTCTGCGCCACTTGAAGTAGGGCGCGGTTGATGGTGCATTTGCGTCCGCCTGATCGCGATACCGGGATCCAGGCGGCGAGCCGTCTTTCGCGCGATTTTTTGAGAAATTTTGAAGGAGCAATACCGTGAGAGTTCAGCCTCAAATGGACCTGTCGTCGTTTCAGGACGCAAACAACACGTTTGCCCACCTGTCCCTGCTCGATCTCGTCACGGCGCGGGATCTGTTTCACGTCCATCTGATGCGACATCCCAACGTGGCGGCCACCGCGATCGGGCGCTATCGGATACGTGTGGGGGATAGCTGGCCGAACGAAAAAAAGAAGATCCACGGCACGTCGGTTCGGCGGCTCGATAATTCGGAAGTCAGGCCGTATTCCTGGCCAAGCATCCTCGTGTTCGTGACGGAGTGGCAGGATCCGAAGGAATTTGCATCGAGGCCGGACGAAATGGTGCCCAGCACCATCTTCATGCCGGACGGCCGACGCGTCCCGGTTTGCGTCATTGAGGCACCCAAGGAATCCAAAACGGAAATCCAGGCGCGCGACGTACGCTTTCCGCTCAACAATATCGGCCCGGGCAACCCGATCATCGCGGAGGTTCAGGGCCAGGAATTCGTGGCCACGATCGGTTGCCTGGTGAGCGATGGACACAAGATCTACGCGCTCACCAACCGCCATGTGACCGGCGCCGCCGGCGAGGTGGTCTGGTCCAAACTCAACGGCGTACGAGAACGGATAGGGGTAAGCGCGGCGAAGCAGCTGACGCGTTTGCCGCTCACCTCGATCTATCCGAACTTCCCCGCGCAGGACACCTTCGTCAACCTCGACATCGGCCTGATCGATATCGACGACATCACGCGATGGACGACCAAAGTCCCGGGCGTCGGCGTGTTGGGTCCGATGGCTGATTTTTCCGGCACCAACCTTTCGCTCTCGCTGGTTGGCTGCCAGGTCCGCGGGGTCGGTGCCGCATCGGGAGAAATGCTGGGCGAGATTCAGGGTCTTTTCTACAGATACAAGACCGGAGGCGGCTTCGAATATGTCTCCGACCTGTTCATTGGTCCTCGCGCACCGGAAAAAGGCAAAGGCAGGAGGCGCACATCTGCGCCTAAATTTGCGACCCATCCCGGCGATTCCGGAACTCTCTGGATGCTGGAGCCCACGTCCGAAATCCGATTCGAAAGCAAGCGGCTCCGCAGCCTTCCTTCCACTGGCCATGGAATGGGGCCGCAACATGCTCGCCTCATCCGGAAGCGCTCCGCCGCAAAGCTATGCACTGGCAACCCTGCTGTCGCGGGTTTGCGCGCTTCTCGAGGTCGATCCGGTTCGCGACTGGAACATCGACCAGCCGGACACCTGGGGCGCCTTGGGCCATTTCTCCATTGCCACCCGCGCGCTTGTCGCGCTGTCAGGCAGATTTCCTCATCTCGACACGCTGATGGAAAACAACGAGGAGATCATAAGCCACGGCGACGAGGCCCTCGACGAAGGCGACTTCAAGGGCATGGGTTCCGACGAGTTCGTTCCCATGGCCGACGTACCGGACTTCTTCTGGAAACCCGGCGTCGGCAAGCAGGGGCATACCCGGCCGTCCGAAGGCCCAAACCATTTCGCCGACATGGATCAGAAAGACGCGGATGGCAACACGCTTCTCAGCCTGACCACCAGCACGGCCTTTATCGATCCCGACAAATGGCAGGCGTTCTACGACAGTGTGAACGATATTCTCAGCGGCGATCCGATCGCGCCGAAGCATCGTGGCTTGCTGCCCTTCAGGGTTTGGCAGATCTTCGATGAAATGTGCCAGTTCGCCGCCGACGGAGACGCCCACAAATTCGTTTGCGCGGCCGGCGTGCTCTGTCACTACGTCGGCGACGCCTGTCAACCGCTTCATATCTCCTATCTGCACGACGGAGATCCGGAACGGCCCATCGAGCACGAGTTCACGACGGGCAAGAAGGCCGGCACAACGGAGATGCGGCCGTTAGGCCAGGGCGTCCATTCGGCCTACGAAGACCGGATGGTGTTCGATCATCGAACGGAAATTCTGGAAGGGCTCAAGCGTACGCCGAAAGTGAAGCAGAACGAGCTGATCACCAACGGCTTCGACGCCGCGCGCAAGACGATCGAAATGATGCGGGACGTGTTCCGGCAGATTCCGCCCATGGACATGGTCGAGACCTTCGTTGACGTTGGCAAAGGTGGAAAAGCCGCTTCCGACGCGCTGTGGAAGGCCTACGGTCAGAAGACCATCAACGTGATGAAGCAGGGTAGCCACCTGCTTGCGGTGCTATGGGAAAGCGCCTGGCAGGTCGGGAGCGGCGAAACCAGGGTGAGGTCGCTTCGCGCCTTGACCGAGGATGAAGCCATGGACGTGGTCACCGATCCCGAGTTTCTTCCCTCGCTGACGGTTGACAAGATCGGGGCAGTGCTGAAGCGGCCATAGCGCTTCTGCTTGGGCACCATCCGGAAAATGCTGCTTGCCACGCGCCGCGATAAGGCGAGACAATTTAGCTAATCAGCTAATTAAAAATACCGTCAGGCGGCTCCGGGAGCGCTCATGAAGTTCGGCATTTTCTACGAGCATCAATTGCCGCGGCCCTGGCATGAGGGCGCCGAGCATCGGTTGCTGCAGGAGGCGCTCGAGCAGGTCGAACTCGCCGACCAGCTCGGCATCGACTACGCCTGGGAAGTCGAGCATCATTTCCTGGAGGAATATTCGCACTCCTCCGCGCCGGAGATTTTCCTCGCCGCCTGCTCGCAGCGCACCAAAAACATCAGGCTCGGGCACGGCATCTGCCTGATGCCGCCGAAATACAATCACCCCGCGCGCGTCGCCGAGCGGATCGCCACGCTCGATCTCGTCTCCAACGGCCGGGTCGAATTCGGCACCGGCGAGAGCGCCTCCTTGATGGAGCTCGGCGGCTTCAATGTCGGCTTCGACGCCGCCGAGAAACGGCGGATGTGGCAAGAGGCCGTCGAGCAATGCGCCAACATGCTGGTGATGGACCCCTATCCAGGCTTCAAGGGCGAATTCTTCGAAATGCCCTGCCGCAACGTGGTGCCGAAACCGTTGCAGAAGCCGCACCCGCCGCTGTGGGTCGCCTGCTCCAACCGCGAGACCATCAAGATGGCGGCGCGCTGCGGCATCGGCGCGCTGACCTTTGCCTTTGTCGATCCGCGCGAGGCGAAGCAATGGGTCGACGACTATTACCGCATCTTCAAGGAGGAATGCGTGCCGATCGGCCACGCCGTCAATCCCAACGTCGCGATGGTCACCGGCTTCTCCGTGCATCCGGATGAGGAGGAAGCGCGGCGGCGCGGCGAGGACGGGCTGCGCTTCTTCCGCTACGGGCTCGCGCATCACTACATTTTCGGCGAGCACAGACCGGGCCGTACCGACATCTGGACCAATTTCGAAAAAGCCCGCCACGCGCTGCCGCCGGCCGGCGCCGATCATGGCATCGGCACGCCGGACCAGCTGCGAACCCATCTGCAGCATTTTGAGGAAAGTGGCGTCGACCAGACCGTGTTCATCCAGCAGGGCGGCCGCAACCAGCACCAGCACATCTGCGAGGCGCTGAAATTGTTCGCGGCCGAAGTGATGCCGGAATTTCGCGCGCGCGAGGTCGAGCGCGAAAAGAGGAAACAGGCCGACCTCGCGCCCTTCATCGAAAAGGCGCTGGCGCGCAAGAAGGCGATGCCGCCGCTGCGCGACGAGGAGATTCCAGTCTACGTCGCGCTCGGCCGCAAGGTCGCCGAGGAAGGCACCGGCAGCGAACGCCAGAAGCAGAACGCCAAATTGTGGGCCGATGCCGCCAAGGTCACGCTCAGCGATCCGGCCCGTCACGGCACCAAAACCCCCGCCGCTTAATCATCAACGGAACAACAACGTGCTCGATCAACCAGCCTCCAAAACTTCCGCCCGCACCTCCGGCCCGCTCGCAGGCTTCCGCATCGTCGAATTCGCCGGTATCGGCCCCGGTCCCTTTGCCTGCATGATGCTGGCCGACATGGGCGCCGAGGTCGTGACGCTGGACCGCGTCGGCGCCAGCAAGAACCTGAAAGCGGTTTCGGTGCGCGGCCGCAAGGTGGTCGAGCTGGATCTCAAGGACAAGGCGGCGATCGCGCAGGTGCTCGACCTGCTCGCCAATGCCGACGCGCTGATCGAGGGCTTTCGTCCCGGCGTGATGGAGCGTCTCGGCCTCGGTCCGGACGTCGTGCTCGCGCGCAACCCAAGACTTGTCTATGGCCGCATGACCGGCTGGGGCCAGGAAGGGCCGCTGGCGAACGCCGCCGGCCACGACATCAACTACATCTCGATCACCGGCGCGCTGGCCGCGATCGGGCCTAAAGAGAAGCCGGTGCCGCCGCTCAATCTGGTCGGCGATTTCGGCGGCGGTGCGCTCTACCTCGTGGTCGGCGTGCTGGCTGCGCTGCTGGAAGCGTCAAGATCCGGCAAGGGCCAGGTGGTCGATGCCGCGATGTGCGACGGCGCGGCCTCGCTGATGTCGATGTTCTTCGACATGACCGCGATGGGCCGCTGGACCGAGGGGCGCGAGCAGAATTTTCTCGACGGCGGCGCGCACTTCTACGGCGTCTATGAATGCTCCTGCGGCAATTTTGTCTCGATCGGGTCGATCGAGCCGCAGTTCTACGCGTTGTTGCGCCAGCATGCAGGCCTCACCGACGCCGATTTCGACGCGCAGATGGACCGCAAGGCCTGGCCCGGCTTGCGGGAAAAGCTGACAGAGGTGTTCAAGAGCAAGACCCGCGAGGACTGGTGCAAGATCATGGAAGGCACCGACATCTGCTTCGCGCCGATCCTGACCATGGCGGAGGCGCCAAAGCACCCGCACATGGCCGCGCGCGAGGTGTTTGTCACGCGGCATGGCGTGACCCAGCCGGCGCCGGCGCCGCGCTTTTCGCGCACGCCGTCGGCGATCAGGGATGCGGTGAAGGTAGAGCTTGGTGAGATCGCGAGCGCGTGGACGAAATAATCTGTCGTCGTCCCGGCTCAAGGCCGGGACGACAGAGTGTATTGGTTCGCTCCGCCTCCTAACCAACACCCTACGCCGCGTGCATCCACCTTCAGCACGCCGCGGCGGATCTGGTCTTCCTCGATCGATTCGAACAGCGCCTTGAAATTTCCCTCGCCAAAACCGTCGTCGCCCTTGCGCTGGATGAATTCGAAGAAGATCGGCCCGATCGCGTTCGCCGAAAAAATCTGCAGCAGCACTTTTGTCTGCCCACCGTCGACCACGCCTTCGCCGTCGATCAGAATGCCGTTCTTGCGCAATCGCGCGACGTCCTCGCCGTGCTTGGGCAGACGGGTGTCGATCTTCTCGAAATAGGTATCGGGCGGCGAGGGCATGAACGGCAGGCCGGCCTCGCGAAGCCTCTCGACGGTCGCGTAGATGTCACGGCAGCCGCAGGCGATATGCTGGATGCCTTCGCCGCGGTAGACGTTGAGATATTCCTCGATCTGCCCGGAATCGCCGGCATCCTCGTTGATCGGAATCCGGATCTTGCCGTCCGGACTGGTCAGTGCGCGGGAGAACAGGCCCGACGCCCGGCCCTCGATATCGAAGAAACGGATCTGGCGGAAATTGAACAGTTTTGCGTAGAAGCCGGTCCACACATCCATGCGGCCGCGGTGGACGTTGTGGGTGAGATGATCGAGATAATGGAGACCGGCGCCCGCGGGACGCGGATTGCTCTCGCCCAGCCACTCGAACTCGAGGTCATAGGCCGAGCCCTTTGCGCCATAGCGGTCGACGAAATACAGCAGGCTGCCGCCGATGCCCTTGATCGCCGGAACGTCAAGCGTCTTCTGCTCCGATGAAATTTCCGCCGGTTCGGCACCGAGCGAGATCGCGCGCTCATAGGCGCGTCTGGCATCAACCACGCGGAACGCCATCGACGGCGCGCACGGACCGTGCGCGGCGACGAACTCGAAACCGTGGGTGCCGGGTTCCTCGTTGACGAGATAGTTGATGTCACCCTGGCGATAGACCGTGATCTTCCTGGTCTTGTGGCGGGCGACCGGCACATAGCCCATCAATTTGAACAGCGCGTGCAACTGGTCCGGATTCGGGTGCGCATATTCGACGAACTCGAAACCGTCGGTACCCATGGGATTGTCGGCACTGATTTCGGCCGGCGGCGCGTCGTGCGGAAATGGACCCATGGCGGCGTCTCCCGAAAATTGATCTGTATCAATAATCGGTCGAAACCGGCGCAAGGTGCATGCAAATGACCCCGGATTTGGCTATCATGACGCACAATCCGTGCACAAAATTGGCTTCTTGCGCATGATCTCGGTAGACGCCTTCGACCTCAAGATGCTCGCCGCGCTGCAGGATGACGGCCGGCTGACCAACCAGCAGCTCGCCGATCTCGTCGGCCTGTCAGCCTCGCAATGCTCCCGGCGGCGGATGCGGCTGGAGCAGGAGAAGGTGATTTCGGGCTACCACGCCGACCTCGCCGCCGAAGCGCTCGGCTTTGAGCTGATCGCCTTCATTCACATCACACTCGCGACCCACTCGCCGGACAATGCGAAGAAATTCCGGGCGCTGGTGAACCGCGTCGACGACATCCAGGAGGCCTATTCGCTGACCGGCGACGCCGACTATCTGCTGAAGGCGGTGCTGCGCGACCTCAAAGGCCTGTCCGACATCGTCAACAACGTGCTGATGCCGCACCAAAGCGTGGCGCACGTGCGCTCCTCGATCGTGCTCGACCGGCTGAAGGAAAGCTCGAAGTTGCCGTTGAAGGCGCTGGAGGCCTAGCATGGCGCAAATCGAGGGAAATTCGTCATTCGAAAGCTGGATCAGCTTTGCGATGATCTGCCGTGCTTCACGTTGAGGGACGGCCATGGCGCTGCAGCTGCGACCGAACTGCGAATATTGCGACAAGGACCTGCCGCCGAACTCGACGGCGGCGATGATCTGCTCCTATGAATGCACGTTCTGTGCGGATTGTGTCGAGAACAAGCTGTTCAATGTGTGCCCGAACTGCGGCGGCGGGTTTGCGCCGCGGCCGATCCGGCCGGCGAAGGAGTGGCGGCCGGGCGTCTGCGTCGTCAAGCAGACGGCGTCGGACAAGCGGGTGCACTTGAAATTCAGCGTCGAAGAGGTCGCGGCGCATTCGGCGAGGCTGAGGGATATTCCGCCGCAGGCGCGCTAACGCTTCCACGGCGGAGGGTCACTCCGCCGGTGTAATCGTCCCCTCGACTTCTCCGAAGCCGACGCGATAGCCGTTGCCCTGACACCAGCCGCGCATGACAAGCGAATCGCCGTCTTCCAGGAAGGAACGCGTGACGGCAGGCGCGAGCTCGATCGGCTCGGTGCCGTTCCAGCTGATCTCCAAAAGGCTGCCGCGCTGGTCTTTCTCCGGGCCGCTGATCGTGCCGCTGCCCAGGAGATCGCCGACATTCATCGCGCAGCCGCTCGAGGCGTGGTGCACGAGTTGCTGCACCGAGGACCAGTACATGTATTTGAAATTGGTGCGGCAGATGCGCTTCGCCTCGTTCATCGCTCCCGCGCGCAAGGCGACGTCGAGCTGCAGATCATAGTTGTTCGGCAGCGCCTGGCGCAGATACGGCAGCGGTGCCGGATCCTGCGCCGGTCCGTGGACGCGGAACGGCTCCAGCGCCTCGCGCGTCACGACCCACGGGCTGATCGAGGTGGCAAACGCCTTGGCCTGGAACGGGCCGAGCGGCACGTATTCCCACTGCTGGATGTCGCGCGCGCTCCAGTCGTTGAGGATGACGAAGCCGAAGATCATTTCTTCCGCTTGTTTTTCGGTCAGCATCTCGCCCATCGCGGACGACTGGCCAACAACCACGCCCATTTCGAGCTCGAAATCGAGCCGCTTGCACGGCCCG
Organism: uncultured Alphaproteobacteria bacterium; assembly: GCA_963825225.1. Lineage (GTDB taxonomy): Bacteria > Pseudomonadota > Alphaproteobacteria > Rhizobiales > Xanthobacteraceae > Bradyrhizobium. Next base: position 8,490 of record CAWGSN010000036.1, read on the forward strand.
AAGCTCGGCAGCTCCGCCGTCGGCGGCTTCAGCTGCCCGCGCGGCCGCTTCACCTTGGTGCCGCTGACCACGACGGTCGACGCGCGCCCGTTATAGCCGATCGGCATGTGCAGCCAGTTCGGCTGCAGCGCATTGTCCTTGCCGCGGAACATGACACCGACATTGGTGGCGTGCTCTTTCGAGGAATAGAAGTCGGTGTAGCCGGACACAGCGATCGGCAGATGCATTTTGACATCCGCCATCGGCACCAGCACGCGCTTGCGAAGCTCGTCATTGTCGCGCAGCTCCGGATGATCGTGCCGCAGCAATTCACTGATCCGCGCCCGCGTCTTCGACCACACCTTTGGCCCGAGCGCCATGAAGGGGTTCAGCGAGGATGCGGAAAACACGCCGTCGTCCTCGAGGTCAAACCGGCAATCCTGCTGCAACTGCCAGAGATCGAGCACGTAATCGCCGATCGCGACGCCGACGCGCGGGGCGAGGCCGTCCTTGGCCGAGAACACGCCGTAAGGGAGGTTCTGGATCGGAAAGTCGGAGGCGGGATCGACATCGATGAAGGAGCGGAGGCTGGGATCGTTGGGATGGGGCATGGTTTTCCCGATGTGCAATCAAGAAGCGCTGGTCTTCACCCTCCCCTGGAGGGGAGGTAAATCGCTACGGCCTGTTCGGATCGAAGCGCTTCTCGAGGCCCTTCCAGCAGTCGGCGTAGTCATCCTGCAAGGTCGCCGACTTCGCCGCATGTTCCGTGACGCGCTGGGGAAAGCGCGTCTCGAACATGAAGGCCATGGTGCCCGTGAGTTTTACCGGCTTCAGTTCGCCATTGCTGGCGTGGTCGAAGGCCTCGCGATCCGGACCATGCGGCAGCATCATGTTGTGTAGCGAGATGCCGCCCGGCGTAAATCCTTGCGGCTTGGCGTCGTAGACGCCGTAAATGAGCCCCATGAACTCCGACATGATGTTCATGTGATACCAGGGCGGCCGGAAGGTGTTTTCCGCCACCATCCAGCGCTCCGGGAAGATGACGAAGTCGATGTTCGCGGTGCCGGCGGTTTCCGACGGCGAGGTCAGGACGGTGAAGATCGAGGGATCGGGATGGTCGAAGCCGATCGCGCCGACCGGAGAAAAGGTGCGCAGGTCGTATTTGTACGGCGCGTAGTTGCCGTGCCAGGCGACGACGTCGATCGGCGAATGCGGCAGCGTGGTCTTGAACAGCGCGCCGCCCCACTTCACGTAGAGTTCGGTCGGCGTGTCCTTGTCTTCGTAAGCGGCAACGGGGGTCAGGAAGTCGCGCGAATTGGCGAGGCAATTGGCGCCGATCGGGCCGCGCTCCGGCAATGTGAACGCGCCGCCATAGTTTTCGCAGAGGTAGCCGCGCGCGGGGCCGGATGGAATCTCGACACGGAATTTCACGCCGCGCGGGATCACCGCGATCTCGCCGGGCTCGATGTCGATGCGGCCGAACTCGGTGACGAAGCGCAAATTGCCCTGCTGCGCCACGAACATCATCTCGCCGTCGGCATTGTAGAAATGCTGGTCGACCATGGATTTTGTGATCAGGACGACATGCGCGGCCATGCCGGCTTGCGTATTGGCATCGCCCGCTGTCGTCATGGTCTGCACGCCCTGCAGGAACGTCTGGTCGTGCTTCGGGATCGGCACCGGGTCCCAGCGCAATTGCGCGATCGGCAATTCGTATTCGTGGCACGGCGCGGTGCGCCACAGCCCGGCATCGGCTTTTTCAAAGCGCCCGGAGTGCTTCACCGACGGACGGATGCGGTACAACCAGGAGCGCTCGTTGGCGCCGCGCGGCGCGGTGAAGGGCGAGCCGGAGAGTTGCTCGGCATAGAGCCCGTAGGCGCAACGCTGTGGCGAGTTGCGGCCGAGCGGCAGCGCGCCCGGCAGCGCCTCGGTCTCAAAGCTGTTCTTGAAACCGGACATGTAGCCCGGCGTGATTTGCGCGGAGCTTCTCGCAATCGCGTCAGGCGAGGTGTTGATATTCATGGTCATCTCCTCCTTGCAGAGCGGCCCACATTTCCTGGTCGCGCTTGTCGGTCCAGATCACGGGGTCATCGATTCCGGACGCTTCGTCAAAAGCGCGCGAGACGTTGAACGGCAGGCAGTGCTCGTAGATCGCAAAGCCGGAGAATTTCGGGTCCATCATTTCGCGCGTGGCCGCCATCGTCTGCTTCAGGCTGCGGCCCTTGGCGACCGAGATTTCGGCCGCGCCATACAGCGTGGTGACGAAGTCCCGCGTCATCGCGATCGCTTCGCGGGCGGTAGACAATCCCTTCAGCGCGTCACCGCGGCCCGGCGCGATCGCCTTCGGATTGAAGCTGCGGATTTCGTTCAGCGTCATCGGCCATTCGCGCAAATGCGCATCGCCGCAATAGCAGGCGGAGTGGTATTCGATCAGGTCGCCGGAGAACATCACTTCGGCATCCGGCACCCAGGCGACGATGTCACCGGAGGTGTGGCCGGCCCCTAACTGCATCAGCCGCACCTCGCGTTTTCCGAGATAGATCGACATCTCGCCTTCAAACGTCAGCGTCGGCCAGGTCAGGCCGGGAATGCTCTGTGCGTCCTGGAACAGGCGCGGGAAGCGGCCGTACTCGGAATCCCAATCCTGCTGGCCGCGCTCCGCGATCAGGCGATAGGTTTCCTGTGAGGCGACGATCGCCTGCGCCTTGTAGGCGGAGGCGCCCAGCACGCGCACCGCGTGATAATGCGACAGCACGACATATTTGATCGGCTTGTCGGTGACGGTGCGCACGTGCTCGATCACCTTGCTGGCCATCGCCGGCGTCGCCTGGGCGTCGAACACGAGGCAGCCGTCGTCGCCGACGATCACCGCGGAGTTCGGATCGCCCTCGGCCGTGAAGGCGTAGAGATCGCTGCCGATCTCGGAGAAGGTGATCTTCTTCTCGGCGAGATCGGTGGTGGACGCAAAACCTTTGGCCATCGAGATTCCTCGTTGTTATTGTTGCTGCTGTTGCTGCTGGCTCGCGTCCAGCATCCGCCGTTTTGCCAGCGCGATCGCCTCGCGCAGCACTTCGATATCACCGATGTGGTTGGCGAGAATGAGCACCAGCGCGGCATCAAGATCGGCGCTCTCGGTCTCGCTCAGGCCGCGATGCGCCTCGACGACGGCACGGAACGCGTCATCCGGCTTGGCAAAGTTCGAACTGGTGGACAGCGCCATCACTAAACCTCAGATCAATCCGGATGCACGTGCCAGCGCCGCGTCGAGCGCCGGCCGCGTCGGATGACGGAAGCGTGCCGCGACATAGCCATCCGGTCGCAACAGATAGGCGGTGCCGGGCTCGGCGTCGTAGCGCCTGGTCGCAAGGCCCGCGGCATCGACAAGACCGTCGTCGCCGCCGATGCGGATCGCGGCCACGCCATCGGGTGTTTCGACCGCCGCGCCATTGCCAAATTCCAATAGCGTGAACTCTCTTCCGCGGGCGAAGGCGTCCGTCAGGAACAGCGAATTGCCGCCGCGCCCGGCAATCGGCGCGTCCGGCATCGACGCGCCCGGCCGCGGCCCGCCGCGCCACGCGTCGTCATCCGCGGTCGACAGCTGTGTCTCATAGATCGACGGCACCGACAGCCGGCCGGCATTGACCATGCGCTTGCCGAACTCGGTTTCCTTCGCCAGCGCCAGCACGGCTTTGCGCAGCCGCGCCTCCTGGTGCGAGTTGGGGGCCATGAAGTCGGTCGAGCGGGTCGATTCGCGGATGTTCTCGTCCGCTGCCGCAGAGCGCTCGACATGATAGCTCTCGAGCAGCGCCTCCGGCGACGTTCCGCGCAGCACGCGGTCGAGCTTCCAGGCGAGATTTTCTGCGTCCTCAAGCCCCGAATTGGCGCCGCGCGCGCCAAAGGGCGAAACCTGGTGCGCGGCGTCGCCGGCAAAGATCACGCGGCCATGGACAAACCTGTCCATCCGCCGGCACTGGAATTTGTAGAGCGATATCCATTCGAATTCGAACTTGTCGTGACCGAGCATGCGCGCGATGCGCGGCCGCACATTGTCCGGCTGCTTCTCCGACACTGGATCGGCAAAGCGGCTGAGCTGCAGGTCGATGCGCCAGACATCGTCGGGCTGCTTGTGCAACAGCGCCGATCTTCCCGCGTGGAACGGCGGGTCGAACCAGAACCAGCGCTCCGTCGGAAACTCCGCCGTCATCTTGACGTCGGCGATCAGGAACTGGTCCTCGAACACCTGACCGGAAAATTCCGCACCGACCATTTTGCGAAGCGAGGAGCGAGCACCATCACAGGCGATCACGAAGGTCGCGTGTATCTTGTAGGGTCCATCGGGCGTTTCGATCGTCAGCGCCACGTAATCGTTGCGCGGCTCGAGCCCGACCACCCTGTTGCGCCAGCGCAAATCGACCGCCGGCAATTGCTCGACCCGGTCGACCAGATACGCCTCGGCATAGAATTGCTGCAGGTTGATGAAGGCGGGCCGCTTGTGGCCTTCTTCCGGCAACAGGTTGAACTGGTAGAGCTGCGAGGCGCCGTGAAAGATCTTGCCGACGCTCCACACCACGCCCTTGTCGACCATGCGCTGGCCGATGCCGAGCCGGTCCCAATATTCCAGCGAGCGTTTTGAGAAGCAGATCGCGCGCGACCCCTCGCCGATCCGGTCGGCATCATCGAGCAGCACCACGCGTTGCCCGCGCTGCGCCAGATCGATCGAAAGCGACAGCCCGACGGGACCTGCGCCCACCACGACGACCGGATATTCGGCCGCCTCGAGGCCGATCCGATCCTGGTCGGGATGGCGGCGATAGCCGAACTGGATCCTGTTCTGCGCCATGCGATCAAAACCTTGCCACTAGCCAAGGGCTCGGAAGCTTGCTAAATTAGTCTCACATGCAACTATCTTAAACTCCTTCGCAGGCCACTCGTCAACTCAAATTGGAGACATCTTGGCAAAGGCGGTTTCGGGCGAGGGAACGTCTCCGGCGCGATCTGCGGTCAGTAGCGGCGCGCGCGACGAAAGCGCGTTGCAAAAACGACGCCTCGATCTTTTCCACTTCTTGCCATTCCGCCTGAACCGGGTGGCGGCAGAGGTGAGCTCTGCGCTTTCTGTCGAGTATCAGGCGGGTTACGGATTGGACATTCCGGGATGGCGCGTGCTCGCGACGCTCGGCTTCCGCAATGATGCCTGCAGCGCGCAATATATTTCGCACTGCACGCGCACGCATAAGTCGACCATCAGCCGGGCGGTCACCGCGTTGATCGAGCGGCAATTGATCGAACGCGTCGAAAACGAGGAAGACCGCCGCGAATTCCGCCTGCGCCTGAGCCGCAAGGGCCGGGCGCTATATGAGGAACTGTTCCCGCGCCTGTTGCGCAAGGAGCAGGAGATCCTCTCCTGCCTGTCCGCGCAGGAACGCAAGGATCTCGGACGGCTGCTCGGCAAGATCGAACAAAGTCTCGAGCTGATTCAGACCAGCGAAGAGGCGGACGCCAAGGAGGCGTATTAATTTCACCGTCATTCCGGGGCGGCGCGAAGCGACGAACTGCGACGAACTACGATGTGCAATTGCACATCGGAGAATCTCGAGATTCCCCGGTGCGCAATTGCGCACCTGAGGTCTGGTCCTTCGGACCATCCCGGAATGACGCGCTAGCCCGGGTCGATATGCTTCGCGATCACCGGGAAATAGTTCTCCCCCGAGCCTGCATCGATCGCCTCCTGCAGGATCGTGCCCGTCAACTCCGCACCGCGAATCCGCAAGCCTGCATCGCGGGCGAGCTCCAGCGCATAGGAAAGGTCCTTCAGCGCATATTCGGTCGAGAACGCACGTTCCGGAAATACGCCCGGCACGATCGCCTTCAGGCCGTGGTTGCGCAGTGCAAAACTGTCCGCCGAGCCCTTTGACAGCGTGTCGAGCAGGAGCTTTGGATCGACGCCATTGTGCTTGGCCAGCGCGACCGCTTCGGCGAGCGCATTGACGGTCTCGAACAGCACCATGTTGTTGAGGATTTTTGTCACCTGTCCCGCACCGACCTCGCCGCAATGGGTGACGTCGGTGGCAAAGCAGCGGATCAAAGGCTCGATCGCGGCATAAAGCGGGGCGGTCGCGCCCACCATCACGCTGAGCGTGCCGTCCTGCGCCGCCTGCCGCGTGCGCGCGATCGGCGCGTCCGCCCAGGCGGCGCCCCTGGCCTGCAGCTGTTTCGCGAAATCGCGGGTCTGGCTGACCGACGACGTACCGAGATCGACGACGACCTGGCGTTCGCGGATATTGCTCAAGATGCCGTCGCCCTCGAACACCGCGCGCACATGCTTTGCGCTGGGCAGGCAGAGGAACAACAGATCGCTCTGCCTGATCACATCGGCAACCGATCCCGCGACCTCGGCGCCTTCCGCACGCAACCGCGCCAGCGGCTCGGCCGCGAGATCGAACGCGCACACGCGCCTGCCGCTCTTCTTCACGAGATTGCGGCAGATCGGCTCGCCCATCACGCCAAGGCCGATGAAGCCGATCGTCCTGTAATCAGCCATTTCCTTCTCTTGTTTTTTGACGCGTTTTCTTGACGCGAACCGGTGGCCACTTCGCGCGAAAACGCTACGCTATTTCGCAAACGATCGCGATGGCGCCAGGTGCAGCGCGAACGCATCGACCTTGTCGCTGGCGCGCGGATAGATCTCGCTCACGATGGGGTCATGGCCGGGGATGAAGCGGTCGGGATGACCGGCAAGCCGCTCGACGATCTCCCAGCCCATCGCCATGTCGCCGACGTTGTAGACGATCGGGAACGGGCTGCGCTTGTGCAAATTCGCATAATAGTGCGCAGCATCGGAAGCGAGCACCACCGGGCCGCGCGCGGTCTCCACCCGCACCACCTGCAGGCCGTCGGAATGGCCGCCGACGCGATGCACGGTAACGCCCGGCGCCACCTCGCCGTCGCCGGAATGGAAGGTGACGCGCTCGCCATAGACATGGCGGACCATCAGCGTGACGTGCTCGACGGAAAACGGATGCCGAAGCAGGCCGTTGCACATGCAGCGCCCGGTCGCGTAGCTCATCTCGCGGTCCTGCAGATGGAAGCGCGCGTTCGGGAAGCGGTCGAGATTGCCGGCGTGGTCGTAATGCAGGTGAGTGACGATGATGTCGCGGATCGCCTCCGCGGCCACGCCAAAACCTTTCAGCGCATCGACCGGATTCAGCGTCAGCTTGCGGGCGCGCAAGGTCGCCTCTTCGGCGTTGAAGCCGGTATCCACCAGGATGTCGCGGCCTCCCCCGCGGATCAGCCAGACGAAATAATCGAGATCCTGGGCGGTGGTCTCGTGCGGATCGGGCACCAGGAAGTTCAAATGCGGGGTGCGTGGCGACATGGTCGCGTAGCGTAGCGCGTAGATTTCGTAGGCGTTTCCCATCGGATCACTCTTGTTCTTGCCGGCGACTGGCCGTGTTCGCAACAAGCCATCACCCCGCGCAAAGGTCAAACCGGCGGTCACGCATGACGGCCACATGACGAGGCAATGCTCTCTGTGAGACGGATCACATTGTCCGTGGATGGCGCCGTGGGGAACTTCGCCAAATGCCGACGCGAGCCGCGCGGCCGAAGCGCTCCCATCGCGGTCAATTGTCGCAATTAACGACGACATCGCAAGCGGTTGACGCCCTGCAAGGGCGGTTTGATAATAGGGTCTGCGTAGAGTAGGGTCGCCGCGGCGCACGCCGGGATCGGCGATGTTTTGGCTGGACTGCCGCGATTATGAAAATCTGCATTGCGTTGCTGGTCACGTTGATTTTTGCGATCGCGTCGACTGCCCCTTCGGTTGCTGCGGGCGAGCGCTACGCGCTCGTCATCGGCAACGCCAAATACCCGGACGCCGACGCGCCGCTGAGGGAGCCGATCAACGACGCCCGCGAAGTCGCCGACGAGCTCAAGCGCGACGGCTTCAACGTCGATATCGGCGAAAATCTCACCGGCGAAGCGATGCGCCGCGCCTTCGATCGGCTGTACGCCAAGATCAAGCCGGGCTCGGTCACGCTGATCTTCTTCTCCGGTTACGGCATCCAGTCCAACCGCCAGAGCTACATGATCCCGGTCGATGCGCAGATCTGGAGCGAAGCCGACGTTCGCCGCGATGGTTTCAGCCTCGAGGCTGTCCTGGGCGACATCAATAGCCGTGGCGCCGGCGTCAAGATCGCGCTGATCGACGCCTCCAGGCGCAACCCGTTCGAGCGCCGGTTCCGCAGCTTCTCCGCAGGCCTTGCCCCCGTCATCGCGCCGAACGGCACCTTGGTGATGTATTCGGCAGCGCTCTCCTCGGTCATCTCCGATAATGGCAGCGATCACAGCCTGTTCGTGCGGGAACTGCTGAAGGAAATCCGCACCCCCGATCTGATGGCCGAAGAAACGCTGAACCGCACCCGTGTCGGCGTCACCCGCGCCTCGCGCCAGGAGCAGGTGCCGTGGATTTCGTCGTCGCTGGCGGAGGATTTTTCCTTCAGCCCCGGCGGAGCGCGGCCGTCGAGCCCGCCTCCTCCGGCCCCTCCGCCGGCGCAGACCACCACGGCACCTCCCGCACCGCCGCCGGCTCAGACCACCACGACTCCTCCCCCACCACCACCGGCTCAAACCACCGCGGCACCTCCGCCTCCGTCCCCTCCGCCGCCGGCGCCCCCGCCGGCCCAGACCGCTACCGCGCCTTCAGCGCCCGAACAACTTCCGATACCGCCACCGCCGCCGCCAAAGCCGGTCGAAATCGCCATTCCGGCTCCGACGCCGACGGCCAAGCCTGCGGATACGCTGGCCGACGACCCGACGATCAAGAGCCTGACGCAAAAGCTCAACGACAATCCGGACGATGCGGCAGCCCTGTACCGGCGCGGGCAGGTCTATGCCAGCAAGGGCGCCTACGATTTGGCGATCAAGGATTTCAACAATTCGCTGCGGCTGAACCCCAAGGACGTCGAGGCCTTTAACAACCGCTGCTGGGCCCGCACCGTGATCGGCGACCTGCAGGCGGCGCTGAAGGATTGCAACGAGGCCTTGCGGCTGCGCCCGAATTTCGTCGACGCGCTCGACAGCCGCGGGCTGGTCAACCTGAAGAGCGGGCAGACCAAGAACGCCATTGCCGATTTTGACGCCGCCCTGAAGATCAACCCGCGACTGACCTCCTCGCTCTATGGCCGCGGCCTTGCCAAGAAGCGCAACGGTTCGGTTTCGGAGGGCGAGCTGGACATCGCCAATGCCAAGGCGATGGATCCGAATATTGTCAAGGAATTCGCCGATTACGGGGTGCAGTGACGATTCTGGACCTCGCCGACGTCGAACCCGCGGGCCGGTTGCCCAGACTAACCGGATGGTATGGGCCGGGGATGGATGTCCGGCGGCTGGATTTGCAAATTGATTTGGGAACCGCGCGAACAGCGCAGGAGGGACTGGCAATGTTCGACGTTTTTGGAAAGCAAAAGCTTACCGCTATCCTTTCAGCCGTAACGATCGGTGCGGCGCTGACGTTCGCAGCCGCAACGGCCCGCGCCGGCGACGACACCGTCACCGAACAGCAGATCCTGAAGGCGCTGACGCCCGAAAAGAAGCCGCTGACCCGCGGCCTGTCGGCCGGTCCGAAGGCCGATCCGGGCGCGGCCGCCGCCGAAGGCAAGTTCGTCCAGACCATCCGCGGCCGCTCCACGCGTTCGCTGTCGAGCGCCGAGCGCGAAGAGATCGCAACCATCGTCAAGGACAAGCCGAAGATCGATCTCGAGATCAACTTCGACTACAACTCGGCCGAGATCAGTGCAAAGTCGCTGCCCTCGGTGCAGGCGCTGGGCCGCGCGCTCTCCAATCCCGACCTGACAGGCTCGACCTTCGTGGTCGCCGGCCACACTGACGCCGCCGGCGGCGAATCCTATAACCAGGATTTGTCCGAGCGCCGCGCCGATTCCATCAAGCGCTACCTCGTCGACAAATATGGCATCAACGGCAGCGACCTCGTCACCGTGGGTTACGGCAAGAGCAAGTTGAAGGATCCGAACCAGCCGCTGGCGGAAGTGAACCGCCGCGTGCAGGTGGTGAACATGGAAAACAAGGCCACCGCCTCCAAGTAATCGGCGTGGCGTTGCGTGATAATTTGAGGCTAGAATGCGTCCCGCAAGCCCCGCGGGACGCATTCTGCTTTTTTGGCCTGTGTGAGCACCACCGGCGTTTGGCAGCGTTTCGCTTCACATGACTTCAGGACTGGAATGATCCGGCGATGAAACTCTCCGAATATCTCAAGCCTGCGCTCGGAGTAGTCTTCTTTGTTGCTCTGGGTGCCGGCTATTACTGGTTCGAGCACCGCTCCCACCCCGAGGAGAAGGAGACCCCGGGGCAGGCCCTCGTTATCGTGACCAAGTCCACCAATGCCTGCTTCTCCGACATGGTGCGGGTCACCGGTTTCATCGTGCCGCGGCGGGAAGCGCAGGTCGGCGTCGACCAGGAGGGCTCCAAGGTTACCGACCTCTTCGTCCGCGAGGGCGACACGGTCACCGAAAACCAGGAACTGGCGCGGCTGACCCCGCCGCCGCAGCAACAGCAGCAGGCGCAGGGCGGCGCAAGGCCGGTCTCGCTGCGCGCGCCGGCCGCGGGCCTCGTCACCGAGATGCGGACCGCCGTCGGCGCACCGGCCTCGCCGCAGGCCGGGCCGATGTTCCGGATTTCCGTCAACAACGAGATCGAGCTCGACGCCGAGGTGCCAAGCTTCCAGCTAATAAAACTCAATCCGGGCGCCACCGTGCGGATCAGCCGCGACGATGCACCCGACGTGGTCGGCAAGGTCCGCCAGATCTCGCCGCAGATCGACCGCACCACGCAGTTGGGGCATGTCCGGATTTCGGTCAGCAACAATCCCTCGCTCAAGGTCGGCATGTTCGCCCGCGCCAATATCGACGCCAAGCGCTCCTGCGGCGTCGCGGTTCCGCGCACCGCGATCGACCGTCTCACCTTGCAGGTGGTCAAGGGCAACACGATCGAGACGCGACGCGTGCGGGTCGGACTGACCTCGGACACCTCCACGGAAATTCTTGAAGGCCTCGATGTCGGCGAAACCGTCGTGGCCGATGCTGGCACCTCGCTGCATGACGGCGACCAGATCAAGACCATGTTCGCCGACGAACTCGAGCGCACGCGGACCCGCTAATGGCTTTGAACATCTCGGCATGGTCGATCCGAAACCCGCTACCGTCGGTCGTCTTCTCGATCATTCTCCTGGTTTTGGGCTGGGTCTCCTTCACCAAGCTCGCGGTGACGCGGCTGCCGAGTGCGGATATCCCGGTGATCTCGGTCGCGGTGTCGCAATTCGGCGCGGCACCGTCCGAGCTTGAGTCGCAGGTCACCAAGACAATCGAAGACGGCGCGTCCGGCGTCGAAGGCGTGCGGCACATCTCGTCATCGATCACCGACGGCCTGTCGGTGACCACGATCCAGTTCGCGCTCGAAACCAACACCGACCGCGCGCTGAACGACGTCAAGGACGCCGTCACCCGCGTCCGCGCCAACCTGCCGCAAAACGTCACCGAGCCGTTGATCCAGCGCGTCGACGTCATCGGCCTGCCGATCGTCACCTATGCCGCGATCTCGCCCGGCAAGACGCCCGAGCAACTGTCCTACTTCGTCGACGACGTCGTCAAACGCGCGCTGCAGGGCGTGCGCGGCGTCGCCCAGGTCGAGCGCATCGGCGGCGTCGAGCGCGAGATCCTGGTCTCGCTCGATCCCGACCGCCTGCAGGCCGCAGGGCTGACCGCCGTCAATGTCAGCCAGATCCTGCGCGGCACCAATGTCGACCTCGCCGGCGGCCGCGCCGAGATCGGCAAGAACGACCAGGCGATCCGCACGCTTGCCGGCGCCAAGACGCTGAACGAACTCGCCGGCACCATGATCCCGCTGTTCGGCGGCGGCGAGGTCCGGCTCGACGACCTCGGCACCGTCACCGACACCATCGCCGATCGCCGCACCTTCGCGCGCTTCAACGGTGAACCGGTGGTCGCACTGGGCATCAAGCGATCCAAGGGCGCCAGCGACGTGGTGGTCGCCGCCGCCGTGCAGAAGCGCATCGATGCGTTGAAGGTCGCCTATCCCGACGTCGACCTGAAAATGATCGACACCTCGGTCGATTTCACCAAGGGCAATTATGAAGCCGCGATCTCGACCCTGTTCGAGGGCGCGATCCTTGCCGTCATCATCGTGCTGCTGTTCCTGCGCGACATCCGCGCCACCATCATCGCCGCGATCTCGCTGCCGCTGTCGATCTTCCCGGCCTTCTGGGTAATGGACCTGCTCGGCTTCTCGCTCAACCTGGTCTCTTTCCTCGCGATTACACTGTCGACGGGTATTCTGGTCGACGACGCCATCGTCGAGATCGAAAATATCGTCCGCCACATGCGCATGGGCAAGTCGCCCTATCGCGCCGCGCTGGAAGCCGCCGACGAAATCGGCCTCGCCGTGATCGCGATCTCGCTGACCATCATCGCAATCTTCGCTCCCGCCAGCTTCATGTCGGGTATTGCCGGGCAGTTTTTCAAGCAGTTCGGCATCACCGTGTCGGTGCAGGTGTTCTTCTCGCTGCTCGCCGCGCGCTTCGTCACGCCGGTGCTTGCGGCCTACTTCCTCAAGGATCACCCGCACGACGACCCGCCGCCCGGGCGCATCCTGCAGACCTACATCAAGCTCGTGACCTGGTCGGTGAAGCACTATTTCATCACCGTATTGATCGGCTTCGGCGTGTTCGCGGCCTCGATCTGGAGCATCACGCTGCTGCCGCAAGGCTTCCTGCCGGCGCAGGACACCGCCCGCTCGCTATTGGCGATGGAGCTGCCGCCGGGCACGCAGCTTGCCTTTACCGAGACGGTGACCGAAGAAATCGTCGCGCGGCTGCGCAAGCGGCCGGAGGTGCGAAGCATCTTCGTCGACGGCGGCCGG
>CAWGSN010000037.1:0-97492 GCA_963825225.1 uncultured Alphaproteobacteria bacterium
GTTTGCATGGATGCGGCCCAATGACCTGATCTGGAACTACTGGGTGAATAACTATCTGCTCGGCAACCAGCCGCCGGCATTCGATATTCTCTACTGGAACGCCGATACGACGCGCCTTCCGGCCCGCTTGCACGGTGACTACCTCGATCTCTATTTCACCAATCCGTTCGTTAATTCCGGCAAGCTAACGCTGAATGAAAAGACCATCGACATGAGCAGGGTCAAGGCCGAGAGCTATGTCATCGCGGGTGTCACCGACCACATCACGCCGTGGAAGGGCGTTTACAAGACGGCTCAGATCATGGGCGAAGGCACCACCTTCGTGCTGTCGAACAGCGGTCACCTTCAGAGCCTCCTCAACCCGCCGACCAACCCGAAGGCGTCATTTACGATCGGACCGGTCAATCCAGCCGGGCCGGATGCGTTTCTCGCCGCGGCCGAGAAACGGAAGGGAAGCTGGTGGCTCGATTGGCGCGATTGGCTGCATGCGCGCTCCGGTGAAGAGGTTGCCGCGCCAGTATCGCTTGGCAGCGAACGCCATCCCGTTCTTGCGAAAGCCCCGGGGACCTACGTCTTTGAATGACAGGACCAGCAGTGGAGATCGCGCGAATGGGGGATCAACCGGTCCGCGGGGACCGGTTGCGGCAGCCTTCAGGCCAGGCGAAATCGAGGTCCGGCAAATCCTGATCAGCGGGCAATCGCTCCAGGTCGCGATCCGGCATGGTTCTGGCGATCAGCCCCCTCTGCTCCTGTTCAACGGAATTGGCGCGAATTGGGAGCTGGCAAAGCCCTTTCTCGAAGCGCTCACACATACGACGGCGATCATCTTCGACGTACCCGGGGTCGGCGGCTCTCCCGTGCCGTCGCTTCCATACCGGCCATCGAGGCTGGCGCGGCTTGCCGCCGGTCTGGTTGCCGAGCTCGGATACAGCGAGATCGATGTGGCCGGTGTCTCCTGGGGTGGCGGCGTCGCGCAGCAATTTGCGCATCAATATCCGAAATTGTGCCGGCGGCTGGTTCTGGCAGCGACCTCGCCGGGCGCGATCATGGTGCCCGCCGGTCCTTCGGTGCTGTGGAAGATGGCGACCCCGCGGCGCTACACCGACAAAGACTACATGAGCAAAGTTGCTCCGGAAATCTACGGCGGCGATTTTCGCAAAAATCCCACATTGATCGATGCGCACGCGAGCGCGATGCGGGGGGCTCGCAATCGCGGGTATCTTTATCAACTTCTCGCCATGACCGGTTGGACCAGCCTGCCTTGGCTTTGGTCGCTGCCGCAACCGACGCTCATCCTGATGGGCAGCGATGACCCGCTGGTTCCGCCGATTAACGGCCGCGTCCTGGCGCGTCTTATTCCCAACGCAGAGCTTCGGATGATCGATGACGGACACCTGTTCATGGTGACGCGGCCGGCAGAAACCGCACGCATCATTGAAGAGTTCCTGGTGGAGGGGAAAAACGAACCTGCGCAGACATCCAGTCTGCTTTCGCGGGCGGTCGGCTGGAGCAGGCGTTTTCTTTCGCCGTCAGGCGGCCCACATCCATGAGCCGGGGTCGGTCATGCGACACCCGGATCGAAAAAGAGACGAAGCAAGGCGCGTGTCGAAAAAGGGAGGAACAGATGGCAAGCCCGCAAACAGCGCTGGCCGAGCAGCCGGCTTACTCGCCGCCGCCAATCGATGGTGATTTCTACAGGATCGCCAATGTTCTTGATGAGGGGGAACGGGCGCTGATCAAACGCGTGCGTGCATTCGCGGAAGGCGTGGTGGCGCCGGTGGTCGAGGAATATTGGGCGCGCGACGAATTTCCCTTCGAGATCATCCCGAAAATGGCCGAGGTCGGCATCGGCGGGGTAGGCTATGAAGGATATGGCGCGGTCGGAGGCAACTGGCTGCTGAACGGTTTTGTCGCGATGGAGCTGGCGCGGGTCGATTCGTCGGTCGCGACTTTCTGGGGCGTCCATACCGGCCTTTCGGCAGGGTCGATCTACCTGTGCGGCGACGAGGAGCAGAAACAGCGTTGGCTGCCTGCCATGATGCGCTTCGAGAAGATCGGCTCGTTCGGGCTGACCGAACCGCTGGTAGGCTCGGCGACGTCGGGCGGAATGATGACGACCTGCCGGCGCGAGGGCGACACGTGGGTCCTCAACGGCCAGAAGAAATGGATCGGCAACGCTACCTTCGCCGACATCAATGTGATCTGGGCACGGGACGAGGGCACCAAACAGGTGAAGGGCTTCGTGGTCGGGAAGGATAATCCCGGATTCTCGGTCGAGAAGATCAAGACCAAGATGGCACTGCGGGTCGTGCAAAACGGGCTGATCACGCTGAAGGACTGCCGTGTGCCCGAGACCGATCGGTTGCAGAACGCCAATACGTTCAAGGATACCGCAAAGGTGCTCAGAATGACGCGCACCGGGGTCGCGTGGTTTGCCGTTGGCTGCCAAATGGGCGCCTACGAGCACGCGCTGCGCTACGCGACCGAGCGACTCCAATTCGGCAAGCCGATCGGCGGATTCCAGCTCGTCCAGGATCTCCTGGTGAGGATGCTTGGCAATGTCACCTCGACCCAGGCGATGATGCTGCGCCTGGCGCAGTTGCAGGATCAAGGATTGATGCAGGACGAGCACGCCTCGCTCGCGAAGGCGTTCTGTACGGTCAAATGCCGCGAGACCGTCGGCTATGCACGGGAACTGCTGGGCGGCAACGGCATCTTGCTCGACAATCATATCGGGCGCTTCGTCGCCGATGCGGAAGCGATCTACTCGTATGAGGGTACACGAGAGATGAACACGCTGATCGTCGGCAAGGCCATCACCGGGCTGAGCGCGTTCGTTTGACCTGCTGCGAATCCTGAGCGACGCCGGCGGCCGAGTCGGCCACGATTTCAAAAAGCCGGTCGTACTGACCGTCCGCCCAGCGATTGAACTCGCCGTCGAACATCCGCTCAGGATGGCGTCCGCAGCATTGGCGTCAGCGTCGGTGACGAGCCGTGTTGTATCTGGCCGGTTGTCGTGAAGCCGTGACATTCATAAAGAGAAATGTTTCGCGGATTTGAGCCCGTCCCAGACAACCGATCAAGGCCATGTCCGGTTTGGTAAACGGACATGGCGTGGACTGCCAATTTGGTCGAGGTTGGCCCGACGCGGACATTCGACGCTTGGACGTCTCCCTTAAAGGTTGTAGGCTGTAGTGATACACAGCAGGGGCACGCACCGATGCGGCGGCGGTACCTCATTGCAATAATTGCTGGCATTGCGACTTTGCCGCTCGCGGCGCTCGCGCAGCAGGCTGTTCCCTCGATCGCGCCGCAGGTTCACGAGGAGATGTGGGCGATTCCCTCCTCGCCTGTCCCGATGCTGGCCTATTTGATCCGACCCATTGGGGACGGTCCATTCCCACTCGTTGTGATGAACCATGGGGTTTCGCTTGACTCGACAGGGCGAAGCTACTTTCCCGTAATCGAATTTCGTGACGCCGCACTTTGGTTTGCGCGACAGGGCTACGTTGTGGTCGCGCCAGTCCGGCCTGGATACGGTGCTACGGCGATCGAAATCCCCGAACGAGGTCTGTTCGGGCTTTTTTTCTCGGGCGTGGGAAAGTGTTCGGATGCTGAGTTTCGCGATGCGGGGCTTGCCGTCGCGTCGATTGACAAGTGGATCATCGACTACATGTCAACTCAATCGTTTATCAAGCGCAATGGGGTCATCATCGTCGGCCAATCGGGGGGTGGTTGGGGGGCGATTGCGCTAGGCAGCCAAAATCCGGAATCTGTGCGGGCGATCATCGGGTTTGCAGCCGGCCGGGGTGGTCATCTCAATGGCAAACCCAACAACAACTGTGCCCCCGATCAGCTCGTCGATGCCGTGGCCGAGTTTGGCCGCACGGCGCGCATTCCAATGTTATGGATCTACACCCGTAACGACAGTTATTTTGGACCTGATCTCTCAAAGCGGATGGTGGAAGCGTTTCAGGCCGCAGGCGGCAATGTCGAGTATCGTCTGTTATCTGATTTTGGAGCGGATGGCCATTTTTTGATTGACTCGGCCGATGCCGTTCAACTCTGGGCGCCTCTTGTCAGCGAATTCCTGGCCAAACATCCATGAAAGGAATTGGTATGGACATTCGGCTTCTGGACTCATCGGCAAGGTCAACCTGGTATCCATTGCTGGCAACGGGACTCCTTGCGGTGTTCGTGGCGACCACAGCAATGAGGGTCGATGCGCAACAATTAGTGCCATTTGGCGACGTCCCGGCGACGGGTAATTTTTCTGAGGCAGAGATCGCTACTCGGGGACGACAGCCAGATCGCCCGCTAACGTACGCGCCGTGGCGCAAAGTGTGTTTCAAGGCCACCCAAGAGGCCGGGTCGAAAATGGTTTGTCGCACGACCATCAACGGTAGATGGGACACGGGTCAGATCGCACTCAGAGTTGATCTGATCGAACGAGAGGGCGATCCTGTCGCTCGTCTGCAGATTTTCGTGACCCCCGGATCATTCCTGCAGCCCGGCATCAAATTGACTGTTGACCAGGGCTCGCCCGTTCAAATTCCTTATGTGATTTGCCTCGCCAATGGCTGCGTAGCCGGAAGTGTGGCGACCGCGAGCTTAATTCATGATCTGGAGTCAGGTCAGATGCTGGTCTTGGAGACCGTTAATTCCAATGTCGTGGGTGTAACCACCTCGCTGCCGCTCAAGGAGTTTGCCAAAGTTTACCAGGGGGCACCGGCGCAAGTGTTTGAGCAGAGGCTTGAAGGAGATTGGGAACAATTGGGTCGATGAAGCGTGCCACGTTCAAGTTGCGCCGGGCTTCGGCTTAGTCGTCGGCTTGATCGACCGATCCACCAGCCGAACATCCAACAGGCGCGGCTGTAGCCGCGAGAGTCCACAAGTGGCACTGAGCTGCCGAACCGGCATGTCCGAGCTTCGCGACTAGCCGATTTAGACCGGTGACCCGCGGTCGAACTGGGGTATGTTTGGGTACTTGTGGTTCACGCACGTTTGGAAGCGCATGCCACAAATGCATAGAGCAGACGTCATGGCTGTGACAGATTGCTCCCAGTGGTACTCAACAAAATACCGTGCAAACAGGAGGACGGCCCATGAACGCTCCCATAGCGACGCCAGAGGCAGTTTCGATTCCCCCCGAATTTAAGTCCTGCTTCGACAGGCAGCGCGCGGCGTATTTTGCCGCGCCGGAGCCGAGTTACGCCGAGCGCATTGCCGATCTCAAATTGCTTGCGAGCCTGCTCAAAGAAAACCGCGAGGCGCTCGTCGCTGCCATCAACGCCGACTATGGCAACCGCTCGGAATTCGAGACGTTGTTCGCCGAATATTTCGTCGTGCTCGAAAACATTCACGACGTCGCTAAGCACCTAAGGAAGTGGATGAAGCCGCAGCGACGCAAGATCGACTTCATGACCTATCCCGGCGCGCGCAATCGCGTGATCCCACAGCCACTCGGCATTGTCGGCGTGATCGTGCCTTGGAATTTTCCGCTCAATCTGAGTTTTGCGCCGCTCGCCGGAATTTTTGCGGCGGGCAACCGGGCGATGGTCAAGATGTCCGAGAATTCGCGTCGGCTGGCCGCAGTGTTAATGGAAGTGAGTCCAAAGTATTTCCCCGAAGACAAGCTGAAGTTTTTCGACGACGGGAGCGGCCGCGGACCCGCCTTTTCATCGTTGCCGTTCGACCATCTGCTGTTTACGGGCTCCGGGACGACCGGCCGCTCTGTAATGGCGAACGCTGCGCGCAATCTGACACCGGTGACGCTCGAACTCGGCGGCAAGGCGCCCGCGATCGTGGCCCCCGATTTTTCAATCAAGACGGCGGCCGAACGCATCATGTGGGTGAAGATGTTCAACGCCGGTCAGATCTGCACCAACGTGGATTACCTCTTCCTACCCAAAGGCGCCGAGAGTGAATTTTCCGACCATTGCAGACGCCTGTTCGCCGAGCGTTTCCCCGACATCAACGGCCCCGATTACACATCCATCATCGACGACCGGTCCTTTGCGCGCCTGCAGGGTGCGCTGGAAGACGCCCGCGCGAAAGGGGCGACGTTGGTCAATCTCGCGCAAGGGCAACAACCGGATGCCAAGCTACGCAAATTCCCGCCGCATCTTGTGTTGAATCCGACCGAAGACATGCAAGTGATGAACCGTGAGATATTCGGGCCGATCCTGCCGATCCGCTCCTACAGCGAAAAGCAGGAGGTCGCCGATTATATCAACAGCCACGACAGGCCGCTGGCAATCTACCCGTTCACCCATGACCGTCAATTGTGTGACTTTTATATCTCGCGCGTGATGTCGGGTGGCGTCTCGGTGAACGAAGCGTTGTTGCACGTGGGGCAACACGATCTCCCGTTCGGCGGAGTCGGCGCGAGCGGCATGGGGCATTACCATGCGCGCGAAGGCTTCAACACGTTCTCGAAGTTGCGCCCTGTTTTCTATCAGGGGCCGTTCTCAGCGATCCAGATGCTATTCCAACCACCCTACGCCAGATCGACGATGAAGCTCCTGAATTTGATGATCAAGCTGAAGACCTGACGTGACGAGAGCGACGAACGCCTTGGATGCTCTAGACTGCCGGCCTAAAGCCCGACGAGCCCTTTCGGGAAGGGGACGGCGGGAGTTAGTCGCGTAACGACGATAAGGAACGCACCGCCGGACGATTGCAGATACTCAGGAAATTAGTGGCGGAGCCGGAGATAGCCTTGGTATGACACGAGTGCGAAGCCAAAGTTCGCGCGCAATGCCCAGCGGATCAACTCCCATTCTCGACCACCAGTCTACTTCCTTGCCGGCACGGTGCAGTTCGCGGTGATGGGCTCGGCAGAGAGGCACCGTAAATTCATCGCTGACCTTTTGAGCCGAGTCCGCGCGGCTGCGCAAAACGCAGATGGTGCGGGTCACAGGGCTCTCGTCCGCAGACGAGGCAGGGCTGCCCGGCGACAAAGCGCAGGTGTTGCTTGTCCCTTAGCCGCTTGGCCTCCGGCAGGGCCAGTACGCTTTTGTCGATGCGGGAGCGGGTCTCCTCGTTCGCGGCTGGCGGATCAAGTTCGGCTGGCGAGAGGTCGTCATCCGGTACCTTCTGCAGGCGGGCGAGACGGGCCTGGAAGGCCTGCCGGACCCTGTCGCCATCGTCTGGCGTCAGGGTGTTTGCCTTGGGCCAGGCCCGGAGTGTCCAGGCATCCAGATTCGTCCTCGAGTCCCAACCCTTCCAGCTCGGCCAGCAGCTGATCCCGCAGGATCGCCGAGGCTTCACTCGACAGGACGGCTGCCCGGTTACCGTTGGCGCCCTTGCGGGGTGCTTCGAGCGTTTTCGCGGTCGCGGGCGGCATCTGACCATTTGAACCGGTCTTCGTTGCGGGCGGGCCGTTTTGCGGGCTTGGCGAGACCGATTGAACGGCAAGGTCGGGCGCATCGAGATCGTCCTCGCCGGCGATCCCGACCAGGGTGAACAGGGCATAGCGCCGGGCATAGGTCAGGGCCGCGCCCATCCGATGGGGAGCCGTCTCGGTGGCCGGGCAGACCGGCCAGTCCGAAGACACCCACTCACCGGAGGCGTGCACCAGCGTGGTCGTCAGTTTGATCAGGCCGCTCTCCCGGTCGATCGCTGTACTCTGGACGGTTGCGATCTCATGCTGGCCCAGGCATTTGCGGACGATGTCCAGCCCCGTGGAGAGGGAGGCATAGCGAAAGGTCCGCTGGCCCTCGCGCGGGAACGGCGACTCGATGGTGGCGGTCAGCGACTTTTCCGGATTGACGATCTCGGCCTGCGCCTTGGCCAGTGCCGCCGCCAGTGTGCCAACCTTATTGCTGGATCGCTGCATGGCGCGGCTCCTCACTCACAATGTCAAAGCTGATGGCGCCGGACTTCGAGCGCTTGGCGCGGACGCCATGACCTGAGGCTTCCCTGGCATCCTCCGGCACCAGGGCCTTCAGCTCGGTGCGGGATCGCTCGTGGTCCTGGGCCGCCTGCCGGGTTGCCTGAAACAGGCCGGCAAACTCGGCCCAGGCGTTGGAGCCGCTCATGTCGACGGAGCGGACCGCCTCGATCTTTGCCCGTGGCGGCTCGACGCCAAACAGGTGAGGGGGCTCGCCGGTCTCGACGCAGCGCCAGAACTTCTTCTCGGCCGTGAGCAGGAGATGCTGGTAGAGCGGATCGGCCGGAATGGTCATTTCGACCCATTTGCCGCCGCCGGTGATGATCGACAGCACCGCGGTCCGGGAGGCGGTGACCCACATATTGTGCTGCAGCTGCGCCATGTGCTTCTCGGCCGCGCCTTCTTCCGAGAACGACCATGGCAGCATGAACTTGGCCTCGAAGACGGCGCCGGTTCCCTCGACCATGCCGTCGAGGGTGGCCGCCATCCAGCGCTTCACCGGATGAAACAGCTGCCGCTGCACCTCGGTGACGACCTGGCCGGTGTTGCGCTCGTACCAGTGCCGGTTGAGGTGCTCGGTCACGGTGCCGAGCTGGACGATCAGGTTGTCCGAGAGGTCCTCCGGCTCGACCTCGCCGCGCTTTTCCCGCCACAGCCGCAGCAGGGCGGCTTCATCGTCGCCCATGATGATCCGGGCGTCCGAGCCGCCGATGAAGCCGCGGCGGTCACGTGTTGACAGTACCATTCTGCTCTCCATTGATCGTTGGTCAATGGCGGCCAGTCCTCGACCTCCGCCATACCCTCGCTGCGTCGAACATCGGGGGTCCTGACGGGGCTTTGAGCGGGGCCGAAAATGATCGTGGCGTGAATGGCAGGCAGTCTCGAAAAACGGCTGGCCAGCTCCTAAGCCGGGTTATGTAAAGGCTGCCCAACCGAACTTCTGCCGCGAGCGGCGAGGCCTGCGGGCGGCTTCGAGATTTCGGAGCCATCTCTCCAGATGCCGGTGCCGTGCCGCCCAGGCCAGCATCGCGCAGGAAATTGCGAGGTCATCATGTTTACCCGGCGGACAGGTATAGATCGCGCCACTTTCCCGATATTCCAGCTCCAGATTGGCGAGCTGATCATAGGCCTGTCGCATCAACGGCCCTTCGGCAAAACGCACCAGATCCGACTGCAGCTCGGCATGGAATAGCTCGATCAGGTAGGTTCTGCCGATTGTATAGACCGGCAAATGACCATGGCGGACCGGCCGCCACTCGGCATTCATGCCATCGCCATAGCGGCTGATCTGAAGGCCAATCACGCGCGGTCCAAACGTCTCCACCAACACCTCGGCGTAGGTGGCGTCGTTGCTGAGGTCCGCCACGATCAGCGCATTGTGGTGGTGGCGTCGGTCGACCGCCGCCAAGCGCGCTGGCGCGCGCACTGTCCGAACAGGCCCTGCGGCAGCTCTTCGGCTTCGCGGATCCCGAGCAGGCGTCGCCCGCAGGGCGAGTTGCCGCCGACCACGGCGGTGGAACGGTCGCGGCTGCGGCCGACATCATGGGCAATGATCAGTGGGTTTGAATACAGGCCAGCTCGTCAACGTCATCTGGAACGTAAATCATCGAAAGGCTCCATTTATCTGAAGATGGCGGAACGGGTTGACACCAGGCACGGATTGTTCAGCGGGCGGCGCAAAGGCCGTTCCTGCCGGTACCAGCGGCGTGCGAATTCGGGTGGCGCGCTCAAACAGGTCCCAGGTGAACGGGCTGGCCTCTGCGCCACCGGGAATGCCAAGATATTCCCGGCCGTATTTGTGCTCCCCCAAATTCCGTCGTTCCTCTTCGAGAAATTCTGCATCCAGCAGCCCCGGAATCTCCGCGGTGGCTCTCAGCCGCATCCAGGATGGGTCGTCACTGGCCCACGCCGTCCAGAACGGGTCGGTGCGGCTCCAGGCCGTCGACAGCATCGCAAACCGGGCTTGCGGGCGGCGGGCCCGCATCGGGCGCAGCGCGCTGATCAGGTCGTCATCAAGGCGGGCGGCCTCGTCGGCCACGATCCAGCCATCCACCGTCAGGCCGCGGATCGAATTATCGCTGCCCGGCAGCGCCATCACGCGCGAGCCATTCTTCAGTTCCAGGCCATAGACATTGTTGACCGTCAGTTCGGCACCGACCTGGTCAAGAATTGCGCGCACCCGGCGCACGGCCTCGACGCTCTGGTGTTGGGCGGGGCAGGCGACCACGCTCAAGCCGCTCGGGGGTAAACAGCATGTAGTGCGCAATCGCCCATGATTGCGGCCGTGGTCTTGCCGACCTGCCGTGCCGTTAGTGCGATGATCGAGGCGCCAAGCGGCGCACGCAGGAATTCTGCCTGCCATGCCGCCGGTTCAAAACCGAGGACCTCGCGCACCCACAGCACCGGGTCGATTCGATAGGCCAGTTCACGTAGTTCGTTCATTGTCGATCTCCAATAGGGCTTGCGCAATTCGCGCCTTCAGTTCGGGCTCGTGATCAAATTTGCCGATCACGCGCTCGGCGATCTGCGTCAGGTTCAGGTTGACATTGGTCTGCACCGCGACATTGACCTGGGTCCCCTGCCGGTCGAATCCGGAAAGCCGCGACAGGCTGTCGAGCGTATGCCGGATCGAGTTGAGGCCGGACAACGCCAACGGCAGTGACTTCTGTTGCTCGGCCTGGGTGACAATCTGGTCGATGTGATCGCGCAGCTTCAGATAGTCCCCGCCCAGTTCTTCCCTGGATGGCAGGCAGGCGACGGCCGCGGTGCCGCGCGACATTTCCTTCATGATGGCATTGGAAGAGCCGAGCCCGAGGCAATTGGTTCGATGCCGGTGCAGGCTCGACGGATTCAAATCATAGTCACGCGCGATTTGGCCGCCTGGCTCCCCCGCCGCCAACCGTCGGTCGATCTCGGCCCGCTTGATGTGCTGGCATGTGCCGCATTTTCTCGCCATTCTACCCAACTCCTACGCTACCCATCTACTTCGGAAATCGAACCTGGTGTTCGCTCCCGGACTTCCGCGGCGCGCGGCACCCACAAGAATCCTAATGTGAAGTTACCAACCCGCCGTGACCTCTTGCGTGGCAGGTTGTCGGTTAATAAAGAGTTAATCGGGAAAGGATCTGCTGGGGCGACCAAACAGGTTCAGTGACCTGGCCAAGCCGAGGGTCGCGATAGTGACGCCGCATACAGGGGCAGGGGCGCATCAGATTTTGAGCCGTCCCAAGAAATGGTGCAGGCAGTGCTATGAAGTCGTCCGACCGATTTGCGAGTCAAAGGCAAGCAGGCTGGGCACTCTGGAACTTGAAGATGATCTCGGTCGGCGTAGCCGCATCGGCTTGCCGCTCAGGGCTACCAAGATGTTGGACCTGGAGTCTACGCAGATCGGGATCAGAAACGGCGATCATGATCGCGAGGCTCCAGCGGAGCCAGTCTTGTTCGAAATTTTCCGTTTCGTCGCTCGCATTCCGAATAATATCGGAATGCTCATCCGCAACAGGTATTAGCGCTAAGCCCCATCCAAATCTTGGTCGGCCACGAGAATATCGGCCTTTAAATTCGTTCGTTAAATTCCGCAATCGAATCCAAACGGGAGTGCTAGCCACGGCCGTTACGTTGGTGCCGAGGGCCTCGCTCGCACGACGCAGCGAAACCCGATGTGACTTGTCGAACTATCGATCTGCTCGGCATGGCGCGCCGCCGGGCGATAACGGCGGCAATAATTCGGCGCGCACAGATGCGAGCCGCCCTTGACCACCCTGCGCGGAATTCTGATTTCCGGCTGGCGCGGGTCAAAACTCTCCGCCTCGAGCCCGCCACGCGGATTGGAAGGAATGCAGCACGCCTTCGGCGAGTTCGGGCTCGTGTTTTGCCGAATAAAAATCCGCCGTCCACTCCCAGACATTGCCGACCATGTCGTAGAGGCCGTAACCATTCGGCGGAAACGCCCTCACTGGCGAGGTCCGCTCATAACCGTCGGCGGCAAGATTTTGACGCGGGAATTCGCCCTGCCAGGTGTTGGCCATGTGCTGGCCGCCGGGGGTGAATTCGTCGCCCCACGCATACTCTGCTCCGTCGAGCCCGCCGCGAGCGGCAAACTCCCATTCCGCTTCCGTCGGCAATTCTTTGCCGACCCAGGCCGCATAGGCCTGTGCGTCCGCGAAGGACACGTGAACAACCGGATGATTGTCAGATGTGTTGATGTTGCTCTTGGGACCATAAGGATGCCGCCAGTCGGCGCCCTTCATGAACTGCCACCATTCGCCCCAGTAGCGGAGATCAACGGCATGATTGGGCGGTGTGAACACCAGCGAGCCCGCATAGATCATGTGCGGCAGCGCGTTTGGATAGTCCTTCGGGTCGGGCGGCACCTCCGCTGTTGTTTTGTACCTGGTCGCCTTCACGAAAGCCTTGAACTGGCGGTTCGTCACCGGCGTCGGGTCGATCCAGAAGCCGTCCACCGCGACACGGTGAACGGGCGCTTCCTCCGGATAATGATCGTTGGAGCCCATGCGAAACGTGCCGCCAGGGATCCAGATCATGTCGCGGACGGTCTCGTCGGACGGCGGTAGTTCGAATTGGTCCGTATCGGAGGACAACACACTCATCGTTCCATTGAACCCCTCAATAAGGCGGTGTGCAATAGTCCCAGTAGCCTTGAACTGGCGGTTCGTCACCGGCGTCGGGTCGACCCAGAACCAGCACATGTTTGCCGCCGGCGCGACTGGAGCAGTCCCGGCGACGCTCGCAGCCTAGTTGTCCTGAAACACAGTGTCCTGAGCAGTATCCTGATTCAATTCTGGGTGTCCTAATTAGGACGGCATGATCCAGATCAACGCTGCCGCGCAAGACAGGTTGGAGAAACGGTTGGACCGACTGGAAACCCGGCGTGAAGATTGTCGTACGAATAGGAGGGTACCTTGAATAAGAGCGCGATCACGTTGGCTTTGAGCCTACTCATTTCGCCCGTTCTTCCGCTCAACGCACAAGCGCAGAGCGCCATCACCGAACAAGAGGCTCACGATGTCGGCGTCAATGCCTACCTTTATTTCTATTCGCTGTTGTCGATGGACATTACGCGAAAGCAGTCTACCAACATCGAGCCGGGCAAGGAGTTTGGCAAAGGTCCGATGAACATGTTCGTCAATATACCCGAGTACCCACCGGCAGACTACAAAGGGGTCGTGCGACCCAACTTCGATACTTTGTATTCCATCGCATGGCTCGACATGACGAAGGAACCCGTCGTGATCAGCGTGCCGGACACGGGCGGGCGCTACTACCTTCTGCCGATGCTCGACATGTGGAGCGATGTTTTCGCCTCTCCGGGTTGGCGGACGACCGGCACTCGGGCCGGGACTTTTCTGGTGACGCCTCAAGGTTGGCGGCCCGATCTGCGTGACAGGTTTATTGACGAGTTCAAGCTGCCCAAGGATACCCAGCGCATTGAGGCGCCAACGCCGTATGTCTGGATCATTGGTCGCACCAAGACGGACGGTCCGCCGGATTATGATGCGGTCCATAAAATCCAAGCAGGTTACAAGGTCGCGCTGCTTTCTGAATTTGGCAAAGCGCCCAAGCCGCCTGAAGTCAAAATTGACCCCAGCGTCGATATGAAGACGCCGCCGAAGATCCAAGTCGATACAATGACGGCAGGGGTCTATTTCGCTTCCGCCGCCGAGTTGCTCAAGCTTGTTCCCCCTCATCTAACAGATGAGCCAATCATCGCGCAGATGAAGAAGATTGGAATTGAGGTGGGCAAAAGCTTTGACATCGGCAAGCTTGATCCGGTCGTGCAGAGGGGGCTTGAGACCGCACCGGAAGATGCGCAGAAGCTGATGGCATGGAAGGTGCCGACCTTGGCACGAGTTGCCAATGGCTGGTCGTTGAACACCGACACGATGGGTGTGTATGGCAATTACTATCTAAAACGGGCCATTGTTGCCCGGCTTGGGCTTGGCGCAAATCTTGTCGAGGACGCCATCTATCCTCTCAACATCGGTGACGAAAGCGGCAAGCCGCTCGATGGCGCAAGCAAATACATCATTACTTTTGAGAAGGGTGCAACGCCTCCCGTTAACGCCTTCTGGTCGATCACTCTTTACGATGCGGAAGGATTTCAAGTTGGCAACAGCCTGAATCGCTTCGCAGTCTCCAGTTGGATGCCGTTCAAATACAACGCCGATGGCTCACTTGACCTTTATTTCCAGAACGAAAGTCCGGGAAAGGACAAAGAGGCGAATTGGCTTCCCGCACCCAAGGGGCCATTCAATCTGACGATGCGACTTTACGGTCCGAAATCGGAAGCTCTCACAGGGCGATGGACGCCGCAGCCGGTCGTGAAAACTCAAGGCACCTCGAGCTTGACCGCTCAATGATAATTGGAGCCGTACAAGCGCGCGAAAGGCGAATTGCCATTTACGAGAATGATCTACGCGCGCAACTACAGGACGGCTTGGCGCCTAGGTCCGGTCTCTGGCTTCGATCAATTGTCGCTTGGCATCAGTCGCAAGCGGATGTCCGGGCTGGCAATGATGCCGTGCAACGTCACGACGGCTATGTCAACGACGTGCAACGATTTGGGACGATCATAAAAATATTTGAGGTGCGAGGGAGAACCAAAGTCCGGCGTGACGATGAAATCGCCGGAGCGAAGCGCGCGCGTGATCAGTTTGACCGCGTCGCGGTTTTTCAGCGGCGAGCGCAACAGTGCGTCGATCAGAGCGGCCAGCGATAAGCCGTCGCTCAACATCACCCGCGCGAGGTCGTCGCCATGAACCTGCCTTAAGGCGGTGACAATCGCCGCGACGGTGTTCGGGTCGCGCATCCATGCCTTTCCGATCGCCCCCAATAAAACTATAGAGTTTTGGCCCTTATGCTCATAGTTCCGTAATGTATTTGCTTGAAGCTTCAAACATTTCGGAGGCGGGATATGGCAGGCCAATTGGAAGCTTGAACAGGCAGAAGCCATTTGGCGATGCGCTGCGGATGGAAATCTGCGCTGGCAATGATCCTCGCCACCTGCGCGCCATCGCTCGAAAACAGATTGCGATGGCGGAGGGTGGCGATTTGCAGGCGATCAAAGAGGTCGGGGACCGATTGGACGGCAAGTGCGCGCAGGCAATCGAGCGTGGCGAACGTTCAGGTGGAAGCGCTGTCCGACCGTGAACTGTTCGCGATCATTCGGGACGGATCGCCCGAACCGGTGGATATGCGGAGTTATCCGATGATTGCCGGGCCCTAAAACGGCGGTAGCGCTTGGGGACTGATTTGGGGACCGAAGGCAAACTCTAACGAAATACACGTGGTATTTCAACAGTTTATTTGTATCGACTGGCGGAGCCGGAGGGATTCGAACCCTCGATAGGGCTTTACAACCCTATAACGGTTTAGCAAACCGCCGCCTTCAGCCACTCGGCCACAGCTCCGTGAGGGCGGATATGCCCGACGCAGGGGCGAGCCGCAAGCGGCAGATTTAGGTTACGCGATTTAGTGATGGCGCTGCGTTTAGCCATACCCCCGCGCGCCAATCCCGCGCGCGGGGGTCTCGTTTACAAGGCTTCTTTCCAGGTTTTGCGATCCGGGCGATCTTGCAATCGATGCGCGGGGCGAGGCGCGGATCCAATAGTGCCGAGATTTTTCGGCCCGCGTTCGCTTTGACATCCTCGAAATGCAGCGGTGCCCCGGATGGCGTGCGTTCGACGGAGCTCGCACGATTTGATTCCACGGTGCCGAAGTTCCGTTTCGCGATACGCGCGCGCGAGCCTTTGCTCGCACCACGCGAATGCATTTCGATCCCTAAATATAAGGGCTTTTGCAATTCCGTCGCCAGTTCGACGAAGCCTCGCAATAGCCGATCACCCATTCGAGGTGGGAAAGGTACAGCCCGTGAGCCTTTAATATTGTCGCGATCAAGCAGTGTTGCGCCGATCGGACCGGTGCACGGCGATTGCGCAAGCCCCCATCCTTGTCGCGAGAAGCGCTGGTGATTGTGTGACGCGGATTCGGTGCCCTGATCGCTCGATTCGGGGACGTGTGATGCCGGGCGGCGAAGACCGGCCGGTGAGGGCTCGCGGCAACAATTCACGTGCCAAATGGAACTATTCAAAATACTCATTAAAAACAATATCTTGCAGAGAAAGCTCGATCGCGGCTGCGTGTTATTTGTGCAACACCCTTCGGAAAAGGCGCGGAGTCAACACTGTCTGGACTCCGGTCAAGGGCCTTGCCTTCACCGCAGACATCAACGTTACGCGGCTGGACCAGAAGAACTCGGGGACGGTTACGATCCCCGCCCCGCTTCTCTCCGTTGCCAAGCCGGCAGCTGTGTACGAGCTGAGGGACGAGACTGGCGTGTCCATGCTGCTCCGCGCTCAGCGCAACTGGTAAGACCGGTCTAACGACCTGACAGAACCCCGGCGGGAAACCGCCGGGGTTTTTGTTTTTGGAGGATGCGCTCGGCCACTGGCCACTGTCCGTAACGAACCTCCCGGCCAGGCAAGGGTGTGCGAATCCTCGCAGCGGAATTCTCTCCCCACGCGCCGCAACCGTGCGCGCGGACGATGACTGAAAGTCGGTTTGAACCGTTGTTGCTCAGGCCGGACGGTGCCCGAAGCAGATGTAGCTGCCCGGGGCGACGCGTCAGCCAATCAAGGCGGCAATGGACGCGTGCTCGCGGGGTGTGGTTCATGCCCCGCAGGGGCCGGAGCCCCGGAATCCACCACCCGCTTTATTTTTCGAAGGCGTCATAAACCATTTTCTTGAAGATCGGCAGGATGCGGCCGCGCTCGGTCTGGGTTTGCTCCATGAGGATGTAGAGCATGTCCAGTTTCGGATCGACCCCGAAATAAGTGCCGCTGCCGCTATCCCATTTCAGTTCGCCGATTGAGCCGGGCGGCGGCGGTTTCGCATTCCCGGGATCAGTGCGGACCGCCAGACCATAACCATAGCCAAATCCATCACCGGGAAAGTAGAAGTAATCCCGCTCGACGCCGGAGCCCGGGCCAATGTGGTCGGCGGTCATCTGTCTGAATGCTGTTGGGCTCAGATATTGCCGCCCACCGAGTTTGCCGCCGTTGAGCAGCATCTGCGCAAATCGCGCATAGTCGGTGATGGTCGAGACCAGTCCGCCACCGCCCGATTGCCATTCCGGATGGGCGCGCCGCTCGCTCTCCGCTAGAAGCAGGATGGCATCATTGGGAAGGGGCTCGGCCATACGCGCCCACTCCGCCTTGCTGTGAAGCACGAACCTCGTGCTGTTCATCCCGAGCGGCGAGAGAATGCGTTCCCAGAGAAACTGAAACAGCGATTTCCCGGATACGATCTCGATGATGCGCCCGAGAACGTCGGTGGAGTGGCCATAGCGCCACAGCGTGCCGGGCTGTCTGGACAATGGCAGGCGGGCAATGCGTTCCGCAAATTGCTTGTTGTTGAAATGGCCCTTAAAAATATCGGCGTGCATATAAGCCTTCTTGATCAGCTCACCGCCGATATAGTCGTAGGTGATGCCGGAGGTGTGGCGCAAGAGATCCTCGATGTTCACCGGCCGGTTCGCTCGCTCGAACTTGAGAACGTCGGCGCCGTTCTCCGTTTTGGAATCGACGCCGACCTCAACCTTGGCAAAGGACGGAATGTATTTGGACACCGGGTCTGCCAACCCGAGTTTGCCCTCGTCAATCAGCATCATCGCCGCCAAACTGGTGATCGGCTTCGTCATCGAGTGAAGCGCAAAGATCGTGTCCGGCGTCATGGCCCGTTTTGTGGCGACGTCGCGAACGCCGAAGCATCTGAGATAGATGGGCCGCCCATGCTGCTGGATCAGCACGATCGCGCCGGCAAGCTTGCCGGTCGCGACTTCATTTTGGAAGAATTCGGTCAGGCGCGCCAGCCGGGCAGCGGGCGGCGCGGCGATGGGCTCTGCCTGAATGTGGGCAGGGATCGCACATCCGGCCATGATCACGATTACGATGGCCAAAACCCGTAGACTTGTCGATATCACGGCAAGGCTTGGCACGTCGCATTTCCTGGGCAGGCATCAGCACGCGGCTCGCATCGAAGCTAACCGATCTCTGCGCCGGAGTAAAAATGACGCTGCGGAAGGCGTTTGTGCGTCCGGTGGGATTTAACGTCTCGGAATCCAATGCTGCGACGCACTGCCAACGAACCGGAGCCCGCCGGCGTGTGCTACTCGATGCTGGCGCCGCGACGCAGATCGGCTTCGATCTGAAGCCTGGTCCCGCCCCCGAACCGCGTGCGGTAGACCTGCAAATTCTCCATAATCCGCTGCACGTAATTCCGCGTCTCGGAGAACGGGATTTGTTCGACCCAGTCGACCGCATCGACCTTGGGATCGCGCGGGTCGCCATAGCGTTCGATCCATTTCTTGACGCTGCCGCGGCCGGCATTGTAGGCGGCGAAGGTCAGGATGTAGGAGCCGCGATAGTCCTCGAGCAGCCCGCCGAGTTCGGCCGCGCCAAGGGCTGCGTTGTAAACCGGATCGGTCTTCATCCGGCTGAGGTCGAAGCTGACCCCGGCCCGTTTGCAGACATAACGCCCGGCATCCGGCGTCACCTGCATCAGCCCGTAGGCCTGCGCCGGCGAGACCACAGCCTGGTTGAAGGCGCTTTCTTGCCGCGCAATGGCGTAGACGATGCTCTGCTCGACCTCGGGGCCGATCGACTTGAACGAGGGGATGCCATTGATCGGATAGGCGTAGAAGTCGAACGGCAGGCCGCGATTGAGCGCGGCCTTGCCGAGCAACAGCATGCCGCGGGCGTCGCCGTGGCGCGCGGTCAGTTCGCCGAGCCCAACCAGCGCGTCGGGGTCGCCGTTCTCGCCCAGGTCGCCGAAGATCGGGATCGCGATCTCGCGTTCGTCGAGTTCATAGAGCAATTGCACCGCGCGCACGATCTCCAGCCGCTCCGATCCGCGCCCGCGGGGAACGCCGTTCAATTCGATCTGTGGCAGCCCGAGCTTGGCGCGCGCCAGTTGGCCGTAATAGCTGGTCGATTGTTCGGCGGCCCTGGTGTAGGCGGCGCGGGCCTCCTGGCCGCGGCCCGCGGCTTCCGCCGCGCGTCCCTGCCAATAGCCGGCGCGGGCGAGCGCGGTCGGGTTTACGCTGCCGACGCCGATCCGCGCGAAATGCTGCGCGGCCACCGAAGGGTCGTTCAGGAAACGCAGCGCGATCCAGCCCGCGGTGAATTCCTGTTCGGTCTTGTAGATGTCGCGCGAGGGTAGCGCTGCGTCCCGCGCGATCAGATAGGCGGTGCGATGTTCGCCGACATCCAGCATCCTGCGTGCCATCAGCCGCCGCTCGATCCACCATTCGTCGAGATTGTGCAGGCGGTTCGGATCCTTCGGTGCGGCCAGCATGAGCTGGGCGGCTTCGTTGAATTTCTCCTCGCGGCGAAGCAACTGGATCTTGCTGAAGATGAAGCCGGGATCTCCATGCAACTCGCGCGGCACCGCATCGAGCAGCGCCCTGGTGTTGGAGGCCTTCTTGTTGGCAGCGATACGCGCCTTGGCCAAAGCGAGATGGCCTGAGCCGAGCCGCTTCGCGGCGCGCAGGCCGGCGGCTTCCTGCTCGGTGCCGTAGAGCATGAAGTCCATCCGCGCCTTGTGATCGCCCGCGGTCAACAGCGCGCCGAACAGTTCGAGTGCCGTGGTCTCGGTATCTTCCGTCATGCCGTCGTGCCGCCATGCATCGCGGACCAGGCGCTCGGCATTGGCGCGATCGCCACGGCCGATCATCACCTTCGCCAGCGCGAACTTGCCTTTCGCCGAGATCGGCGATTCGTTTTCGAACCACGACCACACGGTGGCGTCGTCGCGATGGTCGTCCCAGAGTGCTGCCTCGATGCGCCGGCGCAGGAAGGTCTGCGACGGCCAGCTCGGATTGGCCGAGACGAAGGCGCGATAGCGCTCGACCGATGCGCCATTGTCGTCGCTGCGCAGGATCAGCCATTCCCCGAGTTTGCGGGCGACCGGATCGGTGATCACGGCCTGGGCTTGCGCCGCCTCCGCTGGCCTGTGCTTGCGCACCAGCTCGATGACGTTTTCCAGCGCGTCCTTGTCGGACTGTGGGGTCGATGACGTCGCGGCCACCGCTGCGGGCGCCGCCTGTTTGCGTGCCGCGGGTAGCGCAGCGTGCTGGCGGGTCGCCGGCGCCAGGGTGGGTACTGCGGGGGTCGGTGCAGGCGAGACTGGTGCGGTCGAGGCGGCCGCAGCGGCAGGCGTGGAATTCCGGGTGGCCACCGGCGTCGTCTTGGGAACTACATTGCGGGCGATCGGCCGGGGCTTGGGCAGTGGAACTTTCGCCTGGGCCCAGGCGTCCGCCGACAGTACGGACAGGCCGACCGCCAGCGTCAGACTTGTCGCCAGTGCGGTCGATCGCAATGCGGCTGCGCGGGCGGAACGAGTCACAGCTTTCCTCTGCGGTGGCGAATCATTCAATCGCTGAAGCCTTAGGCCTATTTGATTGAATATGTGGACAAAATGCTAAAAACGTCGCGGTCCAAGGATGTTTGCGCCATCACCACGGCAAAATCGCGGCTGAGCTGAGACCCTCGGCCCTTTCGCCGGGTCTCCAGACCCGATATGAATTGGCGGATCATCTTTAGCAGTGCCGTCACCTGCGCGTTTGGAGGAAGTCCATGGCAGCAAAGACAAAATTCCGGGGGTCATTCACCGCCTTGGTTACGCCTTTCAAAAACGGATCGCTCGACGAGCAAGCCTTCCGCTCGCTGGTGAATTGGCAAATCGCCGAGGGCACCAACGGCCTGGTGCCGGTCGGCACCACGGGTGAGAGCCCGACCGTGAGCCACGACGAACACAAGCGCGTGGTCGAATGGTGCATCGACGAGGCCAAGGGCCGGGTCCCTGTGATCGCGGGCGCCGGATCCAATTCGACCAAGGAAGCCATTGAACTCGCCCAGCATGCCGAGAAGGCGGGCGCGGATGCGGTGCTGGTGGTGACGCCGTATTACAACAAGCCGACCCAGGAAGGCATGTACCAGCACTTCAAGGCGATCAACGATGCGATCGGCATCCCGATCATCATCTACAACATTCCTCCCCGCTCGGTCATCGACATGTCGGTCGACACCATGACGCGGCTGTTCGAACTGAAGAACATCGCCGGCGTCAAAGATG
This sequence comes from uncultured Alphaproteobacteria bacterium, assembly GCA_963825225.1. GTDB lineage: Bacteria > Pseudomonadota > Alphaproteobacteria > Rhizobiales > Xanthobacteraceae > Bradyrhizobium. Next base: position 21,047 of record CAWGSN010000037.1, read on the forward strand.
CGACCGCGAGCATGGTGCGCGTGTCGCAACAGCGCGCCGCGATGGGCGAGGACTTCAACCAATTGTCGGGCGAGGATGCCACCGTCCTCGGCTACATGGCTCATGGCGGCCATGGCTGCATTTCGGTGACCTCAAACGTGGCGCCGAGGCTGTGCTCGGAATTCCACACCGCCTGGCAAAAGGGCGACGTCGCCACTGCACTCAAGGTGCATGACAAGCTGATGCCGCTGCACACCAACCTCTTCATCGAATCCAATCCGGCGCCGGTGAAATATGCCCTCTCGCTGCTTGGCAAGATGGACGAGAAGCTGCGCCTGCCGATGGTGCCGGTGTCGGAGCCGACGCGCGCAGCCGTGCGCAGCGCCATGGTCCATGCCGGCCTGATCAACTGAGGCTTTTCGGCTGTCTTCGCCTGATCAACGAAGAGGGAAATCGACCGTGCTGAAGGAATTCCGCGAATTCGCGATGAAGGGCAATGTCGTCGACCTCGCCGTCGGCGTCATCATCGGTGCGGCCTTTGGCGCCATCGTCAATTCGCTGGTCGGCGACATCATCATGCCCATTGTCGGCGCGGTCACGGGTGGCCTCGATTTCTCGAATTATTTCACGCCGCTGTCGAAAGCGGTCACGGCCGGCAATCTGGTGGACGCCAAGAAGCAGGGCGCGGTGCTGGCCTGGGGCAGTTTCCTGACGCTGACGCTGAACTTCATCATCATCGCCTTTGTGTTGTTTATGGTCATTCGCGCCATGAACACATTCAAGCGCAAGGAAGAAGCCGCGCCGCCAAAGCCGGCTCGCGAGGTCGAACTGCTGACCGAGATCCGCGATCTCCTGAAGAAGGCTTGACGTGACTGAGAAAAACGAGCGCCCAATCAAGGTCGTCGCCGAAAACCGCAAGGCCCGGTTCAACTACGCGATCGAGGACACCATCGAAACCGGCATCGCGCTGACCGGCACCGAAGTGAAATCGATCCGCAACGGCAAGACCACGATTGCGGAATCCTATGCGGATTCCAAGGACGGCGAGATCTGGCTGATCAACGCCAACATCCCCGAATATCTGCAGGCCAACCGCTTCAACCACGAGCCGAAGCGGCCGCGCAAACTGCTGCTGCACCGGAAACAGATCAACAAGTTGATGGGCGCGGTCGACCGCGACGGCATGACGCTGATCCCGCTAAAGCTCTATTTCAACGAACGCGGCCGCGCCAAGCTGTTGCTGGCCGTGGCGAAGGGCAAGAAGCTGCACGACAAGCGCGAGAGCGAGAAGAAACGCGACTGGGGCCGGGAGAAGGGCCGCCTGATGCGGGCGCGGGGATAACGGCGTTACGAAAGGCGTCAGAAAGATCGATAGAGCCGAGGCAAAAATGAACCAGAAAAACCTGCTCGAAGTCGACTGGAGCAAAATCCCGGCGCCGACCGATGACGGCGCGGCGGCCCATCTCGTCGGCATGACGATCCCACCGCTCCGCCTTGTTGCGACCGATGACTCCACGGTCACGCTGTCGGCGCTGCCGGGCCGCCTGGTCGTGTTCGCCTATCCCCGCACCGGCGAGCCCGGCAAGATCAGTCTGGTCGATGACTGGGACATGATCCCCGGCGCGCGTGGCTGCACGCCGCAAACTTGCTCGTTCCGCGATCTGTTCGCCGAACTCAAGGCGGCCGGCGCCAGGCACGTGTTCGGCCTGTCGACGCAAAGCAACGTCTACCAGACCGAAATGACGTCGCGTTTGCATCTGCCTTTTCCGGTGCTGTCAGATGAGAAGCTGGCGCTGACGCGGGCCTTGAAGCTGCCGACCATGCAGGTCGCAGGACTGACGCTGATCAAGCGGCTGGCGCTGATCGTCGATAGCGGACGCATTACGCACGTGTTCTATCCGGTGTTTCCGCCGGACCGGAACGCCGGCGACGTGTTGGCATGGCTGAAGCAGAACCCGGTCTAGCTCTTATCCAGATCCGCACGCACCTTCGCAAACACGTTGCGAAACATCTCCGGCGTCAGCACGCGCGTGTTGGTGTTGTAGCGTGAGCAATGATAGCTGTCGTAAAGCCTGATGAGGCCTGCCGTATGCACGGCACCGTGCGCAAAGGGTGCGGTGGCGTTGCGCAGTCCCAGCGCCTTCAGCGTCGATTCGTGGGCAATTCGGCCGAGCGCGATGATCGCGCGCAGTTTCGGCATGCTGGCGAGGGTCGCGATCAGGAATTGGCGGCAGGTATTGATCTCGGCCGGCAGCGGCTTGTTCTGCGGCGGCACGCAGCGCACCGCGTTGCTGATCCGGCAATCGAGGAGCCGCAAACCGTCGTCCGGTCGCGCGTGATAGGTGCCCTTGGCAAAGCCATGCTCCAGCAAGGTGGCATAGAGCAGGTCGCCGGCGTAGTCGCCGGTGAAAGGCCGCCCGGTGCGATTGGCGCCCTGCAGGCCCGGCGCCAGGCCGACGATCAGCACTTGCGCGCCGGGATCGCCGAACGAGGCCACCGGCGAATTGTGCCAGTCTGGCTCGCGTGCCCGGGCCTGCTCGCGAAAATAGGCAAGCCGCGGACAGAGCGGACAGTTGCGGTCGGGTTCGGCAGGGGTGAGGCGGGCGGCGCTAGTCGTCGAAATCGTCGTCAGCTCCCCGTGGCGCCATGGTGGTCGCGCGCTGCAGGAATTGCGGTGCGTGATGACGCGGCTCGCGCGGGGCGGGGCGCTCGGAGGGGTCACGGCCGAGCTTGGATTGCAACTCGACCAGATCGGTGAAGACGTCGGCCTGGCGCCGCAGCTCGTCGGCGATCATCGGCGGCTGGCTCGAAATCGTCGAGACCACGGTGACGCGAACGCCGCGCCGCTGCACCGCCTCAACCAGCGAGCGAAAATCGCCGTCGCCGGAAAACAGCACGATCTGATCGACATGCTCGGCAAGCTCCATGGCATCGACCGCAAGTTCGATGTCCATATTGCCCTTCACCTTGCGGCGACCGCTGGCGTCGATGAATTCCTTGGTCGCCTTGGTGACGACGGTGTAGCCGTTGTAGTCGAGCCAGTCGATCAGCGGACGGATCGAGGAATATTCCTGATCCTCGATAATCGCCGTGTAATAGAAAGCGCGTAGCAATGTTCCGCGGCTCTGGAATTCCTTGAGAAGGCGCTTGTAGTCGATGTCGAAGCCGAGCGTCTTTGCAGTTGCATAAAGATTGGCGCCATCGATGAAGAGCGCGATCTTGTTAGAAACGGGTGACATCAAAGGTTTCTCGCGTTGTTGTTAACGTACTAGCGCAGCGGCGATCGGCCGCGCGCAATTCCAGTTCAGCTGCCTAAAGTTCGGTAAATCTTTCCCCACGACAGTCACCACTGCAATTATGGTGAGGCGAGGGCGAAAAACCTAGACTTTTGACGTCGCAATGAGAGATTTACTTGTCCTGGACGGCACCCCGCCGCGTCTGGACGCTCCGGCCTTCCGACCCCGGAACTTGGGTTAGCAGAGCCCATTAAGAAGGCAAATCACAAATTTAGTCTTGCGAAACGCCATCCACCCCTATAACTAGCCCTCATAGCCAACATATTAGGCCCCATAAAACGGAGCGACAGTCTATGGCGCGCGTCACCGTGGAAGATTGCATTGATAAGGTCGACAACCGGTTCGACCTGGTTCTGCTGGCAGCGCATCGTGCCCGTATGATCTCGTCCGGTTCACAACTCACGGTTGATCGAGATAACGACAAGAACCCGGTCGTTTCGCTGCGGGAAATTGCCGAACTCCTCGATCTCCCCGGAAGACCTCCGCGAGGAACTGGTTCATTCCCTGCAAAAGTTCGTCGAGGTCGACGAACCAGAGCCCGATACCGTGCCGCTGATCGGTTCGGCCGGTGCCAGCGTCGATGCCGACGACACCGAGGTCGCAGTGGAGCGCATGACCGAGGAAGAGCTCCTGAAGGGTCTCGAAGGCCTGGCGCCTCCGGAAGAGCAGCCCGAAGAGGAGGAGTGAGCTCGCCCACGGGACGTCCCCAACCCCCTGATCTGTCAAAGGCCCGGACATTTGCCCGGGCCTTTGCTTTTGTTGACATTTTTGCGGTTACGATGCGTGCTTGGCGGATAGGCTCGAAATCGGCTGAAACGGGTCTCGCCGCCAGCTTGGCCACGGGTTCGGCATTAAGATTGGCCCAAGCCATGCGAAATTGAACGTTTGGTGCCCCAACGGGGTGCAGCTTGGTGCGAAAACGCATTAGATGTTCTTTCAGCGGGCCAGTCCGGCACGCGAATGAAGGCAGGTGATTCGATGGCGTTTTGGCGCCGCACACCCCGGCAAATGCAGGCCGCGACCGAATCGGTCGCGGTGGCGCCTGCCTCGCCCGTGGTGGAGAGGGCCAAATCCCAGCGCTCGCGCATGATGCGGCAATACGATCTGGTCGAGCGCGTCCGGTCGTACAATCCGGACACCAACGAAGACCTGCTCAACCGCGCCTATGTCTACGCCATGAAGGCGCACGGCACCCAGACGCGCGCATCCGGAGATCCCTATTTCTCGCATCCACTCGAGGTCGCGGCGATCCTCACCGGGCTGAAGCTCGATGACGCCACCATCGTAGCCGCGCTGCTTCACGACACCATCGAGGATACCGAAGCGACGCGCGCCGAGATCGACAATGTCTTCGGCCACGAGATCGGCGCGCTGGTCGAGGGGCTCACCAAACTGAAGCGGCTGGAGCTGGTGTCGCGCGAGGCCAAACAGGCCGAGAATTTGCGCAAGCTGCTGCTAGCCATCGCCGACGACGTGCGCGTGCTCCTGATCAAGCTCGCCGATCGCCTGCACAACATGCGCACGCTGGAATTCGTGCCGCACGCCGCGCGCCGCCGCATCGCCGAGGAGACGCTGGATATCTATGCCCCGCTTGCCGGGCGCATGGGTATGCAGGAGATGCGGGAAGAACTGGAGGATCTTTCCTTCCACACGCTCGATCCGGAAGCCTATTCGGTGGTAATGCAGCGGCTCGACTCGCTCGCCGAGCGCAACCGCAATCTGATCGGCGAGATCGAAAGCCAGCTCTCAAAGAATTTGCAGAAGAACGGCATCGCCGCGCGCGTCTATGGCCGCCGCAAGCAGCCGTTTTCGATCTGGACCAAGATGGAGCGCAAGTCGGTCGGCTTCGAGCAATTGTCCGACATCTACGGCTTCCGCGTCGTGTTGGGCGACGTCGAGGCCTGCTACCGCGCGCTCGGCGTCGTGCATACCACCTGGCCGGTGGTGCCCGGGCGCTTCAAGGATTACATCTCGACGCCCAAGCAGAATGACTATCGTTCGATCCATACCACCGTGATCGGCCCCGGCCAGCAGCGCGTCGAGTTGCAGATCCGCACCGAGGAGATGAACCAGATCGCGGAATTCGGCATCGCCGCGCATGCGTTCTACAAGGAAGCTATGGGCTCGCCGACCGAGCGGCTCAAGCACGAATCCAACGCCTTTGCCTGGCTGCGCCACACCGTTGGCATTCTGTCAGACAGCGCCAATCCGGAAGAGTTTTTGGAGCACACCAAGCTCGAACTGTTCCACGACCAGGTCTTCTGCTTCACGCCGAAGGGCAAGCTGATTGCGCTGCCGCGCCAGGCCAATGTGATCGACTTCGCCTATGCCGTGCATACCGACGTCGGCAACAGCGCGGTAGGCTGCAAGATCAACGGCAAGTTCGCGCCGCTGTCGTCCGAACTGCAAAACGGCGACGAGGTGGAGGTTTTGACCTCGCAGGCGCAGTCGGCGCCTCCGTCGGCCTGGGAGTCGCTCGCCGTCACCGGCAAGGCTCGGGCGGCGATCCGTCGCGCCACCCGTACCGCCGTGCGCGATCAATATGCCGGGCTTGGCCGCCGTATCGTCGACCGCCTGTTTGCCCGCGCCAAGATCGAATATGCCGACGACAAGCTGAAGGGGGCCTTGCCGCGGCTGGCGCGCGCCTCGATCGAGGACGTGATGGCCTCCGTTGGGCGCGGCGAGCTGAAGGCGTCCGACGTCGCGCGCGCGATGTATCCGGACTACAAGGAAGAACGGATGGTGCGCTATGGGGCCAAGAAGGGCCTCGCCGCCAAGCTGAAGCTGCAATCGACGCCGCATCCGGCGCGCACCGCGTCGGTCATCCCGGTGCGCGGCATCAATTCCGATTTGCCGGTCAAGTTCGCGCCGAACGGCGGCGCGGTGCCGGGCGACCGTATCGTCGGCATCGTTTCGCCGGGCGAGGGGATCACGATCTACCCGATCCAGTCGCCGGCGCTGAAGGATTTCGAGGAAGAGCCGGAGCGCTGGCTCGACGTGCGCTGGGACGTCGACGAGACCATGCCGCAGCGTTTTCCGGCGCGCATCAAGGTCGACAATGTCAACGAGCCCGGCAGCCTCGCCCAGGTCGCCACGGTGATCGCCGAGCATGACGGCAATATCGACAATATCAGCATGTCGCGCCGCTCACCCGATTTCACCGAGCTGACCATCGATCTCGAGGTCTATGACCTGAAGCATCTCAGCGCTATTATCGCCCAGTTGCGCGCCAAGGCCGTCGTCGCACGGGTCGAGCGCGTTAATGGGTAACGTCACCCGCTGGATTTCCACGAGTATGTAATGCCGAAAGCTCCACCGCTGCGCCTCGGAGTCAATGTCGATCACGTCGCCACCTTGCGCAACGCCCGCGGCGGCGCGCGGCCAGATCCGGTGCGCGCCGCGCTGACCGCGATCGAGGCGGGCGCCGACGGAATCACCGCGCATCTGCGCGAGGACCGCCGCCATATCCGCGACACCGACATGGCCCGCCTCAAGGCCGAAATCTCCAAGCCGTTGAATTTCGAGATGGCAGCGACCGAGGACATGCTGCGGATTTCGCTCGCGACCAGACCGCATGCGGTCTGTCTGGTGCCGGAGCGCAGGGAAGAACTCACGACCGAAGGCGGGCTCGACGTGGTCGGCCAGCACAACGCGCTCGCGCCCTTCATCGCGCGGTTGAACGATGCCGGCATCCGCGTGTCGCTGTTCATTGCCGCCGACCCGCCGCAGATCGAGATGGCCGCCAGACTCCGCGCGCCGGTGATTGAGATCCATACCGGCGGCTGGTGCGACGCGGTGGTCGATGGCCATGCCGAGAAGGCCGAGATCGAATGGCAGCGCATCGTCAAGGGCGCGGCGTTGGCGCGTTCCGCCGGGCTCGAGGTTCACGCCGGCCATGGCCTCGACTACGAGACCGCCGAGACGATTGCCGCGTTGCCTGAGATCGCCGAACTGAACATCGGCTACTTCATGATGGGGGAGGCGCTGTTCGTCGGCCTCGGCGAGACCGTCCGCACCATGCGCGCCGCCATGGACCGCGGCCGCCAGCGTGTGAGCCAGGGAAGCTGAACGAATCATGATCATCGGCATCGGCTCCGACCTGATCGACATCACCAGGGTTGCCAAGGTGATCGAGCGTCACGGTGACCGCTTCCTTGAGCGCATCTTTACCGACGTCGAACGCGCCAAGGCCGCGCGGCGCGCCAAGAGCGAGAAGATGGTGGTCGCAACCTACGCCAAGCGGTTCGCCGCCAAGGAGGCCTGTTCCAAGGCGCTCGGCACCGGCATCCGGCAGGGCGTCTGGTGGCGGGATATGGGGGTTGTGAACCTGCCGGGCGGCCGTCCCACCATGAAACTGACCGGTGGCGCCTTGACTCGGCTCGAGAAGCTGACGCCTGAAGGTTATGAGGCCCGGATCGACCTTTCGATTACCGACGATTGGCCGCTGGCGCAGGCTTTCGTCATAATTTCGGCGGTCGTTCCCGGCAAATGATAGGAGCAGCGGCCGTGCGCGCCGGGGACCGCGGCAAAACTAAAAATCATTGACTTATCAATGGATTGGAAAGTTTTGTCGAGGCGCTTGATTGCACGGCCGCGAACAACGGTCTAAAACGCCGCAGCGACACACTATCGAACCAGGGCGAATTCGGGTTTGCGCCGGAATTTGCCTTTAACATCAGTATCGAAGACCATTTTCTTGACGCGAACGGAACTCTCGATTCGCGTAAGGAAAACGTTCTGCCACCATGCGGGCAAAGCCGCCGCGGGAATTGGGAAAGCGATGAGCGTGACATCCGGGACAAAAACTGAAAGCGGCTTGGGCGAAACCATCCGCGTCGTCATTCACGCTCTCCTGATCGCGCTCGTGATCCGCACCTTCCTGTTCCAGCCCTTCAACATTCCCTCGGGATCGATGAAGGCGACGCTTCTGGTTGGCGACTATTTGTTCGTCTCGAAATATTCGTACGGCTATAGCCACTATTCGATCCCGCTGTCGCCGCCGCTGTTCTCGGGGCGCATCTTCGGCTCGGAGCCGTCGCGGGGCGACATCGTGGTGTTCCGCCTGCCCAAGGACGATTCCACCGATTACATCAAGCGCGTGATCGGCCTGCCGGGCGACCGCATCCAGATGAAGGAGGGGCTGCTTTACATCAACGATACCCCGGTCAAGCGCGAGCGGTTGAGCGATTTCATCGGCGAAGACCCCTGCGGCTCCGATGCCACCGCGCGCGTCAAGCGCTGGAAGGAAACGCTGCCGAACGGCGTGACCTATGAATCGCTCGATTGCGTCGATAACGGCTTCTACGACAACACCAACGTCTACACCGTGCCGGCCGGCCACTTCTTCATGATGGGCGACAACCGCGACAATTCGACCGACAGCCGGGTGTTGTCGGCGGTGGGCTATGTGCCGTTCGAAAACATCGTCGGCCGGGCGCAAATGATCTTCTTCTCCATTGCCGAGGGCGAGCACGCCTGGATGTTCTGGCGCTGGCCGACTGCGGTGCGCTGGAATCGCATTTTCACAATCGTGCGATGAACGACGATACGCCCGCCATCCAGAATTCTCCGACACCCGGCGAGCCAAGCCAACAGCCTGATGCCGGCCGCGAAACTGCGGCCAAAAAGAAGCGCAGCAAGGTTTCGGCCAAGGCCGCGACTGCGGCGATCGAGGCGCGCATCGGCCACAAGTTCGGCGATCCCGCGTTATTGGCCACCGCGTTCACGCACGTGTCGGCGCTGAAGCCCGCGCGCAATCGCGCCGAGAGCTACCAGCGGCTGGAATTTCTCGGCGACCACGTGCTCGGGCTGATCGTGTCGGACATGCTGTATCGCGCCTTTCCGAACGCCGACGAGGGCGAATTGTCGAAGCGGCTCGCCGATCTCGTGCGCAAGGAGAGTTGCGCCGATGTCGCAAAATCGCTCGGCCTGGTCGATGACATCAAGCTCGGCCAGGTCGGCGCCAGCGCCAGCGCCCGGTTGCGCAAATCCGTGCTCGGCGACATCTGCGAAGCCGTGATCGGAGCAATCTTCCTCGACGGCGGCTATGCTGCCGCCGCGCAATTCGTCGAGCGCAACTGGACCGAGCGGATGCGCAAGCCGCGCCGGCCGCTGCGCGATCCCAAGACCGTGTTGCAGGAATGGGCGCAGAGCAAGGGCATGCCGACGCCGGTCTATCGCGAGGTCGAGCGCACCGGACCGCATCATGATCCGCAATTCCGCGTCTCCGTGGATCTGCCGGGGCTTGCGCCGGCGGAGGGCGTCGGCGGCAGCAAGCGGGCGGCCGAAAAGGTCGCGGCCTCCGTGATGATCGCGCGCGAAGGCGTCGGTGGCGGCGGCAATGACAGTTGAAACCCGCGCCGGCGCCGCGCCTGCCGAAACGCGCTGCGGCTTCGTCGCGCTGATCGGCGCGCCCAATGTCGGCAAGTCCACACTCGTCAACGCGCTGGTCGGCTCCAAGGTAACCATCGTCTCGCGCAAGGTGCAGACTACGCGGGCGCTGATCCGCGGCATCGTGATCGAGAACAACGCGCAGATCATCCTGGTCGATACGCCCGGCATCTTCTCGCCGAAACGAAGACTGGACCGCGCCATGGTGTCGACCGCCTGGAGCGGGGCGCATGACGCCGATCTCGTTTGCGTGCTGCTCGATGCCAAGGCGGGAATCGACGAGGAGGCCGAGGCGATCCTTGACAAGCTTGCGAGCGTCCAGCATCCGAAAATCCTGGTGCTGAACAAGATCGACCTGATCCCGCGCGAGAAATTGCTGTCGCTGGCGCAGGCCGCCAATGCGCGGATGAAGTTCGAACACACTTTCATGATCTCGGCGCTGTCGGGCGACGGCGTCGACGATCTGCGCGCGACGCTCGCCAAAATGGTGCCGGCGGGTCCGTTTCATTACCCTGAAGACCAGATGTCGGATGCGCCGATGCGGCATCTGGCGGCCGAGATCACGCGGGAAAAGATCTATCGCCAGCTGCATCAGGAACTGCCGTATCAGTCCACTGTCGAGACCGACAGCTGGACCGAGCGCAAGGACAAATCGGTGCGCATCGAGCAGACCATCTTTGTCGAGCGCGAGAGTCAGCGCAAGATCGTGCTCGGCAAGGGCGGCGCCACCATCAAGTCGATCGGCGCGGATTCGCGCAAAGAGATCGCCGAGATCGTCGGCGTCCCCGTGCATCTCTTTCTTTTCGTCAAGGTGCGCGAGAACTGGGGTGACGACCCCGACCGCTACCGGGAAATGGGACTGGAATTCCCCAAAGAATAATCAAGCCATGGCCAAGCAATAACAGGGATAACCGGCGTCTTCGATGACTTTACCCAGGAACGTGTTGTGGTTTGAAGTGCTGCTGTATCTGTCGCTGACGCTCGACGCCGTGTCGGTGGCGTTCCAGGACCGCACGCCGAACGCCGAGATGACCGAGCACATGATCACGGTCGCGACCGTGATGGCGGCCGGCCTGATCCTGCTGCTGGTTTATTTCGTCCGGCTCGCCGCACAGGGCCGCAAGAACTGGCCGCGATGGGTGCTGGCGGCGGCCCTGGTGCTGTCGATGATCTCGCTGGTTCAGGCGATCTCTGCCAACGGCGTGCAACTCGACAGCGCCATCGAGGTCGTGTCCTGCGCGCTGACCGCGGCGGGGCTGTATTTCTCCTTCACCGGCGATGCCGTGGGCTGGTTCAACGCATAGCTGCGCCCTTCGCCGGAATCCTGTAAACTTGCCTCATGGAATGGACTGACGAAGGCATCGTGCTGGGGGTGCGGCGGCATGGCAAATCCTCCGCCATTGTCGAGCTGCTGACGCGCAGCCATGGCCGGCACCTTGGCCTGGTGCGTGGCGGCTCGGGCAAGCGGATGCGGCCGCTATTGCAGCCCGGCAACAGCGTTACGGCCGTGTGGCGGGCGCGGCTCGACGAGCATCTCGGTTATTACGTCATCGAAGGCACGCGTTTGCGCGCGGCAACGCTCTTGGCTACGTCGCATGCGACGTATGGCGTCACGCACCTGGCCTCGTTGGCGCGGCTGTTGCCGGAGCGCGATCCGCATGAGGATATCTACGAGATGCTCGACCGCACGCTGGACGATTTCGATGACGCCGGCGCTGCCGCGGCGCACCTGATCCGGTTTGAACTGGCGATGCTCGCCGAACTCGGCTTCGGGCTCGATCTGGAAAACTGCGCGGCAACCGGCGAGACCACCGATCTGATTTACGTTTCGCCAAAATCCGGCGGCGCGGTGTCAAGGGTCGCCGGCGAGCCGTTCCGCGACCGGCTGTTGCGGCTGCCGGCATTTCTGCGCGAAGGCGAGGGCGGCGCGAATGGCTGGTCGGACCAGGACCTGCAGGACGGGTTCCGGCTAACGGGCCTGTTCCTGCTCCGTCACGTGCTGGAGCCGCGTGGGCAGGGCCATTCCGACGCCCGTGACGGGTTTATCAACGCGGTGGTCAAATATCGCGCGAGGGCAACGGTTCCGTAAGCCCGATTCGCGGCCTAAATTGCTGCTGATTCGCGTCTTGCCCGATTCAGCACGAAAGTTTAACCCCTCCCCATGGGAAAACGACAGCTACCGCCGGAAGAGCCGGCTGAAATCCACGAGGTGATGCTGCGGGATGCGCTTGAAGAGCGCTATCTCGCCTACGCTCTCTCGACCATCATGCACCGCGCGCTGCCCGACGCCCGCGACGGGCTGAAGCCGGTGCACCGGCGCATCCTCTACGGCATGCGGCTCTTGCGGCTTGACCCCGGCGCGCCCCTGAAGAAATCCGCAAAAATCGTCGGCGACGTGATGGGCTCGTTCCATCCGCATGGCGACCAGGCGATCTACGAGGCCATGGTGCGGCTGGCGCAGGATTTCTCCACGCGCTATCCGCTGGTCGACGGCCAGGGCAACTTTGGCAATATCGACGGCGATAACGCGGCCGCCTATCGCTACACCGAAGCGCGCATGACCGAGGTCGCGCGGCTGCTGCTGGATGGCATCGACGAGGACGGCGTCGAGTTCCGCCCCAATTACGATGGCCAGTCGAAAGAACCGGTGGTTCTGCCCGGTGGCTTTCCGAACCTGCTCGCCAACGGCGCGCAGGGCATCGCGGTCGGCATGGCGACCTCGATCCCGCCGCACAACGTCGCCGAACTGTGTGACGCGGCGCTGCATCTGATCGACAAGCCGGATGCGAAATCGAAGTCGCTGTTGAAATGGGTCAAGGGACCCGATTTCCCGACCGGCGGCATCATCGTCGATTCCAAGGAAGCGATCGCCGAGGCCTACATGACCGGGCGCGGCTCGTTCCGCACCCGCGCGCGATGGACCCAGGAAGAGGGTGCACGCGGCACCTGGGTCGTTGTCATCACCGAGATCCCGTGGCTGGTGCAGAAGAACCGCCTGGTGGAGAGGATCTCCGACCTGTACCACAACGAAAAGAAGCTGCCGCTAGTCGGCGACGTCAGGGACGAATCCGCCGAAGATGTCCGCCTCGTGATCGAGCCGAAATCCCGCGCGGTCGATCCTGAGTTGATGATGGAATCGTTATTTCGGCTGACCGAGCTCGAAAGCAAGATCCCGCTGAACCTCAACGTCCTGCTCAAGGGCCGGATCCCGAAGGTGGTCGGGCTTGCCGAGTGCCTGCGCGAATGGCTCGACCACCTGCGCGACGTGCTGGTGCGTCGCTCCAACTACCGCAAGACGCAGATCGAGAACCGGCTCGAAGTGCTCGGCGGCTACCTGATCGCCTATCTGAACATCGACAAGGTGATCAAGATCATCCGCACGGAGGACGAGCCGAAGCCGGCGCTGATCAAGGCGTTCAAGCTGACGGAGGTCCAGGCCGACGCCATCCTCAACATGCGGCTCCGCAGTTTGCGCAAGCTCGAGGAATTCGAGATCCGCACCGAGGAAAAGGATCTTCGGAACGAGTTGAAGGGCGTCAAGACGCTGCTCGGCTCCGAAACCGAACAATGGTCCAAAGTGGGCGAGCAGGTACGGAAAGTTCGCGACATCTTTGGGCCGAAGACGCCGCTCGGCAAGCGCCGCACCACGTTCGCGGACGCGCCCGAACACGATCTCGCCGCGATCGAGGAGGCCTTCGTCGAGCGCGAGCCGTGCACCGTGGTGATCTCCGAGAAGGGCTGGGTGCGCACGCTGAAGGGCCACGTCGCCGATCTCTCGGGGCTGACGTTCAAGACCGACGACAAGCTCGACCATGCGTTCTTTGCCGAGACCACCTCGAAACTGCTGCTGCTTGCCACCAACGGCAAGTTTTACTCGCTCGACGTCGCCAAGCTGCCGGGCGGCCGCGGCCATGGCGAGCCGATCCGGACGTACATCGACATGGAGCCGGACGCGGCGATCGTCTCGCTGTTCGTCAACAAGGGCGGCCGCAAGTTCCTGATCGCGAGCCACGAAGGGCAGGGTTTTGTCGTCAACGAGGACGATTGCGTCGGCAACACCCGCAAGGGCAAGCAGGTGCTCAACGTCGAGATGCCGAACGAGGCCTGCGCGATCGCGACCGTGGCCGGCGATACGGTGGCGGTGATCGGCACCAACCACAAGATGGTGCTGTTCCCGCTCGACCAGGTGCCGGAGATGGCGCGCGGCCGCGGCGTACGCTTGCAGAAATACACCAGCGCCAAGCTGTCGGACGTCGCGGTGTTCGATTCCAAGGCGAGCCTGACCTGGAAGGATTCGGCTGGCCGCGACCAGAGCATGAGTGCCAAGGAATTGGCCGACTGGCGCGGCAACCGCGCCGACGCCGGTCGCCTCGCGCACGGCTTGCCGAAGTCGAACAAATTCCTGCGCGGCGTGGAGTAGGGCCCGCGGTAAGGGTTTGCGCGCTCAGGCTCCATCCCGCAGCGCGCCGCTAGCGGCGACGAGTCCAACCACCCCGGGGTTCATGCTGTCGACCATCGCGGTCGGCATCAGGATCGTCGCGCCGCGTTCCTTGGTGGTTTCATAGATGATGTTCATGGCGCGGAGCTGTAACGCCGCCGGGCTGCGGGCGTAGATATCGGCCGCCTCCACGAATTTCTGCGCGATTTCCTGTTCGGCCTGTCCCAGCAGCACGCGGGCCAGCTTCTCGCGTTCCGCCTGAGCCTGCCGGCTCATCGCATCCTGCAGCGCCGGTGGCACGCCGATATCGCGGATTTCAACGGAGAGGACCGACACGCCCCATTCGGCTGTCTTGCGTCCGATGTCCTCGCGCAATTGCTGGTCGCCCTGTTTGCGTTCGGACAGCAGCGTCGATAGCAGGGAGGAGCCAACGATCTCGCGCAACGAGGTTTGGGCGACCTGGGTGATGGCCTGGCGGTAGTTGGTGATTTCGAGCGCGGCGCGCTCGGGATCATGGATCTGCCAGAACACCACCGCGTCGATGTTCACCGGCACCGTGTCCTTGCTCAACGCCTTTTCGGCGTTGATTTCCGTGGTCTGGATGCGCTGATCGAGCCAGGACGCCACATTGTCGATGAACGGCACGATGGCGAACATGCCCGGGCCGCGGATGGCGGTGAGCTTGCCAAGCCGAAGCACGACCGCGCGTTCCCACTGATTGGCCACCATGAGGGATTGAGGAATCAGGAACGCTAGGATGGCGAGGCCGCCGCCGACCCAGTAGAAGCTGCGGGTGCCGCCGTCATAGGCGAGCCATATGCTCAGCGTCGCGGCCGCTAGTAACAGGGCCGCTAGTACGATCGCGGGTCGGTTCGTACCACTTGCGTTAAAATAGTTGATCATGACGACTATTCCTTTTGCTTCGCGAGGGCCGTTATTCGATCAGCTACGGCGACGGGATCGATGCCCATTGAGGCCGCCGTGGCGAGAAGCTGCTTTGCCAAGCTGTCGACCTGAACCTGTCGCGCGCGTGCGCCCATGACGGGCGGAGGCTTGGCGACGAAACTGCCGCGCCCGCGCACCAGCGTGATGGCGCCCAACCGCTCCAGTTCGTCATAGGCGTGCCGCACCGTATTGAGGTCGATCTTCAGGGCGACGGCGACTTCGCGCATGGTCGGCATCTGGTCGCCGGCCGCCAGCACCCCGGCGCCAAGCTGCCGCAAGATCTGTTCCCGAAGCTGGACGTAGATCGGCACGCCCGAGCTTTCCAGCCGAAGGGTTGTGAGCAAGTCTGTATGCATTAACTAGTACACTAGACATTAGGTACTAATTGGTCAATACTTATCCTTCAGGGGCAACCACGATTGACAACGCCTGCGCGGGGCGCAGGGATGGAGGCATCGATGGACAGAGCAATAAGGCTGACAAACGCAGCGAAAATCGGCATCGTCCTGGCCTTTACAAGCGTGCTGGCCACGGCGAACGCCCAATCCATCCCCGGTGCGCTGCCCGAATCCGCCAAGGCATTGTCGCAGGGCGAGTGGCCGGCCTATGCCGGGACCTACGCCGCGGCGCGCTATTCGCCGCTGGCGCAGATCGACCGCGACAACGCCAAGAACCTGCACATCGCCTGGCGCTGGAAGTCGCCGGACATAACGGTCTGGGAGCGCAGGCCCGACTCCGGTCAGAGCGTGATGAATGAATCGACGCCGCTCATGGTGGGCGGGGTGCTCTACACCTCCACATCGCTGTCGCAGGTCGCTGCCATCGATGCCGCCACCGGCGAGACCAAATGGGTGTACGATCCGAAGATCTACGAAAACGGCCTGGGCATTCCCCCCAATCTCGGCTGGCTGCACCGCGGCGTTGCCTATTGGAGCAATGGTGATGACGAACGCATCATCATGCTCACCGCGTTCGCGCAGATGATCGCGCTCGATGCCAGGACCGGAAAACCGGTGCCGTCGTTCGGCAAGGATGGCCGGATCGATCTCCTCGCAAGCCTGCGCCGCCCGGTCGATCCCAACTATTACACCATGACCTCACCGCCGGTGATCGTCCGCGGCGTCATCGTAGTCGGCTCGTCGGTGTTCGACTTTTGGGGCAAGCGGCCGTCACCGCCCGGCGATGTCAGGGGTTTTGACATCACGACCGGCCGTCTGCTCTGGACCTTCCACACGGTGGCGCAGGGCGAAGAAGCTGGCGCCGAGACCTGGGAGAAGGATTCCTGGAAGGAAGCCGGCAACGCCAATGTCTGGGCGCCGATGAGCGCGGACGAGGAACTCGGTTACGTCTACCTGCCGGTCTCGACGCCGACCAACGACTATTACGGCGGCCATCGGCCGGGCGACGGGCTCTATGGAGAGAGTCTTGTTTGTCTCGACGTAACGACTGGCAAGAAGGTCTGGCACTACCAGCTGATCCATCACGGCCTGTGGGATTACGATCCGCCGGCGGCACCGAACCTGATCGATATCACGGTTGAGGGAAAGCCGATCAAGGCGGTCGCGCAAGTTACAAAGCAGGCTTTTGTCTATGTGTTCGACCGCATCACCGGCAAACCGGTGTGGCCGATCGAGGAGCAGCCGGTGCCGGCCTCCAGCGTGCCCGGCGAGCGCGCGTCGAAGACCCAGCCGATTCCTTCCAAGCCTGCGCCGTTCGACATCCAGGGCGCCACCGACGAGAATCTGATCGCGCTCACGCCGGAGATCCGCAAGCAGGCGATCGATATTGCTTCAGCCTATGATCGCGGCGGCCTGTACACGCCACCGACCGAGCGCGGCACGATCGCAGTACCCGGTAACACCGGCGGTGCGAGCTGGTCGGGAGCGGCGGTCGATCCCGAAACCAACACGCTCTATGTTGGAACCCAGCGGATTCCGACCCTTATCCAGATTCGCAAGCCGGAGCCGTGGCAGGGGACGTATGATTATATTGGCTTGCCCAGTTATGTGCCGGGACCGCGTGGACTGCCGTTGCTCAAGCCGCCGTTCGGCAGCATCGTCGCCATCGACATGAACAGCGGCGAACACCGCTGGCGCATTCCGGTCGGCCGCAGCGTGGCGTTGCCGGCGATCCGGAATCTCGGCATCCGCGAACAACTGGGATTGCCATGCCGCAGCTGGACGCTGGTGACCAAGACGGTGATGGTCGTCGTGCAGATGGGATATCTCGGCCCGATGCACTTCGAGCCGAACCTCAACATGCCGATTCGGGAGCTGTTCAATCTCGATCCACACCTATGGGTCTACGACAAGACCTCGGGCGAAAAGCTGGCGGAGATCGAACTGCCGTCTAACGCCACCGGTGCGCCGATGACGTACATGGCCGGCGGCAAGCAGTTCATCGTGTTTCCGGTCGGCGGCGCGAAGTTGGCGGAGGAGCTGATCGCGGTGTCGCTGTGAACATCCCACGGATTCTCAAATCATCCCCGCGAGCCGCAACGCCACCCCGGCCCCGCACGAGCCGCCCAGTACCGAGAGCATGCCGATATTGAGGCGGAAGATCGCGGTCGCAGCCGCCGCTGACAACACGAAGGCGGCAATATCGATGCTCGACAGCACGGGCATGTCGAACGACAGCCCGAGCGAGCGGACCGGCGTGGTCTCTCTGAACAACGTATGCAGGGCAAACCAGATCGACAGATTGAGAATCACGCCGACCACGGCGGCGGTGATCGCAGTCAGTGCGCCGGCAAGCCCCTTGTTGCCGCGCAGGGTCTCGATGAAGGGCGCGCCGAGGAAAATCCAGAGGAAGCAGGGCGTAAACGTGACCCAGGTCGCCAGCAATCCGCCGAGGGTTGCCGCCCACATCGGCGACAGCGTGCCGGGATCGCGATAGGCGGCCATGAAGCCGACGAACTGCAGCACCATGATCAGCGGGCCCGGCGTGGTCTCGGCCATGCCGAGGCCGTCGAGCATCTCGCGCGGCTGCACCCAGTGATAATGTTCCACGGCCTGTTGGGCCACATAGGCCAGCACGGCGTACGCGCCGCCGAAGGTGACCATCGCCATCTTCGAGAAGAACAGCGCGATCTGGCTGAACACATTGGCCTGGCCCAGCCCGATCAGGAGCGCTGCCACCGGTACCAGCCACAACAACAGCCAGACCGAAGAGACTTTCAACGCCTTGGCGACGCTCGGCCGGACATGCTCGGGCAATTCCTCGCCCAGCAGGCTATCGACCGCCGCCGTCTTCTTGCCGCCGCCATGTTCGACCGCGGCGAATTCCGGCCGTCCGGACCTCGCGCCGAGATAACCGATCACGCCGGCTGCGATGATGATGATCGGGAAGGGGACGTTGAAAAAGAAGATCGCGATGAAGGCGATGCCCGCCAGCGCGATCATGATGCGGTTGCGCAATGCGCGCTTTCCGACGCGGACCACAGCCTGCACCACGATGGCGAGCACCGCGGCTTTCAGCCCGAAGAACAGCGCCTCGATGAAGCCGACATTGCCATAGGCGGCGTAGATATAGCTTAAGCCCATGATGGCGATGATGCCGGGCAGGATGAACAGCCCGCCGGCCATGATGCCGCCGGCGGTCCGGTGCAGCAGCCAGCCGATATAGGTCGCCAACTGCTGCGCCTCCGGTCCCGGCAGCAGCATGCAGTAGTTCAGCGCATGCAGAAACCTGCTCTCGGAGATCCAGTTCTTTTCCTCGACCAGGATGCGATGCATCACCGCGATCTGGCCGGCGGGCCCGCCAAAACTCAGTAAGGCGACCCGCAGCCAGACCCGAAATGCTTCACCGAAGCTGATGCCGTGATCGGCACCAGTTTCGGTGGTCTTGTTCGTCGTCGCATCCATTTACGGTTTTGCCTTGTTGGTCGGCCAGTTGTGGGTTTCGCCGGTCGCATCGCGGCACCAGCGATAGAAGGCATCATACATCGTGATGCCGGCCTCGAGCTGTTCGAGATCGTCGTCGAACATCCGCGACAGACCGAGCGAGACCGCGAGCAAGCCCGGTGCTTCCGGCGAGAGGTCGAGCCGCCCGGTGTCGGCGCCGCGGACCATCGTCGCCAGCCGCAGCAGCGGTGGTGTTGCGAGGCCGAACTCCTCGATCATCACGTCGAAGGTGCAGAGTTCGCCGCGGTGGCTCCAGAACACGTTCTCGACATCGAAGGGCGCGGCGTTGAAGCGTTCGCCAACCGCGACCACTTCGGACGGCGGAACGAACAGGATCACCGCGTCCGGATCGACGAAGCGCCGGATTAGCCAGGGGCAGGCGATGCGGTCGATCTTCGGCCGCGCCCTTGTCACCCAGACGGTGCGGCCTTGTGCGTCGCGTGGCGGGAGTTTTTCGGCCGGCACCAGCGGCAGGTTGGCGGCCTTCCAGCCCTCAAATCCGCCATCGAGTGTTTCGGCTGATACGTCGAGATGCCGCAGCCAGGCGGCAGTACCTTGCGCCAACTTGGCGCCGCGCAGGCAGGCGACAATGGCTGTGCGGCCCGAGAACTCCTCGCCCCAGCGGGCGGCGTCCTCGTGGCTACGCCTGACGGCGCCTGGAATCAGCCGCGGATCGGTGGCGAAATCCTCGTCGGTACGGACGTCGATCAGGACCGGCATGTTCGCCGTGCCGATCAACCGTGCAAGCTTGTCTGGAGATATCGTGGTGTAGGATGACATGGTTGCGCCCTCGTATGAAAAAACGGGACGCGATACTTGGGCTTGACGCCTCGTGGGGAGATCGCAGGGTCCCCATGGGTCGAATTAACCGCTTGCCGGTCCGGCTGTCAACTGGCGAGCCGCTCTTTGTGTCGAACACTTGCGAAACTCCAGATTCGGTCCTAGCTTGCATCCATCGGGGACACAGCAGGCTCCCCGTCAGACGGCGTCACCGTCCAAGCGCTGCGCACGGCTCGACGTGTCGAGTTGCGCATGAAAGCATGGATGGATGGCCAGCATCCCGGCGGAATCGAAAGTTTCATCGGCAGCCTCGCTGATCGCGCTGCTCTATGTCGCGCGGGGCTTGCGCGGTTTCGGCGACGGTTTTGCTATCATCATCCTGCCGGCCTACATGACCGCGCTGGGGTACGACGCGGTGGCGGTCGGCATCGTCGCGACCGCATCCCTGTTGGGAACGGCGCTGCTGACGCTCCTGGTCGGCTGGATCGCGCCGCACCGCGACTTGCGGGCGTTGTTGATCTTTGGCGCGGGCCTGATGGCGGCAACGGGCATTGCATTCCCTGGCGTTGAGCACTTCGTCCTGATCGCGCTGGTCGCCTTTATCGGAACCATCAACCCGTCTGGCGGCGACCTCGGCGTGCTGGTGCCGCTCGAGCACGCCGTGCTGGCGCACAGCGCAACGGATGCGGGTCGTACGCAGATCTTTGCGCGCTACAGCCTGGTCGGGGCGCTCTGCACCGCGGCGGGCTCGCTGGCGGCGTCGTTGCCCGATCTGCTCGTCGCAAACGGCAGCACAAGGCTCGGCGCGTTCCGCCTGATGTTTTATGCCTACACCGCGCTCGGCATTTTATGCGCGGCGCTCTATCGTTACGTCCCGCATTCGCAAGGCGAGGAGAAGGCCCCACAGGCACCGCTCGGGCCCTCGCGCAGCACCGTCTACAAGCTCGCGGCGCTGTTCAGCATCGACGCCTTCGCGGGCGGCTTCGTCGCCCAGTCGCTATTGGTGCTGTGGCTGTTCGAGCGCTTCGATCTCTCGCTGTCGGCGGCGGGATTGTTTTTCTTCTGGTCGAGCACGCTCGGCGCCTTCTCCTTTCCGGTCGCGGCCTGGATCTCCAAACGCATCGGCCTCGTCAACACTATGGTCTTCACACATATTCCCTCCAGCATGTTCCTGATCCTGGCGGCGTTCTCGCCGAACCTGTATCTCGCGCTCGGGTTACTGTTGCTGCGTTCGGCCCTGTCGCAAATGGACGTGCCGACCCGCACCTCCTACGTCATGGCTGTGGTGACGCCGGCGGAGCGTCCTGCCGCTGCCAGCGTCACCGCCGTGCCACGCAGCCTTGCGTCGGCCATCAGCCCGGCCATCTCAGGCGCGCTCTTGATGACGGCGTTTTCCGGCCTGCCGCTGGTGGTCTGCGGCGCGCTGAAGATCGCCTATGACCTTGCGTTGCTGTTTTCATTTCGCCACATCAAACCACCCGAGGAATCCTCCTGACGCGGCAGTTAGAATTTTCGTCCGCAAGGCCTATATTGCGACTGCGGAATCGCCGAATAGAGGATTTGCCATGCACTCCCATTCGATCGACCAGTGGACGCACGACCACGTGTTCCTCGGTTCCCGGCATGCCCGTCACGAGCGTCGCACCTGGTTCGTGGTGGCGCTGACCGCGGTCATGATGGTCGGCGAGATTGCGGTCGGATGGTTTTCCGGCTCGATGGCGCTGTTGGCCGATGGCTGGCACATGGCGACCCATGCTGCGGCGCTTGGGATCGCCGGGCTGGCCTATCTGTTCGCGCGCCGGCAGGCGGGCAATACAAGTTTCACCTTCGGCACCGGCAAGTTCGGCGATCTCGCCGCCTTTTCCAGCGCGATCATCCTTGCGATGATTGCGGTTCAGGTCGCTTATGAAAGCGTGGTTCGGCTGATCCATCCGGTTCCGATTGCCTACGGCGAGGCGATTGCGGTCGCCGTCCTCGGCCTTGCCGTCAATCTCGTCAGCGCGTGGCTGTTGCGCGACGATCACGACCATCAGCATGGCCACGATCATTCCCACGCCCATGGCGATCACCACCACGACAACAATCTTCGTGCGGCCTTCGTCCACGTCATGGCCGACGCCGCGACCTCGGTTCTAGCCATCGCGGCGCTGCTGGTTGCGATGGTTTCGCAATGGGTCTGGGCCGATCCGGCCGTCGGCATCGTCGGCAGCCTCGTGATCGCCAGTTGGGCGGTCGGATTGATCCGCGCCTCCGGCGCCGTGCTGCTCGACGTCAACGCCGACAAGAACCTGGAAGCGGTGATCCGCGATCGTCTTGAGACCAAGGGCGACCGCGTCACCGATCTGCATTTGTGGCAGGTCGGCCCCGGTCATCGCGCGGCCGTGATCTCGATGATATCGGACCACCCGCTGCCGCCCGCCACCTACAAGCGCCGGCTCGGCGGCTTGCGCGGGCTGAGCCACGTCACGATCGAGGTGGAGACCTGTCCGCATCCGCCGGTGGGCGAGCCCGCTAGATGATCAGGACAAGTCCGGAGACCAGCAACAGCGCCAGCACGATCGTCCGGAACGTCGCCTCGTCGATGCGGCCGTACAGCTTTAAGCCGAACCAGGTGCCGGCGAACAGCGCAGGCAATCCGGTCAGAAACAGCTTGATCGTATCCGCCGTGATCGCGCCCTTGGCGCCGATCCACAGCGCGCTCATCAGGAAGATCGCAACCGCCACCGGCTGAAACACCGTGCGCTGCACGTCCTTCGGCCAGCCGCGCAGCCCGCACCAGATGGTGACGAGGATGCCGGCAAGCCCGGTGATGCCGCCCAGCACGCCGTTGAGGAATCCAACGCCAGCGTCGGCCGCCGCGCCGCCTGATCTCACCGGGGCGATGGTGGGACGAAACCAGGCATAGAGGCTGTAGAGGACCAGGAAAGCGCCGACGCCCATACGCACATAGGCAGGGTTGGCCCAGATCAGAACGCCGACGCCAGCGGGCACACCGAGGGCTGCGCCTACCACAAACGGCGCGAGCTTGTGCCAATCCAGCGCGCGACGCAGCTTCCAGACCGAATAGCCCTGCACGATCAGCCCGAACGCGATGATGAGCGAGGCCGTCTGCAGCGGCGTGAGGATATAGAGCCAGATCGAGGAGACGACGAGGCCAAACGCGAAGCCGGAGAGCCCTGCGACCAGCGCGCCGGCAAAGGTCGCGAGAAGAAAAAGCGGAAGTTCGAGGCTAATTCCATCCATGTGCCCGCTCCAAACAAAAGCGAGCAGCGCTTGAATGGGATCGCCATTTCATGGGGAGGCTGCGATGTCCCCGCGGACAGGCTATGCCCGGCGTAGCCGCGGACGCAAGATGCAACATCGTGGCGTGTCCGGTAGGCACGGGCGCCAACAGGGGGAATCGACATGCACAGCTTTGTCGCCGCGGGCGCCGGCTTTCTGCTCGCCGTGTTGTGGTTCGACCTGATGTTCGACGTGCAGACGCGCAAGCACGCAAGCGACGTGCTGCCACCGGACGTGTTGACGTCGATCTCGACCTATTACCGACGCGTCACCACCGACGCCTATCCAATGAACCGGCTGATCGCGTTGGTCATGCTGCTGACACTCGCCGCCATTTGCGCGGAGATCGTCCAGGGCGAAACTGCATGGTGGATCAGCTGGGGCTCGCTGCTGTTGGCGGGCAGCGGATTCGTGCCTACCATGACGCGCACGGTCCCGAACGCCCGCCGATTGGGCGGCGCGCAGGATTCGGCGGAAGAGCAGTCGCGGCTCGCGCGCGCGATCTGTCGCGATCACATGCTCAGCTTCGCGCGGATGAGCTGCGTTCTCGTGCTGCAATTGGTGGCACGATAGATGCAAACCGTGCGGTAGGGGAGGCGGTGTTGGGCGAATGGGTGGGCGTCGCGATCGCCCTGGTTTCGAGTTGCCTTGGCGGCACCGCGGCGGCGATCACGCGCTATCTCGCCGGCAATACCGATCCGATCACGCTGGCGATCCTGCGCTGGGCCATCGGCTTTTGCTGCGTGCTCCCGGCGGCGTGGTTGCTGAAAGCGCGGCATCGCGGTGCTTGGCGTCTTTGCGGCTCTTGCGACGGGGCTTTCGGCCGCGCCGCCCGGCGCCTGGCGCGGTGAGCTGATCATGACGGCGGCTGTGTTGTGCATGGCCTTCTACAATGTCTGGTCCCGTCCGTTCATCCAGCGATCGAGCGCGCTTGGCTTCCTCACCGTCGGCATGGGAACCGGCGCCGCTGCGCTGATCCTGGTCGGTTCGCTGACGGGGAGCGTCGCCACGCTGAGCCAGTTCAGCACGGCGCAGTGGATCGCCGGCCTTTATCTGGGCGTGGCCGGCGGCGCGGTGGCATTCATCCTGTGGGTGCTGGCTCTGGAACGGGCGTCACCGACCCGCGTCGCCAACACCATGACCGTCAATCCGCTTGCGACAGGCCTGCTCGCTACCCAGTTGGTCGGCGAGCCGATTACGCCCAACCTGGTGCTCGGGCTGGTCGCAGTGTTTGCCGGCATCTGGATCGCAACGTCGGAGGTCAAAAAGGCGCGGCCGTAAACGTTTACCAGGGAAAGGGGTTACCCCAGATCATGCGGCCGGGTAGAATCGAAGCTTGCCGTCCTGACCGGGCGAGGAGCCGAGACATGACCATCGAGGTCCGTCAGATACGGGAGCAAGACATCGAGAGCTTCCATGCCGCTATTGATGCAGTGGCGCGCGAACGCAAATATCTCGCGCTGTTGGAGGCACCGCCAATCGAACGCGCGCGGGCCTTCGTCCAGCGCAACATTGAAAAGGGCTATCCGCAACTCGTCGCCGTCGCCGATCGGCAGGTCGTTGGCTGGTGCAACATACCACCGGCGGCTCGCGAGGTGATGGCGCATGTCGGCGATCTCTTCATGGGACTGCTGCCGGAGTGGCGCAGTCAGGGATTGGGCGCGCGCCTGCTGCGGGAAGGCCTCGCGGCGGCGGATGCGTTTGGATATCTGCGCATCGAGCTTGGCGTTTTCGCGGGCAACGCACGCGCCGCGGCGCTGTATCGCAAGGCCGGATTCGTCGAAGAAGGGATCAAGCGGCGCGCGATCTTGATCGACGGCGTTTTTCACGACGAGATCATCATGGCGCGTTTCAGGAATTGAGGCGCCGCGCACGGCTCAGGCCGCGGCGATGGCCTCGATCTCGATCAGAAAGTCGGGACCATACAGTTTCGAGACCTCGACCAGCGTCACCGCAGGCGCGGCCGGTGGCGTGACCGAGGCAAAGAAGCGGTTCCTGGCCTCGCGGTAGCGCCCGAGATTGCCCATGTCGGTCAAAAACACCGTGAGCTTGATCAGGTTGGCGGCGGTGCATCCGCTCATCCGGAGGGCGATCACGAGGTTTTCAAATACCCGATCTGCCTGTGCGGCGAAATCATGCCTGCCGACCACATGGCCGTCGCGATCGAGCGCGGTCTGGCCGGCGATGAAGACGAGACGGCTGGCACTCACGTCAACGATCTGTGAATAGCCAGGCGGGTCGCCGAGCTCGGGCGGATTGATGCGCCGGATCGACGGTGGTGTTTCACGGGTCATGGCAGCCGTTCCCGGATCAATTGCGCGGCGCGGTGATCGGCGGTGGGCCGATGCCGATCGCCTTTTTCGACTTCAACGTGCCGACATAAAATGACAGTCCGGCCACCAGGAACAGGGCGATGAGATAAACGGCGTAGGATTGCGGCGGCGTGATCGCCCATTGCACAAGGCCTTTTATCCCTGGCGGGCCGGTTTGGTCTTCCATGCCGTGGTTTTGCGGCAAACCCATCGCGAAGGGAAGGGCAAATTCCGCCTTCAGACATCGGGCCGGGGCGGCCGGTCGCGCAACAGGAACAGCGCCAACAACGCAGACAGGCTGAGCGCGGAGGAAACCATGAGGACGCGGCTGCCCATGGTGTCGATCAGCAGGCTGAACAGCAGCGGTGCTGCAGCCTGCGCCATCCGCGCCGGCGCGCCGATGATGCCGAGGCGATAGCCGTAATTCTCCGGACCGAAGATCGCGAGCGGCAACGTGCCGCGCGCAATCGTCAGGATGCCGTTGCCGGTGCCGTGAAAAATCGCGAACGCGCTGGCCGCGCCGCCGCCGGCGAGGCCAAGGATCGCGGCGCCGATCGGATGGGTGAGGCAGGCGAGCTTCGTCGAGACCAGCGGATGAAACCGGCTGAGGAAACCCGCCTCGAAAATCCGCGCGGCGACCTGCGCCGGGCCGATCAGCGCGCCGGCGAACACCGCCTGTGCAGTGGTGGCACCCGCAGCTTCCATGATGCGCGGCAGATGCGCTGCCATCGCGCCGGTGACGGTCCAGGCCGCCGCGAACACGAATGCCAGCAAGATCATGGTGCGGTCGAGCGGGAGGTACGGCTTGACGGCGGAAGCGACCGCCGCCTTCGCGCCCTTCACCGCCGGCAGCATCCACAGATTGATCGGCAGGCCGATCAGGATATGCGCCGCCGCCCAGGCGAAGCAGGTGTTGCGCCAGCCGATGGTTTCCAGCCCCCATGCCGACAGCGGCCATCCGACGGTCGACGCAAATCCCGCAATCAGCGTGATGCCGGTGATCGACTTTCGCGCCGCATCGCCATAGATACGCCCGAGCGCGGCAAAGGCGGCATCGTAGAGGCCAGCGGCCATGCCGATTCCGAGCAGCAGCCAGGCAATGATCAGCATCGGGATCGAATAGGTGAAACCGAGCAGCACCAGCCCTGCCGCGATCATCAGGTTGGACATGGACAGCACCGGCCGGCCGCCGACCAGATCGATCCGCCGGCCGATGCGCGGGCCGAGCAAGGCCGAGATCACCAGCGATGCGGAGAAGGCGGCAAAGATCCAGTTCGAGGAGACGCCGAGATCGCGCGAGATCGGATCGGCCAGGATCGCCGGCAGATAGTAACTCGATGCCCAGGCCAGCGTTTGCGTGGTGCCGAGCGCCAGGATGATGGAAAGCGGGCGCGCGCTCATGCCCGGGCTGTCATCCGTCTCGACCAATAGAGGGCCACCGGGCCAAGCAGAATGCCGCCAGCAAGCACTGAAAATGCCGCCGTCCAGGCGGTAGCGCTCGACGGTCCGCCGGCGGCATCTAGCGCGACACCAAGGGCCCAGGCGCCCAACGCCGACAGGCTGAAGCCGACGGTCGAATGCACCGCCATGGTCGCCCCGCGATACCTGGGATCTGCCGCCATCGTCATGCCCGATGTCAGCGCGCCGGAATCGGCGGGCACCGTGATCGCGTACGCCATGATCAACGGCAGCAACAGCCACGGCGACTTGTCGGCGAACGCGCCGATCAGCAGCGCCACGAAAGCGGAACTGAGCATGACAGCCGTGATGGCGCGATGGCGGCCGAACCGGAGCGCGCATTCGTTGCCGAGAATGCTGGCCGGCATCGCGAGTACGGAGAACAGCACGCTGACGACCACGGGCGTCAGGATCGATGTGTCCGAATTCTTCATCGCCACGAAGGTCCAGAACGCGACCAGCCAGGTCCGGATACCGTAGAGCTCAAAGCAATGCGCGCCATAGCCGAGAACGAAGCCCATCGCATTGGTGTTGCGGAACACCGGCGCGAAATCCAGCAGGCGGCCTTGCGCGGGTTTTGGCGTGACCGGCCGCAGCAGGAAACACGCCGACAGCATCACCAGGGGGCCCAGCGCCGTCACCAGGAAGGCGGCGCGCCAGCCCCAGGCTTCCGCAACAAGCTGCGAGACCAGAAACGACAGCCCGACGCCGAACGAAAAACTCGATGTGTACAACGTGATCGCGCGGGATGAATCGCCGGGCGCAAGCCGGTCCGTCAGCGCCTTGAGGCCGGGCATATAGGCGCCAGCAAAACCGATGCCGGCGATCGCGTTGAAGAACGCCCCTGACCAGAGACCGGTGGCAAAGATGCCGAACAGCAATGTGCCGAGCGCGCTGACCGCAGATCCCGCAATCAGAATTTTTCGCGCGTCGATGCGATCCGTCAGCGTTGCCAGCACCGGCACGGTCAGCATGTAGCCGGCCGCGCCCGAACCCGCGAGCAGGCCGGCCTGCGCGCCGCTCAGATGCCATTCCGGAATCAGGAACGCGGCCAGAATTGACGGCACGACAACGTGGGGGAGCAAGCTGCCAAGCTGGCCCACGCACATCGTGACGATAATGGATCGGCCACTTAAGGAAATGCGTCTCACCCGGTTCATTTGTTCCCGTGCCTCCGAATAGGAGGGATTCGGCCACGGAGCAATTTGCTTGACAGCATTCTATATATCGAGATATTTGGATATATGGAATCGGAAACTGCCATTCTCGCGCTCGCTGCACTCGCCCAATCGACGCGGATGGGCGTGTTCAAACTGCTGGTGCGATACGAACCGGATGGACTTGCGGCCGGCAATATCGCCAGAATGCTTGCGGTTCCGCAAAATACCATGTCGGCGCATCTTGCGATCCTGGCGCGGGCCGGCCTCGTGACGAGCGAACGGAAGAGCCGCTCCATCATCTACCGGGCGAACCTGGCGGCGTTTCAGACGCTGACGTCGTTCATGGTTGAAGATTGCTGCGGTGGACGGGCGGATCTCTGCGCGCCCGTCGCGTCATGCAAGCCCGCGCGCGGCAAGCGCGCCAAGGTCACGGCCTGAAGGGAGAATGTCATGAAGCGCCTTCACATTCACATGGCGGTCGAAAGCCTTCCGCAATCGATCAATTTTTATTCGGCGTTGTTCGCCGCGCAGCCCACCGTGGTCAAGATCGACTATGCCAAGTGGATGCTCGACGATCCCCGGGTGAATTTCGCCATCTCGACGCGCGGCCGGCAGCCCGGCCTCGATCACCTCGGCATCCAGGTCGAGAATTCCGATGAACTGCAAGAAGTCTATGCGCGGCTTCACAAGGCCGGTGGCGAGATCATCGAGCAGGGCGAAACCGTCTGCTGCTATGCCAAATCCGAAAAATCCTGGATCGACGATCCCGCGGGTATTGCGTGGGAAACCTTTTTGACGATGGGCGAAAGTACCGATTATGGCGATGGCACCGGCGAGCGAAATGCACGGGTTGCGCATGAAAAGCAAACTGCGTGCTGCGCTCCACAAGAGGCAACCGTGACTGCCACGTCAGCTTGCTGCAATTCCTAGTGTGTAGGGCTTGAACGAGGCCAGCTAATGTCCGATTTCGATCTCCCGCGGCGCCTGACGGCGGAAGCGCTGGGCACCGCATTGCTGGTCGCGACCGTGGTCGGCTCCGGCATCATGGCCGAGACCTTGACGAAAGACGTCGCGCTCGCGCTGCTCGGTAACACGCTGCCGACCGGGGCGATCCTTGTGGTGCTCATCACCATTCTCGGCCCGATCTCGGGCGCGCATTTCAATCCGGCAGTTTCGCTGGTCTTTGCGCTCAGGCGCGAGCTGACGCAGCATGAAGCACTGTCATACGTGGCGGCGCAGATCGCCGGCGGCATCGCGGGGACCATCCTCGCGCATGCGATGTTCGCACTGCCGCTCCTCGATGCGTCGCTCAAGGTAAGAACCGGCGGGGCGCAATGGCTGGCCGAGGGAGTGGCTGCGTTCGGCCTGGTCGCAACCATTCTGGCCGGCATCCGGTTCAACCGGCCGGCGGTCCCCTGGCTGGTTGGGCTTTACATCACCGCGGCCTACTGGTTCACCGCGTCGACGTCGTTTGCCAATCCAGCAGTCGCCATCGCGCGATCCCTGACCAATACGTTTTCGGGTATTCGCCCGACTGATCTTCCCGGCTTTATCGCCGCCGAACTCTGCGGCGCGATTGCCGCAATGATCTTGATGGGCTGGCTGCTGCGCGGGGCAGGCGAGGTGGACGCGATTACGAAGGAGGCGCGATCATGAGCGTGACGATCTATCACAACCCATCCTGCGGCACTTCGCGCAATACGCTGGCGATGATCCGCCAAAGTGGCGAAGAGCCCGAGGTGATCGAATATCTGAAAAATCCGCCGGGCCGCAACCGGCTGGTCGAATTGATCAACGCCATGGGTATTTCGGTGCGCGCGCTGCTGCGCGAGAAGGGGACGCCCTATGCGGAACTAGGGCTGGCCGACCCGAAATGGAGAGACGATGAGCTGATTGACTTCATGCTCGCGCATCCGATCCTGATCAACCGGCCGATCGTGGCGACGGCGAAGGGCGTGCGGTTGTGCCGGCCGTCGGAGCTGGTGCTCGATCTTCTCGACCATCCGGCGGCGTCGTTCGTCAAGGAAGATGGCGAAGTGGTCACGTCCACGAAGTCGTAACGGGTGGCGTCATCCACTCCCGACTTTTGGGCGGTCCCGGTCATTTGATTGGCGCGCTCCGCGAAGGA
Organism: uncultured Alphaproteobacteria bacterium; assembly: GCA_963825225.1. Lineage (GTDB taxonomy): Bacteria > Pseudomonadota > Alphaproteobacteria > Rhizobiales > Xanthobacteraceae > Bradyrhizobium. Next base: position 51,117 of record CAWGSN010000037.1, read on the forward strand.
ACGTACACTGCCGCTTGTGATCGAGATGTGAGCCCGACGATGCTGCTGGAATCGACCCTGACCTGCCCGCATTGCAAGCATCAGTCGGTCGAGGCAATGCCGACGGACGCCTGCCAGTTCTTCTATGATTGCCACAATTGCGGTCAGCGTCTCAAACCTCTTCCGGGCGATTGCTGCGTATTTTGCTCCTACGGCTCTGTGCCGTGCCCGCCGATTCAGTCCGGGAATTGCTGCTCGTGAAAGCGGACCGAAGTCGTCGCCCTCGTCAGGTCGTGCCCGCGTATTCCTGAAGGAAGCCGCGAGCCTTCCGTCCGTCACGATTGCGCGGCATAATGAGTGCATGGAACTCACGCCCCGCCTGCGCCTGATGAACTGGCTGGTCCGCCAGGGCCTGACGGGTCTGCCCGGAAACGACCTGATCCGCGGTTTCTGCGAGCGCTGCCGCGCTGGGGGCGTCGAGTTGTCGCGCGGGCTCGTCTTCATCGACACGCTGCACCCGGTGTTCGAGGGCCGCGGCTTCCGCTGGACCGACACCGAGACCAATGAGAGCGACAGTTTCGAATATGGCTCGACCGAAGCGGGCGATGCCGCGGCGAACTGGCGGCGGACGACCTTCTACCACCAGCTGGAAAACGGCTTGGACGAGCTGGTGATCGATCTTGCCGATTGCGACCATCTCGATTTCAATTTGATCAAGGATGTCTCAGCTCAAGGTCACAAGCATCTCGTCTCCTACGTCAATCAGTTCGGCGAGGCCGGCTCGATGGGCCAGATGGACTGCTTCTACTCCTATTGGACGACGCGGCGCGCCGATGGTTTTGGCGCCGAGGGTCTGGCGGCGTTGCGCGACCTGGTGCCGGTGCTGGGGCTTGCGATCAAGTCCGCGGCGCAGATGGACGTGGCGCGGACGCTGGGCCGGGTCTATCTCGGCCGCGACGCTTCCGAGCAGGTGCTGCGCGGGCGGATCGCCCGCGGCGTCACCGAGCGTATCAACGCGGTGCTGTGGTTCTCGGATTTGCGCGGCTCGACAGCGATCAGCGAAAGCATTGAGCCCGGTGCAATCATCCCGTTCCTCAATGATTATGCGCAGGCCTCGATCGACGCCATCCACGACGCCGGCGGCGAGGTGCTGAAGCTGATCGGCGACGGCGTGCTGGCGATGTTCACGCACGAGAACATGGCGATTGCAAAACGCGCCGCGCTGCGCGCCGAGCATCGTTTCCGGCACAACATGGCCGCGCTCAACGCCCGCCGCACAGCCGACGGGGTGGCGGTGACGACGGCCCATGTCGGCCTGCATGTCGGCGAGGTCTTTTACGGCAATATCGGCAGCGAGGACCGGCTCGATTTCACCGTGGTGGGGCCCGCCGTCAACGAGGTCAGCCGCATCGCCTCGATGTGCCGTTCGGTCGACCGCGAATTGCTGACGTCGCAGGCGTTCCGCACCGGGCTCGATGTTGTGGGGCGAAACTATCTGGTTTCCACCGGGCGCTTTGCGCTGCGCGGCATCAGCCGCGCGCAGGATCTCTATACGCTTGATCCCGACATCGCGTCGGACGAGGTCGTGGCCGGAAAGTACGAGCGGTATCTCGCGACCTAGTTCTGCTTCGCGCGGAGCGCGTAGAGCCCGACCGCAACAAGGGAAAACACCGTCAGCACCACGCCGAGCGCGAACAGCGCCTCTTGCGAGATCGTGGCCGCCAGCCAGACGCCGATCGCAGCCGCCATCATCTGCCAGAAGCCGACCAGTGCCGATGCCGCGCCGGCTTTCTCGCCGAACGGCGACAGCGCCTGCGCCGTGCCCAAGGGGTTGACGATGCCCATGCCGAGCAGGAACACGCTCATGGCGGCGAGAAACGGCAGGAAGCCCGGGCTGTATAGCGAGACCAGCAGCATCGCGAAGCCGCCGGTGGCGGCGGCGAGCAAGCCGCCACTGATCGAGCGGTCGAGCCCGTAGCGCGGCGCGAATTTCGTGGCCAGCATGCCTGAGGCGAACACGATCATCACGGTGCCGGCGAAGAACAGGCCGAGTTGAATCGGCGAAAAGTGCATCGCCTCGATCAGCACGCGAGGGGCTGCCGAAAAGATCGCGAACAATCCACCCATGATCAGGCTCACGGTCGCGGCCGGCACCACGAAACGGCGATCGGCGATCAGGCCAACATAGTTTTTGGCAATCGCGAGCGGATCAAGCGGCGTTCGCGTCGCATGATGGGTTTCACCCAGCACCATGCCGTAGGCGATCGCGCCGAGCACGGCAAAGGCCGCGACGAGCGCGAATTCGGAACGCCAGCCAAAATAATGATCGAGCGCGCCGCCGAGCAGCGGCGAGAAGCCTGGGGCGGCCGCCATCGCGATCATGATCAGCGCCATCGCGCGCGCCAGTGCGGGGCCTGAGAACATGTCGCGGGCGATCGCGCGTGACAGCACGGAAGTCGCACAGGCGCCGGAGGCCTGGACGACGCGGCCGGTCAGGAGATTGGGCAGGTCGGTCGCGAGACCGCACCAGACGCTGCCAACGAAGAACACGGCAAAACCGGTCAGGACCGGCCAGTGCCGGCCATAGCGGTCCGAAATCGGTCCGACCACGAGCTGGCCGACCGCGAACACCGCAAGGAAGATGGTGATGGCGGAGGTGACCGCCGCGCTCGACACTTTCAGGGACGCCGCCATCTGCGGCAGCGAGGGCAGCAGGATATTGGTCGCCAGCGTCCCGGTGGCGGCGAGTACTGCCAGCACCGCGATCTGCAGGACGGTGGAGGTGGCCTCCGGACGGGGGCTTGCATCGATCGCGAGAGTTCTGGTCGGCCACGGGAGGTCCCTATTTGATATGAAATGACGTATATCATATAAAACGGGATAGCAAAACGCCAATGGGCGTCGGCGGACAATCTTTGGAAGAAAATCGCCGCCAAAGCCGTCATTGCGGGCGAAGCGAAGCAATCCATGGTTTGGCGAAAGAATGGATTGCTTCCGCCTTCGCCGATGAGCTTCGGCGGACAAGTCGTCGCTATCGCTCCCTTGCGCAAACGCCTCGCGTTTGTCGCAGGCAATGACGGAAGGGCTTCAGCACGCCCGCAGCACGGGTCCGTCGCCGACCATATCCGGTTGTCGCGCCAGCGAGACTGCGGGAGACATCAAGATCACCAGCGCCTGGGCGGCGAAGATGGCGGCCGCGAGGTAAAGACACGCTTCCGCGCTGTAGAGGCCGCCGACGATGGCGCCGAGCGCGGAGCCGAGCGGGCGGGCGCCATAGCTCATGATGTTGATGGCGGAGACGCGTCCCAGCAGCGATGGCGGCGTCACCGATTGGCGCAGCGTGGTGGTCGAGATCACCCACAGGATCGGGCCGACGCCGAGCAGGAAGAAGCTCAGACCTGCCAACAATGGCGTCGGAACGATCGTGGTGAGCGCCATCACGGCGGCGGCGACGAAGCCGGTCACCGGGCCAAGCCCGATCACGGTGCCGAAGGCGAGACGCTTCATGACCCGCGTTGCCGAGAGCGCGCCGACCACCATGCCGACGCCGTACATCGCGAGCGTCGTGCCGACGCCGGTTGCGGAAAGCCCGAGATGTCGCACGGCGTAGGGCACGAACACGGCGAGCAGCAGGAACGACGCGGTGTTGAAGATGAATTGCGTGATGAACACCGGCCGCAGCAGCGGGTGGTGCAGCACGAATCCAGCGCCTTCCTTGATGTCCTGCAACGGATGGCGGCGCGGCGAGGGCGCGCGGGCCGGCTCGTAGATACCCGACAGCAGCACGACCGCGATGACCGACAGCGCCGCCGCAAATCCGAAGGCAGGTGCCGCGCCCACCCATCCGACCAGCACGCCACCGAGCGCCGGACCGCTCGCGAACGCCACCGTGCGTGCGAGTTCGATCCGCGCATTGGCCGCGGGCAGTTGTTGCGCGCCAACCAGCGACGGCACTAGCGCCGGCGCAGCGACGCTGTAGGCAACGGTGCCGCACACCGCGATGAAGCCAAGCAAGGCCAGCAGCGGCAGCGTCATCAGCCCGAGCCAGATCGCGAGCAGGATCGCCGCCAGCGCCGCCGCACGCAGCGCTTCGGCGCCCGCCATCAGCCAGCGCCGTGAGATCCGGTCGGCGAGGAGGCCCGCGGGAATCGCGAACAGGATGAAGGGCAGCGTGAGTGCGGTCTGCAACAGGCCGGTCTGGCCTTCGCCGACCCCCAGCCGCAGCACCGCGACGATTGGGGCGGCAGCCAAGGCAATCTGCTCGGCGGATTGGGCGGCGAGGTTGGACCAGGCGAGGCGGTTGAAGGTCGGGGGCAGGTGCGGCGTGGCGGCAGACATGATGTGATTTCCTGAGGCGTTCGATTGGCCGGCATTGTCTGGCTGCAAGACGGCCAAACCCACCCGCTTCCCGACAAGGCACTCAAGGGTATCCACGCACCGTGCAACCAAACCGCTAGATGCAGTTGCAAATGAGTTGCATTAAGATCGAATATCGGTATCCTGTTGCAATGGATGCACGTACCCCCGAATTGACTGCCGAGACCTTGCCTGGGAATGCCCTTAACGCCACGGGCTGGCACGCGGACGCCGCCAGCGGCGTCCAGCGCAGCCTGTCCGAGGTGAATGCAACCATCGCGGTGCCCTTCGGTGGCCATTGGGCCCGCCGGTTGCTGGCGTTCCTCGGTCCCGGCTACCTCGTTTCGGTCGGCTACATGGACCCCGGCAATTGGGCGACCGACCTCGCGGGCGGTTCGAAGTTCGGCTACACCCTGCTGTCGGTGATCCTGCTGTCGAACCTGATGGCGATCCTGCTGCAGGCGCTCGCCGCGCGCCTGGGGATCGCGACCGACCGCGACCTCGCCCAGGCTTGCCGCGCCAGCTATTCGCGGCCCGTCAATTTCCTGCTTTGGGTCGCCTGCGAAGCGGCGATCATTGCCTGCGACCTGGCGGAGGTGATCGGCACCGCGATCGCGCTGAAACTTCTGTTCGGCATTCCCTTGATCGGTGGCGCGCTGATCACCGCACTCGACGCCTTCTTGGTATTGCTGCTGATGAACAAGGGTTTTCGTTTCCTCGAAGCCTTAGTTATTGCGCTTTTGATCGTCATCGCGGTCTGCTTTGCGATCCAGATTTTTGCAGCGGCCCCGCCGGTGGCCGCGATGCTGCGCGGCTTTGCGCCGTCGACCGAGATCATCACCAATCCCGAAATGCTCTACATCGCGATCGGCATCATCGGCGCCACCGTGATGCCGCATAACCTCTACCTGCATTCCTCGATCGTGCAGACCCGCGCCTACGCCCGCACCGACGAGGGCCGACGCGACGCGATCAAATGGGCGACGACGGATTCGACCATCGCTCTGATGCTGGCGCTGTTCATCAATGCCGCGATCCTGATCGTCGCGGCCTCGACGTTCCATTCCAGCGGCCATTCGGATGTCGCCGAGATCGGCCAGGCGTTTGAGCTGCTGTCGCCCCTATTGGGGCTCGGCATTGCCTCGACGCTGTTCGCCATCGCGCTATTGGCGTCCGGTCTCAACTCGACCGTGACGGCGACGCTGGCCGGCCAGATCGTGATGGAGGGTTTCCTGCATCTGCGCCTGCCGAACTGGGCGCGGCGGCTGGTCACCCGCGGCATCGCCATCGTTCCCGTTGTCATCGTCACCGCGTTCTACGGCGAGCGCGGCACCAGCCAGCTTGCTGGTGTTCAGCCAGGTCGTGCTGTCGATGCAACTGCCGTTCGCCGTCATCCCGCTGGTGCGGTTCGTGTCTGACCGCCGCAAGATGGGCGACTTTGCGATTTCGCGCTACGTCGCCGCGGTGGCGTGGATCATCGCCGGCATCATCGTGACGCTGAACCTCAAGCTGCTGTACGACACGTTGTTCGGTTGAGCCTAATCCTGCGGCTCGGACGGCACTTCGCCGGTCGCGTCCACGCGCATCCAGCCTGACGGGGCCAGCCGCTGCTGCGGCAGGAAGCGGCCCTTGTAGTCCATCTTCTTGGAACCTTCGATCCAGTAACCGAGATAGACGTAAGGCAGTCCCAGCCGTCTCGCGCGGGTGATGTGGTCGAGAATCATGAAGGTGCCGAGGGAGCGGTTTTGCTCCGACGGCTCGAAGAACGAATAGACCATTGACAGCCCGTCGCTCAGCACATCCGTGAGCGCCACCGCGATCAGCGCCTCACCGCGGCCGGTGTTGCCGGTATCGATGTTGCGTTTGCGGTATTCGACGATGCGGGTTTCGACGTGGCTGTCTTCCACCATCATCGCGTAGTCGAGCACGGTCATGTCGGCCATGCCGCCATGGCGGTGTCGGCGGTCGAGATAGGCGCGGAACACCGAATACTGCTCGGAGGTCGGCACCGCGCTACGTTGCTCGCCGACGATGTCGGCATTGCGCGCCAAAATCTTGCGGAAATTGCGCGAGGGGCGGAATTCGTTGGCGACGACGCGCACGGAAACGCAGGCGCGGCACTGGTCGCAGGCCGGACGGTAGGCGATCGATTGGCTGCGGCGAAAGCCGCCATGGGTCAGGAGGTCGTTGAGGTCGCCGGCCTTGTCGCCGACCAGATGCGTGAACACCTTGCGCTCGTGCCGGCCCGGCAGATAGGGGCAGGGCGAGGGCGCCGTCAGATAAAACTGCGGGGTATCACGCGAATGCTGGGTCACGTCGGGTCGTCAGGCCTCCGAAACAGCGGACGATAGCTCTTTCCGGTGAAGATTTGGATACCGGGTCGCCGGCGTTCGGCCCTGATCCAAATCAAGGCCGGACTGGAGCGAGCATCGCGCCCCGGAGGCTGACGGTCAATCCGTTTGACTACTTTCAACCCTCAGTAGCTTCGTGCTGCCGGCGCCACTTGGGTGCGGACCGAGCTGTTGATGACGACGGTTCCCAGGATGATGTCGTGCAGCAGCCGGCGGCGGCTGTTGAACAGGCCGACCAGCAGAACCAGGGGCGTCAGGAACGAGATCGACACCCAGAACAGCACGGCATGCGTGGCGCCGAGCACGAAGTAACCGGGCGCGCCGTACCAGGTGCGCAGCTCCAGATCCATCACACGCATGCCCATGGTGGCCGAATGCGGGCCGCCGAGGGAAGCACCGTAATAGACGATCGCCCAGACGATCGAGGCCGGCCAGGCCAGCCAGAACAGCGCCCAGCCGAGGCCCAGCGTGATCAGGCCGAACACGGCGATGAAGAGGTAACCGAGGATGACCGGGATCGACAACACCACGAGGTCGATCAGGAACGCAAAGATCCGCCGCGTCAGCACGCCGCGAAACAATTCCGGCTGCAAATATGGATCGAACGCATGCGGTTGCACTCCGCCATCGTTACGCCAGGCGCCACCACCGGTATTCCCCGAACCCCTATACGACATGATCAGTCCTCCAGACCGTGCATATTCCCGGATGTTGAGACATGGGAACCGGCAGTTAACCTGCCAAGGCCCGGCGAAGATTAACTAGCCGCAACATTTAGGTGGCGAATGGGGAGTAGCGAATAGCGAGTAGGGAACCTCCATTCGCTATTCGCCATTCGCGTTTTCCTTACGCCTCCGCCTTGATCTTCTCCGCTGCCTTCGGCGCGAAATACGTCAAGATGCCGTCGGCGCCGGCGCGCTTGAAGGCGAGCAGGCTTTCCATCATGGCGCGGTCGCCGTCGATCCAGCCATTGCCGCTGGCAGCCGCGATCATCGCGTATTCGCCCGACACCTGGTAGACGAAGGTCGGCATCGCAAACGTGTCCTTTACCCGCCGCACGATGTCGAGGTAGGGCATGCCGGGCTTCACCATCACCATGTCGGCGCCCTCGGCGATGTCGAGTTCGACCTCACGCAGCGCCTCGTCGGAATTGGCGCTGTCCATCTGATAGGTGCGCTTGTCTCCGGTCAGCGTCTTCGCCGAACCGATCGCGTCGCGGAACGGACCGTAGAAGGCGGAGGCATATTTGGCCGCATAGGACATGATCTGCACGTCCATAAAACCAGCGTCGTCCAGCGCTTCCCGGATCGCACCGACGCGGCCGTCCATCATGTCGGACGGCGCAATGACGTCGCAGCCGGCTTCGGCCTGCACCAGCGCCTGCCGCACCAGCACCGCGACCGTCTCGTCGTTGAGGATCCTGCCGCCCTCGATCAGCCCGTCATGGCCGTGGCTGGTGAAGGGATCCAGCGCGACGTCGCAGAGCACGCCGAGATCCGGAAATTCCTTCTTGATGGCGCGCACCGACCGGCAGACCAGGTTGTCCGGGTTCAGCGCCTCGGAGCCCTGTTCGTCGCGGAGCGACGGCTCGGTGTAGGGGAACAGCGCGAGGCAGGGGATTTTCAGCTTAGCCGCGCGCTCGGCATCGCGCACCGCCTGGTCGACGGTGACGCGGTCGACGCCTGGCATTGAGGCTACGGGGTTACGCGCATTGTGGCCGTCGACCACGAACAGCGGCCAGATCAGGTCGTCGGTTGTCAGCACGTTTTCCCGCACCATTCGCCGCGACCATTCCGCTTTCCGGTTGCGCCGTGGGCGGATCGCAAGGTCGAGCGCGGGCGAGGCGAGGGCGGCCGGCCGCCGCGGCGCATCGCGCATTTCGATCGGGCGCCCGAATTTGATCGCCATATGATGGTACTCCCCCGGCGGAAGCCTGATTTGGACCTGGTCTAATTCTAGCATTCTGGAACGGCGCCGTCACCGCAGGCTTGACCTGCCACAACGGCAATTGATTTTACTGCCGGGGCAGGCCAAGACTCAGCCGTTAAGGACCCGTTTCCACCTGTGAGTACCGATTCTTATGTCTGACACCTCCGCGCGCGACCAGTCGCGGGACAATGCCAGGGACAATGCGATATCGGTGGCGGCGATCTCGTCCGAGCGGATCGAGCCGGACGATAACGCGTGGACGCGCCGGCTGGTGCTGTTCCTGCGCATCATGGCGGTGGTCTCGATCGCCAAGGGCCTTTACCACTGGGCCCAGGTGACGGGTTTTATCGGCGGCGAGGAAGAGGCGTTCGAAAACCAGTCGATGGCCTGGCAGACCGCGACGATCTATTTCGCCGTGATCGAACTCGTCGCCGCCGTGGGCCTCTGGCTTGCGACGCCGTGGGGCGCGGTGGTGTGGCTCACGACCGTGGTGTCGATGGCGGTGATCGAATTGATGTTTCCGGGAATCTACGGCGGCAGCCTGACGGTGGTCGGCTTCGAAGCTGTGATGCTGGCGGCATATCTGGCGCTCGCCTGGATGGCCGCGCGCGAACGGCCGCCATAGCAGGCGTCGTCAAGCGCGCCGTCGTTATTGAAGATGCACTAGTGTGTCTGCGTGCAAGAATTGGCACGCCATCCCGTAAAATTTTGCGAGATTTTCGCGGTAACTCTTCAGTCACCGTAAAGGGTTCCATCACACATCTTACGCAGGCGTTTCGAATTCAAACGAACCTGTTTCCGAATGTGACAGCAGCGGTAGACGAAGCGTGAACAGGTGCCATCCACCGTCAATGAAATGTTGCGAAAAGTCCTTTATCCATGGGCTTAATCCGCGATTCACTGTCTTAAATTCATGATCTCTTTATTGTCTTATTTAAGCTGATCTTCAAACCGGCCCCTTAAGTTGAAGCTATCAGACGGGACAAAAGTTTCGTCGAATAAGTCGATAAAAACGACAACAGGGGAAGTGTCATGATCAAAGCCGTTGCAACGGCGGTGGAAACCGCTGAACGCTCTGCCGGTCAAGCTCCGGTGCAGCCGCTCTATCTTGAAGCATTGACTTTGGTGGAGCGGCTGCATCGCCGCCTGCTCGATGTCATCAAGGATGAATTCGATCGCCGCGGCCGCGCCGACATCAACTCGGTGCAGGCGCTGTTGCTCTACAACATCGGCGACAAGGAACTGACTGCGGGCGAGCTGCGCACGCGCGGCTACTACCTCGGCTCCAACGTCTCCTACAATCTGAAGAAGCTCGTCGAGCTCGGCTTCCTCGATCATCAGCGCTCGCGCGTCGATCGCCGCTCGGTCCGCATCCGCTTGACCGCGCAGGGTCAGGAAATCCGCCGCATCGTCGATGCGCTCTATCAGAAGCACGTCAAGACCGTGGAGCAGGTCGGCGGCATCTCGAACGAGGAGTTCGCGACGCTCAACAAGTCGCTGCACCGGCTTGAGCGGTTCTGGACCGACCAGATCCTGTATCGGCTCTGAGATTTTCGAAGCCTTCGGCCAAGCCGGCCGTCCTAAAAGACCGGCAGCCAACGGCTTCAACCCATTTTGCAGTAAGGCTTCCCAAAAACGCATCGGCTCCGGTTTTCCGGTCCGGTGCGTTTTGTTTTTTGGCGGCTATAACGTTTCAAGCGCAGTGGATACCGGTTCGCGCCAGGAAAACGCGTCAAAACAACGGGCTGGAGCCCGGTTTTGAAGCAATCTTGGCGAGTGGCGGCGGGGTTTGTCTCGGGCTGCAAGGAAAGTCCGTTTCCCAAAATGGAACTCATGCCGGACTTGCGCATTATCAGCCGGCACGGAGAGCGAACAACATGCTGGTCGAGCGCGGTATGCAGGTGATGAATGTCGAGGTGGTGGGCGATGCCTATGCCATCGCCTCGAACTATCTGCGCAAGGCCGGCGCCATCCCCGACACTTTCGCGACCGACGAGCGGCTGCTCGAAATTATTGTAGCGATGTTTCAGCGCGGCGAATTCAACAAGATCCGCCTCGCCAACAAGGCGATCGCCAAATTCGAAGCCGAGACATTCATCGTCTGATCTCTCCCGGAGAACTTCATGGAAGCCGCCATCGACCGCATCATGCAGACCTACAATCTGCTGTTGAACCACACTACGGCTGCGAGCGACGAGGCGCGCGCGAAGGTAACGGATTACGTGAAGACGCTGTTCGAGGCCGGCGAAAAAGACACCCATCGCCTCACCGTGTGCGGCCTGACCTATCTTCGCCAGCTCGACGGCAGTAATGATCCGGTGAAAGAGGGGTATACGGGGTTGTGAACGGCGAGGGCGGTTCGCTCGCTCATCCCGCCGCCCCCATCACGTACGGTTTCAGCATCGCAAACATCAGGCTGTGTGTCGGCGTCGGCACGCCGAGCTTTTTGCCGAGCTCCACGACCTTGCCGCCGAGCCAGGGCAGTTCCAGCCGGTTGCCGCGCTCCAGATCGAGCGCCATCGACGGCTTCATGTTGGGTGGGAAATGGTCGGAAAAACCGAGGATCGTCTCGACCGCGTTGGCCGGCAGCGCCACGCCTTTGGCACGGCCGACATTGAAAGTTTCCTGGTAGGCGGCAATGAAAAGCGGACGAATGTCGGGATCGTCCCGCAGTTTACCAAGGCGCTGGCGCGCCAGCGCGACGACGCTGGCATTGCTGGCGAGCAGGATGAATTTCATCCATAGATCCGTGAGGATCTGATCGCTCAGCGAGGCGTCGAAGCCGGCCTTGATGCACAGCGCGAGAAAATCCCCACCCCGTTGGCTGCGTTTGCCGTCGAGTTCGCCGAACACCATGCGCATGAAGGTGCCGACTTGCTGAATCAAGCCGGGCCCGATGATCGAGGCCGAGATCTGCGCCACGCCGCCCATCACGGCGTTCTCGCCCAGGATCGGGATCAGCCGCTCGGCGGCGTCGACGCCGTTTTGAAGCGGAATGACGGCAGTCTCGGGCCCGATCAGCGGCGTGATATGCGCGCCCGCGCTCTCGACGTCCCACAGCTTGACGCAAAACAACACGAAATCGACCTTGCCGATCCCGGCGGGATTATCGGTTGCCTGCGTCGGTACCAGATGGGTGTCGCCGCGCGGGCTTTGAACCTTCAAGCCCGCGCTTTTCATGGCGGCCAGATGCGCGCCGCGCGCGATGAAGGTGACATCGGCACCTGCTTTCGCCAGCGCCGCGCCAAATCCGCCTCCGACGCCGCCGGCGCCGACAATCGCAATACGCATGGGTTTTCCCTCTTATTGATGTGACCGGTCGATCACCTTCGGATCGTCCGCGGCAACAGGATGGTGAATTCGGTGAAGCGTCCGGGTTCTGTTTCTACATCGATCCTGCCGCCGTGCTGCTTCACGATGATGTCGTGGCTCATCGAAAGGCCGAGACCGGTGCCTTCGCCCGCCGGCTTGGTCGTGAAGAACGGGTTGAACATCTTTTCCTTCACTTCGGCAGGAATCCCGGTGCCGTTGTCGCGAATGCGGATCTCCACATGCGCGCCGAGGTCCCTGGTGGTGGCGGAAAGCTGCGGTTCAAAATCGGCACCGTTACTGTCCGCCTTGCGCTTGGTCGCGGCATAAAACCCGTTCGAGATCAGGTTGAGGAAGGCGCGGGTGATTTCCTGAGGAAATGCTTCGACCGAGCCGGCGCCTTTGTCGAAGTCGCGCCGCAGCGTGATGTGGAACCCCGGCTTCTCCGCGCGCGCGCCGTGATAGGCGAGGTTGAGGCTCTCATCCAGCAGCGCATTGATATCCGTGGGCCGCTGCTCGCCCGAACCCTCGCGCGAATGCAACAGCATGTTCTTGACGATGGAATCGGCGCGCTTGCCGTGCTGCACGACCTTTTCGAGATTGTTCTTCAAAAGCCTGGTCAACCCGTCGACCTCTTCCCGCATCTTGTCGGCAAGCGGGGCTGGCCTGAGCACGTCGTTCAATTCGTCGGTCAATTCCGCCGAAAGCGCCGAGAAATTATTGACGAAGTTGAGCGGGTTCTTGATCTCATGCGCGATCCCGGCGGTGAGCTGGCCGAGGGAAGCGAGTTTTTCGGTCTGCACCAGGCGGTCCTGCGCGGCGCGCAGGTCGTCGAGGGATCTGGAGAGGTCGCTAGTGCGTTGGCGTAGCTCGTTGAGAAGGCGGGCATTTTCGATCGCGATCACGACCTGCCTGGCAAAGTTGTTCAATATTTCGACCTGCTTGTCGGTGAACGGCCGGATCTCCTGGCGATAGATTGTTATCGCGCCGATCGCCTCGTCCTCCCGCAGCATCGGCACAACGACAAGCGTGCGGGCGCCGCCGAGATCGGCCAACTCAATCACGTATGCGTTGCGTTCGAGGTATGGGGCAGTGGTGCGCACGTCCGCAACCCGAACCGTCTGCCTGGTTCGGATGGCGGTGGCCATTGGACCCTGCGGATGCGGCCGAAAGAGCTTGTTGGCTCGTGCTGCGGCAAGCGCCTCCGGCACATTGTACAGCGCGGCTTGACGTACCGCGTCCTCCTCGACCAAAACCATCGATCCAAATTCCGCGCCGCAGACGCGTGTGGCGTTTTCCAGCATTTTGTTGAAAACCGGCTGAAGATCGCCGGGCGACGAGCTAATGACCTGCAGAACTTCCGACGTTGCAGTCTGCTGTTGCAGGGATTCCGTCAGATCGCGCGTCTTCGCCTGCACCTCGTCGAACAGCCGCACATTCTCAATCGCGATCAGAGCTTGATCCGCAAAGGTACGGACAAGCTCGATCTCGCGATCCGTGAAGCCGCCGGGTTCCGGTTTCGCGAGCGCAAATACACCCTCGACCTGGCCCTGTCTGATCAGGGGAACACCCAACGCCGATCGAAACTGCCCGATCGTGGGCGCTTCGACGAATGTGTACTCGGGATCGACGAGCACGTCTGGCATATGCACCAGTTCGCCGGTCAGAAACACGCGCCCGACAAACTTTCCTCGATCCCGTGCAATCGGATAAGTCCGCAAGAACTCGGAAAATGTTTCTGACATCCCGATTTGAGCCTGCGATCGCAGAACGTCACCATCTCGAAGCCAGATGTTGGTCATGGTCACGTTACAGAGCTTGCCCGCGGATTCGACAAGCGTGTCGAGCACGGCCTGCAGATCGAACGCCGAGCGGCTGATGACCTTGAGCACGTCGGAGGTGGCGGTCTGCTGCTGCAGCGACTCGCTCAAATCGTCGGTGCGGGCGCGCAATTCCTTCAGCAGCCTGGTATTCTCGATCGCGATCACCGCCTGCTTGGCGAAGCCCGCGAGCAGATCGACTTGCTTCTGGGTGAACGGCCGGACTTCCTGACGGTATATCGCAATGGTGCCGATCAGCTCGTTTTCCCGGAGCATCGGGACGATCGCGATCGTCCGGGCGCCCGCAAGGTCGGACATTGCGACAACGGCCGGATGGCGCTCGAGATAGGGCGTCTGTGTCCGAATATCTTCGATTTGAACCGCCTGATGAGTTCTCGCGACCGTGCCGAGGCCACTTTCCGGATGCGCCCGGATCGGCTCGAACATCTGCCTGGTGATCGCGTCAGGTACGTTGTGCATCGCGACGTTTTGGTAAATGTCTCCGTCGTACAGGTTCATCGTGCCGAAGTGCGCCCCACAGATGCGCGTCGCATTCTCAAGCATCTTCTGGAACACCGGCTCCAGCTCGCCTGTGGAGGCACTGATAACTTCGAGAACTTCCGATGTCGCCGTTTGCTGCTCCAGCAACTCCGTCAGGTCGCGCGTCTTCGCCTGCACCTCGTCGAACAGGCGCACATTACCGATCGCGATCACGGCCTGATCGGCGAAGGTCTGGAGCAACTGGACATGATGGGGCGCGAACGTACCGGTCTCCCTGCGCGTGACGCTGATGATTCCAATCGTCACCCCGTCGCGTGTCAATGGCACGAACAACAGGCTGCGGAAGCCGCGCAACCGCATCATATCGCGCATACCGGGCTGTTCGGCTAATTCGGCCTCAGCGTCGGGGATCTCGACAATCTCGCCTCTGCGGATCTGGTCGCCCCAGGCGGCCTCGGACAACGGTCGCGGAAACGACGCCTGCAACGCCGCATCGGCCTCGGGGCTGATTCGCGTGAAGGCCATCAGATGCATCGTATCGTCGACAATGCTGTATACGGCAGTCGAGAGGCCCTCGATCAGCCGGTTCGAGCGCTCCGCGATGGCCGCGAACACCGGCTGCACGTCCGACGGCGAGGAGGCGATCACCTTGAGAATGTCGGCCGTCGCGGTCTGCCGCTCCAGCGCTTCCTGCGTTTCGTTGAACAACCGCACGTTCTCGATGGCGATCACGGCCTGGTCGGCGAAAGTCCGCAGAAGTTGGACGTGGTGATCGGCAAACTGCCCGGGTTCTACCCGTGTCACCCCGATAATTCCGATAGGCTTCTGATTGCGCAGCAGCGGGACATACAAGACACTGCGGAAACCGCGCAGGCGCGCCAAGTCCCGCAAAGAGCGCGCGTCCTCCTCTGTGTCGGAAACCGAAAAGACCTCCCCTTTCTGGATCGTTTCACCCAATTGCCACGACGATAGAGGCATCCGAAATGCAGCAGCCTTGAGGGCTGCATCGGCTGCAGGGTCAGCATGCGTAAACGCCGCTAAATGCGCCACGTCTTCCAAAATACGCCAGACCACGGTTGTGAAACCGCCGACGAGCTGGTTCGTCCGTTCGGCGATGGCATCGAACACCGGCTGCACGTCTGAAGGCGAAGAGGCGATCACCTTCAGAATGTCGGCGGTCGCGGTCTGCCGCTCCAGCGCCTCCTTGGTCTCGTTGAACAGCCGCACGTTTTCGATAGCGATCACGGCCTGGTCGGCAAAGGTCTGGAGCAGCTGGACGTGATGAGCAGAAAATGAGCCTGGATTCCTGCGGCTGATCGCGATCGCGCCGATCGGCGTGCCATTGCTCTTCAACGGTACGTGCAGCAAGCTTCGAAAGCCGCGCGCCCGCGCGATGCCTTTCAACCGCTCATCCGGCTGATTCTCGGTGTCGGGAGTAGCAAATGCATCGCCGGTTTGCTGTGCGGTCCTGAAGTGCTCCAGGTCGGCAATCGGACGCGGGAACGAAGCCCGCAACGTCTCGTCCGCAACCGGGTTCATCGACGTGAACGCTCCCAGATGAACGTTGCCGTCGACAAACCGGTATACCCCGGCGCTAAAGCCGCCGCTCAGCCGGATGCTGTTGGTCACAATGGCATCGAACACCGGCTGCACGTCGGAAGGCGACCTCGCGATGACCTTCAGGATATCGGCCGTCGCGGTCTGCCGCTCCAGCGCTTCCTTGGTCTCATTGGACAGCCGCACATTTTCGATCGCGATCAGGGCGTGGTCGCGGAAGGATTCGGCCAGCGCGATGTCGCCGTCTCCGAAGGAATTGGTTCGGTTGCTGGCGAAGCCAAGCAGTCCGATGCATTCTCCATCGCGCAGAAGAGGCAAGTAGAACGCTGAATTGAAGCCGCGCAACTCACGGACACGGCGCTCGTATTCGGGCAGTTCGATCGTCGACCAGTCCGGCACGTGCAGATTTTTCCGGGTAATGATGGCGCGCGACGGGAAGGTGGCGTCCGGGTCGATCGGTGCGGGCCCAACGCCTATCTGGCGCGGTCCCTCCGGCCCGGCCTCGGCAACGGGCCAGACGGTCGTGGCATTGCAAAGCAGGATGAAAGCGCTGTCGCAGCCGAGCAGCCGCACGGCGGAGAGGACGATCGCATCGAAGACCGGCTGCACGTCGGTGGGCGATTGGCTGATCACACGCAGGATATCGGACGTTGCGGTCTGGCGGTCGCGAGCAATACGGAGTTCACTTTCGAGCCGCGCCATCCGGGATTTCGATCTTCCGGATTTGGGCTTGCTGGCCTTCGACGCGAGTGACCCAGGCTTCGACGCCCTTGCTGTCGACGATTTTGCCTTCGGAATCGCCCTTGTGCGCCGCGGCGTTGTCGCGCGTTTTGCTGATTTTCGACCGCGTTTGACCATGTTTCCTCCGTTGGAACCTTAGCCAATCGGAGCGGGCGACGCTATCCGCCTTGCGCGAAAACCTTAATTGTCGAAGCATTTCAAGCTGGTTTACCCGTCGGGCAAATCAGCAAAAGCTGTCAATCCCTCTCTAAGAAAATATTCCGCTTTCGCCGTCGGGCAAATCAGTGATTTGATTCTGCCCGTCTCACCCGACCAGAGGGGCGGCTCGCGATCGTCACGAACGTGCGGTGGGATGCGGTGGACGCGGACGTGCCTTTGACGAACGGCACTGAAGCGTACGGCGAAGTCGTGTGGTCCCGACGCCCCGACGCTGGCGTCAAGGTTGCGGATTTATTCGCAAGCGATGGTGGCAAGAAAGCCCGGTCGCCAAGGAGAGCACGAAGTAAGTCGTAAAACCATCGCGCAGGGAAAGCCGGGATGCCTCCGCTGGACCTGTATGCTCGTGTGCGCACCTTTTTGTGCACATTGCACACGAGACCGCGGGTGCAGCGCGCACCCGGCTTTCCCTGCGCCCTCTGTTTTTGAGGGCGGAGAATTCATCAACAACTCGGGCACTTCGTGCCGCGAGATCGCGAACACACATCCAGTCGTCGTCACCCGCAATGACCATGCCAGAAAGTTCTGGTAAACAACAAACCCAACCGAATCCCCCGAGGAAATCCGCATGCTGACGCTTCATCATCTCAACAATTCCCGCTCGCAGCGGATTTTGTGGCTGCTGGAAGAACTCGGGCTCCCCTACGAGATGAAGCGTTACCAGCGCGATGCTACGACGCGGCTGGCGCCGCCCGAACTCACGGCCGTGCATCCGCTCGGCAAGTCGCCGGTCATCACCGATGGCGATGTCAGGATCGCGGAGTCCGGCGCAATCGTCGATTACATCATCCGCCGTTACGGCAAGGGCGCGATGATGCCGGCCGCCGGCAGCGCCGACTATGAGGTCTATAACGAGTGGCTGCATTACTCGGAAGGCTCGGCGATGTTGCCGCTGATGCTCAATCTCTATGTCTCGCGGCTCAAGGAGGCGGGCACTCCACTGCATCCGCGCATCGACAGCGAGATCGCCAATCATCTCGGCTATGTCGACCGCGCGCTGCAGGGCCGCGAGTTCTTCATCGGCCGGTCGTTGTCGGGCGCCGACATCCAGATGAGCTTTGTCAGCGAAATGGCAAAGGTGTTCGACAAGCTCGGACCCTATCCGAACCTCGCAGCCTGGCTGACGCGGATGCACGCCCGCCCGGCGTTCCAGCGCTCGGTCGAGAAGGGCGGGGCGTACCGGTTTGCCAAATAGCCCGTCGTTCCGGCCTGGTGCGCAATTGCGCACGGGCGCCGGAATCCATATGTGGACGGCCCTCGTAAAAGGCACTCTGGCAGACGTCTTCTTCCGCCAACGGCCATTTGTGGTTATGGGCCCCGGCTCAAGGCCGGGGCGACGGGGAGTGGCCTTGGCCATCCCCGCCATCCCCACCATATCTTGCATAAATATCAACCGCATACCGCAAGTGCTTGGCCGGGCCCGGCCGATGTGGTATCTCGCAAGAGCTTCTTTCGACCGCCACACATGACCGACCGTTTTGCCCCTAAGGGCTTGCGGCGGTGGAGATATTTCACCTCATGACCCCTCCGTCTTCCAGCTCCAAAACCGCCTCCGCCCCCGACTCGTTCTTCACGGCCACGCTGGCCGAGGCCGATCCGGAAATCGCCGCCGCCATCAAGGGCGAACTCGGCCGGCAGCGCCACGAGATCGAGCTGATCGCATCCGAAAACATCGTCAGCCGCGCGGTGCTTGAAGCGCAGGGCTCGGTGATGACCAACAAATACGCGGAAGGCTATCCGGGCGCGCGTTATTACGGCGGTTGCGAATGGGTCGACGTCGCCGAGACGCTGGCGATCGAGCGCGCCAAGAAGCTGTTCGGTGCTGGCTTCGCTAACGTTCAACCCAACTCAGGCAGCCAGATGAACCAGGCGGTGTTTCTGGCGCTGCTACAGCCCGGCGACACTTTTATGGGCCTCGATCTCGCCGCCGGCGGGCATCTCACCCACGGGGCGCCCGTTAATATCTCCGGCAAGTGGTTCAAGGCGCAGCACTACACCGTGCGCCGCGACGACCAGATCATCGATATGGACGAGGTCGCGCGCCGCGCCGAGGAAGTGAAGCCGAAACTGATCATCGCCGGCGGCTCCGCCTATTCGCGCCCCTGGGATTTCAAGCGTTTCCGCGAGATCGCAGACAGCGTCGGCGCCTACTTCATGGTCGACATGGCGCATTTCGCCGGTCTCGTCGCCGGTGGCGCGCATGCCTCGCCGGTGCCGCATGCGCATGTTACGACCACGACCACGCATAAATCGCTGCGCGGCCCGCGCGGCGGCCTGATGCTGTGGAACGACGAGACGCTGACCAAGAAATTCAACTCGGCGGTGTTCCCGGGCTTGCAGGGCGGTCCACTGATGCATGTGATCGCCGCCAAGGCGGTGGCGTTCGCCGAAGCGCTGCGCCCGGATTTCAAAATCTACGCCAGGAACGTGGTCGAAAATGCCAAGGCGCTGGCGGAAAGCCTGCGTGCCAACGGCCTCGACATCGTCTCCGGCGGCACCGATAACCATCTGATGCTGGTCGACCTGCGGCCGAAGGGCCTGAAGGGCAACGTCTCGGAGAAGGCGCTGGTGCGCGCCGCGATCACCTGCAACAAGAACGGCATTCCCTTCGATCCCGAGACGCCGTTCGTCACCTCCGGTTTGCGTCTGGGCACGCCGGCGGCGACCACGCGCGGTTTCGGCGTCGCCGAATTCCAGCAGGTCGCCGGCATGATCGCCGAGGTGCTCAACGCGCTGGCGCAATCGCCAGACGGCAAGGCGCCGCTGGCCGAAGCGGCCATCAAGGAACGCGTCAAGGCACTCACCGACCGTTTCCCGATCTACTAGTAGAGGTCCACCTACCAGAAAAGGTTTGTCGGATGCGCTGCCCCAGCTGCAACAGTCTCGATACGCAGGTGAAGGATTCGCGTCCGACCGAGGATTCCGCCGTGATCCGGCGGCGGCGGGTGTGCATCGCCTGCAATTTCCGCTTCACCACATTCGAGCGGGTGCAGTTGCGCGAACTCACCGTAATCAAGCGCAACGGCCGCCGTGTGCCGTTCGACCGCGACAAGCTGGTACGCTCGCTGCAGATCTCCTTGCGCAAGCGCCCGGTCGACCCCGAGCGGGTCGAGAAGATGGTCTCGGCGATCGTGCGCGAGCTCGAAAGCGGCGGCGAGGCGGAGGTTTCGTCGGAGGCGATCGGCGAGATCGTGATGGAGCATCTGCGCCAGCTCGACGACGTCGCCTATGTGCGTTTCGCCTCGGTCTATCGCAACTTTCGCGAGGCCAAGGATTTTGAAGCCGTGCTCGGCGAATTGTCCGGCGAAGACGACGCACGGGTCGCCGCGTTACGCAAATGATCTTCCGCATTCTGGAAGACCAGTTCGCGCAGAAATCCAGGGACGCCAAGGCCGCCGACGCACGATTCATGCAGCTCGCGCTTTGGCTCGGGCGGCGCGGGCAGGGGCGCACCTGGCCGAACCCTGCCGTCGGCGCGGTCGTGGTGAAGGACGGCGTCATTGTCGGTCGCGGCTGGACCCAGCCCGGCGGCCGCCCCCATGCCGAGCCTGAGGCGCTCAGGCGCGCCGGCGAGGCCGCGCGCGGCGCCACGCTCTATGTGACGCTGGAGCCCTGTTCGCATTTCGGCAAATCGCCGCCCTGCGTGGATGCCGTGATTGCCTCAGGCATCGCGCGCGTGGTGTCTGCGATCGAGGATCCCAATCCGGAAGTGGCCGGCCAGGGCCATGCCAGGCTCCGCGCGGCGGGTATTGCCGTTGATGTCGGTCTCGGTGGCGCGGAAGCCGCGCGCGACCACGCTGGACATTTCCGGCGCATCCGCGACAAGCGCCCGCATGTCATCCTAAAACTCGCGGTTTCCGCCGACGACAAGATCGGCGCCGCCGGCCGCAAGCCCGTCGCGATCACAGGCGAGGTCGCCAGGACTCGCGTGCATCTGTTGCGCGCGCAATGCGACGCCATCCTGGTCGGGATCGGCACCGTGCGGGCGGACGATCCCTCGTTGACCTGCCGCCTGCCGGGGATGGAGGCGCGCTCGCCGGTGCGGGTGGTGTTGGACCGGAGTTTGCGGATACCCGGCACTAGCCGTCTGGTGCAGTCCGCGCGCAAGACACCGCTCTGGGTGATGACGTCGGGCCTGTCAGAGGCACCCGCCGCGATGAAACTCGGTGCGGCCGGCGCGCAGGTGATCCGTGTTGCCGCCACCGCCACGCCGCCCGGGCTGGATTTGCCCGCCGTGCTGAACGCGCTGTGCGAAAAAGGCATCACACGGCTGATGATCGAGGGCGGGGCGCGGGTGGCGTCATCATTCGTTACGACAGGCCTGATAGATGAGGTCTGGCTGCTGCGCGGGCCGCAAGCCGTCGGCGCCGATGGCGTTCCCGCGCTGGACGCATTGCCGCTGTCGGCTCTCACCGGGTCGCCCGCGTTCAAAGTCCGTGCTAGCCAAAGCCTCGGCAAGGATACTCTTACCATCTATGAGCGCGCGTAAATGTTTACCGGAATAGTCACCGACGTCGGCGAAATCGTTGGCTTCACACCAACGGCGCAGGGGCAGTTGCATCGCTTACGCATCGGCTGCCGCTACGATCGCTCAACCATCGCCGACGGCGCCTCGATCGCCTGCAACGGGGTGTGTCTCACCGTAGTCGCCTCCGGCGTCGACGGCAGCAATACCTGGTTCGATGTCGATGCCGCGGCCGAAACGCTCGGCATGACGACCGCAAAACACTGGGTCAAGGGTACAAAGCTCAATCTCGAGCGCGCGCTGAAGATCGGCGACGAACTCGGCGGTCACATCGTGGCCGGCCACGCCGATGGCATCGCTGGCATCGTCAAGCGCGACGATCTGCCCGATATGGCGCGGTTCGAACTGCGCACCACGCGGGAACTGGCGCGTTTCATCGCGCCTAAGGGCTCGATCACGCTGGATGGCGTATCGCTGACCGTGAATACGGTCGAAGATGTCACCTTTTCGGTGCTGATCATTCCCCATACGCTCAGCGTCACCACGCTCGGCGGCTGGGGGGCGGGCAGCGAAGTCAATATCGAGGTGGACCTGATGGCCCGCTACGCGGCGCGGCTGTCGGAAATGAAGTAGCGGCAGCCCTTGGCTTTGAACGCTGCTGCGCCTAAAACGCAGCACACGCGACAAATATTCCGATTGGTAACGAAATGGCAGACGCGCGGCGCGCACCCCTGAAGGACCAGACCGACATCACAGGCGCGCGCGCGCTGATCGTGGAGGCGCGTTTCTATGACGACATCCAGGACGCGCTGCTGGAAGGCGCCGTTACCGAACTCAAGGCCGCCGGCGTGACGCATGATGTCATCACCGTGCCCGGCGCGCTGGAGATCCCGGCCGCGATCGCGATTGCGATCGACGCCGCCGAGAACAACGGAAAACCCTATGACGCGGCGATCGCGCTCGGCTGCGTGGTGCGGGGCGACACGATTCATTTCGAGATCGTCTCAATCGAATCCTCGCGCGCGCTGATGGATCTTGCGGTCGCCAGAGGATTCCCGCTCGGCAACGGCATCATCACCGTCAACACCGATGCGCAGGCCTGGGCGCGGGCGCGCGCCAGCGAACTCAACAAGGGCGGCGACGCCGCACGCGCCGCACTGGCGATGCTGCGAATCAAGCGCCGGCTGACAAAGGCCTGATGATGGCAGGGAGCAAGAAGCCAGCGAAGGGTCCGGACAAGAAGGCCAACCGCCGCGGTGCGGCGCGGCTCGCCGCCGTGCAGGCGCTGTATCAGATGGACATCGCGGGCGCCGGGATCAACGACATCTTTGCCGAGTTCGAAAGCCACTGGCTCGGCAACGAGGTCGAGGGCGACAAATATCTGCCGGCCGAAGCCGCATTCTTCCGCGACGTCGTGTCGGGCGTCGTGCGCGACCAGGCCAGGCTTGATCCCTTGATCGACGACGCACTGTCGAAGGGCTGGCCGCTGAAGCGGATCGACGCGATTTTGCGCGCGGTACTGCGGGCAGGGTCCTATGAGCTCGAACACCGCAAGGACGTGCCCGGCCGCGTCGTCGTGTCCGAATATGTCGATGTCGCGCATGCTTTTGTCGAAAAGGACGAGACCGGCATGGTGAACGCCGTGCTCGACCAGATCGCGCGGCAATTCCGCGCCGATGAGTTCGCGCGTGGCTAGCGCGCCATCCGCGTCCGGCGAGGACTCACTGATCGCGCGCTATTTCAGGCCGCTTGCGACCGATCCGGGCGCCTTCGATCTCAACGACGACGCGGCTACGCTAAGACCGTCGGGCGACGACATCGTGGTGACGACGGATGCCATCGTCGAGGGCGTGCATTTCCTCCCCGACGATCCGTCCGACACCGTCGCGCGCAAGGCGTTGCGGGTTAATCTCTCAGATCTCGCGGCCAAGGGGGCAACGCCAGCCGGGTTCGTGCTGACGCTGGTGCTTCGTAGCGCAGATGAAGCCTGGCTAAGACCGTTTGCGGCCGCGCTGGGCGAGGACGCCAAGCAGTTCGATTGTCCGTTGCTCGGCGGCGATACGGTTTCGACACCTGGTCCGCTGATGATCTCGATCACAGCGTTCGGGCGGGTGCCGGTAGGGAAGATGGTTCATCGCAGTGGTGCAAAACCCGGTGACCGCGTGCTGGTGACGGGGA
This sequence comes from uncultured Alphaproteobacteria bacterium, assembly GCA_963825225.1. Taxonomy (GTDB): domain Bacteria; phylum Pseudomonadota; class Alphaproteobacteria; order Rhizobiales; family Xanthobacteraceae; genus Bradyrhizobium. The sequence continues at coordinate 74,519 of CAWGSN010000037.1, forward strand.
CGATCGGCGATGCGGCGCTCGGTCTTGCCGTGCTCGGGGGCGGCAAGGTTCATGCCGCGATCACCGATGCGGCCGCGCGCGATCTGTTGATTGGCCGCTACCGCGTGCCGCAGCCACGCCTGGCGCTTGCTGAAATCGTTCGCGAATACGCGAGTGCGGCGATGGATGTGTCCGATGGTCTCGCCGGTGATCTCGCCAAGCTCTGCAGCGTGTCTGGCGTTTCGGCTGTGATCGATCTGGACTCGATTCCGGTGTCGGATGTGGCGGCTGATCTGCTGTCGCGCGGCGTTGTCGGGATGGAAGCTTTGATCGCCGGCGGCGACGATTACGAGGTCCTGTGCACGGTCGCCGACGACCGCGTTGAGGCATTCGCGCAAGCCGCGCAACGTGCGGGCGTAGCGTTAAGTTCCATCGGCATGGTGGTCGCGGGAAGTGCTGCGCCGAAATTCCTCGACGGGCAGGGCAGCGAAATCGTGCTGAAACGGCGCTCTTACAGCCATTTTTGAAGACTGCGTGGTCGTGGCGGACTTTTATTTGCCGCCAGCCATTGCAATTCCTGCGAAAACCTATACGTGTACGCGCATTCGATTGCCGTCGTGCCTTTTTGAACGCGCCCGTTGGGGCATCTTCCAGAGACATCGTCGAGATTGGATTTGAATCCGTGCGATCGCCGCGCGGAATGAAAGCCTATGTGCTTTGGAGAAGAGAAAATGGCTACGGGAACAGTGAAGTGGTTCAACGGTCAAAAGGGTTTTGGATTCATTCAGCCGAACGACGGCAGCAAGGATGTGTTCGTTCACATCAGCGCCGTTGAGCGCGCCGGTCTTACCGGACTGGCTGAAGGTCAGAAGGTCGAGTTCGAACTCAAGACCGACAAGATGCGGGGCAAGGTAAGCGCAGAAAACCTGTCGCTGGCTTAAGACCTCGAAACGGTCGTTTCACGGATGTACTGAAATGGATCGCGGGCCCGCTCGACCCCTTAAGGGTTGGGCGGGCCCTTGTATTTTTGGGCCATCAGGACAATGCGGCCACGGTTTCCGGGCCCTCTGACGCCGGTGCAGGTGCCAGGATTTTCCGCCAAGCGGGTTAGCGGCAGGTCGCCCCTGCAGGGCGACTGCCGTTCCCGGTAATTCCTTTCAAAAATCGACGTTTTTTGCTCTCCGCGACGTTGCGCCGGGGAGACGATTTTGGCATGGTCCCGCCGATTTGAGGCCGCCCTTTTGGGCAGGGATGGCCTCCTTTTTATGCGCCTGCCGCGCTCGCGGGAAGGCGTGGGGCGACACCAAGCATCTGAGGCAGATTCTATGACAGCATTATGGGTGATCGTGCTCTGCGGAGCGCTTTCGATCGTTTACGCCATCTGGGCGACGGCTTCCGTGATGAAATCGGACGCCGGCAATCCGCGCATGCAGGAGATCGCCGCGGCCGTGCGCGAAGGTGCGCAGGCCTATCTGAAGCGCCAGTACATGACGATCGGCATGGTCGGCATCGTGATCTTCGCGCTGCTGGTTTACTTCCTCGGCGTACAGGTCGCGATCGGCTTCCTGATCGGTGCGATCCTGTCGGGCGCCGCCGGCTTCATCGGCATGAACGTTTCGGTTCGCGCCAACGTGCGCACCGCGCAGGCGGCGACTACGTCGCTCGCCGGCGGACTCGAACTCGCCTTCAAGGCCGGTGCAATCACCGGCATGCTAGTGGCCGGTCTCGCGCTGCTCGGCGTGACCATCTACTTCGCCTATCTCACCCAGGTCATGGGCCTGAAGGCCAACGATCGCGTGGTGGTCGATGCGCTGGTCGCGCTCGGCTTCGGCGCCTCGCTGATTTCGATTTTCGCTCGCCTCGGCGGCGGCATCTTCACCAAGGGCGCCGACGTCGGCGGCGATCTCGTCGGCAAGGTTGAAGCCGGCATTCCCGAGGACGATCCGCGCAACCCGGCCACGATCGCCGACAACGTCGGCGACAATGTCGGCGACTGCGCCGGCATGGCGGCCGACCTGTTCGAGACCTATGCGGTGACCGCGGTCGCCACCATGGTGCTCGCCGCGATCTTCTTTGCGACCTCGCCGCTGCTGGTCAACATGATGACGCTGCCGCTCGCGATCGGCGGTGTCTGCATCATTACCTCGATCATCGGCACCTTCTTCGTCAAGCTCGGCGCCAGCCAGTCGATCATGGGCGCGCTATACAAGGGTCTGATCGCGACCGGCATCCTGTCGCTCGGCGGCGTCGCCTTCGTCATCTACTACCTGATCGGCTTCGGTCCGCTGGCGGGCGTGAAGTATACCGGCATGGCGCTGTTCGAGTGCGGCATCGTCGGCCTCGTCGTCACCGGTCTGATCATCTGGATCACCGAATACTACACCGGCACGGACTTTCGCCCGGTGAAGTCGATCGCGTCGTCCTCGGTCACCGGTCACGGCACCAACGTGATCCAGGGTCTGGCGATCTCGATGGAATCGACCGCGATGCCCGCGCTCGTCATCATCGCCGGCATCCTCGTCACCTACAGCCTTGCCGGCCTGTTCGGTATCGCGATTGCGACCACCACCATGCTGGCGCTGGCCGGCATGATCGTGGCGCTCGACGCCTTCGGCCCGGTCACCGACAACGCCGGCGGCATCGCCGAAATGGCGGGTCTTCCGAAGGAAGTCCGCAAGTCGACGGATGCGCTGGATGCCGTCGGCAACACCACCAAGGCGGTCACCAAGGGTTACGCGATCGGCTCGGCCGGTCTCGGCGCGCTGGTGCTGTTCGCGGCCTACAATGAAGATCTCAAATTCTTCATCGCCAACGCCGCGAAGCATCCGTACTTCCAGGGCGTGCTGCCCGATTTCTCGCTCAACAACCCCTACGTCGTGGTCGGCCTGCTGTTCGGCGGCCTGCTGCCCTATTTGTTCGGCGCGATGGGCATGACCGCGGTCGGCCGTGCGGCCGGCGCGATCGTCGAGGAAGTGCGGCGCCAGTTCCGTGAGAAGCCGGGCATCATGCAGGGCACCGACAAGCCGGATTACGGCAAGGCGGTCGATCTTCTGACCAAGGCGGCGATCAAGGAAATGATCATTCCTTCGCTCTTGCCGGTGCTGTCGCCGATCTTCGTCTACTTCGTGATCTTCGCGATCGCGGGCGGCGGCGCGGCCGGCAAATCGGCGGCGTTCTCCGCCGTCGGCGCCATGCTGCTGGGTGTGATCGTCACCGGCCTGTTCGTCGCGATCTCGATGACCTCGGGCGGCGGCGCCTGGGACAACGCCAAGAAGTACATCGAGGACGGCCATTACGGCGGCAAGGGCTCCGACGCCCACAAGGCGGCGGTGACCGGCGACACCGTTGGCGACCCCTACAAGGATACGGCCGGCCCCGCCGTCAACCCGATGATCAAGATCACCAACATCGTGGCGCTGTTGCTGCTGGCAATCCTGGCGCACTGAACCCAAGACACATCATCTGCGACAAACCCGCGGTGCAAGCCGCGGGTTTTTTGTCGACCGCTCGCGCGAAAGGTAGGTCACCATGAAGTTTGAGATGACCCGGTGCAATCAGCGTGGCAGCGAAATGCTGATGGGTGTGACTGTCTGTCCAAGCTGCGGCAAACCGCAAAGTGGCTTCGGCAAACGAGGCGGTCTCTATCAGCCGGGAGCGATGTTGGCGGTCGGGCTGGCCGCGGCGGTTCTCCTCGTCTTCCACTGGATGAAATCCCCGGCGCCGCAGGCGAACCAGATCACTTCACCTCCATCTGCAACCCTTCCTTCTCGATGAAGGCGGCACATCTCGCGGCGCGGCGCTGCGCCACGTCCCGGACATGCGTTCAATTCGCGTCCATCTGCAACCCTTCGCGCTTGATGATCTCGGCGAACTTCACCGTCTCCGCGGCCACGAAATCGGAATATTGTTGCGGCGTGCCGTAGTCGGTGCGCGCGCCCATCGTGGCGACGTTCTTCTTGATGTCTTCGCGGTCCAGGAAGACCTTGATCTCCTTGTTGAGGGCGTCGACGATAGGGGCCGGCGCGGCCTTCGGCAGGAAGATTCCGAACCAGGACGAGACGTCGAATTTTGCCAGTTCCGGCCCGGTATCGCGCACAGTGGGAATATTCGGCGCCAACGCACTGCGCTCGGGCGTGGTCACCGCAAGGGCGTTGAGCTTGCCGTCGATCACCTGCGGCAGTGTCGGATAGAGATTGTCCGACAGTATCTGGATGTCGCCGCCGAGGGCCGCCTGAAGCGCCGGACCGGCGCCGCGGAACGGCACGTGCACCATCTTCAATCCCGTGAGCTGCAGCAGCCAGGCCATGGTGAGGTGAGGGCTCTGTCCGACACCCGACGAGCCGTAAGTCAGCTTGTCAGGGTTGGCCTTGATATAGGCAATCATGTCGGCGATCGACTTGATCGGCACGGATGGGTGCGCCGAGATGATGTTGGGAGTCCGGATGAGGTTGGAGACCGGCTGCAACTGCTCGGGCTTGTAGGCCATATTCCGGAAGATGGTGTAGGCGATGGCGTTGGGGCCGGGATTGCCGACCAGGATGGTGTGTCCGTCGCCCTTGTTGCGCACGACTTCAGTGGTGCCGATCGTGCCGCCGCCGCCGGAGCGGTTCTCCACGATCGCCGACTGTCCCCACGCGATTTGCAGATGCGCCGCCAGCAAACGGCCCATCACATCCGTGGTGCCTCCCGGTGCGGCCGGCACGATGAGGCGGACCGTTTCGGTGGGCCGCCAGTCGGCCCCCAGGCTCGTGCGCGGCAAAATGGCCGCCGTGGAGAGCGCGGCGGCTCCCGTCAAGACGTTACGGCGGGAAAAACTTCGGGTGGTCACAAATTCACTCCCTGATTGTTGCTTTGCCGGCGAGCGTAGGCAGCGCGAAGCGGTCCGGCAAGCGGGCGACTTGGCGCAGGCACGCGATCGCGCCCGAAAAATGGCTGGCGTTAGTTGAAGCTGAGCAGCTTGAACAGCGGCGTCAGGTAGCTGATCTCCTGGCCGGACGTCGGCGTGGTGCGGCTGATGAAGTCGAAGATCTTGCCGTCCTGCAGCCCGTAATTGGCGAGCCGCTGCACCTGGCGGTTCTTGTCGAAATAGATCGCGATCACCCGCTGGTCGACCACCTTCTGGTTCATGAAGGCGACTTTGCGCTCGGAGCGCTGCGAGATGTAATAGAACACCTCGCCGTTCAGGGTGGCGACCGTGGAGGGCGTGCCCATCACGATCAGCACCTGGTCCTGGCTGGCACCGATCGGAATCTGCTCAAGTGCGCCGGGCGGCAGGATATAGCCCTTCTGGAACTGCTCGCCGGTGCAACCGCCGAGAGCCGCGCAGACCAGCGCAACAGCCGCAGCAGCGCGAAAACCGCGCCAGCGCGCTGTGGGGCGGCGCGGCGAGAGCGCGCATGAGCTAAAATGGCTCGTCTCGGTCATTTGCGGAGCTTACCCGTCCCCTTGCATCGCGCGAGGCGTTGACGTACCGGGCAGCACGCAGGATTGCAACATGCGCGGGCACCCAACAAGCCGTTTGGGGCTCGCATGCGGAACCCACAATGCTTTGGCCGTTCAATCACTTCAGGAAACCCCGGCTCGCCCCGCGCGGCACCATTGAAGCCATCTATGGCATGATCGTGACGCAAGCGCGAGAACCGTTGTTTTATCGGGAGTTGGGGGTCCCGGACACGGTTAACGGGCGTTTTGACCTGCTTCTGATGCATTTATGGCTGGTCCTGCGGCGGCTGAAATCGGTCGAGGCGGGCAAGGAGCTGTCGCAGGCCCTGTTCGATCATTTTTGCAGCGATCTGGACGATAATCTGCGCGAATTGGGCGTCAGCGATCTCAAAGTGCCCAAGCGCATGCAGGCCTTCGGCGAGGCCTTTTATGGCCGCACCGCAGCCTATGATCTGGCGCTGACCGACGGGCACGAGGCCCTGGCGCAGGCGCTGTGCAAGAATATCCTCAACGGTGAGAAGATCGAGAAGGCGCGCCGGCTCGCCGCGTATGCCGAGACTGCGATGGCGGCGCTGGCTCGCGAAAGCGAGGCGGCGCTATCGAGCGGCACCTTCTTGTTTCCCTCACCCGAGCAGGCGAACATTTGAAGCATGAGCAAGACTGGCATGATCAAGAAACCGGACCCGTGGCGTGTCGCCATAGCGGTGGCGCAGATACCGGACACCGGCCTGCATCGCGACCTCGAGGCCGATCAGGCCACGCGCAATGCGGTCGCCGATGTCGGCGGCCTGCGCGCGGTTCTCTCGGTAAGTGCGTCGTTCGACGTGACGCCGAAGAACGGCGGCCGCTATCATGTCGCGGGTCAAGTGCGGGCGCGCGTCGGACAGACCTGCGTGGTGACGCTGGAGGAGATCGAGAGCGAGATCGACGAGCCGATCGATCTGATCTTCGCGCCGCGCGAGCAGGTCCCGCACATGGCCGCTCTGGTCGATGAGGCCGAGGAGGGCAATGAGGAAACACCCGACCCGCCGGAGCCGATCGAGAACGGCATTATCGATCTCGGCAGGCTCGCCACCGACGCGCTGTATCTCGGGATCGATCCATATCCGCGCAAACCGGATGCGGTTTTTGAGTCATTGGTTGAAGCCCCCGATCCCGAAGATCACCCCTTTGCCGCGCTGAAGGCGCTCAAGGTCGCGCCGAAAAAATCGCGCGCCAAGAAGCCCAAAAGCAAGTGAGGCGCAGTTAAAGTGGGCGATGAGCCTGTATTCCGCTTGAGGTGGCTACGATTCCTAACCAGGAAACTGGCATAAGCTATTGAGTTTACTAAATTTATCCTCTATTCCCGATTCCGGGCGACGCCGGTTCCACTTCCCGAAAGACAGTGGTCAAGAGGTTGTGTCGGCACGGGGACACGCTATTGTCGCGGCCCGGCGGGGACGATAGCGATGCGTTCCGTCGAGCACCGCTATCCGCGGATGCTTTCAGCGCGGCCGGGCTCTAACAGGGCTGCAAGAGATCAGGTTTCCGGGACGTTCATGCCTCAAAAGGTTCGAATCGCGCTTGACGCCATGGGTGGCGATGTCGGCGCATCGGTCGTCATTCCCGGCGCAGCGACTGCATTGACCCGGCGGCCCGACACCGAATTTCTGCTCTATGGCGACAGCGCGCTGATCGAAGCGCAGCTCACCAATTACCCAGCCTTGAAGAAGGCCTCGCGCGTGGTCCACACCAACGTCACCGTCGCCATGCACGACAAGCCGAGCCAGGCGCTGCGCCGCGGACGCAAGAATTCGTCGATGTGGCTTGCGATCGATGCCGTGAAGAAGGGTGAGGCCCATGTTGCGGTATCCGCGGGAAATACCGGCGCCCTGATGGCGATGGCGCGCTTCCATCTGCACACCATGCCGGGGATCGATCGCCCGGCCATTGCCGGCGTATGGCCGACGATGCGCGGCGATTTGGTCGTGCTCGATCTCGGCGCCAGCATTGGCGGCGACGCCCATCATCTGGTGTCGCTCGCGGTGATGGGCAGCGCGATGGCGAGCGTGCTGTTCGACAAGCAACGCCCGACCGTAGGTCTCCTCAACATCGGGGTCGAGGAAGTCAAGGGCGGCGAGGAGATTCGCGAGGCCTCCGAACAGCTGCGTGCGATGAACCTGCCGGAGCTCGACTATATCGGCTTCGTCGAGGGCGACGGGATCGGCAAGGGCGCCGCCGACGTGATCGTCACGGAAGGCTTTAGCGGCAACATCGCGCTGAAGGCCGCCGAGGGAACCGCGCGCCAGATGTCGGAATTTTTGCGCAGCGCCATGGCATCGAGCTGGCGGTCGCGTATAGGCTATCTGTTCGCCCGCAATGCCTTCACGGCGCTGCGGCACAAGCTCGACCCCAACAAATCCAACGGTGGCGTTCTGCTCGGCCTCAAGGGCGTGGTGGTCAAGAGCCATGGCGGAACCAACGCCGAAGGCTTTGCTTACGCGGTCGATGTTGGCTATGAGATGGTCCGCTGCGATCTCCTCGCCAAGATCAATCAGATGCTTAATCGCGACGGCAGTGCGCTGGATCAAGCGCAGACCGCGCAGGAGGCTGTCTCGTGACTGCGAAACGTTCGGTCTTGCTCGGCTGCGGCTCCTATCTGCCGCGGAAGGTCCTGACCAATGCTGAACTGGCGGCCCGGGTAGATACTTCCGACGAGTGGATCGTGCAGCGCACCGGCATCCGGCAACGCCACATCGCCGCCGACGGCGAGTTCACCTCGCATTTGGCGATCAATGCCGCGCGCGCAGCCCTCGACCATGCCGGCATCGACGCGCAGCAAATCGACCTGATCGTGGTGGCGACGTCGACGCCGGACAACACCTTTCCAGCGACCGCGGTCGCGGTCCAGCACGGGCTCGGCATCAATCATGGCGCCGCGTTCGACCTGCAGGCGGTATGCTCCGGCTTCATCTTTGCGCTGGCGACCGCCGACAATTTCCTGCGCACCGGCGCCTGCAAGCGGGCGTTGGTGATCGGCGCCGAGACGTTTTCGCGCATTCTCGACTGGAACGATCGCGGCACCTGCGTCCTGTTCGGTGACGGCGCAGGTGCTGTCGTGCTCGAGGCGCAGGACCAGCCGGGCATGTCGACCGACCGCGGCATTCTGACCACGCATCTGCGCTCCGACGGCCGGCATAAGGCAAAGTTATATGTCGACGGCGGCCCGTCCTCGACGCAAACCGTCGGCCATCTCCGGATGGAAGGCCGCGAGGTGTTCAAGCATGCGGTCGGCATGATCACCGACGTCATCGTCGATGCCTTCAACGCCACGGGGGCGACCGCCGAGGACATCGACTGGTTCATTCCGCATCAGGCGAACAAGCGAATCATCGATGCTTCAGCGCACAAGCTTCATATTGCGCCGCAGAAGGTGGTTCTGACCGTCGATCTCCACGGCAACACCTCCGCGGCATCGATTCCGCTGGCGCTGGCGGTCGCCGTCAAGGACGGACGCGTCAAGAAGGGCGATCTCCTGCTCCTGGAGGCAATGGGCGGCGGCTTCACCTGGGGTTCCGCGCTGCTGCGCTGGTGAGCACTAAGTAAAATACCCACAAATCTTATTCGTGCTTTCATGCGTATGCATGATGGTCACTGTTGACCATTGCAAGCTAACCTCATAATTTCAGGGAATAAATTGTTCGCCGAGAGTACGGGGCAGGCGATGACCGGGACCGGAAAAACAGTTACACGCGTTGATTTGTGCGAGGCGGTCTACCAGAAGGTGGGCCTGTCGCGAACGGAATCGTCGGCGTTTGTCGAGCTCGTTTTGAAGGAGATCACCGATTGCCTTGAGAAAGGCGAGACGGTGAAGCTGTCGTCGTTCGGCTCCTTCATGGTGCGCAAGAAGGGTCAGCGTATCGGACGCAATCCGAAGACCGGCACCGAGGTGCCAATCTCTCCGCGTCGCGTGATGGTGTTCAAGCCGTCGGCCATCCTGAAGCAGCGTATCAATGGCCACGCGGTCAGTAATGGCGAAGGCAAGGAAGAGTAGCGCCGCTACTCCGTCCACGTTCTCTTAATCTAAGAGGAGCGAGCATTTGGACAAGGCGCCGGATGCGTTCCGTACCATCAGCGAGGTCGCGGACGATCTCGACATTCCCCAGCACGTGCTGCGGTTCTGGGAGACGCGCTTCACCCAGATCAAGCCGATGAAGCGCAGCGGCGGCCGGCGCTACTATCGCCCCGACGACGTCGATCTGCTCAAGGGCATCCGCCGCCTTTTGTACGGCGAGGGCTACACCATCCGCGGGGTGCAGCGGATACTGAAAGAGCACGGCATCAAATCGGTGCAGGGACTTGCCGACCAGAACTCCGCCGTCTCGTTCGGCGCGGTCGAGGAGGCGATCGGGCTGAGCCTGCAGGAGCCCAAGGAGGGCGAGGCCATCGGTCTCGACGTCGATGACGACGATTACGAAACCGACAAGGGCATCGACTATCGATTCGTCGATACGGACGAGGACGGCCTCTTGGCACCCTTCGGTAAGGGCAAGGCGGCCACGATACCGGGACCCGTAGCTGGCCCAGACCGCGAACGCCTCGAACGCGTGCTGGCCGACCTGATCGCCTGCCGGCAATTGCTGGATGCGGCGAACAAGGAAGGCTGACGGCGGGCGGAACCTGTCCGTTCTGGCCGTTTCCGGGCGCAATCCCGCAGCCTTGCGCAGCACGCCGATCGCAGCTAATGGAACGGCATCGGAGCGTGGCGCAGCCCGGTTAGCGCACTAGTCTGGGAGACTAGGGGTCGGAGGTTCAAATCCTCTCGCTCCGACCATTAAGTCCTTAAAATAAAACGATAATTTAATAACCGAAAATGCAAACGCGTTCATAACAAGACCTTGTGGGTTCATGGTGGGTTCAAAATACGGCAGCTGGCGTGACACGTCGCCCTTGTGAACCGACGCCCTCTTGTGAGTTACGGGGATAACAAAATCAAAGACTTGGGCCGGATTTTCGGAGAGGCTTGTTTCCCAGTTTTGGCTCTGGGAAGCGTCTGGGAAGCGGCAACGTGTCGCAGTCAGATTGGCAGGTACGAACAAGTTTTTGGCAGACGACAACAAGACGTTCATATCGCTTGTCGCCGCGCACCGGGCCTGCGACCCGGCGGCGGACCGCAGGGAGATCCCGACGCACGTGCCGCGCTTAGGACACCAGCCATATTAATCGCTCCGGTTAGCGGCTGCTCGCGGGCGGATGGTGTAGTTCCATTCAGGATGGAATGCGTCGCCCTGGATGTCGAGCATCTTCATCTCGGCATCGCTGACTTTGATGCCCTTTTCGTAGGTTGTGGCATCGAGGGCGCTCTCGACTTTCAGGCCAGCTTTGGTCGTCGTCGCAGCAATCAGCTCGACCACGGCCATGCGATCGACGAGTGGCCGCCCGCGCCAAGTCTGCGTGATGTGGCAGAACAGGCGGTGCTCGATCTTATTCCACTTCGACGTGCCCGGCGGATAGTGATGAACGTTGAGCACGAGACCCGTCTCGTCGGCGAGTTTTTGCAATTCGACCTTCCACAGCCGGACACGCGTTCCATTTGAGCCGCCGCCATCGGCCGTGATCGTCAACTCGCGGGCTTTCGGGTAGCGCTCGCGCCCCATCGCGTCGCGCCAGCGGCGGATGGAGGCGACGGCAAACTGAGCCGTATCGCTTGTGATCCCGACGCTCACCCAGCCTGCATTGGCACCAACGTCGTACACGCCATAAGGTACGACTTTGCCAAGCTCCTTGTCCTCGAAGTCGTGCACCTTCACGCGCCGCGGATCGCCTTTCGGGCGATAGTCGGTGCCACCATTTTTATAGTTGCCGACCAGCTCTTTCTTCTTGGTATCGACCGAGATGACCGGCTGTCCCGCGGCCTGTGCGGCGATCACCTTGGCGTTGATGTGCTCGAATTGCGCATTACGGTCGGGATGCTTCGAGCCCTCGTCGGCCTTGCGGTTCGACTGCCGGCTGTAACCGAGCGTCGGCAACAATCTCTTCACGCTGCTGGCGCTGATCTCGTGGCCCTGCTTCTGCAACGCGTCCGCCACCTTGTCGTGGCTTTTCGACACCCACAACAGCGGGCGCATGGGATCGCCGAGCGTGGCCGGCTCGATCACGCTGCGCAGATCCTCGATCAGCGTCGCGTCCCGGCTCGACAGATGTCGCCGGCCGCCACCCTTGCGCCGCTCCCGGCCTTTCGGCAGGGGCGCAGCGTCGAGGTCTTTCAGTCCCCGACCGATGGTTGAGCGCGCCAGCCCCGTGATCGCGGAGACCGCCGCCAGACCGCCCCATCCTGCCGCCCGGGCCTCGCCGGCTGCGAACACCCGTCGCCCGCGCTCATCGAGCTTCGAGCCGACGGACGCCCATCTCTGTCGAATCGCTTGCGTGTCGATCATGCCGACCCGCATACTGCCGTAGCCCAATCCCGGGAATCCCGCCGATCCGAGTCAAATCATCACAGGGTCCACCAGCCAAATCCGATTCAGTTGTTGTGACGGCTGTCCTTAGAGGGGCGTTATGACGGGCAGCGGTGGAGATTCAAGCACAGTCCCAGCAACCCCGGCCTTGCGCATGGCGCCCAGCACCGCGGCCGGGCCGTTCATGCGCAACCGCCGCGCCTCGGGCAGCGTCGCGCGCCAGGCTTCAATGGCCGGCAAGTTTTCCATTACGATGAACAACGCCGTGCGATCCACCGGCGGCAGTTTCCGGAATTGATTGTCAGTCAGCCAGCTTGAAAGCGCCTGGGTATAGCCCTTACCGGCCGGGCGATCGGCGCCTGCGTTGCGCATCGCGATGGCGCGGCCTTCGAGCAGCGCTTGGCCAACGTCTTTCCAGTCGGTCCAGCTCCGGCTGCCCTTCTTCAATCGAACCCATGCGGCCTTGCCTTGTTGGACGGTATTGCTGGCCATTTCACGTTCCCTTCGGCAGCCGTGCTTACATCGTTTTACCGGGGTTGGGATATCACTATCTCAAGTGAAATGCCTTGGCTGCGACACGCCCGAGAAAGATCGGCGATGAATGGCAGGTGTGGGTGGACGAGGCACCGTTCTTCCTGCGCAGCTTGATCGGCGTGCGTGCGGCCGATGAGCGGGTTCAGTACGGTGAACCCCGCGAGGCGGTGGTCGATTTGAGAGCGGGGGCGTGAAGCCGCCAGCCAGAGGAGATGCACCATGCCCCGTCCGAGAAGACCAACCATGTCGATTTCCTATGCTGCAGCCAGCACCGGCCAGAAGGCGAGGGAAGAGATCAGCAGGATCCTGCGAGCCTTCGGCTGCGAGTTCATCGGCTTCATGGACAATTTCGATGATCATTCCGTGCTGCTGGCGTTCACCCATCGCGGCAGACAACTGCAATTGCGCGCCTCGGCGAAAGGCTGGGCGGCGTTGTACCTGAAGAAGCAGCCATGGAACGGCAATCGCCGCAGCTTGCGTCAGAACTACGAGCAGGCTGTGCTGCGGCAGGGCCACATCGCCGTCAATTCCATTTTACGGGACTGGATCAAGGGCCAGGTCACCGCAGTCGAATGCGGCATCCTGAGCTTCGAGGCGGTGTTCCTGCCGTTCATCCTGGACGTCAGCGGCCGGCCGATGCTGGATCGCGTGATCGAATTGCTGCCGAAGCCCGAGGACAGGGTGGTGGCATTGCCGGGGCAATGAGTTGACGGCCGCCCGCCTTCAGCGCCGCCTTCAGCGCCCGCCGAGCACACCACGCGCGCCCTCAAGGATTGAAACCTTATCGCTGGCTTCTTGTTAGCGGGATGCCCCTCGCACTCCGCGAAGTCCCAAGCGAGCGGGTCTGCTCGGCGGCCCGGAACCAAACCAACCTCCAAGGCGGGGCGGTCCGGGTCGTCGCATGGCGGTCGAAATTTGCTTTTGGTCTGCGGTCTGGCACATACAGGCGAGGGGTTGATGCTTTACGGCTGCGCCGGACCCGCAGCCCTCGATTTGACGATGTCTGGCAGCCGTCCCGGCGGGCCCACCTTTCCGAACTATCTGTGCGACCCCGCCGTACTGGCCTCAATAAAGCTAGATGTCGTCTCTGTGGTACTTATCACTCGACTGACCTCTTATGTCTCCGAGCACTCCGGGCACCGACGAGGTGGCGGGTGCGCGATAAACGAAAGACCAACCCCAGCCTCCCGTCATCGCACCCAACTCGCTGTCCGCCAGCGTGTCGTGATCTCCGAACGTCTCGTTGGTCTTGTTCATGATCTTCTCCATCAGCTAAAAAATCTTAGGCGAAGCCTGATCCAGAAGCTTTACTATCACGAATTCCCCGTGCATTGCCCTCTCGCCGCCGGAGACAGTCTTCAGCTCGTCCTCGATCAGCTCGTCCTTAAGCTCGCGGACTTCGACAGCGGCTTTGACATTGCGCAGCGTGGGCTTGCTCATGATCTTCTCTATTCAAGCCAGCGCGGACCATCCGTCGCCGGTGCGGCCACATTGGCTCGACGCTCTTGCCGCTACCGTGACCCAGCTCACCTTCAGCGCCCGATCTGAGATTTCGTGATGACCATCACAGAGGGGAGCGCGCGCCGTATGAACCTGGCTGTGCAAAAAACTCAAAAAATCGAAACGCGACGGAGAATGATATTTTTCAGTTCGACTTCTAGGTTGAATTCGCTTGCAAGTTGGGCGATTAAAGCGGTCTTGGACGAATAATTTCTTCTATCGCGATTCCGAAGAGTCTTCGCGTTTTCACAAGACCGGAGCGGACTCCCGAGGGTGCTTCGATGCCTACAGAATTTGCGAGAGGATTTGCAACAACCCTACGAACGAAACGCCCCACAAGCCAGTGCGAAGCCATGGAATCGCCGACGACATAAACCGGCGCATAGGCGAGGCGGCCCCAGAAGAACAATTGGGCGCCGAGTGCCGTCACAGCGTTGGACTTGGCTGCAAACTGGGCCACTAGCACGAGCGCCGCGAAGATGGTTAGGCTTTCCAACATATTGCGGTGCGCTCGCTGCGCGCGACCTGCCCATCCCTCAAAAGCCGGCAGATTTTCGCGGTTGCCGACGAGCGGCAAAACCCCAACTTGCGCTATCGCGGCCAGTACGGCGACAAGCATTTGAATCAAGGCCAGCGCCGTCGACCAGACCAGCAGCTTAAGTTCGAGGGTCATGCGTTCCTCCCGAGGTAACGTCTTCAATCAACTGGTAGCCTTGCCGATCCATCGGAGGGCGCGAGGTCGGGCGAGAACGCTCACTCCAGCGTTGCATGCGCTTACGCGAGACAGGGATAGCTTCTTCATGCTTGCGCGCACCGCGTTCCATCAGCCGGACCGTGCGGCGGCGCAAGTCGGTCTCGCCGAGCCGAACGTCCACACCGATTCTCGAGCCTTGGGGTCTTGAAGACCCCAAGGCAACCTCAGTAGTTCGAGGAGGGTTCTAACCCCCTCCGGGGCGCGTCGTCTGGGGCATCAGTCGAATTCGCGCAGCTACGGCGGCGCAGCTGGCGCAGCGACAGCGCGTGCAGCAGGATCGAGCTTGGCACCACGAAAGCAGGGGTCAGCACATTCGGATAAGCGCCGGCGCCGATGCTCGGGCACATTCGGAACGATCAGCTGGAACGGGCCGGGCGAGGTGATCATTCCCAAGGTGATCGCGACGGCGAAGTCGGCGAGGCCGAAGATGTTCCAGAGCGATCGCCGCCCTCCGCCCCTGAGCCGTGCCGGTCGCCAAGGCGATCGCCGCCGGCACGGCGAACAGGCCGGTCAGCACATCGCCAATTCCCGCCGGCAACGCGAATACGCCGGGCAGCGCCCCACGCAGCCAGGCAGCGAGAGCCATGGCTGCCGAATACGCGGTAAAGCTGAAGAGCGACGAGCCAGGTCGCCGGCATCGCATCGAGCACCTGCCCCACCCGCTTCGACAACAGCAGCAGCGGCGCGCCGATGATCACCGGCAGGAAGATCGCCAATGGCAGCAACGGTAAGGGTGAGGCGCCCGTGCGGAAGACGCCATTGATGGCCGCGCTCCAGGCGACAGCGAACCAAAGCGTGTCCGGGATCATGATCGCCAGCCAGGTCGTGCGGCGTTGGCCCGGCGTCAGGTCGGTGCTTTCGAGGCCGAGCCACAAGCCGAGCGCGATGAGCCCATGGACCATCAGCCGGAGGGCCGGGGTCGGAACGCCGCTCTCCGGAATCACCGGCTAGCGAGTAGATCAACCACGTCCACAGCACCGTGAATGGGACGATCCAAAGCAGGCTGCGCCAAGCGGGACGCGGCGGGACGATAGCAGCGGAAACAGCATCGGTGGTCATCGGCGGTCCTCCATGTGAGGCGCGTCCTTATTGCGGGCGCTCAGGGATTGGCCATGAGCAAGCGGAGCGGCAAAAGCGGACCGACTGCGATGTACTCGTGGTCCATAAGATTTTGCTTGGCCAACGGTAGGCCCTCCATGATCGCCTGCGCCTCGGCGACATCCCTGGTATCCAGCAAGAGGACGACTCCGCGCCCATCGCCACGCGAATACCATTCACGAATCTTCCCATTGAGATAGAGCTGCACGGTCTGCCGGATTTCAGCTGGCATGACGGCCATGACTTGTTCGCGTGTGACGCCCGCCTTCACGGTAAGGATGACCATCACCCCGGTGGTTGTGGGCGAGGTGGCTTGTGCTTGGGCAACGGATGGATGGGTCATGGAAGTAGCGCCTATCAGAGTTAGGGTGAGTGCCAAGACGACGTTACGGATTGCTTTCATCGGTCTCGTTTCTCGGATCACGGCGGTCACCTTTGTTCTTTGAGATAGCCATGATGTCGCGAATGTTGGGGCTCGACATCAGCGGTGCTCCTGATTTGCAAGCTCAGATGTACGACCGCTTCCCGCGAGCGACTATTCGCGATAATGTTGATGGGCTATGAAGCAGAACTTCACAGTCAGGCAGGGCGCGCTCGACGGCGTGGAGGCGTTCCTGAGCGTTGCCCAGCACCGCAGTTTTCGCAGAGCGGCCGCGGAACTCGGGGTGACGCCATCGGCGATCAGCCAGGCGGTACGCGCACTCGAGGCGCGCGTCGGCGCAGCGCTCTTCATCCGCACGACGCGCAGTGTCGGCCTGACCGAAGCCGGCGAACGATTTCTCTCGCGCGCAAAGCCCGCCTTCGAGGAGCTCGTCGCCGCAAGCGAGGTTGCGCGTGACCTTGGGCAGCGGCCGGCCGGACTGTTGCGCCTCACGGTGCCGCGGGCGGTGGTGCCGATCCTGCTGGAGCCGCTGATCGCATCCTTCTGCCAGGCCTATCCCGAGGTCGAGGTGGAGATCGCCGCAAGCGAGGAACTGGTCGACCTCGCGGCCGAAGGATTTGACGCCGGCATCCGGCTCGGCCAGTTCATCGCCGCCGACATGGTCGCGGTGCGGCTGACGCCGCCGTTCCCGTTCGTGGTGGTCGGCAGCCCCGACTATCTGCGCCGGCGGCAGACGGCCGGAGCGCATCGACGATCTGCGTCAGCACGCCTGCCTGCGCATGCGCCGCTCGAACGGGTCGATCGCGCCCTGGTCCTTTGTCAACGGCAACAAGACAGTCGAAGTCGATCGTCTCGGGACCGCTGATCGCCAACGACTTTCCCACCATGCTTGGCGCGGCCGTCGAAGGTATGGGCCTTGCGCAAGTGCCCGAGCCGATCGCTGCCGGCGCGGTGAAGGCGGGAAAACTCGTGCACGTCCTGGAGCCGTTCGCGCCGATGGCGCCGGGTGTGTTTCTCTACTATCCCAGCCGCCATCAAATGATGCCGAAGCTGCGAGCCTTCATCGATCACGTGAAGAGCCGCTCGGGCGCCACCAACAAAATCCGAATTTACGTTGATGATAGGCGCGTAGAGTCGAACGCAGGCTCTGGAGCGCTAGTCGCGCGCCTCGGCCGGTTGCGAATATCGCCCATAGTGCAAGACCCGGGCCGCATGCGAGCCGACTGGAATGACAGCTCATGGCACGTTTGAGACATGCCAACCGGCTGGGGGAATGTCCGGTTGACGATTCGAAGAAACGTCATCACGCTCTCTAGACTGGCCGCCGCGCACGGCGCCAGCGCCACAACGCGACTACCATCAGCGCCATCACGAGCACGAACGCGATCGCCTTGCTCAGGAATCTCCCGCCGGGACGGTCGATGGTGCGCGACCACAGCGAGGGCGCCTCGCCCGGCCGCGGCAAACGAAACGCTACTATGCTGTCGCCGATGGTGGCGCCGGCCTCGGAATGACCGCCGGCGGCGATAAGGACATATTGCTCGCCCTTCCACAGATAGGTCATAGGATTGGCAACGCCGGGGACCGGCAACCTGCCTTGCCAGAGCTCTTCGCCGGATTTGGCGTCGAAGGCGCGCAAATAAGCATCCATCGCGCCGCTGAAAACCAGGCCGCCTGCCGTGATCGCCACGCCGTTGAGCAAGGGCGTGCCCCAGTGGAAGGCGAGCCCAAGCGGCGCGCGATCCTCCGTGGTGCCGACGGACGAGCGCCAAAGAATTTTCCCGGCCTTCAGATCGACCGCGACCATCGCGCCCCATGGCGGCTTGTTGCACAACAATCCCAGCGGCGACATCGCGACCATGCGCGACATCGCGAACGGCGCGCCGAGCTGCGGTCCGAAATCCTGACCCGGCACCGGCTTGAAACCTTCCGCCTCGCTTCTCGGCATCAGCCTGATGATATTAACCGCATAAGAGGTGTTGGCGTAGAGGATCTGGTTGACCGGATCGAACGCCGCGCTGCCCCAGTTGACGCCGCCGCCGGTCATCGGAAATTCCAGCGTGCCCTGCGTCGAGGGCGGTGTGTAGAGCCCCTCGTTGCGCAGGCTCTCGAGTTTCTCCTGGCAGGTCGAGCGGCCAAACCTCGAAAACAGCCTGAAAATGTCGGCGCTTGAAAATTGCTGTGGCATCAGCGCCGGCACGTGGGTTGGAAACGGCTGCGTCGGCGACAGCTGCTCGCCCTCGGCGCCGCCTTGCGGCACGGCGCGTTCCTCGACTGGCCAGACCGGCTTGCCGGTGTCGCGGTCGAGCACAAAGACAAACCCCTGCTTGGTCGGCTGGATCACGACGTCGCGCAGGCCATCGCCGGTGTCGATGCGGGTGAGCGTCGGCTGCGCTGGCAAATCGTAGTCCCAGACGTCGTGATGCACGGTTTGAAACGACCACTTCAGTTCGCCGGTCTCGGCGCGCAGCGCGACTACGGAATTGGCGTGCTCGTTATTGCCGGGCCGCTTGCCGCCCCAGAAATCTGGACTCGGCGAAGTGGTCGGCAGGAACACCAATCCGCGCTCTTCATCCACGGACATCGGCGCCCAGACATTGGCGTGGCCTGCGACAATGCCGTCGTGAATCAGCGGGTCCCAAGTCCAGCGCGGACGTCCGGTCCGTGCGTCGAAGGCGCGCACGGTTCCTCGCGGCGCATCAAACCGGACATTGTCTGATATCGATGAACCGACCACGAGGACGCCACGGCTTATCACCGGCGCGGACGTAATCTGAAACTCGCCCGGCCATAGCAGCGACATTCCGGTTTCGATTTTCACCTCGCCGCCGGCGCCGAAATCGGCGCAGGGAATGCCGGTTCTGGCATCGAGCGCGATGACGCGGACGTCGTTGGTGCCCATGAAAATCCGGCTGCGGCAGGCGGCGCCTTCAGCTGCCTGATCGTCGACCCAGTAGGCGACGTCGCGGCAGACGAAGCGATTTCCCGGCCGCTGAGTGGTGCTGATCTTGGGATCGTATCGCCATTTTTGCGCGCCAGTACTGGGATCGAGCGCGATCACCTCGTTGAAGGCCGTACAGAAGATCAGGCTGTCCTCGACAAACAGCGGGGTTGCCTCGAATTTCGTGCGCGCCATCACGGCCGGCGCGCGGGTCTCGAGATCGCCGGTGCGAAATTCGAAGGCGCGCACCAGACTGCCGACATTTGCCGGCGTGATCTGGGCGAGCGGCGAAAACCGCTGTCCCCCGCGGTCTCCGCCCCAATGTTCCCACGCCAACGCCGGTGCGGCCGCCAACAGGGCTACGGCGAACAGCAATCCCAGCCCCGGAACAAGGCGGCTGCGCGCAAATGTGAAAATCGCGTGCAGCTTTCCTGCACCGGAAGGGCGATGTAAGATCGTCTGACTCATTGCCTCGTCGGTAATTCCAGTCATGCTGACTTCCCGTGATTAAGTCACTGATCCAACTGGCTGCCCGTACTCCTGTCCAGCCGCTGCGGGATGGATGGTTTCGTCCGCGTGACGAAAAGCCCGGCGCCACCTGAGCGCTTAATGTCGCTCACAATGCCCTGCAGGTCGGCGGCGTGTTGGGATCGGCTAACGCCCGCTTGCCATCTAGGCAGCCTTTGTGGTCCTGACCGTGATCGTCTTGGCCGCTGTCGCCGGGTGCTTTGCCTTCACAAGAGCGGCGTGGTCGAGGATAGTCTCTTTGGCATAGGCCATCGCGAACGAAGCGATCGCATCGTCAAGTACCTCGCTCTTGCCGGAGTAGCCGGCAATTGCGGCGGGATCGCCCGATCGCGCGTGGGCGCGTGCGAGGGTACGGCCGCATAGCCGGACGTAATCCGGGAATGCTGCCCCTTCGGTGATTTCGCTGACGCCGCCCAGCCTGCGGTTCTTCAGGGTCCGAACGTAGAACTGGCGGCCGGAGTCCTCATCTTGCGTATAGCCGAGGAAAATATCGCTGGCGGCTTGCATCATCTGCTGGCCCTGTACAACGCGCCGGCCTTGGTGCCCCTTGTACCCAAGCTTGCCGCCAAGACGCTCCAGCACGGAATTCTGCGCTTGCTTAACCTGAAGGAACAGCGGTTCGTTGTCGCTGGTCAAAAACAGGCCGACGCAGCAGAAGGTCCCGACGGAACCGACGCCTACCGCCTTGAATGCTAGATCCTTCAACGTGAAGCGATCGAGCAGCCGCAGTCGATCCGGATTGAGGCCCTTGCGATACGCGGCGAGCAGGCGTTGGACGCCAAGCCTGTGTCGCGCATCGGCTTTGGGATCCAAATGGAAGATGGTCGGAGGCTTGTCGACGATCCTCGGATCGTCGCCGCTGACGAGATGCGGGAAATTGTCATCCTTTGACAGGCCCTCACCACGCGCCTTGGCGATCACGCCGGCCAACTTGCGTCGCAGGCTCGCGTTGCCGATCTGGTCGATCTCGTGTTCGAGGTCGATCCGGCTGTGCCATATCTCCAGTGGAGAAAGCTTGGCCAGTGCGGCCATATGCGACCGATAGGCTTTGACGGTCGCAGCCGCCAAAGCCCGAGCCTGCTTTTTCGGTGCGCCTGAGCCCAGTGCCGCGACCGCGACGCTGGCTGCGAGACGCTTCAGGTCGACGGTGAAATCGACACCGGGAAGCGTCTCGTCGAAATCGTTGACGTCGAAAAGGATGTTATCCTCGGGCGTGACGAAGGCGCCGAAGTTCATCAAATGGCTGTCGCCGCCCGCCTGCACCGGAATTCCAGCCATCGGCTGGGCGGCAAGGTCTGTCGCCATGACGGCGGCGGCCCCGCGCAGGAATGCGAACGGGTTGAGCGACATCCGCGCGTAGCGTTCCGGGATGAGCTCCGGGACCCGATCCCGATCGCTCTCGGCGAGGAGCGCAACGGCATTGCGCGACAACGATCCCTTCAGGTCCGCATGCGCTTCACGCGGCGTCTTGTGGCGAAGCGCCTTTCCCTGCTTGAACCGTTCGGTGCGCGAACTCGAGGTCAGCGCCATTGGCGGGCCCTCTAACGAAAGCCGCCAATTATATAGTGTTGCTCGATTGTAACAAGACGACAAACTTGGCGCGGCAATCGGCGGCGGCTGGAATGAGGCTAAGCCTAAATGACTGGAAGCATCGGATCAGGCCATGTCAGTAATTGGCTTTTCGGACATGCCGAGACAGCCTGACGATGTCCGCTCACCGGGGCAAAGGCATCCCGCCGCAAGGCCGCGACTTCTGTTTTTGACCCGACTTGGGCGTTGGCGCAGACGCCGCTGGAGTCATCCGCTAGCCGAACCACACAAGATGCCGATGGTAGTCAGCTCGAAGAACGTTCAAGCTTGTCCCCCAGTTTCCTGTTCGGCCTAAAGTCGTAGTAGACGAAGGGGCAGGTCGATCATGTCAGAAGTCCAGCACCAGCTTCTCATTACGCTCGTCCATGGAACGTGGCCCCGTGGGCTCTTTCCGAGACTCGTCCGCTTCAAACAGTGGGTGCGCGAGCTGACGCGTCGCCAACGTTCGGGCCCACCCCTTTTTGGTTTGAGGAAAGCAGTCCTTTTTTAACTCGCCTCTGCACCGAACTCTGCGACATTCCACACAAAATCACACCGCTCGGGAACGGACTGCCCTCAGGCTCCGCAGAGGTCAAACTCCGAAGTTTCCTTCTGGCAGAACCTCAAGAGCAGTTTGCATCGCTGAATTACCCAACACGACCGCCAGAGCGAATTATGTAGAGTGCGGCTACAGGTTCACGCTCCTCCCAGCCTTGGGCCTGCCGCGAATGGCCTATCCTTTGCAGTCGCCGTAGTGACTCAGCGCGGGCCGCCGCGACGAGGTCCCCTCACGAGCCGGTGAGCTGGCACGGTTGCGTGCCCCAGATCACACACTCTTCCCCCTCTCAGCGCTAGATCACGGCTACGCGGAGGGTTCAACCATGATTTAGCTATCTGTGGAGCGCATCCCTGTGGCGCGTCGTAGTCGCCGTGGTGATCCTCATATTGGGGTCGGCCATCACCATTGCGGCCACTCCCTATACGGACAGTATCAAATCCGGATTCGATTGTTACGAGAACGGCATCGAGAGCAGCATTCAGAACTATGCTTGGAGCGTCACTCAATGGGTGCTCAAAAACGCCGACAAGGTGAAAGACGTTGCGGATTCTTTTCAGGGTATGAGAGCCCGTTTGCCTTGGAAGAATTTGCATCTTCGAACAATCGTTGCGCACCTCCGTAGTCATATGGCCTCTCGGTGACTCAGCGCGGGCCGTCCATGCGTTTTGACGGAAGTCCGCTGACCACCTAGCCCGCACGCAAGCGACTCTCAGCGGGGCTCTGTGTCACTCCAATCGACTGATCATCGAGGGGTCGACCGGATAAGACTTAGCGATCTCGGCCAAGGTCTCTCCAGCGCGGCGGTGCTTGATGGCCTCCTTGCGTTGATATTCCGAGAGCTTAGGTTTGCGTCCGAACTTGATGCCCTTCGCCACGGCGCGCTTGCGACCATCTCCTGTACGCTCCCTGATCAGATCACGCTCAAACTCGGCAATGGCTGCCAGCAGCGTCGACAGCAGACGCCCCTGCGATGTGGACGTGTCCCAGTAGGCGCTCCCAGACCGGAACGCCGCGTCGGCATCGCCGATACGTTCGATCAGGTCCAGCAACTCCCGTGTTGAGCGACCAAGCCGGTCCAGTTTCGTGACCAGCACCACATCCCCGGCCTTGAGCGTAGCCATCAACTTCGCGAGCTGGGGGCGATCAGCCTTGGCCCCGCTGATCTTCTCCCGGAAGATCGTGGCGGCGCCGGCGGCCGTCAGTGCCTCAAGCTGGCCGGTGAGATGCTGATCCTGCGTCGAGACCCGGGCG
>CAWGSN010000038.1:0-419772 GCA_963825225.1 uncultured Alphaproteobacteria bacterium
CCTGCGGTCAGCCCGGCGACGATCTGTCGCTGGGCTGTCACCGTCAACAGCAGCACCGGAAAGGTGACGATGAGGGCGGCCGCCGCCAGAGGCCCCCAGCTCAACTGATCGAACGAGATCATGTTGTAGACGGCGACGGGCAGCGTGCGGGTTTCCCGGCCCGCCAGCACGATACCGAACACAAAATTATTCCAGGAGAAGATCACCGCAAGGATGAAGGCGACGGCGAGACCGGGGCGCGCGATCGGCAGCGCCACATGGCGGAACACCTGCCAGCGCGTGGCGCCGTCGATCAGGGCTGCTTCCTCGAGCTCCAGCGGCGTGGTTTCGAAATAGCCGATCATGATCCAGATCACGATCGGCACCGTCACCACGAGATGGATGATGATCTGCGGCCACAGCGTACCGAGCAGGCCGAGCCACTGGAACAGCAGGAACAGCGGAATGAGATAGGACAATCCCGGCGTGATGCGCGCGATCAGGATCACGATCGCGGATTTATGCGCCGCCATCCGCGCGATGCCATAGCCGGCAGGAACCCCGACCAGCATCGCAAGGAAGGTCGCGGTGCCCGTCACCAGCAGGCTGTTGATGAAATAGGTCAGGAAGCGGTTGGAGGCGAGCACATCGGCATAATTCTTCCAGGCAAAACGCTCGGGGATGAACACCGGCGGATAAGCGGCGTTGTCGACCTCGAACTTGACCGACAGCGAGGCCATCCAGAGGAAGAACAGGATAGCGGGCGACACGACCACGAAGATCGCAAACCACAGCCCGATCTTGCCGAGGACCTGACGGAGATTCATGCGCCACCGCCGATCTCGGTCCACATCGTGCGCTGGCGCAGATGCAGCATCATGGCGGCCATCGCCACGATCAGCAGGAAGAAGATCACCGCGATCGCCGAACCGTAGCCGAGGTCGTAATAGATGAAGGCGACGCTGTAGAGATAGAGGTTGATGGTCTCGGACGCCGAGCCGGGCCCGCCTTGGGTGATGGCGAAGATGATATCGAAGCTCTTGACCGCATCGATCATGCGGATCATGCCGGCGATGAACAAAAACGGGGTGATCAGGGGGAGGGTGATGTAACGGAACACCTGCCAGACGCTGGCGCCGTCGATCTGCGCGCTTTCGTAAGGTTCGGTCGGGATCGCAGCCAGCCCGCCGAGCACGATCAGCATCACCAGCGGGGTCCATTGCCAGGTCTCGACCAGCACCAGCGAGGGGATCACGGTCGCCGGATGGAACACCCACAATTGCGGCGGCAGGCCGACCAGCGACAGCAGATAATTGAGCACGCCGAGCTGCGGATGGAACATCATGGTCCAGACCAGCGCGATCGCGACGGGAGTAGCCATCATCGGCATGATGAAGATCCCGCGCAGGAAGCCACGCCCAGGAAATTTGGCGTGGAACACGACGGCTGCGAAGGTCCCGAATACCAGTGGCAGCAGCACGGACAGCACAGTGTAAAGGATAGTGTGCATCACCGCTTCGACGAAGCGGGGATCATTCGGCATCCGCAGGTAATTCTCGAGCCCGACAAAGGTGGTGGGAGAGCCGACCTTCCATTGGTTCAAGCTCATCCAGATCGTGAACAGCCATGGAAACACGATCACGGCGAGCACGACGACCAGCGCCGGCACCACGAACGGCCAGTGCGACGGCGGCCGCCATTCCTGCCCCGGCGCGGGATCGATCTGATCTGCGGCCGGAGCGAACTCTGCTATCGCCTTCACGCTTTCTCGCTGCGCTCCAGGATCGGCCGGTACTGCTCGTGGGCCTTTTTCAATTCCGTCGCCGGATCGGCGCCGGCCAGGGTTGCGGTAATCGCTGCACCGACGAGATCGCGGAATTCGGCGACCGGGATCACGACGGGGAGGCCGAGCTTTGAGATCTTGGCGGAATTGATCACTGACTGCAGCCATTCCGGCGGCATCTTCACGCCCTTCTGGATCTCCGGATCGTTGAGGATGGAGTTGCGGAACGGCACGCCGCCGCCGGCCTGCAACAGCCGCGCGCCCTGCGTCTTCGAGACCGCCCACTGGCAGAGCAGATAGGCAGCCTCCTTGTTCTTGCCCGCAGCCGCAATGCCGAGGCCGTCGCCATAGGTCGCCGAATATTGTCCCTTCGGTCCGGCGGGAACGACGGTGTAGCCGACCTTGCCGACGATGCGCGAGGCGGCCGGGTCTTCCAGCGGCGGCGCCCAGCCGACGCCGTCGATCCACATGGCCGAGCGGCCTTGCGTGAAGGAGGCCATCGACTCCATCCAGTTGAAGCCGGCGACGCCGGGAGGTGCAACTTTCGTGAGCAGCGTCTGGTAGAGTTTTGTCGCTTCGATCGCCTCGGGTCCATCGGTCAGAATGCCGCCCTTGCCGTCGAGGAACTCGCCACCATAGTTGAGGAAGAAGTTGGTCCACAGCGTCATGTTGGCGTTGCGCAGGCCGCGCCCGACGAAGCCGAACGTGCCTTCCTTGGGGTCGGTGAGCTTTTCGGCGGCCGCGACCATTTCATCAAAGGTCTTGGGAACGGCGACGCCCTTCTTCTGGAACAGCTCCTTGTTGTAATAGAGGATAAAGTAATCGACCGACCATGGCAGCGACAGCATCTGCCCCTTGTCGTTCTTGGCGTATTGCAGGCCTGCCGCCGAGAAGTCGCTTTCGACGAGGTCGGGTGCGGTGAGGTTCGGGTCCTTCATGTAGCCCGAGATGTCGGCGAGCCAGCCGGCCTTCTCGAACTGCCGCTTCTGCACGTGATAGCTGACGTGAATGACGTCAAAACTCGGCTTGCCGGAGGCAAGTTCGATCACCGCTTTCTGGCGCTGTTGCTGCTCGGGGATCTGCTCCGATTCGACCTGGATGCCGGTGAGGTCGGTGAATTCCTTGATGTACTTTTGCAGATTGTCGCCACGCGGGCCCTTGGCGAGGATCACCTCGAGCTTGGTGCCGGCGTATTTCTTCCACTGCGGTTCGGCGGTGCGGGCCGGGAGGCCGGTCAGGCTCAGCGCACCTGCGGCTGCAGTGCCGGCCAGAACGGAACGGCGCGAGATCAGATGTTGTTTCATTGTTGTCTCTCTCCCTAGGGTCGGCTTGTTTTGCGGCGATAGTAGCGCCCGTGCGCGGCCTGCCTAGCCCCAATCGTGCGGTATTATGGTGGAAGAGGCGCGGCCCGATCGGTGCGACACGGACAGCGAACGCGCCCGCGCTCGCTTGTTCCTCGGTCGCCAGCGCCGCCAACGACAACTTTGGAAATGACAGCGCGATCTACGCTTTGACGAAAGCGAGTAGCGTGCCATTGCCGGCGGCGGCCGGCACGACGATCCCGCCACCGCTGCGGACGCCGGTCAAACCCAGTGCTTTCTCCGTCGCCGCAAGATCGGCTGATATCACCAGTCCCGCGCCGCCGCGTTCGGGCAGGCCCGCCAGCGACACTTCGGAATAGCGCTTGCCGAGCTGATCCCGCGTCAGGAACACGAAGTCGGCACGATCCGAGCCCGAGGGCACAGTGACTGTGCCATCCACTTCAGTATTCACGTCGCGATCGATCATGCGTGACATGTGGGCGGCGTCCTTGGTTGGCTCCGGCGAAACGATCAGCACCTGCCGGAGCCGCCTGGCACCATTGGCGTGCTGCATCAGTTCGGGAATCCAAACCGACTCGCGCGTCTTGTGTTGGCAAGCGAAGATGCGCACGCCGCCCGGCGCTTCCGCGGTCGGCCACTGGAAAGTGCGGAATTTGGCGGCCGAGAGCGTGCCGTTCGGCATCGTCACCGGCCGCTCGAAATCGGTGGGGCCGATCGGTGAATAGCCGCGCGCGCGGATTTCTTCGGCGCCTTCAGCCGAATCCACCGCGGTGAAGGCGATGCGCTCGATGCCTTCGCCGCGCTTTTCGAGAAACGCCCGCGCCGGCGCATTGTGTTCGGTAGGCGTGAGCACGCCGAGCAATTCCATGTAATCAGGGTCGAGCATGATGGTGTAGTTGCCCGATCCCATATGCGCGCTGTGGGTGCCGCGCGGCGAGACGGTGAATCCCAGCCGCTTCCAGTTTTCGGCGGCCTTGTCGAGATCCTCCACCATGACGACGGCGTGGTCGATTCCGATGACGTTCTTGAGTGCCACTCGTTTATTCCTTGGGCCTATTTGGCGTGTCGAGCTAACCAGATCGATCCGCTGCTCGCAAGAAAAGCCGGTCTGACAAGGCGTTCTGCCGCATCGAAATCCGCTTCCGGCGGCCGCCGACGGCTAAAAACTGGCCTATTTCGCTCGAATCAGTACAAGTCAACTTGCGATATAGTTGTGCAGAATGTCGAAAACCCTGTTTTTTTAGGCAGTTTCCGCCATATCGTGCATCTTCCAGAATCAATGGAGCAACCATGGCTACCCAAATGTCTAAGTCGCAGCTGATCGAAAAGATCGCGACTGCCACTGAAGTTTCGAAGCGCGAAGTCAAGAGCGTGATGGATACGCTCGTTGACGTCGGTCACAAGGAGCTCAAGAAGAACGGGGTATTCCTCGTCCCCGGCTTCGCCAAGTTCGTCGTGGTCAAGAAGCCCGCGACCAAGGCTCGCAAGGGGACCAATCCCTTCACGGGCGAAGAAATGATGTTCAAGGCCAAGCCGGCGCGCAAGATCGTGCGCGCACGGCCGGTCAAGGCCGCCAAGGACGCGGTTTGATAGCGAAAAGGCCTCCGGTGACGGAGGCCTTTTTTGCTTCGCGGGGGGCCGCCGCTAAACCACCGGTGAACGGCCGCCATCGACATTGATGGCGGTCCCGGTGATGTACGATCCCTGCTCCGAGGCGAGGAAGCAGGCGAGGTTGGCGAATTCCTCCGCCGTCCCCATCCGGCCGAGCGGGACGCCCTTGGCGAGATCGCCGGTAAAGGCATCGAAGTCGGTGTCCGGCGCCTTCTGGGCGTGCCGCTTGACCCATTGATCGCTTACGATCAGGCCGACCAGCATCGCATTGACCAGGATGTTGTGCGGACCGCCTTCGTTCGCCATCGCCTTGGTCAGCGCCATGCCGGCCGCCCGCGAGACCGAGGTCGGCGTCGACGATGCGGCAGGCGCCTTGGCGCCGATGTTCAACACATTGATGATGCGGCCCCATTTACGTGCTTTCATGCCCGGCCAGACCAGCCGGCTAAAGCGGATCGCGGCGAACAGCTTCAGGTCGAGGTCTTCCTGCCAGATTTCGTCGGTCACGGTCTCGAACGCCATCGCACGCGAGGTTCCGGCGTTGTTGACGAGGACATCGATCGGGCCCAGATCCGCGACGACCCTGTCATGGGTTTTAGCAATTTCCGCCGCCTTCGAGACGTCGCAGACATAGTCGCGGACCTCCATGCCGTCCCTGGCGAGGTGCTCGCGCGCGGCTTTCAGGTCCTGCGCGCCCCGCGCCAGCATCGCGACCTTGGCACCGGACTCGGCAAATCGCCCGGCCACGGCAAGTCCAATGCCCTTGCTGCCGCCGGTGACGACGGCAACGCGGTCCTTCATTGTTACGTTCATTTTTTCCTCCCTGGGTGCGGCAGCTTTGCGACCGTCCAGTGCTGTAACGCCATCCGCTCGGTGAGAGAAGTTTTTCTCGGGCATACCGCGCCGTGCGTTTTTGTGGTCTGACGAACCCGTGATTTGCGGAATATCCATCCGGGTGGGCGGCGTTCTCGACAAGGATTTTCCCTGTTTCGCGGTTGCGAGAACGGCAATTTTGCTATTTCCAGCGCGGCCTTGCCGGGGAGGGCAGCCCTGCCGAAATCAAATCAAACAAGAGAGTCCAGGAGATTGCCATGGGCCTGCAACAAGCCAAACTCAAGTCGCTTCCCTTCGTCACCGGTGAGCTCAATTACCTCGCCCCCACGCCCGGAAAACCGCGAACCTATGCCTTCGATCCGCCGCCGGGCGAGCCCAAGACCACGGCACTGCCTGAACCCCATCACGTTCCGATCTTCGACGCGCGCCTGATCTCGAACAGCCTTTCGCTCGACCGCGAGGGCTTTGCCCTGGTCCGGCACCCGACCATCGTCCGGAATTTCTACGACGATAAGGAGGTACGAAGCGTCTATTACCCCGCCGCCGAAGCCTTTATCCGGGCGACGCTGAAGGCGGATCGCGTCGTGATATTCGACCATACCGTCCGCATGCGCGTCGAAGGCGCGGCCGATGTGCGGGGCGCCGGTCCGCGCCAGCCGGCGACGCGCGTCCATGTCGACCAGACGGAGTTGTCAGGCCCGAACCGCGTCCGCGAACATCTGCCTGACGAGGCGGACGAACTGCTGAAGGGCCGCGTCCAGGTGATCAATTTGTGGCGGCCGATCCGGGGACCGCTGCGCGACGCGCCGCTCGCGATGTTGGACGGCCAGAGCGTTGCGCCCGGCGATCTCATCGCCTCCGATCTGATCTATCCAAACCGGCGCGGCGAAACCTATTCCGTCAAGTACAATCCCAACCATCGTTGGTTCTATATTCCTGAAATGAAGGCGGACGAGGCGCTGCTTCTGAAGTGCTACGATTCCGCGACCGATGGCCGCACGCGCTTTGGGCCGCATACCGCCTTCATCGACCCGACCACGCCGCCTGACGCGGCCCCGCGCGAAAGCATCGAACTGCGGACGCTGGTGTTCCACAAACACTGATCGCGTCATACCCGGCCGGGATTGGCGTTCCCGCCCCAATGATGATACGCCCGGCTGCAAAACGGCCGGGACGAGACAATTCATGGGCGGCGGCAAAGCCGACGACGCGGGGGTCAACATCCGCGCATTGATATTTGCACTTCTGGCGCTGGCCTGCGGTCACATGCTGTCGACCCTGCTGCGGACGATTCCGGCCATCAGCCTCGACGTGATGGCCGCGGATTTCGGCACGCTGCCGCAGACGCTGGCGAGCCTGACCTCGATCTATCATTTTGCATTCGCCGCATCGCAGATTCCGGTCGGCGCCGCGATGGATCGTTTTGGCGTCCGGCCGGTTTCCCTGAGCCTTCTGATCGGGACCATCGCGGGCGCGACGGCGTCCGGCTTGGCAACGGGGCCCGAGAGCTTTCTGTTCGGACAATTCCTGCTGGGGGTTGCGACATCGGGCATGCTGATGTGCCCGATGACGCTGGCCGCGAAGCAATTGTCGCCAGCGCGGTTTGGCTTGTGGTCCGGCGTCATCCTGTCGATCGGTAATGTCGGTATGCTGCTGTCGTCGAGCCCGCTCGCCTTTGTGGTCGATCACTGGGGATGGCGCGCGGGGTTCTGGATCTCGGCGGGATTTGGCGTGGTGGTGGCGCTTGCGGTCTATGCCCTAGTTCCAAACCAGGCGCCCGCCCATGCCGACCGCTCGTCGCCGCTCTTGCAGATGGCGGGTGTCCTGCGCATCGGTATGTCGCGCCCGCTACGCGGCCTGATCGCCATTTCGCTGGTTTCGCTGGCGGCCTCGCTGGTGCTACGTGGATTGTGGGGCGGACCATGGCTGATGGAGGTCAAGGGGCTGAGCCGGATCGAGACCGGCAATGAACTCGGCCTGTTCACGATCGCGCTGATCGTCGGGCCGCTGCTGATCGGGATTTTCGACCGGCGCTTTGGTCATCGCCGCGAGGTGCTGGCGGCGACACATTTTCTGGCAGCACTGCTGCTCAGCCTGATGGCGGCGGGCGCCCCGCATTTTCCGGTCTCAAGCCTGTTCGGCGTCGTGGCCATGCCCGCACAATATGATGGGGTGTTGTTCGTCCTCATCGGTATTGCCATCTCAGCTCAGCCGCTGGTGTATGGCATGACCCGGCAGCTGGTCGATGCGCAGAACACCGGCAAGGCGCTGTCTGCGATCAATCTGGCGTTCTTCCTCGGCGCCGCCCTGATGCAATCGGCGACCGGCGTGGTCGCCGCGATCTGGGGATTGCCGGCCGTGCTACTTTTCATGGCCGCGGTGCTGATCGTCGGGACACTGGTGTTTTTGCGGTACACGTGAGTGGAGCCGGATTGATGGCATTGTCGACCCCGATGACGGATGCGGATATAGATGCTGTCATCGACCAGGTTCAGGAACAACAAGGCAAGAATGTCCGCCAAGATCGACCCAATCACGCGATCCGTCGTCCAGCATAGGCTCAGCTCGATCGTGAAGGAGATGGGCGAGGCCATGCTTCGCACCTCCTATTCCCAGATCCTCAATTCCAGCCGTGATTTCTCGCTGGCGATTTGCGACACGAGAGGGCGGTTGATCGCGCAGGCCGACCATCTCCCGGTCCATGTCGGGGCGCTGCCATGGGCGACGCTCGCGGTCGAGGAGCGCTTCAAGGACATCAAGCCGGGCGACGTCCTCCTGCTCAACGATCCCTATTATGGCGGCAGCCATCTGCCCGACCTCACGGCCTTTGTGCCGGTGTTCGATGGCGACAAGCGTCTGCTCTGGACCATCGTCCGCGCCCATCAGAGCGATATCGGCGGTGCCACCCACGGCGCCTACAACCCCGGTGCCACCGAGATCTGGCAGGAGGGCTTGCGCATCCCGCCGATCAAGCTCTCCGAGGCCGGCCGGCCGCGCGAGGATCTGCTCGATATGCTGGCGCTGAACGTGCGCAACCCGCGCGAGTTTCGCGGCGACCTCGCCGCGATGCTGGGCGCGGCGCATCTCGGCGAGCGGCGGGTCTCGAAGCTATTCAAGGAGTTCGGCGCATCGGTAGTCGAAGCCGCCATCGAGGCGATCCTCGATGCGACCGAAGCGCAGACCCGCGCGGTTGTCTCGACCTGGAAGGACGGCGTTTTCCACGGCGAGGCGTTTCTCGACGATGACGGCCACGGACGCAGCGACATCAGGATCGCCGCAAAAGTCACCAAGAAGGGCAGCGATGTCGAAGTCGATCTTTCCGGCTCCGATCCGCAGTCGACGAGCTTCGTGAATTCCTCGCATGCCAACATGCAGGCCGCGGTGGCGATGGCCTTTGCCTATCTGATCGACGCCGAAATCCCCAAGAACACCGGCGCGCTGCGCCCACTGAAGGTGATCGCCAAACAAGGGACGATTGTCTGGGCCGATCCGGGCCGGCCGGTCACGTTGTGCACCAGCCATCCCTCCAACGAGATCGTCGAAGCGATCGTGAAAGCGATGTCGGCCTCTTGTCCGGAGCGCGCGATGGCCGGATGGAGCCGCAGATACCGGATCGCGATCCAGGGCGAAGACCCGCGAACCGGCAAGAATTTCATCTGGCACCTGTTCCAGGCGCGGCCGGGCGGCGGGGCTTCCTCCGGCGGCGACGGCTGGTCGTCGATCGGCGAATGGCACTCTGTGGGCGGCCTCAAGTTCGGCAGTCTCGAGGTCGCCGAGGCGCGCTTTCCCTTGCACTTCCGCCGCCATGAATTCCGCGAAGGTTCCGGTGGCGACGGCCAGTTCCGCGGCGGCCTCGGCGTTGCCCTCGATCTGGTGCTGGAGATCGAGAAGCCCGCGCGCGGCAACACCGCGGGCGATGGAGCACGCCACGGTCCGTGCGGCATGCTCGGTGGCAAAGACGGCGAGCCGCATCGCTATCGGCTGCTGTCCGAAGGCCGCGAGCCGCGCGTGTTGCGCACCAAGGAGGTCGGCATCGAGCTCCGCCCGGGCGATTGCCTGGAGATACGCTCGTCCGGCGGCGGTGGCTGGGGGCCACCGTCAAGGCGATCGGCGGCGGCGCGCCGGCGCGACGCCGAACAGGGTCTGACCAGCGTTTCCGCGGAGCCGCGTAGCTAGCGATGTTCACAATCGGAGTCGACGTCGGCGGAACCTACACCGACCTGGTGGCCACGGATGAATCCGGGCGAACAATGTTTGCAAAATCGCCCTCGACGCCGGCCGATCAGTCGATCGGGGTCATGGCGGGGCTGGAAGAACTGGCGCGTCGGCTGAATCTTTCACGCGCGGAGATGCTGGCAGCGACCGAGCGTCTCGTTCACGGCACGACGGTTGCGACCAACGCGCTGCTGGAACGCAAGGGCGCCAAAGTTGCGCTGTTGACCACTGAAGGCCATCGCGACGTCATCGAAATGCGCGAGGGCCTCAAGCCCGACCGCTACGATCTGCGGTCGCCGCCGCCGGAGCCGCTGGTGCCGCGCGAGTTGCGCTTCGGCGTTCGCGAGCGATTGAAAGCCAGCGGCGAGGTTTTGACGCGGCTGGACCAGGTTTCGCTCGACCGTGCCATCGCCGGTATCCGCAAGTCCGGCGCGACCTCGGTCGCGGTGTGCTTCCTGCATTCCTATCTCAATCCGGTCCACGAACTCGCCGCGGTCGAACGACTGGCAAAGGAGCTGCCTGGCATCAGCGTGTCGCCATCGAGCGACGTGCTGCCGCAGATCAAGGAATATGAGCGCGTCTCGACCACGATCGTGAACGCCTATGTCGGGCCGATCGTGCGGCGCTATCTCACCAGTCTCGCGCAACGTCTTGCCGAGGCCGGACTCAAGGGCAGTCTGTTTGTCGTACTGTCGCATGGCGGCATGGCGCCCGTTGAGGAAGCTTCGCGCCTTGCAGCGGGTACGGTGCTGTCGGGACCGGCCGGCGGCATGTCGGGCGGCCGACGCTGCGCCGAATTGCTTGGCATTCCCGATCTGGTGCCGTTCGACATGGGCGGAACCAGCACCGACATTTCTCTGATATCGGACGGACAGGCTTCGCTGTCGGCCGACGGCATGCTCGCGGGCCAGCGCATCGCACTGCGCAGCCTCGACATCGCGAGCATTGCGGCCGGCGGCGGTTCGATTGCCAGCGTCGACGGCAGCCGCACGCTGCGGGTCGGGCCGGAGAGCGCGGGCTCGATCCCGGGTCCGGCTTGCTACGGCAATGGCGGCGAGGCTGCGACCGTCACCGACGCCAATGTGGTGCTCGGCTATCTCGATGCGGCCGCCTTCATGGGGGGCAAGCGTCCGCTCGACCGTGCTGCGTCGGAGGCCGCGATCGATCGCGTCGCCGCGTCGCTGGAATTGTCGCGGCAAGAGGCCGCGGCCGGCATCTATCGCATGATCAATCTGAAGATGGCCGATGGCATCCGCCTGATGACCTTGCGCCGCGGCGTCGATCCGAGGCGCTTCGCGCTGTTGAGTTTCGGCGGTGCGGCAGGCCTGCACGCGGCCGAGGTCGCGCGCGAACTGGAGATCAAGCGCATCATCGTGCCGACGGCGGCTTCGGTGCTATCGGCATGGGGCATGCTGACCAGCGATTTGCGCTACGAAATGAGCCGCACGCATTACGGCGCCGGCGCGCGGGTTTCGGCCGGCGAGGTGCGTGAGCTGTTCGGCCAGTTGGAGCAAGCGGCGGCCGGCCGGCTGCGGGTTTGGTTCAATGGACCCGTGTCGATCGAGCGCTCGGCCGAAATGCGCTACGGCGAACAGATTTTCGAGATCGATGTATCCCTTGACGATCTCGACTGGAACGCGGCTGACATCGTCGATCAGATCGAGGACCGGTTTCATCGCCGGCACGAGGAATTGTATACTTACGCTTCGCCCGACCAGGAGGTCGTGTTCGTCAATGCGCGCGTCGCAGCGGTCGGCGCCGTCGCGCCAGCCGATCAGGACACCCGGCCGGCATCGTCCTCAGGCGTTTGCGCGCCACGCGGCAAGCGGCAGGCTTTCTTTGGCGGCTGGCGGGAAGTACCGGTCTATGCGCTCGACGCGTTGCAGCCCGGTCATTCCTTGACCGGTCCCGCCATCATCGAGGCCGAGACCACCACGGTACTGGTCGACACCGGCGACCGCGTGACTGTCAATGCGCTCGGTTGGCTCGATATTGCGCTGCGCTGAACACAACATTTGATTTCAACAACGCAGGTTTGCGCGGTAGTGTCGCGGCCGCTGGGTTAGGCGTCACAAGCCAGAGTTAGCTTGGCGTATGAGGCCTCGTTGATGCAAACAATAAGAGAAACCAGACGTACCCTGGCCATCATCGCCGTCATGTTCCTCGCGTCCACCCCGGTCGCGGCCCAACAGGCCCAGGATGCCGGCG
This sequence comes from uncultured Alphaproteobacteria bacterium, assembly GCA_963825225.1. GTDB lineage: Bacteria > Pseudomonadota > Alphaproteobacteria > Rhizobiales > Xanthobacteraceae > Bradyrhizobium. Next base: position 11,953 of record CAWGSN010000038.1, read on the forward strand.
CGACGGATGCGGAAATCCGCATCGGCAATATCATGCCGTATACCGGGCCGCTGGCCGGGTTTGCGGCGATCGGCAGGGCCGAGGCCGCCTATTTCGACATGGTAAATGATCGCGGCGGTATCAACGGGCGGAAGATCAGATTCATCTCCCGCGATGACAGTTCCAATCCCAGGATGGCGGTCGAGCACACCCGTCAGCTGGTCGAGCAGGAGAACGTGCTCCTGATGTTCGGATCGTTCGGGACGCCGAGCAATCTGGCGACGCGAAATTACCTCAACGAGAAAAAGGTGCCCCAGCTCTTTGTCGCGTCTGGCGATGAGGAGTGGGCGCATCCTAAACGCTTTCCGTGGACGATGGGCTGGCAACCGACATTTCGCGTCGAGGGACAGATCTACGCCAATTACATCCAGGCCGCCTATCCCGATCGCAAGATCGCTGTGCTCTGGCAGAACGACCAGTTCGGCCGCGACCTCTTCCGCGGATTGCAGGAGGGACTGGGCGTTACCGCGCGCTTGATCGCGGCCGACATTGCCATCGAGGCGGATATGTCAATCGATACCCAGGTCGACATCCTCAAGAGTTCCGGTGCTGAAGTGCTCGTGCTCAATTGCGCGCCGCCAATCTCGGCGCGTGCCATCCGGAGAGCGGCTGAACTGGATTGGCATCCGGTGCTGCTACTGGTCAATGCGGCGGCTTCGATCGCAAACGCGCTAAGACCTGCGGGGCTTCAGAATGCCGTTGGCGTGATATCGACCTCGTTCCTCAAGGACGCCGGCGACACCACCTGGAAAGAAGACCCTTCCATCAAGGCCTGGCTGGCGTTCATGGACAAGTATTATCCCGATGGCGACAAGGAGGATAGCTACGCCATCTTCGGCTATGCCGCGGCCGAAACCCTGTTCCAGGTTCTCAGCCAGTGCGGCAATGACCTGTCGCGCGAGAACATCATGCGGCAGGCAGCGTCGCTGAAGGATTACCGGAACCCGATTATCCTGCCGGGCATTGCCATCAACACCGGGCCGACGGACTTCCGGCCCATCGAGCAGATGCGGCTGGTGCAGTTCGACGGCACGGCCTGGCAGCCGATCGGCGACGTCATCGAGAGCGCGTTCGCGAACCATCCGGGCGACAATTGATGAACTCGCATTGCCCGGGACAAGGCCGGGCATGACGGCGTTTCCCAACTATTTCTTCTGGCCGTAATTCAGCAGCCCGCCCTTGTTCTTCGCCGGATGCGCCCGCAGACCTTCCTCATTGGGTTCGGTGCCCCAGCCGTGCCGGTCCGGGATCACCAGATGGCCGTCGACGATCTCAGGCACATGGGTGAACAATTCATGGTCCCAGGCCAGACGGTCGATGTCGGTTTCCATGATGCGCAGGTTCGGCACTGCCGCGCTGAAATGCGCGTTCTGCATCGTGCAGAGATGGCCGTAGAAATTATGCGGGGCGACGTTCACTTCGAAGTGCTCCGCAGCAGCGGCGATCTTCATCGATTGCCACACCCCGTTCCACGGCGTGTCGATGATGGCGACGTCCATCGCCTGCTCGGTGAAATAGGGCAGGAATTCGCGCAAGCCCAGCAGCGTCTCGCAGGATGAGATTGGGTGCGGGCTCTGGCGCCGGATATAGCCGAGCGCTTGCGGATTAAAACTGTCGATCTCGACCCAGAACATGTCCATATCCTTGATCGCGCGCAGGATCTTCAGATAACCTTCGGTCTTGGCGTTGAAATTCAGGTCGAGCAGGAGGTCGACATCGGGGCCGGCGCCGTCGCGGATCGCCTCGAGGTGCATGCAGAGATTGCGCAACACCGTGCGGTCGACGTTGATCTCGGGTTCGAACGGCGAGCCGAAGCCGGGCCGCCAGCCCTGCGGCTTGCCGTCGGTGTAAACGAAGATGTTGGTCTTCATCGCGGTGAAGCGCTTTTCGCGGACCTCGCGGCCGATTGACTTGACACCGTCGAGATCGGTAATCGCCGGCTTGAACCAATCCGGATGATTGATGCGCCAGGTCGCGCAATGCGACCAGTAGACCCGGATGCGGTCGCGGATCTTGCCGCCCAGCAAATCGTAGCAGGGCACGCCGAGCGCCTTGGCCTTGACGTCGAGCAGCGCGTTCTCGATCGCGCCGAGCGCCAGCGCCACCACGCCACCGGCGGCCGGGCGCGTGGCGGAGAACAATTCCGCGTAGATGCGCTCATGCTGGAAGGCGTTCTTGCCGATCACCCGCGCCGAGAGCCGTTCGATCGCGGCCGTGACACCGGGCGCGCCAAAACCTTCGTCGTATTCGCTCCAACCGACGATGCCGTCCTCCGTCATGATCTTGATGAAGTGATAGTTTCGCCAGCCGGCGTCGCAGGAGAGCGTTTCAACGCTTCTGATATTGGATGATTTGGTCATGATGTCCCGCCCGGCTGTTGCTTTCGTTGTTCGATAAAAACAGCGGAATGCCCGGCGCGTCAATCGCGGGCGGCGACAACCCCAACGCGCGAAATGTCCGTCGTCAGATTGCTTTCGGCTTCGCTCAACAACGCAACTGGATTCGGTTAAGCGCTTCGCATTGTTTAAGAATTCCGTGTTGCGGAAGAAAATTCTGCTTGCATCAGCAAGCGGGCAAGGTTTCATGGTCAGCAACAACAAACCGAACTGGCGGAAAGCATTGCGCCGGTCATCCGGCCATGAGGAAGCGTGATGGGCGCGTTGTCGCATCTGCGGATTGTCGAGATCGGAAGCGCGGCTGCGACCAGCTATTGCGCGCGTTTGTTCGCCGATTTCGGCGCGACAGTCCGGAAAATCGAACCGCCCACGGGTGATCCGCTGCGCTCAACCGCACCATTGACTCCACAAGGGCACAGCGCCTGGTTTGCTTTCCTCAATTTCAACAAATCGAGCGTCGCGCTCGATCCGAAGGATGCCAATGCCGCGTCGCTGTCGGAGTTGATCGCCGCCTGTGACATCTTGCTCGACGGCCGCGACATCGACGCGGCCGATTGTCCGGCGGTCGACCTTGCGGCGATCAAGCAGCGTAACCCTGGCCTGATTCATCTCGACGCGAGCTGGTTCGGCCGCGAGGGGCCTTATGCGCAGTTTGAGGCGACGGATTCGACGATCCGCGCGCTGACTGGCCTCGTTAAGCTGGTCGGGCCGGCGGAGGGCCCGCCGATGCATGCGCCGGATTTCCAGACCGGCATTTTTGGCGGCCTCTGGGGTTTTATCGCGATGGCATCGTCGATGCTCGGCCGCATGCAGGACGGGCGTGGCCGCAGCGCCTCGCTCAGCATCTTCGAATCCAGCATCGCCGTCACCGAATACATCATGTTCGAGTCGTTCGTGCGCGGCGACATCATGCGGCGGATCGGCGTCAACCGGTTCTGGCCGACGTTCCCGGTTGGGATCTACGAGACCAAACAAGGCTGGCTCGGCGTCACCACGGTGACGCCGGCGCAGTGGCGCGCGTTCTGCGAAATGCTGGGATTGCACGAGCTGCGCGACGATCCCAAATTGTTCATGGGCGTCGATCGGCTGCAGCATATCGAGGCGATCGAGCGGCAGTTCATTCCGCGGTTGAAGCAGCGCACCGCGCGGGAATGGCTTGCCGAGGGCCTGCGGCGCAAGATCCCGATCGTGCCGGTGCCCGAGATCAGCGATCTCATCGCCGACGAGGAGAAGAGAGCGCGGGGCGCCATTGTTCCGATCATGATCGGCGATGAGACCGGCTTCACCGCGGGCTCCATGCAACGGCTGACCGGCACGCCGCCGCGGCGTGGCGGCGCGGTACCTGAAATTGGCGAGCAGATGCTCGGCAGCGCGCATGTTAGCGAGGCCATGGTGCGCGCGCCGGCGTCCGAGTCCGGGAATGCAAACCGCCTGCCGCTCGAAGGCATCCGCGTGGTCGATTTCTCGATGGGCTGGGCCGGACCGATCTGCACGCGGACGCTCGCCGATCTCGGTGCCGACGTCATCAAGATCGAGGCGACGCAATATCCGGATTGGTGGCGCGGGGTGGACCGCAGGCCCGCCTATGTTCTCGAACAGATGTACGAGAAGTCGGTGCGCTACTGCATCATGAACCGCAACAAGCGCGGCATCACGCTCGACCTGACCCGGCCGCAGGGACTCAATCTGGCGAAGCGGCTGCTCGCCGACGCTGACGTCGTGGTCGACAACTACTCCGTCGAGGTCCTGCCGAAGCTCGGGCTCGGTTATGAGGTGCTGAGCAAGCTCAATCCGAAACTCGTGATGATGTCGATGTCGGCGTTCGGCGCCGGCAGCGTGAACCGCGATTGCCGCGCCTATGGCTCGACGCTGGAGCAAGGCTCGGGCCTGCCGAGCGTGGTCGGCGATCCCGACGGGCCGCCGGTCATGAGCCACACCGCGTTTGGCGACGCGGTCGGTGGATTGAACGGCTGCGCGGCGGTGCTCACCGCGTTGATCCACGCGAAACTCACCGGCAAGGGCCAGTTCATCGATCTCGCGCAGATCGAATGCATGATGCCGTTTGCCGCGCCCTGGATCGTGGCGCATTCGATCGACGGCAAGGAACCAAAAAAATACGGCAATCGCCATCCGGATTTTGTGCCGCACGGCTGCTTCCCCTGCGCCGGCGCCGACAACTGGATCGTGGTCGCGGTTTCCAGCGATGCGATGTGGCCGAAGCTTGCCGCACTCCTTGGCCGCGCCGACTGGGCCGCCGATGCAAAATTGAAGACTGCGGCCGGCCGGCGCGCGATCGAGAGCGCGATCGAAGCTGCCATCTCGGCCTGGACTTCGGCGCGCGATCCGGAAGTGGCGATGGCCGCATTACAGGCGGCCGGCATCGCCTCCGGCGTGGCGCGGCTGCCGATTGAGCTGTTGCAGGACCCGCAACTGCATGCGCGCGGGTTCATCCAGGAAGTCGATCGCGCCTTCATCGGCAAGCACCCGCAACCCTCGGTGCCGTTCCGTGAAGGCGCAAAGCCGTTTCCGATCCGGACAACGCCACCGACTCTTGGCGAACACAACCGTGAAATCCTCGGCGGGCTGCTCGGGCTTTCCGATGCGGAGATAGAGCGGCTGGCGGGCGACGGCATCATCGGTACCAAAATGCTGATGGAGGAACAGCTCGTGAAAGAGAAGCAGCGGGCGGTGGGCTGATGGCAGCGGCGCAACCGGCACAGCACAGATCGGAAGCGGTCGCCGGTAGCCCGCAAGCGCTGATGTCGGTGCGCGGCCTCGGCATCCGCTTCAAGACCTCGCACGGCGTCTGGCAGGCCACCCGCAAGATCGACTTCGACATCGGGCCCGGCGAGCGCGTTGGCATCGTCGGCGAGAGCGGCTGCGGCAAGACCATCACCGGGCTTTCGATCCTGCGGCTGCTGCCGAACAATCTCGCCGGCCTCGATGGATCGATCCGCTTCGACGGAACGGACCTGGCGTCCTGCAGTGCGCGCGAAATGCGCGCGATCCGCGGACGGCGCATTGCCATGATCTTCCAGGAACCGATGAGCGCGCTCGATCCGGTGTTCACCGTCGGCCACCAGATCGCCGAGACGCTGCGTGTTCACACCGGCATCACCAGGGTGGAGGCGAGGGAACGCACGCTCGACATGCTGCGCCGGGTCGGCATCGCCTCGCCGGAGCGCCGCATCGACGATTATCCGCACCAGCTCTCGGGCGGCATGCGCCAGCGCGTGATGATCGCCGCCGCCTTGATCTGCGGTCCGCAACTGTTGATCGCGGACGAGCCGACCACGGCGCTCGATGTCACCGTGCAGGCCCAAATCCTGGAACTACTGCGCGACCTCAGCGAGACATCCAACACCGCGCTGATGTTGATCACGCACGATCTCGGCGTCGTCGCGGAAACCTGCACGCGCATGATCACCATGTATGCCGGCGAGATGATCGAGGATGCCGCTGTGGACGATGCGCTGGTGCGGCCGCTGCATCCCTACACGTCGGGCCTGTTGCGCTCGCTGCCGCATCTGAGCCCGCGGCATGGCAAGCTGCCGTCGATCCCGGGCCGGGTGCCTTCGATCATGGACATGCCCAATGGCTGCCGTTTCAAGGCGCGCTGTCCGCATGCGGTCGCCGGCTGCGATGCCGAGCAGGCACTGCTCGACGCGGGCGGCGGCCGCAAGGTGCGGTGCTGGCGCTTTCGCGAGCTCGATCTGTCCGGCGCGCTGCAACACGCGGCATCGGCGCCGATCGCGGCGATGGTCGCACACCCATGACGCCGCAAGCCGCCGATAACGCCATCGTTTCGGTGCGCGATCTCCAGGTGCGGTTCCAGACCACCGACCGCCGCACCACGGTGAAGGCGGTGGACGGCGTCAGCTTCGACGTCCGCCGCGGCGAGACCTTTGGCATCATCGGAGAATCCGGATCGGGCAAGACCACGATCGGCCGCGCGCTGGTATTCCTGCTGAAGCCGAGCGCCGGCGCGATCCTGCATAATGGCGTCGATCCGCTGGCGATGAAGCGGCAGCAGTTCCTAAGCCATCGCCGCGACTACCAGATCATCTTTCAGGACCCGAACGCCGCGCTTAATCCGCGCATGACGATTTTGTCGTCGGTGCTGGAGCCGCTGGAATTGGCGCGGGCGGGATCGAAAGCCGAGCGGCTGAAGCGTGCACACGAGGCGATGGATCGCGTCGGCCTGCCGCAGGAAGTCGCCGAACGCTATCCGCACCAGCTATCCGGCGGTCAGAAGCAGCGCGTGGTGATTGCCCGCGCGCTGACATTGCGCCCGAAGGTAATCGTCTGCGACGAGGTGGTGGCCGCGCTCGACATGTCGATCCGCGGCGACGTGCTCAATCTGTTCGCGGAACTGCAGCGCGATCTCGGGCTTACCTACGTCTTCATCACCCACGACCTCGCCGTGGTATCCCACATCAGTGAGCGCGTTGCCGTGATGTATCTCGGACGTTTCGTCGAGCTTGGCCCGACCGACAAAGTCTCCGGACACCCGCTGCATCCCTATACACAGGCGCTACTGTCGGCCGAGCCGCGCCCGCTGCCATCTGCCATGCGCGGCGATCGCCGTATCGTGCTGGAAGGCGAGATCCCGAGCCCGATTGATCCGCCCTCGGGATGCCGCTTCCGCACCCGCTGCCAATACGCGCAAGGCCTTTGCGCCGACAAGACGCCGGACTGGCGCGAGCTGATGCCCGATCACTGGGTCGCCTGCCATTTCGCCGACCGCCCGAACTTTTCACCGAACTGACATCTGAGGATATGCCATGACACGGACGACGCGACGCGAGGTGATGGTGCTGATATCAGGCGCCCTGGCCGGCGTGAGCCTTGGCGGCAACGCGTTCGCGCAGGGCACACCAAAGCGCGGCGGTATCTTGCGCATCTCGGCCCCCGCTAATCCGTCGAGTCTCGATCCTGCAACCGGCGGTGCGGGGTCGGATCATGCCTTCCTGTTCACGATGTACGACACGCTGACCGAATGGGAGTTCGAGACGCTAAAACCCAGGCCGGGCCTGGCCGAAAGCTGGAGCTTTACCGATCCAACCACCTTCGTGCTCAAAATCCGTTCCGGCGTGACCTTTCACGACGGCACGCCGCTCGATGCCGAAGCGGTCAAGTTCAACCTGGAGCGCAACAAGAGCGATCCCAAATCCAACATCAAGGCCGATCTGGCCGCGATGGAATCGGTCGCGGTGACCGGCCCGATGCAGGTCACGCTGAAACTGAATGCGCCCGACGCGGCATTGCCCGGCATTCTCTCCGACCGCGCCGGCATGATGGTGTCGCCGACGGCGATCAAGGCAAGCGCGGCCGGTAACGTCGCGCGCACGCCGGTCGGCGCCGGGGCCTATGCCTTTATCAGCTGGGCCGATGGCGAAAAGATTGTCGTCAAGCGCAACGAAAAATACTGGAAGCCGAACCGTCCTTATCCTGACGGAATCGAGTTTGCGATCATTCCGGAACTGACGACCGGATCACGCTCGGTCACCGCAGGCCAGAACGATCTGATGTACCAGCTGCCACCCCGGCAGAAAGCGATCATGGAGCGCGCGAGCAACATCAAGATCTTCAACGGACCGACGCTCTACGTCTTCCAGATCTTCCTGAACTGGGCCAAACCACCGTTCGATAACATCAAAGTGCGGCAGGCCTTCAATTTCGCGATCGACCGCGTGTCTTTCGTCAAGGCGGCGCTCGCCGGTCTCGCCGAGCCCGCCTACATGAACCTGCCGAAGGCGCATTGGGCCTACGACAAATCCGTTGCCGAGCTTTATCCTTATGATCCAGAGAAGGCGCGTAAGCTGTTGGCGGAAGCAGGCTTCAAGGAGGGCACGGTGATCGAGATCGGCGGCTATACCGATCAGGACTCGGTCCAGCGCCAGGAGATCCTGATCGAGCAGCTCCGCAAGGCCGGCATGAGCGTGAAGTTCGTCAACTCGCCGATCGCGGAGGCTGCGGCTGCGTTCTTCGGCGCGGAGAAGCGCGGCTCCGGGCTGCTCGCGGCCTGGACCGGGCGGCCAGATCCGAGCCTGACCTATTCGCTGATGTTCACCAAGGACGCCTATTACAACGGCGGCCGGGCACCGGTGTCGCCGGAATTGGAGGCGGCGATCAAGGAATCGCGGGCGTCGGAGGATATCGAGCTGCGCCGCAAGGCGTTTTCGACCGTGCAGCGGCTGGTGATGGAAAACGCCTTCGTGGCCCCGCTCGCCTTCCAGTTCGAACTGGTCGCCATGAACAAGAAGGTGCAAGGCTACAGGCCGAATCTCCTCGGCAAGCCGAAATACGACGACGTCTGGCTGGAAGGCTGAGAAATGGCGCGAAGGAGTCCGGCAAGGGTGATCGGTGGCCGCCTGTTGCAGGCGCTGCCCGTGATCCTGCTCGCGACCTTCATGGTGTTCGCGCTACTCAAGCTGGTGCCCGGCGACATCGCGGTGACGCTGGCGGGCGATAACGCTACCGATGCACGCATAACCGAAATCCGGAAGATCTACGGCCTCGACCGGCCGTTCCTGGTGCAATACGGCGCCTGGCTCGGGCATGTCGTGCAGGGCGACCTCTCGCAGTCGCTGCTGACGGGCGAGAAGGTCGCGACCTCGATCGCGCGGGCCTTTCCCAATACGCTGCTGATCGTGGCGATCGCGCTGCTGCTGGCGCTGATCACGGGGATCCCGATGGGGGTGATTGCGGCGATCAAGCCCAATGGCTGGGTCGACAAGACCGTCAGCATGATCGCCTCGCTCGGGGTTGCGATTCCCGGCTTCTGGCTCGCCATGATCCTGGTTGCCGAGATTTCGCTGAAGCTGAACTGGCTGCCGGCGACCGGCGCCAAATCCTTCAGCGTCTCACCTCTTGAGGCGATCCGGCATGCCTTGCTGCCCGGCATTGCGATTGCGGCTTACGGGATGGCGGAAGTGGCCCGGCAGTTGCGGGGATCGCTACTGGAAGTGCTGTCGTCGCAATATGTGCGAACGCTGCACGCCAAGGGACTATCCATGACGCGCATCCTGTGGCAGCACGGCCTGAAGAATGTCAGCGTCAATCTATTCACGATCATCAGCCTTTTGGTGAACCGCATGCTGGCGGCGACAGTCGTGATCGAAGCCGTGTTCGCTATTCCGGGCCTTGGGAGCCTGATCGTCCGCGGCGCCATTCAGCGCGATTTTCCGATCGTGCAGGGCGTCGTCTTTGCGATGGTGATCGTGGTGATCCTGGTCAACCTGATCGCCGATCTCCTATGCGCGGCCGTTGATCCCCGGATCGAGCAATGACGGATCTGGCGCTCGAAACACCCAAGCTTGTGGCCCAACCAAGCCGGCTGCGCCGTTTGTTCCGCTGGCTGGCGACGGATCTGCGTGCCGCACTCGCGATCCTTGTGCTGCTGGTGCTGGTGATCGTCGCGATCGGCGCGCCCTGGATCGCGCCCTATCCACCGACCGCGCAGGACGTCAACAACATGCTGGCGGCACCTGGCCCGCAACATCTGCTCGGCACCGATGATCTCGGCCGCGATATTTTCAGCCGGCTGGTCTACGGCGCGCCGGCAACCGTCTATGCCAGCCTGCTCGCGGTCGGCGTGGCGATTGCGATCGGCCTGCCGGTTGGACTGATCGCCGGATTTTTCGGCGGCTGGACCGATGACATCATCAGCCGGGTCATTGACACCTTCCTGTCCTTCCCGGCGATTGTGCTGGCGATCGCGGTCACCGGTGCGCTCGGCATTGGGCTCACCAACGGCATGATCGCGGTCGGCATCGTGATGTTCCCAGCGCTGGCTAGAATCGTCCGCGCCCGGACGCTGATCGTGCGCCAGGAGCTCTATGTCGACGCCTCCCGCTGTTTTGGCGCGCCGGCCTGGCATATCCTGTGGAGGCATGTCCTGCCGAACGCCCTGCAGCCGGTGATCGTGCAGGTGACGTTGCTGTTGGCGGCAGCGCTATTGGCGGAAGCCAGCCTCAGCTTCCTCGGTCTGGGTATCCAGCCGCCAAATCCGAGCTGGGGAGCGATGCTGGCTCGTGCCTACCAGTATATGGAAATCGCGCCCGAGCAGATGTATGCCCCGGGGCTTGCCATCCTGGTGGTCTCCTTGGCATTCAATGCGCTGGGAGAATCCTTGCGCATCGTGCTCGATCCGACCATGAAGGATCGCTAATCCCTTAACGGAACTGTCCATGTCGTTCAAAAAATTGCTGATCGCCAACCGCGGCGAGATCGCCATTCGTATCGCGCGCGCTGGGGGCGAGACCGGCCTTGCCACGGTTGCGATCTACCCCGCCGACGACGCGCAATCGCAGCACGTCCGCGCGGCCGATTCAGCCCACGAGATCCCGGGGCGGGGCGCGCGGGCCTATCTCGATATCGAAGCCGTCATTGCCGCCGCCAAGGCGACAGGATGCGATGCGCTGCATCCCGGCTATGGCTTTCTCAGCGAGAACGCGGCGCTGGCCCGGCGCTGTGCCGAAGAATCGATCACCTTCATCGGCCCTTCGCCGGCAGCGCTCGATCTGTTCGGCGACAAGGCCAGGGCCAAGGCGCTGGCGAAGGACTGCGGCGTGCCCATTATCGAGGGCACCAGCGGTCCGACCAGTCTGGAACAGGCGAAGGACTTTTTTGTCTCGCTCGGCGCCGGCGTCGCCGTCATGATCAAGGCCATCGCCGGCGGCGGTGGGCGCGGCATGCGTATCGTCGATGATGCCGAAAAGCTCGAAGAAGCCTATGCACGCTGCCAGTCCGAGGCCAAGGCCGCCTTCGGCAGCGATGGCGTCTATGTCGAGCGCTTGATCCGCAACGCCCGCCATATCGAGGTGCAGATCGTCGGCGACCACCATGGCGCGATCAGCCATTTGTGGGAACGCGAATGTACCATCCAGCGGCGGAACCAGAAGCTGATCGAGGTGGCGCCGAGCCCGTCACTGAGCGAGGCCTTGCGCTCGCGCATCATTAGCGCTGCAAAGGAGCTCGCCGCCGCCGCGAACTACGACAATCTCGGCACGTTTGAGTTCCTGGTCGATGGCGATGCCAGAGGTGACGCCCCGGCCTTCGCCTTCATCGAGGCCAATCCGCGGCTGCAGGTCGAACACACCGTGACCGAGGAGGTGCTCGGCGTCGACCTGGTGCAGGCGCAGCTCGCGGTCGCTGGCGGCGCCACGCTAGGCTCGCTCGGTCTTGCGCAGGCCTATATCCCAAAACCGCGCGGCTATGCGATGCAGCTTCGTGTCAACATGGAAGTGATGGACGAGCAAGGCACCACCAGGCCGACCGGTGGCACGCTCGCTCTGTTCGACCTGCCTGCCGGCCCCGGCGTGCGCGTCGATACGTTCGGTTGCTCCGGTTACAAGACGAGCGCGGCCTTCGACTCGCTGCTCGCCAAGGTCATCGTGCATTCGACCGGCGCGAATTGGTCCGATGTGGTGCAGAAGGCCGTGCGCACCTTGCGCGAGTTCCGCATCGCCGGCGTCGCCACCAACATTCCCTTCCTCGGGGCGATCCTGGCGCATCCGGATTTTATCGCCAACCGCATCAATACCGGTTTCATCGATGCGCAGGTCACCGCACTGGTGCATGCGGCGAACGACCTTGCAGCGCTGGAATTATCCGAAGCGGGCGATGCCGTCACGATTTCCGATGTCCGTGAAAGCGCAGCGGGCCCGGCCGGCTCCGTCCCGGTACCGGCGCCGCTGCAGGGCACGATTGTTGCGATCGAGGTTCGCGAAGGCGACCTCGTCCGTCCGGGCCAGCAGATCGCCGTCCTCGAATCCATGAAGATGGAGCATCTGGTGACGGCGCCGCATGGCGGCCGGGTGACGAAGATTGCAGCGGAAGCCGGCGTGACGTTGATGCAGGACGAGGCGATCCTGTTTCTGGAGCCGGCCGAGATCGATGCCCATGACATCGAGGAAGACGAGGATGTCGATCTCGATCACATCCGCCCTGATCTGGCCGAACTGATCGCGCGCCACGCCATCACGCTCGATGAAAACCGGCCGGCCTCGGTCGAGCGCCGGCGCAAGACCAATCAGCGCACGGCGCGCGAGAACATTGCGCAGCTCGTCGATGACGGTTCATTCGTCGAATACGGATCGCTGGCGATCGCTGCCCAGCGCCGGCGGCGCAAGGTCGATGACCTCATCATGAACACGCCGGCCGACGGGTTGATCTCCGGCGTCGCCACCGTGAACGCGGAAAAATTCGGCGCCGAAAGCGCCCGCTGCATGGTGATTTCCTATGACTACACCGTGCTGGCGGGCACGCAAGGGCACATGAACCACAAGAAGATCGACCGCATGCTGGGGCTTGCCGAGCAATGGCGGCTGCCACTGGTGTTTTACGCGGAAGGCGGCGGCGGCCGTCCGGGCGATACCGATCGGCTCGGCATGACCGGCCTCGACGGGCCGTCCTTCGTGCAGTTTGCCAAACTGTCCGGACTGGTGCCGGTGATCGGTGTCGTGTCCGGCTATTGCTTCGCCGGCAACGCTGCGATGCTCGGCTGCTGCGACGTGATCATTGCCACCAAAAACGCATCGATCGGCATGGGCGGTCCTGCGATGATCGAAGGCGGCGGTCTCGGCGTCTATCATCCGGCCGAAGTCGGCCCGGTGTCGTTCCAGTCGCCGAACGGCGTCATCGACATCCTCGTGGAGGATGAAGAAGAAGCAACCACTGCCGCCCAAAAATACCTGTCGTATTTTCAAGGGGCAGTTGCGGACTGGAAAGCAGCGGACCAGCGCCTGCTGCGGCGGGCGATCCCGGAAAACCGGCTCCGCGTCTACGACATCCGGATCGTCATCGACCTCCTCGCCGACGAGGGATCGGTGCTCGAAATCCGCCGCGATTTTGGCGTCGGCATGATCACGGCGTTCATCCGTATCGAGGGCAAGCCGTTCGGCCTGATCGCCAACAATCCAAAGCATCTTGGCGGCGCGATCGACGCACCCGCCGGCGACAAGGCCGCGCGCTTCATGCAGCTTTGCGACGCCTTCGACATCCCGATCGTGTCGCTGTGCGATACGCCGGGCTTCATGGTCGGCCCCGAGGCGGAAAAGACCGCGATCGTGCGCCACGTGTCGCGGATGTTCGTCACCGGCGCGAGCCTCACGGTGCCGCTGTTCGGCATCGTATTGCGCAAGGGCTACGGCCTTGGCGCGCAGTCGATGATCGGAGGCGGCTTCCATGCCTCCTTCTTCACGGTGGCCTGGCCGACCGGAGAGTTCGGCGGCATGGGCCTCGAAGGCTATGTGCGGCTCGGCTTCCGCAAGGAAATGGAAGCGATCGCCGATCCCGTGGAGCGCGAGAACTATTACAAGGCCAAGGTCGCCGAGCTCTACGCCAACGGCAAGGCGGTCTCGATCGCCTCCGTGCTCGAAATTGACGAAGTCATCGATCCCGCCAACACGCGGCACTGGATCATGTCGGGCCTGCGATCGGTGCCGAAACCCGAGCCGCGCAACGGCCGCAAGCGGCCTTGTATCGATGCGTGGTAGCATTCAGTGAGTATGACCTCGAGCGGGGCGAGGGAGAAACAGGCTACCCCAATCTCAACTCGTCATATCCGTTCGCCGCGACTTCGTCGCAGCGGGCGCGGTAGGCGGGGGCGCTGCCGCTGTAGCGGGCGACGATGCGGGTTTGCTTGCCCTCGACGTTGGAGTTGATGCCGGTCATCCAGGAATTGACCTCGTTGGACAATAAACCGACGCCGAGCGCCTTGACGTGGTCGGTCCATGATTCCACGCCGGCGGCGGTTGCTTCCAGCCGCGTCAAATGGTTGTCCTGTGCAAAGCGGACGAGGCCCGTGACCCAATCGACACTGTATTCGATGCTGCGTGGAATATTGCCGAGCGCGGTGTGCGGGCCCATCAGCATCATCATGTTGGGAAAACCGTCGACCATGATGCCGAGATAGGTCTGCGGCCCGCTTTTCCATTTGTCTTTCAGCTTCGCGCCACCGGCGCCGCGGAAATCGATCTTGTCGAAACTGCCGGTGATGGCGTCGAAGCCGGTCGCATAGATGATGATGTCGACGGTGTATTCGGCGATGCTGGTCTTGATGCCCTCAGGCGTGATCCGCTCGATCGGCGTCTCCGTGAGATCGACCAGCTCGACATTGTCCTGGTTATAGACCTCATAATAGAACGTCTCGAGCGGCAGCCGCCTTGTGCCAAAGCCGTGATTCTTCGGAATCAGTTTTTGCGCGATCGCCTGATTCGTCACCCGCTGTCGGATTTTGCGGGCGACGAAATCGCTGATGGTCGCATTCGCCTTGCGGTCGATCAGGATGTCGCGGAAATTGCCCTGCCAGATGCCGAAGCCGCGTTCGCTGTACAGTTTCTCGTAGAACGCCTCGCGCTCTTCGTCGGAAACCTCGAACGCGCCGCGCGGGTCCGGCGTGTGCAGGAAGCAGGCGAAGGTTTCCTGACAGCGGGCGAACATCTCGGGATAACCGGCCTTGATCTTCTTCTGGGTCTCGGCGTCGATTTTGCCGTTGTGCAGCGGTGCGCACCAGTTTGGCGTGCGCTGGAACACTGTGAGATGCCCCACTGATCCCGCGATGGTCTGGATGGTCTGCACACCGGTGGCGCCGGTGCCGATCACAGCGACGCGCTTGCCTTTGAAATCGACCGGCTCATGCGGCCATCGCGCGGTGTGGAAGGAGTCGCCCTTGAAACTGTCGCGACCCTCGATGCGCGGTAGCGTCGGCGTCGACAGTGGGCCGATCGCGGTGATCAGGAAGCGCGTTCGAAATCGGCTGCCATCCTCCAGCGTGAGGCCCCAGCTCCGCGCATCCTCGTCGTAACTGGCCGCGGTGACGCGGCTTTTGAACTGGATGTCGCGGCGCAGATCGAATTTGTCGGTGACGTGGTTGAGATAGCGCAGCGTTTCCGGCTGCCCGGCGAAATGTTCGGACCAGTCCCATTCCTCCAGCAATTCCTTTGAGAACGAGTAGCCATAGGAATAGCTCTCGGAATCGAAACGCGCGCCGGGATAGCGGTTCCAGTACCAGGTGCCGCCGACATTGGTGCCGGCCTCGAGCACGCGCACCCGCAAACCCAGTTCGCGCAGGCGATAGAGCTGGTACAGGCCCGACATGCCCGCACCGATGATGATCGTGTCGTAATCCAGAACGGTACCGTAATCTGATGGGCTGTCGGTTTGGCGCGAACTGGCCACGCGGCTGATCTCCCGGGCTTATTGGTTCCGCCAAGGCTAACCGGTCTTGCGGCCGCGAACAAACCGCGCAGAGCGCATCTGCCATCGCGAATTGGCTGGCGTTCGCTGGCTGCCCACCCCTCGCCTTCGGCTTGCGGGAACACTTCCGGAGGTATAAAATGTTAGATAAAGCAACTTGTGATATAGGAGGTAAATCATGGCCTATGTGCAATCGGCTGCGGCGATCCTCACCGGCAAATGGACCTATCGAAGCTTTCTCAACGATCCCGCACAGGTCACCAGCGATCCGAACAAGGCGGCGGAGAAACTGCTCGCGCTGCTGTTCGCCGAGGCCGTGTTCACCTTCGAGATTCCGACGCCGACGACCCTGACAGGCGCGATCGATTGGCCCGGCGGTGGCCTCAATTTGCATGGAACGGTCCAGGACAACGGCGGCGGGCCTGTTGTGGTGATTACCGGAACCGGCCGTCCGCACACGGGCACCGCGCACTGGGAATATGATTACCATGGCCAGTTGGCCTATCGCTGGCCGCATGGCGTCAATCAGACGCCTGCGATCGTCGGTAACGTGATCCGCGCCAAACCGCACAACGGCGCGCCGGCCGGCGTGGTGGCGTCGTTCATCGCGGTCAAGCAGGCCTGAGCGAATTATCCGCAACGCGGAAAGACCGCGCTTGTGCGGCAGGTGGCCTGCGTTTGCTCGTCTTTACTCGGCACGCGATTTGGCTATCGTCGGTATATTCTTGGCGGATCCCCTTGTCTGCCTGGAGACACCGATCGTCCATAAAAGCGGCGACGGTCCATGCGGAGCGAAGCGATGGCCCAGGCGCTGCAGCGCAGGCTGACCTCGATCGACGTCAGCGATCCCAGGCTTTATCAGGATGACACCTGGCGCCCGCTGTTCGCGCAGCTGCGCCGCGACGATCCCGTGCATTTTTGCGATGCCTCGCCGTTCGGGCCGTACTGGTCGGTAACACGCTATGACGACATCTTCGCGGTCGAACTCGATCACGAGAACTATTCGTCGAGTTCCGAACTCGGCGGCATTCAGGTGACCGATCAACCAAAAGGGCAAGAGTTTGCGAACTTCATCCGGATGGACCCGCCCGGTCACACCGCGCATCGCCGCACCGTCGCGCCCATCGTGGCGCCGTCCAATCTCGTCAATCTCGAGCCGCTGATCCGCAAACGCACCGCCGATGTGCTGGACGCGCTGCCGCGCCACGAGACCTTCGATTGGGTCGCGCGCGTCTCGACTGACCTCACCAACATGATGCTGGCAACCCTGTTCGATTTCCCCTGGGAAGACCGCGAAAAACTCTCCTGGTGGTCCGATGTCGCGATCGCAAATGTCGATGCGCCCGATGCCGTCGTGCACTCAGCGGAGGAGCGGGTCGCCGAACTCACCAGGATGGGCGAATATTTCCGGAAACTGTGGGACGCCCGCGCCAACGCTGCGCCGACCTTCGACCTGATCTCGATGCTGGCGCATTCGCAAGCGACACGCAATCTGCAGGCACGCGAATTCATCGGAACGATGGCCCTTCTGATCGTCGGCGGCAACGACACCACGCGCAATTCCATGAGCGGCGGGTTGATGGCGCTGATCGAAAACCCCGAGCAGTTCGAACTGTTGCGCAGCAGGCGCGAATTGATCCCTAATCTCGTCGCGGAAACGATCCGCTACCAGACCCCGGTACTGCATATGCGCCGCACCGCGCGCAACGACGTCGAACTCGCCGGCCGCCGGATCGCCAAGGGCGACAAGGTCGTGATGTGGTACATCTCCGGCAACCGCGACGAAGACAAGATCGAGCGCGCCGACGAGTTCATCGTCGACCGCGCCAAACCGCGGCAGCATCTCGCCTTCGGCGCCGGCATCCACCGCTGCGTCGGCGACAGGCTCGCCGAACAGCAAATCCGGATTCTCTGGGAGGAAATCTTGCAACGGGATCTCAGGTTCGAAATTACGGGTCCGGCTCAGCGGCTCTGTTCGAATTTCATTCGTGGCATTCGCTCGCTGCCGATGCGGATCACAAACTGATGAACGATCCCGTTGACGTCCTGATCATTGGCGCTGGTGCGTCCGGCGCGGCGGTGGCCTGGAGCCTGGCTGAGACCAGGATGCACATCGTCTGCCTCGACCAGGGCGGCTGGATGAATCCGTCGGAATATCCAAGCACGGGCCGGGACTGGGAGGCGCGCTTCTATGGCGATTATTCGCCGAGCCCCAACATCCGCGCCCGGCCTGAGGATTACCCGATCAACGAAGATAATTCGCCGATCAAGGTGGTGAATTTCAACGGCGTCGGCGGCTCCACCGTGATGTACACCGCGCACTGGCCGCGGCTGCATCCGTCCGACTTTCGGGTCAGGACGCTCGATGGCGTCGCCGACGACTGGCCGATCGACTACGACACGCTGACGCCGTTCTTCGAGGAGAACGACCGCATGATGGGCGTCTCCGGTCTTTCCGGCGATCCCCGGTCGCCGCTGACCCATCCGCCGATGCCACCGCAACCGCTCGGCCGTTCCGGCGCGCGGCTGGCGAAAGCGATGAACAAGCTCGGCTGGCATTGGTGGCCGTCGGACACGACGGTCGCGACGATGGACTATGAGGGGCGGGCGCGCTGCATCAACCTCGGTCACTGCACGCCGGCCTGCGCACAGGGCGCCAAGGCCTCAACCGACATCACCTATTGGCCGGTCGCACTTCGCGCCGGTGTCGAATTGCGGACGCATTGCCGGGTGCGCGAGATCACCACCAACGAACACGGCATGGCCTCCGGCGTGATCTATTACGACAAGGATGGCGTCGAGCAGTTCCAGGCCGCCGAAGTGGTCATCATCGCCTGCAACGGCGTCGGCACGCCGCGGCTGCTGCTGAACTCGGCATCCGGCCGCTTTCCAAACGGGCTTGCCAATTCCAGCGGGCTGGTCGGCAAGAATTTGATGTTCCATCCCTACGGGCAGGTCTACGGCTATGTCGATGAGCCGACCGACAGCAACCGCGCGCCGCCGACCTGTCTGTGGAGCAAGGAGTTTTACGACACCGATCCGTCCCGCGATTTTGTGCGGGGTTATGCCATCCAGTTCGGCCGCGGCGCCGGGCCGGTGTTCGAAGCCGTCGCCAGCGAGGCCAAGGGCATCCTGCCATGGGGCGCCGATCATCATCGCGTCTTCCGCAAGCTGAACGGCCATCGGCTCGCTGCGTCGGCAATCTGCGAGGATCTGCCGGAGGAGCACAACCGCGTCACGCTCGATCCCGTTCTCAGGGATAGCCACGGCATTCCGGCGCCGCGGATCGATTACACAATCAGCGAGAACTCGGCGAAAATGATCGAGCATGGCATCGCGCGGGCCAAGGAAATTCTCACCGCCGCCGGCGCGACCGACATCTGCGTCAACAACCCGATCCTGTATGGCGGCTGGCATTTGCTCGGCACCGCGCGCATGGGCACCGATCCTGCGCGTTCGGTCGTGAACGAATGGGGCCGCTCGCACGATGTAAAAAACCTGTTCATCGTCGACGGCAGCGTGTTCGTCACCTCGGGCGGCGTCAATCCGACCTCCACCATCCAGGCCATCGCGCTCTACATCGCCGACCAGATGAAGCAGCGCCTCGCCAATTTGTTCGATTGAGGAAGCGATGTCCGCAGATAATGCTCTCAGTTCAGCCCAGCGCGACGATTTGCGCACCGTCGCCGGCATGATCGTCCCCGCCAGTACCGAATACGACGTGCCGGGGGCAGACGATGCGGCAATCCAGGCCGATATCCTCAACACGATCGGCCGGGATACGGACGGCGTCCGCGCCGCGCTCGATCATCTCGCGCGCCTTGCCGGCAAGCCGCTGGCCAATCTCGATTCAGTGGGGCGCGATGCAGTGGCAAGGGAATTCCGCACATCGGGCGGCGCAGCCGCCGCGACGCTCGTCCGTGTCGTGCTGCAATGCTATTACCGCGACGATCGCGTGCTGCGTTCGCTCGGGCTGGAACTCCGTGCGCCATTTCCGAAGGGCTACACGCTGGAGCAGGGCGACTGGTCGCTGCTCGACCCCGTCAAGGCGAAGCCGCCAACGCTGCGGCGGGCGCCGTAAGGGTCAGGGCAGCTCTGCGGCCATGCGGTGGCTCTTGCCAGGACCCAATCCGGCCACCATCTGAACAGGCCAAAGGATTTTGGCCATGCTGGATTTTACCGCTGATATCGCCGATGACGGGCTGTCATCGGGAGCGAACGAACACACCCCCGTGAACGATCAGGCGCTGCTGGACGCCTATTCCAACGCTGTGATCGGCGTGACCGAACGCGTGGGCCCTGCCGTGGTGCGCGTCGAAACCGGACCAAAGGTGCGGACCGCGCGCGAGCGCGGCGGGCTCGGGTCGGGCATCGTGATTTCGCCCGATGGGCTGGTGCTGACCAACAGCCACGTGGTCGGCTCATCCAGGGAGATCAGGCTGCGGGATACCGAAGGTTTTGTAACCGACGCCCATGTGCTCGGCGTCGACCCCGACACCGATCTCGCCTTGCTGCGCGCCGACGGCGCCCGCGATTTGCCCTACGCCTTGCTCGGTAATTCCAAGAGCCTGCGCCGCGGCCAGCTCGTGGTCGCGATCGGCAATCCCTTAGGCTTCGAATCGACGGTCACCGCCGGCGTGGTGTCGGCGCTCGGCCGTTCGATCCGCTCGGTGAGCGGGCGGACCATCGAGGACGTGATCCAGACCGATGCTGCGCTCAATCCCGGCAATTCCGGCGGGCCGCTGGTGTCCTCGTCGGCCGAGGTGATCGGCATCAACACCGCGATCATCAACGGCGCTCAAGGCATCTGTTTTGCGGTCGCCAGCAACACCGCGCAATTCGTGCTGTCGGAGATCATCCGCCATGGCTATGTCCGGCGCGCCTATATCGGCGTGGCCGGCCAGACCGCGCCGATCCCGCGTCGCCATGCGGTGGTTGCCGGCGTTAACAACAAAATGGGCGCGCTTCTGGCGCAGATCGAGGCGGACGGACCGGCGGCGCAAGCCGGGCTGTTGCCGGGCGACGTCGTGATCAAGTTGGATGGCGTCGAGATCAACGGCGTCGACGACCTGATCCGCGTCCTCGACCGCGACCGCATCGACCGCAAGCTGGCAATGGACGTGCTGCGGATGGGCCGCCTCCGCGCTGTGGATATTCATCCGGTGGAGCGGAAGGCGCCGGCGCGGCAGTAACTATTGCTGTAGTGCCGCGAGCAATTCGTCTGGCGCTTCGGCCATCATCATGTGGCCGGCGCCCGGCAGCATGATGGTGCGGGCGTTTGGCGTTGCCGCGGCCAGCGTCTTGCCGGCCTTGGCGGGGGTCATCATGTCGCGCTCGCCAAGAATGAAGGTCGTGGGCACCTTGACCGCCGCCGCAGCCGTGAGCGCGTTCTGGTAGGAGTTGCAGGCGTTGAGATCGCTGTACAGCACGCCCGGACGGGTCTGCTGCAGCACGCGTTGTGCGCCTTGATGCATCCATAATCCCGGCGCCAGGCTGCCGCCGAGTTCGGCCTTGAAGCCGAGGCCCCAGATCGACACCATGTCGATCGCATCGGGATCGTTGGCCTCCGCGGCCTTGAGCAGGTCAGGGCCGACGGTCATCGTAGCCGCGGTTCCGATCAAGCTCAGGCCCGAGACTTTGTCCGGATGCCGCACTGAGGTTTCCAACGCAATCAGCGACCCCATGGAATGCCCGACCAGTTTTGCTTTTGGCGCACCGGCCGCCTCCAGCAGCGCGGCGGTCCAGTCCGCCATGTCGGCGATTGTCGTGAGCGCCTTGCCGGACGAACGGCCATGGTCTGGTAGGTCCGGGGCCAAAACCGAATAGCCGTGATGGGCGAACCATCGGCTGTGCAGCGCCCAGGTAGAATGATCAAAACCCGCGCCATGCAGCATCACGACCGCGGGCAAGTTCGGATCGAACGGCCGCCCGCCCGTGGCAATGAATGTGTCAGACCCCTTCACGGACAATTGCATGGCTCAAACCCTCTGCGACGCGCGTAGCGCCTGGCCGAGATCGTCGATGATATCGGCGGCCGCCTCGATGCCGACCGATAGCCGCACCAGTTCCTCGCCGATGCCCGCGGCCTTGAGTTGTTCGGCGTCCATCTGCTGGTGCGTCGTGCTGGCGGGATGAATGACCAGCGTCTTGGCGTCACCGACATTGGCGAGATGACTGACCATTCGCAGCGTTTCGATGAATTTCTTGCCCGCTGGCCGGCCGCCCTTGATACCAAAACTGACGATTGATCCGGCGCCGCGCGGCAACAGCCGTTTTGCCAATTGATAGTCAGGATGATTTTCCAGAGCCGGATGCAGCACCCAATCGACCGCCTTGTTGGTGGAGAGGAATTCCAGCACCGCCAGCGTATTGGTCATGTGGCGTTCCATGCGGACGCCGAGCGTCTCCACGCCCTGCAATAACTGGAACGCATTGGTCGGCGACAGGCAGGCGCCGAAATCGCGCAGACCCTCGGTGCGGGCGCGCATGATGAACGCGGCCTGGCCGAACTGTTCGTCGAAGACGATGCCGTGATAGCCGGCATAGGGCTCGGTCAGCACCGGGAACTTGCCGGAGGCGTGCCAATCGAAGCGACCGCCATCGACGATGACCCCGCCGATCGCGATGCCGTGGCCTCCAATCCATTTCGTCGCGGAGTTCATCACGATGTCGGCGCCGAGTTCGATCGGGCGGCTGAGGAACGGGGTTGCAAACGTGTTGTCGATCAGGAGCGGAATCTTGGCGTCATGCGCGATCTGCGCAACGGCGGGAATATCCAGCACCTCAAGGCCGGGATTGCCGATGGTCTCGCCGATCAGAAGCCGCGTATTCGGCTTGATCGCCGCGCGGAACTCGTCGAGCGCGCGGGGTTTGACAAATGTCGTCGTGATGCCGAAGCGCGGCAGCGTGTGCGCGAGCAGGTTGATGGTTCCGCCGTAGAGCGAGGAGGACGCGACGATATGGTCGCCGGCATTCATCAGAGTGACGATAGCGAGATGCATCGCGGCCATGCCGCTTGCCGTGCAGATGGCGCCGACGCCACTTTCCAGCGCGGCGAGCCGCTCTTCGAGCACCGCGGTCGTCGGATTCGAAATGCGGGTGTAGATGTGGCCGGCGCGTTCGAGGTTGAACAGCGCGGCGGCGTGATCGGAATCCTGAAACACATAGGACGTCGTTTGATAGATCGGCACCGCGCGGGCGCCGGTGACCGGGTCCGGGCGCTGGCCGGCGTGCAGGCTCAGGGTTTCAAAGGCAGGCGGCTTGGGTGCGGGCATGCGGGGCTCGTCAGGTCGTTTGGTGGCCAGGGATTATGATGCGCCGTTGTTAGACGTGTACGGCAGTGCGGACGCGGCCGACATTTCCGAAAACGCGCAAGTAACGTTCGACCTCGGACGAAACACCGGTGGCTTTCTCGGGATTGTCCGAGAGCTTGACCGCAGGCCGTCCATCGACCGACGTCACCTTGCACACGATCGAGATCGGATCGAGATCGGCCGACCCGTCCGGCGCGCAGCCGACGAAGTCGTTGGTGAGGTTGGTGCCCCAGCCGAAGCTGATGCGGACGCGCCCGGCGAAATGGCGGTAAGTGTCCTCGATCGAGCCGACGTCCATGCCGTCGGAGAACACCAGCAGTTTTTCCTTGGGCTCACGGCCCTTCTGCTTCCACCATTTGATGATGTCTTCGCCGGCCGTGATCGGCGGCGCGCTGTCGGGACGAAAGCCGGTCCAGTCCGCGACCCAGTCCGGCGCGTCGCGCAGGAACGGCTTGGTGCCGTAGGCGTCGGGTAGCGCGATCAAGAGATTGCCGCCATAGGTGTGGCGCCATTGATCGAGGATGCGATAGGGCGCCCAGCGCAGCTCCTCGTCCGAATCCGCCAGCGCAGCGGCGACCATTGGCAATTCATGCGCGTTGGTGCCGATCGCTTCGAGATCATTGTCCATCGCGAGCAGCACGTTGGAGGTGCCGGTGAAGGAAGAGCCGAGGCCTTCCTTGACCGCCTCGACGCACCAGCGCTGCCACAGAAAACCGTGGCGGCGGCGGGTGCCGAAATCCGAAAGGCGCAAGCCCTCAAGCTTGCGCAGCCGCTCGACCTTGGACCAGAGCTTTGCCTTGGCGCGGGCATAGAGCACGTCGAGGGCAAATCGCCCCTGGCCTTTCATCGCCTGGCGCGAGCGCAGTTCATTGAGGATCGCGAGCGCCGGGATTTCCCACATCGTGGTGTGGGTCCACGGCCCGTGGAAATGCAGCTCATACTGGCCGTCGACCTTGTTCAGCTCGTATTCGGGCAGGCGAAAATTGGCGAGCCAGTCGATGAAGCCGGGCGAGAACATCTGGGTCTTGCCGTAGAACGTATTACCGGCGAGCCAGATCAGTTCCTTCTTGGCGAAGCGGATGGAGCGGGCGTGGTCGAGCTGGGCGCGCAACTCGCCCTCATCGATGATTTCGGCCAGCCGCACATGCTTGCTGCGATTGATCACCGAAAAGGTCACCTGCTGATCCGGGTAAAACTCCAGGATCATCTGCTGCATCAGCAACTTGTAAAAATCGGTGTCGAGCAGGCTGCGGACGATCGGATCGAGCCGCCAGCCGTGGTTGTAGGTCCGGGATGCAATATCTGTCACTGCCATGCTGGAACTCTACCGTGCCAGGAGCGGCGCAACCAGTGGGTTTTGCCGGCGGCATGGCAGCTCAGCGCGCCATTTGCTGCCGGATACGCCCAATGGTTGCGTGGATATCGGTCCATCCGGGCTTATCCGGGGCAAATTGTCGCCTCAGATAGCTGGCGAGTTCGGCGATTTGGCCGTCGGTCAGGCTATCCCGGAAGGCCGGCATATAGCCGAGATCGCTCGATACGGGTGTTGCGATGCCGTGCAGGATCACCTGGATCAGATTGTCGGGCACCGCGCTGTGCAGGTTGCTGTTCAGCGCCAGCGACGGCCGGCTGCCGAACAGCGGCGCGCCGCCGACCTCGTGGCAGACCGCGCAGGCGCCCTGATAAAGCCGCGCACCGACGCTCGACGCTGCCGATATTCTTGTGCTCGTTGCGGCTTCGAGTTTGGCGGTCAGCGCATCCTGCGCCGGCTTGTCGGCGGCTCTGTCGTTGAACGAACCGAGATAGACCGCGATGGCGCGGATATCCTGATCGGGCAGTGCAGCCAATTCCTTCACCACAGGCGCCATCGGTCCGGCGGCGACGCCGTGCACGCGGGATTCGCCTGACCGTAAATACGCGAAAAGTTCGGCCTCGCTCCAGGGGATCGGCGCCTGCGACAGCGACGTCAGCGCCGGCGCTTCCCAGCCTTCGGCGAAACCGCCGGCGAGGTAGGCGCTTTGCTGTTCCGCGCCCAGTGCGTTGCGCGGCGAATGGCAGGCGCCGCAATGGCCGAGGCCTTCGACCAGGTAGGCGCCGCAATTCCATATCTCGGATCTGGTCGCGTCGGCCTGGAACAGTTTTGGCTGATGGTAAAGCGCGTTCCATCCCGCCATCAGTGGGCGCAGGTTGAACGGAAAGGCCAGCGCGTTGGCCTTATTTTCGGTTCGCACCGGCGACTGCGCCATCAGGTAGGCATAGAGCGCCTGCAGGTCGGCATCGGTGGTTTTGGAAAAATGCGCATAAGGGAATGCCGGATAGAGATGCCGTCCGTCGCGATGGATGCCTTCGCGCATCGCGCGCTCGAAGGCGGGATAGGACCAGGCGCCGATGCCGGTGTCGACATCGGGCGTGATGTTGGTGCTGTAGATCGTGCCGAATGGCGTTTCGAGCGGCCGGCCGCCGGCATTGAGCACGCCATTGATATCGGTATGGCAGACCGCGCAATTGCCGAGCGCGGCGAGTTGCTGGCCGCGCTCGATGGTCGCCGTCGAATAGACCGATGCATCCGGCCGCGCGATCGGCGCTATGGCGCGCCACGGCAGCACAGCCGCGCCGATACCGGCCACCGCTGCACACAGCGCCACCGCGGTGGCCAGCACGCCGCGCCGTCCGGCAAACGGATTTTGCCATCTGTCCAGCGCGGGCATGGGCTGGGGGGCCGGTGCCGGCAGTGCTTCCGGCGCGGCGGTTGCTTCGCCGTGCAATTCCCTCAAAATTCGTTCCGGCGTGAACGGCAGTTCGCGAAACCGTACGCCGGTGGCATCATAAATCGCATTGGCAATGGCGGCAGCACTTGGCACCGACGCGGATTCGCCGACGCCGAGCGGCGGTTGGTCTTGTCGCGGCAGCATCAGCACATCGATCTTGGGCACGTCAGGAAATTTGATGATGGGGTAGGCGCCCCATTCGCGCGCCGTAACCGACGCGCGGTCGAACGACACTTCCTCCATCAGCGCGCGGCTGGTCGACTGGATCACGTTGCCGTGGATCTGGTGCCGGACGCCCTCCGGATTGATCATCAGGCCGGAATCCTGGCCCGCGACCACGCGCGTCACGCTGACGTCGCCGGTTGCCTTGTTGACCGCGACATCGGCGATCCAGGCCGACCACGCCGCGCCATAGCCGGGGAATTTGCTGTGCACATAGAGCGCATGGGCAAAACCGCGCCCGCGCACGATATCGCCCTCGGCTTCCTTCTCCTGCCGCACCGGCCGCGGCACCCAGCCGGCGCGTTCGGCCACCGCATTGACGAGATCGATGGCGCGCGAATCCTTCAGATAGCGCAGGCGATACTCGATCGGGTCGACGCCGGCATCAGACGCCAGCTCGTCGATATAGGACTCATGCGCGAACGTATTTGGGAGCGCAGAGACGCCGCGAAACCAGGAGGCACGCACGATCGGCGGCATGTCGTGCGCCACCACGCGTAGATTATCGTAATCATAAGGCGGGATCGCGGTGCGGTCGCCCATCTCGAACACGGCCGGCTGCGGTGCGATCCGCCCGGTGAGCAGCAGCGCCAGCGTCGGCGCGCCGTTCGAGGGATAGCGCGTGGCAAAATCGTAAGCAGCGACGCTGCCGTCAGCGTTCAGCCCGCCGTTGACGTCCATCAACTGCCCGGCGCCCTTTGGCTCCCAGGCGTGTTCCTGTTCCCGCGTCAATTGCACGCGGACGGGACGGCCGACCGCGCGCGACAGCAAGAGCGCATCGGCGGTGACGTCGTCGGCGCAGTTGCGGCCATAGCAGCCGGCGGCTTCCATCCGGATCACATCGATCTCGGCTTCCGGCCGTTCGATCAAAAGCGCCAGGTCGATGCGCAGGATGTGCGGATTCTGCGTGCCCGACCACACCCGGATCGCGCCCTCCTGATAATCGGCGACGGAACATGATGGCCCGATCGAGCCGTGCATCTGGTAGGGCCAGACGTAGGTCCGTTGCATCGGCTTAGCCGCTGACGCAATAGCGGCATCGACATCGCCCTTGTCGATCAGCGTCCTTGGCGTCGACGGATTGGCGCGCAGTGCGGTCGCGAGTTCGCCGAGGTCGGGCAACGTCGGCACGGGCTTCCAGCTGACCTTCAACTGCGCCGCCGCCTTGATCGCGTTTTCCTCGCGCTCGGCAACGACGCCGACGAAATCGCCGATCCTGACCACCGCCGCCAGTCCGGAAATATCGCGCACCGAGGCCTCATCGACCGTGATCAGGCTGGTGCCGACAAACGAGCCCGCATCGATGCCGGCATAGGGTGGCCGCACGACGCGGCCATGCAGCATGCCGGGGACGCGCACGTCGTGGACATACACCAGTTCGCCGGTCGCTTTCGCCGGCAGGTCGACGCGCGGCACCGATTGTCCGACGATGGTGTAAGCGCTGACATCCTTCACCGGCACGTCGTCGGCGAGTTCAAGGCGAATGATGTCGTCTGAAATCAATTCGCCATAGCTGACGCTGCGGTTGTCGTTGCCGCGGATCAGACCGTCTTCGATGCTGAGTTCCTCGACCGTCACATCGAGCCGTTCGGCGGCCCGGCCGACGAGGTATTGCCGCGCCTGCGCCGCGGCCTTGCGCAACGGCACGGCCGTGATCTGGATGGTCTCGCTGGCAATCGTCGGGCCCTGGTTGGGCACAACAGTGGTGTCACCCAGCACCACCACGACGCGGGCAAAGGATACGTCGAGTTCCTCGGCTACGATCTGTCCGAGCGCGGTACGAATGCCGGTGCCCAGATCGACATGGCCGTTAAAGGCGGTGACCGAACCGTCGGCCGTGATCTTGATGAAGGTTTCGAATGCGCCAGATCCCGACGGCTGAACAACCGACAGCGACCCCTGCCGCTGTTCGCGCGTCGAGGGATTGTCCGGCGTTGCCATCAGTCGCGGGCCTCGACGGCATGGCCCGCAGCCCGCATCGCTGCGCGCATGATCTCGATATGCGCTCCGCAGCGGCACAGATTATAGCGCAGCGCTTCCAGCACCTCGGCCTCGGAAGGGTGCGCATTGCGCGCCAACAGCGCCTTGGTGCTGATGATCATGCCGTTCAGGCAGTAACCGCATTGCGCGGCCTGCTCGTGGATGAAGGCCTCCTGCACGGGATCGGGACGTACGCGCGAGCCGAGGCCTTCGAGCGTCACAATGTCGCGCCCGGCGCAGCCTTGAATCGGGATCACGCAGGAGCGCGCCGCCTCGCCGTCGATCAGCACGGCGCAGGCGCCGCACTCGCCGAGCCCGCAGCCATATTTCGGTCCGTTCAATTCGAGGTCGTTGCGCAACACATAGAGGAGTGCGGTGTCGGGCGCGGCATCGACATCGCAGGATTTGCCGTTGACGGTCAGGCGCATCGTGCTCTGCGTCATACTCCCTTATGCCTCGGTTGCGCTGCAAAAACTTCGCAGGGAATGCTTGGGAAAGATACCGTTTGTATACAAACGTGCAAGCGGCGCGTTCCCTGACGCCTGGCATTGCCTGCATTATAAACAGGGCGCGCGGCAAATGAGTTTTTATGCGGCAATCGCGGCTTTTCGCTATTTGGCCCGCTTGACAGGGTTTCGGTCCGCGCGCAACATCATTTGTATACGAACAAAATGATCGTTCCGCGGCAATGCGGGATTGATCGGCGCCTCCGAACAAGCAGGCTTGTTCACGATGACTGACGCGACGACCGAAGGTAGCGACAAGATCCGCTGCGATGCGTGTCCGGTGATGTGCTACATCAAGCCGGGCGCGGCGGGCGCGTGCGATCGCTACGCCAATCACAACGGCGAACTGGTGCGCGTCGATCCGCATATCGTGCTGGAGCGAACGGTATCGCATGGCGGGCGGCTGGTGCCGTTCCAGGCCGGCGGCGGCGATTGGGACGGCAAGATCGTCCGCGAGCCCAACGTGTTTGTCACCGCGATCGGCGCCGGGACCACCTATCCCGATTACAAGCCGGCGCCCTTCATCGTGTCGTCGGAAATCGACGGCGTCGACATGGTCACCGTCGTGACCGAGGGCATTTTCAGCTATTGCGGCGTCAAGGTGAAGATCGACACCGATCGTCATCTCGGCCCGGAAACCGCGACCGTCCGCGTGCAGGGCGAGGCCGTCGGCCATGTCACGACCGGCGAATATGGCTCGCAGATGCTCTCGCTTGGCGGCGTGCATCATCTGACCGGCGGCTCCAAAAAGGAGGGGCGCGTCACCTGCGATGCGTTGATGGACCTCAGTAATTGCAAGCCGGTCGAACTCACGATCGATGGCGGCGCCACTGTCGTGGTGCAGGCCGGCTATCCGCCGATCGTCAATGGCGTGGCGGAAGAACGGATGCGGGTCGGCTGCGGCTCGGCGACGATCGGCATGTTTGCCAAGCAATGGCGCGGCAAGGTCGACGAGGTCGTGGTGGTGGACGACCACATCACCGGCGTTCTCAGTGAACACCAGGCCGGCAAGCTACTCGATATTCCCGATACCGGGATCAAGATGAAGGGGCGGCGCTCGACGCCCGGCCGTTACTTCCAGGTCGCCGAGCCCGGCACCGGCTGGGGCGGCACCAAGATTTCCGATCCCCTGTCGGTTCTCGGGCCGTTCAATCCAAAGGAGGCGCGGCCGGGTCTCACCATGCTGATGGTCTCGACCACCGGCGAGCACGCGGCCTATTACGTGCTCGACGAGGCGCTGAAGCCGGTCGAAACCGAGATGCCGCTCGATCTCAAATCGTCGGTCGAGCGTATCCAGGAGAATTGCGAGCCGGCGCTGTGCACGGTGCTGTTCATGGGTGGTGCCGGCGGCTCGCTGCGCGCCGGGGTCACCGACAATCCGGTGCGGCTGACGCGATCGGTGAAGGACGCACTGACGCGGGTCACCAGCGGCGGTGCACCGGTGTATGTCTGGCCGGGCGGCGGCATCACCTTCATGGTCGATGTGACGCAAATGCCGGCGGGCGCGTTTGGCTATGTGCCGACGCCGGCGCTGGTCGCGCCGATCGAGTTCACGCTGCGGCTGTCGGATTATGCGGCGCTCGGCGGCCATATGGATTACGTCCGTCCGCTGGAATCGCTGCGGGACAACACCGAGATCCGCTCCATGCCGTACATGCCGGGACGGCACGCATGAAACGCCTCCCGCAAATCGCGCTTCTTCCTGACGGCAAGCGGCTGCATTTGCAGGATGGTCCAATCGATCTGGTCATTGAAGCAAAGGGAACAGTGGCGGAGGTTCGCGCCGTCTATGACGCCGCGGCACGGCGCTTTACCGGCTTGCTCGATGAACTCTGCGAAGAGTTGACGACGCTGCGCCAGGCGGCCGATCCGGCGTGGTGCCCACTGCAAGGCGTCGTCGCGCGCCGCATGCATGCCGCCGTCGCGCCGTTTGCCGCCGACCACTTCATCACGCCGATGGCGGCGGTCGCTGGTTCTGTTGCTGAAGAAATTCTCGGCGCCATGTTGGGCGCAGCGCGCCTCGAGCGCGCCTATGTCAATAATGGCGGCGACATTGCGCTGCATCTCACGGACGGCGAGCAGTTCAGGGTAGGTCTGATGGACCGGCCCGATCGCCATGGCCTGATGCGCACGATGATGATCGACGCTGATAGTCCAGTTCGGGGCGTCGCGACCAGCGGCCGGCACGGCCGCAGCTTCTCGCGCGGCATCGCGGATGCCGGCACCGTGCTGGCGCGAACGGCGTCGCAGGCCGATGCGGCCGCCACGATCATCGCCAATGCGGTCGATCTGCCCGGTCATCCCGCGATCGTCCGATGTCCGGCCAATGAATTGCAACCCGACAGCGATCTCGGCGAGCGCCTTGTGACCCGCGACGTCGGGCAGTTGGCCGACGATGAGATCAAGGACGCGCTGAGAGCAGGGGCGCACAAGGCGCAACAATTGCTTGTGGCTGGATTGATCGAAGGCGTGGCGTTGCGCCTGCTGGGTGAGGCGGTTTTGGTGGGATCAGCTGGCGGGACGCCTGCGTTGCATGCCCATCACGGAAGCGCGATAGAAAGCGCAGTTCATGCTTGATCGGGAACAAAGCCAATGAGCGCCATCATCCGCAAAATCGTCACCGTGGTCGAAGAAACCCATCTGGAGATGGGACAAAAGATCGCGCCGCCGACACGGCGCGCCGCCGCCATCGCTGTGATCGAAAATCCCTTCGCCGGCAAATATGTCGAGGACCTCTCACCCCTGATTGCGATTGGCGAGGAACTCGGCGAACTGCTGTCGAAGCGAGCGGTGGCCGCGCTCGGAATCGACGGCGCCAAGGCGCAGAGCTACGGCAAGGCGGCGGCGGTTGGCGAAAACGGCGAACTCGAGCACGCGGCAGCGATTTTGCATCCCAAGATGGGCGCGCCGGTGCGCAAAGTGCTGAGCAAGGGCGCGGCGCTTATCCCGTCCTCGAAGAAGCGCAGCGGGCCGGGTACGACGCTGGATATTCCGCTCGGCCACAAGGACGCGGCCTTCGTGCGCAGCCATTTCGACGGCATGGAGGTGCAGATCAATGACGCGCCGCGCGCCAACGAGATCATGGTCGCGGTCGCGGTCACCGACAGCGGCCGGCCGCTGCCGCGGGTCGGCGGATTGACGGTGGCGGAAGTCAAGGGCGAAGACGGTTTGAGATAGATCATGATCCGGAAAAGTGGATACCGGTTTTCCCTCGGGACAAACGCGAAGCGTTTGCCCGGAGATCATGCTCAAACAAGATTGGTTTCAACATTGGAGGTTGGGTATGCGACGGAGTTGTTTGCTGGGGGCGGGATTGGCGATTGCGGCCGCAAGCATGGCGAATTCCGCCATGGCGCAGAGCGAGATTAAGATCGGCGAGATCAACAGCTATTCGCTGCTGCCCGCCTTCACCGAACCGTATCGCAAGGGCTGGCAGCTCGCGCTTGAGGAAATCAACGCGGCCGGCGGCATCAACGGCAAGAAGCTCGTCGTCGTCTCCAAGGATGACGGCGGCAAGCCTGCCGACGCTCAGACCGCCGCCAACGAACTGGTGTCGAGCGAGAACGTCGCGATGCTGGCGGGCACGTTTCTGTCCAACATTGGGCTGGCCGTCAGCGACTTCGCCAACCAGAAGAAAGTATTCTTCCTGGCGGCCGAGCCTTTGACCGACGCCATCACCTGGGCCAAGGGCAATCGCTATACCTTCCGCCTGCGGCCATCGAACTACATGCAGGCGGCGATGCTGGTGGAAGAAGCGGCCAAGCTGCCCGCCAAGCGTTGGGCCACGATCGCGCCGAACTATGAATACGGCCAGTCGGCGGTCGCGGTGTTCAAGAAGCTCATGTCCGAGAAACGCCCCGACATTCAGTGGGTCGATGAGCAGTGGCCGCCGCAGGGCAAGCTCGATGCGGGTCCGGTGGTGCAGGCGGTTGCCGCCGCCAACCCGGAAGCGATCCTCAACGTCACCTTCGGCGCCGATCTCGTAAAGCTAGTCCGCGAGGGCAACACCCGCGGCCTGTTCAGGGATCGCAAGGTCGTCAGCTTCCTGACCGGCGAGCCGGAATATCTCGATCCGCTGAAGGAAGAGACGCCGGAAGGTTGGATTGTCACAGGTTATCCCTGGTACTCGATCAAGACGCCAGAACATGACGCGTTCCTGAAGGCGTATCATGCCAAGTACAGCGACTATCCGCGCCTCGGCTCGATCGTCGGCTACCAGACCATCAAATCGGCGGCCGCCATCCTGGCGAAGGCCAACTCCACCGATCCGGAGAAGCTGATCGCAGCGACCGAAGGCTTGTCGGTGCCGACGCCGTTCGGCGAGATCACCTTCCGCAAGATCGATCACCAGTCCACCCTCGGCGCCTTCGTCGGCAAGACCGCGCAGAAGGACGGCAAGGGCGTGATGGTGGATTCGGTCTACCGCAAGGGCGCGGACTATCTGCCCAGTGATGCCGAAGTCGAAAAACTGCGCCCGAAGGATTGAGGTTTACCTCTCCCGAAGGGAGAGGTCGAATTTGGAGCCAACGGGTCGGCGCAAAGCGCCGCCCGATGACAGGCTCCGCGAAAAATTCGGGTGAGGGGTTACGGTCTATCGTTGGTCTGCACCCCCTCACCCGGATCGCACCGGACGATGCTTCGCATCGCCGAGGCGATCCGACCTCTCCCTATGGGAGAGGTAAGCACTTGCATCTAGGCATCTCTTTGGATGCCGTTAGTCCGGACCACCAATGGCCTTTTATTTCGTTCAGTTCCTGACCGGTCTCGCCAGCGCGGCGTCGCTGTTCCTGGTCGCGTCGGGGCTGTCGATCATCTTCGGCGTGACGCGGATCGTGAATTTCGCCCATGGCGCCTTCTATATGCTCGGCGCCTATGTAGCGTTCACGCTGACCGAGCGCTTCTCCGGCGCGCTCGGCTTCTGGGGCGGGATCGTGGTGGCCGCGCTGATTGTGGCCGCGGTCGGCGTGCTGGTCGAGATGGTGCTGCTGCGGCGGATCTATCACGCGCCGGAGCTGTTTCAGTTGCTCGCTACGTTCGGCCTGACCCTGATGGTCGAGGATCTTGTGGTGCTGATCTGGGGGGCCAGCGATCTGCTGGGTCGCCGCGCGCCGGGATTTAAAGGCGCCGTCGATTTCTTCGGCCAGAATATTCCAAGCTACGATCTGTTCCTGATCGCGCTCAGTCCAATCGTGCTCGGCGTGCTCTGGCTGTTGTTCCAGCGCACCCGCTGGGGCGTGTTGGTGCGCGCGGCGACACAGGACCGCGACATGGTGGCGGCGCTTGGCGTCAATCAGAAATGGCTATTCACCAGCGTGTTCGCGCTCGGGGTCTTTCTCGCAGCGTTGGGCGGCGCACTGCAGATTCCGCGTGACGCCGTGCACCACGCGCTCGATTTGCGCATCATCGTCGACGTCTTTGTCGTTGTGGTGATCGGCGGGCTTGGCAGTATCATCGGTGCCTTCGTGGCCGCGGTGCTGGTGTCGGAGCTCAACGCCTTCGGGATTCTGATTTTTCCAAAAATCTCCATCATTCTGGTATTCCTTGTCATGGCGGTGGTGCTGATCGTGCGGCCATGGGGCCTGTTCGGCAGGCCGGAAGCCGCCGCGCGCCGCACGCCGGGACTGACGATCAATCCCTGGCGGCCGCTCACCTCAGGCGAACGGTGGCTGGCGCTGGCCGGGCTTGCGGCGGCGGCGATGCTGCCGCTGTTCTCTGGCAATTACGCTCTCACCGTCGGTTCGGAGATCGTGATCTTCGTGATCTTTGCGGTCAGCCTGCATTTCCTGATGTCGGTCGGTGGGCTCGCATCGTTCGGCCACGCCGCCTATTTCGGGTTAGGGGCCTATGGCGTCGCGTTCCTCGCCAAGATGGCGGGACTGCCGATGATTTTCTCGCTCCTCATCGGGCCACTGCTCGGCCTGCTCGGCGCAGCGGTGTTCGGATTCTTCGCCGTGCAATTGTCCGGCGTCTATTTCGCGATGCTGACGCTGGCGTTTGCGCAGATCGTCTGGTCGATCGCGTTCCAGTGGGTCGCGGTGACCGGCGGCGACAACGGCATTCTGGGCGTCTGGCCGGATAAATGGGCGGCGGGCCCGGCTAGTTTCTACTGGCTGTCGCTCGCCATCGCCGCGTTCGCGGTTGGCTTACTTCGGATTATCGTGTTCTCGCCGTTCGGTTTCGCGCTGCGCGCCACTCGGGATTCGCCGCTGCGCAGCGAGGCCATCGGCATCAACGGCAAACGCGTACAGTGGACCGCCTTCGTGATCGCCGGCACCGTCGCCGGATTTGCCGGCGCGTTGTTCGCATACCTCAAGGGAAGCGTCTTCCCCGACAACCTCGGCATCTCGCTGTCGGTCGATGCGCTGGTCATGGTGCTGCTCGGCGGCGTCGAGACCGTCTCTGGGCCTGTGATCGGCGCCATCGTCTACAAGGCACTTAATATCTGGCTGGTGAGCCAGACTGATTTGTCCAAGCTCGTGCTTGGCGGCTTCATCGTGCTGATCGTGGTTGTCTTCCCCAAGGGCATCGTCGGGATGCTGGAGACGATCCGAAATCGCCGCCGGTCTTCCTCGTCGAAATCAGCGCTCCTCACGTCCCGGATCGAGACCGCAGAATGAGCATGGTTCCCACATTGCTGTCGGTCGAAGGCTTGAGCAAATCCTATGGCGGGGTTCACGCCGTGCGCAACGTGTCGTTCGAGCTGCGCGCCGGCGAAATCCTGGCGCTGATCGGGCCCAATGGCGCCGGGAAAAGCACCTGCTTCGACATGCTCAACGGCCAGAACATTCCGGACAGCGGCCGGATCAATCTGCTCGGCGAGGATACCGCCGGCAAGAAGCCGCGCGCGATCTGGCGGCTTGGCGTCGGCCGCACCTTCCAGATCACCGCGACCTTCCCGACCATGACTGTACGCGAGAACGTGCAGGTCGTGCTGGTGTCATATGGAAGGCAATTGTTCAATCTGTTCGCCTCGACGGCGCGATACGCTCGCGACGAGGCCGGCCGGCTGCTCGACCTCGTCGGCATGGGCGCCTATGCCGAGCGCCCCTGCGGCGAGCTCGCCTATGGCGATCTCAAGCGGCTCGAACTTGCGATTGCGCTGGCCAACCAGCCGAAACTTCTGTTGATGGACGAGCCGACCGCCGGCATGGCGCCGCGCGAACGTATCGAACTGATGCGGCTGACGGCGCGGATCGCCCGCGAACAGTCGATCGGCGTGCTGTTCACCGAGCACGACATGGACGTGGTGTTCGAACACGCCGACCGCATCCTCGTGCTCAATCGAGGTAGCCTGATCGCCGAGGGTTCGCCTGAGCAGGTCCGCGGCAACCCGCAGGTTCGCGCCATTTATCTTGGCGAGGGCCTCGTCTATGACGCGCGCCATCGCGAGGGAGCGGGCGCATGAAGCTGAGCGTTGAAAATCTCAACAGCTATTACGGTCCGGCCCATATCCTGTTCGATATAGCGCTGGAGGTCGGCGAGGGTGAGGTCGTGGCCTTGCTCGGCCGCAACGGCGCCGGCAAGTCGACGACCTTTCGTTCCATCGTAGGTCTTGTCCAGCAACGCTCCGGCCGCATCCTGTTCGAGGGCAGGGACGTTTCCGCCGAGCCGACGCACGCGATCGTGCGCGGCGGGCTTGGCTATGTTCCGGAAGAGCGGCGCATCTTCACGGATCTGACGGTCGAGGAAAATCTCGAAGTCGGCCGCCAGCCGAAACGTCCCAATGCGCCGTACTGGACGCGCGAAAAGCTGTTCACGCTGTTTCCGAACCTCGGCGAGATGCGCGGGCGTCCGGGCGGGCGCATGAGCGGCGGTGAGCAGCAGATGCTGACGATCGCGCGGACGCTGATGGGCAATCCGTCCCTGGTGCTGCTGGACGAGCCTTCCGAAGGACTATCGCCAAAGATCGTCGAGCAGATGGTCGACGCCATCCTCGCCATGAAGAAGGAAGGCGTCAGCATCGTCGTCTCCGAGCAGAATTTGCATTTCGCCAAACTGATCTCCGACCGCGCCTATATCATCGAGCGCGGCAAGATCTGTTTCGGCGGCACGATGGGTGAACTCGACGCGCGTCCGGATATAAGCGACGCGCATCTGTCGCTGTGACCAGCGGCGACGAATGAGAGGGTGGGGAGCGCAGATGGGCAGGAGTGTTTCGCCGAAACGAAGCGTCAAGCCGTCGCGGCCGTCCTACATTCTCGACGAGCAGATCGGTTTCATCCTGCGACAGGTCTGGCAGCGCCACGCCACGATCTTCGCCCGCGAGATCGGGATCAATCTGACCCCGACGCAATGGGCCGCGCTGGCGAAACTGACCGAGACCGGACCATGCTCGCAGAATTTGCTGGGACGGCTGACCGCGATGGATGTCGCCACCATCAAGGGCGTGATCGACCGCCTCACCGCGCGCGGCCTGACCGAAACCAGCCCCGATCCCGAGGACGGCCGCCGCCTGCTGGTCAGCCTGACGCGCGCCGGTCAACAACTCGCCGAAAAAGCCGCACCGAACGCGCTCGCGATCACCCGGGAAACGCTGGCGCCGCTCGATACCAGGGAGCGCGAGACGCTGATGGTGCTGTTGAACAAGCTGCGGTGATGGCGGCGCCATCTGGGAGAAGATCAAACGAGGCCCGGAGTGCCTAGGAGTCCGGGCCTCGTGACCAAACAACCCCTTGGGCATCCGGTGTGATGACCGAAAGCCTTCCCCCAGCTGTTTGAAGGGCTTTTATTAGCAATGCCGCATGGTGTGCATAATCCGGAGGACTACGGTGTTTCGTCATCATATTTGGTACGATCCGTACGATCGGCGCGGTTTGTTCGCACACAGCGACAGGAAAAGGCCATGCAAGTACCAATCGCGATCGCTACCATCGCCATCGTGCTCGCGCTTTCAATGAACCACGGTTCGGTACGGGCCTCTCCACTGACGGAAGAGGCGCGGTCGGCGCTTATCAAGAGCGCGGAGAAGAGCTGCTTCGACGGACAATCGAAGCAGGAGGCCAACAAGTCGCGGAAGCCGGAAGCGCTTCATGCCTTCTGTTACTGCATTGCCGAAAAGCTGAGCTACACCATGACCATGGAGAAGACGATCGCTTCGTTTGGCAAGCCCTTCGCGCCGACAGAAGACGAAGAGCGGGTGATGCGCGCCGTCTTCGACAATTGCTGGGTGGTCAACGTGAAGTAAAGGCTGCCGCTACGAGACCGATCAATGCCCGACAATCTCCGGCAGCCGCGTCGCCGGCGGGGTGTTGCGGCTGCGCTGAGTGCGGACGATGCCGTCGATAATGGTCATGCCGATGCCGGGCAGGTCGCCGAGCTGGACGCTGTCGAGCAGGTTCTTGCCGGGCGAGTGCTG
Organism: uncultured Alphaproteobacteria bacterium; assembly: GCA_963825225.1. GTDB lineage: Bacteria > Pseudomonadota > Alphaproteobacteria > Rhizobiales > Xanthobacteraceae > Bradyrhizobium. The sequence goes on from CAWGSN010000038.1 coordinate 49,735, forward strand.
CGCCTTGTCCATGATGACGAAGTCGGCGGAGCGGCCGACCTCGATGAGACCGCAGTCGAGCGCGCGCATGCGGGCGGTGTTGCCAGTGGCAAGACAAAACGCAAGTTCCGCCGGCAACTCGCCGAGCGATGACAACAGCGACACCATGCGCAGGATGCCGAGCGGCTGCACGCCGGAGCCGGCCGGCGCATCGGTGCCGAGGATCACGCGGTTGAGGTCGCCCATCTCGCGCGCGATGCGCAGCGTAAACAGCGCCGAGCGCTCATTGCCGTTGTGAACCAGTTCGAGGCCGCGCTTGCAGCTCTCGCAGATGCAGCGGATCTGGTCGTCGGGCAGCGCGGTGTGGCCGCCATTGATATGGCCGACTACGTCGGTGTCTGCTTCCAGCACCACGTCCTTGTCGATCAGGCCGGAGCCCGGGATCGAGGGACCGCCGGTGTGGATCGTGCTCTGGATGCCGTATTTGCGCGCCCACCCCACCATCTTGCGCGCGGTGGGGCCGTCCTTGACGCCGCCGAGGCCGACCTCTCCGAGCAGCTTTACGCCGGCCGCCGCCAACTCCTTGAAATCGTCCTCGACCATTTCGTTTTCAATCACGGGCGCGCCAGCATGGATCTTCACGCCGCCGGGGCGCAGCGTCCAAAACGAACGCTGCGCGAAAATCGCCATCGCCTTGACGCCGACGACGTCGCGTGGCCGGCCGGGCATGTGGACTTCGCCGGCGGAGATCATTGTCGTGACGCCGCCATGCAGATAGCTGTCGATCCAGTTGATCTGGTTCTGCCGCGGTGTCCAGTCGCCGGCGACGGGATGGACGTGGCTGTCAATCAGGCCGGGGACCACGGTGGTGCCGTTGGCATCGACGATCGTGGTGGCGCCCTCGGTATTGACGTCCTTGAGGCGGCCGATGGCGGTGATTTTGCCGTTCTCGGCCACGATGGTGTCGGCATCCAGGATCGGTTTCTCCAGGGCGCCTGACAGCAACAGCCCGATATTGCGGACCACGAGCTTGCTCGGACCGGTCGCCTGGGATGCATCGTGGGCCATCGGTTTTTCCTTTTTGTTCAATGCCTTCGCAAGGGATTTGCGGCCATCTTGCCCGCGGCTTGACGGCGGGATCAAGAAGGATTATTCATTTGCATACGAATGATCGTATACAAATGATTTGAACATCGCAATCGACTTCCGGACGGCGGGATCATGAGCAATTTCAATCAGGAAAGCGTTCTCAGCGTTCACCACTGGACCGACACGCTCTTCAGCTTCACCACCACGCGCGATCCCTCGTTTCGTTTCCGGAACGGCGAGTTCACCATGATCGGGCTGAAGGTCGGCGAGAAGCCGCTGCTGCGCGCCTACAGCGTCGCCAGCGCCAATTACGAGGACCGTCTGGAATTCTTTTCCATCAAGGTGCCAAACGGACCTTTGACCTCGCGACTCCAGCATCTCAAACAAGGCGACGAGATCATCGTCAGCCGCAAGGCCACCGGCACGCTAGTCATCGACAACCTCGAAGACGGCCGCAATCTCTATCTGATCGGCACCGGCACGGGCTTGGCCCCCTTCCTGAGCGTGATCAAGGATCCCGAGACCTATGAGCGGTTCGAAAAGGTGGTGCTGCTGCACGGCTGCCGCCGCGTCGCCGAACTTGCCTATGGCGAGACGATCACCAAGGAATTACCTGACGACGAGCTGATCGGCGAGCTGGTGCGCAACCAGCTGATCTACTATCCGACGGTGACGCGCGACCCCTTCCGCAATCGCGGCCGGATCACCGATTTGATCAATTCCGGAAAACTGTTCGCCGATATCGGCCTCGCTTCGCTCGAGCCCGCCTATGACCGTGTCATGATCTGCGGCAGCCCGGCGCTGGTCGCGGACACGCGCACGCTGCTCAGCGGCAGGGGATTCGTCGAAGGCAATCACGGCGAGCCCGCGCAGTTCGTGGTCGAGAAGGCGTTCGCGGAACGCTGATTACGGTCGGACTGCCGGCGCTTCCAAGGGCATGCCCTTCGCACGCGACATCAGATAAAGCTCAAGCTCGATCAGTTCCGGCGCGCCGTAATCATAGGCCTGCGCGCGGATGCCGGTGATGCAGGCGCGCAGCCGCCGCTGCAGCGAGCCGAGCGACTGCCATTCCAGCCGGTAGATCGGGTAACCCGTCGGGTGTCCTTGCGTGATCGCCGATCCCGCCAGCCGCTTGTCCCAATTATCGTCATGGCAATTGGCGCAGCCTAGATTGAGCTGGCCCTGCCGCTGTATGAAAAGTTCGCGGCCCTTGGCAATGAACGGTTCGAGCTGCGGATCGGCCTCGATTGCGACCCCGCGCGATTGCTGCGCGACAAAGGCGGTCAGGGCCAGCAAGTCGCGGCTCTCGTAGGCCAGCGGCGTCGCCCGCTGGTGGTTGGCGCGGCACAGATTGATGCGCTGTTCCAGATCGACCGGCCGGCCGAGTGCCTTGTCGAAGGCAGGATAATGAGCAGCGATACCCTTCATGCTGGCGCGCGCGTCGTAATGGCAATCGGCACAGGCCTTGTCCGCGGGCCCAGTCCTGCGGTTCCACAATTTTTCGCCGTCGAGCACCCACAGCATGCCGGGATTGGTGGTGTCGTCGTCCTGCATTGCCTTGGTGTCCGGCGCCATGAAGCTGTAGCCGGAGCGGCGCTCGGCCGGCGGTATTTCAGCGGCAACGGTGTCCGCCGTCAGCAGGCCTGCCATCAGGATGAGGCAGGTCCATCTCATTCGACGACGATCGGGGCCGACGCGGTTTCGGAAAAACCGTTGTCGCCGATCCATTCGAATTCGAACTTGCCGCTTTCGGTTGCCGTGGTGAAGAAGGTGACGAACGGATTGGCCGCGATCGCCGGAAACAGATCGGCGCGGAAGATCTCGGCGCCGTTATAGCGGCAAGTAAAGCCCGTGATGATGTCGCGCGGCACCGCCTCGCCGGTGGCGGTGTGGCGATAGCCGGTTTCCATGATGTGCGACATCAGCGTCTTGATCTCGATGATATCGCCGCGTTTGGCCTTGGCGGGAACGTTGATCAGGGCGGAAGGCATCAGATCACCTCCTCGGTGCAGGCCGCCAGCGTCACCACGACATCGACACTGGCCGACCAGAACGTATCGTCAGAGAGCCGCGCGATGGCGACAATCTTCTGGCTGTCCGCGAGCCGAATCCGGGCCGACACCTGCGCGCGCCCGGCCCGCGGCCCGAGATAGAAATTGCCGATATTGGGCTGCGGATTCTTTTCGTTGAAGACGTGGATGCTTTTGACGAAGTCCTCCGGCGCCATCGGGCTCGCGACGCTGATCGTCATTGGCACGGTGTTGCCGTTCTCGACCAACGGCGGCACGTCAAGCTTGACCTTGCCGGTTTTCACCGCGGCACCACCAGTGACATTGCGAATCGCGGAAGCGAGCATCGCCGGCGTCGCCTCGGCGGGCCGGACCGTCACGATCGGAATCGTGCCGAGCACAGCCGCGCCGCCGGCGAGGCCGAGGAACTGGCGGCGTGTGGAATCGATGCGTGGGTACATCGTCACTCCTATTCACGCAGCGTGATCAGATACGCCACGATATCCTCGATCTGTTCGGCCGACAGGATCGGCTTGCCGCGCAAGGCCGGACTGACGCGGGTCAGGCCGTCCACGCGATAATAGGACGGCATGATCGTCGCGGCATTGAGGCGCGAGCCATCCACCAGCCGAAGCCGCAACTGACCTTCCGACCAACGGCTGCCAGTGCCCGAAAGGCTTGGCGCGACATCGCCCTGGAACTTCTGTTCGGGAAATGGGCCGTTGTGGCAGAGGATGCAAGTGCTGGTGCGGTCGACCACCAGCGCCCGGCCGCGCGTCACGTCGCCTCGTGTATTCGTGAGCGGTTCCGGTATCGCATCACCCTCGACGGCATAGGGCCGCAGCGCCTGCGCGCCGATCGCGCCGGGCGTAAGCAACGCCGCCGCGAGCCACATCCCCGTCATCTGGGTTGCCGATCTAGCCAAACGCATCCACCGTAATCGTCTTGAACCAGTTTTCCGCAGCTTCCGCCTCGCGCGCGCGCACCTCGCGCGGCGCGTTGACCGGGCTTGTCGCGACTTCGACCTCAGCGAATTGTCCCTCTTTGGGTTGGTAGACGCCCGACAGCGAGAACGCATAGCCCGGTGCCACGGTATTGTAGCAGGCCCCGGTCAGCCGCGGCGTGTCCGGCGATTTGCCGGACAGCATGTTCACGATCGCGGCCGCACAGGCCTTGCCTTGGGCATGCGCGGCGGATGCGGATTTCGGAATGCCACCGGCGATGGCGGCATCGCCGATGACATGAATATTGGGCACGAGTTTCGAGGCAAAGCTCACGGGATCGATCGGACACCAGCCGGTATTGTCGGCGGCGCCCGCGATCTCGGCGATGCGCCCGGCTTTTTGCGGCGGGATCACGCTCGCGACCTGGGCGGTGTAATTGCCGAAATCGGTGATGATGGTGTTGGCCGCGGGATCGACCGACGTCACGCGGCCGCCTTGCGACAACGCGATGCGCTCGATCATGCCGGGATAGAGTTCCTTCCAGGCGGCCTCGAACAGTTTTTGCTGCGAAAAACCGTCTTTGGCATCGAGGATCAATATCTTCGAGCGCGGCTTTCGCTCTTTCAGATAATACGCAATCAGACTGGCGCGCTCGTACGGTGCGGGTGGACAGCGGAGCGGTGCGGCCGGCACCGCCAGCACCACCGTGCCGCCGTCCGCCATGTCTTCGATCTGCTTGCGAAGCAGCGTGGTCTGCTCGCCGGCCTTCCACGCATGCGGCATCTTGAGGGAAGCGTCTTCGTCATAGCCGGGCAGCGCGTCGAAGCGCAGGTCGATGCCAGGCGCCAGTACCAGCCGGTCGTAATTGACCGAACCACCATCCGCGAGGCTGATGCTGCGTGCCTGCGGATCGATCTTTGCGGCGGCCTGCACGATCACTTTAACGCCTTCGGCGGCGAGGCTGTCATAGGTGAACTGCTGCGCCGGCAATTCCCGCAAACCCGCGATCACCTCGTTGCTGAACGGACAGGCGGTGAAGATTCGGCTTGGCTCGATCAGCGTTACCTGCAATTTGGGATCAAGCTTTCGCAACGTCCGCGCGCAGCTGGCGCCGCCAAAGCCGCCGCCGATCACGACAATGCGCGCTGACGTTTGCGCGAATGAAGGCCACGGCAAAGCTGAAGCCGCAGCAGTCGCGGCGATACCGCGAGCAACATCTCTGCGCGTCGGCAAGCGCGTGACGTCCAGGCGCATGACGTCCATGGGTACAATCCGGAAAAGGAGCAGGCGGCAGCCTTGAAGCCGCCGCCCGCAATGTCAGGCGAACGTGATGTTCTGGTCCTTCAGCGGCACCGAACGGACGCGTTTGCCGGTCGCCGCGAAGTAGGCGTTGAGCACGGCGGGACCCGCCACGCAGATGGTGGGCTCGCCGACGCCGCCCCAGAACCCGCCGCTCGGCATCACGATCGATTCCACCTTCGGCATCTCGGCAATCCGCATCGAATTGTAGGTGTCGAAATTGGCCTGCTCGATGCGTCCGTCCTTCACCGTGCATCCGCCGTAGAACAGGCCGGATAGCCCGTAGACGAAGGAGCCCGCGATCTGCCGTTCGATCTGCGCCGGGTTAACGGCGTAGCCGGGATCGGTGGAGGCAATGATGCGATGTACCTTGATCTTGCTGCCGTCGGTCACGGAGATTTCAGCCGCGGCCGCGACGTAGCTGCCATAGCCCATATGCTGGGCGATGCCGCGGAAAACACCTTGCGGCGGCGGCGTGCCCCAGCCGATCTTTTCGGCAACCGCATTGAGCACGGCGAGATGCTTCGGATGCTTCGTCATCAGCTTGCGGCGGAACGCGAGCGGATCCTGGCCGACCGCTTGCGCCAACTCGTCCATGAAACATTCAAGATAGATCGCGTTCTGATTGACATTGACGCCGCGCCAGAAGCCCGGCGGGACGTGCGGATTGCGCATCGAATGTTCGACCAGCAGATTCGGAAAAGTATATCCGATCGCCCAATCGCCGGTGGGATTGAGGCCCTGGAATGCCACCGGGTCCTTACCGTTCTCCAGCGCGGCAGGGCGCAAGGCGAACAGGATGGATTGTCCCGACAACCGGATCTGTAACGCGGTCAGATTGTTGTCGGCATCAAAGGCGCCGGTCAATTTGCACTGCGTGATCGGGTGATAGGCGCCGTGCTGCATGTCCTCTTCGCGCGACCATAACAGCTTGATAGGCGTGCCCGGCATCTGCTTGGCGATCGCGACTGCCTGCCGGACATAGTCGGTCTGGCCGCGGCGGCCGAAGCCGCCACCGAGTATCTGCTTGTGCACGTCGCATTTGTCGGCCGGCAAGCCAGACGCCTCCAGCGTAGCAGCGAACGCCGCTTCGCCGTTCTGGGTGCCGGTCCAGACCTCGCATTTGTCCGCGGAGTAGAGCGCCGTGGCGTTGAGCGGCTCCATGCAGGCGTGGTTCTGGTAGGGATAGTTGTAGACCGCCTCGACCTTCTTTGCCGCACTCGCGATCGCGGCCTTGGCGTCGCCATTCTGGTTGCCGACGAACGCGGGCTGCGCATTGTCGAGACCCTCAGCCAGCCACTTCGCAATCGACTCGCTCGAGACCTTGGCGTTGTCGCCTTCGTCCCAGACGATCGGCAGCGCATCGAGCGCGGTCTTGGCGTGCCACCAGGTATCGGCCACGACGGCGACCGCGGTGTCGCCGACTCGCACCACCTTCTTGACGCCCTTCATGCCCGCGATCTTGGCTTCGTCAAAGCTCTTCAGCTTGCCGCCGAACACCGGACAATCCTTGATCGCGGCGTTCAGCATGCCCGGCAATTTGACGTCGATGCCGTAGACCATCTTGCCGGTGGTCTTGTCTTCGGTGTCGAGCCGCTTGATCGGTTTGCCGGCGATCTTCCAGTCCTTGGGATCCTTCAGCTTCACTTCAGCCGGCGGCTCCAGCTTGGCGGCGGCTTCCACCACCTTGCCATAGGTCGTCTTCTTGCCCGACGGCGTATGGGTGATGACGCTGTTGGAGGCGGTGCATTCGGCGACCGGCACCTTCCACTCGTTGGCGGCGGCCTGCACCAGCATCATGCGCGCGGCGGCGCCGCCCTTGCGGACATAGTCCTGGCTGGTGCGGATGCCGCGGCTGCCGCCGGTCCCGAAATCGCCCCAGGCGCGCTTGCGTGCGACACTTTGTCCCGGGGTTGGATATTCGGTGGTGACCTTCGACCAGTCGCATTCGAGCTCTTCGGCGACGAGTTGGGCAAGGCCGGTGAGGGTGCCTTGTCCCATCTCCGAACGGGCGATGCGGATCACGACGGTGTCGTCGGGGCGGATCACCACCCAGGCGTTGACCTCAGGCGATCCATCGGCGGCGCGGACCACGGTCGGTCCGCCAAAGGGAATGTCGAGCCCGAGCGACAGTCCGGCGCCCGCGGCGGCGGTGCCGACCACGAAGGCGCGGCGGGTGAGCCTGGGCGAGATGTGCTTGTTCATGATGCCCCCCTCACGCGTTCGCAGCGGCGTGGATTGCCTCGCGGACCTGCTGGAAGGTTCCGCATCGGCAAATATTGGTGATGGCGTCGTTGATGTCCTGGTCGGTTGGCTTCGGCTTTTCCTTCAGGAGCGCCGCAACCGCCATGATCATGCCGCTCTGGCAATAGCCGCATTGCGGAACGTCGTTGGCGACCCAGGCTTGCTGCACCTTATGCAACGCGCCATTGCTTGCGAGACCCTCGATTGTGGTGATCTGTTTGCCGACGGCTTCGCTGACGGAGATGCCGCAGGAGCGCATAGCGACCCCGTCGATATGGACCGTGCAAGCGCCGCATTGTGCAATGCCGCAACCGTATTTGGTGCCCGTCAGTCCGACATTTTCCCGGATCGCCCAAAGCAGCGGGGTGTCGTCTTCGACGTCCACATTGATTGATTTGCCGTTGATAGTGAGGTTTGCCATCGCGTATCCCCTGTTAGTTCAATTCATCAATTGAACCTCGCGCGCGAAACTGGCCTCGAAACTGGAACAGTTCAAATCAAGAAAATGCGTTTGCGATAACGGAAGAAAATTGATTGGCCGGTGTTGCAAACTTGGCCTGCCATTTTCAACATGACAGACATGTGTTTCGTCATGGAACTTTCGCCGGGCTTAGAAAACACATCGCGTGGCGCTGTGGTTTGCGCGATTTGAAGGCATCGAGAATTTCGGCGCAGACCGGGCCCGCCTTGCTGCACTGGGCGGCGGACCGCGGCCGGATGCAGCAGTAGAAGCGCATCGGCCAGTAGGCTGTGAAGTCGCACAATTCATCCGATTACGTTCGCGGCGGCCCCACCGCAAGGCGCAGGAAACTCATCACGCTGCCGAGTGCGGCAAATCCGGCGCCGAGTGCCAATGCAAGCGTTGCGCCGCCGTGACCGCCAAGCGCAAAGCACAGCGCCGCGAACGCAGCCCCCGTCGTTTGTCCGGTCAGCCGTGCGGTCGCCACGATGCTGCTGGCGCTGCCGCTGCGATGCGACGGCGCGCTCGACATCAACGCGCGCAAATTCGGCGTTTGGAAGAAACCAAACCCGATCCCGCACACCACCATGCGCCAGACGATATTGGCAATGCCAGGTTCCGGCGGCAGCGTCGCCAGCAGCACCATTCCGACGCCAAGCAGCGCCAGGCCAATCCCGCCAAGAATCCCGACCGGAAAGCGGTCGGACAGCCGGCCGCCGATCGGCGCCATAATCGCCACCACCAGCGGCCACGGCGTCATGAAGAAGCCGGTCTCGACCTGCGTGCGCATCAGCACGTCCTCGAAATAGAACGGCAGTGAAACGAAGGAGAGGCCCTGCACCGCGAACGAGCAAACAGAAGTAGCCGCCGACAGCGCGAACATCGGCCGCCGGAACAGGTCGATCGGCAACATCGGCGCCGGATGATCCGCGTGCCGGCGGGTCAGGATCCAGCCGAGGATGATGGCGCCGACCAGTTCGCCTGATACAAGCGCCGGCGGGGCCTTGTGTGCCGCACTGCCGATGCCAATGATGAAGAGGCCGAGGCAACTTGCAGTCAGCGCCGCGCTCGCAAAATCGAATGCGTGCGTCGCGCGCGGCGTACGCGGCAGCGTCTTCAGTCCGATCCACACCGCCAGCACGCCGAACGGGATGTTGATCGCAAACAACCACGGCCACGGACCGAGCGCCAGGATGGCCGAGGCGATCGTCGGCCCGAATGTGAAGGCGGTGCCCACCACCAGCGCGTTATGGCCAAAACCACGGCCGAGCATATGGGTCGGGTAGACGAAGCGAACCAGCGCCGCATTCACGCTCATGATGCCGCTGGCACCAAGCCCCTGCAGCGTCCGCGCGGTCAGAAGACTGGGCAACGACCACGCCAAGGCGCAGCCGAGCGAAGCCAACGTGAACAGCAAAAGACCGCCAACATAGATGCGCTCATGGCCGACGATTTCGCCGAGCGCGCCGAGCGGCAGCAGCGTCGCGACCAGCGCGATCTGATAGACATTGACGACCCAGACCACGTCCGCCGGGCTGACATGGAGGTCGGCGGCAATCGCGGGCAGCGCGATGTTGGCGATCGCCGTATCCAACGAGGCCAGCGCCAATGCAGTGAAAATCGCCGCGACCGCCCAGCGCCGGAGTTCCGGCGGCAAGCCGTCGATCACGGGCTTGGCGGGAGGCTTCGCGGTCGGTTCGGATGACATCGTGATCGGGCTTTCCACGGCTGGCGCGCGTGCGCCATCGTGGGCCGTGTACTACGGACGCTGGCCGCGCCACAGGCGCGCCGCTGCATGATGCGTATGCGAAGGGACGGCGTGCGCGCCCGAAATAGAAGAGATCACGCGTTTGGCGGCTCGAATTGCCCGCTTCTGCGGCATTTCCGCCGCCAACTTTCTGCTAGCTTTCCGCGTGCCGCCCGATCGACTAGTCTTCCTTTCGCATTGCGGTTGCAAGAGCGAAACAAGATCCGAAAACGGACGGTCGCAGGCTGAGGGGAAGAGCTTTGGACGGACAGGCGAGCCGGCGCAGCGAAGTGATGCGTAGCGCCAGTGAGGGGATGCGCCGGCGCGCATGGGCTGGCCTGTGGGTTTCGCTCCTGCTGGCGATCCTGGGCTTTCTCGTCATCTATCCGATCCTTATGCTGCTGCTCGGCGCGCTCACCGACACCAATCCGGTGGTCGACGGCATCAGCCTCAGCCATCTTTCGATCGCAAACTTCCTCGTCGTGCTGGCGAACCCGAATGTCGCCGAGGCGCTGCTCAACACCTTGATCGCCTGCGGAGGTGGCACGGCGATCGCGGTCGCGATCGGGCTGCTGTTCTCCTGGATCGTCGTTCGGACCAATACGCCGTTCAAGGGGTTTATCGCCGCCGCCAGCATCCTGCCGCTGTTCGCGCCGCCGCTGGTCGCGGGTGTGGCCTGGGCGATCCTCGGCTCGCCCAAAACCGGCTTGATCAATACCATGTTCAAATGGATCGGGCTCGACTGGCGCGTCGACTTCTATTCGCTGTGGGGCCTGGTGTTCGTGTTCGGCATCTATTACGCGCCCTATGTCTACATGTTCACCTCCTCGGCGCTGCGCAACATGGACCCGAGCCTGGAGGAGGCCGCCGAGATCTCCGGCGCCAGCGCGTTCACGACATTGTTTTCGGTGACGTTCCCGCTGATCATGCCGGCGATCGTCTCGGGCATGTTGCTGTCGTTCATCGTGATGCTCGGCATCTACGGCATTCCGGCGGTGCTGGGCGCGCCGACCAATTTGGCGGTGCTGACCACCTATATCTTCAAGCTCACCAACTGGTCTCCGCCGCTTTACAATACCGCGGCAGCGGTTGCCATCATCCTGATGGTCGTGACCGGCGCGCTGGTGTTCTTGCAGCAGCGCGTGCTGAGCGGCCGGAGCTACACGACCGTGGCCGGAAAGGCGTTCCGTCCGCGCAGCCTCGACCTCGGCCGCTGGCGCTGGTTCACCTTCGCGCTTGGCATCGCCTATCTGTTGATCGTGGTGGTGCTGCCGACGCTCGCGCTGATCGTGGCGGCGTTCCGAAAATTCATGTTCATCCGCGACGTCAGTAGCCTGTTCGACATGCGGCAATATTCGCTGGTGCATTTTCACAGCATCTTCGACAATCCGCTGACGATGCGATCGATCTACAACGCGGTCGAGGTCGGCGTGATCACCGCCGTGGTCGGCGGCGCGCTGGCGTTTGCGATCGGCTACACCATTCACCGCACCCAGGTGACGGGACGGCGCTGGATCGACCTGATCTCGACCGTCCCGGTCGCGATCCCGGGCCTCGTGGTCGGCGTCGCCTATCTCTGGGCCTGGATCGGCATTCCCGCAGGCCTCTACGGCACGATCTGGATTTTGGCGCTCGCCTTCATCGCGCGTTTCATGCCGGACACGGTGAAAGCGCTATCGACTTCATTCCTGCAAATCCACCGCGAACTGGAAGAAGCCGCCTGGGTCTGCGGCAAGGGCATGCTCGGCACTGTCAGGACCATCGTGCTTCCGCTGGCGCGGCCTGGCGTGATCGCCTCGATGACGCTGCTGTTCGTGCTCGCGATCCGCGAACTCGGCTCGTCGCTGTTTCTCTACACCAGCAACACCATGGTGATGTCGGTGTTGCTGCTCGACTATTACGAAGGCGGCAATCTCGGCAAGACCGCCGCCTTCAGCCTGGTGCAAACGGTCTTGCTCGGCGTTCTCATCGGTGGCGCCAACTGGCTATCGCGCGGCGCCGCGCAAGGCAGCGTCGCCCGCACGGGATAGAAAGTAAGGGGAGGATTGGTTATGGACAGAAGGACCTTCACCAAAATAGCGCTGGCGGGCATTGCGGGCCTTGCATGGGGCGCGTCATCGCAGGCGCAGGAATTCGGCTCGCCCGAACTGATCGCCGCGGCGAAGGCGGAAGGCAAACTTGTGTTCTACACCGCGAATTTCGCCGAGGTCGAACAGCAGGTCATCAAGGCCTTCAACAAGCGCTTTCCGGAGATCAAGGTCGAGATGGTGCGCGCGCCGGGCGGCCAGTTGATCACGCGCGTGAAGACCGAGGCCGCCGCCGGCAAGCTGATCGCCGACGTGGTCGATCATTCCGACCGCGGACTGATGGCAGGGCTGGTCGACCTGTTCCAGGATTATGCGCCGCCGAATGCGGCGGACTACAATCCCGATGCGCAGGTTTCGCCCAAGTTGTGGCCGCGCGCCACCCTGGTTTGGTCGATCGCCTACAATACCGAACTGGTAGAAAACCCGCCGAAGTCCTGGATGGATCTGACCAAGCCTGAATACGACAAGATGACCGGGCAGGTGTTTGCGCAATCCGGCGGCACCACCTGGACCCGCATCATGTTCGAGCGCCAGGTGCTGGGGGAGGACTATTGGGCCAAGCAGGCCGCAACCCATCCGGTCCTCTATCCATCGGGCGCGCCGATGGCGGATTCGCTGGTGCGCGGCGAAGTCGCGATGGGCCCCTTGCTCTACAATGCGATTTACCCGAAACAGAAGGACGGCGCGCCGATCAAGATTTTCTTCCCGCCCGAGGGCGCACCGGTCAATCCCTATGCCACGGGGATTCCGAAAACCGCAGCCCACCCCAATGCCGCGAAACTGTTCCTCAACTGGTGCCTTTCCCAGGAGGGACAGGGCTTCATGATCAGGGAGTTGGGCAACCTCACCTCGCTCAAGGAACAGTTCTACCCTGAGGGTTTCGACCCGAAGTCTGTAAAAGTATGGTTTCCGAAGTTCGACGATTACGTGAAGCTCCACGCCGCCTGGGTCGCCGATTGGGACAAGACTTTTGGTTACAGGCAGTGAGCGTGCACACATGACGCGGGTCCATTCATGACGGCGACGCTCGAAGTTACCGACCTGCGCAAGCAGTTCGCGATCGGCCGCCCGGCGATCGACGGCATTAGTTTTGCGGTACCGGCGGGCGAGATCGTGGTACTGCTCGGGCCGTCCGGCTGCGGCAAGACCACGACGCTGCGATGTGTCGCCGGACTGGAACATCCGACATCAGGCGAAATCAGTATCGCTGGCCGCGTGGTGTCCGCGCCCGCCAACGGCGTGCTGGTGCCGCCACGGTTGCGCGATCTCGGCATGGTGTTCCAGTCCTACGCGGTATGGCCGCATATGACGGTGCGGCAGAACGTGGTCTATCCGCTCAAGCACCGCAAACTCTCGCGCGCCGATGCCCGCCGCAAGGTCGATGAAACGCTCGCCCTGGTCGGCCTGTCCGAATATGCCGACCGGCCGGTGGTCGCGTTGTCGGGCGGACAGATGCAGCGCGTCGCACTCGCCCGCAGCATCGTCTACCGGCCGCAATTGCTGTTGCTCGACGAACCGCTGTCCAATCTCGACGCCAAACTGCGCCTGCGGCTGCGCGACGATCTGCGCGTGATCCTCAAGCAGACCGGCATGACCGCACTTTATGTCACCCACGACCAGGCCGAGGCCGTGGTGCTCGGCGATCGCATCGGCGTGATGCGCGACGGCAAGCTGTTGCAGATGGATACGCCGGACGCGATCTATAACCGTCCGGCGGACCTGTTCGTCGCCAATTTCACCGGTGCCACCAACGAACTTGCGGGGACCCTGGTGTCGCGCAATGGCGACTATGGCCTGGTCGATTTCGGCGAGGGCCGGCGCGGCGAGGTGGCGTTGCTGCATTCGCTCCTTCCGGACGAGAAGGTGCGGATCGCCTTGCGGCCCGAGAACATCACGATCGGCCAGCACAACGGCGCCAATATTTTTCCCGCCCGCGTGCTCGACCGTCGCTACCAGGGCACACAGACCGCCTACGGCATCGAACTGTTCGGCAAGCGGCTGGAAGTACTCGAGCTCGGCACCGCGGCCCGGCATCAGGTCGGCGTCGAGACTCCGGTTTCGCTGCCGCGCGAAAGCTGCTGGGCCTATCGCGACACCGGGCCTGCGTCGTATGAATAGCGGCTAGAGGCTACGCACCGGAGGTCAGTCCCAGACTCGCATAAATCCTTCGCGCATACGCCCCGAACTCGTCCGTGGTCTTGATCGGCAGCGCGCGCGGAAACGGCAGGTCGATCGGGAAGTATTCCGCCATGCGCGCAGGGCCAGCGGTCAACACCGCGCAATGCGAGGCGAGGAATACGGCCTCCTGGATGCTGTGGGTCACGAAGATGATGGTCTTGCCGCTCTCGCGCCAGATCCGCAGCATTTCCAGATTCATCTGTTCGCGGGTCAGCGCGTCGAGCGCGCCGAACGGTTCGTCCATCAGGATCAACTTTGGGTCGTGGATAAAGGCGCGCGCGATCGCGGTGCGCTGCTGCATGCCGCCGGAGAGCTGCTGCGGGTATTTGTCCTCGTAGCCGGCGAGCCCCACCAGATCGAGCAGCTCGCGGGCGCGGTTGCGTGCCGCCTTTATCGGTAGCCCAACGATTTCCGCCGGCAGCAGCACATTGTCGAGGACGGTACGCCATTTCAGCAGCAGCGCCTGCTGGAACACCATGCCGATATCGCGCGCGGGGTCGAACGGCGTTGTAGCGTTGCCTATTCTGATGCTGCCGCCATCGGCGTCGTGAAGTCCGGCCAAAATCTTCAGCACCGTGGTCTTGCCGCAGCCGGACGGGCCGACCAGCGACACCAACTCGCCTTCGCTGACATCCATGGTGACGTCGGAGACGGCCAGAAATTCGGTGCCCTTCGACCGGTAGACCTTGCGGACGTTGCGCAGGCTGATGAAAGGCTCTTCCGCCGTCATGCCAGCCATTTCTGCAGATGGTCGGCGACGAAGGCGTCGTCGGAGAGATCGGCGTGTTCGCGGCAGACGCGGTCGATCTCCTGCATCTGGCCGGGGCTGAGGCCTTCATGCGGATCGAGGCACCACAGTCCCCGCATCAGCCCCTGCCGCCGCAGGATTTCATGGCAGCCGGCGATGCAGCCGTGGAAATTGTTGGCGACGTCGAAGAACGCGCTGTTGCAATCGGTAACGCGGGCATCGAGCGCCAGCAGATCAGCGGGCAGGGTGTCCTTGCCGCGCGCGGCCTTGCACATCTCAAATTGTTTGATGGCAGCCGCCGTCCACACCGACCAGTGGCCGAGCAGGCCACCCCTAAAATAGGCGCGGGTGGTGATGCCCTTGTCGCGCAGGTCGAACGGCAGCGTGAGATCGAGCAGGATATGGTCGTCATTGCCGGTATAGAGCGCGACGCGGTCGATCGCGCCGGCCGCGGCCACGCCGCGCAAGACATCCAGCGTGCGGTAGCGGTTGAACGGTGCAATCTTGATGGCGATGACATTGTCGATTGTCGCAAAGCGGCGCCAGAAATTGGCGCTGAGGATCACGCCGCCGACCGCGAGCTGCAGGTAGAAGCCGACCAGCGGGATTTCGCGCGCCACCGCCTCGCAATGCGCGATGATGTCGTCTTCAGAGGCCGATTTCATTGCAGCAAGGCTGAGCAGCCCGGCATGGTAGCCGATGCCGCGTGCGGTCCGCGCCTCCGCGATCGCCTGCTGCGTCGGGCCGGCGAGGCCCGCGATCATCGCGAGGGGCCGGCTGGTCCAGCCGGCCGCCGTCTCCGCCGCCAGTTCCAGCACGGGCTTGTAGAGGCCGACGTCGCGGATCGCGAATTGCGTAGTGTGAACGCCGACCGCAAGGCCACCGGCGCCGGAATCGATGTAGTAGCGCGACAGCGCGCGCTGGTGACTCATGTCGAGCTTGCCGTCGGCGTCGAGCGCCAGCGGATGCGCGGGGATGACGGTGCCCTCGGCGATCAGCTTCCGTATCTCGGGCTTGATCTCGCTGTGGTGCATGAAAAGTTCCTATCCAAATTCCGGGCCGGCGACCGCGAACGGCAGTTCCGCCGCCAACATGGTGGTGCGGCCGAACCGCATTCGTTGGAACGGCCGTTCGATGCTCCAGCCGGTGGCGGTGAGCCCTTGCAGAAATTTTTCCCGCGACTTCACGGCATCGAGCAGCCAGGGGCCTTGCTCGGATCGCGCGATGGCGTCGACGAGACTGAGCGCGGCTTCGCTGTCATCCGCAAAGACGGGTCCGATATGGCGCGCGGTGCGTCCGTCGCGGACGAGGGCAGTCGCATCACCAAGCGAGACCATGCGGGAGCCGGTACGTCCGGCAAACTCGGTGAACAGGAGGCTGCGATCGAAACCCATGGCGCTGGCATCGCGGGCGATCAATTCCGCGGGGCTGCAGGCCGAGAGCGATGGCAGGACTCGCACGCCTGTCGGAGCCACAAGCCGCAGCCGCCGCAATTGCAGCGTCGGCGTGAAGCCGAGTGGGCCGTAGACCCCCGCGCCGTCAGGCGTCGCATCGAGCCAGGCGGTGAGGCCGCGTTTCGTTGCGGCGTTGAGGCAGGCATCGACCAGCCGCGTCGCAATGCCGCGGCGGCGCCAGTTCGCCGTCACCAGCACCATGCTGATCCAGGCATTGCCGGACGCATAGGGCAGCAGCGCTGCGGTCGCAACCAGCTGCTTCCCGTCGCGCACGCCGAACACTAGCCCCTTGCTCAGGAAAAACCGCCAGTCGGCCTCGCTCTGGTTCCAGTGCGCCTCGGTCGAGAGCAGGAACGCGGCCGGCGCATCGCCGACGCCGAGGTCGGCGAGGGCGATATGCTCAGTATCGGCCATCGCGCACCTCGTATTTGGTGGGCTTGCCGAGGCTCGGCATCGACCGCGACACCCAGTCCGCAGTCCAGCGGATCAACTGGTCGGTATCGACGATCGGCAGACCAAACAATTTGACGGCCTGCGACGTGTCGGTGAGCCATGCCGTCGGCTCTTCCTTGCCGATAATAACAGGCGCGCGGCCGAAACGCGCGCCGAATTTGGCGGCGAGGTCGCGCACCGCTAAAATCTCGTGGCCACTGACATTGATTGGCGAGGTCGGCGTATCGCAATGGGCCAGACAGCGCAGCGCTTGCGAAGATGCATCCCCCTGCCAGATGAAATTGACATGGCCGAGACTGACGTCGATCGGCTTGCCTTGTAAAACCTTGCTCGCAATGTCGTGGAGCACGCCGTAGCGCATGTCGATCGCGTAATTCAGCCGGAACAGCCGGCCCGGCGTCGAATATTTGCGCGAGAAATATTCGAACATGCGCTCGCGCCCGACGCAGGATTGTGCGTATTCCCCCGGCGGATTGGGCGCCGTGCTCTCATCGGCGCCTTTGCCGTTCACAGGCACGAAGGGATAAACGCAGCCGGTCGAGAACGCGACGATCCGCGAGCCGGCAAAGGCCTGTGCCACCAGCGCGGGGACATGCGAGTTCATCGCCCAGGTCAGCGACAGATCGCCCTCGGCGCCGAATTTTCGCCCCGCCATGAACACGATGTTCGGGATTTTCGGCAGCGCCTTGATGGCGGTCTCGTCGAGCAGATCGCAATTGATGGTCTCGATGCCGCGCGCCTGGAGCCAGTCTTTTACGCGCGGATCGCTGAAGCGCGCGACGCCGATGATCCGCCGATCGGGGAGGGCGGCCTTGGCGAGCCCCGCCAGCGTCGGTCCCATCTTGCCGGCGACGCCCAAAATCATGATGTCGCCGTCGACTTTTCGCAAATCGTCGATCAACGCCTGGCTCGGGCGACACAGCAATTCGTCCAGCGCTGCGACATCCGAAATCGTCTCCGGCAGATGGTCGCGTATCAGCAGCATGTCTCTTCCCTCGATCTTCTTCATTGCAGCCGGATGTCGCGGACCACGAACAACCGTTCGAGGCCGAGCACCAGGCCGTACAGCGCAACGCCGAGCAGTGTCAGGAGTACCACGGCCATCACCATCGCCGGTGTATCGAGTGAGGACTGCACCTGGATCATGAGATAGCCGAGCCCGCGTTCGGAGGCGATGAACTCGCCGACGATGGCGCCTGCCACCGCCAGGATGGCGCCGACCTTCATGCCGGAGAACACGTAAGGCAACGAACCCGGCAGCTGGATTTTCCGGAACAGCGTCCAGCGCGAGCCGCGCAGCGATTTCACGAGGTCCAGCAAGTCGGGCTCGACCTCGCTCAGTCCCCGCGCGGTGGTGAGCAGGATCGGGAAGAAGCAGATGGAAAACGCGATCAAAATGTTCGGAAAGATGCCGTAGGAGAACCAGACGATGAAGAGCGGCCCCAGCGCGACCTTCGGGATCATGTTCAGCGTGACGAACAGCGGCAGCAGCAGCAGGCTGATTAGCGGCGACCAGGTGAACATCACGGCCAGCATGATTCCAACCAGCGCGCCGAGGCAGAAGCCGCCGAGGATTTCGGCTGCCGTCACCGCAAGATTGGAGAGCCAGGCATATTTGGCCGAGCTCAACGTCGCGAGCGCGGAAAGCGGCGAGGGCAGGATGAATTTCGGCACGGCAAAGGCATCGACCAGGATTTGCCAGAGCACGATCACGGCAAGATGCACGACCAGGATGATCGCCAGGGTTTTCGCCGATCGTGCTCCGTCGCTGAACACCGTGTTGTTCCTTCTGAAGCGCGCCCGGCTCCCGGCCGCGCTGGGTGCAGTCTATCGCGGCTCACCTCATCTTTCAACTACCTGGTTGATTAGCTCGTGGGTCTAACCGTCATTGTGAGGAGCGAAGCGATGAAGCAATCCATTGGCCTAGCCGCACCATTACTTCGCTACGCTCGCAATGACGGGGCAGCCTGAGTCCTTACGGCCGCAGCGACTGCATCACCAGATCGACCACATGCTTGCGGCGGGCCCGCCGCGCCGCCGGGCTCGACAGGTCCTTGCCGAAGATCGCCGACAGGGTCGGCGTGTTCGCGAAGTAGAAATAGCTGAGCCCCGCGATCGAGATATAGAGATGCACCGCGTTGATGCCCTTGCGGAACACGCCAGTCCGGACACCCTCGCTCAAAATGGTCGAGACCATGCTGACCAGCGGCGAGTGCATCGCTTCGAGTTTCCGGGAACCGCGCACATGGCGGGCGCCGTCGCGGTTTTCGTCGTTCAGCAGCACGATGAAATCGGGATGCGCGGCGAGGTGGTCGAAGGAGGCTTCGATCAGCCGCTTGATCGCCTGTTGCGGCGGCAGGCCCTCCAGGTTGAGCTTGCGCTCCTGGGCGCGAATTTCCTCATAGACCCATTCGAGTACCGCCAGATACAGCGCGTCCTTGTCGCCAAAATAATGATAGACCAGCTGCTTGTTGACGCCGGCGCGCAGCGCGATCTCGTCGACCCGGGCGCCGGCGAGGCCGCTTGCCGCAAATTCCCGCCGCGCCGCCGTCAGCAGCTTTTTCCGCGTCGCGACCGGATCGCGCCGCTGCGGCCTTGTGTCATCAGCTCGTCTTTTGGGCATTTCCAACCAAACAGTTGACAATCCGCGTTGTCCCTTGTTGCATTGGTAGCGTCACGGGCGCGCAACGACAAGGCCGGTTGCAAACGACAGGCTGCAGATGAGGAGAGTTGCCATGAAGCGTTTCGGAATTGCGGGATTGGCGCTGGCGCTTATCGTGCAGGCGGCTCCCTCCCGTGCCGGCGAGGCCGTCAACCTGATCCTGAACTGGACGCCGACCGCCGATCATTCGCCGTTCTATTACGCCAAGGCGCAGGGCTGGTACGAAAAGGCCGGCATCGATCTCACCATCGAGACCGGCAAGGGGTCAGGCGTGTCTTCGCTCAAGGTCGGCTCCGGCGGTTCGCCGTTCGGCATCGCCGATCTCGCGACCATGCTGGTGGCGCGCAGCAAGGGTGCCGACGTCGTGGCGCTGATGAGCATCTACGCCAATACCGGGCAGACCTTCTACTGGCTGAAGAGCTACGGCGTGAACGGCGCCAGGGATTTTCCGGGCCACAAGATCGGCAATCCGCCGGGCGACGCATCGCGGGTGATGTGGCCGGCCTTTGCAAAAGCGGCCGGCATCGCGCCGGACGCGGTCAGTTTCGTCAATGTCGGACCGACCGCCAAGATCGCGGCGCTGAAGAGCCATACGGTCGATATCATCAGCGATTTCTACAACGAGCACGATCTGAAGGTGATCGAGTTCGGAAGTGACCTCGGCTATGTCAACTGGAAGGACATCGGGCTCAACCCTTACGGCAATTCGCTGATCGTCAACGGTGCCTTCCTGGAGAAGAATCCGAAGCTCGCCGAGGAATTCGTGAAGGTGAGCCAGAAGGCCTTTGCGGCATGCGTGGCCGACGTCGCGCCCTGCCTGAAGGCGCTACTCGATTCCGTATCGGGGCTGGACAGGGAAAACCAGGAACGCCAGTGGGAGCGCATCAAGTTCCTGATGACTGACGAATTCACCACGACGAAAGCCCTCGGCTGGATCGACGCCGAGCGCATGAAGAAAGACTACGAACTGGTGCAGACCTATCTCGGCATGGAAAAGCCGTTCGAGGTCGGCAGCGCGTTCTCAGCCAAAATGCTCGATACCTCGATCAAGATGGATGCGAGCAAGGTGAAGAAATGAGCGGCCTCGGTTGCACGCGCTACACCGTCATTGCGAGCGAAGCGAAGCAATCCATGGTTCAGCAAACCGAAGAATGGATTGCTTCGTCGCTTCGCTCCTCGCAATGACGAGGCGGCATCTCAACCTCGTTGATCGCCATCATCATTCAAGCATTGTTCCAGGCGCTCGCATAGCGCTGCGATCAGCCTGTGCGTGGCTGCAAGCTCCTTTGGGCCAAGACCCTTGGCGAGTGCGTTGGCCCAGGGGATCTGAAGCCTTGTGGCGGCCTCAAAGACATCTTTGCCGCGTTTAGTCAGCACAACGAGGTGGGCGCGGCGATGATGCGGGTTGGGATGCAGTTCGAGCAAGCCCTCGTCCCGCATCTCATTGACGATGCGCTGAACGCCCTGGCGATTGAGCCCCATGCTCCGCGCTAGCCAGGCCACCGGCTGCGGTGTCTCGGCCAGCGCGATCGCGCCCAGCACCTGCCAGCGCGCGCTGGTCAGATCGAGACCAGCGACCAGCCTGTCGCCGGCGACCAGAAGCCTGCCGTTGAGGCGGAATATGGCGAGGATCAGGCCGGTCAGCGCCTGGCCCGCCGGAGTGTGTCCCTTTGACATTGACTATTAATAACCGAAATGACAATATATTGTCAATAGAGGGGAGCGCAGCTATGCTTATTGGACAGTTGGCGACCGTCGTCGCAGCCGCTTTCTCTGGCGCGGCGTTTTTCATCAATTTCGCCGAGCAGCCGGCCCGCTTGGTGCTGGATGACCGGGGCCTGCTGGCGCAGTGGAAGCCAAGTTGTGCGCGCGGTTTGGCGATGCAGGCGAGCTGCGCTGTCGTGTCCGGCGTTCTGGGATTGCTCGCGGCGTGGCAGAGCGGCGATTGGCGCTGGATGGTCGGTGCCGTACTGATGCTGGCCAATTGGCCATACACGCTGTTCGGCATCATGCCGACCAACCGTAAGCTGAATGCAATTTCGGACAGCGATGCCGGGCCGGAATCGCGCCGCCTGATTGTGCATTGGGGCGGGCTGCATGCGGTGAGAACCGCGCTTGGGATCGCCGCGACCGCGGTCTATCTCTGGGCGGCACATTAAAGGCAAGGTTGCGCCGCGTCGCCCCGGCGATGAGGCGCAGATCGTTTTGCACCCTCATCCCGAACGCCTTGACCACCGCCGTCAGCCTGTCATGGTCGGTCCCCAGCAGGGCTGCCAATTGGCCCGGGCGTCATCGGCAGGCCCGCAATGTCGTCGACCGAAAGCGGGCGCGGATGGTCGATTGCCAATCCTCCCTGTCTCGCGGCACATCGGTCGCGAGCAATCAATCCTCGAGAGGCCCCTTCGGATGACGATCACCGACGAACCGCAAAAGGTGCGCAGCCAGACGATCGACAAGGAGAAGCTGCGCCGGAAGTACATGGAGGAGCGCAACAAGCGGCTGCGCGCCGACGGCAACGACCAGTATATCGAGGTCAAGGGTCAGCTCGCCCACTATCTCGACGATCCCTATACGCCGGTCACGCCGCGTGATCCCAAGACCGACCACGTCACCTTCGCCTTCATCGGCGGCGGCTTTGCCGGGCTCGCCACCGCGGCGCGGCTGACGGAGGCCGGCGTCGGGGATGTCCGCATCATCGAGAAGGGCGGCGATTTCGGCGGCACCTGGTACTGGAACCGCTATCCCGGCGCGCAATGCGATACCGCCTCGCTGGTCTACATGCCGCTGCTCGAGGAGACCGGGCACATGCCGACCGAGAAATACGCGCATGCGCCCGAGATCCTCGCGCATTGCCGGCGCATCGGCACGCAATATGGCCTCTACGAGAACGCGTTGTTTCACACCCAGGTCACCGATCTGAAATGGGACGAGGCGCACTCGCGCTGGATCATCCACACCAATCGCGGCGACGCCTTCACGGCGCAGTTCATCGGCATGGGAACGGGGCCGCTGCACGTCCCGAAACTTCCGGGGATTGCGGGCATCGAAAGTTTCAAGGGGCATTCGTTCCACACCAGCCGGTGGGATTATGACTACACCGGCGGCGATCCCTTTGGCCGCCCGCTGGAGAAACTGGCCGACAAGCGCGTCGGCATCCTCGGCACCGGCGCCACGTCCGTGCAGTGCGTGCCGTATCTGGCACAGGCAGCCAAGAAGCTCTACGTTTTCCAGCGCACGCCGTCTTCCGTCGACGTCCGCGCCAACGCACCGATCGATCCAGCCTGGTTTTCGACGATTGCGACGTCGGGCTGGCAGCAGCGCTGGCTCGAGAACTTTACGGCGAACCAGGCCGGCGGCAGCGCCGAGGAGGATCTGGTCCAGGACGGCTGGACCGATCTGTCGCGGCGGATCCGCGCCAAGATCCAGCAATTGCCGCGCGAGGAGCGCGTCCCGGCAAAGATGCTGGCGGCGTTCGAGGATTCCGACTTCGAGAAGATGGAGGAAATCCGTTCACGCGTCGATACTATCGTGGGCGACCGCGAGACCGCGGCAAAACTCAAGGCCTGGTACCGCCAGCTCTGCAAGCGGCCGTGCTTCCATGACGAATATCTACAGGCGTTCAATGTGCCGGGCACGCATCTGGTCGACACCGACGGCAAGGGCGTCGAGAGGATCACCGAAAACGGCGTGGTCGCCGCAGGCCGGGAATATCCACTCGACTGCATCATCTATGCATCAGGCTTCGAGGTCGGCACCGAATACCGGCGGCGGTCCGGTTTCGACATGTCGGGCAGGAATGGCGTCAAGCTGTCGGAACATTGGGCCCAGGGTATGCGTACCAAGCACGGCATCCATGTGCATGGTTTCCCGAACGCGTTCTTCGTGCAGCCGACGCAGGGCGCCAACCTCATCTCCAATGTGCCGCATAATCTGACCGAGGCCGCCAAAACCATCGCCATGATGGTCAAGCACGCGCGCGACAACGGCTTCGACGAGATTGAGGTAACGAAGGAAGCCGAAGACAAATGGGTCGAGCTGCTCTTGACCGGAGTCGGGCGAATGATCGGCGCGCCGGATTGCACGCCGGGCTACTACAATAATGAGGGGCGCGAGCCGGGTCCGGCCGCCAAGCTCAATGTCGGCCATCCCGCCGGTGCGCTGGCTTATTTCAAGTATATCGACGCCTGGCGCAGCACCGGCGAGTTCGAGGGGCTGCAGTTCCGCTGAACTTGGCGCTCCGATTTCATGTTTTTGTAGCGCGAGGGAGTGAGCGAGCATGACCCAGACAACGCTAGCGGAAACGCCCAAGGAAACTTCCAAGCAAGCCTCTGCCCCGGTCATCGCGCAACACGCGGCGACGCTGAAGGCGCTGCCGTTTTCGGACACGCGTGATTTCGACGACGCCAAACGCGGTTTTCTCGGCACCCACGAAAACGCACGGATCGCGAACCCGCAAGGACGAGTGGTCTGGACTCTTGAGCCCTACGGCTTCCTCTCGGACGAGGAAGCACCGCCGACGGTCGATCCGAGCCTGTGGCGGCAGTCGCGCCTCAACATGCACCACGGCCTGTTCGAGGTGGTGCCCGGCGTCTATCAGGTACGCGGCTTCGACATCGCCAACATGACGCTGATCGAGGGCGATACCGGCGTGGTCGTTGTGGATACGCTGAACTCGATCGACGGTGCGCGGGCCGCGATGGAACTCTACTTCCAGCACCGCGGCAAGCGCCCGGTCGCGGCCGTGATCTTCACCCATACCCATATCGACCATTGGGGCGGCGCGCGCGGCGTGCTCGACGACGCTGCGCTGGCTTCGGGCCGCGTCCCCATCATCGCGCCCAATCTCTTCATGGAGTATGCGGTCTCGGAAAACATCATCGCCGGTCCCGCGATGATACGGCGCGCGCACTATCAGTTCGGGCCGTTCCTTGCGAAGGGGACGCACGGCCAGGTCGATTGCGGCCTCGGCAAGACAAATGCAGTCGGCGGGTTTGCGCTGGTGCGTCCAACTGACCTGATCAGGGAGACCGGTGAAAAGCGCACCATCGATGGCCGGGAATTCGAATTCCAGATGGCACCGAACTCCGAGGCGCCTGCCGAGATGCATTTCTACGTGCCGCATTACAGGCTGCTGAACCTGGCTGAAAACTGCACGCACAACTTCCACAATCTGTTGCCGTTCCGCGGCGCCGAGGTCCGCGATCCGCTGGCCTGGTCGAAATACCTTAACGAAGCGCACCAGATGTGGGGCGGCAAGGCCGATGCCATGTGCGGCCAGCACCATTGGCCGGTCTGGGGCCATGACCGAATCGACACCATGATCAGACAGCAGCGCGATCTCTATAAATTCGCGCATGACCAGACCATCCGCCTGATGAACCACGGGCTCACTGCGACGGAAATTGCCGAAACGATAAGATTGCCGGCGAGCCTCGACGGCGCCTGGCACGGGCGCGGTTACTACGGCCACATCAGGCACAATGTAAAGGCGATCTACCAGAAATATCTCGGCTGGTACGACGCTAACCCGGTCAATCTCGATCCGTTGCCGCCGGTCGAGTCCGGCAAAAAATATGTCGAATACATGGGTGGCGCGGACGCGATCCTCGCGCGCGCCAAAAAGGATTTTGCCAAGGGCGAATTCCGCTTTGTCGCGCAAGTCGCCAGCCATCTGGTATTCGCCGAGCCTGACAATCAGGCGGCTCGCGCACTGCTCGCCGACACATTGGAGCAGCTCGGCTACGCCGCGGAAAGCGCGACCTGGCGCAACGCCTATCTGTTCGGCGCGCAGGAACTGCGCCAGGGCATGCCAAAGACTCAGCCGCGGCCGCCGATGCCGCGTGAGACGGCAGCCGCACTGCGCACCGAGCAGCTATGGGACGTGCTCGGCGTGCGCCTCAACGGCCCCAAGGCTGAAGGCAAGCGCATCGTGCTGAACTGGAATTTCACCGACACCGGCGAGAGCTTTGTCCTCAACCTGGAGAACAGCGCGCTGACCTATGTCGAGGGTGCGCAGGCAGCCGACGCCGACGCCGGCTTCACGCTGCCGCGCGGCGTCCTCGACGAAGTCATCGCCAAGCTGACGACCTTCCCGGAAGCGGTTGCCAGCGGCGGGATCAAGGTCAGTGGCAACCCGATGCGGCTCGGCGAGCTGATGATGCTGATGGACGAATTCCCGCGCATGTTCGAGATCGTCGAGCCGAAGCGGACGGCGGTGAGTTAACAACCGTCATTGCGAGCGAAGCGAAACAATCCATCACGCAGCATAGTGAAAGAATAGATTGCTTCGTCACTCCGCTCCTCGCAATGACGGATGAGGCTTTTTGATAATTCGATCGAGCGCTCATACCACCACATACGACGCCACCATCTTCCGATACAGCGCGCTATAGAGCGAGGCCGAAAGATCCCAGCTGAAGGTCCGCGCCATCGCGCTGCGGCGCATGGTGTCGAGGCGGTCTTTTGCCATGAAGGTCTCGAAGGCGCGCCGCACGCCGCCGAGGAAGGATTCCGCCGAGGGCTG
Source organism: uncultured Alphaproteobacteria bacterium (assembly GCA_963825225.1). Taxonomy (GTDB): domain Bacteria; phylum Pseudomonadota; class Alphaproteobacteria; order Rhizobiales; family Xanthobacteraceae; genus Bradyrhizobium. Next base: position 75,611 of record CAWGSN010000038.1, read on the forward strand.
CGCGAACAGAAATCCGGTTTCGCCATCCTTGATGGTTTCGGCGAGCCCGCCGGTCTGGTGGCCGATTGGCAGCGATCCGAAACGCTGCGCATACATCTGGCTCAGCCCGCACGGTTCGAACCGCGAAGGCATCAGCGTGAAATCGCTGCCGGCGAAAATCCGCCGCGCCTGACCGTCGTTGAAACCGATCGCAACCCCGATGGCATCGGGCCGGCGGCGATGCGCATCGACCAGCGCCTGTTCGATCTCCGGCTCGCCGCTGCCGGTCACCACGATCTGTCCGCCGGATTCGATGATTTCGTCGGCGGCCGACAGCACGAGATCGACGCCCTTCTGATGCACCAGACGAGCGACAAGACCGAAGATCGGACCGCGCGACAGCGCCAGCCCAAACTGCTTGCGGACGTAGTCGGCGTTGGCCTGCTTGCCTTGCCAATCGCCGGCGCCGAACGGCTGCGCCAGTTGCGCGCAGAGGCGCGGATCCCAGCTTTCATCGATCCCGTTCAGGATGCCGGTGAGTTGCGAAGCGTCGGAGCGGCGGCGCAGCAGGCCTTCGAGCCCGCAGCCGAGTTCGGACGTCGTGATCTCCCTGGCATAGGTCGCGCTGACGGTGGTGAGGTGCGAGGCGTAGACGATGCCGCCTTTGAGGAAGGAGAGCTTGTCGTAGAACTCGAGCCCGTCGATGTGGAAGGAGGCTTCAGGTGCTCCGATCCGCCGCAGCGATTCCCGCGGGAACAGTCCCTGATAGGCGAGATTATGGATGGTCAGGATCGAGGGGACCTTGACACCCTTCCAGGCGAGGTAGGCCGGCACCAGTGCGGCCTGCCAGTCGTTGGCGTGAACCAGATCGGCTGCCCAATTCTTGTCCAGCGTGCCTGCGGCCAGTTCGGCCGCGGCGGAGGCAAACCGGCCGAAGCGGATGTCGTTATCCGACCAGTCGCGGCCGGTTTCGTCGCCGTAAGGGTTGCCCGGCCGGTCGTACAATTGCGGACAGAGCAGCACGTAAACCGGCAGGCCGTCTTTGGTGGACGCCCGGCCGAGCGAGCAGGCCGGCATATCCGCCAAAGGCGCGCATTGCCCAACGATTTCAATGTGGACGAACTGTTCGACGACGTCCCGATAGCCGGGCAGCATGACCCGGACGTCGCTCCACGGGCGGAGCGCCCGGGGCAGGGCGGCGCAAACGGCAGCCAGACCGCCCACCCGGACGAAGTCATCCATTTCCGTTGTGACGAACAGGACCTTCAAGAAGCGCCCTCGTACCAGCCTTGACTATGACTTAGGCTAAGAAGGATTTATGCAAGAAAGGGTCCAATTTTCTATCCGCCACAATGCGCGGGCGGGGCAGTCGTTCCTAAGAGAAGCGCTTCCCTGCCGGGGAGGCACAATCTAGGGTCACGCCGCGCAAGGAAACTAAACGGTCGCAATGCGCGCAGGGAGCTTCGAGAATGACCATACATGGTAACGGTGAGGGGCATTTGACAGGGAGCTTCGCCGGCCTGCGCGTCCTCGATTTTTCGACCACGATCGCCGGGCCTCATTGCACGCGGATGCTCGCCGATATGGGCGCCGAGGTCATCAAGATTGAAACCGCCGAAGGCGAGACGATGCGGACCCGTCCGCCGCTGCGCAACCATTGCAGCACCACCTTCGGCCAGCTCAATGTCGGCAAGAACAGCCTCGTGCTCGATCTGAAATCGCCCAAGGGCGTCGAAGTGGTTCGCCGGCTGGTCGTGACCGCGGACGTCCTGGTAGAGAATTTTCGCCCCGGCGTGATGCGGCGATTGAAGCTCGATTACGCGTCGCTCAGCGCGCGCAATCCGAAACTGATCTATTGCTCGATCTCGGGATACGGCCAGACCGGGCCGTCGGCGGAGTTGCCGGCCTATGCGCCGGTGATTCACGCGGCCTCAGGCTACGAGATGGCGCATCTGGCCTATCAGCCCGGCCGCACCCGGCCGGACTATTGCGGCATCTACCACGCCGATGTGCTCACCGGCGTCTACGCCTTCGGCGCCATCTCGGCGGCACTGTATCAGCGTGCCGCAACTCAGAAGGGACAGCATATCGACGTCTCGATGCTGGAATCGATGCTGAGCCTGACCCTGAATGAAGTGCAGTGGTCGCAATTTACGGTGAAGCCGACGCAGCGGCCGATGTTCGGCCCGATCGAAACTTCGGATGGCTATGTCATGGTCGCGATCGCCAGCGAAAAAACCTTCGAGAGCCTGATGATGGTGATCGGCCACCCGGAATGGGTCAGCGATCCCCGCTTTGCGATCTATGCCGATCGCCGTGAAAACTGGGGCAGCCTGATGGAGGGTGTCGAGGCATGGTCGCGCACGATGACGACGGCAAAATGCCTCGTCGACCTCAACGAGCATGGCGTACCCTCGTCGGCCTATCGCACCGTGGCGGAAGCGTTGCAGGATCCGCAGATCGCTCATCGCGGCGCACTGGCCGAGGTCGAGGACGGCGGCGGGACCTTCAAGGTGCTTAATCTGCCGTTCCGCATGTCGGGCGCCAGGGTCTCGGCGGCAAAGCACATGTCGACGCTCGGCGAACATACGCGGACCTATCTGAAGCAGACCGGCCTGTCAGACGATGAAATCGCAACCTTTGCTGGCAAGCCGCCGATCGCGGTGCGCGGTTGACGGGGATCGCGTCGCGATGACTGGGACTACAGCCCTGCGGCGTTTCATCCCGCATCGCGAACGGCCTTGCCGCAGCGCGCAATTCCAGACAATCTTGCCGGCGGAAATCAACGATCCGGAACACCGGACGGACGACATCTCGGGAGGGAACATCCATGACAGCGGCGCTCCATTCGAACGCGCTTGTGCGATTATTTCTTGTGGCGGGATTTGCGGTCTCGCTGTGTACGGTCCCCGCCGGCGCCCAGAAGCAGGGCGGCAGCATCACCGTCGGCCTCGAACTCGACATTCCCGGTTTCGATCCGCTGAAGGTCGGCGTGTATGACACCTCGGCTGAAACCGCCGCCGCCGCGATTTTCGACACGCTGGTCGCGCTCGATGACAAGGGTCAGCCGGTGCCGAAGCTGGCGCAGTCCTGGACCCATTCCGACGACTACAAGACCTGGACCTTCAAGCTGCGGCCCGGCGTCAAATTCCACGACGGCACGCCGTTCAATGCCCAGGCGGTCAAGGAAAATTTCGACCGCCAGAAGGATCCAGCCAACAAGTGCCGCTGCGCCTTCTACATCGCCTATGTCAACAACGTGCAGGCGCCCGACGAACTGACGGTGGTGTACAATCTGAACGACCCGGCGGTGAACCAGCCGGCGCTGTTGACCATCCAGAGTTCCAACAACGTCATCCATTCGCCGACGGCCTGGAAGACCAAGGGCGACGACTACAACCGCAATCCCGTCGGTACCGGTCCCTATGTCCTGAAGTCATGGACCGCGGGGGACCGCATGGTGCTGGAAAAGAATCCGGACTACTGGAACAAGGGCCATCCCTATCTCGACCGGATCGCTCTGAAGCCGCTGCCGGACGCGCAGTCGCGCTTTGCCAGCCTGCAATCGGGCGAGGCCGATCTCGTCTGGGACGATGAATACGACCCCGATAACATCGCAAGGGCGCAAAAAGATCCGAAGATGAAGGTGCACACCTATGCCGGATCGGGCGCTGCAGTGTATGCCTTCAACACCAAGACGCCTCCGTTCGACGATGTCCGCGTGCGCCAGGCGCTGGTAATGGCGCTGGATCGCAAGAAGATGTCGCAGGCGATCACCAATGGTCTGGCAAGACCTGCCAGCAACCCCTATGGCGACGGTTCCTGGGTGAAGTGCAAGGACGACGGCGCGTTGCCCAGCGATGCCGAGAAGGCCAAGGCGCTGATCAAGGACTACGGCAAGCCGGTCGACTTCAAGATGATCGTTACCGCAACGCCGCGTGGGCGCAATATCGGACAAGTGCTGCAGCAGTTCTGGAAGCAGGTCGGCGCCAATATGGAGATCGAGCAGATCGATCAGGCCACCATCGTTCCGCGCGCTTTCATGCGCCAGTTCCAGCTGACACCGTGGCGCATCGTCGATCTCGCCGATCCCGATCCGCAGATGTATGCCAACTTCCACACCGGCAGCCCGGTGGCGCTCGCCAATTATTCCGATCCGGAACTGGACCGGTTGCTTGAGCATGCCCGGACTACCGCCGACGTCGACAAGCGGACCGAGGATTATTGCGCGGTCAGCCGCCTCATCAACAAGGAAGCGATCTGGTTCTGGACCTTCCAGAACACCTATTACGCGATCTCCACATCCAGACTGAAGGGCCTGCCGAAGATCTATCACGGCGTGATTGACGTGTCCGACACCTGGCTGGAATAATCTCTCATGGTGTTCTTTGTCGCGCGAAGGCTCCTGTACCTGGTACCTGTTCTGATCGCCGTATCGCTGCTGACGTTCTTCATCGCGTCGCTGTTGCCGGGCGATCTCGCCTACGTGATCCTCGGCGATCAGGCCACGCCAGAAAAAGTCGCAGCGCTTCGCCACGATATGGGGTTGGATCAGCCGATCTGGATGCGTTATTTCGGCTGGTTGGGTCACGTCCTGCAGGGCGACTTCGGACGGTCCTTCCGAACCGGGCAAACCGTGCTGCAAGCGGTGACCGAACGGCTTCCGGTCTCGTTCGAACTGATGATCCTGGCCGAGATCATGGGTCTCGTGATCGGCGTGCCGCTGGCGGTCGTTTGCGCCGCGCGCAGCGGCGGCCCGTTCGACCGCTTCATGACCGGCAGCGCCTTCGGCATGTTGTCGGTGCCGACCTTCCTGTCGGCGATCCTGCTGATCTATTTGTTCGCTGTGGAGCTTCGCTGGCTGCCGGCGACCGGCTACGTGCCGTTCGGCGAAGACCCAGTCGCCAATCTGCGCTTCATGGTGTTGCCTGCGTTGACGCTGGCGCTGGCCGAATGGCCTGGCATCATGCGGGTGTTGCGTTCCGACATGATCGCTACCCTGCAGGAGGATTATATCGCGCTCGCCAAGGCGAAGGGCTTGAAAGCGTCGCGGATACTGCTGGTACATGCCCTGAAACCGTCGTCGCTGACGCTGGTCACGATCACCGGCATCAATATCGGCCGACTGATCGGTGGTGCGCTGATCGTGGAGACGATTTTCGCATTGCCGGGAATCGGCCGGCTTCTGGTCGGCGCGATCTACACGCGCGATCTCATCATCCTGCAGGGCGTGGTGTTGCTGGTCGCCGCCGGCTTTGTGATCATGAATTTCATCGTCGATCTGCTCTACGCTGTCCTCGATCCAAGGATCCGCCATGGCCACGCTTGAACTCAGCATCGACGAAGGCGTTGCGCAAGCGCCGGTACGCCGGGGCCGCCGGCTCGGGCTGCTGTTCTGGATGGCGATCGGCTGGATGATTTTCGTGTTTGCGGTGGCGATATTCGCCGACGTGCTGCCGCTGGTGAGCCCGACAGACATGGACATGCTGGAGCGACGCGCGCCGTTCTCGTTTGCGCACTGGCTGGGAACCGATGGCCTCGGCCGTGACGAGCTGTCGCGCGTGATCTATGGCGCGCGGATATCGCTGGTCGTCGGCCTCTGTGCGCCGGTCATCGGGCTGACGCTCGGCGGCGCGCTTGGGATGCTCGCAGGCTATTTCCGCGGCCGGTTCGAATCGCTGGTGGTCGGCAGCATGGATGTGCTGCTGGCGTTTCCGCCTTTGATCCTGGCGCTCGCCGTGACCGCCTATCTCGGCCAATCGATCCTGAACCTGACTTGCATTCTCGGTGTGCTCGGGGTTCCCGCCTTCATGCGGGTCGCACGGGCGTCAACGCTTACACTCGCGCGCCGCGAATTCGTGATCGCGGCACAGGCGCTGGGCGCGACGCACATGCGCATCCTGCTGCGCGAATTGCTGCCCAACGTCATGCTGCCGCTGTTTGCATTCTTCCTGCTCGGCGTCGCCGTTACCATTGTGGTTGAAGGCGCTTTGTCGTTCCTCGGCCTCGGCGTACCGCCGCCGATCTCGAGTTGGGGCAGCATGATCGGGGAGGGGCGCGAGAGCCTCGAGATGGCGCCAAGGCTTGCCTTCATTCCCGCGATTGCGATGTTCCTGACCGTGCTGTCCTTTAACCTGGTCGGCGACACGCTGCGGGCGCTCACCGATCCCCGTCAGGGCGCACTGTGACCGAGCTGCCGTTGCTTTCCGTCGAGGATGCCACCGTCGATCTGCCGACGCCGCGCGGCAATCTGCGCGCGGTGGATCATGTCGACCTCACCGTCGGCGCCGGACGGACGCTCGGCGTCGTCGGCGAATCCGGTTGCGGCAAGACCATGCTGTCGCGGGCGATCCTGCAATTGTTGCCGAAAAAAGCAAAGCTAACCGGCCGCGTGATGTTCGACGGGCAGGATTTGTTGCAGCTGTCACCGGAGAAACTGCGCAAGTTGCGCGGTCGATCATTGGCGGTCGTGTTCCAGGACCCGATGACGTCGCTCAACCCAGTCCTGACCATCGGCACCCAGTTGATCGAGACGCTGCAGGAGCATCTCGAGCTCGATCTTGCGACCGCCACCAAACGCAGCATCGAGCTGCTCGCCGCGGTCGGCATTCCCGCGCCCGAGCAGCGGCTGAGGCAATATCCGCATCAATTGTCGGGCGGCATGCGGCAGCGGGTGGCGATTGCGATCGCGCTGTCCTGCGAGCCGAAACTGCTGATTGCCGATGAGCCGACCACCGCGCTCGACGTGACGATCCAGGCGCAAATCCTCGATCTGCTGGCGCGCGAACAGCGCCGCCGGCATATGGCGATGATCCTGATCACCCACGATCTCGGCGTCGTCGCCGGCCGCACCGACGAGGTCGCGGTGATGTATGCCGGCCGCGTGGTGGAGCGCGCGCCGACACCCGCTTTGTTCAAGAAAATGCGGATGCCTTATACCGAAGCCTTGCTCGCAGCACTTCCCAAGATCGATGCGGCGCCTCATACGCCGCTGCCGGCGATCTCGGGGCGGCCACCCGATCCGACCCGGCCGCTGCAAGGCTGTTCTTTCTCGCCGCGCTGCCGCTATGCGGCCGGCCGCTGTTACAACGAAAAGCCCGGTCTCGCGGAGGCCGAATCCCCGGAGCACCTGTACGCCTGCTTCCATCCGATTGAGACCGGAGCCGTCGTCAGCGCATGATGCAGCAATCTTCGCCACCCGGTTCTTACGATCCGCTGCTCGACGTGGACGATCTCGTCGTCGAATATCCCGTCGGCAACAAGATCGTGCATGCGGTATCCGGCGTGTCCTTGCAGATCGCCCGCGGCGAGACGCTGGGGCTGGTCGGCGAATCCGGTTGCGGCAAGTCGACGCTCGGCCGCGCCGTGCTGCAACTGCGCCGGCCGACGTCGGGGCGTGTGCGCTTCGACGGCCAGGATCTGACGGCGATGCAGGGCGATACGCTGCGGCTGATGCGCAAGCGCGTGCAGCTGATCTTCCAGGACCCGATCGCGTCGCTCAACCCGCGGCGGCGGATCGGCGATATCGTCGCCGAGCCGCTGGTGATCTCGGGCGTCAAGGACCCGGCCAAACGCAAGCAGCTGGTCGACGAAGTGTTGAGCGCCGTCGGCCTTGACCCGGCGCTGGTCGTCGGACGGCTGCCGCATGAATTTTCCGGTGGGCAGTGCCAGCGCATCTGCATTGCGCGCGCGCTGGTGCTCAATCCGGAATTCATCGTCTGCGACGAGCCGGTCTCGGCGCTCGACGTGTCGATCCGCGCCCAGATCCTCAATCTCTTGGAGGAGATGAAGGCGCGCTACGGCCTGACGTTGCTGTTCATCGCGCACGATCTCGCCGTGGTGAAGGCGGTGAGCGACCGCGTCGCGGTGATGTATCTCGGGCGGTTGTGCGAGGTCGGTCCCTCCGAGCAACTGTTCGCCGGCCCGGCGCATCCCTATACCGCGCTGCTGATCGAGGCGATCCCGATGCCCGATCCGGACGTGCGCCCTGCGGAGACCGTGCCGGTCGGCGAGCCGCCATCGCCGATTTCGCCGCCTTCCGGTTGCCGTTTCCGCACCCGCTGTCCCCGGGCGGATCGGCGATGCAGCGACGAGGTTCCGGAACTTCGCGTCGTGGCGCCCCGTCAATTCGTGGCTTGCCATCATCCGCTGATCTAAATATCGAGGAGTACCAAGAACAAGAATGACGGGAGAGAAGCGATGAAGAGTTTCCAGGTCGCCGAGTTCAACGCACCCCTCAAAGAAGTCGATCAGCCGACGCCGCAGCCTACGGGTACGCAGGTGTTGATCAAGGTGAAGGCCGCCGGCGTCTGCCACAGCGACCTCCATATCTGGGAAGGCGGCTACGATCTCGGCCATGGACGCAAACCGCTGTCGCTGAAGGACCGCGGCGTTTCGCTGCCGCGCACGATGGGTCATGAGACCGTCGGCGAGATCGTGGCGTTCGGGCCCGATGCCAAGGCCGAGACCGGCGGCCTCAAGGAAGGCGACGTCACCCTGGTCTATCCGTGGCTCGGCTGCGGCAAATGCGAGACGTGTGTTGGCGGTGATGAGAACATGTGCGTCGTCAAGCCGAACGCGATCGGCGTCTATTGCGACGGCGGTTATGCCGATCACATGACCGTGCCGCACCCGAAATATCTGTTGAACCTGAACGGGCTCGATCCTGTCACCGCGGCGCCCTATGCCTGCTCGGGCGTCACGACCTACAGCGCGCTGAAGAAGATCGAGAAGGACCTGCATACGCCGATCGTGATTTTTGGCGCCGGCGGGCTTGGCCTGATGGCGCTGTCGCTGCTGAAGGCGATGGGCGGCAAGGGTGCGATCGTGGTCGATATCGACGCGCGCAAGCGCGAGGCGGCGGAGGCGGCCGGTGCGCTCGCGACCGTCGACGGCAAGGCGGCCGATGCGCTGGAGCAGTTGCAGAAAAAGGCCGGCGGGCCGATCCGCGCCGCGATCGACCTGGTCGGCAACCCCCAGACCACGCAGCTCGGCTTCGATTGCCTCACCAAGGGCGGCAAGCTCGTGATCGTCGGCCTGTTCGGCGGCGGCGCGACCTGGGCGCTGCCGCTGATTCCGATCAAGGCCGTGACGATCCAGGGCAGCTATGTCGGAAACTTGCGCGAAACCCAGGAATTGCTCGATCTGGTGAGAAGCAAAAAGATAACGCCGATCCCGGTGACAACGATGCCGCTTGCGAAAGCCAACGAAGCGCTCACCGATTTGCAGAAAGGCAAACTGGTAGGACGCGCGGTGCTGACGCCGTAGGTTTCCGTCATTGCGAGGAGCGAAAGCGACGAAGCAATCCATTCTTTCTTTGCGGCCCCATGGATTGCTTCGCTTCGCTCGCAATGACGGCTATCATCTTCCAAGCTCTCCAAAGGAAACTCCATGTCCGCGAATAACGCACTCCACATCGCCGTGCTCGGCGGCGATGGCATCGGGCCTGAAGTGATGGCGCCCGCGCTCGAAGTCTTGCGAAAGATCGAGGCGACGACGGATCTGAAATTCCGCTTCACCGACGCGCCGGCCGGCGCCAACAATTATCTCGCCACCGGCAAGTCGATGCCCGAGAGCACCGTGCGGCTGTGCGACGAGGCGGACGCGATCCTGCTCGGCGCCTGCGGCCTGCCATCGGTCCGCTACCCTGACAATACCGAGATCATGCCGCAGGTGGAGTTGCGCTTCCATTTCGACCTCTATGCGGGCGTGCGCCCGGCGCGGCTGATACCGGGCGTGCCGAGCCCGATCGTCGGCGCGGACCAAAAGGGCATCGACCTCGTCGTGATCCGTGAATCCACCGAGGGCCTGTTCGCCTCGATGGGCAAGGGCGTCGTCACCGACACCGAGGCGCGCGAGACGCTGGTCATCACGCGCAAGACTTCGGAGCGGTTGTTCGAATTCTCATTCCGGCTGGCCGAACGCCGCAAGGCGCGCGGGCGTGCCAATGGCGGACTGACCTGTGTCGACAAGGCAAACGTGTTCAAGGCCTTTGCCTTCTTCCGCGAGATGTTCGACGCCGCCGCCAGGCGCCACCCTGATGTCAAGACCGAGCGTCTCTATGTCGACGCCTGCTCGGCGCTGCTGGTCAAGCGTCCCTGGGATTTCGACGTGATGGTGATGGAGAACATGTTCGGCGACATCCTCTCCGACATGACGGCCGGGCTGATCGGTGGCATGGGCATGGCGCCGTCGGCCGATATCGGCGACCGCCACGCCGTGTTCCAGCCCTGCCACGGCACCGCGCCCGACATCATGGGGCAGGGTAAGGCCAACCCGACCGGGATGATCCTCTCTGTCGCGATGATGCTGGACTGGCTTGCAGACAAGCATGGTCTGGAGAGCGCCACTGAGGCCGCCGAGCGCATCGAGCGCGCGGTCGACAAGGCCTATGCGGGCGGAATCAAGCCGATGGAATTTGGCGGCGGCAACGGTACGGCGGATATTGCCAAGGCGGTGCTGGCGGCGCTTTGAATCAGTGCGTCAGATGACGCGCTTGGCCTTCAGCTTTTCGATCGCGTCGGCATCATAGCCCAGCGACTGCAATATCTCGTCATTGTGCTCGCCGATATCCGGCGTCGCGGTCCGGATCGAACGGTCAAAGCCCGTGATCTCGCAGGGTTGTGCGATCAGGTCGATGTCGCCAAGCCGCGGATGCGTGACGGGTCGGCTGATCCGCAGCGACTCGACCTGCGGATCGGCGAAGGCATCCCTGATGTTGTAGACGGGGCCGCAGGGCAGGCCCGCCTCCACCATCATCTCAAACCATTCGCGGCTGGTTTTGGCCCGCAATGCGTTGGCGATCAGTTCGTTCAGTGCTTCCCTGTTCCGTCCGCGCAACTGGGGCGAAGCGAAGCGCGGATCGGCCGCCATCTTCTCGCGGTCGATCAGCTTGCAGAATGTCTGAAAATTCTTGTTGCTGGTGGCGGCCAGATTGAGAAAGCCGTCCGCCGTTGGATAAAGCCCCATTGGCGTGTTGGTGGGGTGAAAGTTGCCTTCCTGCGGCGGCACCCGTTTGTCCATGGTCCAGCGCGTCGCCTGGAAGTCGAGCAGGGTGATGCCGGCTTCGATCAGCGAGGTCTGCACCCAGCGGCCTTCGCCCGACACCTCGCGGTCGAGCAACGCGATCAGGATGCCCTGCGCGAGAAACGCTCCCGCCATGATATCGGTGACGGCGACGCCGACGCGGACCGGCCCCTGACCCGGAATGCCCGTCACCGACATGATGCCGCTCATGCCCTGGGCAATCTGGTCGATCGAGGGCCGCGCGCTATAGGGGCCGTACTGGCCGAAACCGGAAATGCTGCCGTAGACGATGCGCGGATTGCGCTGCTTCACGGATTCGAAATCGACGCCGAGGCGCTTGGTCACGCCGGGCCGCATGTTTTCGACAATCACGTCGGCCTGTTCGGCCAGCCGCATCAGGATATCGCGGCCCTCGTCGGTCTTCAGGTTCAGCGTGATCGCGCGCTTGTTGCGATGCAGGTTCTGAAAGTCCGAACCATCGCGCTTGCCGACCAGTTCATTGGCTTCGGCATCGCTCAGTGGTGGTTCGACCCGGATCACGTCAGCGCCCCAGTCCGCCAGCGTGCGGACGCAGGAGGGACCCGCGCGCGCCAGCGTCAGGTCGATCACCTTGAACCGCGACAGCGGCAGACGCGGTGTTTCGGTTGCCGTAGCCGCGGGGCGGGACGTCTCGACGGGCTTATGCATGGCTATTTGCCCTTGAACCGCGGCTTGCGCTTTTCCATAAACGCGGTGCGGCCCTCGCGAAAATCCTCTGAATCCATGCAGACGGAGCCGATTGCCTTGATCGCGTCCAAGTCGCGACGGCTTTCGTCTTTCAGCACCTCGGCGATGGTGATCTTGGCGGCCTTGATCGCGAGCGGCGCGTTGCCGGAGATGGTGCGTGCGATCTCCATGGTCGCGTCCCACAATTCGGCATCCGGCAGCACGCGATCGACGAGCCCGATCCGCACCGCCTCGGCAGAGTCGAGCCGCATCCCCGTGTACATGATAAGCCGCGCCCAGGACGGTCCGACCAGCGAGACCAGATGCTTGAGGCCGTCATAGCCATAGGCAATGCCGAGTTTGGCCGCGGGAATGCCGAACTGACTGTTGTCGGAGGCGAAGCGGATATCGGCCAGCATCGCGACCTGCATGCCGCCGCCGAGGCAGAAGCCGCGGATGCAGGCAATCGTCGGCTTGGGATAATCCGCCAGAAGAGCGCGCTGCGCGGCGCTGCGTTTGGAATACTGCTCCGAGGCCTGCGCGTTGTGGCGGGTCTTTTCGAACTGGCTGATATCGGCGCCTGAGACAAATGCCTTGTCGCCGGCGCCGACCATGATCACGACGCGGACATCCGGATTGTCGCGCAATTCAATCAACGCGCTGCCGAGCCCTTCCCACATCTCGAGCGACATTGCGTTACGCTTTTGGGGATTGTTGAAGGTGATGATTCCGACGCCATCGCTGACGCTCTGCAGGATCTTGCCGTCGGCATAGGATTTCTGGGCGTTATTGAGAACGTCTAGCATCGGTCGGGTTCCAGTCCGGTTTCAGGAAGTGAGGAAGGGGCCGAAATTGGCGCGCACATAGGCCGGCCGTGCCTGTAGTCTAGTCCACCAGTCGCTGACACGGGGATGTTTCTTCGCGCCCACCTCATCGGGGGCGATCTCCTCGTCGATCCGTTTGACGAACGGCGCGGCCGCAATATCGGCAATCGAATAGGCCTTGCCGGCCAGCCAGCCGGAGGGTTTGAGCGCCTCTTCCATCTTGTCGAGCAGCACCACCAGTTTGGCGCGCGCGGCGTCGCGCTCTTCCTCGGTATAGGGTTTTCGGGCCACCCGCAGCCAGGCTTCCTGGCGCTCCTTGCTCGGAATGTTCTTGAGCTTATCGGCGAGCTCGGCATCGGTCCATTGCGATGCCGTCTTCTGCAAATGGTGCCGCCAGTTGAAAATGATGAGGTTGCCGATCAGCCCGTCGATATGCCGGATCCAGTTGCGCATCTCTGCGCGATGGTAGGGGATGTCCGGCCGCAGCGGCGGATCGGGAAAGGTCTCGTCGAGATATTCGCAGATCGTGCCGCTTTCATGCAGCGGCCGGCCGTCATGGATCAGCGTCGGGATCACGCCAAGCGGGTTGATCTTCAGATATTCCGGCGAATGGTGCTCCATGCCTGGCCATGTCGACGACGTGGCCCTCATAGGCCAGACCCTTCTCTTCAAGACAGAGGCGCACGCGCCGCGAAGCGCTCGAACGCCACCCGTGGTGAAGGATCATCATGGCCGTCTCCCGAAAACCGATAATCCAGTCTTATTGTTGGAAGTGTGGTGCCATGGTTTGACGATCCCGGGCAAGGTCCGATGCCGGGACCAATCCATGCGCAAGTGCATGAAGGCCGCTGAGTTTCGCATGCGGCGCTTGTCGCTGGGCAACGTCCTTGCGGCCTGGCAAAAAGGGGGGCGGAGACCGGATGACGAAGCACGACGCCTAATGCGCCATATGCGCCGTCAGCGGATGATCGGCGGCCTTGTCGAAGAACGCGGCTTCCTCGGCGGTCGCCTCCAGAAGCTGCTCGTCCTGCGCGTAGATGTCGTTGCGGAAATGGACCGTCTGGTCCTTGGTCATCCATGCCGTGAGATAGATCCAGGCCACCGGGACCTTCTTGGTGACGTGGATGTCATGACGCTGGCCAGTCGCGATCATGGCATCGATCGCGGCGCCGCTCCATTGCGGCTGGTCCTTCAGCAGCCACGCCGCAAGATCGCGGACATTGTCGACCCGCGAACAGCCATGCGAGTCGAAGCGGTAGTCGTCGTTGAACAGATTGCGCTGATTGGTGTCGTGCATGTAGACCGAATAGGAGTTCGGCATGTCGATCTTCACCGCGCCCAACGCGTTGAAGGCTCCGGATTGCTGGCGCACGGTGAAGTTCGGCGTATGCGTGCCGGACCAATCCACCGAATGCGGATCGATCGGGGCATCATTGGCGCCGAGCACTTCCATGTGCATGCGCGAGAGGTAGCTCGGGTCCTTGCGCATATGCGCCGAGATTTCGCTTTTCGCGATCGACGACGGCACAGTCCAGGTCGGGTTGAGATTGACGCTGGTGATGTCGGCGGTCAGCGTCGGCGACGGTTTTTCGGTCTTGCCGACGATGACGCGATAGCGCCGCACCACCTTGTCGTCCTCGATCGCTTCGGCAAAGGTCGCGGGGATATTCACCACCACATAGCGCTGGCCGAACGGGAAGTTCATCTGGCCGAGGCGCTCAAGCGAGGCCTCGAGCTGCTTGATGCGCTTGTGGACGGACACGTTGAGCGCGGCCAGCGTGCGCGGTGTCACGATTCCTGTCGCGGCGAGACCGTGGCGGACCTGGAAGCGCTTGACGGCGTCGGTTACGGCATCGTCATAGGGGCCGGACGCCTTGTCGGCAGCGAGATCGCCACTGATGATCAGGCGCTTCCGCAGCAGTTCGTCGTGCGGTCCTGGTGCGCCCGTCGCGAATTTGGCTTCGGAAGGAATAACCGGCCATCCACCGCGGACCGCCATGTCGGAGTAGCTCAGGGCGGCTTCGCGAATTCGTTGCGCGCTGCCTTCGTCGTAGGTCGGGTCATGCTGGAGCGCCAGCACGGCCGCCGAGCGTGATTCCGGCGTCGACGAAGCGGCCGCCGGTTTTGCCGGTGCCGGATGCGCGGCAGGTGCCGCGCCCGCCGGCGCCGGATGGGGCGCCGTGCCGGCAGCGGGCGCAGTTTGGGCGGCGCCCTGACCAAATGCCGGCGCAGCCACAAGCATCGCGGCCGTGGCGAGGACTGTCATTCTCTGCATGTCAGATTTCCTTGGTCAGATTTGCTTAGTCAGATTCTTGGGATGCGCGCGATGCGCCGGTATTGAATGGAGGCCCAGCGGCCAGGACCGGAAGAATGCGAGGCTGCTCGACGATATCGGAAAGAATACGCCGCGAGAGTTGCGTTCTGATTAAGTCGCCATGGTGGCTGTTGCACTGCCGAAAAAATCCCCAGCCGGCCCGTTGCTGCGATTGGACTTTCGTCCCCTTTGATAAGTCGCCGTGACCGTTATTGTGGTTCGCAACAGATCAAGAAAATTCCGCTTGGGAGAACGGCATGCCGTTGACGCGCAGGCAGGCGATTGTGGGATGTGGCGGCGGGCTGGCGTGGCTGGCCGCCTCGCCGGCAAAAGCCCAGGCGGCCTATCCCTCCAGGACCATCAAGATGATCGTGCCGTATCCGCCCGGCGGAACCACCGATCTTCTCGGCCGGCTGGTCGCCGACCAGCTCAAGAGCGGCCTTAACAACGGTCTGGGTGCCACCGTCATTGTCGAGAACAAGCCGGGCGCCGCCACGACGCTCGGCGCCGACCAGGTCGCAAAGTCCGAGCCCGACGGCTACACGCTGTTGATGGCGACGTCGACCACGCTTGCCATCAACAAGACCCTCTACAAGAAACTGCCGTATGATCCCGTGAAGGACTTCGCGCCGATCGGACTTGTGGCCGCCGTGCCGTTCGCGCTGATTATCAACCCGTCGATCCCGGCAAAGACGCTTGCCGAGTTTATCGCCTACGCCAAATCGAAGCCGGGCCTGGCCTATGGTTCGGCCGGCAATGGCAGCCCACAGCATCTTGGCGCCGAAATGCTGAGGGCGACCTCCGGGATCGACATCAGGCATGTGCCGTATCGCGGCAGCATACCGGCGATGCTCGATGTGGTCGCGGGGCACATCCCCTTCATGGTGGTGGACCTGCAGCCAGCGCTGCAACAGATCCGCGAGGGCAAGGTGAGGGTGCTCGGCGTGACAACGCCGAAGCGGGTTGCAATCGCTCCGGAGATTCCGACCATTGCCGAAGCTGGACTTGCCGGGTTCGAACTGGTCGCCTGGCAAGGCGTGGTGGCGCCGGCCGCCACACCGCGGCCGGTCGTGGATGCACTGGCGGCGCAGTTGGCAAAACTGATGGCCGATCCCTTAACCCGCGAGAAGCTGACGGCGCTTTCGCTGGAGCCGCTGCCGCCATCGACACCGGACAGTTTTGCGGCTTTCATCAAGACTGAGGTCGAGCGCTGGGCGGTGATCGTGAAAAACTCCGGTGCCGAACTCGAATAACAAGAAGTCTTCCGCCAAGAATTCGTCTGCAATGGCTCGCTTGTGTCCGACATGAACGACACCAATGTACTGATCGTCGGCGCCGGACCGGTCGGGCTCACGCTCGCGATCGACCTGGCATGGCGGGGCATCGACGTGACGGTCGTGGAAACGCGGGCACCGGCCACGCCGCCCGAGCCGAAATGCAACCATGTCGCCGCCCGCACCATGGAAATCTTCCGGCGGTTGGGGCTCGCCGAAAAAGTCCGTAACGCCGGATTGCCGGCGGACTATCCGCACGACATCAGCTACCGCACTTCCTTTACCGGGCAGGAGCTGACGCGGATTCATATTCCATGCCGGCGCGACCGCTTCTCCGCGATCGACGGCCCCGACTGCAACTGGCCGACGCCGGAGCCGCCGCACCGCATCAACCAGATTTATCTCGAGCCGATCCTGTTCGAACATGCAGCCGCGCAGTCGCGCATCCGCATCCTCAACCGGACCTCGGTCGACGACGTCGTGGTGGAAGACAATTGCGCGCGCGCTCATTTGCGCGATCTCGACAGCGGCGCGGCGCGGGTTGTGAATTGCCGTTTCCTGATCGGTTGCGACGGCGCGCGCTCGATCGTTCGCAAGGCGATCGGCGCGGAATTGTTCGGCGATGCGGTGATCCAGCGCGTGCAGTCGACCTATATTCGCGCGCCCGGACTGATCGACCGCCAAAGAAGCGAACGCGCCTGGGGCACCGGGGCCATCAACCCGCGCCGCTCCGGCATGGTATACGCGATCGACGGAACCGAGCGCTGGCTGGTGCACAATTACATGAAGCCGGGCGAGGGCGATTTTGACGAGGTCGATCGCGACGCGTGCCTGCGAACCATCCTCGGCGTGGGCGCCGATTTCAACTATGAGATCCTGTCGAAGGAAGACTGGTATGGCCGCCGGCTGATCGCCAGCAAATTTCGCGACCGCAGCGCCTTCATCGCCGGCGACGCCGCGCATATCTGGGTGCCCTATGCCGGCTACGGCATGAACGCAGGCATTGCGGACGCCATGAACTTGTCGTGGCTGCTGGCGGCGCATCTCAAAGGCTGGGCGCCGCTTTCGATTCTCGACGCCTATGAGGCGGAGCGCTGGCCGATCACCAGCCAGGTATCACGGTTTGCGATGTCGCATGCCGAAGCGGAAATTCGCCGCCGTGGCGCGGTGCCGCCTGATATCGAGGAACAGGGGTCGGAAGGCGATCGCGTGCGCGATGAGGTCGGCCGGCTCACCTATGAGATCAACGTCCAGCAATATGCCTGCGCCGGGCTCAACTTCGGAACCTATTACGATCGTTCGCCGATCATCGCCTATGACGGCGCTGAGCCCCCGGCCTACACCATGGACCACTACACGCCGTCGACGGTGCCGGGCTGCCGCACGCCGCATTTCTTCCTAGCGGACGGCAGTTCGCTTTACGATGCCATGGGCGAGGGGTTTACGCTGTTGCGGTTCGATTCCACGGATGTCGCGCCGCTCGAGGCGGCGGCTCGCTCAAGGAGCGTGCCGTTAAAAGTGCTCGATCTCGAAAGACCGAACAATCCTGCCTATGATGAGAGCGGCCTGGTGTTGTCGCGGCCCGACCAGCACGTGGCCTGGCGGGGCACCCGGCTGCCGGCGGAGCCGCTTGCGCTGATCGACCGTGTTCGTGGCGCGGCGCGCCCGGCGAATTAGCGACTTGTAGCTCGAAGAGCGCACGCGGAAGCCGCAATCGGGCATTGTTCTTCATCGCGTCGACGGGTTACGCTTCGCTAGAGCATAATCGGTTCTGATTGGATCAGAACCGAAGCTCTGGATTCTTGTTTTGACGCGTTTTCTTGACGTGAACCGGTATCCACTTCGCTCGAAAACGCTCTAGGAAACGCAAGCGTTAATTTTCCTCGCATTATCAAATATCTACGGCAACATCACCTCGCGCTGAGCTAACGCCGGGCTAACATTCCCGTTTTCCGGCTAAACTGCGGCTCATGCCGAAGGCGAAAGCGAGGAACGCCGAAAAGAAACGCGAGGCCAGCTATGAGGCGTTTCGCGCCGAATGGGAACGCGCGAAGCCGCGTCGCCAGAGTCAGCGGGGGCGTGGCAAGCCGGGCGACATGAACTATCGTCCGCCCGTGATCGGCTCGCCGCGACCACACAAGACCAGCGCGGCGGATTTCCTCGACGAACTGCTGTGGCTCGCGGCGTACCTCGGGAATGATGCACGCAGCCCCGCGGGGGATTGCGGGCGCTGATGGCGGCCTTGAGCGCAGCAGCTGCCAGCCGCGCATCGATCGAGCGGCTGATGGCATAACCTACGACCCGACGGGACCACGCATCGAGGATAACAGGCACGTACACGAAGCTGGTCGTGATGGCGAGGCAGATTGGATCATTGTGATCGCTGTCTGTCGTCGCGATGAAACGCCTGCGCGGCTGCGGATTGAGCGCATGCTCGCGCATTAGCCGGCCGACCTTCTTGGCGTTCACCACAAGGCCACGATGACGAAGCTCAGCGTCAACACGCCGATAGCCATAAGCTTCGAACTCGTCGCAAATCGACTTCATCTGCGCAACCACGGTCGCATCGTCCGGGCCTGTGTCGGGCCTATCGTAAAAGTCGAGCGCGCAATTCCCATTAATCGGCATCCTTCTGCGATGGAGACGCCGTCAGGCCGGCAATGACGGATGTAGTCGCGCTTCGCGGACGGGGTGCGTTTTTCAGCGCCCCCTTAAAAATTCGATTTCCAGGGCCTGGCGGCCAACCATCTGCTCCAACGCCACGATCTTGGTTTCGTATTCATGCCGGAGGTCAGCAGCCTGGGCATCCGCGTCCAAGCCGCCGGCTTCATACTTCTCGACCCAGACGCGGATCAGCTGGCGCGAGAGATCGTGCCGCTTGGCGAGCCCATAAAGGTCTCCACAGCAATGTATTCCTGCACCACCTGGCGCTTAAACTCGATGCTGTGCGAACGCTGCTGTCTGGTCATGGCTCTCATCTTTCGAAAGCCCAGAACACCTGTCAAATCACTAACTTCAACCTATCCGGCTCCAGGGGCGCACTCCAAATCTCGTCCGAGATGCGCTCAAGAGTAGACATCGAGACGGCCAGTCGTCGATCGGTGTCGCAAAAAGCCACGCAGCACGGACGAGTCGGATCGTGGGTCCGCCCCTTGAGCAGAATTTGAACGGCACGCGGTCAGAAACCGAGCACGCGGAGCTGTTGCTTGCTGACCAGGTCGGCCGGGTCGATCGATTGCGCCTTACGGAAATCGGCGACCGCCTCGGCGCGGCGGCCCAGCACTTCATTGGAGAGGCCGCGGTTGTTGTAGGCTTCGACATAGGACGGACCGAACTGGATCGCTTGCGTGAAATCTGCAATCGCTTGGTTGCTGTCACCCTTTGCCACGTAGGCTTTGCCGCGGGAGTTGAAAGCGTTGAAGTCCTTGGGGTTTATCGCGATCGCCTGGTCATAGTCCCCGATCGCGTCATCAATCTTGCGCAGCGCCATATAGGCATTGCCGCGATTCCAATACGCCACGCCGTTCTTTGGATTGATGCTGATCGACTGATCATAATCGGCGATCGCACGGCGATAGTCCTTCAAGCCTTCGTAAGCGACGCCGCGGCAATTGTACCCGCCGGAATTTTTGGGTTCGCGCTTGATGACCTCGCTGCAATCCGGAACGGCGAGGTCGTATTGGCGATTGTTGCTGTAGGCAACGCCACGCGAGCTGTACAGCCAAAGCAGATTTGGATCGAGCTTGATTGCCTCGCTGTAGTCTGCGATCGCGGGCTCCCATCCGCCTTTTTTCGTGATCAACCTCTTCCTGAAGAGCGCCTGACCCCTTTGGCCGAAACCAAAGGCGTATTTCGGATCGATTGTGACCGCCTCGGTGATATCGGCGACCGCCTGGTCAAATTCACCCTTTTCCGTCCACGCCATGCCGCGGCGGGCATAGGCCCACACGTCCCTGGAATCGACCCTGATCGCCTCGGCGTGGTCGGCCAGCGCAGCGTCGTATTCATGCAGACCGTAGTAGGCGACGCCACGGTTGTTGTAGGCCCAGCCATATTTCGGATCGATCTTGATCGCCTCGGTGCAATCGGCAATGGCGGCGACGTGGTCCTCCTTGCTCTCGTATGCCTCGCACCGGTGCGTAAAGGCGGAGGCGTCCTTCGGGCTGAGCTTGATGGCCTCGCCGTAGTCCGCAATCGCGCGGTCGTAATCCTTCCTGTTGAAGGAGCCGCGGCCCCGGTTCGTGAAGGCCTTGACGCGTTCTGGCACCTGTTCGCTTGCATCGTCGATGATGCGGCTGCAGGCCGCGCCCCCGACGTCGGCCTTGTCGGCGCTGGCGGCGCACTCGCCCCGGTCGACCGGCGTGGCGGCCAGCGCTGGCATCGCAAGCAGCAGAGCCACGCAAAGGAGCAGTCCAACTGATCCGCGCGCTGCCATGCTGTTCCCCCTCCGCTTTGGGCTCCGACGCGACACCTACGGGCGTGATGACTTTAGCCCCAACAGCAGACATTCTGCCATCGTCAACCGAGATCCGAGGCTGTCTCGGCATGTCCGAATGGTGCCACTTGTGGACTCTCGCGGCTACAGCCGCGCCTGTTGGATGTTCGGCTGGTGGATCGGTCGATCAGGCCGACGACTAAGCCGAAGCCCGGCGCAACTTGAACGTGGCACGCTTCATCGACCCAATTGTTCCCAATCTCCTTCAAGCCTCTGCTCAAACAGTTGCGCCGGTGCCCCCTGGTAAACTTTGGCAAACTCCTTGAGCGGCAGCGAGGTGGTTACACCCACGACATTGGAATTAACGGTCTCCAAGACCAGCATCTGACCTGACTCCAGATCATGAATTAAGCTCGCGGTCGCCACACTTCCGGCTACGCAGCCATTGGCGAGGCAAATCACATAAGGAATTTGAACGGGCGAGCCCTGGTCAACAGTCAATTTGATGCCGGGCTGCAAGAATGATCCGGGAGTCACGAAAATCTGCAGACGAGCAACGGAATCGCCCTCTCGTTCGATCAGATCAACTCTGAGTACGATCTGACCAGTGTCCCATCTACCGTTGATGGTCGTGCGGCAAACCATTTTCGACCCGGCCTCTTGGGTGGCCTTGAAACACACTTTGCGCCACGGCGCGTACGTTAGCGGGCGATCTGGCTGTCGTCCCCGAGTAGCGATCTCTGCCTCAGAAAAATTACCCGTCGCCGGGACGTCGCCAAATGGCACTAATTGTTGCGCATCCACCCTCATTGCTGTGGTCGCCACGAACACCGCAAGGAGTCCCGTTGCCAGCAATGGATACCAGGTTGACCTTGCCGATGAGTCCAGAAGCCGAATGTCCATACCAATTCCTTTCATGGATGTTTGGCCAGGAATTCGCTGACAAGAGGCGCCCAGAGTTGAATGGCATCGGCCGAGTCAATCAAAAAATGGCCGTCCGCCCCAAAATCAGATAACAGACGATACTCGACATTGCCGCCTGCGGCCTGAAACGCTTCGACCATCCGCTTTGAGAGATCAGGTCCAAAATAGCTGTCGTTATGGGTGTAGATCCATAACATTGGAATGCGCGCCGTGCGGCCAAACTCGGCCACGGCATCGACGAGCTGATCGGGGGCACAGTTGTTGTTGGGTTTGCCATTGAGATGACCACCCCGGCCGGCTGCAAACCCGATGATCGCCCGCACAGATTCCGGATTTTGACTGCCAAGCGCAATCGCTCCCCATCCACCCCCCGATTGGCCGACGATGATGACCTCATTGCGCTTGATAAATGCCTGAGTTGACATGTAGTCGATGATCCACTTGTCAATCGACGCGACGGCAAGCCCCGCATCGCGAAACTCAGCATCCGAACACTTTCCCACGCCCGAGAAAAAAAGCCCGAACAGACCTCGTTCGGGGATTTCGATCGCCGTAGCACCGTACCCAGGCCGGACTGGCGCGACCACAACGTAGCCCTGTCGCGCAAACCAAAGTGCGGCGTCACGAAATTCGATTACGGGAAAGTAGCTTCGCCCTGTCGGGTCAAGCGAAACCCCATGGTTCATCACAACGAGTGGGAATGGACCGTCCCCAATGGGTCGGATCAAATAGGCCAGCATCGGGACAGGCGAGGAGGGAATCGCCCACATCTCCTCGTGAACCTGCGGCGCGATCGAGGGATCAGCCTGCTGCGCGAGCGCCACGAGCGGCAAAGTCGCAATGCCAGCAATTATCGCAATGAGGTGCCGCCGCCGCATCGGTGCGTGCCTCTGCTGTGTATCACTGTAGCGTAGAACCTTTAAGGGAGATATCCAAGCGTCGAATGTCTGCGTTGGGGTCAAAAGCTGAAAAGCTCCAGACGAGCACATGTCTTCCGCGTTGCCGCCAAGAACGGACATCGCCGCTCTATCCGGCTACGGCGGACAAGTCGCTAACCCACCCACAGACCTGCGATCTGCAAGCTGCGTCGCTTTAGGTGCAAGGGCGAAATGGACACAGCGCGTGCGACAAAATAACCCGACGGGCAAATCACCAAAAGTCTGTCCACCCCTTCGCGCAAAAATATTCCACTTTCGCCGTCGGGCAAATCAGTGATCTGAATCCGCCCGTCTCACCCGATGAGAGGGGCGGCTCGCGATCGTCACGAACGTGCGGTGGGATGCGGTGGACGCGGATGTGCTTTTGACGAACAGCACTGAAGCGTACGGCGAAGTCGTGTGGTCCTGACGCCCCGATGCTGGCGTCAAGTTTGCGGATTCATCCGCAAGCGACGGTGGCAACAAAGCCGGTCACCGGGGAGAGCGCGATATAAGCCGTAAAACCATTGCGCAGGGAATGTCGGATTGCCTCCGCTGCCCTGTATGCTCGTGTGCGCACTTCTTGTGCACTTGCACACGAGACCGCGGGTGCAGCGCGCATCCGGCATTCCCTGCGCCCTCTCATTTCCGAGGGCGAGAGGTTTCAGCAAAACTCGGGCGCAACGAGCCGCGGGAACGCGAAGTCGCGTTTTCGGCTGTTTGAAAAGTGAATCGGGGAAAAAGGCCATTCGGTTCTGATGTGATCAGAACCGGGCTCTGTTTGTTTGACGCGTTGTTTGTTTCACGTGCTGTTTGTTACACGTGTTTTCTTCGCGCGAACCGGCCCCCCAGTTCGCGCGAAAAGCACGGAGCAATCGATCAGTCTTCGTTGGCGGCGATCGATTCCATCAAGGACACCAGCTGACGTTGTACAGTCTGGTCCTTGATCTTGCTGTAGGCGCGCAGCAGCCTCAGGCTGAACGCGCTGTCGAGGAACAGCAGGCTTTCGACCTCACGCGCCTTGCCGTCGCCGTCGTAGAAGAACGTGACGGGCACGTCGAGCGCGGTGGCGATCTGCTGTAGACGAGCCGCACCGACACGATTGACGCCCTTCTCGTACTTCTGAACCTGCTGGAAACTGACGCCGAGCTTGCCGCCGAGCTCCGCTTGCGAGATTTTCTGTTCCACACGCCGCAGGCGAATTCGCTTGCCCAACTCGATGTCGGGTTTGCCGGCACTGCGCTGCTTCATCTTCTTTGCTGCTGATCTGTTCATTCTGGTTTTACCGCCCTTCGATCGGGAAGCCCTCGACAACCAGGTCAGGGATTCATCCGTATTTACCGCGTTAAGTTCGTCAGGATCGTGAGTTCGTCATCTAGAACCACGGGATATCGAGGTAGTGGGGATGGCAGCCAAACGCATATGCGAACTGGAGGCATCCTGATACCGGCACTGTTGGCGACCTTCTGCCATTGGTGCCCGGGGCAAATTTACCAAAACCCCGTATCCCTACATTTGGCAAACTATTCGACAAACCACAACCACCGCGAGTTCAATGGCCCACAGACTTTGGAAGCATACTTATTGGCTGGCGTCTGGGCACTTGGTACTAATACTGACCTCCCGGAAAGGTTGCAGGCCTTGGAAACGGCACTTCCGTTTTTCCTCAGGACTCCGGCAGCTTGTGCCGGGCGAACGGCTCAACCGTCATATTTTAGAAAATACAGCAGGCCTCGATGCGATTTTCAGATCAATAGCGCGCTGGACAATTGCGCAAAAGTTCTGGATCATCAGCGCAGGCTCTCACACGGTCTATTTCGTGCCAGCGGCTGAATTATTTTAGCGCCTTTTCGCGGAGAGGCTCATGAAACGACGAACCGGACCGCCTCCAATTTACCTTGCAAGCTCGGAGACTGATAAAATGCCGGTGGCTCATTCCGAGGAACGTCTGCTGTCGCTTCTCGCAACGCTGGAGGAGTGCCGGGCGTTCCTGGCGGACAAAGCCAGTCCGGAAACGGGACGATTGCTGTCACTGGCCATTCTCGAGCTCCGGATGGAACTCCATCAGGTGTCGGATTCGGAACTGAAAGCCCTGTGCGAACTGATGGTGCTGGACGACCTGCCCGCACAGGAAAGCGAAATAGGCCAGGGCCAGCGGCTCCCGCCTTACCTGAAGCTCATCAAGTAGACGGCGCGCCTCCCGAGCTTAAGCTTTGGCATAAAATCCTCCCGGTCCGGAACGCCATCCACCCCCTCGGTGGATGCGACCAGTTGTCGCGCGATCGCCAGCGATCCAGCCACCAGTTCGGCGCCGTCGAGCACGCGCCGCGCCCTGTCGCGGTCGAGATCGCCTTCCCGGGTCGCGATCACGACGGTCGCGATGCAGTTGCCGATCAGATTGCCGAGCGCGCGCGCCATGCCGATGAACCAGTCGACCGACAGCACCAGCACGAGGCCGATGGCCGGGATGCTCGGCACCGCATGCAAGCGCCGTCACGCCGCCGAGCACGCCGAGCACGAAGATCGCGAGCTGCGGAATTTCGGTCAGCTCAGCTCTCATAGTCGAGCGCGCTGGTCACTGTGCAGACGACGCCGCGGGGCCGGCGTGTGCGCCGCGGAATCACTTCCAATGGTGGTGTCGGTGACGGCCACCCGGACCAAGGTGCGCAGATTGCCGCAGTCGGATGCTGTTCGATTTCCGCGTATTAGCTTCCACAGCAGCACTCTTTTGCATACGCTTGCAGGCTGGAGCCGCACCGTCGGCAAAGTCCACGACCCGGTACAAGGGCGGGGCACAGGGAGGGGAAACCTATGAAGCGCAGATCGGTACTGGCCGGGCTCGGTGCGACAGCAGCAGCCGGCGTCTTTGGAATGCCATCCATCCTTAAGGCGCAGGCGCCTGTCACGCTGAACGGCGCCGTGCAGTTTAACGACGATCATGCCTTCACGAAGGCGCTCGTCAGATTCGAGGAGCTGGTGCAGAAATATTACGGCAAGCCCGTCAATTTCACGCTGCACAAGAACTCGTCGCTCGGTCTCGAGAAGCAGTATTTCGAGTACATGTCGCAGGGAAAGGCGGTCGATTACGGCATCGTCTCTCCGGCCCACATGTCGACCTTCGCCAAGGCGGCGCCTTTCATCGACGCCCCGTTTGTGTTCAAAGGCATCGAGCACATGAACAAGGTCGTCGAAGCGAATATCCTGGCGCCGATCGCCGACGAAGTAGCAGGGAAAGCCGAAGTGGTGTTGATCGGCTATTCGGGCGGTGGCATTCGCAACATATTCGCCAACAAGCCGCTCAGGAACCTGGCCGATCTCAAGGGCCTCAAGGTGCGCGTGCAGGGCGCGCCGATCTGGTCGAAGACATTCGCGGCGGTTGGCATGAGCCCGACCGTCATTGCCTACAATGAAATCTACAACGCGATTCAGAATGGAGTGATCGCGGCCGGCGAAAACGAGGCCGCCGGCGTCGAGGCGATGAAGTTCTATGAAGTCGCGCCGCATCTCAATCTGACCCAGCACGCGGTGTCGATCCGGCCGATCTGCTTCTCGGTGAAGACGCTGAAAACCTTGCCCAAGGAGTTGCAGGACGCAATTATGAAGGCGGGCAAGGAGGCCGGCGATTTCGGCCGGCAGCTCGAATCGAGTGAGGAAGTCACCAAGCTCGATGCGCTGGAGAAGGCGGGCAAGCTCAAGCGCGTCCCGTTCGAGGAACGCGACGCCATGAAGAAGCTCGCCGATCCCGTGATGGCCACCTACGCCAAGGAAATCAGCGCCGAAGGCATTTTCGAAAAGATCAACGTCGCCTAGGCCTGCGCATCGCAGACCGAAGTTTCGGGGCAAGCTTCGCGGCTTGCCCCGTTTGATGACTGTTACCGCGCGGGGGCGCCAATGACCGAACTACCGCTTGCTTCCAACCCGTCGCTTTGGCGGCGAGTGACGGCCTTCTATGCCAAATTGCTGGAAATCCTGCTGGCGGCCTGCGTCGGCATCCTGGTCATTCCCGTCACGCTACAAATCGTTTCGCGCTACACCCCCTTCATTCCGTCCTACATCTGGACCGAGGAGATGGCGCGGTTCCTGTTCGTATGGACCATCATGATCGGGGCGATGGTCGGCATCAGGGAGGCGCAGCATTTCGAAGTCGATGTGTGGCCCGATCTGTCGCGGCGGTCTGAGGCCGCGGTGCGGATCGTGGCGCGCCTCGGCGTGCTGGCGCTGGCATCGGTATTCGTATGGGCGGGTCTCGAGTTCACGCGGTTCGCCTGGAATCGAACCTCGGAGCTGGCCGACTTGCCGCTCTGGCTGATTCACGTCGCATGGCCGGTGGCGGGCTTCACATGGATCGTGTTCGGGGGCGAACAAATTCTCGATGAAGCGCGGATCCTGATCGGAATGAAGCCATGAGCGGAAATGTCCTTTCCGCCGGCCAGGCTGCGATGGTCCTGTTCGGTGTCTTCATTGGTCTGCTCATCCTGCGTGTTCCGGTCGCCTTTGCGCTCGGGCTCGCATGCCTGCCGATCCTGCTGATCGAGCCGCGGCTGTCGATGATGATGCTCGCGCAGGAAACCTTCAACGCCTACAATTCCTTCATCCTGCTGTCGGTGCCGTTCTTTCTCTTGACGGCAAACCTGATGAGCATCGGCGGCATCACCGACCGCCTGGTGGCGCTTTCGCGCGCCATGGTTGGGCATTGGCCGGGCTCGCTGGCGCAGATCAATGTCGTACTGTCGGTGTTCTTCGCCGGCATCTCCGGTTCCTCCACGGCGGATGCGGCGAGCCAGTCGAAGATCTTCATCGATGCCCAGACCAAGGAAGGTTATGACCTCTCGTTCTCCATCGCCATCACGGCGGTGTCGGCGGTGCTTGCGGTCATCATCCCGCCGTCGATCCTGATGATCGTGTGGGGCGGGCTGATCTCGACATCGATCGCCGCGATGTATCTGGCGGGCATCATCCCGGGACTGTTGATTGCGGGCGCGCAGATGGTGACCGTGCACATCTATTCGGTCCGACGCGGCTATCCGACCTATCCAAAGTCCAGCTGGGTCGAGATGCGCTGCGCGATCTGGCGCTCGATTCCGGCGCTGGTGACGCCGTTCATCATTGTGGGCGGCATTCTGCTGGGCTGGTTCACCGCAACCGAGTCCGCTTGCGTCGCGGTACTGTATTCCGTTGCGCTGTCGGCCTTCTTTTACCGGGAAACCGGCGCGAAGGAGCTTTACAAGGCCTTGCTCGACACCGGACGCCTGGCAGGCGTCGCGCTGTTCTGCGTCGGCACCGCCAGTGCATTCGGCTGGCTATTGGCCTACTACAAGATTCCGGAGGCGCTCTTGGCCAACGTCTCGACCTGGGGCATGGGACCGATTGCGGCGGGCTTCTTTATCGCATTCTGCTTTCTGGTGGTCGGCTGCTTCCTCGACGCCATTCCGGCGATCGTGATCGTGGGTACCGTGCTGGAGCCGCTGGCGCGGTCGGTCGATCTGCACCCGGTGCAATTCGCGATCATCTCGATCGTCTCGTTGGCGTTCGGACTGGTGACGCCGCCGTACGGCCTTTGCCTGATGATCGCATGCGCGATCGCGGGCGTAAGGCTGCGCTATGCGCTCAAGGACACGCTCATCATGCTGGTGCCGATGCTGCTGGTGCTGGCGGCGCTAATCGTCTGGCCGAGCGTATCTTTGTTTCTGCCGCGCCTGATCGTGCCGGAGATGCTGAAGTAATCGTGATCTTCAGTTCCGCGGCGCCGGCGCGCACGCCGCGGAAAGGAGATATCCGCTTCAGATATTGCTGTCGGTGATCGCCGAATACACCATGGTCCGCAGCTCGCGCCGCAGTGGATAGGCGCTCGATGGTAGCACCTGAGTCATGAAGATCGTGATCAGTTCTTCGGCCGGATCGATCCAGAACGACGTCGTCGCCGCGCCGCCCCAACTATATTCGCCGGGGCTGCCGGGGATCAGCGTCTGCTCGGGGTGCATCGTGACGGAGAAACCGAGACCGAAACCGATGCCGTTGTAGGTGGCCTCGCTGAACAGCGAGCGCGACAAGCCGGGCAGATCCAGCCCGCCGGGCAGATGGTTCGACGTCATCAATTTCAGCGTCTTCGGGCCCAGGAGCCTGACGCCGTCAAGTTCGCCGCCATTGAGCAGCGCGCGGCAGAAGGTGAGATAGTCGGCCGCCGTCGAGCACAATCCGCCGCCGCCGGAGATCAGCGACGGCGGCGACAGGAACGAACTTTCGGCCGGATCGTCCTGCAGGGTCATGCCGCCCTTGCCGTCGGCGGAATAGCACGCCGCAAGGCGCGCGGCTTTCGCGGCCGGAACGTAAAAATCCGTGTCGGTCATGCCGAGCGGATCGAAGATGCGTTCTTTCAAGAACTGCTCGAACGGCATGCCGCTGATCTTGCCGACGAGGTAGCCGAGGACATCGGCGGAGACGGAATAGTTCCAGGCTTCGCCCGGCGAAAACTCCAGCGGAATTTTGGCGAGGTCGTCGATCATCGATTGCAGCGTGCCGGCCTTTTCGAGCTCGCCGATCTTTTTCTCGCGATAGGCGGCGTCGACATTGGAGCGTTGCTGGAAGGCGTAGGTGAGGCCGGAAGTGTGCCGCAGCAGGTCGACGATCTGCATCGGCCGTGCCGGTGGTTTGGTCAGAAAGGCCGGGTAGATGCCGGCCTGGAACACGCCGAGGTTCTTCCATTCCGGGATGTATTTGTGGACGGGCTCGTCGAGCGCGACCCGGCCTTCCTCGATCAGCATCATGAAGGCCACGCTCGTGAGCGGTTTGGTCATCGAATAGATGCGGAAGATGGTGTCATCCTTGACCGGGACCTTGCGCTCGAGGTCGGCAAAACCCTGAACGGCCGAGTGGACCACCTTGCCGCGGCGGTAGACCAGGAGTTGCGTCCCCGGGAAGCGGCCGGCATCGATGTAGCGCTGCTTGAGGTGATTTTCGACGCGGTCGAGCGCTACTTTCGACATTCCGGCGGATTCGGGCGAGGCGGGGGCAGGGGCTAACATCGAGACTGATCTCCGGCTGGCAGGGCAGGCCTTGATAGCCGAAAAGTGTGTCCCGTTCCAACCGGTTGCGCTTACCCCGGCCGGGTCGGTGGTGTAGGCTGAGGTAAGCCATCGCGCACCTGCCAGGATAGCCAAAAATGCCCCAATTCAACGAGACCGAACTGACCGCCGCCGTGATCCGCAGCTTTGACGACACGCCTGATCCGCGTGCGAAATTCCTGCTGCAGGAACTGGTGAAATCGCTGCACGACTACGTCCGCAGGACCGATCTCACCTTCGAGGAATGGGAATATGCGATCGATTTCCTGACGCGCACCGGTCAGAAGTGCACCCCGATCCGCCAGGAATTCATCCTGCTCTCCGACGTGCTCGGCGTGTCGATGCTGGTCGATGCCGTCAATCATCGCGAACGCGAGGGCGCCACCGAGACCACCGTGCTCGGGCCGTTCTATGTCGGCGAACACAAGGTGATGCCGCATGGCACCGATGTCTCGGCCAATTTAACCGGCGAGCGGATGTTCGTGCAGAGCCGCGTCACCGATCTCAAGGGCAAGCCGCTGGCGAATGTTCCCGTCGACATCTGGCACGCCGATGGCGACGGCTTCTATGATTTACAAAAGGAGTCCTATGCGACGGAGGGGCCGTCGTCGCGGGCGCGCTTCGTCACCGACGCTGATGGCGGGTTCTATTTCCGCACCATTTTGCCGTGCAGCTATCCGATACCGACCGACGGTCCGGTCGGCGAGATGATCATCCAGACCCGGCGTCATGCGATGCGGCCGGCGCATGTGCACTTCCTGGTCAATGCGCCCGGCTATCAGCCGCTGATCACGCATGTGTTCATGGAGGGCGACAAATATCTGGATTCCGACGTCGTGTTCGGCGTCAAGGACGAGCTGGTGGCGAAGATCGAAAAGCGCACCGACGCCACCACACCGGACGGCAAGCCGGCCGCCGCGCCATGGCATCTGATGACCTATGAATTCAGGATGAAACCGGGCGACGGCGCCGCGCCAAAAGCGATGATGGCGAAGGTAAATGAAGACGCCTGAGGACACCGTTCACGCATCTGCTCAATTCTTGTGCGGCGCACAAGAATTGAGCGAATTGCAAATTTTAGATGCGGACACTCATCCTTGGATGCCGCATCGGCATACCTTCAAAATATTGAAATATATAAGTTTTTTGTAGTACGGCAGGCTTGGCACAAAGCTTGAATAGTTTGTGCCCGACGCCATTGAAGCCGTCCCTTGAGACCCATCATCCGAATTGTATCGCCACCACTCCGGGGCTTCCCCGGAATGCGCCCTTTTGCGCCTCGCGCGGTGGCACCAAACGGACGGCCAATTCAGACGCAAAGGACAGCGATACAAATGACGAAGCCCACCCATCCGACCTCACGTGGCCTTAGCCGCCGCCAGATACTGAAGGCGACCGGTGGAACGGCGGCGTTGCTCGCTGCGGCAAAGCTGAATTTCCCGGCCGGCGCGTTCGCCCAAGGCGCGGGCCCCGAAGTGAAGGCCGCCAAGCTCGGCTTCATCGCGCTGACCGACGCGTCGCCGCTGTTTGTTGCCAAGGAGAAGGGCATCTTTGCCAAATACGGCATGCCCGATGTCGAAGTGCAGAAGCAGGCGTCGTGGGGCACGACGCGCGACAACCTCGTGCTGGGCTCGGAAGGCAACGGCATCGACGGTGCGCATATTCTCACCCCGATGCCGTATCTGATCTCGGCCGGCAAGGTGACGCAGAACAACCAGCCGACGCCGATGTACATCCTGGCGCGGCTCAATCTGAACGGCCAATGCATTTCGGTCGCCAAGGAATACAGCGACATCAAGGTCGGCGTCGATACGGCGCCGTTCAAGGTTGCGCTCGACAAGAAGAAAGCATCCGGCAAGGCGATCAAGGCCGCGATGACGTTTCCGGGCGGCACCCACGACCTGTGGATCCGCTACTGGCTCGCCGCCGGTGGCATCGATCCCGACAAGGACATCGAAACCATCGTGGTGCCGCCGCCGCAGATGGTCGCCAACATGAAGGTCGGCACCATGGATTGCTTCTGCGTGTGCGAGCCGTGGAATCTGCAATTGATCCATCAGGACATCGGCTACACCGCGATCACCACCGGCGAACTCTGGAACAAGCATCCGGAAAAATCCTTCGGCATGCGCGCCGCCTATGTCGACAAATACCCGAAGGCGGCGAAAGCGCTGCTGATGGCCGTGATGGAAGCGCAGCAGTGGTGCGAGAAGCCGGACAACCGCGAGGAAGTCGCGACGATCTGCGCCAAGCGCCAGTGGATCAATTGCCCGGTGGAGGACGTCACCGACCGCGTCAAGGGCAAGTTCGACTACGGCGTTCCCGGCAAGGTGGTCGAGAACAGCCCGCACATCATGCGGTTCTGGGCCGACCAGGCCTCCTATCCGTTCCAGAGCCACGACCTCTGGTTCCTCACCGAGGATATCCGCTGGGGCAAATACGAGGCCGGCTACGACACCAAAGCGCTTATCGGCAAGGTCAACCGCGAGGACCTCTGGAAGGAGGCCGCCAAGGAGCTTGGCGTTGCCGCTTCCGATATTCCCGCTTCGACCTCGCGCGGCAAGGAGACCTTCTTCGACGGCAAGGTGTTCGATCCGGAAAATCCGGCCGCGTATCTGAAGTCCCTGTCCATCAAGCGTGTTGATGTCTGATTTAGCAGGACCGCCCTTAGGCGGGCGGTCCGCCTCGTGAACACGGAGACGCACTTCCAATGAATATGCCTGCAATCAAGACCGAAACCGCCACCGCGGTTGTTGCGCCGAAGGCGGTCACGGTTGCCAACCCGGTCGTGACGATGACGCCGAAGCGGCCGCCGCGCGCCGAGAAATACATCAAGATGGCGAAGGACACCGCGGTGCAAGTCGTGCCGCCGCTGATCGTGATCGCGCTCCTGATGTTGTTCTGGGAGCTGGTTTGCCGTCGCGCCGGTTCGACCTTGCCGTCGCCCTCGCGCGTGTTCAAGGACACCAAGGAGCTGATCTTCGATCCGTTCTTCGATCGTGGCGGCATCGACAAGGGGTCTGTTCTGGCATCTGTCCGCCAGCCTGCAGCGCGTTGCCCTTGGCTACTCGCTGGCGGCGATCGCCGGCGTCGCGCTCGGCACGCTGGTCGGACAGTCGGTCTGGGCGATGCGCGGGCTCGATCCGCTGTTCCAGGTACTGCGCACCATCCCGCCGCTCGCGTGGCTGCCGCTGTCGCTCGCCGCGTTTCGCGACGGCCAGCCTTCCGCGATCTTCGTGATCTTCATCACCTCGATCTGGCCGATCATCATCAACACCGCGGTCGGCATCCGCAACATCCCGCAGGATTATCGCAACGTCGCAGCCGTGGTGCAGCTCAATCCGCTGGAGTTCTTCTCCAAGATCATGATCCCGGCGGCGGCGCCCTACATCTTCACCGGCCTGCGGATCGGTATCGGCCTGTCCTGGCTTGCGATCGTCGCGGCGGAAATGCTGATCGGTGGCGTCGGCATTGGTTTCTTCATCTGGGACGCCTGGAACTCCTCGCACATCAGCGAAATCATCCTGGCGCTGTTCTATGTCGGCATCATCGGCTTCGTGCTCGATCGCATGATCGCCGGACTGGGCAAGGTCGTGACCCGCGGTACGTCCGCGAGCTGAAGGAAATCTTATCATGCAGGCCTATCTGAAGCTCGACCACATCGACAAGTCCTTCACCCGCGGCAATGCCACGACGGAAGTGCTGAAGGAGATCAACCTCACGATCAACAAGGGTGAGTACGTCTCCATCATCGGCCATTCCGGTTGCGGAAAATCCACGCTGCTCAACATCGTGGCCGGTCTGACCAATACCACCAACGGCTGCGTGCTGCTGGAAAACCGCGAAGTCAACTCACCGGGGCCGGATCGCGCGGTGGTGTTCCAGAACCACAGCCTGCTGCCGTGGCTGACGGTCTATGAAAACGTCAAGCTCGGCGTCGACAAGGTGTTCTCATCGAGCAAGACCCGCGCGGAACGCGATGCCTGGGTGATGCACAATCTCAACCTCGTTCAGATGGCCCATGCCAAGGACAAGCGGCCGTCGGAAATCTCCGGCGGCATGAAGCAGCGCGTCGGTATCGCGCGCGCGCTCGCGATGGAGCCGAAGGTGCTGCTGCTCGACGAGCCGTTCGGCGCGCTCGACGCGCTGACCCGCGCGCATCTGCAGGATTCGGTGATGGCGCTGCATCAGAAGCTCGGCAACACCATCCTGATGATCACGCACGACGTCGACGAGGCCGTGCTGCTGTCGGACCGCATCGTGATGATGACCAACGGGCCGAGTGCGCGGATCGGCGAGGTCCTGGAAGTGCCGCTGGCGCGTCCGCGCAAGCGGCTCGAGCTCGCAACCAACCCCGGTTACCTCAAGTGCCGGCAGCGCGTGCTCGAATTCCTCTACGAACGCCACCGCTTCGTCGAGGCGGCGTAAGTCACTCATCAACCGCCGGAATCTTGATTTTGAACCAATGCGCCGCCCTCGCGACAAACAGGCTCATGTTCGGGAAACGGTTTTCAGCACGTAAGGAGAGTTGAGATGGATTCGACGCAAATCAAACTGGT
Source organism: uncultured Alphaproteobacteria bacterium (assembly GCA_963825225.1). GTDB lineage: Bacteria > Pseudomonadota > Alphaproteobacteria > Rhizobiales > Xanthobacteraceae > Bradyrhizobium. The sequence continues at coordinate 109,628 of CAWGSN010000038.1, forward strand.
TCAGGATAGTTTTGCCAAGGTCGCGCCGATTTCGGAGCAGGCGGCAGCGATCTTCTACGACCGCCTGTTCGAAGTCGCCCCGTCCGTAAAAGCGATGTTCCCGGCCGATATGACCGAACAGCGCAAGAAACTGATGGCGGTGCTTGCCGTCGTCGTCAACGGGCTCGGCAATCTCAAATCCGTGCTTCCGGCCGCGAGCGCGCTCGCCAAGCGTCACGTCAGCTATGGCGCAAAGCCGGAGCATTATCCCGTCGTTGGCGGCGCCCTGTTGTGGACCCTCGAAAAGGGGCTCGGCGAAGCCTGGACGCCGGAGATCGCCGCGGCCTGGACCGCGGCCTACGGCACGCTGTCCGGTTACATGATCTCTGAAGCCTACGGCAGCGCGCAAGCCGCCGAGTGAGGATACGCCGTGAGCGAACCGCTGGTGATCGTCGGCAACGGAATGGCTGCCGCCCGTCTGGTGGATGAATTGACGAAGGTCGCGTTGGGCCGCTATGCCATCGCCGTCATCGGCGACGAGCCGCGTCTTGCCTATAACCGCGTGCTGTTGTCGTCGGTTCTTGCCGGCGAGACCGCCTCGCACGATATTGAGCTCAGGCCGGCGACATGGTGGCGCGACCGCGGCGTCACTCTGAAGTATGGCTGCCTCGCCACCGAGATCGACGTTGGCCGGCGTGAAGTCAGAATCGAAAACGAGGAAAGCATCCCGTTTTCGAAGCTGATCCTGACCACGGGCTCGTCGGCGCTGCGGCTGAGCGTGCCCGGCGCCGGCCTCGCCGGCGCGCATACGTTTCGCGACAGCCGCGACGTCGATCTTCTGCTGACGCTGGCCGCGCAGAAGAAACGTGTGGTCGTCGTCGGTGGCGGGCTGTTGGGACTGGAAGCCGCCTACGGCCTGGCAAAGGCCGGTGCGGCGGTGACGCTGGTTCATCTGATGGACCGGCTGATGGAGCGCCAGCTCGATGCGCCCGCCGCGGAACTTCTGAAATCTCTCGTCGAGCGCAAGGGTATCGATATCCAGCTCAATGCCAACACCGCGCGCATTTACGGCGAGACGCGCGTCGAAGGCGTCGAGCTGAGCGACGGCCGTTGCATCGATGCCGATGCGGTGATCTTCGCCGCGGGCATCCGGCCGAACATCGCGCTGGCCAAGGAAGCCGGGATTCCCGTCAACCGCGGCATCGTCGTCGATGACCAATTGCAAACTGGCGCGGAGGGTGTGTTTGCGATCGGCGAGTGCGCCGAACATCGCGGCATCTGTTACGGGCTGGTCGAGCCCGCCTACGAGCAGGCGCGCGTGCTGGCGCGATACCTCGCGGGCAGAAACGCTTCCTATGGCGGCAGCATCGTGGCTACCAATCTGAAGGTCTCCGGCGTCAGCGTGTTCTCCGCCGGCGATTTCATGGGCACTGACCGCAGCGAGACGATTGTGCTCAGCGATATCAATTACGGCACCTACAAGAAGCTGGTCATTTCGGACGGGCGGCTGACCGGCGCGGTTCTGATCGGCGATGTCAGCGACGCGCTCTGGTATCTCGAACTGATCCGCAACCGCCAGCCCACTGCCCGCATTCGCGCCGACATGATGTTCGGCCGCTCGCTCGCCATCCGTTCAGAGGCGGCATGACCCGGTTGTTCCCATGACCGCCGTCGATCCTCACTTGCGCGCCACCAAAACCACCTGCGCCTATTGCGGCGTCGGTTGCGGCGTTCTGGCGACGCCGGACGGCAGGGGAGGTGCTGCGATTTTGGGTGACCCCGAGCATCCAGCCAATTTCGGCCGGTTGTGCTCGAAGGGATCGGCGCTTGGCGAGACGCTCGGTCTGGAGAACCGACTGCTGCACCCGATGATCCGCTGCGACAAGGGGACCATGGAGCGGGTGGCCTGGAGCGATGCGCTCGACCATGTCGCGCACCGTTTTCAGCACATCATCGCGCGTGACGGTCCCGGCGCCGTCGCGTTCTATCTCTCCGGGCAGTTATTGACCGAGGATTATTACGTCGCCAACAAGCTGATGAAGGGGTACCTCGGCAGCGCCAATGTCGATACCAATTCGCGGCTGTGCATGGCCTCGTCGGTCGCCGGTCACCGCCGCGCGTTCGGCGCGGACACGGTGCCGGGCTGTTACGAGGATCTCGACGAGGCTGATCTCTTGGTGCTGGTCGGCTCCAACGCGGCCTGGTGCCATCCGGTGTTGTACCAGCGCATGCTCGTCAACAAGCAGCAGCGCGGCGCCCGCATCGTGGTGATCGATCCGCGCCGGACCGACACCGTGGGCGAGGACGACCTGTTCCTGGGATTGAAACCGGGCAGCGACACCGCGCTGTTCAGCGGCCTGTTGGTGCACCTTGCCGACCACGGCGCGATCGACCGCGGTTACATTGAACGCCACACCACCGGCTTTGAGGACGCGATCGCGCGTGCCCGCAGCATGGCCGGCAGCGTCGGCGCGACCGCGCTGGCGACGGGTCTGTCTGAACAGGACGTGGCGGCGTTTTTCCAGATGTTTGCCAACACGCCGCGCGTCGTGTCCATGTATTCGCAAGGCGTCAACCAGTCGGCGCAGGGGACCGACAAGGTCAATGCCATCGTCAATTGCCACCTCGCGAGCGGGCGGATCGGCAAGCCCGGCGCGTCGCCGTTTTCGCTGACCGGTCAGCCCAATGCGATGGGCGGCCGCGAAGTCGGCGGGCTCGCCAATCAGCTTGCGGCCCACATGGGTTTCACGCCGCCGGACATCGACCGCGTGCGCCGGTTCTGGAAGGCGCCGCGGATCGCCACCCATGAAGGGCACAAAGCGGTCGAGATGTTCGAGGCTGTGGCGCGCGGCGAGATCAAGGCGCTGTGGGTGATCGGCACCAATCCGGCGGTGTCGCTGCCGAACGCCGACGTCGCCCGCGAGGCGCTGAAGAAGCTCGAACTGTTCGTGGTCTCCGAAAACGTAATGTCCAACGACACCGTCGACGCGGGCGCGCATGTGCTGTTCCCGGCGCAGGCATGGGGCGAGAAATCCGGCACCGTGACCAATTCGGAACGGCGCATCTCGCGGCAGCGCGCGTTCCTGTCCTCTCCGGGCGAAGCGCGGCCCGATTGGTGGATCATTGGCGAGGTCGCAAAACGGCTGGGCTTTGGCGCGGCGTTTAGCTTCACGTCTGCCGCGGATATCTTCCGCGAACATGCAGCCCTTTCGGCGTTCGAGAACAATGGCGACCGCGATTTCGATATCGGCGGATTGAAGGCGCTGTCGGATGAGGCGTTCGACGCTATGGCGCCGGTGCAATGGCCGATCCGGCTGGATACAGAGCCGCAGGCGCGCTTCTTCGCCGAAGGTGGATTCTTCGGCAATGACAACAAGGCCCGTTTCATCGCACCGGAGAATCCGGCGCTGCGGACCGCGACCACGGCCGCGCGCCCGCTGCGGCTGAATACCGGCCGCATCCGGGATCAATGGCACACCATGACCCGCACCGGAGCCAGCCCGCGGCTTGGCCAGCATCTGCCGGAGCCGTTCGTCGAGGTCCATCCTGATGACGCCGCAAGGTACGGCGTTACCGACGGCGATTTCGCGCGGGTTACGACCGACTACGGACAATGCACGCTGCGGGTCGTCGTCAGCGAGCGGCAGCAGCGCGGCATGCTGTTCGTGCCGATCCACTGGAGCGAAGTCACGGCGACCGGCGCACGTGTGGGCGCGCTGGTGGCCCCACACACCGATCCGTTCTCCGGCCAGCCCGAGAACAAGGCGACGCCGGCATCGATCACGCCTTACGAATATGTGTTCCGGGGCTTTGCACTGTCGCGCAAACCAATGGAGTTACCTGCGCATGCCTGGTGGGCACGCGTCGCCGTCGATGGCGGCTATGGCTATCTGCTCGCCGACAATGCCGATCTTGCGGGGTGGCAATCCTGGCTCGCCTCGATCGCGGGCGACGACCTTGCCGAATACAAGGACTTTGGCGGCGGCGTGTATCGCGCGGCGTCCTTTGCGGCGGACCGGATTGAAACCTGCCTGTTCATCGGGCCCGCGCGCGACGCCGGCGACTGGAATGTCGTCAGGGGCCTGTTTGCCGCCGGCGCGCTCGGCAACGAGCAGCGCCGCATGCTGTTGTCGGGGAAATCGTCGGACGGCCTTGCCAATGCCGGCCCGATTGTCTGCGCTTGCTTCGGCGTCGGCCGCAACACCATCTGCGAGACCATTGCAGCCGGGGCGCGTTCCGCCGCCGACATTGGCGCGAAGCTGAACGCAGGCACCAATTGCGGCTCCTGCATTCCGGAAATGAAGCGGCTGATCGCGCAGACTACGCAAAATGCCGTGCCGCAGCAAATGGCGGCCGCGGCTAACTAGCCGGCTTGTAGCCGGCAATATCCCTCATCTATGGTGCACCCGCTTTTGTAATGCAGGTGACTTTAAGCGATGATGTATCTCGAAACACCGCCGAAGCTGATCCAGACGCAGATTTTCTCGACGATGCCCGACGAATTCCGGCGCAAGGTAGGCACCGAATGGGCCGATGCCAACCGGCCCGGTGCGATGACGGATTGCTTCATCGAAGGCCCGTCATTCGACGCCGACGGCAATCTCTACATCGTCGACATCCCCTTCGGGCGCATCTTCAAAATCGCGCCGGACAAAAAATGGTCGCTGGTTGTCGAATATGACGGCTGGCCCAACGGCCTCAAGATCAGCCGTGACGGGCGCATCCTGGTCGCCGACTACAGGCACGGCATCATGGAGCTCGATGCGCGGGCAGGGCGGATGCAGAAGGTTCTAACATCGCGCAACTCGGAGTCGTTCAAGGGGTGCAACGACCTGCACATTGCGGGCAATGGCGACATCTACTTCACCGATCAGGGACAGACCGGCCTGCACGATCCGACCGGGCGGGTCTACCGGCTCGCGAGCAACGGCAAGCTCGATTGCCTGATCGATACCGGCATCAGTCCCAACGGTCTGGTGCTCGATCCAAAGGAGACCGTGCTGTTCGTTGCGATGACCCGCGATAATTCGGTCTGGCGCGCGCCGTTCATGAAAGACGGCAGCGTCTCCAAGGTCGGCCGCTTCTGTTCGATGTTTGGGCCGAGCGGCCCCGACGGCATGACCATGGACAGAGCGGGCCGCTTGTTCGTCGCGCATGCATCATTGGGACATGTGTTCGTGTTTGCGCCCAATGGCGAATTGATCGCCCGCATCAAATCCTGCGCGGGCCAGAGCTGCACCAATGTCGCGATCGGCGGTGACAAGCGCGATCGGCTCTACATCACGGAGTCGGTGACCGGCACGGTGCTTGTGGCGGATATCAGCGTGCTCTGAAGCGGCCTGCGATTTCCGGTGTTTCGGGATTGATCGCGATCGCGGCCCTGGGTGACCAGCCACTAAAAATTGTCTTGCGTTGTCATCGCCCGGTCATTTTGCGCGTAATGACAGACTGGGAGTAGGTTCCAAGGGGACATCGAGACCAGCTTCGTCTAAAGTCCGCAACACGCAGACTTGGACGAACGAGGCGATCTTGCGCAAACAGAAATTCGGCAGTGCCGGCCTTGAGATCAGCGTGATCGGGCAGGGCACCTGGTATCTCGATCGCGGCGACCGCAAGAGTGCCGTTGCTGCGCTGCGCCGCGGCATCGAGCTCGGCATGACCCATATCGATACCGCGGAGATGTATGGCGATGCGGAACTCGTGATTGCGGAGGCGATCGCAGGCAAGCGTGACGCGCTTTTCCTTGTGTCGAAGGTGTTGCCGAGCAATGCATCGCGGCGTGGCACGATTGCCGCATGCGAACGATCCCTGAAGCGGCTGAAGACCGAGAGGCTCGATTGTTATCTGCTGCACTGGCGCGGATCATATCCGCTCGAAGACACGGTGGCGGCATTCGATGAACTGATCGCTGCGGGAAAAATCGCCTCATGGGGCGTCAGCAATTTCGACACCGACGATCTCAACGAGCTGCTGGCGGTCGCGGGCAAGGGCAGGATCGCCTGCAATCAGGTGCTCTATCACCTGCAGGAACGCGCGATCGAGCACGGGGTCATTCCATGGTGCGAGCGCAATGGCGTTGCCGTCGTCGCCTATTCGCCGTTCGGCCACAATGATTTTCCCTCGCCCCACAGCAAGGCCGGCGAGACGCTGCAGGCGATCGCCAACGCGCACCGCGCCACTCCGCGTCAGGTCGCGCTCGCGTTTCTGACGCGGATACCTTCGGTGTTTGCGATTCCGAAAGCCGCGAGCGCCGAACACGCCACGGATAATGCGGCGGCCGGCAAACTGGTTCTCGGCGCGAACGAGATTGCCGCGCTCGACGCGGCCTTTCCGCGTGGCCCGAAACCGCGCGGTCTGCCCATGCTGTAACGGACACAGTTCTTAACAAAGTGTTGCAATCGCGACGGCGTACGAGGCCGCATAGGCTGTAGCAGGCGGCCGCGCGCAATCGCGCATATCCGCATCCTGTTTTCGGACCTTGTTGTTCCCCGCCGATTGGCGTTTTTTAAAGTCTCACCCGATTCGACATTGACTACCTTTCGAGATTGCCGTGACCCCGCCCCCCGCCGCAGCCGCCAGGCTGGACAGCGCACCATTGCCGTTGCCCGAGAAGAAGTCCGCCGCTCCCAAAGCGCCCGCGCGCACCGATCGTCCGTTTAAGGGCATCGCGTTGATGCTGGCCTCGACGGTCTTTCTCGGCGCCTCGGACGTGACGGCGAAATATCTGTCGGCGACGCTGCCCTCGATCGAGATCGCCTGGATCCGCTTTCTGGTGTTCGCGATGATCATGGCTCCGGCGATGTTGCCAGGCTCGCCGCTGTTTGCGCTTCAGACCCGCCGTCCCGGCCTGCAATTGCTGCGCGGCGCGGCGCTGTTGGCCTCATCGCTGTTCTTCATTTCGGGCCTGCGATTTCTCCCGATTGCGGAAGCGTCCGCCACCGGTTTCGTCTCGCCGCTGTTCGTCACTGCATTGTCGATCATATTTCTCGGCGAGAAAGTCGGCTTGCGGCGCTGGATTGCGACCGCGGTCGGCCTCGTGGGCGTGATCATCATCCTGCGGCCGGGCTCCGGCGCGTTTCATCCGGCGGCGTTTTTTCCGCTGGTGTCGGCGCTGGCCTGGGCCAGCACCCTGATCATGACGCGGATGATGAGCGGCAGCGAACGCGCCACAACCATCATGACCTATTCGTCGATTGCCGGCGTCTGCATTCTCACCGCGCTGGTGCCGTTCGTCTGGGTGGCGCCGACCTGGCACGACATCCTGTTCGGCGTCTTCATCGGCGTCGCCTCGACCGCGGGGCAATGGATCGTGGTGCTGGCGTTCCGCTACGCCGATGCCTCGGTGCTGGCGCCGTTCTCCTATACGCAATTGCTGTGGGTCAGCATCCTCGGCTTCCTGGTGTTCGGCGAGGTGCCCGACGTCTTTACCGTGACGGGCGCTGCCTTCATTGTCTTGAGTGGCCTCTATACCGCCCATCGCGAGCGGGTGCGGCAGTCGCAGCTTCTGGCGGTGGCCGCTGAATCATCTCCCAATGCCTGACCTTCTCTGCGCCAAATCTTGTGCTGAATGAGAATGGCCACCGCCGGAAGACGCCCGCGATCAGGTGCGGCTCGGTTCCGGCACCTCACTCTGCAATGTTGCCTGCTTTCGTTCTTTCCTTCTCCGCACAGCTGTGGGAGAGGAGAAAGCAACGAAGAACAGGAGGGACGCCGATGCGCGCAGCAATTTTCCGGAACGGCGAGATCATCGTGGATCAGATGCCCGAGCCGAAGCCGGGTCCCGGCATGGTGCTGGTCAAGTCGCTGGCCTGCGGCATTTGCGGCTCCGACCTGCACGCCCGCAAGCACGCCCACCGCATGGTCGAACTGGCGAAGCATTTCCCCGGCCGCAAGCCGATGGACCTTTCCCGCGACGTCGTGTTCGGCCACGAATTCTGCTGCGAGATTCTCGACTATGGTCCGGACACCGCGCGCAAGCTCAAGGAAGGCACCAAAGTATGTTCGCTGCCGGCGCTGCTGACGGAGCAGGGCCCGCAGGGCATCGGCTATTCCAACGACAATGTCGGCGCCTACGCCGAGCGCATGCTGCTCAGCGAAGCATTGCTGCTAGAAGTCCCGAACGGATTGGCGGCCGAGCATGCCGCGCTGACCGAACCGTTGGCGGTCGGCGTTCACGCGGTCGCCAAGGCCGACATAAAGGGCGGCGAGGTGCCGTTGGTGATCGGCTGCGGACCGGTCGGATTGGCCGTCATCGCCGCGCTCAAGATCACGGGATTGCATCCGATCGTGGCCGCGGATTATTCGCCGGCGCGCCGGGCGTTGGCCGAAAAGCTCGGCGCCGACATCGTCGTGGACCCCGCGCGCTCGCAGCCCTATGCGACCTGGGCCGAGCATGCCGCGATGTCGCCGGAGGAAAAGGCCGCGCGGCCGCCGCTGCAGGCCCTGCTGCCGGCGCTCAAGCCCGCGCTGATTTTCGAATGCGTCGGCATTCCTGGATTGATCCAGCAGGCGTTCGAAGGCGCGCCGCGCGATGCCCGCATCGTCGTGGTCGGCGTCTGCATGGAAACCGACCGCTCCGAACCGATGCTCGGCATCCTCAAGGAGCTTAACGTCCAATATGTGCTGGGTTACACGCCCGATGAATTTGCTCACTCGCTCCGACTGATCGCGGAAGGCGAGGTCGATGCGGCCTCGCTGGTGACGGCGCGCGTCGGTATCGACGGCGTCGCGCAGGCCTTTGCCGATCTCGCCAATCCGGAAGCGCACACGAAAATCATCGTCGAGCCGTGGCGCTAGATTCTTTGGTCGTCGTCCCGGCCTAGTGCGCAATTGCGCTTCAGGCGCCGGGACGACAAACACATAAAGGGAGCAAGCCCATGATCACGCTGACAGCCACGGATGTTCTGCCGCAGGACGGCACCAGCGGCACGCTGGTGGGGCGGGTCTGGATGCCTGACATGGCGGGCCCGGCGGTAGTCGCGGTGCGCAGCGACGGCGTCTTCGATGTCAGCGCGCGGTTCTCCACTGTGAGTGCGCTCTGTGAGGCGGAAAACCCGGCGGAGGCGCTGCGCGGCATCGCCGGGAAACGGATCGGCGATCTCGAAAGCATCGTCGCCAATACGCCGCTCGACCGCCGCGACCGCACACAACCCTGGCTGCTCGCGCCGCTTGACCTGCAAGTGTTGAAAGCGGCGGGCGTCACCTTCGCTATCTCGATGCTGGAGCGCGTGATCGAGGAGCGGGCGCGGGGCAATCCGGTATCCGCGGAGGCCATTCGCAAGGAGGTGCTGCGTCTGGTCGGCGACGATCTCTCAAAACTCAAACCCGGCTCGCCGGAAGCAATGAAACTGAAGCAGGTACTGATCGATCAGAACGCCTGGAGCCAGTATCTGGAGGTCGGCATCGGTCCCGATGCAGAAGTGTTCACCAAGGCGCCGACGATGTCCTCCGTCGGCACTGGGATGGATGCCGGCCTGCATCCGAAATCGACCTGGAACAATCCGGAGCCGGAAGTCGTGCTCGTGGTGTCGAGCCGCGGCGGAATCGTCGGTGCGATGCTCGGCAACGATGTCAATCTGCGCGACTTCGAGGGACGATCGGCCTTGCTGTTGTCCAAGGCCAAGGACAACAACGCCTCCTGCGCGGTCGGCCCGCTGCTGCGCCTGTTCGACAAAACCTTCTCGCTCGATGACGTGCGCCGGATGGACGTTGGACTGACCGTGAAGGGGCAGGACGGCTTTGTCCTCGACGGTCACTCGTCGATCGGCAAGATCAGCCGCGATCCCACCGACCTCGTGGCTCAGACCATCGGGCCGGTGCATCAATATCCCGATGGCTTCGCGTTGTTCCTCGGCACGATGTTCGCGCCGGTGAAAGACCGCGATGCGAAAGGTGAGGGCTTTACCCACAGGCGCGACGACATCGTCACGATATCGGCGCCCCAGCTCGGCAAGCTCGTCAACCGCATGCGCACCAGTGATGAGTGCGAGCCCTGGACGTTCGGGATCGGCGCACTGATGCGGAATCTCGCGAAGCGGAAGATTCTGTAATTGCAAGATCGGCTTCGTAGGGTGGGTTAGCGTAAGCGTAACCCACCTCTTTCGTCTTCGCCTAGGCGGTGGGTTACGGCTTCGCCTAACCCACCTGCGATCCGCCGCCCTGGCTTGCCCGTCGGGCAAATCACTTGCGTGTTTTCGCGCACCGCGAGTCAAGCCCCGTTTCGGAAAATATTCCGCTTAACACGTCGGGCAAATCAGCGCTATCAACTCGCCCGTCTCACCCGACAAGAGGGGCGGCTCGCGATCGTCACGAACGTGCGGTGGGATGCGGTGGACGCGGATGTGCTTTTGACGAACAGCACTGAAGCGTACGGCGAAGTCGTGTGGTCCTGACGCCCCGACGCTGGCGTCAAGTTGGCGGTTGCGCATCGATCCAATTGGATCGAGCGCGGTATCCCGCCGGCGACGGTGGCAACAAAGCCGGTCACCGGGGAGAGCGCGATATAAGCCGTAAAACCATTGCGCAGGGAAGGCCGGGATGCTCCCGCTGGACCTGTATGCTCGTGTGCGCACTTCTTGTGCACATTGCACACGAGACCGCGGGTGCAGCGCGCACCCGGCTTTCCCTGCGCCCTCTGTTCGGAGGGCAAGGAAACTTCTGGCAAACCTCGGGCGAATCTCGCCGCGAGAACGTGGATGCGTATCTGGAGAGGGACGTCATTGCGAGGAGCGAAGCGACGAAGCAATACACTCTTGCTTTTGCCGAGCGATGGATTGCTTCGCTTCGCTCGCAATGACGGAAGCCAAGACTCACACAGGCAGCGCGATCGAATATTTTACCTGGCTCAGCGCAAAGCTCGAACTCGATCGAGGCGATGCCGTCGAGCCGGGTCAGCTTGTTTTTCAAAAATGCCTCGTAGGACGACAGGTCGGCGGCGACGACGCGCAGCAGATAATCCCGGTTGCCGGTCATCAAATAACACTCCAGCACCTCGTCCCATTTCGAGATCGCCTTCGCGAAGCGGTTGAGGTCTTCTTCTTTTTGCCGCGCCAGCTTGATCGAGATGAAGACACTGACGTGCAGGCCGAGCGATTTCTGGTCGACGGTCGCGATGTAGCGCGTGATCACGCCGCGCTCCTCGAGCAACTTCACCCGGCGATGGCACGGCGACACCGACAGCCCGACCTTGTCGGCGAGCTCCTGCATAGTCATGCGGCTGTCGGATTGCAGCAGGCTGAGGATTTTGCGGTCGATGGCATCGAGGGCGTGCATTGGAACAAACTCTGACTGACGGGGCTAGGAATGGGATTTTATACCAATTTTTGCCTGTACGTCGCAGGAATTTGAGAATTTCGGCAATGGCGGAACCGCTAAAATCGGCGGATATTGGATGTCTCCGGAGCATCGCCATGCCCATCGAGCCCGCACGCCTTGAACTATTGTCCGCGCTGGCACGCAAGGTTCTGTGGCTGTCGTCGTGGACGATCCATCACGCCAATCACATCCGGCCCAACGCCGACGGGTTGAAGGTCGGCGGCCATCAGGCTTCCTCGGCCTCGCTCGCCAACATTATGTCGGCCCTATATTTCTCGGTGCTGCGGCCGCAGGACCGCGTCGCGGTGAAGCCGCATGCGAGCCCGGTGTATCACGCCATCCAGTATCTGTTCGGGCATCAGACCCGCGAGAGACTGGAGAATTTCCGCGGCTTCAAGGGCGCACAATCCTATCCGTCGCGCACCAAGGATGCCGACGACGTCGATTTCTCCACTGGCTCGGTCGGCCTCGGCGTGGCGCAGACCCTGTTCTCGTCGCTGGTGCAGGACTACGTCAAGGCGCATGGCTGGCTGAAAGATCGCCCCGAGGGACGGATGATTGCGCTGGTCGGCGACGCCGAGATGGACGAGGGCAACATCTTCGAGTCGCTGCTGGAGGGCTGGAAGCACGGGCTGCGCAACACCTGGTGGATCGTCGATTACAACCGCCAGAGCCTCGATGCCGTAGTCCGCGAAGGCCTCTGGGCAAAATTCGAATCCATGTTCCGCAATTTCGGCTGGGACGTGGTGATCGTGAAATACGGCACCTTGATGCAGGCGGCGTTCGCCGAGCCGGGCGGTGAGGCGCTGAAGCGCTGGATCGATGCGTGCCCGAACCAGATGTACGCGGCGCTGTGCTTTCAGGGCGGGGCTGCGTTCCGCAAGCATTTGCTCGACGACATCGGCGATCAGGGCGAGGTCTCGCAATTGATCGACCGGCGCAGCGATGAGGAATTGCTGGCCTTGATGTCCAATCTGGGCGGCCACGACATGGCCAGCATGATCGATGCCTTCGAAGCCATCGATCACGACCGGCCGGTCTGCTTCATCGCCTACACCATCAAGGGTGTCGGCCTGCCGTTCCAAGGCCACAAGGACAATCATGCCGGGCTGATGACGGTTGCGCAGATGGAAAAATGGCGCGCGACGCAGAACATCCGCCCCGGCCATGAATGGGAGAAGTTCGAAGGATTGTCGCACGCGCCGAAAGAGCTGGAGGCGTTCCTCGCGGACGCGCCGTTCAACCGCGAAGGCCGCCGTCGTCTCACGGCGTCCGTGATCGAGGTGCCCGAGCAATTATCGTTCAAGCCATCGGCGCAGATGTCGACCCAGCAGGGCTTCGGCCTCGTGCTCAACGAGCTCGCGCGCGGCGACACCGAACTGGCCTCGCGCATCGTTACCGCCTCGCCCGACGTCACGGTCTCGACCAATCTCGGCGCCTGGGTCAACCGCCGCGGCCTGTTTGCGAAAGCCGAAAATGCCGATCTGTTCCGGCAGGAGAAGATACCCTCCACCTTCAACTGGGATTTTTCGCCCAAGGGCCAGCACATCGAGCTCGGCATTGCCGAGATGAACCTGTTCATCCTGATGTCGGCGCTGGGGCTGTCGCAAGCGATCAACGGCGTGCGGCTGCTCCCGATCGGCACGTTGTACGATCCCTTCATCCAGCGCGGTCTCGATGCGCTGAACTATGCCTGCTATCAGGACGCGCGGTTCATGGTGGTGGCGACCCCGTCGGGCGTTACGCTGGCGCCGGAAGGCGGCGCGCACCAGTCGATCGCAACGCCATTGATCGGCATGGCGCAGGATGGGCTCACCTCGTTCGAGCCGGCCTTTGTCGATGAACTCTCCGTGATCATGGGCTGGGGATTCCGGCACATGCAGCGCGAAGGCGGTGAGGGCGGATCGGTCTATTTGCGGCTCTCGACGCGGACGGTCGATCAGCCGCAGCGGATCATGACGTCGGACCTGCAGCGCGACATCACCGATGGCGCCTACTGGCTGCGCGAGCCGGGGGCGAACTGCGACCTCGTGGTGGCCTATACCGGCGCGGTCGCGCCCGAGGCAATCGAGGCGGTTGGCTTCATCGGAGAGAGCCACCGGGATGTCGGCCTGCTGGCGGTCACCTCGGCCGACCGCCTGCATGCAGGCTGGACCGCGGCGCGGAATTTGCGGCGCGACCGCCGCGGCGTGGCGCATCTCAGCCACATCGAGCAATTTCTGGCGCCGCTGCCGCGCGACTGCGGCATCGTGACCGTAATCGACGGCCATCCGGCGGCGCTCGGCTGGCTCGGCAGCGTGCGCGGTCATCGTGTTGAGGCGCTCGGCGTCGAGCAGTTCGGCCAGACCGGCACGATTGGCGACCTCTATCGCCACCACGGCATCGACGCCAACGCCATCATCGATGCGGCGGAGGGTCTCACCGTCGGCGCCCCGGTCCGCCACCGCAAGATGGCGGTGTGATACCAAGATGGCGGTCAGAGATATCGAAGTCGTCATTCCGGGGCGCGCGAAGCGCGAGCCCGGAATCCATAGCCATGATCGGGATGGATTCCCCGATGTGCAATTGCACATCGGGGAATGATCCCAAAAGTCTTGCCACCTTCACAACCCTGACCCTATATTCCGCGTTCGCCGCAACGCGACATCCCGCATATGGCGGGTTCAATTCCCGGGATTTTCGTGCAAGGATGCCTGCCGAACGCTCCCGTTCCCTAATCCTTCGCCCTGAAATAACGAGGTTTACGATGGTTAATCGCCTGCAATTCTACATCGATGGCGCCTGGGTCGATCCCGCCGTCAAGAAGTCCACGCCCGTCGTCAATCCGGCGACCGAAGAGGCGATGTATGAGGTTGCGCTCGGCTCGAAAGCCGATGTCGACAAGGCGGTGGCCGCCGCCAAGCGCGCCTTTGTGACCTATTCGCAGACCGGCCGCGAGGAACGCATTGCGCTTTTGGAAAAGATCATCGAGATCTACAAGGGCCGCATGAAGGATATCGGCGCCGCCGTGTCCGACGAAATGGGTGCGCCGCTGCCGATGGCGGAACGGCTGCAGGCCGGCGCCGGCCTCGGTCACATCGCCTCCACGCTGGAAGTGCTGAAGAACTATCATTTCGAGGAAAACGTCGGCACCGCCACAGTGGTGCGCGAGCCCGTCGGCGTCGTTGGCATGATCACGCCGTGGAACTGGCCGCTGAACCAGATCGCCTGCAAGGTCGCGCCTGCGCTCGCCGCCGGCTGCACCATGATCCTGAAGCCGTCCGAATTCACGCCGTCCTCGGCCTTGATTTTTGCGGAAATTCTCCATGAGGCCGGCGTGCCCAAGGGCGTGTTCAACCTCGTCAACGGCCTCGGCCCCGAGGTGGGTGCGGCGATGAGCGAACACCCTGATATCGACATGATCTCGTTCACCGGCTCGACCCGCGCCGGCGTCGATGTCGCCAAGCGCGCCGCACCGACCGTGAAGCGCGTCAGCCAGGAACTCGGCGGCAAGTCGCCGAACGTCATCCTGGAGGGCGCCGACCTCACCAAGGCCGTCACCGGCGGCGTGATGCACATGTTCAACAACTCCGGACAATCGTGCAACGCACCGTCGCGGATGATCGTGCCGCTGTCGAAGATGAAGGAAGTCGCCGCCATCGCCAAGGGTGTCGCCGAGAAGACCAAGGCGGGCGATCCACGCGCCGATGGCACCACCATCGGACCCGTGGTGTCCCGCATCCAGTGGGACAAGATCCAGGCCTTGATCCACAAGGGCATCGAGGAAGGTGCGACCTTGGTCGCCGGCGGTCCCGGCCTCCCTGAGGGCGTCAACAAGGGCTTCTATGTGCGCCCGACCATCTTCGCCGACGTCACCAACGACATGACGATCGCGCGGGAGGAAATCTTCGGGCCGGTGCTAACGATCCTTGGCGCCAAGGATGAAGCCGACGCGATCAAGATCGCCAACGACACGCCGTACGGTCTGGCCGGTTACGTCACCGGCGACACCGCGGAGAGCGCGCGCCGGGTGGGCCGACAGATCCGCGCCGGCAACGTCAATTTGCAGGGCGTACCGAACGACCGCAGCGCGCCGTTCGGCGGCTACAAGCAGTCCGGCAACGGCCGCGAATGGGGCAAATACGGCCTGGAAGAATATCTCGAAGTGAAGGCGGTCGCCGGCTACAACGCCGCTTAATGCTTTCGCGAACATCACTGCAGCGCCGGGGCGGGAAATCCGCCCCGGCATTTTCGCGCACTATCCCCCCAGCGCGCCCTGCGTATTCACATACAGCGCGTAGATCGACTGGCTCGCGGCCATGAACAGGCGGTTGCGCTTCAACCCGCCGAAGCAGAGATTGGCGCAGCGCTCGGGCAGCGCGATACGACCGATCATCACACCATCGGGCGCGTAGACCACGACGCCGTCGAGTTCGGGATCGCCCATGCCCCAGCCGCACCACAGATTGCCGTCGATATCGCAGCGCATGCCGTCGGGCGTGCCGGGGCCGGCGTCGATGAAAACGCGCTTGTTGGAAATCGTGTCGCCGCCGGGGCTTGCGTCATAGGCCAGGATCTTGCGGTTCGGCACGCCGCGGGATTCCACGATGTAGAGGATTTTCTCGTCCGGCGAGAAGCACAACCCGTTGGGACCGAGCACGCCTTCGGCGACGATCGAGGCCTTTCCGGTCGAGCCGTCGATCCGGTAGACATTGGCGTCGATCTCGGATTCGGCCTTATAGCCTTCGTAATTGCCGAGCAGGCCGAAGGTCGGGTCGGTAAACCAGATCGATCCATCGGACTTGACGACCACGTCGTTCGGCGAGTTGAGCCGCTTGCCGCCAAAGGAATCGATCAGCACGGTGATTGATCCGTCATGTTCGGTGCGTGTGACGCGGCGACCGCCGTGCTCGCAGGTGATCAGCCGCCCCTGGCGGTCGCGGGTATGGCCATTGGCGAAATTCGACGGCTTGCGATATATGCTGACCGCGCCGGTCTCCTCTTCCCATTTGATGATGCGGTTATTGGGAATGTCGCTGCACAATAAATAGCGCCCGTCGCCGAACCACACCGGGCCTTCGGCCCAGCGCAGGCCGGTGGTCAGCCGTTCCACGGCGGAGAGTTTTAGCCAGTATTTTTCGAAGCGCGGATCGAGTGCATGGATCGCCGGATCGGGGTAATAGGTCGCCGGCTGCCAGCCGGCGCGGGATTTTGCCTCGGACATTTGCTGTTCTCGTTGTTGTTGCGTTTCCTCGCGGTTTGGGTTTGCTATCATTGTCGGCCAGCGACTGCAAATCGGTCGCAACAAAGAGGGAAGAAATGCCACGCATATTGATGACCGGCGCGGCCGGGGGAATCGGCACAAGCCTGCGCAAGCTGTTGCCGCCGATCTATCCGGATCTCGTGCTGAGCGACCTGAGGGCGCCCGCCGATCTCGGCCCCAATGAAAAGTTCAAGGCCGCCGATCTCGCCGATCTCGCGCAGGTCGAGGCGATCTGCGAGGGTATCGACGGCATCCTGCATTTCGGCGGATACTCGGTCGAAGGCCCTTGGGACGGCATCCTGCAGGCCAATATCATCGGCGGCTACAATTTGTTCGAGGCGGCGCGAAAAAAGGACGTCAAGCGCGTTGTGTTCGCCTCATCCAACCACGCGGTCGGCTTTTACCCGCGCCACCACCGGATCGGCACCGATGTCACCGCGCGCCCCGACAGCCGCTACGGCGTCAGCAAGGTGTTTGGCGAGGCGGTCGGCGCGCTTTATGCCGACAAGCATGGGTTAGGGGTGACATGTATTCGCATCGGCAATTTCGGTGACAAGCCGTTGGATCACCGCCGGCTCGCGATCTGGCTGAAGCCGGAAGATCTGGTGCAGCTCTGCCGGATCGGGCTCGACCATCCAGACATCCACTTCGAGATTTTCTACGGCGCCTCCTACAACGAGCGCGTCTGGTGGGACAATCACCGCGCCTACGATCTCGGCTATCGCCCGACCGGCCGTGGCGAGGACTTCCGCGAACATGCAATGGCCGAGCAGGCCAAACTGCCGCCGGACCCCGTCGGCGATTTCTATCAGGGCGGCGCGTTCTGCGGCATGGAATTCAGCGGCGACAAGAGCAGGATCATCGATTGGAAGTGACGGTTGCTACTTCGCGCGCTCATCAGCCCCGATGCGGCCGAGATAATCCGCCTTGCTGAATTGCATGTGGTCGACGCAGAGCTGCGCCAGCGCCCAGTTGTCGCGTCCTCTCAGCAGTTCGATCATGAATTCATGCTGGCGGCGCGACAGCGCCAGACCTTCTTTGTCGGCCAGATTCTTGGCGCGCATCGGCAGCGTCAGGTTCATGTAGTCCTGCAGCGAGCGCACCAGATAGGGATTGCCGCAAGCCGAAAACAGCGCGACGTGGAAGGCGTCGTTGGCCTCATGGATGCCGCGCAGATCCTGCGCGTCGGCCTTGGCGCAATATTGCCGTTGCAGCTCGCTCAGCTCTTCGATCAGGCTCGCGGGAGCGGGGAGCGGGATCATCAGCGCCGCCTGCCGCGTCAGCATTTCCCGCACCTCGTAGATCTGCCGCACCTCCTCCGCGGAGGAGAACCGCACGGTGGCGCCGATGTTCTTTTCGCGCAGCACGATGCCCTGGCGTTCGAGCTGAAACAGGCCCTGGCGCACGAAATGGCGGCTCGCGCCATAACGCGTCATCAGCGTGTCCTCGACCAGCCGTGATCCCGGCGCGAAGCGGCCGAAGATGATGTCCTCTTCCAGCCGGCGGATGACTTCCGCCTGTTCCCCCTCGCGCGTCAGCGCGGAAACTTCCGGCAACGATTCCTGCGGCTTCATCGCAAAGCCTCCCAGCCAGACAGCCGATAGCAGTCCTCGACCAGCCGCAAGGTCTCCAGATTGTCCGGCGGCGCGGTCTCGAATGGTGAATTGTCGCGCAATGATTGCACGAAATGCGCGATCGTCCGGTTATAGGCCCCCTGATATTCGGCCGCGAGATCGTAGGTCTTCTCGGCCGGCGAGGCGCCGGAGCAGACGAGGTGCGGCCCGTCGAGTTTGATAGCACCCTTGTCGCCGAGAATTTCCAGCAGGTCGATCTGGGTGGCCGGATGGCCGTGCGCGGCAAAACTCGCGAACACCGTGACGCCCGCGCCATTCTCGGTTTGTAGCTGGATCAACGCACCGTCTTCGCCGACGAGCTGCTTGCTCGAGCGCGAGAGTTGCGCCGCCGCTACCCGCAGGGGACCTAACAGCATTCGCAGCGTATCGAGGTGATGGATCAAAACTTCCGCGACCAGCATGCGCTTTTCCCGGCGCATGAAAGGCTGCCGCTCCAGCGCCGGGCAAAGGCCGTCGGGTCCCGGCAATACGCCTGACGTCAGTAAAGTGAGTTGCGCCTGCTTGATGTTGCCGATGCGCCCGTTGCGCAGCCAGGCTGCGGCGTCACGATAATATCCGCGAAAGCGCCAGTTCTCGTGCACCATCAGGCGCGCCAGATCGCGGACCTCATTGGCAAGCTCGGTCGCCTGCTGCAGGTTCGGCGCTAGCGGCTTTTGGCAAAGCACCGGCAGATGTTTCTTCGCCGCGAGCCGGACCAGCGGCGCGTGCATCTCGCGCGGCGCCGCGATATCGACGGCGTCGAGTTCGGCCGCAGCCAGCATCGCTTCAGCAGTCGCGTAAGTTTGCGTAATCCCGAATTCAGCCGCACGGCGCGCGGCGTTGTCCGCGGAAGGATCGGCAACCGCAACAATGCGGGCGTGATCTGCTATACCTGCCCAGGCGATTAGATGATGGCGGCTCACCATGCCGGCGCCGATCAGGCCAATGCGCAACGGCTGGTTCATGGACGTTCGCTCCCGATCACCGCTGGAAATCAGCACGTGCGAGCATTATTGTCAATAATACCGGATGCTTGACGGCATATCGGCACGATTTTGCGGCAGAATATCGAATATTGACAATAATTCCGCGAGCTCCTTTAGTGCTGAAACGACGACGACAGGGAATGACAAGATGGCTGATGGCCTGCGCAAGGGATTGGCAAGCTACGGGGACGCCGGCTTCTCGCTGTTCCTGCGCAAGGCCTTCATCAAGGCGATGGGTTATTCCGACGATGCGCTCAATCGCCCGATCGTCGGCATCACCAACACCTACAGCGATTACAATCCCTGCCATGGCAACGTGCCGCAAATCATCGAAGCGGTGAAGCGCGGCGTGATGCTGACCGGCGCGATGCCGATGGTGTTTCCAACCATCTCGATTGCCGAAAGTTTTTCGCATCCGACTTCGATGTATCTGCGCAACCTGATGGCGATGGATACCGAGGAGATGATCCGCGCCCAGCCGATGGACGCCATTGTCGTGATCGGCGGCTGCGACAAGACCTTGCCGGCGCAGATCATGGCCGCGGTTAGCGCGGATCTGCCGACGGTGGTGATTCCCGTAGGACCCATGGTGGTCGGGCATCACAAGGGCGAGGTGCTGGGGGCCTGCACCGATTGCCGGCGGTTGTGGGGAAAATACCGCGCCGGTGAAATCGACGACGTCGAGATCGAGGCCGTCAACGGCCGGCTGGTGCCCTCGGTCGGCACCTGCATGGTGATGGGCACGGCCTCGACGATGGCGTGCGTTACCGAGGCGCTGGGGCTGTCGCTGCCGATGAGCGCGACAATCCCCGCGCCGCATGCCGAGCGGTTTCGCTCGGCCGAAGCCAGCGGCAAGGTCGCCGCCGCGATGGCGAAGGCAAAGGGGCCGCGGCCGAGCGAATTTCTGACTGCGGCTTCGTTCAGGAATGCGCAAGTGGTGCTGCAGGCGATCGGCGGCTCGACCAACGGGCTCATCCATTTGACTGCGATCGCCAACCGCACCAAGCATCGCATCGATCTCGAAGCCTTCGACAAGCTCGGCCGCGAGGTGCCGGTGCTGATCGACCTCAAGCCGTCGGGCGAACATTACATGGAGCACTTCCACCATGCCGGCGGCGTGCCGAAACTAATGGCGCAGCTCGGCGATCTCATCAATCTCGACGCCAAGACGATCACCGGTGCGACCTTGCGCGATATCGTGGCCAATGCGGAGGAAGTGCCGGGGCAGGACGCGATCCGCGCTCGCGGCAATCCGATCAAGCCGGAAGGCGCGATGGCCGTGCTGCACGGCAACCTCGCACCGCGCGGCGCCGTGATCAAGCATTCGGCGGCAAGCCCGAAGCTCCTGCAACACACCGGTCGCGCTGTCGTGTTCGAGTCCGTCGAAGACATGACCCTGCGGGTCGATGACCCCGCGCTCGAAGTCAGCGCCGACGACGTTCTGGTGCTACGCAACGCCGGCCCCAGGGGCGCGCCGGGCATGCCGGAAGCCGGCTATCTGCCGATCCCGAAGAAACTATTGCGTAACGGCGTCAAGGACATGGTGCGGATATCGGACGCGCGCATGAGCGGCACGGCGTTCGGCACCATCGTGCTGCACATCACGCCCGAATCCGCCGTCGGCGGTCCGCTGGCACTGGTTAGGAACGGCGACATGATCCGGCTCGATGTTGCCAGGCGAAGCATCGATCTCCTGGTCGACGATGCCGAACTTGGGATACGCCGTGCCGCGTTGGCGCCTCCAGCAACGCCCGAATGGGCCAGGCGCGGCTACGCGCATCTGTTCAATGAAACCATTCTGCAAGCCGACGAAGGCTGCGATTTCGATTTCATGCGCGGCAGGGGGAAGGGATAGGCGGTTCTCGCGGCGTAATAATTTCGTCATGTCCGCGAAAGCGGGCATCCAGTATTCGATAGACGTTGCGATAGAGCCGAAGAGCCTCGGCGTACTAGATCATCCGCTTTCGCGGATAATGGCACTCACGTGTTCGTCGGATCGTTGTCTTTCGGCGACGATCATCGATCCCATCTCGCACATGCGTAAGCGTCTTTGGTTTGATTGACTTTCAAACAATCCCGATGGGATGATGAAAAAAATAACACAGGGGGAGACGATGACTAGACTGGGAAGCCTTCTCTGTGCGGCCGTGGCCGCTCTTATCATGACGGCCGCAGGCGCCGGTGCGCAGGAGGTGAAGCATTATCGCTTCGCCTACGATCAACCGAAAACGACGGGCTACGGAATCCTCGGCGATATCTTCAGCGAGAAGCTGAAGGCGCTGAGCAAGGGCACCATGCTGATCGACCAGTATCCGGGCGCGCAGCTCGGGCAGGAGCCGCAGGTGCTGCAGCTCGTCAAATCCGGCGACGTCGAGTTCTGCATCTCGTCATCCGCCAACGCCGCGACGCTGTCGCCGCAAGCCGGTGTGATGTCGATGCACTTCTTGTTCCGCTCGGAAGCACATCTCATCAAGGCCATGGCGGATCCCGGCGTATCCGGAGCGGTCAAGGCGATGATCGCGGAAACGGTGCAGGGCGCCCGCGTCATTGCGCTCGCGACGCTTGGTTTGCGCAACATGTATTCGAAGCGCGAGATCAAGAAGATGGACGACGTCAAGGGCCTCAAGGTGCGCGTGCAGGCGACGCCTACCGAGGACACCATGTTCCCGGCCTACGGCGCGCAGATCGTGCACATGCCCTTCGGCAGCGTCTATACCTCGCTGCAGACCGGCGTGGTCGACGTCGCGGAAAACGGCGTCAACGTCTATCTCGCCAACAAGCACTATGAAGTCGCGCCGGTGCTTTCGATGACCGAGCACGAGGCCAATAACAGCCTGGTGTGGGTCAGCGACAAGCTGTGGAACAGCCTGACGCCGGAGCAGCAGGGATGGGTGCAGGGCGCGGCCGACGAGGTCAACAAGACCCAGCCCGCCAAAGCGATCGAACTCGAGCATCAATCGCAGGACAAGCTGAAGTCGATTGGGGTCAAGGTCGTCACCGATGTCGACAAGTCCGGCTTCGTCGCGGTCGCCGATCCCTATCTCGACAAGCTCGCGAAGGAACTTGGCCCGCACGCCGAGAAGGTCAAGGACCTGATCCGCGCGATCAAATAGGCGCGGCAGCCACGGCCGTCATGGCCGTGGTCGTCCAACGGTCCGTCGATAATTGTCGATAATCTCTGACATTTATGGGCAAGGAATTGCCGCATCGCCTCGAAAGCCGATGTTTTATTGACAATCTGGCGACCTTGATGGGATGATCGGGAAAACTAAAACAGAGGGAGTGGGATGGCCAATCGACGAAAATTCATCGGTGCGGCGGTTGCAGCAGCGGCGGTCATGTTCGCCGCAGGCGCTGGCGCCCAGGAGGCGAAGCATTATCGTTTTGCCCACGATCAGCAGCTCAACACCGGCTACAGCGTCGCCTACGACATGTTCTCCGCCAGGCTCAAGGAATTGAGCAAGGGCACCATGCTGGTCGACCAGTATCCGGGCGCGCAGCTCGGGCAGGAGCCGCAGCTGTTGCAGCTGGTGAAGTCCGGCGACATCGACTTCGCGGTCGTCTCCTCGGCCAACACCGCGACGATCTCGCCGCAAGCCGGCGTGATGTCGCTGCACTTCCTGTTCCGCAACGCCGATCATCTGGTAAAGTCGCTGGCCGATCAGAAGGTGATCGACGCGATCAAGACGATGATCGACGAGACCACGCAGGGCCTGCACGTGATCGCCACCGGCTCGCAGGGCGTGCGCAGCATCTACAGCAAGAAGGAAATCCACAACGTCGGCGACATGAAGGGGATCAAGATCCGCGTCCAGGCCACCGCAACGGAGGACGCGATCTTCCCGGCCTATGGCGCCCAGACCGTGCACATGCCGTTCGGCAGCGTCTACACCTCGCTGCAGACCGGCGTCGTCGACGCCGCCGAAAACAGCACCAACGTCTATCTTGTCAACCGGCACTACGAGGTGGCTCCTGTGCTTTCGATCACCGAACATGAAGCCAACAATGCGCTGGTCTATATCTCAGACAAACTGTGGCAGACCCTCTCCGCCGAGCAAAAGCAGTGGGTGCTCACCGCCGGCGCCGAGATCAGCGCCAAGGAGCCGGCCAAGGCGTTCGAGCTCGAAAAGGCTGCGGCCGCCAAGCTGAAGGGCTTCGGCGTCAAGCTCGTCGAGAATGTGGACAAAAAGAGCTTTGCAACGGTCTCCGATCCCTATCTCGACAAGCTCGCCAAGGAGCTCGGCCCGCACGCCGAGAAGATCAAGAACCTGATCCGCGCGATCAACTAGGAACATACGTTCCCAACTTTCCACGAGTCGTCCCGGCGAATGCCGGGACCCACTCCGTGCCGGAGGTGTTGGGCACACAGGGCGACACCTTGTCTCGTCTCTGGCGCCGGTGGTTACGGGTCCCCGCATTCGCCGGGACCACGAAAAAGACGACGGGGAGTCTTGACGATGGCCATCGCCGATAAACTGGTGCTGCAGCGGCAGCGTCACCTGAAATGGCAGTCGTTCGACCGGCTCGAACTGGTCCTGATGATCCTCTGCGGCGTGTTGTGCTTCGGGTTTTCGGTGTCGGTAACGGCCGACATCGTAACGCGAACGATCGGCCATCCCTGGCTGTGGCTGCAGGAAGTCACCTCCACGCTATTCATCTATGCGATCTTCATCGGCGCCGCGGTCGCCACCCGCCGCAACGATCATCTGTATCTGACTGCGATTTCGGAGGCGATGCACGGCACGCCGCGAATCATTGTCGAGGTCATCATCCGCCTCGTCGTGATGGGGGTGGCGCTCTGCCTGATCTGGTTCGGCTATATCAACTATCTGCGCGGCTTCGGCAGTTTCCGTCTGCCGTCGGGCACGCCGATCGCTTCGCTCTATGCCGCGATCCCGCTGGCCGGCGTGCTGATTGGACTGTTCGCGATCGAGCAACTCGTCAACGGTCTCCAGAAAGGCTTTCACCATTCCGAGCCGCCGGAAGAAGACCCTGCGATACCGGTCATCGACACCAGCGCCCAGTCAGGAGCGCGGCCGTGAGCGCACCCCTTATCCTGGCCTTGATGTCGTTCTGTTTCCTGTTCTTCGGCTATCTCGGCGTGCCGGTGCCGTTCTCGCTGCTGGCGGGAGTCTTCATCGGCGCGCTGCTGACCGACGTCTCGCTGGCGGCGATCATCCAGAAGGTGTTCGACGGCGTGGATTCCGAGGCGCTGCTGGCGATCCCGTTCTTTCTCTTGGTCGGCGAGCTCATGAGTTCGGCGAATGTCGTGGTGCGAATAGCCAACCTGTCATTGTCGCTGGTCGGGCACATCAGGGGCGGGCTGTCGCAGGTCGTGGTCGTGTTCAGCATGTTCTTCTCGGAAATGTCGGGCTCGACCACCGCCGACGTCGCGGTGATGAGCCGGGCGCTCGGCGGTCCGATGAAGCGGGAAGGCTACAGCCCCGCCTTTATCGCCGCGATCATCGCCTCTGCGTCCACCATCGCGGCGCTGGTGCCGCCGAGCATCACCGCGGTGGTTTATGGCGCGGTCGGCAACGTCTCGATCGCCGGGCTGTTCATGGCGGGCGTGGTGCCGGGCTTCATGATCGGCTTCGGCCTGATGATCTATTGCTATTTCTTCGGCCCATCCGGCATGCGCAAGCCGCGTGCGCCGTTGCGCCAGGTGGTGTTTGCCGCCGGCGACGCGGCGCTTCCGTTGATGATCCCGGTGATCCTGCTTGGCGGCATCCTGACCGGCTGGTTCACGCCGACGGAAGCCGGCGTCGTCGCCGTGATCTGGATCATCGCGGTAGTGATCCCCGCGCTCAATCGCGGGCATTTCCGGAAAATCCCCTATGATTTCTGCCTCGCCGGGCTGATCTTCTCGCTGCCCTTGATTACCATCGGCGCGGCGAATGCTTTCGGCTGGATGCTGGCCTATCTGCGTGGCGCCATCGTGATCGCCGACTGGATCACCTCGATCGCCGGCAATGATCCGCATATCATGATGCTGCTGCTGGTGCTGCTGTTCACCGTGGTCGGCGATTTCATCGAACCGGTGCCGACCATCATCATCTTCATGCCGCTGGTGAACGCACTGACGCAGGCCGGCGACATCAACGGCGTGCATATGGGCGTAGTCTTAATCGCGACGCTTGCCTTCGGGCTGATCACGCCGCCTTACGGGCTGGTGCTCTTGATGGCGTCGAAATTCGTCGGCATCAGTTTTGCAAAAGCGCTACGCGCGGCGCTGCCGATCTACGTGGTGTTCCTGGTGACCATCTGTTTCACGATCTATTTCCCAAAGGTCGTGCTGTGGCTGCCGAAGCAGGTAATCCCGGAGTCAGTCGGCTGCTTCAAGTCGCCGTCAGGGACGGGGTATATTTGTCCCAACTGACGCCATCATCCCGGCTTTCGCCGGGACGACCCAGCAGCGCTACTTCCCCTTGCTGGTGAATTTCTTCACCGCGGCGCGGAACGCGTCGGTTTGCATGGCTTCGATGATCTTCTCTTCTTCGGCGTCTAGCTGCTGCTTGGTCGGCGTCACGGCGGCCTGATAAACCAGTGACTTGGTGCCGCTGATCGCCGCCGGCGGATTCTGCGCCAGCCGCTCGGCGAATTTTTGCGTCGCAGCCTTCAGTTCTGCCGCCGGAACAACCCTGGCGACGAGACCCCAATCGCAGGCCTGCTGCGCGGAAAAACTGTCCTCCGCCAGAAACAGTTGAAGGGCGCGGCGCGTGCCGACGGTGCCGACCATGCCGACGGTGCTGCCGCCGTCCGGCGACACGCCGATCTTGGCGTAGGCGGGCGTAAAGCGGGCGTCCTCGGCCGCGATGCAGAGATCGGTGACGAAGGCGAGGCCCATACCGGCGCCGGCCGCCGAACCGTGTACGCTGGACAGCACGATCTTCGGCATCCGCCGCACGGTCTCGATAAAGGCGTGATAATGTTTCAAAAGTTCGCCGACCACCGGGGCGATGGTGTCGTTGGCTGCCGCGGCGCCGATGGTCTGCAAATCGCCGCCGGCGCTGAAGGCGCGGCCTTCGCCTCGGATCACCAGTACCCTGATGGCGTCATTGGCCTCGACCTCGGCGCCGAGCTGTTCCAGCTTTTTGGCGATCGACAGATCGACCGAGTTGAACGCCGCGGGCCGGTTCAGCGTGATGGTCGCGACCGGACCTTCGATGGTGAGCAACGCCGGCTCATCGGATGGTGTGGCGGTATGATCTTGTGTCGGCATTTGAGAGGCCCTCGGGTCGGAACGGCGCAGGGATCGAAATGGGGGGCATTTAAATCGCAGAAGCCGGGAGGTGACAATCCCGTGCCAGGTCTGTGGGGTGCGGCCTTACCGCCTTCTTTGGCGGAGACGCCCTTGCGCGCCGTCAAACCATGAGGCCTAATGGGGGCGCCATCGTTCGGGACGCGGACACGAGCGCCGCTCCCAAAGGACGAGGCGAGCAAGCCAAAATCGGCAGTGAGAGGAGACGACATGGGTAATTCCTGTGCGCCTGCAATTGGGTTGTCCCGATGACGCAAGGGCCCGTTTTGCAAGGACCTGTCTTAATCGTCGGCGCCGGACATGCGGGCTTTCAGCTTGCAGCTTCGCTTCGCCAGCACGGCTTTGCCGAGCGGATTGCGCTGGTAAACGACGAAAGCCATCTGCCGTACCAACGTCCGCCTCTCTCCAAGGCCTATCTGAAGGGCACCGGCGGGCCCGACAGCCTGATGTTCCGGCCGGAAAAATTCTATCACGACCAGAAGATCGATCTGATATCCGATCGCGCGGTGTCGATCGACCGCGGTGCACATAAACTGTTGCTCGGCTCCGGTTCCTCGCTCGATTATGGCCATCTGGTGCTGGCGACCGGCGCGCGCAATCGCCTGCTCGACATTCCCAACGCCAATCTGGACGGCGTGCGCTATCTGCGGACGCTCGATGAAAGCGAGGCGTTGCGGCACCGGATCGGATCCGGCCAGCGCGTCGTCGTGATCGGCGCCGGTTTCATCGGGCTGGAATTCGCCGCGACCGCACGGGCCAAGGGCCTTGAAGTCGACGTGGTCGAACTCGGCACCCGCGTGATGGCGCGCGCGGTGACCGCGGAAATCTCCGAATTCTTTCAGTCCAGCCATACCGCGGCCGGCATCCGGATTCACCTGGGCGTGCAGGTCACGAGCATCGAGAGCGACGGCAGCAAAGTTACCGGCGTCAGCCTCAGCGACGGCCGGCATATGGAGACCGACCTCGTCGTGGTAGGGGTCGGGGTCTTGCCGAATGTCGAGTTGGCGGCGCAAGCCGGCCTGCCGGTGGCCGCCGGCATCATCGTCGACGAACATTTGTCGACGTCCGATCCGGATATTTCGGCGGTCGGCGATTGCGCGTTGTATGCGAGCCCGCGTTTCGGTGGATCGCTTCGACTCGAATCCGTGCAAAACGCCACCGACCACGCACGCTGCGTCGCCGCGAGGCTGACCGGCGATGCCAAGCGCTATGACGGGCTGCCATGGTTCTGGAGCGATCAGGGCCCCCACAAGCTCCAGATCGCGGGTCTGACGACTGGCTATGATCAA
Source organism: uncultured Alphaproteobacteria bacterium (assembly GCA_963825225.1). Classification (GTDB taxonomy): domain Bacteria; phylum Pseudomonadota; class Alphaproteobacteria; order Rhizobiales; family Xanthobacteraceae; genus Bradyrhizobium. Next base: position 137,311 of record CAWGSN010000038.1, read on the forward strand.
GTGGTCGTGCGCGGCGATCGCGGGCAGGGGGCATTCTCCGCCTTCTGTTACAAATCCGGGCAACTGGTTGGCATCGAGTCCGTCAACCGAGCCGGGGATCACATGTTCGGGCGCCGGCTCCTTCCCAATGGTTCGATCACGCCAGAGCAGGCGGCCGACACCGGCTTCGATCTGAAGAGTGCCCTGACTTAAGTCGGACGGCGGCAAGCGCCTGTTCCTCACCGCAGCACATCCGCAACCTCCGCCGCCGTCGGCATCGACGGTGACGCGCCCATCCGCTGCACGCAGATCGATGCGGCGGCATTGGCGTAAATGAGCGCGTCGCGGATCGAATTTCCGCCGGCAAGCTGCGCGGCGAGCGCGCCGACGAGGCAGTCGCCGGCGCCGGTGGTGTCCACCGCCTCGACTGCACGGCCGGGAACGATCGACGGCTGGCCATCGATAACAGCCAGCACGCCGCGTCGGCCGAGCGTCACGCAGACGATCTGGTCCGGTCTCGTCTGTAGCAACCGGACGGCCGCGATGAAGTGCGCATCACCGTCGGTGTCCCGAAGCTCGGTGCCAGCGAGCAACCCGAGCTCGGTTTCGTTGAGGACGAGGATATCGACGAGATCGAGCAATTCTCGCCCGAATTTCGTCGCAGGCGCCGGATTGAGGATCGTGGTGGCGCCCGCCGCCCGCGCGCGCTTGAAGAACGCGGCTATCGTGGGCAGCGGGATTTCGAACTGGCTGACCGCGACGTCGTCCTTGGCGAGAACAGGCGCGCCGACATCCTCGGCACCCACGAACGCGTTGGCGCCAGGCACGACGACGATGGTGTTGTCGGCATCGGCGATGGTGATGAGCGCCGTTCCGGTATGCGCCTCGGCCGTGTCCTTGACGAAGGTGAGGTCGACGCCCTGTGCGGCGAGAAAAGTCCTCAACTGCTGCCCAAAGGCGTCCACACCCAACCGGCCGATCAGCGTGGCCGGCACGCCGAGCTTGGTGGCCGCGACCGCCTGGTTCGCGCCCTTGCCGCCGGGAAAATACCGCACCGCTTTCCCGGCGACCGTCTCGCCTACCTGCGGATGCCGGTCGGCCGTCGCCACCACATCCATATTAATGCTACCGGCGACGAAGATGCGCCCCATGCTATCCCCAATTCATCCGGTCACGCGCCGACCGCGAACTCCTGCTTGACCGCCTCGATGTCGGCCAGGCTCGGCAGTCCGGCTTCGTTGCCGAGGCGCTGGATCTTGTAGGTGGAAGCGGCGCGCGCAAACTCGAAGTGATCATGCCAGCCTTTGCCGGGATTGCTCAAATAGGAATAGATGTAGGCGCCGTGGAACACGTCGCCGGCGCCGTTGGTATCGAGCACGCGCTCTCGCGGGATCGGCAGCGCCGGCAGGCTACGGACTGCGCCGGTCTCGTCGTACCACAGCAGGCCCTTTTCGCCGAGCGTGACGCCACCGACGCGGCAACCCCGGCTCTTGAGATAGTCCAGCATCGCCTCGGGAGTCTTGTCCATCTGCTCGCACAGCCGCTCGGCGACGATCGCGACGTCGATGAATTCCAAGAGCTCATGCGTATTGGTGCGCAGGCCGCCGCCATCGAGCGAGGTCAGGATGCCGTCCTCGCGGCATAGCCTGGCGTAATGTATGGCGGCGTCGGGCTGATGGCCGTCGACATGCAGCGCACGACAGCCCTTGAGGTTGAGAATCGGAAAGGGGTGAATGTGGTTGTCGTCGCGGCAGCGCACGATCGCGCGCTTGCCGTCCTTCGGCATGATGAAGGACAGCGAAGAGGAATTGACCTTGCGCGGGTGGATCGAGATCCCGTACTTCGCGCTCATGTCCTGGAACATGCGGCCGAGCCAGTCATTGGCCACTGTCGCAATCAGGTCCGGAACGATGCCGAGCTTGGCGCAGCAGAACGCCGCCGTAACGGCGTTGCCGCCAAACGAAACCGCGTAGGCGGAGGCCACATGTTTTTCGTCGCCGGTCGGCATGTGGTCGGTGATGAAAGTAACATCGATATAGGTCTGTCCGATAAAGAGGGCCTGCATTCGTTTTCCGTCATGGGCTGAAGGGTGGGTCCGGCCCGGCGCGCTACATTAGCACCGCTTATCGGATGCATTCGCTGAAATTATTCGCAACCGTGCCGTCTTTGCGTCTTGAGATGGACAGGTGAGGGGACTACGACGTCCAGAGGCTTCGTCAATATGCCCGCCGATAACGGCTGACCACTGTCCGTGTTCCGGACAGTGCGACAATAGGGGAGGGAACGATGACTGCCAAGAACACGCGAGGGCTCTTCCCGTGATTACCGGTCTCGATCACGTCGTTGTTCTCACCGGCGATATCGCGGCCGGCGAGGCGGCGTATCAGTCGCTGTTTGCGCGGACGCCGGCCTGGCGCAACAGCGGCGATGGCGCCGAGCGGGTATTGTTCACACTGGACAACATGACGCTGGAGCTGATGGCGCCGAGCGGCGAAGGCGCGGCCGCGGACCGGATCCGTGCCGTGCTCGCGGCGCAAGGCGAGGGACTGGCGAGCCTTTGCTTTCGCACCAACGACATCGCGAAAATGCATCGCAGGCTCGACCGGTTGTCGCTGAAGCCGGAACCGGTCTCCGAGGTCGAAAGCCGCGAAGCGACCTCGGGGGCGACCTTGTCGTGGAAGCGCACCCGCGCGGCCACCGATGCGACGCGCGGCGTCCGTTTGTTCTTCCTCGAACTGGCGAAAGAGCGCCCGCTCTCGGTGCGAACCGGGCCTGCGTCGATCACCGCGATGGACCATGTGGTGGTCTCGACCCCGGATCCCGAGCGCGCCGCCGCGCTGTATGGCGCGCGGCTCGGGCTCGACATGGCGCTCGATCGTTCGCACCCCGATTGGGGCCGGTTGATGTTCTTTCGCTGCGGCGACCTCATCGTCGAGGTCACGCATCGGCCGGGCAAGCCGGCGGATGTCAAGCACGACAGACTGCGAGGGATGTGCTGGCGCGTCGCCGACATCGACGCCACCCATGCGCGGCTGACCGCTGCCGGCGTCGACGTCTCCGAAGTCCGCAGCGGCCGCAAGCCGGGCACGCGGGTCATGACGGTACGCAACGGCACCTGCGGTGTTCCGACATTGCTGGTGCAGCCCTCGCCGCGCCCGGAATGAGGCCGCCGACTTCATTCTCAAATGGTGCCGTACGTGGTACATCCGCCAATCCGGCATTATTGAGCGATTGATTTGGCCAAGGCAAAGCGAATTCTGAAATGGCAGCGCGACCCCGAGGGCATGCGGATCCGCATCCTCGAGGCGGCGAAGCAGGAATTCGCCACCTATGGCCTCGCCGGCGCGCGGGTCGACCGGATCGCGGCCAACGCCGGCGCCAACAAGCGCATGCTGTATTACCACGTGGGCAACAAGGAAGACCTCTACCTCGAGGTGCTCGAAGGCGCCTATGAGAAGATCCGCGCCGAGGAGCGCGGGCTCGACCTCGAACATCTCGATCCACCGAAGGCGATCGAGCGGCTGATCGACTTCACCTGGAATTATTTTCTGCGCAATCCGGAATTTTTGGCGCTGCTCAATACGGAAAACCTCGCCAAGGCGCGCCACCTCAAGCGCTCGACAAAAGTCAAATCGATGCATTCGCCTTTCGTCGAGATGATCCGCACCGTAGTGAACCGCGGCGTCGAAAGCGGCGACTTCCGCGTCGCCGTCGATCCGGTGCAGCTCTACATTTCGATTGCCGGCCTGTGCTTCTTCTATCTCTCGAACAGCGCGACGCTCGGCGTGATCTTCGGCCGCGACCTCCTGAAGAAGGAGGCGAGGGACGAGCGCCTCACCCACATGGTCGCGCTGGTGCTGGCGGCGCTGACCGGGAAGTCGACTGCGGATTTTGGCAGGACCAGGCCTGCGGGGTTGCGCGCGCCGGCGCATCAGCCGGTTTGAGCAACTCTGCTGTCGTCCCGGCTCAAGGCCGGGACGACGAAGATAATTTTCAGATTTGGTTTTCAAACAAATCTTACCGTCATTGCGAGGAGCACTTGCGACGAAGCAATCCATTCTTTCTTCGCGCGGCAGCATGGATAGCTTCGCTGCGCTCGCAATGACGGAGGATACGCGTTCGCATTCTCGCGGCGCATTACGCCCGAGGTTTGCAAGTAATTCTCTCGCCCTCGAAAAATCAGAGGGCGCAGGGAAGACCGGGTGCGCGCTGCACCCGCGGTCTCGTGTGCAATGTGCACAAGAAGTGCGCACACGAGCATACAGGTCCAGCGGGAGCATCCCGGCCTTCCCTGCGCAATGGTTTTACGGCTTATATCGCGCTCTCCCCGGTGACCGGCTTTGTTGCCACCGTCGCCGGCGGAAATATTATCCGCCAACTTGACGCCAGCGTCGGGGCGTCAGGACCACACGACTTCGCCCTACGCTTCAGTGCCGTTCGTCAAAAGCACATCCGCGTCCACCGCATCCCACCGCGCGTTTCGTGACGATCGCGAGCCGCCCCTCTTGTCGGGTGAGACGGGCGGATTCAGATCACTGATTTGCCCGACGGCGAAAGCGGAATATTTTCCAAAACGGGGCTTGACTCGCGGTGCGCGAAAGCACGCAAGTGATTTGCCCGACGGGCAGTTTTGTTGATTATGCTGGAGTTTTTTCTCCGTCATTCCGGGGCGCGACGAAGCGCGAGCATCCATACTCCCGATGGTGGTTATGGATTCCGGGCCCGCGCCAAGTGGCGCGTCCACGATGTGCAATTGCACATCGGGGAATGACGAGGCGGTGGAGCAAGATTCGAAGCTCCGCATCCTCCCGGAATGACGGCATCTGGCCTCAAATTGTCACACGGAAGCCGCTGGACAGTATTTATCCAACGGGTTAATTTCTTGCCGAACGAACCATTGAGACGAACTGCCGATGCCGCCACGTTTAGCCGTCCGAGATATTGCCTTCTTTGAACGCCCGGTCACGTTTGCCCGGCCGTTTCGGTTCGGCGCGGTCGTCATCAACGCCACGCCGCAGATGTTTGTGCGGGTCGAGATCGAGATCGAAGGCCAAGGAAAAGATGACAGCAAAGCGATCGGCGCCACCGCCGAGTTCCTGGTCGCAAAGTGGTTCGACAAACGGCCGCATCTGTCGCCGCAGGCAACGGTCACGGAACTGCGGCGCTCGCTGCTGATCGCGCGCGAGCTTTATCTGTCTCATACCAGTTTCGAGACCGCGTTCGGCCTGCATGCGGCCTGCATCGGGGCGCAGGTCGAGGCCTGCGCCAAAGAGGACATTCCACCGCTCGCGGCCGCCTATGGGCCGGCCGAAATCGACAAGGCCATTCTGGACGCGCTGTTGCGTAGCGTCGGTGCCAACTTCTTCGACGGGATGGCGGGCAATATCGCCGGCATCGGTGCGCGGCTGTCGGGCGATCTCGGCGATGAGGATGTTGCGCGCTTTCTCGCTGGACGCCGGCGCCTGGAGCGCGTCGCGATCCGCCACACGGTCGGCATGGACGATCAGGTCGAGGGTGAGGGCGGCGTTGCCGACTTGCGCGAAAACGCCGGCGCGCGCTACTTCAAGCTCAAGCTCAATGGCGACCCCGCGCATGATGCCGAGCGCCTGACCCGGATCGGCAAGGAACTCGCCAAGCTGCCCCATGAGTATCGGGTCACGCTGGATGCCAATGAGCAATATGCCGACCTGAATGCGCTGCGCGCGTTGGTCGAACAGCTTGACCACGACGGCGCGCTGAAACCGATCGCCGCAAGACTGTTGTATATCGAGCAGCCGATGCCGCGCGACATCACCCGCCAATCGCCGCTGGGCGCGCTTCGAAGCCGCGATTTTATCATCGACGAGGCCGATGATTCCTATGACGCCTTCCCGGCCGCCCGCGCGCTCGGCTATCGCGGCATCTCGTCAAAATCCTGCAAGGGCATCTACAAGTCGGTCATCAACGCGACCCGCGCTGCCAAATGGAGCGCGAACGGCGACAAGGCCTTCATTGCGGCTGAGGACCTGACCTGCCAGGCCGGCCTCTGCGTGCAGCAGGACCTCGCGCTTGGCGCCCTGATCGGCGTTACGCACGCCGAGCGCAACGGCCATCACTATGTCGATGGTTTTGGCGACACGCCCGCCGCGGAGGCTGAAGCCTTTCTCGCGGGCCATCCCGATCTCTACGTCCGCGATGGCGAAAAAGTCCGCCTTGCGATCCACGACGGCGATCTCCTGACGGGATCGCTGATATCACCCGGTTTCGCCACATCCGTGCATCCGGACTGGTCCGCGTTGTCGCCGCTCGAGCGGCCAACACCAAGAACTTTGCAGGAGCAAGTACGATGACGACCAAACGCCTCGGCCTGATCATGAACGGTGTGACCGGCCGCATGGGGCTCAACCAGCATCTGATCCGCTCCATCGTCGCGATCCGCGACCAGGGCGGCGTGCTGCTCGCAAACGGCGATCGCATGATGCCGTACCCGATCCTGATCGGCCGTGACGCCGAAAAGGTCGAACGTCTCGCGCGGCAATTCAACCTGCAACGCTGGTCGACCGACCTCGACAAGGCGCTGGCCGACAAGGACGACGCCATCTTCTTCGACGCTGCAACCACGCAGGCGCGACCCTCGCTGCTGACGAAGGCGATCAATGCCGGCAAGCACGTCTATTGCGAGAAGCCGATTGCGACCAATCTGGATGAAGCGGTGACAGTGCTGCGGCTGGCCGCCTCAAAGGGCGTCAAGCACGGCACCGTGCAGGACAAGCTGTTCCTGCCGGGCCTGAAGAAGCTCGCCTTCCTGCGCGACTCCGGCTTCTTCGGCAAAATGCTCTCGGTGCGCGGCGAGTTCGGCTATTGGGTGTTCGAAGGCGGCTGGCAGGAGGCGCAGCGGCCGTCCTGGAATTATCGCAGCGAAGACGGCGGCGGCATTATTTTGGACATGGTCTGCCACTGGCGCTACGTGCTCGACAATCTCTTTGGCGAAGTCGAAAGCGTGAGCTGCACCGGCACGACGGATATTCCGGAACGGTTTGACGAGAAAGGCAAGCAATACAAGGCAACGGCGGATGATTCCGCCTATGCCACGTTCCGCCTCAAGGGTGGCGTGATCGCGCATATCAACATGTCCTGGGTGACGCGGGTCTACCGCGATGACCTCGTCACCTTCCAGGTCGACGGCACCCACGGTTCGGCAGTGGCGGGCTTGAGCGATTGCGTGATTCAGGTGCGGCAGGCGACGCCACGGCCGGTGTGGAATCCCGACGAAAAGCGCACGCATGATTTCTATGCCGACTGGCAAAAACTTCCAGAAAACGTCGTCTATGACAACGGCTTCAAGGAGCAGTGGGAAATGTTCATCCGCCATGTCTGCGAGGACGCGCCCTACAAGTATACGCTGCTGGAAGGCGCCAAGGGCGTGCAGCTCGCGGAATGCGCCTTGCAAAGCTGGCGCGAGCGGCGCTGGATCGATGTCGCTCCGATCAAGGTGTGAGGTGAAGCCATGAACAAGCCGGTATTGCCTGTCTCTTCGCTGTCGCTAAAACTGCCGACGGCGAATGGCGCCCTCGAGACCTATCGCCTGGCGGCGTCGCGGATTTTCCCGGCACGGCTCGAAGGCACGCTGAACCGCGTGGCGTTCTCGGCGGCCCATGTGGTGGCCGATCCCTTTGCCGATACCGACCCGTGGCTGACGGCCGCAATCGACTGGGACAAGACGATTGCGTTCCGCGAACATGTCTGGGACCTGGGCCTTGGCGTCGCGGAATCGATGGATACCGCGCAGCGCGGAATGGGGCTGGACTGGCCGACCTCGCTGGAATTGATCCAGCGCTCGGTGAAAGCCGCGAAAGCGAGAGGCAATGCGCTGGTGTTTTCCGGCGCCGGCACCGACCACCTCGCGGTGGAGGATGCGAAATCCATCGACGATGTGATCCGTGCCTATGAGGAACAGATCGCGGCGATTGAGAAGGTTGGCGGCCGCATCATTCTGATGGCTTCGCGCGCGCTGGCGAAACTCGGCCGCAACGCCGATGATTATGCGAAAGTCTACAACCGCGTGCTATCGCAGGTCCGCGAACCCGTGATCATCCACTGGCTCGGCGACATGTTCGACCCGGCGCTGGCAAACTATTGGGGCACGGCGAGCCTCGATGAGGCCATGAACATCGCGGTCGGCATCATCAACGCCAACGCCGCCAAGGTCGACGGCGTAAAAGTCTCGCTGCTCGACAAACAGCGCGAGATCGACATGCGCCGCCGTCTCGACAGAGGCGTGAAAATGTATACCGGCGACGACTTCAACTATGCCGAACTGATTGCCGGCGACGATCAGGGATTTTCGCATGCGCTGCTCGGCATTTTCGACGCCATCGCGCCGGCGGCGTCCCACGCGCTGTCACTCCTTTCGGCCGGCGACGCGGCCGGCTTCCACGACGTGCTCGGGCCGACGGTGCCGTTGTCGCGCCACATCTTCAAGGCGCCGACAAGGTTCTACAAGACCGGCATTGTGTTCATGGCCTATCTCAACGGCCATCAGGATCATTTCACCATGGTGGGCGGGCAGGAGAGCGCGCGTTCGACCTTGCATCTGGCCGAACTTTTCCGGCTGGCCGACCAGGCTGGGCTGCTCGCCAATCCGGAACTGGCGATACGGCGGATGAAGACGATGTTGGCTGTCCGCGGTGTTGAGTCCTGATGCGGGATTTTTCGGAAAGTCATCGCTGGCTGTCGCTGAATACGGCGACCGTCCGCAAGCAGGGCGATCTCGTCGAGATCATCGAGGCCTGCGCGCGGCACGGCATCCGTGCCATCGACCCCTGGCGCGACCAGGTTGCGGCGATAGGCCTCGAGCGCGCTGTGCGCGCGGTGCGCGATGCCGGGCTGGAGCTGTCAGGCTATTGCCGCGGCGGTATGTTCGCGGCCGATGCCGCGCATCGGGGCGAAGCGCGCGACGACAACCGTCGCGCCGTCGATGAGGCCAGGGCGCTCGGCGCGCCCTGCATCGTGCTGGTGGTGGGCGGGTTGCCGCAATATTCGCGGCCGGGCAGCGGCGCCTCAAAGGATATCGCCGCGGCCCGCGCGCAGGTCGAGGACGGCATCGCCGAGATGATGGAATACGCCCAGCAGGCAAAAATGCCGCTGGCGATCGAGCCGCTGCATCCCGCCTATGCGCCCGACCGCGCCTGCGTCAACACCACCAAGCAGGCGTTGGATATTTGCGACCGGCTCGATCCCGATCGCAGCGGCGCGCTCGGCGTTGCGCTCGACGTCTATCACATCTGGTGGGACCCGGAATTGCTGCCGCAAATCGCACGCGCCGGCAAAGATCGCCTATTGGCGTTCCATGTCTGCGACTGGCTGGTGCCCACCAAAGACATTCTCAACGATCGCGGCATGATGGGCGACGGCGTCATCGACATCAAATCGCTGCGCGCAGCCGTCGAGGCGCAGGGCTTTGCCGGCTATTCCGAGATCGAGATTTTTTCGGAAGGTTGGTGGAAGAAGCCGATGGATGAGGTGTTGCGGACCTGCATCGAGCGGCATCGCACGGTGGTTTAGGTAAGCCTATTCACGTCGTCCTGGCGAACGTCGGGACGACAGCAAGGAGCCAGAATTGCTCAGAGCAGCCGCTTGAGGATCATTTCCTCGATGGCGGCGAGTTCCTGATTGGCCTTGTAAAGCTGGGCCTCGGCGGCCTGCGCGCGAAACTCGGCGGCAAGCGCGTGATCTTCCGCGACGACGACGCGCTTGTCGACACGCTGCAGCGCCTGCGTCATGTCCTCAAGCTTGCCGTTGAGTTCATGGACGACGTCGTGGCGGGCGCGCTCGGCGACATCTCTTTGCTTTTCAGCCAGCCGCAGTTTCTGGGCGGCGCTTTTGCACAGCGACTGGGCGCGGGCTTCGGTCTCGCGCGCCTGATTTTCCATGCTCTCGAACAGTTCGGTGGCCTGCTGCACCAGGCTCAGTGCCGTCGGACTGGTGTTCTTCGCAGGTTGCCGGACGAAATTGACGACGTTCTCGGGTTCGTCGGGCAGAGCGCCGGGCGAGGAATTGTATCGATAATCCCAGATGCCCTCACGAAGCTGCTGGTTTGCACGGTACGCCATATGCGCGAGACCCTTTTTCGAAACGCTGGTTAAGAAAAAGGTACTGCAAACATGGTAAACCCGGGGTTAATTAAGGGCCGCAGGGAGAAACAAGACAGGGACAATTCGGGCAAGCGCAATTGTACCTGGTGTCGGTGCAGGTTGGAATAACCTGCCCAACCCAGCGGTCCGTCAGACAAGCCCGATGGCTATTTCTTCTTGGTCGCGCCAAAGCCCGACTGCAGGCTTCCGACGCCCTTTTGGCTCGGCGCGGCTGCGATCGTCTTGATCTTTTCCTTCTTTGGCTTCTTCGCCTCCCGATTGCTGCGTTGCTCGCCCTTGGCCATGGCGGTCTCCTCCTGGGTTTGATCGGTGTCGACGTCCTTGAACGCACTGAGGGTAGCACTTGGCAAAGCATAGATACAGGCGAACGCACGAAAGCCGATTTAATTTCACGCGGTTGGGCTTGCGATGCCCTAAGGTCGTGCGGCAATTCCGGGCAGGGCCGGGGTGCGGGAAACAGCAGGGCGGCACATGAGCGAACGACTGGACACCTTGAAGAAGGCGAGAGATCGCATGCTCGAAGACCGCGACGCGCATGCCAAGGTCCTCGCGGCGCCGTTCGACCGCGACAGGGCGGAACGGGCGCGCACGAAATTCGTGGAGATCCAGGGACTGATCGATGCGATCGACCGCGCCGTCGCCGGAGAGCAGGCTGCGTCGTAGCGCCTGCGCGTTAGCCAACCCGGCACGGCACACTCAAGAATCCGCGGAAGCGGACCCGGCCGCCGCGCACGGATTCGCCATTGAGCGCATAGTTCGGAAACCGCGCCAGGAAGTGCGAGATCGCGATCGCGCCTTCGAGCCGGGCCAGCGCCATCCCTGCGCATTGATGCGCGCCGGTGCCGAAGGCGAGATGCCGGTTCGGCGTGCGGCCGATATCGAGACGTTCAGGGTCGGCGAACTGGGCGGGGTCGCGGTTGGCGGCGCCGATGCACAGCGTCACCGGCGTGCCTGCCGGCAGCGCGAAGCCGCCGAGTTCGACCGGCTCCACCGTCATGCGGTTGCCGAGCTGGTTCGAGCTTTCGAACCGCAGCACTTCCTCGACCGCGGTCTTTATCATGGATGGATTTTCGATCAGCCGCGCCTTCTCGCCCGGGTGGTTCGATAGCGCCACCAGCCCGTTGCCGATCAGATTGGTGGTGGTCTCGTGGCCGGCGTTGAGCAGGAAGATGCAATTGTGCAGCAATTCCTTCGACGTCAGCCGCTCGCCATTGCCCTCGCCCTGGATCAGCCGCGTCAGCACGTCTCGTTCGGGGTTGCCGGGTTTTGCGCGCCGCCGCGCCACCAGGATTTCGAGATAGGCGAGGAAATCCGTCACCGCCTTGTTGCCGCGCGCAAACACTTCGGGGCTGATGACGGGCTCCAGCGCGCCGAGAATGGCGAGCGACCAGTCGCGCAGCGGCTCGCGTTCGTCATGGGGGACGTCGAGCAAATTGCCGATCACTTCAATCGGGATCGCGGCGGCAAAGTCCTCGATCAGGTCGACCTTGCTCTTTGCCTCGAGACCGTCGAGCAGCCGGTCGACCAGCCGGATCAGATCGGGTTCCATCGCCGCGATCGCGCGCGGCGACAGCGCGCCCATGATCAGCCGCCTAACCCTCGTGTGGGCGGGGGGATCGTTAAAGACGAGGCTGGTGGTGTGGTGCTCGTAGAGCGGCGAGTTGCCATATTTCGGCGCAAACTCCTTCTTCTTGTCGGAAGAGAATATCTTTGTCGCCTTGTAGGCCGTGACCAAATCGTCATAGCGGGTCAGAAAATAGGCGCCGTTCGGCATGCGCTTGACCGGTTCGTTCTCCCGCAGGGCACGATAGGTCGAGTAGGGGCTTTCGTAGAATTCCGGCGTCAGTTTCTCGAGGTCGAAATCCGCCGCCAGCTCCCGTGCATCCAGATTCATGGCGCGTCATACTCTTTGCGAAGACGGACAAGGCACCGCGACCGGCTAAATTAGTCGCACCTGCAACTATCTTAAACCCCGCCCCCGGGCCAGGGTCAACTCAAATGGGAGCGGCTATGTCTTTTTCGCGCTTTCGTTAGGCCACGCGCCGTCTACAGTCCTGCCCGAACCACGCTTTCGCCCCGACTGGAAATGCCTATGCACGCCCGCGCCGACGTACCCCAAGAGCAAGCCGCCTCGTGGCCGGAGGAGATCTTTTCGATATTGCAGCGTTTCGACGTCCGCCAAGTGCCTTACGTGCCGGATGCCGGACATTCGGAACTGATCAACCGCGTGCTGGGGTCGTCCACGATGCGCGGCGTGCCCCTGACGACGGAAGAAGAGGGCGTGGCGCTATTGGCCGGCGCCTGGGCCGGCGGCCAGCGCGGCGTTCTGCTGATGCAATCGAGCGGCGTCGGCAATTGCATCAATATGCTGTCGCTGACGCAAATCTTCCGCTTTCCGTTCCTGACGCTGGTAACGATGCGCGGCGAGTGGGGCGAGTTCAATCCCTGGCAGGTGCCGATGGGATCGAGCACGGGAGCCGTGTTCGAACTTTCCGGCATCAAGGTACTACGGGCGTCGCATCCGCTAGAAGTGCGGGAGGTAGTCGAGGCCGGCGCCATGCAGGCCTATAACGCCTGCACGCCGACGGCAGTGTTGCTGTCGCAGCGTCTGATCGGAACCAAGGTCTTCACCAAATGAGCAAGGCAAACCTCCTCGACCGCCGCGCGGTCGTCTCCGGGCTATTGGTGAACCGCAAGGATGCCATTGTGGTCGGCGGCCTCGGCGCCTCGACCTACGACATGGCGGCCGCCGGCGACCACGACCGCAACTTCTATCTGTGGGGCGCTATGGGCGGCGCGGTCATGATCGGGCTCGGCGTCGCGCTGGCGCAGCCGAAACTCCCGGTGGTCGTAATCACCGGCGATGGCGAGATGCTGATGGGGATGGGCAGCCTCGCCACCGTTGGCCTCCAGAAGCCGGCCAACCTCACCATCGTCGTGCTCGACAATGAGAGCTATGGCGAGACCGGCGGCCAGGTGAGCCATACGGCTGTTGCCGCCGACCTTGTCGGCGTCGCCAGGGCGTGCGGGATATCGGATACACGGGCGATGACGACCATGGCCGAGGTCGAGGCCTTTGCGCCCGCTTTACAGGACGTCTCCAGCGGGCCACGTTTTGCCAGCGTCAAGATCGACGGCGCCAATCTGGAGCGCGTGCTATCCAGCCGGGACGCCAACTACATCGTCAACCGCATCCGCGGCGCGTTGGGATTCCAGCCTATTTAGCCCGAAATAGACATATTGCACCGCAATATGGCCTTGACATTCGACGTGGTGAGTGATTACTCACGCGCCTATGTCTAGCCTTCGCATGACGAGTGATCTGCGGCGTCAATTGATATTGGGCGCCGCCAAGCGGTGCTTTGCCCGCAACGGCTTTGCCGGCACCACGACCAAGAGCGTGGCGGCGGCCGCTGCCATTTCGGAAGGCCTGCTGTTCAAGCACTTTCCCTCCAAGGCCGCGCTCTATGCGGAAATCCTGGCGGAAGAGTGCGAGGCCGATCCGGATCTGGCGCATCTGCTCGGCCAGGCGCCGTCGACCGGCACGCTGGTCGAACTGATCAAGGGCATGGTCGGGCACTTCATGCACATTTCGGACGGCTCCGACGAGCAGGAGGCGCAGCGGCTGCGGCTGATGACGACGAGCCATCTCGACGACGGGGAGTTCGCGCGGCTGCTCTATGACAAGGTCGGCGATCTGATCGCGCCGGTGTTCACCAGCTCGCTCGAAAGCGCGATTGCGGCGGGCGATGCGTCGCGGATCGGCAGCGAGCCGCTCAATCTGTTCTGGTTTGCCCATCACACCGTGCTGATGGCGGCGCTGACGAGGCTTCCGGCCGTCCCTTGCCTCACCTACGGCAACGCCGCCGACCTCGAACGGCAGCTTTGCCAATTCATCCTGCGCGGTATCGGACTCAACGAAGCCGCAATTGCTTCGCATCTGGACCGCGAGCCGTCGCCGAATTCGGGACAATCGGTAACTGCAGAAAGTGCATGACATGAATATCGTGACCGAAAGCCATCTCCAGGGTCAGCCGATCGGCGACAAGGCGCGCAAGCGTCCGGTACGGATGGTGCGCTGGTTCATCATTGTCGGGCTGTTGCTGTCCTTGCTGGTCGGCGGCCTGGTCTGGTTCAATTACTTCCGCGGCAAGATGATCACGCAGTTCTTCGCCAACAACAAGCCGCCGGCCGCGAGCGTCAGCATCGCTGAAGCGAAGTCCGAAACCATTCCGAACCTGTTGACCGCGATCGGCGATCTCGCCGCCGTGCATCAGGTCAACGTCACCTCGGATCTGAACAGCCGCATCACCGACATCATGTTCACCGCGGGTGCCAGCGTGAAGGAAGGTACACCGCTGGTGCAACTGTTCGATGGTCCCGAGCAGGCCGATCTTGCGAGCTTCAAGGCGCAGGCGACGATGGCGCAGCTCTCGCTCGAGCGCGCCAAGCAACTGGCGTCGCGTCAGTTCGGACCGCAGGCGACCGTCGATCAGGCGCAGTCGGCGTTCGACCAGGCCAATGCCGGCATCGCCAAGACGCAAGCCATCATCTCGCAGAAACTGGTGAAGGCGCCGTTCGACGGCGAACTCGGCGTCCGCAAGGTCGAGGTCGGTCAGTACCTGACGGCGGGAACGCAGATCGTCTCGCTGACCGATCTGTCGCAACTCTATGCGAACTTCACCGTGACGGAAAAGGACAGCGGCGCGCTCAAGGTCGGGCAGACCGTTCGCATCGCGGTCGATGCCTATCCGGGCCGCAAGTTCGAGGGCAAGATCACGACCATCGAGCCGCAGATTGCCACCGACACGCGCAACATTCGCGTGCAGGCGACGATCGACAACCCTGACCGCATCCTCAAGCCCGGCATGTTCGCGACCACTACCGTGGTGCTGCCGGACAAGCTGCCGGTCGTTACCGTTCCCGAAACCGCGGTCGACTACACACTCTATGGCGACTCCGTATATCTAATCACCGAGAAGAAGGAGGACGACGGCAAGACCAGCCTGACGGCGGTGCGCACCTTCGTGCAGACCGGCAACCGGATCGGCGGGCGTGCGGAAATTCTCAAAGGCTTGAAGCCTGGCGACCGCGTCGTCGCGGTGGGACAGCTCAAGCTGCAAACGGGTTCGGCAGTGACGATCTCGACCGATCCGGCGCCGCCAATTCCGGCAAATCCGCCGCGCTACTAGACCATGACCGGTTCCGCGGGAGCCGCGTCGGCGAAAAGCGGACAGGATCCGAACAGACCCTGTCCTATGCATACTTACCGGGATGATCTGCGATGGCCATAACTGATATCTTCATCAAGCGTCCGGTTTTGTCGGTCGTCGTCAGCCTGCTGATCCTCCTGATCGGTCTGCGGGCCGCGACCGTATTGCCGATCCGGCAATATCCGAAACTCTCGAACACGGTCGTCAACGTCACGACCGTGTATCCCGGCGCGTCGGCGAATTTGATCCAGGGGTTCATCACGACCCCGATCGAGCAGGCGGTGGCTTCCGCCGAAGGCGTCGACTACATCACCTCGTCGTCGGTGCAGGGCACCAGCACCATCCAGGTCTTCATCAAGCTGAATTTCGATCCGAACCAGGCGCTGACCGAAGTCCTCGCCAAGGTGAACTCGGTCAAATATCTGATCCCGAAGGAATCCAATGACCCGGTTGTGACCAAGACCACCGGCCAGACCACGGCCGTGATGTATCTCGGTTTCTCCAGCGAGGAACTGTCGGGCTCGGCGATCTCGGACTATCTGACGCGCGTCGTTCAGCCCGTGTTGTCGACGGTCGACGGCGTGGCCTCGGCGGACATCCTCGGCGGTCAGACGTTTGCGATGCGGCTGTGGCTCGATCCGGTCAAGATGGCGGGGCGCGGCGTATCGCCGAACGATGTCCAGGCGGCGATCGCGGCCAACAACTTCCAGGCCGCCGCGGGCCAGGCCAAGGGTTACTTCATCGTCTCCAACGTTACGACCAATACCGACCTGCGCAACCTCGATCAGTTCAAACGCATGATCATCAAGTCCAAGGACGGTGGCTTCGTCCGGGTCGAGGATGTCGCGACGGTCGAGCTGGCGGCGCAAAGCACCGACGCGAGCGTAGCCTTCAACGGCGAGCACGCGATCTTCATCGGCGTGCAGGCGACGCCGCAAGGCAATCCGCTGACCCTGGTCAAGGGCGTTCGCGCGCTGTTCCCTGAACTCGAGCGTAACCTGCCGCCGTCGATGAAGATGAAGGTGGCCTACGATTCCACCAAGTTCATTCAGTCGTCGATCAACGAGGTCGAGAAGACGCTCGGCGAAGCCGTGCTCATCGTCGTTGCCGTGATCTTCCTGTTCCTGGCCTCGTTCCGTTCCGTCGTCATTCCCGTCGTCACGATTCCGCTGTCGCTGATCGGCGTTTGCACCCTGATGCTGATCATGGGCTTCAGCTTCAATCTCTTGACGCTGCTGGCCATGGTGCTTGCGATCGGGCTCGTGGTCGACGACGCCATCGTGGTGGTGGAGAATATCCATCGCCATCTGGAGGAGGGTAAATCGCCAGTACAGGCGTCGCTGCAGGGCGCGCGCGAAATCGTCGGGCCTGTCATTTCGATGACCATTACGCTCGCCGCCGTGTACGCGCCGATCGGTTTCCTCGGTGGGCTCACCGGTTCGCTGTTCCGCGAATTCGCCTTTACGCTCGCGGGCTCGGTGATCGTGTCGGGCGTGATCGCGCTGACGCTGTCGCCGATGATGTGCTCGATCTTCCTCAAGAGCGCCGAAGAGGGACGGTTTGCGAAGATCGTCAACCGGGTGTTCGGCGCGATGACGCGTTGGTATGGAAGGCAGCTCGACCGCTCGCTCGACTATCGTCCGATCACGGGACTGTTTGCACTGACGATTCTCGGCCTGGTCGGCTTCCTCTATATGCACACCTCGAAGGAGCTCGCGCCGGAGGAAGATCAGGGCATCGTGTTCGCGGTCCTCAAGGGACCGAAATACGCCAATCTCGATTATCTCGACTATTACGGCGAGAAACTCGACAAGGTGTTCGCGAGCTTCCCGGAGACCGACCTTCGCTTTGCGCTGAACGGCATCAACGGTCCGCAGAATGGCATCGCCGGCATGCTGCTGAAGGCGTGGGATGAGCGCGAACGCTCGTCGATCAAGCTGAAGCCGCTGGTGCAGGCGCAACTCTCGAAGATCGAGGGCGTCAATGCGTTTGCGTTCAACCTGCCGCCGCTGCCGGGCGGGCCGGGCGGCTTGCCGGTGCAGATGGTGATCAATTCGACCTCGGGCTTCCAGGCTGTCTATGAGCAGATGGTGAAGCTGAAGGACGCCGCGCGCAAGAGCGGTCTCTTCATCGTCTCCGACAGCGACCTCGACTTCAACCAGCCGGTAGTGCGCGTCAACATCGACCGCTCGAAGGCGAGCGACCTCGGCATCAACATGGCGCAGGTCGGCGGCACGCTGGCGACGCTGCTCGGCGGCAATTACGTCAACCGCTTCAACCTCGAGGGGAGGTCGTACCAGGTGATTCCGCAGGTGCCGCGCGGCACGCGGCTGTCGCCGGAAGCGCTCGGCGGTTACTACGTGCCGACCAACACCGGCCAACTCGTGCCGCTGTCGACCATCGTGTCGATCGAGACCGGCACCGATCCGAACTCGCTGACCCATTACAACCAGCTCAACTCCGCGACCTTCTCGGCGGTGCCGATGCCGGGCGTGACGGTCGGCCAGGCGGTGGATTTCCTCGAAGGCGAGGCGAAGAAGCTGCCGTCCGGCTTCGGCCACGACTATTTGGCCGACTCGCGCCAATATGTGCAGGAGGGTAACCAACTCGCGATCACGTTCGGCTTTGCGCTGATCATCATCTTCCTGGTGCTGGCGGCGCAATTTGAAAGCCTGCGCGATCCCTTGGTGATCATGATCAGCGTGCCCATGGCGATCGTCGGCGCGCTGATCCCGCTGTTCTTCGGCGCCGCGACGATGAACATCTACACCCAGGTAGGGTTGCTGACGCTGGTGGGTCTCATCACCAAGCACGGAATCCTGATGGTGGAGTTTGCCAACGAGTTGCAGCTCAACGAAGGGCTCGACCGGCGCTCAGCGATCGAGATGGCGGCCCGCATCCGGCTTCGCCCGATCCTGATGACGACAGCTGCGATGGTCACCGGCCTGCTGCCGCTGTTGACTGCAACCGGCGCCGGCGCGGCGAGCCGGTTCTCGATCGGTCTGGTCGTGGTGGCGGGCATGTCGATCGGCACGCTGTTCACGCTGTTCGTGCTGCCGGCCGTCTATGTGGCGATCGCCACCGACCACCGGGCCAATGCTGAGTCCGACCGGACCAAGGAGATCGCTGATTTCGATCTCGGGAACCCGGCGCTCAAACCTACCTGATATCCTGAGCTGATATCGAAAAAGTTCCAGGCGGCAGCGGCATCGTCCGTTGCCGCCTTTTCCTTGTCTTGTGATAGCCTGCCCCGAGAGGCGCCGCGCGCCCAACAACAGGACGTCAGGATGAAACGACGCGAGTTTTTGTCATTGCTCGGCGGTGCCGTGCTGGTCGATCCACTGGCCGCCTCGGCCCAGTCGCCGGGCAGGATCTATCATCTGGGCACGCTGACCCCGACGCAGCCGATGACGGAGGGCAGTCCGTTCGGCAAGATCGTGGCGAAGGTGCTGGCCGAACGAGGTTATACCCTCGGCCAGAACCTGACCTGGGATGCCCACGGCGCGATGGGAGATATCGGCAAGATCCCGTCGATGCTGCAGGAGCTGAAGGCACGCGGCGTCGATGCCGTCATCGTCATCGGTTACCGGACCGCGCTGGCGGCGAAGCCGACCGGCATTCCGACGATCGGCGCCAATGGTCTCGGCGATCCCGTCGAAACCAAACTGATCGACAGTCTGGCGCACCCGGGCGGCAACATCACCGGCATCTCCGACGTGGCGACGATGCTCACCAGCAAGCGGCTGCAGCTGTTAAAGGAGATGTCGCCGAAACTGCAGAAGGTGGCCATGCTCTGGAACAAGGACGACCTTGGCATGACGCTGCGCTACGAGGCGTCGGCAAAGGTGGCCCAGACGCTCGGCGTCACCGTGCAGCCGCTGGGAGTCCGCGAGCCCGATGATTTCAACGAGGCGTTTTCGGTGATGAACGCCGATATGCCGGACGCCATTCTGATGGTCGCCGATGCGCTCACAGTTCTCAATCGAAAGCGGGTGTACGAATTTGCCGCCGCGAAGAAGCTGCCGGCGATCTACGAGTATGACTTCCTGGTGCGTGACGGCGGCCTGATGTCCTATGGCCCGGACCTGACGGAATCGTTCGAGCGGGCCGCGGCGCTGGTCGACCGCATCTTCAAGGGGGCCAAGCCGGGCGACCTGCCGTTCGAGCAGCCGACCCGCTATCCTTTCGTGCTTAACCTTAAGACCGCCAAGACAACGGGGTTAGAGATTCCCCCCAAATTGCTGGCTTTGGCCGACGAAGTGATCGAGTGACTTACCGCGCTGCGGCAAGAGACAAGCCGAACTCTTCTTGCTAACTTGGCCGGGATGAGCATTTCCGTGCATCCCGATACGCCCGAGGGGCGGACGCTGGCGGCATCGCCTGCGGCTGCGGCTGCGGCTGCCGCTGCACCCGTGCAGGGGGCACCAGGCACCAAAACCCGCAGCCGGTTGTTCATCAAATACGTCGTGCTGTTCGTCGCCGTCGTGGCCGTGGCGCTGCTCTCCAACGGGATTTTCGAGGTTTTCTTCTATTATCGGGAGCACAAGGCCTCCCTGATCCGGATTCAGCACGAACAGGCCGAAGCCGCCGCCGCCAAGATCGGTCAGTTCATCAAGGAAATCGAAAGCCAGCTCGGCTGGACCACCCAGCTGCCCTGGTCGGCCGGATCGTTGCAGGACCGCCGATTCGATGCGCTGCGCCTGCTGCGGCAGGTGCCGGCCATCACCGAACTGTCGCAGATTGATTCGACCGGCAAGGAACGTTTGCGGGTGTCGCGGCTGGCCATGGACGTGGTGGACTCTGGGCTTGACCTCTCCAAGGACCCGAAATTCACCGCGGCCGTCGCCAACAAGGTCTATTACGGGCCGGTGTATTTCCGCCGGGAGTCCGAGCCCTACATGACGCTGTCCTTGGCCGGCACCCGCAAGGACGCCGGCGTCAGCATCGCCGAGGTCAATCTCAAGCTGATCTGGGACGTCGTCTCGCAGATCAAGGTCGGCGAGCGCGGCCACGCCTATGTCGTGGGCTCGGGGGGACGCCTGATCGCCCATCCCGATATCAGCCTGGTGCTGCGCAACACCGACATGTCGAAGCTGGTGCAGGTGCAGGCCGCGTTGACCGAGCAGGCGGCCCTGGCGGAGCAGGCGGCACAGGCCGCTGCGCAAGCGGCGCAAGCCGCGCCGGGGTCGCGGGCGGCGCCGGTACCGGCGCCACCGCCGCCTCCGCGGGTCGTGACGGCGAATACGGATTCCTTGCAGGGGGCGTTGAATATCCAGGGGCAGGAGGTGCTGACGGCGTCGGCGCCGATTGCGCCGCTGGGCTGGATCATGTTCGTCGAGTTGCCGGTCAAGGAAGCCTACGCCTCGCTGTACCTGGCGCTGCAGCGCTTGGCGTTCGTCCTGGCGGCGGCATCGATCTTCGCAGTGCTCGCCGGAATCTTCCTGGCGCGGCGCATGGTAGGTCCGATCCAGGCGTTGCGGGCCGGTGCTGCGCGGATCGGCGGCGGCGATTTCGCCCAGCGCATCAACATCAAGACCGGCGACGAACTCGAGGGCCTCGCCAACCAGTTCAACGACATGGGCTCGCGGCTGCAGGAATCCTATTCGGACCTGGAAAACAAGGTCGAGCAGCGCACCTCCGAATTGACCGAGTCGTTGGAGCAGCAGACGGCGACCTCGGAGGTGTTGCAGGTCATCAGCAGCACGCCGGGCAACCTGGACCCGGTGTTCAAGAGTATGCTGGAGAATGCAACGCGCATTTGCGGTGCAAATTTTGGCGCGATAAATCTTTACGAAGAGGGGAGCTTCCGTCCCGTTGCGAACTACAATGTACCAGCCGCCTACGCCGCCTGGCTGATGGATACGCCGTTCCAACCGCACCCGCAAAGTGGTCTTGGCATCGTTGCCCGAACCCATGAAGTGGTCCACATCGAAGATATTCGTACCCTGGCGTCCTATCAGGAGGGCAATCCTTTCGTCGTTGCTATGTCCGATCTCGCCGGGGCCCGGTCATATTTTGTCGTGCCGATGCTCAAGGAAAACGAGTTGATCGGCGCCATCACGATTTACCGCCAGGAGGTCAAGCCATTCAACGAGAAGCAGACCGAGCTTGTAGCCAACTTCGCCAACCAGGCCGTAATCGCCATCGAGAATGCGCGCCTGCTCAAGGAACTGCGTCAGCGCACCGATGATCTAACCGAATCGCTCGAACAGCAGACGGCGACCTCGGACGTGCTCAAGGTCATCAGCCGTTCCGCGTTCGACCTGAAATCCGTGCTGACCACATTGACGGAATCAGCCAAGGCGCTGTGCGGCGCGTCTCTCGGCATGATCACCCTGCGGGATGGCGAGGTGATGCGGCTGCAGGCTGAATCCGGTTGCACGCAGGCCTTGGTCGATTTCATGAATGCCAACCCGATCAGGCCCGGGCGGGATACCCTTACCGGCCGGGTCTTCATGGACGGCAGGCCTGCCCACGTTCCGGACGTGCAAAACGACGCCGAGTATGATTTTGGCCAGGCGCCGGTGCTCGGCGAATACCGGGCGGTCCTTGCCGTACCGCTGATGCGCGACGGCGCGGTCGAAGGCGTGCTGCTGCTTGGGAGGTCTGTGCCCGGACCGTTCAGCCAGCGCCAGGTCGATCTGGTCCAGACCTTTGCCGACCAGGCCGTGATCGCGATCGAGAATGTGCGACTGTTCGATCAGGTTCAAGAGCGCACCAAGGAGCTCTCGCTTTCGCTCGATGATCTGCGCACCGCGCAGGATCGCCTGGTGCAGACCGAGAAGCTCGCGTCGCTCGGCCAGCTCACCGCTGGCATCGCCCATGAAATCAAGAACCCGCTCAATTTCGTCAACAATTTCTCGGCGCTGTCGTCGGAACTAATCGACGAGCTGAACGATGTGCTCAGGCCCGCCGCGCTCGACGACAAGACCCGCGAGGAAATCGACGAACTCACCCTGATGTTGAAGGGCAACCTCGAAAAGGTGGTGCAGCACGGCAAACGCGCCAATTCGATCGTGAAGAACATGTTGCTGCATTCGCGCGAGGGATCGGGCGAGCACCGCCCCGCCGACATCAACGCGATCATCGAGGAGAGCCTCAACCTCGCCTATCATGGCGCGCGCGCGGAGAAATCCGGCTTCAACATCACGCTCGAGCGCGAACTCGATCCGGCCGCCGGCATGATCGACCTGTACCCGCAGGAGATCACGCGGGTGTTCCTCAACCTGATCTCGAACGGCTTCTACGCTGCGACCAAGCGCAAGGAAACCGGTGAGGAGGGTTTCGAGCCGACATTGAGCGCGACCACGAAAAGCCTCGGAAGCAAGGTGGTAATCCGCATCCGCGATAATGGCACCGGTATCCCGTTGGATGTGAAGGAGAAAATGTTCAATCCCTTCTTCACTACCAAGCCCGCGGGCGAGGGCACCGGGCTTGGCTTGTCGATGAGCCACGACATCGTGGTGAAACAGCATGGCGGCACAATCGACGTCGATACTAAACCGGGCGTATTTACCGAATTCATCATTACGTTGCCGCGTACAGGCGCAGCACAGGCAAAGGCGTGATCCCGAAGCGATCATGCCCCAAATATATTGGAGGCAGGAATTGAGCGTTTACATACTCGTTGTGGATGATGAGCCCGATGTCGAAGCCCTGTTTCGTCAGAAATTCCGGCACGACATTAGATCCGGACGCTTTACCATGGAGTTTGCTCCATCGGCGCCCGATGCGTTGGTCCGGGCCGCGGAGATCAGGGACCCGTCGCTGATCCTGATCCTCTCCGACATCAACATGCCCGGCATGAGCGGGCTGGAAATGCTGCCGAGGGTGCGCGCCGAGCGGCCCGACGTTCCCGTGATCATGATCACCGCCTATGGCGATGCGGAAACGCGCCGCAAGGCGATCGAGCGTGGCGCGGTCGGCCTGTTGACCAAGCCGATCGACTTCGCGTTGCTGCGCCACGAGATCGATACCAGGCTCGGGCAGGCCGCATGACCGCCACCATCCTTGTCGTCGACGACGAGCCCGATCTCGAGGCTCTGGTGCTGCAGAAATTCCGTCGCCAGATCCGCGACGGCTCGGTGCAATTTGTGTTCGCCCATGACGGCATCGAGGCGCTGGAGTCGATCGAGCAGCACCCGCATGTCGACATGGTGGTATCCGATATCAACATGCCGCGGATGGACGGCCTGTCACTGCTCGCGAGGCTGCAGGAGGGCGAGGACAAGAAATCGACCGTCATCGTCTCGGCCTATGGCGACATGAGCAACATCCGCACCGCGATGAACCGTGGCGCGTTCGACTTCCTGACCAAGCCGATCGATTTCGGCGATCTCGAAATGACGATCGACAAGACCATCCGCCATGTCGAGATGATGCGCGAGGCGCGCCGCCGCCAGGCCGAGGCCGAGCGCGCGCATGCGTCCCTGTCACGGTTTTTCTCGCCGCAGATCGCCTCCCAGCTTGCCTGCGACGGCGAGTCCGACGGCATGACGGTGCATTGGCGCGAAGTCGCGGTCATCTTCACCGACGTCACCAGTTTTAGCTCGCTGGTGGAAACCGCGGCGCCTGAAGTGTTCGGCCCGCTGCTCAATGAATATATCGGCGGCATGACGGAAGTGATCTTCGCGCATGAAGGCACGGTTGCGAAAGTCATCGGCGACGGAATTCAGATTCTCTTCAATGCGCCCGGTGACCAGCCGGACTATGCGACGCGGGCGGTCGCATGCGCGCATGCTCTCGATATCTGGGCCCAGCAATTTCGCGAGCGCTGGAAGGCGAAAGGCGTGAATTTTGGCACAACCCGCGTCGGCGTTCACGCCGGTCCGGCGATGGTGGGTAATTTCGGCGGCAACCGCTTCTTCGATTACACCGCCTATGGCGACATCATCAACACCGCATCGAGGCTCGAAGCCGCCAACAAGATTCTCGGCACGCGCATCTGCGTCAGCGCGGCGGTTGCCGACGCCACCGCTAATTTCCGCGGCCGGCCGGTCGGCGATCTCGTGCTGCGTGGGCGGAGCGAGCCGCTGCGCGCCTACGAGCCGCTGGCGGACGCCGCGTTCGCCGCCCCGGCCACGTCGCAATATACCGAAGCCTTCGCCAAGCTTGAAGCGGGCGATGCGGCGGCGATGCCGGCCTTTGCGGCGCTGGTAGGCACGCAAGCCGACGATGCGCTCGCCGGCTTCCATCTGAGGCGGCTGCTCAACGGCGCCAAGGGCGTCCGCATGCAACTGGAATAACAAGAAACGGGAGCGGACATGACGAGCGATTTTGCAGCCGGCAATTACCGATTCATCCCGGCCGTGTTCCAGTATTCGAGCGGGGTTTCCGCCAATCTCGGATTTGAAATCGAGCGGGTGCGCTTCGACCAACCGGTCGCCCTGGCCGAGGGCTTTGCGCAAATCGCGAAATATATTCAGGCCGCCGGGCGGCCGCTGACGTCGTTCTGCGCCTGCGAGTTGCGTTCGCCTGCGGCGTTCACCGATGAGGGGTTTCGGAATTTCAACCTGCACTACGTCAAGACGCTCAGCGCGTGGGGGATCTACGACGGCAAGATCAATCCGGTGGCGCGCAGCAATGTCTGCCCCGAGATCGACCCGCCGGCCGAGCCGTCGTTCTACGCCTTCTCGTTCACGCGGCCGAGCCAGAACACGGCGCCGAGCTTCGTGATTGCGGGCAGCGGTGAATCGCTCGAAGGCGGCGCAACCTATGCCGAGCGCACCGTGCGCTACCGCGACCTCAGCCCCGACGGTCTGAAGGAAAAGATCCGCTACGTGGTCGGCGCCATGGAACGCCGCATGGGCGAGTTCGGCCTCAGTTGGAAAGATGCCACCGCAGCGCAAACCTACACCGTGCACGACTTCCATCCGGTCTTTGCCGAGGAACTGGTCCGTCGCGGCGCCGCGCGATCGGGCCTGACCTGGCACTTCGCGCGGCCCCCCGTGATCGACCTCGAATACGAGATGGACTGCCGCAAGGTGATGCGCGAGCTGGTTTTGTAAGGCGCGCGTTAACGCTCTCGCGGATCTAGCGCGTCGCGCAGGCCGTCGCCGACCAGATTGAATGAAAGCACCACGAGGAAGATCGCAAGGCCCGGCCAAAGCGCCATCCAGGGTGCGTTGGTCAGGAAGCGCTGTGCCGCGTTGAGCATGCTGCCCCACGACGGCGCGGGCGGCTGCTGGCCGAGGCCGAGGAACGAGAGTGCGGCTTCCGCGATGATGGCGGCCGCAATCGACAGCGTCGCCTGCACCAGAAGCGCCGGCATAATGTTCGGCAGGATATGGAACAGCGCGATGCGCCAGCGCGGATTGCCCATCGCGCGCGCGGCCTCTACATAATCCTCGACCTTGACGCTCATCACCTGGCCGCGGGTCAGCCGCACGAAAATCGGTGTCGCCGAGATGCCGATCGCGATCATGGCGTTGCCGAGGCTCGGTCCTAAAAACGCCGCCAGCGCAATCGCGAGGATCAGGAACGGGCAGGCCAGCATCGCATCCGTAATGCGGCTGATCAGGGCGTCGATGAAGCCGCCGCGATAGCCGGATAGCAAACCGAGCGGCACGCCGATGCCAAGCGCAATCCCCACCGAGATCGCGCCGGCCATCAGCGAGGCTCGCGCGCCGTAGACGACGCGGCCGAGAATGTCGCGGCCGAGATCGTCGGTGCCGAACCAGTGCAGCGCCGAGGGCGGCTTGCGCACCAGCGACCAACTCGTCGCGATCGGGTCATAGGGCACAATCAGCGGCGCAAACAACGCGAGCAGGAGGAACAGCGCGATCACGACAAGGCCCGCGACTGCGCCCTTGCGCTTGAACAGCCGCCGCAACGCGCGCCGCGTCGGGCTCTCCAGTTCGTCGGAGGCGGCTATCGGGAGGGCGCCGATTGAAGTGTCGGTCATGCCTCAAGCCCTCAGCCGCGGGTTGACGAGGATGTAGGCGACGTCGGCGATCAGGTTCAGCGTGATGTAGATCGTCGCCGTCGTCAGCACGACGCCCTGGACGACCGCATAGTCGCGGCTGAAGACCGCGTCGACGATTAGCTTGCCGAAGCCTGGGATCGAAAAAATCTGTTCGGTCAGCACCGCGCCCGACAATAGCGTGCCGAGTTCGAGCGCGCCGAGCGTAATCACCGGCGTCAGCGCGTTACGCATGGCGTGCTTGAGGATCACCGAGCGCTCGGAGAGGCCCTTGGCGCGCGCGGTGCGGACATAATCGCTCTCCAGCACCTGCAGCATGGCGCTGCGGGTATGCCGCATCAGGATCGCGGCGATGGCATTGCCCAGCACGAAGGCAGGCATGATGGTGGAGGCGAGGCTGGCGCGCCAGTTTTCACTCAGCGGCACGTAGCCGGACGCCGGAAGCCAGCCGAGCTCGATCGAGAACAGGAAGATCAGCATGATGCCGAGCCAGAAGTTCGGCGTCGAGATCCCCCATAGCGCGAACAGATTGGCGCCGTAGTCCCACGCCGTGCCCTTCTTCACCGCGGATACGATGCCGGCGGGAATCCCGATCAGGAAGGCGATCACGATCGCCATCGAGCCGAGCTGGATCGTCACGGGTAATTTCTGCGCGATCAGGCTCAGCACCGGCACCTTGATGCGCAGCGATTCGCCGAAATCGCCGGACAGTACGCCCTTGATCCAATAGACATACTGGATCGGGATCGGTTGATCGAGGTGGTATTGCGCGCGGATCTGCGCGATCACTTCGGGATCGCGTTCCTCGCCGGCCATCACCAGCGCCGGATCGCCCGGCAGCAGATGCTGCAGCGAAAAGATCAGGATCGACACGAAGAACAATGTCGGGATCAGCTGCAGGACACGTTTGCCGAGGAAATTCAGCATGGTTTTTCTCGTGTCCCGGACGCGGCGCAACATGCAATGC
This sequence comes from uncultured Alphaproteobacteria bacterium, assembly GCA_963825225.1. GTDB lineage: Bacteria > Pseudomonadota > Alphaproteobacteria > Rhizobiales > Xanthobacteraceae > Bradyrhizobium. The sequence goes on from CAWGSN010000038.1 coordinate 164,524, forward strand.
TGCGCTGTCGAACCGCGCCCCATTTTGTTCGCTCGGCGGGTCCCGACTCTGGGCAGAAGCGTAAGAACGCTGCACCGCGTCTGGGACACGAGAGCATGAGACGGCCTTTCACTTCAGCGTCAGCCCGGTCACACGCACCAGCCCGTCCGGCATCTGCTTGTAGCCTTCGAGCTTGGTGGTATGCGCGATCAGGATCCTGCGGTGATAGATGTAGAGCAGCGGCTCTTCATCCAGCACCAGTTTGGTCAGCTTCTCATAGATCGCCTTGCGCTGCGCCTGGTCGGTGACGAGGCGGGCGTCGTCGAGCGCCTTGTCTGCGTCGGGATTGGCCCAGGCGCTGTAGTTCTGCGGCGCGTTGGATTTCAGGAAGACGTAGGAGTTGCCGTCGGGATCGATCCGCCCGCTCCACGCCAGCAAATAGGCCTGGTAGTCACCGGATTCGGCGAGCTTCAGCGAGGTCGCAAACTCGGTGACCCTTATCTTCATGTCGAAGCCGGCCTCGGACGCCATCGACTGGATCACCTGGGCCACCGCCTCGGTCTCCGCGCCCTTCGGCACCATGAAATCGACGCTCACCGTCCCGGTGACACCGGCTTCCTTCAGCAATGCCTTGGCCCTGGCGATGTCACGGCCGCGGACCGGAAAAGCCTTCTGGTAATAGGGGTGATCGGGATTGAGCCACTGGTTGCCGGGCTTGAACTCGCCGTTGAACACCACCTGGTTGATCGCCTCGCGATCGATCGAGAGATCGAGCGCCTGGCGTACTTTTGCCGACTGGCTGAGCGGGCCCTTGCTCTTGTCCTTTCCGACGTTCAGCGTGACGCCCTGATAGCCGAGCTCGATCGCGGTCGACAGTTTGAGTTTTGGATCCGACTGCACCGCCTTGATGTCGGTGGCGAGCAGCCGTTCGATCAGATCGAGGCCGCCGGATTTCAGATTGGCGAGGCGGACCGTGGCATCCACCAGCGGGAGATAGACGATGCGGTCGATCTTGACCTTGTCCTTGTCCCAATAGTCGGCGAATTTCTCGAACACGATGCGGTCCTGCTGCACGCGCTCGACGAATTTGTACGGGCCCGCACAGACCGGCTTCAATCCGAACTTGTCGCCTTCCGCCTTAGCAGCCTTGGGCGAGACCATCATGCCGGAGCGATCGGTGAGCTGGGCGATCAGCGGCGAGAACGGCGTCTTCAACACCAGTTTGATGGTCAGGGGATCGACCACGTCGACATGGTCGAGCTGGGCCAGTTCGGGCTTGCGGAACGAGGTCGGCATCGTCAGGTGACGATCGAGCGAGAATTTCGCAGCCTCGGCGTCTAGCGGTTCGCCGTCGTGGAACTTGACGCCGGGCCGCAGCTTGATGAAGACCTCCTTGCCGTCGTCAGAGGTCTCGTACGACAGCGCGAGCTGCGGCACGATATTGAGCTTTTCGTCGATGTCGAACAGCTTGTCGCACAGCGATGCGAACACGATGCGGCCCACGTAAGTGCGCCCGAGCGTCGGATCGAGAATGTCCGGATCTTCGGCAAGCCCGATGCGTAACGTGGTCTGGGCCTGAACGGTCGCCTCGAACGACAGCAGCAAAGCCGCCGCAGTCACTGCCAAACGCAAGATTTTCATCGCACCCATCCCATCCTGAACGATTACACTTTGGCCGCGCGTGTGCCGACTATACCAACCCCGGCACGGCCCGCACCTTCCGCCCGCCCGAAGGCTGCGACCAGTTTTTCAAGCGACGGCGAAAAGCCGCCGTCGGCGGGAACGATGGCCTCGGCCGCCGGCAGTTCCGCTATGCGGTGGCAGGCGGTGGCGCGCCCGGTGCCATCGGCGACGAGTTGTGGCACCTCGCTGCGGCAGCGCTCGATCGCGTAGGGGCAGCGGGTGTGAAAGCGGCAGCCTAAGGGCGGATCGAGCGCGCTCGGCATTTCGCCTTCCAGCACGATGCGGCTGCGCTTGGCCTGGGGCTTCGGCACCGGGATCGCTGACAGCAGCGCGCGGCTATAGGGGTGTTTTGGGGCGGCAAACAACGCCTGCGCATCCGCGGTCTCGACTATGACGCCGAGATTCATCACGGCGACGCGGTCGGCGATGTGCTTCACCACGGCAAGATCGTGCGAGACGAAAATATAGGCAAGCCCAAGCCGGTCCTGCAGGTCGCGCAAGAGGTTCAGGATTTGCGAGCGGATCGAGACGTCTAGCGCGGAAACCGGCTCGTCGCAGATGATCAGTTTCGGTTCCACCGCGAGCGCCCGCGCGATCGCGATACGCTGCCGCTGTCCGCCGGAGAACTCGTGCGGGTAGCGGCGCGCAAAGCGCGGCTCGAGGCCAACCAGCCGCAGTAATTCCTCGACCCGTTCGCGGCGGCGCGCGACCGGCACCAGATCGTGCAACGCCAGCGGTTCGGTCAGGATCTGGCTGACGGTCATGCGCGGATTGAGCGAGGCGTAGGGATCCTGGAAGATGATCTGCGCGTCGCGGCGGAAGGCACGCAATTCATTGGCATCGAGCGCCAGGAGATCGCGGCCCTCGAAGCGGATTTGGCCCGTATCAGGCTCGATGAGCCGCAGCACCAGCCGGCTTACAGTGGATTTTCCGCAGCCGGATTCGCCGACCAGCGCCAGCGTCTTGCCGGCCTCGACAGAGAAGCTGACGCCATCAACGGCCTTCACGAAGGCGGTGGCGCGGCCGAGCAGGGAGCGTGCGGCCACGAAATGCTTGACGAGATTTTCGACTTCGAGAAGCGCCGTCATGACACCAGCCGCTCCAGCGGCGCCTTGATGCAACGCGAGGCGTGGCCGGGATTGAGCATCGCCAGCGGCGGCGGTGCGTTGACGCAGATGTCGCTGACGAACGGGCAGCGCGCCGCGAAACGACAGCCGGGTGGCGGATTGGCCATGTTCGGCACCATGCCCTCGATGGTCGCCAGATGTGAGGCGCGGCGGTCGAGCCGCGGGATCGAACCGAGCAGGCCGACGGTGTAGGGATGTTGCGGATTGGCGAACAACTCGTCCACCGGCGCCCGCTCGACGATCTCGCCTGCATACATCACGGCGACCTCGTCGCAGACTTCGGCAACCACGCCGAGATCGTGCGTGATCAGGATGATGGCGGCACCGCTTGCGGCCTTCAGCTCGCGCATCAAATCGAGGATCTGCGCCTGTAGCGTGACGTCGAGCGCGGTAGTCGGCTCGTCCGCGATCAGGAGCCGTGGGTCGCAGGCCAGCGCCATCGCGATCATCACGCGCTGGCGCATGCCGCCGGAGAGCTTGTGCGGATATTCGTCGATGCGTTTATTGGGCGAGGGAATGTGCACACGGCGCAACAGCTCGATCGCACGCTCGCGCGCCTGGCGCCGCGACCCGCCGCGATGGCGCAGGATGGTCTCGATGATCTGGTCGCCGATGGTGAAACTCGGATTGAGCGAGGTCATCGGCTCCTGGAAGATCATGGCGAGCCGATTGCCGCGCAAATCGCGCAGCGTCTCGTCGGGCACATCGAGCAGGTCGAAACCGTCGAAGCGGATCGAGCCGGAGACTTCGGCGGAGTGCTTTGACAACAGCCCCATGATGGCCAGTGATGTCACGCTCTTGCCGCAACCGGATTCACCGACCAGCCCGAGCGTCGCGCCATTGGCAACACTCAGATCGACGGCGTCGACCGCATGCGTGGTGCGGCCGTCGTCGCCATGGAAGACGACGCGCAGGCCCTCGATTTCGATCAGCGGGCTTGCGGTCATGTCTTGGCTACCATCGCTGCTGCGATACTTACTTCAATCCCTGCCTCGATCGTCGCGCGATCGGTGATCCCGGCCGGATTTTCACGTGTCGGCAGGAAGGGACGGAAATGCACCCAGCGATCGCGGCTGACCTGTTCCAGCCGCTCGAGTTCACGCAGCGGATCGGCATGGTCGTCGACGCGCAGGTCCAGCGCGGACCATTCCTCCTCGCCGTGGATCAGAAGTGCGGCCGATTGCTTGCCGCGCTTGTCGCCACCGGCGGCCTCGCCCGCCTGCATCGCCGCGATCAACCGTTGTGCAAAGGGCAGGCTGGCATTGGCGACATAGGCTTTCGCAGTCTCATCGAGCACGGCGGCGCCGGCCAGCATGTTGCCGGCAATCGAGAAGCCGTCGCTCTGGATATGTCCGCACCAGTCGACGCATTCCTGGCCGGTATGCGCGGCGATGCGGCCCTTCGCGTCCATGATGTGCAGTTGCCGGCTTTCGCGGCCATCGTCGGCGGCAATCAGGGTTTTGACGATATCGCCGGGTTCGTGTCCGTCGCGCAACAGTTTTAAGCCGTCGATGCCATAATAGGGATTGACCAGCGCTTGCGTCGCGATGCCGCCGAGGCGAGGGGCGATATGCGGCACGCGCGCGCCGACTGCGAAGAATTTGGTCGCGACCGCAATGCCGAACTGGCCGGTCGCGGGATCGCGGGCGATGATCGACCAGGTCATCTCAAACCATCTCTACTCTTTACCGTCCGGCCGCGTAACCCTGCATGCCCCTTGGATTGGCGGCCGCGCGGCGGCGGCGGCCAACCTTGGAGGCCGCGGTGAGGCGGCCTTCCGACCAGTCGGGGCCAGTTTCGACGACATGGCCGCGGCTCTTCAGGGTGTCGACGGTCGTCTTCGGCACGCGGTTTTCGACGACCAGCACGCCGGGCCGTGCGGTGCGCGGCCAGAACGAGATCGGGAAATGTTCGGAATGCCAGGCCGGCGCGTCGATCGCTTCCTGTAAGTTCAGCTTGGCGTGGACGTGGCGCAGGAAAAATTGTGTGGTCCATTGGTCCTGCTGGTCGCCGCCGGGCGAGCCCCAGGCCATATACGGCTCGCCGTCGCGGTAGCACATGGTCGGAGACAGCGTGGTGCGCGGGCGCTTGCCCGGCGCCAATGCCGCGGGATGGTTTTCCTCGAGCCAGAACATCTGGGCGCGGCTGCCGAGGCAGAAGCCGAGTTCGGGAATGACCGGCGAGGATTGCAGCCAGCCGCCGGACGGCGTCGCCGAGATCATGTTGCCGGCCTGATCGATAATGTCGAAATGCACGGTATCGCCGCGCACCTCGCCGAAGCGGCCGACGGTCGGCTCGCCGGCGCCCATGGCGCCGACCGCCTCGCGATGGCCTTCGGCGCGGCGCAGTTTCACGACCGCGCCAAAGCCTTCGACCGCGCCGGGGATGAAGTCGAGCGAGGCCTTGTCCTTCGAGATCAGCTTGCGGCGCTCGTCATTGTAGGCGTCCGATAGCAAGGTCGCGATCGGGATGTCGGTGAACTTTGGGTCGCCATAGAATTTCTCGCGATCGGCGAAGGCGAGCTTGGCGCATTCGATCTGAAGGTGGATGAAGTCGGGACCGGTGGGATCGAGCCCGTCGAGTTCGAATCCCTTGAGCAGCGCCAGCTGCTGCAGCATCACCGGGCCCTGACTCCAGACGCCGGGCTTGCAGACGGTGTAGCGGCCGTAGTCGTAGGTCAGCGGCGCCTCGACGGTCGGCTGCCAGCGCGCCATGTCGTCGGCGCGAAGCACGCCGCGATGTGGCGAGCCGCTGACGTCCATGACGTCCTGCGTGCGGCAGAATTTGTCGATCGCCTCCGCGACAAAACCTTTCGACCATGCCTGGCGCGCGTGCTCGATCTGCGCGACGCGGTCGGCGCCTGCGCTCTCGGCCTCCTTCAGGATGCGGGCGTAGGTTTCCGAGAGCTGCTTGTTGGTGAAGAGCGTGCCGGGCTTCGGCACCTCATTGTTGGGCAAATAGACGGCAGCGGATGTCTTCCAGTGGTTCCGGAACAATTGTTCGACGACCTTGATGGTCGCGGATGCGCGCTCGACCAGCGGATAGCCGTCGCGGGCATAGGCGATCGCGGGTTCCAGCACGTCGCGCAGCCGCACCGTGCCGTAATCGCGCAACAGTAGCATCCAGGATTCGAACGTGCCGGGCACGCAGGCCGCAAGCAGTCCGGTGCCGGGCACCATCTCCAGCCCCTCGCTGCGATAATGCGCAATCGTCGCGCCCGCCGGCGCCGGGCCCTGGCCGCAGATCACCTCGGTGCGGCCGCGTTTGATGTCATGCACGATAACAGGCACATCGCCGCCGGGGCCATTCAGATGCGGCTCGACCACTTGCAGCGTGAAAGCGGTGGCAACGCCGGCGTCAAAGGCGTTGCCGCCCTTTTCCAGGATTCCCATCCCGACGGCGGTGGCGATCCAGTGGGTCGAGGTCACAACCCCGAACGTGCCTTCGACTTCCGGCCGGGTCGTGAACGGATCGGGATTGATGTTGCTCATGGGAATCCGATGCTGCGCTGGTAACGTGGTGCGGCGGCACTTGACCACAGGGCAGGCTCCCTGCCAACCGGTTGGTTGACTGGGATGGCTCCCATCCCCGTGATCACGCGGGAACAGCCTCGGCCGGACTGTTGACGGCATGACAGGCGACCCCGTCGATCAGCGCGGGCGCCTCTTTCCGGCAGCGATCGAACGCCAGCGGGCAGCGCGGGTTGAAGGCGCAACCGGGCGGCGGATCGATCGGATTGGGGATCTCGCCCTTGACAGGAATCCGCTGGCGGCCCGACATCGCGAGATCGGGAACCGCGCCCAGCAGCATCTTGGTGTAGGGCATCCGCGGGTTGTTGAAGAGTTCGCGTCCCTCCGCGATCTCGACGATGCGGCCGAGATACATCACACCGATGCGGCTCGCCATATGACGCACCACGGCGAGGTTATGGCTGATGAAGAGATAGGTCAGGCCGAACTTGTCCTGGAGATCGCGCATCAGATTGAGGATTTGCGCCTGCACGGAGACATCGAGCGCCGAGGTCGGTTCGTCGCAGACGATGAACTCGGCTTCCGAGGCCAGCGCTCGGGCGATCGCGATGCGCTGGCGTTGGCCACCGGAAAATTCGTGCGGAAATTTCAGGCCGTCATCGGCATGCAGGCCAACCAGGGTCAACAGCTCGCCGACGCGCGCGGCGATGTCGCGCTCGCCCTGCATCAGGTCGAAGGCGCGGATCGGCTCGGAGACGATGGCATCGACCCGGAAGCGCGGATTGAGGCTCGCATAGGGATCCTGGAAGATCATCTGGATGCGGCGGCGCAGCTTTTGTCGTATCTGCGCCTGCTTTGCATCGGTCATCGACACGCCGTCGATGACGACCTCGCCGGAACTTGGCGGCAGCAGTCCCACCACCATCCGCGCCACCGTGGTCTTGCCCGAGCCGGATTCGCCGACGAGCGCAAAGGTTTCACCCTTCTTGATGTCGAAGGTAACGCCATCGACGGCCTTCAGGAATTCCAGATGGCCGCCTTCGAGTACGCGATTGAGCCACGGTTTTGAGACGTCGAACACGCGGCGCAAATTCTTCACGTCGACAAAGGGCGCCTGGCTCATGCCGCGGTCTCCTTGACCGTCGCGTTGGAGCGCGGCATCATAGAGATGACAGGCGACCGCCTGGGTCCCGTGCGCGATCGGTTCCGGCCGTTCGACGTGGCAGCGATCGAAGACAAAGCCGCAGCGCGGGTTGAACGGACAGCCCGGCGGGATCGCCGACAAACGCGGCATTGAGCCGGGAATCTGCACCAGCCGCTTGTCTTCGCCGGCCAGCGTCGGGATCGCACCCATCAAGCCCTTTGCATAGGGATGCAGCGGGTTCTGCACCACATCCTGTACCGGGCCGATCTCGGCGATACGCCCCGAATACATCACCGCGACGCGGTCGGAGGTCTCCGCGATCACGCCCATGTCGTGTGTCACCAGCATCACGGCAGTGCCGTGGTCGCGGCCGAGGCGCTTGATCAGCGAGATGATCTGCGCCTGCACCGAGACGTCGAGCGCGGTGGTCGGCTCGTCGGCGATGATCAGTTCGGGTTCGGCGCAAATCGCCAGTGCGATCACCACCCGCTGGCGCATCCCGCCGGAGAATTCGTGCGGATAGGCGTCGATGCGCTTTTCGGGTGCCGGAATGCCGACTTCCGCCAACAGATCGATGGCGCGCTTGCGCGCCGCGGTCTCCGACAGATTGGCGTGGGTGCGGATGGTCTCGATGATCTGGTCGCCGATCTTGTAGAGCGGATTGAGGCTGGTGAGCGGATCCTGGAAGATCATCCCAATCCGTTTTCCCCGGATGCGGCGGATCTCCTCCGGCGGCAGATGATCGATCCGCGTTCCCGACAGATAGATCTCGCCACCGGCGATGCGGCCGGGCGGATCGATCAGGCCGATCACGGCGAGGCCCGTGACCGATTTGCCGGCGCCGGATTCACCAACCACGCCGAGCACTTCGCCCTTGGCGATGTCGAAGGAGATTCCATTGATCGCATGCAGCGTGCTGCGACGGGTGAGAAACTCCACCTCGAGATTTCGAACGGAGAGAACGGGGACGGTCATCGGAGTTTTGGATTGAGCGCGTCGCGCAGCCAGTCGCCGAGCAGGTTGATGGAAAGGATCAGTCCGGCCAGCGCTACGCCGGGGAAGGCCACGATCCACCATTCGCCCGCGAACAGATAATTATTGCCGATCCGGATTAGCGTGCCGAGCGAGGGCATCGTGTCGGGCATACCTGCGCCCAGGAACGACAGCGTCGCCTCGGTGATGACCGCGAGCCCGAGGTTGATGGTTGCGATCACGAGCACCGGACCCATCGCGTTCGGCAACACGTGGCGCAGCATGATCTTGCGAGCGGGCAGGCCGATCAATTGGGCTGCGGCAACATAGTCCTTGTTCTTCTCGACCATGACGGAGCCGCGCACGGTGCGGGCGTATTGCACCCAAAAGCTCAGTCCGATTGCGACCACCAGCACCGCAAGCGTACTCATGGCGTCGAGCCGGTTGCCGAACACGGATTTCGCGACACCATTGACCAGCAGCGCGATCAGGATGGCCGGGAAGGTGAGCTGCACGTCGGCGATGCGCATGATCAGGCCATCAACCGCGCCGCCGACATAGCCCGCAATCAGCCCAAGGGTGATGCCGAGCGTGCCAGCGAAGATCACGCCGAGCACGCCGACCACCAGCGAAATGCGCAGGCCATAGAGAATGGCGGAAAACACGTCGCGGCCCTGTTCGTCGGTGCCGAGCAGGAACGGGCTTTGACCGTCGGCGGTCCATAGCGGCGAGATGCGCGAATTCATCAATTGAAGCTGCGCCGGATCGAACGGGTTCTGGACCGCGAGCACGGATGCGAAGATCGCGAGCAGGAAAAACAACAGCGTGATTGCGGCCGCCACCATCGTCAGCTTGGAGCGGCGGAACGAGTAGAAGATGTCGCTCGCGAGCGTGCGCCTTAGCCAGCTGGTACCGGGGCGCGCAGGCGGTGCGCTCGGCTCGGCACGGGGGACGACGGCATCGGACATCTAATATCTCGCTTCAAGCCGGACGGCTGATGGTCGAACGCAGGCGCGGATCGACGACGGTGTAGAGGATGTCGACCACAAGATTGATGGTGACGTAGATCAGGGAGACCATCAGCAGATAGGCCGCCATGATCGGAATATCGACGTTTTGCACCGCCTGCACGAACAACAACCCCATGCCCGGCCACTGGAAGACGGTCTCGGTGATGATGGCAAATGCAATAACCGAGCCAAATTGCAGGCCAGCCACGGTGATAACGGGAACCAGCGTGTTCTTCAGCGCATGGCCGAAATGGATCGCCCGCGTGGTAAGCCCACGGGCGCGCGCGAAGCGGATATAGTCGGTCCGAAGAACTTCCAGCATTTCAGCTCGCACCAGCCGCATGATCAGGGTCAACTGGAACAGGCCGAGGGTGATCGAGGGCATGATCAGCGCCTTGAGGCCCGAGATGGTCAGGAGCCCTGTGGTCCACCAGCCGAGCCGCACGACATCACCGCGGCCGAACGAGGGCAGCCAGCCCAGCGTCACCGAGAAGAGATAGATCAAGAGAATACCGATCAGGAAGGTCGGCAGCGAGATTCCAATCAGCGACACCGCCTGGAATATTTTGGCCAACGCGGTGTCACGCTTCAGCGCCGAATAGACCCCCATCAGGATGCCGAACACCATCGCGAAAATGCTGGCGCAGATTGCAAGCTCCAGCGTGGCCGGCATCCGCTCCGCCAACAGGCTCGATACCGGCTGCCGGAATTGATAGGAGACGCCGAACTTGAACTGGGCCGCATTGCCGAAATAACGCGCGAACTGCACCACCACGGGATCATCGAGACCGAGCGATTTGCGTACCGCTTCGCGTTCGGCCGCCGAGGTATCCAGCGAGACAATCTGGTTAACGGGATCGCCGGCGAAGCGGAACATCGAAAACGAGATGATGCCGACGGCGATCATGACGCCCATCGCCTGGATCGCCCGACGAAGAGTGAAAGCGAGCATGTGATCCTTTCACTTCTCTCTTTACGCTGTGGCGGACGCCACTGTCCGCCGGAAACGAAAGGTCCCGGGAGCGTGAAGCCACCGGGACCTGGGTCGTAGAGCCTGCCTATTCCGACTTGACCATCCAGTAGGGCAGCACCGCGTTGTCGGCGCGCTGCACCACCTTGAGCTTTTTCGACACGCCCCAGGCCAGGGCCTGCTGGTGCAGCGGGATATAGGCGAAATCCTTTGCGGCGATTTCGAAGGCTTCCTTGATCAGCAAATCGCGTGTGGCCGGATTGGGTTCGACCAGCACCTTGTCGGTGATCTCGTCCATCTTCTTGTTGCAGTAGCCGCCAACGTTGGCTTCGCCACGTGCGGATTTCGGGTCGTCGCGGCAGCCCATGATGTCATAAAGCACATTGTGCGAGTCCGACGTGCCCGGAGTCCAGCCGAGCAGATAGAGCGATGACTGATAGCCGCCGGGTTTCAGGATCTTGGCGAAATACAGTTGCTTGGGCTGCGCCAGCAGAGTGACCTTGACGCCGATGCGGGCCAGCATGCCGACCACCGCCTGGCAGATGGCGGCATCGTTAACGTAGCGATCGTTCGGGCAATCCATCGTGACTTCGAAACCGTCGGGATAGCCGGCTTCCGTCAAGAGCTTCTTGGCGCCGTCGGGATCGAATTTCGGCCGGGTAAAGTCCTTGGAAAGCGGGAACAGTTGCGGCGCGACCATCAGGGCCGAGGGCGTCGAGAGCCCGCGCATCACGCGGGTCTTGATCAGTTCGATATCGATCGCCTTGAAGAAGGCTTCGCGGACGCGGACATCCTTGAAGGGATTCTTGCCCTTGATGTTCGAGTACAGCAATTCGTCGCGAACCTGGTCCATGCCGATGAAGATGGTGCGCAGTTCCGGTCCCTTCAGCACCTGCGCGTTCGGGCTGGAATCGACGCGGCCGATGTCCTGGATCGGAACCGGCTCGATGATGTCGACTTCACCCGAGAGCAGGGCGGCGACACGCGTGGCGTCGGAGCCGATCGGCGTGAAGATGATCTCCTTGAGATTATGCTCGGGCTTGCGCCACCAGTTCGGGTTCGGCTTGAACACGGTCTTCACGCCGGGCTGATGGCTCTCGACGATGAAGGCGCCGGTGCCGTTGGCATTGAGCGAGGCGTAGCTCGGCGTGGTTGCGGCCGCCGGCGTCGGGGCCACCGAGTTGTTCGCCTCGGCCCATTTCTTGTCCATGATGTACCAGGTATCCCATTGGTAGTGCAGAATGGGATTGGGCGAGGTCAGGATGAAATCGACGGTGTAGTCGTCGACCTTGACGACCTTGGCATCGGCGGCGATGCGGGTCTGCAGGTTGGAGCCCTTGGCGCGGACGCGGTCGGCGGAGAACACCACGTCGTCGGCGGTGAAGGGGTCGCCGTTCTGGAACTTGACGCCTTTGCGCAAATGGAAGCGCCAGCGGGTGGGCTCCTCCGGGATTTCCCAGCTTTCGGCCAGTCCGGGAATGATCTTGAGATCCTTGTCGCGCGCAATCAGACCTTCATAGACCTGGCCTAGATGCGCATGCGTTGTGGTTTCGTTGAGCGTATGGGGATCCAGCGATTTGAGGTCGCCCTGGTTGGCGTAGCGCAGGGTCTGGGCCGATGCCGGCGCAAGCGCGAGGATTGAAACCGTGGCCGCTGCAAGCAAACTCTGACGTACTGACATTTTGTTCGATTTCCCGCTTTGATCAGCCATTTCCGCAAGTGATGGCGGATATTGCCGATCCATGTTGCCAAAGTCCAGCCGCCACGCAAGCGTGATTTGCCTTATTGAGGGAGCAAGTTTGCGTGGCGATGCGGCAATGACTAGCTTCACCTTAGGCTTTACGCGCGAGGCCGTTACATTCAACTTTCGGAGTGCCGATGGCGGAACTGAAGGCCGACGTTCTTGTTTTGGGGGCGGGCATGGTCGGCGTCGGCGCCGCCCTGCACCTCCAGAAACGGGGGCGCGATGCGGTTCTGATCGACCGGCACGAACTGGCGGGCGAGGAGACCAGTTACGGCAATGGCGGATTGATCGAAAGTGCTTCGGTGTTTCCCTACATGTTCCCCCGGGATTTCCGCCAGATCCTGCAATATGCGTCCAACCGCGCCCCGCAGGTGCGCTATCATTTCTCCGATCTGCCGGCCTTCCTGCCCTGGCTGGTGCGCTACTTCCTTGCGTCTTCGCCGGAGCGTGCGCTGCACAGCGCGATGGCCGAATTGCCGCTGATCCAGCGCAGCATGGTCGAGCACGAAGCGCTGATCGCGGAAGCCAAGGTGCCGGAGCTGTTGCAACGGACCGGCTGGATCAAACTGTATCGCTCCGATGCGACGCTTGCCAAAGCTTTGCAGGAACTCGAACGCGCGAGGCAATATGGCGTCGCGGGCGAGGTGCTCGATGCTTCGGCGATCGCCGAGCGCGAGCCGCATCTGACCGGCGACTTCGCCGGCGGTGTGCATTTTCCCGATCCCGGCTTTGTCCCGGATCCCGGTGGCCTCGCCAAGGCCTATGCGGCGCTGTTCGGCCGCAAGGGCGGCCGGTTCCTGGTCGGCGATGCACGAACGCTCGAACGAGCAGGCGGCCGCTGGCGCGTGGCAACGATGGAAGGCACCATCACGGCGCGCGAGGTGGTGGTGGCCATGGGGCCGTGGTCCGATCAGATTTTCGCCCCGCTCGGCTATTCGATCCCGCTCAACGTCAAGCGCGGCTATCATCTGCATCTGGCGCCGCGCGGCAATGCCGTGCTCAATCACCCCGTGCTGGACACCGATCAGGGATTTCTGCTGGCACCGATGAACCGCGGCATTCGTCTGACCACCGGGGCGGAATTCGCCCGGCGCGATGCGCCGCCGACCCCGGTCCAGGTCGAGCGGGCGCTGCCGCGGGCGCATGCGTTGTTCCCGCTCGGAAAGCCGGTCGAGGCCCAGCCATGGAAGGGCGCGCGGCCCTGTCTGCCGGACATGCTGCCGGTGATCGGGAAGGCGCCCCGTCATCCCGGCCTGTGGTTCGATTTCGGTCACCAACACCACGGCTTGACGCTCGGACCCGCGTCCGGCCGCCTGTTGGCGGAAATGATGACCGGCGAGACGCCGTTTGCCGATACCACCCCTTTTGCGGTTGAACGGTTTGGTTGACGATGTGCGACAAATGAGGGGTCCCGGGAGCGGTCTTGTCCTTGCGTGACTCAGCCAGTCACGGCGATACTGCGGCAAGCCATCAAAGCGGTGAGGAGCGGCCATGAAGGTAAACGTTGAAATAGATTGCACCCCTCTCGAGGCCCGGCAGTTTTTCGGACTTCCTGATGTCGCGCCGATGCAGACCGCGGTCATGGACAAGATGCAGCGGCAGATGATGGCCAACATCGACAAGGTCTCCCCGGAATCGCTGCTGCAAACCTGGTTCACCTTCGATCCCAAGATCGCCGAACGCTTTCAGGACATGTTCGTCACCATGGCCGGGCTCGGCAGCATGACCAAGAAGGACAAGAAATAGTGGCGGTCGTCGACGACACGCCGGCGGAAGAAGGCAGGCTTCGTCCGCCGAGCCTGTTCCTGATGCTGGCCGAAGCAAGAGGCCTGTTCGAACTGAATACGAGCTTGCTGTTGTCGCCGCTGTTACTGCGCGCGCCGCGGGGCGACGGTCATCCGGTACTGGCGCTGCCGGGATTTCTCGCCAGCGACCTCTCGATGGCGCCGCTGCGGCGCTATCTGAAAGAGCTGGGCTACGACACCTATGCCTGGAACTTGGGCCGCAATCTGGGCGGCGTCGCCAGCAAGCGCGGCGCGCTGCGCGATCTGTTGAAGCAAATTCATGAAACGACCGGCCGAAAGGTCAGCATCATTGGCTGGAGTCTCGGCGGCATCTACGCGCGCGACCTGGCCTTGCAACTGCCGGACATGGTGCGCTCCGTGATCACGCTCGGAAGTCCGTTTGCCAACGACATCACCGCGACCAACGCCACGAAGCTTTACGAGGCGCTGTCGGGTGAAGGCATCAACGACAATCCGGAGATCAGGGAGGCCATCGCCGGCGACCTGCCGGTTCCCGCCACCTCGATCTATTCCCGCACCGACGGCATCGTGAACTGGCGTACCAGCCTGCTGCGCCCCTCCGATACGGCTGAAAATATCGAGGTGTATCTCGCAAGCCATGTTGGGCTGGGCGTCAACCCCGCTGCCCTGTGGGCGATGGCCGATCGGCTGGCGCAGGCCGAGGGCGAGTTCAGGCAATTTGACCGATGGGGCCCGTTTGCCATTGCATATGGGCCCCCGGAAAATGCACAATCCTGACCAATGTCCTTGAAGACCCGACCCGTCTTGAGGACCGTCTGAACGCCAGAAGCGCCATCAAGGCGTCGCGTGATCTCTGCGGGAGGAAAACATGACTGACGCCAAGAAACTGTCCTCGATGGACGCGTCGTTTCTGTATCTGGAAACGCCGGAAATGCCGATGCATGTCGGAAGCATGGCGATCTTCCGCCTGCCCGAGAATTACAACGGCAACTTCTTCGAAGACTTCAAGGCGATGATCGCCTCGCGGCTGCACATCGCGCCGATCCTCAAAGCCCGCCTGGAAAAGGCGCCGCTCGACATCGATCATCCGTCCTGGGTCGAGGACGACCAGTTCGACATCGACCGCCATATTTTCCGCGGCAGCCTGCCGGCCCCCTACGACCGCGCCACGCTGGAGCGCATCGTCGGCTGGATGCATGCCAAGCTCCTGAACCGCGCCCGGCCGCTCTGGGAGTTTTACGTCTTCGAGGGCATGAAGGACAACGAGATCGGGCTTTATTCCAAGATGCACCACGCCTGCATTGACGGCGGCGCGGGTGCGGCGCTTACCAACATGATCTACGATCTGACGCCGGTGCCGCGCGAGGTCGAGCCGCCGACGGCGCGAAAGGTCGCCCAGGAGCCGCGTGACATCGCCGCCAATCTGATCGATTCCTATCAGCAGCTGTGGCGGCAGCCGTTCGATTCCTCGGCGGCGCCGAAGAGTCTGGAACTGCCGCGCTCTGGAAAGAGCGATCTCGGATCGATCCTGTTCGACAACGCGATGTTCCAGATCGAGAATGCGGTGAAATTTGCCGCCAACGTCCCGACCATGCTGAAGAGCGTTTCCGATGTGGTCGGCAAGATTTCAGATCCGAAGTCACGCGACAGCATCGCCAGCATGGTGTCGCCGCCGACCATCCTGAACAAGGCGATCTCCTCGGAGCGCAGCTTTGCCGGCACCTCGATCTCGCTGTTGCGGGCGAAAGCGCTCGCCAAGGCATCCGGCGGCAAACTCAACGACGTGGTGCTGGCGCTTTCCTCCGGCGTGGTCCGGCGTTACCTGCTGCAGCAGGGCGCGCTGCCGAACAAGTCGCTGACCGCCGCGGTCCCGATCTCGCTGCGCGAGGAGGGCAACACCGAAGCCAACAACCAGGTGTTCGGCATGATCTGCTCGATCGCCACCAACATCGAGGACCCGAAGGGACGGCTGGAGGCGATCATCGCGCAATCCACCAAGGCCAAGGAGATGTCGCACCCGCTGCGGGCGCTGATGCCGCAGGTGTCGAATATCTCGATGCTGGGTGCGCCGATCCTGGTCCAGATCATGGCGCTGCTCTACAGCCGCTGGAATCTCTCCGACGTTCTGCCGCCGGCGGCCAACATCACGGTGTCCAACGTGCCCGGGCCGCGGCAGACCTTGTATGCGGCAGGTGCGGAATTGCTGCACATCTTCCCGGTGTCGATCTCGACCCACGGACTCGCGCTCAACATCACCGTGCAGAGTTACCGCGACCAGCTCGATTTCGGCTTCATCGCCGGCGCCAACATCATTCCCCATGTCCAGGTTTTGTGCGACATGCTGCCGCTGGAATTTGAAGCGCTGGAAGCGGCCTACGCGCCGCCGCCCAACATTACCAGCGCGGCCGAATAGGGTTTTGCCATGATTGAAATGCCGCCGCTGAAGTTCGCGCAGACGAACGGGATTCGGATGGGCTATTATGAGGCCGGCCCGAACACCGACACGCCACCGGTGATCCTTTGCCATGGCTGGCCGGAAATCGCGTTCTCCTGGCGTCACCAGATCAAAGCCCTCGGCGAGGCCGGTATCCGGGTGATCGCGCCGGACCAGCGCGGCTATGGCGCTACCGACCGCCCCGAGCCGGTCGAGAGCTATGACATGGAGCATTTGACCGGGGATCTCGTCGGTCTGATGGATCATCTGAAAATCGACAAGGCGGTCTTCGTCGGCCACGACTGGGGCGGCTTCGTCGTCTGGCAGATGCCGCTGCGGCATCCTTCACGTGTCGCCGGCGTCGTCGGGGTCAACACCCCCCATTACGACCGCGCGCCGGCCGATCCGATCGATCTGTTCCGCAAGCGGTTCGGGGACAGTATGTATATCGTGCAATTCCAGGATCCCGCGCGCGAGCCCGACAGGATATTTGGCAGCCGGGTCGAGCAGACTTTTGATGCCTTCATGCGCAAGCCGGTGCGGCGCGCCGATACTACTCCGGAAGAGAAGGTGGTCGCCGGCGTCGGTGCTTCACCGAGACTCAATTTGGCATTTCCGCAGATGATTGCCGGTTATGACGCCAAACATGATCCGCGCACGCCGATCCTGTCGTCCGAGGAGAAAAAGGTGTTTGTCGACACGTTCACGAAGACGGGCTTCACCGGCGGTATCAACTGGTACCGCAATTTTACCCGCAACTGGCAGCGCTCGGCCGGGCTCGACCATACCGTCCGCGTGCCGTCGCTGATGATCATGGCGGAGAACGACGCGGTGCTGCCACCGTCGGCCGCCGACGGCATGGAGAAGCTCGTTCCTGATCTGGAGAAGTATCTGGTCAAGGACAGCGGCCATTGGACGCAGCAGGAAAAGCCGGATGAGGTCAGCGCCAAACTGATCGAATGGCGTAGAAAGCGGTTTGGTTAGGGCGGGCGGCCATCCTTCGAGACGCGCGCAAGGGCGCGCTCGTCAGGATGAGGCCGGTGCGTAAAAGGTGGCAGGAGACAATCCCACAATGGCGTCCAGCAACAGACTGAGTCCGATCCCGCATCCGCCGACCAAGCCAGTGGTCGGCAACATACTGTCGCTGGACGCGACCGCGCCGATCCAGCACATGATGCGGCTGGCAAAAGAACTCGGGCCGATCTACTGGCTCGACATGATGGGTGCGCCGCTTGTCGTTGTCTCGGGCGCCGATTTGGTCGATGAGATCAGTGATGAGAAACGTTTCGACAAGTCTGTGCGCGGCTCGCTGCGCCGTGTGCGAGCCGTCGGCGGCGACGGCCTGTTTACGGCCCATACCAACGAACCGAACTGGAGCAAGGCGCACAACATCCTGATGACGCCGTTCGGCAATCGCGCGATGCAGTCCTATCACCCCAGCATGCTCGATATCGCCGAGCAGCTCGTAAAAAAATGGGAGCGGATGAACGCCGACGATGAAATCGACGTCGTTCACGACACGACCGCGCTGGCGTTGGATACCGTCGGACTGTGCGGGTTCGATTATCGGTTCAATTCATTCTATCGAGAGGACTATCATCCGTTCGTTGCGTCGCTGGTGCGCTCGCTCGAGACCATCATGCTGACCCGCGGTCTCCCGCTCGAGGGGCTGTGGCTGCGTAGCCGCAATCGTGACCTCGCCGGCGACGTCGCGTTCATGAACAAGATGGTGGACGAAATCGTCGCGGAACGGCGCAAGAACGCCGAGGTCAACGAGTCCAAGAAGGACATGCTCAGCGCCATGATGACCGGCGTCGACCGCGCCACCGGCACGCAGCTCGAAGACGTCAACATCCGTTACCAGATCAACACATTCCTGATCGCCGGCCACGAGACCACCAGCGGAATGCTGTCCTGCGCGATCTATGCGTTGCTGAAACATCCCGAGGTGCTGAAGAAAGCCTACGATGAAGTCGACCGGGTGCTCGGTGGCGACATCAATGTCAAGCCGACCTATCAGCAGGTCACGCAGCTCACCTACATCACGCAGATCCTGAAGGAGGCGCTGCGGCTGTGGCCGCCGGCGCCGGCCTATGGCGTGGCACCGCTCCAGGACGAGGTCATCGGCGGAAAATACAGGCTCAAGAAAGGTACGTTCGTCCTGGTGCATGTGCTGGCCTTGCATCGCGACCCCAACGTCTGGGGGCCGAACCCGGATGCGTTCGACCCCGAGAATTTCAGCCGCGAGGCGGAGGCCAAGCGACCGATCAATGCCTGGAAGCCGTTCGGCAATGGCCAGCGCGCCTGCATCGGCCGAGGCTTTGCGATGCATGAATCCGCGCTCGCCCTCGGCATGATCCTGCAGCGCTTCAAGCTGATCGACGTCCACCGCTACCAGATGCATCTCAAGGAGACGCTGACGATCAAGCCGGAGGGCTTCAAGATCAAGGTGCGGCCGCGCACGGAAAAGGACCGCGGCACCTTCGCCGGCCGCGCCACCGCGCCGGCGGCGGCCGCGAACACCGCCGCGCCGCGAGCCCGGACACGCCCCGGACACGACACGCCGTTGCTGGTGCTCTACGGCTCCAATCTCGGCACCGCGGAAGAACTCGCCACCCGCGTCGCCGATCTCGCCGAGGTCAATGGCTTCGCCACAAAACTGGCGCCGCTCGACGATTTCGCAGGCCAACTGCCGGAGCAGGGTGGCGTGCTGATCTTCTGCGCCTCCTATAATGGCGCCGCGCCCGACAACGCCACGCAATTCGTCAAATGGCTGGGCAGCGACCTGCCCAGGGATGCGTTCGCCAAGGTTCGCTACGCGGTATTCGGCTGCGGCAACAGCGACTGGGCGGCGACCTATCAGTCGGTGCCGCGCATGATCGACGAGCAATTGGCGTCGCACGGCGCCCGCAGCGTTTATGCGCGCGGCGAGGGCGATGCCCGCAGCGATCTCGACGGCCAGTTCGAGAAATGGTTCGCAGCCGCAGCACCGGCGGCAACCAAGGAGTTCGGGCTGGCGTCGAACTTCACCCGCAGCGCCGACGACGCGCCGCTGTACACGATCGAGCCGGTGGCGCCGACCGCCGTCAACGCGATCGTGGCGCAGGGCGGCGTGTCGCCGATGAAGGTGCAGGTCAATTCCGAGCTGCAAAACAAGCAAGGCGCCAATCCTTCCGACCGCTCGACCCGGCATATCGAGGTGCAACTGCCGCCGGGTGTTTCCTACCGCGTCGGCGACCATCTCAGCGTGGTGCCGCGCAACGATCCGGCGCTGGTCGATTCGGTGGCGCGCCGGTTCGGCTTCCTGCCCGCCGATCAGATCCGGCTTGCGGTCGCCGAAGGCCGCCGCGCGCAATTGCCGGTTGGCGATGCCGTGTCGGTCGGGCGGCTGCTGACCGAGTTCGTCGAATTGCAGCAGATCGCGACCCGCAAGCAGATCCAGATCATGTCCGAACACACGCGGTGTCCGGTCACCAAGCCGAAACTGCTGGTCTATGTCGGCGACGACGCCGCCTCCACCGAGCGCTACCGTAGCGAGGTGCTGGCAAAACGCAAATCGGTGTTCGACCTGCTGGAGGAACATTCGGCTTGCGAGTTGCCGTTCCACGCTTACCTCGAAATGCTGTCATTGCTCGCGCCGCGCTATTATTCGATTTCGTCGTCGCCGGCGGGCGATCCCGCGCGCTGCAGCGTCACCGTCGGCGTAGTCGAGGCGCCCGCGAGTTCGGGCCGTGGCGTCTACAGGGGCGTGTGCTCGAATTACCTCGCCGGCCGCCGCGCCGGCGACACCATTCACGCCACCGTCCGCGAGACCAAGGCCGGCTTCCGCCTGCCGGACGATCCGTCTGTGCCGATCATCATGATCGGACCCGGCACGGGGCTCGCGCCATTCCGCGGCTTCCTCCAGGAACGCGCCGACCGCAAGGCCAAGGGCGCGAGCCTGGGGCAAGCGATGCTGTTCTTCGGCTGCCGGCACCCCGAGCAGGATTATCTTTATGCTGATGAGTTGAAAGCGTTCGCGGCGGACGGCGTCGCCGAGCTGCATACCGCGTTCTCGCGCGCCGACGGACCGAGGACCTATGTCCAGCACCTGGTCGCGGCGCAGAAGGATCAGGTGTGGAGCCTGATCGACAAGGGCGCGGTCGTCTATATCTGTGGCGACGGCGGCAAGATGGAGCCGGACGTCAAGGCCGCATTGGTGTCGATCTATCGCGAACGCACCGGCGCCGATGCGGATGTGGGCCTGCGCTGGATCGACGATCTCGGCAGCAAGAACCGCTACGTGCTCGATGTGTGGGCGGGGGGATGATCTGTCCCAGCTGTCGTCCTCCGCGAAAGCGGGGACCCAGTACGCCGCGGCGGTTGTGAGACGGCGCGTGATAACCGCAGGCCTCTGGAATACTGGCTCGCCCGGTCAAGCCGGGTCAAGCCGGACGATGACGGTATCGTGGTTCCGTTCGCTTTGCTCGGCCAGGACGACGGCAAACTTTATTCCTGTGCTAGAATTTCCCGATGATTCCGTGGGTAAAAATCGACACCGCGCGCATTCCCGGTACCGATGGGGAACTGCGCCTGATGCGGCGTGGCGGCGAGTTCTCGATCAAGCTCGGCACCAATGAGCTTATGAACAGCCGCCTCAGCGGCTCCGAAGCCGCGCTTGCCACGCTCGCGGCCAGGAAAATCGAGGAAATAAAGAAGCCGCAGCTGCTGATCGGCGGATTGGGGATGGGCTTTACGCTCCGCGCCGCGCTTGCTGTCCTCGGAACCGATGCGCGGATCGTGGTGGCCGAACTGGTGCCAGTGGTGGTCACCTGGGCGCGCGGCCCGATGGCGGAGATTTTTGGCGATAGTCTTAGCGATCCGCGCGTCAGCATTCGCGAGGGGGATGTCACCGAACTCATCCGATCCAGCCGATCGGCATTCGATGCGATCCTGCTCGACGTCGATAACGGTCCGGAAGGCCTGACGCGGAAGGCCAATGACGCGCTTTACAGTCCAGCCGGATTGAAGACGGCACACACGGCGCTGCGGCCCGGCGGCGTTCTTGCCGTGTGGTCCTCGGGCCCCAATGCGGCGTTTTCAAAGCGCCTGCGTGGTGCCGGTTTCGACGTCAATGAGGTTGCCGTGCGCGCCACCGGAAGAGGCGGCGGGGCGCGGCATGTGATCTGGATCGCGACGAAAGAAAAATAACGTCAAGCCGCCTTCGCCGCCGCGCCGTGCGCGTGCTTGTCGATCGCGTCGATGATCTGCGGCCACATCGGGATCGGCAGCGCATGGCCCATGCCTTCGATCATCAACAACTTCGCGCCGGGAATCGACGCCGCGGTATCCTTGCCGCCCTCGGGGCGAACCAGCGGGTCGACGGTGCCGTGAATGACGAGTGTCGGCGCTTTCACCGAACGCAGGCGTTCCTTGCGGCTGCCCGACGCAAGCACCGCCCGCAACTGCCGCCCGACGCCGGCCGGATTGAGGCCGCGCTCGTAGGTACGTTCGGCACGCGAGCGATCGATTGCTTCGTCTTCCGGAAACGAGCCGACGCGCAGGATCTTCCAGGTTTTGGCGAACCGCTCGAAATACTCTTCCTTCGTAGCCGGCGGCGGCGCCATCAGCATGGCGGCGGCCTCGCGCGTCGGCTGCGGCACCTTGGGATTGCCCGTCGTCGACATGATTGAGGTCAGCGAGCGCACCCGTTGCGGGAACGAGATCGCGACTTCCTGGGCGATCATGCCGCCCATCGACGCGCCGACCAGATGCGCCGACTTGATGCCGAGCACATCCATCAGGCCGACGGTGTCCTTTGCCATATCGATCAGTTTGTAGGGCGCGGCGACCGGGATCTTCAGGAACCGCAGCTTCAGCAGCTCGATCGGCGTCAGGCGCTTGCCCCCCGTCATCCGCGAGGACTTGCCGATGTCGCGGTTGTCGAAGCGGATGACACGAAAGCCGCGCGCGGCCAGTTGGTGGCAGAATTCGTCGTCCCAATGGATCATCTGGGCGCCGAGGCCCATGATCAGCAGCAACGGTTCCGCGCCGGCGTCGCCGAAAATTTCATAGCAAATGTCGATGCCGTTGGCGTGGGCGATCTTAGGTGGTTGATGGACGAGCACGTTCACGTCGGTTTATCCCTCGATGGTACCTTGATGGGGAACTGTATGGCACGGTTTACTGCATCGCAGAAGGCTTTGCAGCAGGCGTCCAAACGCCCCGTTGACCGCCACGCCGCAACGGTGTGGTATGGCCACAAATATCCGAGGCGTGGCAAAGCGCTCGCAACCAAATGGAAGGCGCCTATGGCCGACAAAGGCAACGATCCTGCCGTGATCTGGCAGACGATGATCGGGGAGATGGAGAAGGGGTTCAACTCCTTTGCCAATCAGGCAATGGCGTCACCCGAATTCTCCAAGGTGATGAACCAGGTCGGTGGCGTCACGGCGGGCGCGCAAAAGCAGCTCGGCGAGATGATGGAGAAATATCTCGTTGGCATGAACCTGCCGAGCCGGGCGCAGCTGGTCGGCATGGCCGAGCGCATCCAGGGAATCGAAGGTCAGCTCAACGAGATCAAGGCCATGCTGCAGCAGATCCATCACAACTCGCTGGCGCCGGAAGGCGGCTATGGCGCGAAGCGGCCGCCGCGCACCAAACGTCCCCCGTCGGAGGGAGAGCAAAAATGAACGCGCCAGCAGGCCTCGATCTGGCTGACATCTCGGGACGGATCCAGTCCGAGGTGCAGCGCGCGATCCAGCGCAGCATCAAGGGCGTCGAATACATCTCCTCGTCGGGCCCGTCGCTCGGCTCGACGCCAAAGGACATTTTGCATGTCCGCGGCACCATGAACCTCTATCACTACCGGCCGATGGTGGACGAAATCTACCGCGTGCCGATCCTGATCGTGATGGCGACCACCAACCGCGGCTACATCCTCGACATGGTGCCGGGCCAGAGTTTCATCGAATTTCTGTTGAAGCGCGGCTACGACGTCTACATGCTGGACTGGTCCGCGCCAAAGCCGGAAGAAAAATCGCTCCGCATGGAGGACTATGTCCTCGACTTCATTCCGGATTGCGTCCGCCGCGTGCAGCAGGATTCCGGCGAACATGACATTACCGTGATCGGCTATTGCTTCGGCGGCGTGCTGTCGCTGCTGTACGGCTCGATCTTCAACGACGGGCCGATGAAGAACCTGATCTGCTTCACAACGCCGATCGATTTCCGCGAAATGAAGCTGTTCCAGAATTTCTCGGATAAGCGCTATTTCGACGTCGACCAGCTCGTCAACTCTATCGGCAACGTGCCGCCGGAAATGATCCTGTCCTCGTTCGAGATGCTGCGGCCGGCGTCGCGCGCCGTTAGCCAGGTGCAATTGTGGGAAAATATCTGGAACGACGAGTTCGTGAAATCCTACCGGATGTTTGACCGCTGGGCGACCGATACGCTGCCGCTGGCCGGCGAGTATTTTCGCGATATCACCAAGAACCTGATGTGGGACAACAAGCTCTACAACGACACCATGACGGTCGGGGGCCGCGCGGCCAAAATCGCCGACATCAAGGTGCCGATCCTGCATGCAGTCGCCGAGCACGACCACATCGTGCCGTATGACGCGGCCAAGCATCTGATCGCCAAGGTCGGCTCATCCGACAAGGAAGAGGTGATCCTGAAGGGCGGTCACGTCAGCCTCGTCGCCGGCGCCAATGCAATCAAGCGGCTATGGCCGAAACTGGACAACTGGTTGGGTGGAAGATCGACATGAGTGAAACACGTTCCTATCCGCGGCACGCCAAGACCGATGCCGGCGACATCGAATTTCGTCTGATGTCCCGGGCGGACGAGCAGGCCGTGCTGGCCTTTGCGCAGAAACTGCCGACCCATGATTTGCTGTTCCTGCCGCGCAATATCAGCCAGCCCAAGGTGCTGTCGGCCTGGATCAACGAGATCGAGCGCGGGCAGATCAAGAGCCTGCTTGCGGTGAAGGGCAGCACGGTGGTCGGCTGCGGCACGCTAGTGCGCGATCCGCATTCGTGGTCGCCGCATGTCGGCGAGATCCGGATGGTGGTGTCGCAGGATGTCCGCGGGCAGGGCGTCGGCCGGGCGCTGTCGCAGGAGACCTTTGCGCTGGCGCTTGGCGCCGGCCTCGAAAAGCTCTCGGTACAGATGACCGTGGACCAGCAGGCGGCGATCACGTTGTTCGAGAGCCTCGGCTTCAAGGCCGAGGCCCTGCTGCGCGACCATGTCCGGGACGTCGACGGCAAGAAGCACGACATCGTCGTGCTCGGGCATAATGTGGCGCAGGTCCGGGCGCAGATGGAGGCCTACGGCCTTCCCGGGGCTGTCCAGCACTGATTCCGGCTGATATCCCGCCGGTTCCGCAGGCAAATCGCCCGAAAAATCAGACCAGTCACGAGTTCGTGATATCGCGACGCAACATTAATGTTGCGACGCACCATTAATTATGGGACAACGATCTCGCCCCGGGCCAATCCGGACGGGGTGAGCCCATAGCTCAAAACTGAGGATGGAGAGACCCCTATGACCACCGAAACCAATTCCGTGCTGAACACCGTCAAGGAAGCCTTCGCGCCTGTCACCGAGGCGCTCACCAAGCTCCAGAACATGGAAGTTCCGGAAGCCGCACGTGAGTTCGTGAAGAAGCAGGCCGAGACCGCCAAGGTTCGCGCCGCCGACTTCCACGCCGGTTCCGAGAAGGTGACCACCGCGATCGAAACCGCTGTTGCCGGTTCGGTCTCCGAGGCCGCCAAGATCAGCCGCACGATCCAGCAGGCGATGTATCAGGACGCGGAAGCGTTCTTCGCCGGCATCGACAAGCTCGCTTCGGCCAAGTCGCTGAGCGAAGCCGCCCAGATCCAGTCGGACATGGTCCGTGCGCGTGGCGAAGTTCTCGTTTCGCGGGCGAAGGCCACCACCGAATATCTCGGCAAGCTCGTCGCCGACGGTGCCAAGACCGCGCAGGACAACTTCTCCAAGGTCTACAGCAAGACCGCCTGATCGCGATCTGCCAACTGCCCTTTTGCAAGGCCCGCTTTGGCGGGCCTTCTTTTTGTCTGAGGTCGCCATAGATCATCGTTGTCACCGTTTACGGTGGGCGGCGCTCTCCGTCATGACGGGGAGCGCAAGCGACGAATCGATCCAGTCTGTCGCTTTCAGTGGCATTCGGGATTGCTTCGTTGAGCTTGGTATCGGGCGTGCGCATTCGCGCGCCCGGTGGTTGTCTACGACGACGCTGGTAGTCTGAAGCCGTTTTTTCCCGAAGGCCGTTATGGATGCGCGCGGCACATTCGTCGTAGACACGCCTGCCGATGCCGCGCGGGCCGCTGAGCTGCGCCGCGTCAAACTGCTGGCGACGCTGGTGCTGGCGGCGACGTTTGCGATCTTCATTGCGGCGAGGGCGTTGCTGCCGGTCCATCCCGCGCTCGGCTTTGTCGCGGCCTTCGCCGAAGCCGCCACCATCGGCGGCCTTGCCGATTGGTATGCGGTGGTGGCCTTGTTTCGCAGGCCTTTGGGACTGCCGATCCCGCACACCGCGATCATCCAGAGCAACCAGCACCGTATCGCCGACAAGCTCGGCGAGTTCATTGAGGTGCATTTTCTTGAAGCAGCTCCCGTCGAGGCCAAGCTGCGCCAGATCGATTTCGGCTCGTTCATCGCCGATTGGCTGCGCGACCGCAAACGCAGCGAGGACCTCGCGCGCTTCGCACTCCGCCTGTTGCCAGAGGCTGTCGCCGCTATCGAGAATTCGGGCCTAATGACTTTCGTCAGCCGCCGTATCACCTCGCAATTGATGTCGATCGATCTCGCGCCGCTCGCCGCCGGTACGCTGCGTGCGTTCGTGAAGGAAGGCCGCCACCAGGGACTGCTCGACGACATCCTGCGCGCCGTGCATCAGTCGTTGACGCAGGCCGAGACCATGGCCATGATCCGCGAGAAGATCCGCCACGAGTTGCCGACGCTCCTAAAGCTCTATCGCGCCGACAAGTTTCTGGTGAACAAGATCGTGGCGTCGGCGACCGCGTTCTTCGAGGAAGTCCGCAGCGACCCAAAACATCCGTTTCGCGGCGAGTTCGATCGCATGGTGTTGTCGTTCGTCGACCGGCTCGGCAGCGATCCGAACTACGCCGGACGCATCGACGGCCTGAAGCGCGATTTGCTGGCGCGGCCCGAACTCGGCGATCTCGCCCGCAACATCTGGTCGAACGCGCGCTCGTTCTTCGAGCGCAGCGCGTCCGGCGAGACGCAGGTGTTGCAGCAGCATCTGGTGCGGATGTTCCTGGCGGCAGGCGAGGCGCTCGCCGGCGACGCCGAACTGCGCACCGAGATCAACCAGGGTCTCGTCGCTGTGTTGCGAAGCGTGGTCGCCGAACAGAAGAGCGGCGTCTCCAGCTTCATCTCCGATCAGGTCAAATCCTGGGATATGGGGCAGTTGATCGCGCTGATCGAAATCAACATCGGCCGTGACCTGCAATACATCCGCTTCAACGGCTCGCTCATCGGCGGCCTTGCAGGGCTGGCGCTCTACACGCTCGAATACCTGCTTCGGCTCGTGTGACTAATTAATCACGTCAACGCTTTTAGTTATCCAAAGTGTGATCTGGGCCGCTTGCAAGGACAAAACCGGTTCCTTAGCTTTTTACGAGACGATGTTGCGTTGCGGAACAATTCTACCGAGGTTTGCGTCTTCCCACTGAACCATGGGCCGGCTACCGAGACTTAAGGGGCCGGGCTCGAGAGGAGATACGATGTCCGTTGCTACACAGTCGCTTCGCCCGCCGTCCAGGACCCTGATGTTTCTGGAGGGGCGAGCCATTTCCGAATTGGGTGCTTTCCTCGGTGCCTTGCCGCTTCTGAGCCTCGCGCCCAGCGGCGATGGGCATCCGGTGCTGGTCTTGCCGGGCCTTGTCGCGTCCGACACCTCGACGCGTCCGCTGCGCAGCTTCCTGAAGGGCCGCGGCTACGCCGCCAGCGGCTGGCGCCAGGGCCGCAATCTCGGTCTGCGCCAGGGCGTGCAGCACGCGATGGTCGATCTGGTGCAGGAACTGAACGACACGCATGGCCGCAAGGTCAGCCTGGTGGGCTGGAGCCTCGGTGGCCTCTACGCGCGTCAACTCGCCAAGATGATGCCGGGGCGTGTGCGCTCGGTGATCACTTTGGGCAGCCCGTTTGCGGCCGGCCCGAAGGCGACCAACGCCTGGCGCGTCTATGAGATGGCAAGCGGCCGCCGCGCCGACCAAGAGGACGCGCGCTTCGGCGGATCGCTGGCGGGTACGCCGCCGGTGCCGACCACCGCGATCTTCAGCCGCACCGACGGAATCTGCGCCTGGCAGGGCTGCATGGAGAAGACCACCGCGACCTCGGAGAGCATCGAGGTCGAAAGCAGCCATTGCGGCATGGGTCACCATCCCGCCGTGGTCTATGCGGTCGCCGATCGCCTGGCGCAGCCGGAAGGCCAGTGGTCACCGTTCGACCGCCGCGGCTGGCGCAGTTTGGTTTATCCGAATCCGAACAGGTAATCGGGCTTCCGACAGCAAATCGACACGCCGGTCTCGCGCCGGCGTTTTCGTGAATCCGGAAAACGCGGTATGCGTTGAGACATGCCGCAGCCGCTTGCCCGCATCGTCGAACAGCTCAAGCGCGAACCTTCGCGCACCGGCTCGATCGTCATCACCGTATTCGGCGACGCCATCGTGCCGCGCGGCGGTTCGGTGTGGCTCGGCACGCTGCTGGAATTTTTTAGAGGTCTCGATATCGACAGCGGCGTGGTGCGCACGGCGATGTCGCGGCTGGCAGCCGACGGCTGGCTCGAGCGCAACAAGGTCGGCCGCAACAGTTTTTACCGGCTCGACAAAAAGGGGCGGCAAACCTTCGATACCGCCACCAGGCACATCTACGATCCGCCACCGTCGGACTGGACCGGCCGCTTCGAGCTGCTGCTGATCGGCAATGGCGAGGACCGCGACGCCTCGCGCGATGCGCTGAAGAACGCGGGCTTCGGCAGTCCGCTGCCGGGCGTCTGGGTTGCGCCCTCGGGCGTGCCGGTTCCGGAGGAAGCCGCGGGCGCGATCCGCCTGGAAGTATCCGCGGAGGACGATAGCGGCCGGCGGCTGCTCAGCGAAAGCTGGCCACTGCAGCGCACCGCCGACGCCTATCTGAAATTCATGAAGACGTTTGAGCCGCTGCGCGCATCGATCGGCCGCGGCGAGCCGCTCAGCGACGGCGACGCCTTCACTGCGCGGATCCTCCTGATCCACCACTACCGCCGCGTCGTGCTGCGTGACCCGCTGCTGCCGACGGAACTACTGCCGGAGGATTGGCCGGGCAGGGCGGCCAGGCAACTCTGCGGCGAGATCTATCGCGGGCTGCTTCCTGCGTCGGAACAATGGCTTGACCAGAACGCCAGCAACGAAAACGGGCCGTTGCCGAAGCCCGTTCGTGCGCTGGCGCGCCGGTTCGAGGGGACATAAAACATGTTACAATAATACTTGATTGATGAAAGTTTTTGATATATATCAAATTGCAACGAATAATTGGGAGGTCGGCCATGTACACACAGGCGCTCAACACGTCCGATGGCGAAGACCGCAATATTGAGGACGCCGCACGCTCCGCCCAGTTCCAGTCGCGCATCGACGCCGACGAGCGCATCGAGCCCAACGACTGGATGCCGGCCGCCTACCGCAAGACGCTGACGCGGCAGATTTCACAGCACGCGCATTCCGAGATCGTCGGCATGCTGCCCGAGGGCAACTGGATCACCCGCGCGCCGTCGTTGCGCCGGAAGGCCGCGCTGCTCGCCAAGGTCCAGGATGAATGCGGCCACGGTCTTTATCTCTACGCCGCCGCCGAGACGCTCGGCACCTCGCGCGAAGAGCTGGTCGACCTGATGCTGGCGGGGAAGGCGAAGTATTCCTCGATCTTCAATTATCCGACGCTGACCTGGGCCGATATCGGCGCGATCGGCTGGCTGGTCGATGGTGCGGCGATCATGAACCAGATTCCGCTGTGCCGTTGCTCCTATGGCCCTTATGCGCGCGCGATGATCCGCGTCTGCAAGGAGGAATCATTCCATCAGCGCCAGGGCTTTGAGATCATGGTGACGCTGTCGCGCGGCACCGGAGAGCAGAAGGCGATGGCGCAGAGCGCGCTCGATCGTTGGTGGTGGCCTGTCTTGATGATGTTCGGTCCACCCGACAAGGCGAGCCAGCACAGCGACACGTCGACCAAATGGAAGATCAAGCGCTTCTCCAACGACGAACTGCGCCAGAAGTTCGTCGATGCGACGGTGCCGCAGGCGCAGTTTCTCGGGCTCACCATTCCCGATCCGGGCATGAAACAAAACGCTGATGGTAATTGGGAATACAGTCCGATCGACTGGGAAGAATTCAATCAGGTGCTCGCCGGTAACGGTCCCTGCAACCGCGACCGGCTGGCGGCGCGGCGCAAGGCGCATGACGACGGCGCCTGGGTGCGCGAGGCGGCGCTGGCCTATGCCGAAAAGCGCCGGCAGCTACAACACGCGCAAGCTGCGGAATAGAGGAGACAGCGATGGCCACGCCGAACACGCCGCTCTGGGAAGTCTTCATTCGCAGCCGCAACGGGCTGGCGCACAAGCATGTCGGTTCGCTGCACGCGGCTGACGCGACGCTGGCACTGCAGGCCGCGCGCGACATTTACACCCGCCGCGGCGAGGGGCTCTCGATCTGGGTGGTGCCGTCGAATACGATCACGGCCTCCGACCCGTCCGAAAAGGGCATGATGTTCGAGCCCGCGGAATCCAAGATCTACCGGCACCCGACCTTCTACGACGTGCCGGACGAAGTCGGGCATATGTGATGGCTGTCGCCTCGATCCAGGTCTCCGAAACCCCGCTGGTGCTGTACGCGCTGCGCCGTGCCGACGATGCGCTCATTCTCGGGCACCGGTTGTCGGAATGGTGCGGCCATGCGCCGATGCTGGAAGAGGACATGGCGCTCGCCAATATGGGCCTCGATTTGCTCGGCCAGGCGCGCGAGCTTTATTCCTACGCCGCGAAAATCGAGGGCAAGGGCAACGACGAGGATAAGTTCGCCTATCTGCGCGACGTCAGGCAGTATCGCAATCTCCTGCTCCTGGAGCAGCCGAACGGCGATTTTGCGCGCACGATGGTGCGGCAGTTCTTCTATGCGACCTTTGCCGATCTTTATTGGCGCGCGATGATGCGATCTAGTGATCCGACGCTGGCCGCGATCGCGGCGAAATCGGAAAAGGAAAGCGCCTATCATGTCAGGCATTCGTCGGAGTGGATGGTGCGTCTCGGCGACGGCACCGAGGAAAGCCACCGCCGGGCGCAGAGCGCGATCGACGATCTCTGGGCCTATACCGGCGAGATGTTTCGCGTCGATGACGGCGAGCGCGGCCTGATCGATGCCGGGATCGCGATTGACCCCGCCAAGCTGCATTCACAATGGCTCAAGACGGTATCCGGCGTCGCGAACGAAGCGACATTGGCCTTGCCGAAAAACAACTGGATGCAGCAGGGCGGCCGCGACGGTCGGCACAGCGAGCATCTCGGTCATCTCCTGAGCGAATTGCAGTCGATGCCGCGGACGTTTCCGGGAGCGACATGGTGACCGCTATGTTCAGCGATGCTGATCTGCGCCGGCGCGCCTGGGACGCCGCCGCGCAAGTGGTCGATCCCGAGATACCGGTGCTGACGATCGCCGATCTCGGCGTGCTGCGCGAGGTCGCGGTCAGCGACGGCCATGTCGAGGTCGCGATCACGCCGACCTATTCCGGCTGCCCCGCCATGAACATGATCGCGCTGGAAATCGAACTGGCGCTGGAACGCGCCGGTATTGCCCGTCCAAAAATCCGCACCGTGCTGTCGCCGGCCTGGACCACCGACTGGATGAGCGAGGACGGCCGCCGCAAGCTCCGGGAATACGGCATCGCGCCGCCCCAGGCCGCAAGTTCCCGTCGCGCGTTGTTCGGGGAACAGCACGTGGCCTGTCCGCAGTGCGGCTCTGACAATACCGAGGTGCTGTCCGAATTCGGCTCGACCTCCTGCAAGGCGCTATGGCGCTGCAAGGCTTGCCGCGAGCCGTTCGACTATTTCAAGTGTCATTGACCATGTCCCACGCACCGCGTTTCCACCGTCTCGCCGTCAACGACCTGCGCCGAGAGGCACCCGACGCGGTGTCGCTGACCTTTGCGATCCCTGCGGAGCTGTCCGGCGACTACAGCTTTGCGCCCGGTCAGTATCTGACCCTGCGCACGACCATGGACGGCGAGGAAGTCCGCCGCTCCTATTCAATCTGCTCCGGTCCCGATGACGGCGAACTGCGGATCGCCGTGAAGAAGGTCGACGGCGGCGCGTTTTCGAGCTGGGCCGCGGACGAGTTGAAAGCCGGAGACGAGCTTGACGTGATGACGCCGACCGGCCGTTTCGGCGTCACGCATGCGCCTGATGAGACGCGGGTTTATGCCGGCTTCGCCGCAGGGTCCGGCATCACGCCGATCCTGTCGATCGTGAAGGGCGTGCTGGCGCGCGAGCCCAACAGCCGCTTCTTCCTGTTCTACGGCAACCGCTCGACCGGCGGCATGCTGTTCCGCGAAGCGCTGGAGGAATTGAAAGACCGTTTCATGGCGCGCTTCTCGGTTTTCCATGTCATCTCCGGCGAAGAGCAGGACATCCCGATCCTGCACGGCCGGCTCGACGGCGAAAAAGTTCGTGTGCTGTTGCGCTCCCTGGTTCCGGCGGCCAGCGTCGATCACGTCTTCATCTGTGGGCCGTCAGGCATGAGCGTGGATATCGAGGCGACCTGCCGTGCGATCGGCATTGCCGAAGAGCGCATTCACGTCGAGCGCTTCGTGTCCGAATTCGGCGGCAAGCCGCGCGCCAAAAAAGTGATCGCGGCGTCCGCGCCCGCAAAGGCGCTGGCTTCACTGGTGATCGACGGCAAGCGCCGCGAGGTGCCGGTCGCCGAGGATGAATCCATTCTCGACGCCGCATTGCGCGCCGGCATGGATCTGCCGTTCGCCTGCAAGGGCGGTATGTGCTCGACCTGCCGCGCCAAGCTGGTCGAGGGCGAGGCGCAAATGGAAGTGAATTATTCGCTTGAGCCGTGGGAACTGAAGGCGGGGTTCATCCTCACCTGCCAGGCCCGACCGGTGTCAGACAAGGTCGTGGTGGATTACGACCACGTGTGAGCGACCGTCGGGAGCACGCAAAACACGTCTAGTTTGACACCGTGAAGGCTTCGCCTCAAGACTAATCAAATTCAAGAAGCTTGTTGCAACAAGCCCGACGACAGGGAGACCGCGGTGAACGTCAATGCCACGCTATCGCCCGACGACCTCGCGCGCGCCTGTGCGGATGCGATGTGGAAGGAGGACGATGCCAGCAAGGGGCTCGGCATGAAGATCGTCGAGATCGGGCCCGGCCAGGCGACGCTATCGATGACGGTGCGGCCCGAGATGGTCGATGGCCAGCGCATCGCCCATGGCGGCTTCATCTTTACGCTGGCGGATTCGACCTTCGCTTTTGCCTGTAACACGCACAATGAACGCACGGTCGCGGCGCAGTGCAGCATCAGTTTCATACGGCCCGGCAAGCTTGGTGATGTGCTGGTCGCGACCGCGCGGGAAATCTCCCGCAATGGCCGGTCGGGTATCTATGACGTGCGCGTCACCGCGGGCGATGAAGTGGTCGCGGAGTTTCGCGGCCATTCCCGCACCATCGGCGGCGCATGGCTGCGGGAGACCGGTACGACCACTAAATAAGGACCGCTTTTTGAGGAAACGCGCGATGGCTTCGACGAAACTTCAATCCAGTGCAGGCGGCTACCGCGCCGAAATGGACGCGACTGAGCGCGCCTCGCGCGACGAGATCATGGCGCTGCAAACAGAACGCCTCGTCTGGTCGCTGGCGCACGCCTATGACAACGTCGCCCATTATAAAGCGGCCTTCGACAAGGTCGGGGTGCACCCCCACGATTTCAAACAGCTTTCCGATCTCGCGAAATTTCCGTTCACGGTTAAAACCGACCTGCGCGACAATTATCCCTTCAACATGTTCGCGGTACCGCGTGAAAAACTGGTGCGCGTCCACGCATCCTCCGGCACCACCGGCAAGCCGATCGTGGTCGGCTATACCCAGGCCGATATCGATGTCTGGTCCGAGGTGATGGCGCGCTCGATCCGGGCGGCCGGCGGCCGCACCGGCATGATCATGCACAACGCCTATGGCTATGGCCTGTTCACCGGCGGGCTCGGGGCGCATTACGGCGCCGAGAAACTCGGCTGCACCGTGGTGCCGGTGTCCGGCGGCATGACCGAGCGCCAGGTGCAGTTGATCAACGATTTCAGGCCCGACATCATCACGGTGACGCCGAGCTACATGTTGGCGATATTAGACGAGTTCAAGAAGCAGAAGCTCGACCCGCGTAAATCGTCGCTCAAGTTCGGCATCTTCGGCGCCGAGCCCTGGACCAATGCGATGCGTGCCGAAATCGAGCAGGCGTTTGACATGGACGCGACAGATATTTACGGCCTGTCGGAGGTGATCGGCCCCGGCGTCGCACAGGAATGCGTGGAGACCAAGGACGGGTTGCATATCTGGGAAGATCATTTTTACCCCGAGGTGATCGACCCCGAGACCGGCGCCGTGTTGCCCGACGGCGAAAAGGGCGAGCTAGTGTTCACTTCGCTAACCAAGGAAGCGTTTCCGATCATCCGCTACCGCACCCGCGACCTGACACGGCTGTTGCCGGGCACCGCGCGGCCCGGCATGCGGCGCATGGAAAAGGTGACGGGGCGTTCCGACGACATGATTATCCTGCGCGGGGTGAATGTGTTTCCGACCCAGATCGAGGAGGCGCTACTCGCGACCGAGTGGTGCGGCGGGCATTTCATCATCGAGCTGACGCGTGAAGGACGGATGGACGAAATGACCGTGTTGGCCGAAGCGCGGCCGGAACATTGGGACGGCAGCGGCC
The DNA here is from genome assembly GCA_963825225.1 of uncultured Alphaproteobacteria bacterium. GTDB lineage: Bacteria > Pseudomonadota > Alphaproteobacteria > Rhizobiales > Xanthobacteraceae > Bradyrhizobium. The sequence goes on from CAWGSN010000038.1 coordinate 198,807, forward strand.
TGGCCCCCCATGCCGAGAAGGTCGCAATCTTCATCAAGAACACCATCGGCATCACCGCGCGCATCAAGGCGGTCGCGCCAGAGACCCTGGAACGTTCGCTCGGCAAGGCGAAACGTGTTTACGACAAGCGCCCGAAAGGGTAACTCCTGCTCCTCGTGACGCGACGTCACATGAGCGATCAGGACTGGAATTGATGCCGGTTGCGCCAAAACCAGATGTTCGGCCCGCTTCCGTCGAGGCGCGTTGCGTCCGCCTGCCGGCGAAGGTGGCCGATGCCGCGTCGCTGGCGCCGGTGATCGAGACCCGCGCGCTGACGCGCGGGGCGGAGGAGCTGCTGATCGAGGTCAAAGCCGCGGCGGTCAATCCGTCCGACGTCAAGGCCGCGACCGGCCTGATGTCCTATGCGGTATTCCCGCGCACGCCCGGCCGCGATTATGCGGGCGTCGTGATCGATGGCCCAACGGAGTGGATCGGGCGCGAAGTGTTCGGCTCGTCCGGCGATCTCGGCATCCGCCGCGACGGCACCCATGCCACGCATCTCGTGGTCGAAGCCGAGGCCGTGGTGGAGAAGCCGAAAGGCATTTCGTGGGAGGAGGCCGCCGGCATCGGCGTCCCCTTCGTGACCGCGATGGAAGGCCTGCGCCGCGCCGGAATCCCTAAGGCCGGCGAGACCGTGCTGGTCATGGGCGTGAACGGCAAGGTAGGCCAGGCGGCGGTGCAGATCGCAAGCTGGCACGGTGCGCGCGTGATCGGCGTGGTGCGCAGGAGCGAGCGCTATGAAGGGCATAGCAATTCGAGGGTCGACGTCATCGCCGCTTCCGCGACCGATGTCGCGGCGCGGGTGCGCGAACTCACCGGCGGCAAGGGCGCCGATATCGTCTTCAATACCGTCGGCGATCCCTACTTTCAGGCGGCGCATCAATCGCTTGCGCTGCGCGGGCGCCAGATCCTGATCGCCGCGGTCGACCGCTTCGTGCAGTTCAACATCCTGGAATTCTATCGCGGCCAGCACACCTATGTCGGCATCGATACGCTCGGTCTGTCCTCGGCCGCAACCGGCGCCGTCTTGCGCGACCTCGGTCCCGGCTTCGCCAGTGGGCATCTCAAGCCTTTTCCAATCAGAGAGGCCGCAATCTATCCGCTGGAGCAAGCCAGGGAAGCCTTCATCGCAGTCGCCGGCTCGTCGCGCGACCGCGTGATCCTGCGGCCGGCCTGAGGAGGAACCAACCATGTCCGCTGCCAATATTGTCGTGCTCGCCGGTCTCGTGATCGGCCTCGTCTACGGCGCGGTCGGGCTTTTGAGCGGCTTCTGCATGATGAGCAGCCTGCGCGGCTGGTGGGCGGAAGGCGACGGCCGCCTGGTCCGCACCTATGCGCTGGCGATGGGGGTGGCGGTGGCCGCGACGCAATTATTGGCGGCAGCCGGGCTCGTCGATATCGGCAAGTCGATCTATCTGCAACCGTTGTTCTCGGCGCCGCTGATGTTCTTTGGCGGGCTGTTGTTCGGCTATGGCATGGTGATGTCGAACGGTTGCGGCTCGCGCGCGCTGGTGCTGCTGGGGCGCGGCAATCTTCGCTCCTTCGTGGTGGTGATCGTGCTTGGGATCGTCGCGCAGATGACGCTGAAGGGCCTGATCGCGCCGGCGCGCATCGCGATGGTGCAGGCGTCGCAGACCACGACAAGTGTGAACTCGGTGCCGGTGTTGTTGTCTGGCCTGGGTCTCAGCGAAATCACGGGGCGCATGCTGGCGGCTTCCGTCATCAGCGCGGCGCTGATCATCTTTGCGTTTGCGAACCTGCCGTTCCGGCGATCGCCGGGGCAGATCGCCGCCGGTCTTGTGATCGGCGTGCTCGTTGCCGCAGGTTGGTTCGCAAGTGGCTATCTCGGCGCCGACGATTTTAACCCGACGCCGGTCGTTTCGCTCACCTTCATCGCGCCGATCGCTGATGCCTTGCAATATGTCATGCTGTCGACGGGATCGACGCTGAACTTTGGTATTGCGACTGTCGGCGGCGTATTCGCCGGCAGCCTGATCACCGCGCTGGCGACCGGACGTTTTCACCTCGAAGGTTATCAATCGCCGCGCCACATGCTGCGCTCGGCCGGCGGCGCCGCGCTGATGGGGGCGGGCGGTGTGATGGCGTTCGGTTGCTCGATCGGGCAGGGGCTGACGGGATTTTCGACGCTGGCGCTGGCCTCGCTCGTTGCGGTCGCCGGAATCATGGTGGGCACGGCGCTCGGCCTGCGCGGCGCGCTCCGCGTCCGTCCGCTGGCGGCGGCTTAATCGTTCCTCAATCCGCGGCCTTCGTCACAATGCGCACTTCCGAAGTCAGCGTGCGGTGCACCGGGCATTTATCCGCGATCTCCATCAAGCGCTTGCGCTGATCGGCGTCGAGCGCACCCTCGATCGAAATCACCCGGTCGATCTGGTCGAGCATGCCCTCGCGGGTTTCGCACTCTGCGCAATCTTCCGCGTGGATCTTGCTGTGCTTCAGCGTCACGGTGATGCGCTCGAGCGGCAGCGATTTGCGGTCGGCATACATCCGCATGGTCATCGACGTGCAGGCGCCAAGGCCTGCCAGCACGAAGTCATATGGGCCGGGCCCGGTGTCCTCTCCGCCGGCGGCAATGGGCTCATCCGCCAGCATCTGATGCGGGCCCGTCTTAACCGTTTGCTGGAATTTGCTGGCGCGGGTCTCGCGCACCACGACATTGCGTGGCGCTTCGCCGAGGTCCGCCGCAGGAGCGGCCGCGACCAGATCGACATAGCGTTCGGCCCAGGCGGCGATAACGTCGGCGACATAGGCGGAATCGCGCTTGCCGCTCAAAAGATGATCGGCGCCCGACAGCGAGACGAAACTCTTGGGATGCCTGCCGGCTATAAAGATATTCGTGGCGTTGTCGATCCCCACCGTGTCGTCGGTCGGCGAATGCATGATCAGCAATGCCTTGTGCAGCCTGGTGACATGCGCCATCAAATTGTGCTCGGCGACGTCGTCGAGGAACTCGCGCTTGATCTGGAACGGGCGGCCGGCGAGTTGCACCTCGACCTTGCCTTGCGTGCGGATGTCCTCGACGCGATCCCCGAATAGATGCGTGACATGCGCGGGATCGGACGGCGCCGCGACGGTCACGACCGCCCTGGCTTCGGGAATCTGTCCGGCGGCGGCGAGGATCGCCGCACCCCCGAGGCTGTGGCCGATCAGGATCGCGGGCGCTTTTCGGGTTTCGCGCAAATGATCGGCGGCGCGGACGAGGTCGGCGACGTTGGACGAAAAGGTCGAGTTGGCAAAATCGCCTTCGCTGGAGCCAAGCCCGGTGAAGTCGAACCGCAGCACCGCGATGCCCCGTGCCGCCAGCGCAGTCGCGATGCGCTTGGCCGCCAGCACGTCCTTGCCGCAAGTGAAGCAATGGGCGAATAGCGCATAGGCGTGGGTCGGACCATCCGGCGTGTCCAGCGCGGCGGCGAGCTGATGGCCGCCTTCGCCGGTGAATTGAAAGCGTTCAGTCGGCATCGTTGGCCTCCATAGCGGTGCTCTTTACCTCTCCCACAGGGAAAGGTCGGCGCGAAGCGCCGGGTGATGGGTTAGGCTCTCTCGATCTACCATAACCCCTCACCCGGATTTCTCTCTTCGCTCATGGGAGAGGTGGGGACAAATTACGGATCGTCAATCAGTCCCCCGAATATCGTTGTTCGGCCCAGGGATCGCCGCGGTTGTGGTAGCCGCGAACCTCCCAATAGCCCGGCGCGTCCTGCTCGAGGAATTCGATGCTTTGCAACCACTTCGCGCTCTTCCAGAAATAGAGATGCGGCACCACCAGCCGCACCGGGCCGCCATGCTCCTGTTCCAGCGGCTGGCCGGACCAGCTACGGGCGAGCAGGGCATCCTCCGCGGCAAAGTCTTCCAGCGCAAGATTGGTGGTGTAGCCGTCATGCGAATGCAGCACCACGAAGCGCGCCTCGTCGCGTGGCTGGCAGACCATCAGCAGATCGTGGGTCGCAAGCCCCTCCCATTGATTGTCGTAGCGCGACCATGTGGTGACGCAATGAATGTCGGACACGAATTGTGTCTGCGGCTGCGCGACAAATTCCGCAAAGGTCCAAAAGATCGGATGCTCGACCGCGCCATAGACGTCGAGCCGCCAGCGCTCCCGCGAAAGGTTCGGCGTCAGGCCGAGATCGAGCACCGGCCAATCCCGTGTGAGATGCTGGCCCGGCGGCAGGCGCTGATCTTCGGGACGCGTGATCTTGCCGGTGAGGAAGCGGCCCTCGCGCGCCCAGCGTTCCTTGCTGCGCGTCAGTTTGCTTTCCGGCGGCGGCTCATGGTCGTCAGTCATATCGGTATCAGTCATTCGTGCCGATGCGTCGCCGATTCATGTTTCCTCGGTCACATCGATCGCAATTTCCGGGCAATTGGTTTGTGCCAGCCACGCCTTGCCTTCCAGGCCTGCAGGAACGGAGCCGTCACCGATTTCATGCGCGTTGCCGAATTCGTCGAGGTTGAACAGTTCAGGGGCCAGCGACTTGCAGCGCGCGTGGCCCTGGCACTTGTCCTGGTCGACGCGGATTTTGAGCTTTCCGGCCATGGCGTTCTCCCAGCGTCGCGCGTATTTTCGTTGCCCGCGATTATAGCCGTGCAAGCGCCATCCGCCAGCGAGGAAATCGCCGGCTTTCGTCCAGTTGCTCGGGTGTTATTTGGGCGCTCTCGGATCGATCGGTGTCGTGCCGCGCACGCCCAAAATGTCTTCCAGCACCCTGGCGCCGGCGAGAAGCTGCGCCTCGCCGCGCGGCGGGGCGACCATCTGCAAGCCGACCGGCAGGCCGGACGCCGTGAACCCGCAGGGCAGAGACAGCGCGGGGCAGCAGACCAGCGTGATCGCGTAGACAATGCCGAGCCACTCGACGTAATTGTCGAACTTCTTTCCGGCGCATTCGGTGACGTAGCGGTTCTCGACCGGGAACGGCGCCACGATGGTCGCGGGTGCCAGCAGCAAATCATACTTGCCGAAAAATTCCAGCGCACGCGCGCTCATTGCGACGCGCTGCGCCTCGGCGCGTTCGAGCTGCTCGACCGTCAGCTTGAGGCCTTCCTCGATGTTCCAGATCACCTCGGGTTTGAGTTGGTCGCGCCTGGAACGCAGCAGCGCCGCCTTGCTCAGCACGAAGTCGAAGGCGCGCAGCACATGGAAACATTCGTGCGCCTCGCGCAGATCCGGATGCGCTTCCTCGACAATGACGCCCGCCTCGGCAAAGCGCTGCGCGGCCTTGCGGGTGACGGCGGCCACCTCAGGGTCGACCGGCGTGATGCCGAGATCGGGCGAATAGGCGATGCGCTTCGGCTTGTTGCCGGAACGCGCGGCGGACAGGAACGAATTGGGCAGCAGCGGCAGCGACAGCGGATCGGCCGGGTGTTCGCCGCTCATGGCATCGAGCAGCAAAGCCACGTCCTCGACGTTGCGCGCCATCGGACCCTGGACGCCGAGATTGCGGTCGATTGCCGCTGCCGGCGTATGCGCAACGCGGCCGATGCTCGGCCGCAGGCCGACGATGCCGCAGAAGCTCGCGGGATTGCGCAGCGAGCCGCCCATGTCGGAGCCGTGGGCGAGCCAGGCCGTGCCGGTGGCGAGCGCCACTGCCGCGCCGCCCGAGGAGCCGGCGGCGGAGCGCGAGGTGTCCCAGGGATTGCGCGTCGGGCCGAATACTTCGTTGAAGGTGTTGGCGCCGGCGCCGAACTCCGGGGTGTTGGACTTGGCGTAGATCACCCCGCCATTGTTTTCGAGATGCTCGACCAGGATGTCCGATCGCGCCGGGATGTTATCCCTGTAGATCGGCGAGCCCTGGGTGGTCAGCACGCCCTCCACCGCGGTCAGGTCCTTGATCGGGATCGGCAGCCCCGCGAGCAGGCCGCGCTCGGCAACCGGCTTCTGCATCAGCGCGTGAGCGTGCTTGCGGGCGCGGTCGAAGCAGAGCGTCGGCAGCGCGTTGACCGGGCCGTCGACCTCGGCGATCCGCTTCTCCAGCACCTCGAGCAGATCAAGCGGGGTCACTTCGCCCGATTTGAGTTTGCCAACAATGGCACACGCCGTTTCTCGTATCAGCCCCTCATTGGCCACTCGCGTCTCTCCTGCCGTTTCCTGTTCGTGAATGGTGCTGTAGAACATTTCCCGGCAAAGTGGAAACGCGCTCACGTCGTGGCTGCACCGGAGATTTGGAATGTCGGCATTGTTTTCTGCGCTGGACTGGCGGACGATGAGCCAGGAAGACCGCGATCTCGGCCTCAATAATGGCGTCGCGGTCAAGGGCAGCGCCGAGACGGTCGCCGGCTGGGAACAGCGCTCCGCCGAGATGCGCAAGCGCTTTCCGGAACATCTCGACCTGCGCTACGGTCCGCGCGAGCGCAACCGGATCGACTTCCTTAAAGCACGCGAGCAGGCGCCGACGCTGCTGTTCATCCACGGCGGCTATTGGCAGGCGCGCGCCAAGGAGGTCTTCACGGTAGTCGCCGAAGGTCCGGTGGCGCACGGCATCAATGTCGCGCTGATCGGCTACACGCTGGCGCCCGATGCGACGCTCGACGAGATCGTGGCCGAGATACATGCCGGCATCGATTATATCGCCGCGCAATTGCCGGCACTCGGCGCGGCCGGTGACGGCATCGTGGTGTCGGGTTGGTCCGCTGGCGGGCATCTCACCTCGATGGCGCTGTCGCATCCGAAGGTGAGGGGCGGGATGGCGATATCGGGCATCTACGACCTCGAGCCGATCCGGCACAGCTATCTCGACGTCAAACTAAAACTCGACGAAGCGATGTCGCGCCATAACTCGCCGATGATGCAGGCGGGCGGTCCGCCAAAACCGCTGTCGCTCGTGGTCGGCAGTGCCGAACTGCCGCTGTTGCGCAAGCAGACCGCCGACTTCGCCGGCCACCGTGCCCGATACGGATTGCCGGTGACCTATGAAGAGATTCGCGGCGCCGACCATTTCACCATCATGCACGAGATGATGTCGCCGCAAGGGAGGATCACGACGCTGATCCGGCAGCTGTTCGAGCGCACGGCGGGCTAATCATTATCTTCCGGCGGCGGCGATCAAACCAGCGTCGCGGCGATGAGCGCACCCACTTGCGGCATGCTCTCGATTCCCCAGAGAAGGCGCAGCAGACTGTCGACGCGATCGGCCCCGAGGTGCTTCTGCGCCATTAGCCGAAACTTCTCTTCCATTTCAGCGTCGGTCATCGGATTCTTGAAGTGTCCGCGGTGATATTCGACGCGGACGGTTTTGCGCGCACCCGATTTCAAGACAACGTCCAGTTCGCACAGATTGAATTCCCGCTCGGTCCTGTCGGCTTCGTCCGACGGCAGGCATTTGACTCGGCTTGTGAGGTCGAGCAGGCGCGGGTCATGCAGATAGGGGTCCTCGTAGTATTCGGGCTCGATCTTGCCGTACATTAGCGCGAGGCTCGCCGCATAGGGGATGCTGTGATCGGCGGTCTCGTGCGTCTGCGGCCGCCACTTGTCAGGCCCGTCAGCCATGATCTTGATCGCGGAGCGCGAGACGTGGATGTTGACCTCAAGGATGTCGTCCGGGCTTTGGAAAAACGACCGAGCTTCCACTGCCGCCTGGGCGACGGTTTGCGAAAACTGGCCAAGTGGAAAGCGTTTGGTGAAGGCGCGTCGGATGCCGAAGGGCTCGCCAAGCTGCGGTGGTTGCACCGGCTGGCGGCCCATCACCTTGAAGAAGCCATAGCGTCCCTCGAAGCTCTGGCTCGGGCCCGTCATCCCGTTTTGTGCGAGTTGCGCGGCAAAGATCGCCTTGCGGCAGGCGTCGGCGGCGGCGAACGCCTTCCAGTTCGACAACTCATCAGCGCGGCCCTGTCGGGTTGCCGTGTTGCCGCCGACCGTGATCCCGATCGCGTGGACCATCTGCGGCGCCGTCAGCCCCATCAGGCGACCGGCGCCAACCACGGCCGCAATGCCGGTGATCGTCGAATGGTCGATGCCGTTGCCGAGATAGTCAAAGACATCCGCGATCTTGCTGAACACCTCGTAAGCGAGCACGGTCGCGGTGATGAGATCGCGACCGCTCCGCGCGGTGAGTTCGCCCGAGGTCAGTAGGGCCGCAATCGTATCGCTCGGATGCCCGGCGCCATGGGTGAGACTGACGAAAGCGTCGTTGAAATCCAGGTATCGGATCATGACGCCGTTGGCGAACACGGCCAGATCGGGGCTCGTTTTGATGCCGCTGAACAAGACGGTCGCGGCCTGCTTTGAACTGACGTCGCTCGCCAGCTTGATGGCAATCTTGCTCGGTCCCGCCGCGTAGCCGCCGAATGCGCAGCCAATTGTATCCAGAATGCATCGCTTGGCGATCCGTATGACGTCTTCGGGAAGATCCTCGTACCTCAGTTCGGTCGCATAGCGGGCAAGTGTCTTCCCCAGCGAAACCTGACCTGTTCCAGCCGTCGGGTAATTTTGCCCGGTCTGAGCCGTCGCCGGAAGTGTCGGCACACCCGCTACCAAGCCGGCCGCGGCCACCTGTCTCAGGAAATGACGGCGCTCGATGTTGGGCGAGTCAATCGGGGGCATGGCGGACACTCCACAATCTCCTCTCGTCTGACGTTGAACTATGAACTATCCCCACCCCGCCGTGATCCCGCCATCCACGGTATAGATCACGCCCGACGTATAGCCGGCGCGGTCGGAGGCCAGAAACGCCATCAGGTCGCCAATCTCGCGCGCGTGCGCCGGGCGGCCGAGCGGCATGCCCTTCTGGAATTCCTTGTAGCGGTTCTCGTCGCCGAACTGGTGCTTGGCACGCGTCTTCAGAAGCGTGACGTGGCGGTCGGTGCCGACCGGCCCAGGATTGATGCCGACCACGCGGATATTATCGCCAAGGCTCTTGCCACCCAACGCGCGGGTAAAAGCCATCAGCGCGGCATTTCCGGCGCTGCCGCAGATATAATTGGCGTCGAATCTTTCACCGGCCGCACCAATGTCGTTGACGATGACGCCGTGGCCGCGCGCCTTCATCTGCGCATAGATTGCGCGGGTGAGGTTGATGTAGCCGAATACTTTCAGTTCCCAGGCGTGGCGCCAGGTCGCCTCGTCGATCTTGTCGATCGAGCCGCCGGGGATATCGCCGGCATTGTTGACGAGGATGTCGATGTCGGCGGCATCCTTCACCAGCTTCTCGATATCGGCAGGTTTACGCAGGTCGACGACATGCGCTGATGCGTCGATCTGGTGGGTGGAACGCAGGCGGTCGCACAACGCCTTCAACTGATCGCCGCTGCGGGCGGCGAGGCGCAGGTGACAGCCTTCCTCGGCGAAGGATTCGGCAGCCGCGGCGCCAATGCCTTTTGAGGCGCCGGTAATCAGGACGCGCTTGCCGCGCAAATGCATATCCATGGGAGTTCTCGCTTCATGAGGAAGATGTCGGCGGGGGAATGCTTGGCGAAATTGGTAGGCGGTCGGAACGGCCGTGGTCAACATTGCAGTGCAGCGTTGCACCCGCGCGCCGTTTGGTCCATTGCAGAGTCATCAACAGGCCGTATTTTGGGCATGGCAAACGCCCCAGGGAATCCAAAGAATGAGCAAAAAACAGTATCGGATCGCGGTCATTCCCGGCGACGGCATCGGCAAGGAAGTTGTCCCGGAGGGCCTGCGCGTTCTGGAAGCCGCCGCGAAAAAGCACGGAGTGGCCGTGCATTTCGACCATTTCGACTTCGCGTCCTGGGACTATTACGAAAAGCACGGCGAGATGATGCCGGAGGACTGGAAGGCCCAGATCGGCAAGCATGACGCGATCTATTTCGGCGCGGTCGGATGGCCGGCGAAAATTCCCGATCACATTTCCTTGTGGGGTTCGCTGATCAAGTTCCGCAGGGAGTTCGACCAGTATGTCAATCTGCGTCCCGTGCGCCTGATGCCGGGCGTGCCTTCGCCGCTTGCCAACCGCAGGCCTGGCGACATCGATTTCTGGGTGGTACGCGAAAACACCGAAGGCGAATATTCTTCCGTCGGCGGCCGGATGTTCCCGGATACCGACCGTGAATTCGTCACCCAGCAGACCGTGATGACGCGCATCGGCGTCGATCGCATCCTGAAATTCGCGTTCGATCTCGCGCAATCACGGCCGAAGAAACATCTGACCTCGGCTACCAAGTCCAACGGCATCTCGATCACCATGCCCTATTGGGACGAGCGCGTCGAAGCGATGGCGAAGAAATACCCTGCGGTGAAGTGGGACAAATATCACATCGACATCCTCACCGCGAATTTCGTGCTGCATCCGGACTGGTTCGACGTCGTGGTCGGCTCGAACCTGTTCGGCGACATCCTCTCCGATCTCGGCCCGGCCTGCACCGGCACCATCGGCATCGCCCCATCAGGCAATATCAATCCGGAAGGGAACTTCCCGTCGGTGTTCGAGCCGGTGCATGGCTCCGCGCCCGACATCGCCGGCCAGGGCATCGCCAACCCGATCGGCATGATCTGGTCGGGCGCCATGATGCTGGAACATCTCGGCGAGAAGGGTGCGGCGGCCTCGATCGTCGGCGCGATCGAACGCACGCTCGGCGAACGCACGCTGCGCACCCGCGACCTCGGCGGCAACGCCGACACGACAGCGTGCGGCAAGGCGGTCGCGGAAATGGTGGAGTAGGGATTCTTGTCGTCCCGGCGAAGTGAGGTTCAGCCCTTCGCAATCCTCCGGCAATGCGCCCACGCAGCCCCAATCAGATTCTCGCTCGCCTCGGGAGTGCGGAAGGCCGAATGGGCCGATAGCGTCACGTTGGGCAGTTTGGTCAGGGGATGACCGGCCGGCAGCGGCTCGGTGTTGAAGACGTCGAGCCCGGCGTGCCGGATCTGGCCTGAATTCAAGGCCTCAATCATCGCGTGCTCGTCGACGATCGCGCCGCGCGCGGTATTGACGAGGATGACGCCGGGCTTCATCGCCTCGATGCAGGCGCGCGAGACCAGCCCGCGCGTCTCGTCGTTGAGCAACAGATGGATCGAGACGACGTCGCTTTCCGACAGCAACTCGTCGAGCTCGACGAATTCGACTTTTGGATGCTTCTTCGGCGAGCGGTTCCAGGCGATGACGCGCATGCCGCTGCCCAGCGCGATGCGCGCGACTTCTGCGGCGATGCCGCCGAAGCCGATCAGCCCCAGCGTCTTATTGGTCAGTTGCATGGCGTCTTCGCGTAGCCAGTTGCCGGCGCGCATCTCGCGGTCCATGCGGGCGATGCCGCGCGCGGCCTCCCACATCAGCGCGACGGCGCATTCGGCCACCGCCGTGTCGCCATAGCCCTTGATCAGGTGCACCTCGATGCCGAGTTCGGCCAGCTCCTCCGGGTTCATGTAGCTGCGCGCGCCGGTGCCGAGGAACACCACGTGCTTGAGGCCCTTGCATTGCTTCGCAATCTCGGTCGGCAGCGCGGTGTGATCGACGACCGCAATCGCGGCGCCGTCGAGCAGTTTTGGGTATTGATCCGGCGTGATATCGGGGTCGCGATTGATGCGGACCTTGGGGTCGCCTGGCTTTTCCAGCCGCTCGAAGATCACAGCCAGCGATTCATTGGCATCGACAAAAACACCGTGCACGGCGGTACCTCCGGTTTTGATTGGGTTATGACGCGACGCCGGCAAGCGCCAGCACGGTATGCATCAGGACGTTGGCGCCCGCCGCGCAATCAGGCTGCGTGGCGTCTTCCAGTTCGTTGTGGCTGATGCCGTCCTTGCAGGGCACAAACACCATCGCCGCCGGCATCACAGTGTTGAGGTTGCAGGCATCGTGGCCGGCGCCGGAGTTGATGCGGCGATGCGAATAGCCGAGCGATTTTGCGGCATGCTCCACGGCATCGACCAGCTTCGGATCGAAATGGGTCGGCGGCTTGCGCCACACCAGATCAAGTTGGACCTCGACCTTGCGCCGGGCCGCGATCTCCGCAATCGCGGCGCGCAAATCCTTATCCAGCGCGTCCATGATCGCGGCATCGGCGCTGCGGCAATCCACCGTAAAGGCGATCTCGCCGGGAATGACGTTGCGCGACGGGTTGGCGATCACGGCCTCGCCGATGGTGCCGACCGCCTTCGGGCCATGCTTCTTCGCGACCGCTTCCATTGCGAGGACGATTTCCGACAACGTCGCCAGCGCGTCGCGTCGCAGCGGCATCGGCGTCGAGCCGGCGTGGCTTTCGAATCCGGTAATCTTGCCGTCGTACCACAGCACGCCCTGGCCGGAATCGACCACGCCGATGGTCGTGTTCTCGGCCTCGAGAATCGGGCCCTGCTCGATATGCAACTCGACGAAGCTTGAAAATTTCTGCCGGCCGACCGGGCTCTCGCCGCGGTAGCCGATGCTGTCGAGTGCTTCTCCGACCGTGACGCCCTCGGCATCGCTGCGCGACAGGATGTCGTCGGTGGTGAAATCCCCGACATAGGCGGCCGACGCCATCATCGCCGGCGCGAAACGCGAGCCTTCCTCGTTGGTCCAGTTGCAGATGCAGATCGGTATCTCGGTCTCTAACCCGGCATCGTTGAGCGTGCGGACCACTTCAAGGGCTGCAAGCGTGCCGAGCACGCCGTCGAACTTGCCGCCGGTCGGCTGGGTGTCGAGGTGGGAGCCGAGCCCGATCGGAGGTTTCGACATGTCGCGTCCCCTGCGCAAGCCGAACATCGAGCCGAGCGTATCGACATGAACCTCGAGCCCGGCGGCTTCGCAGGCCTTGCGGAACCAGTCGCGCACCTGCTTGTCCTCAGGCCCTAGCGTCAGCCGCCGGACGCCGCCTTTCGGCGTGGCTCCGAATTTAGCGGTCTCGTGAATCGTATCCCACAGCCGGGCTGAATCGATTTGCAGGTTGGAGGCGATTTTGGTCATTCGGCCATTCCGGTCGTTGTGATACGCACGCGATCCGCTTCAATGACGCGGCGACAGCGGCGCGTCAACAACCACGCCGCCCTGCGCCAGCGAGGCCGCGAGTTCAGCCACCCGTTCGACCGCAACGGTGTCGGGAGAAGCCAGCCAGCTCGCCGCAAACGTCAACAGCGGTATCTGCAGGTTAGTCGACAGCAATTGCAGCCGTCCACCGGCCATTTCGTTTTCGACAATCGCCGTCGGAATGACTGCAATGCCGAGGCCCTCGATCGCCATATGTATCACCGTGCCCAAGGAGGCGCTGGCGTGCAGGCGCATCGGCGGCAGATCAGGGCGGTTGAACAGCGAACGCACGATTTCGTAGGGCGGCGTCTTGCGCGGAAAGGTGATGATCGGAAATTTCGCCAGATCGTGCACCGTCAGCCGTCCGTTACCGAGACCGAGCGAGGGACTGGCGAGAAAGCCGACTTGATAATCGCACAACACGCGGTTGCTGACTGTCGGCGCCGTCACCGGGCCAAGCATGAAGGCAAGTTCGATTTCCTGCGCCAACAGCCGCGTCCGTAAATTAGAGGTGATGTCGACCTCGATTTCGAGCGAGAGATTGGGATAGGCGTGGTTGACGCTCTTGATCAGCTGCGTCAGCCAGGTGTGAACGATAGTCTCGGCCACGCCGAGCCGCAGCACGCCGCGCATCGCCGAGCGGTCGCCGACCGCCGCGAGCATTTCGGATCGCATCCCGATCAGTTTCTCCGCATAGACCATCATCTGCCGGCCGCTTTGTGTCGGCAGCACCATGCGTCGGTCGCGCTGCAACAGCTTGACGCCCACCTCGCGTTCGAGCTGGGCAATCCGCTGCGAGATCGCGGGCTGGGTGGTGTTGAGCTTTTGGGCGGCGCCCCGGAAGCTGCCGAGTGTCACCACCCACATGAAGGTCTCAATTGCCTTGAAATCAGCCATGCACCCTCTGACCGCAAGTCGATAAATCTGATTTATCGATCTTGATTAAAAATGACGATTAGACATTATCATAGCCATATGCGCGAGTAGATGTCGACCTGATTGGAGCGGGATCAACGATGACTGGCCTGGCAAGGACGGAGCCGCCCAATCTCGATACGGCGGATTTATCGCTGAGCGTCGCCGCCAGGCATGCCTGCCGAACCGGCATGGCCTCCTCCACCGCCGGCGTCGCCAACGGCTACGTCCAGGGCAATCTCGCGATCCTGCCGGAAAAGCTCGCGGCGTCCTTTCACCGGTTCTGCCAGCTCAATCCCAAACCGTGCCCGATCATCGGCATGTCCGACGTTGGCGACCCCCGCATTCCCGCGCTCGGCCTCGACCTCGACATCCGCACCGACCTGCCGCGCTACCGCATCTGGCGCGACGGCGAAGTGGTCGAGGAGCCGACCGATATCAGCGCGCATTGGCGCGACGATCTCGTCGCCTTCGTGATCGGGTGTTCGTACTCGTTCGAGGAAGCGCTGCTGGCGGACGGCCTGCCGATCCGACATATCGAGCGCAAGCTGCGCGTGCCGATGTACCGCACCAACATCGCGTGCGGTGAGGCGGGCCCCTTCGCGGGTCCGATGGTGGTGTCGATGCGGCCGTTCAAACCGGCGGATGCGATCCGCGCGGTGCAGATCACCTCGCGCTTTCCCTCCGTGCACGGCGCGCCCGTTCATCTCGGTCATCCACATTCGATCGGGATCGCCGATATCAGCAAGCCCGACTATGGCGATCCGGTGCCGGTCGCACCCGATGAGATTCCGGTATTCTGGGCCTGCGGCGTGACGCCGCAATCCGTGATCGCAGCCGCCAAGGTACCGTTCGCGATCACGCATTCGCCGGGATTGATGCTGGTGACCGATCTGCAGAACAAGACGCTTGCCGTGCTTTGATGCAATCCGTGCCGCCCATTGAGGCTTTACCGAAACCGTCAACCGTTTCATCGATAACTGCCGACCAACAGGGGATATTGTAATGAGCATCACTCGCCGCAATGTATTGCTTGGAACCGTTGCCGCTGCAGCGTTCGCGCCGATTGCAAGCCGCGCTCAAGCTTCCGAAGTCGTAATCGGGATCCTCTATCCATTTTCCGGCGCCAGCGCCCAGCAGGGCGTCGACGCGCAGAAGGCCTACGAGGCGGCGCTGGAAGTTATCAACAACAAGTATGATTTCGATCTGCCGCTCGCCAAGGACGCAGGATTGACGGGCCTCGGCGGCGCCAAAATCCGTCTTGTTTATGCCGACCACCAGGGCGACCCCCAGAAGGGCCGCGCCGAAGCCGAGCGCCTGATTACCCAGGAAAAGGTCTCCGCGATCGTCGGCACCTATCAGAGCGCGGTCGCCGTCACGGTCAGCCAGACCTGCGAGCGCTATCAGATCCCGTTTGTTTCGGCCGACAACTCGTCGCCAAGCCTGCATACACGTGGCCTGAAATTCTTCTTCCGCGCGGCACCCCATGACGAAATGTTCTCGAAGGCGATGTTCGACTTCTACGACGCGATGAAGAAGAAGGGCACCAAGATCGAGACGCTGGCGCTGTTCCACGAGGACACGATCTTCGGAACCAACTCCGCGAACGCCCAGACCAAGCTTGCCAATGAGCGCGGCTACAAGATCGTTGCCGACATCAAGTACCGCGCCAACTCGCCGTCACTGTCGGCGGAGGTTCAGCAGCTCAAGGTCGCGAATGCCGACGTCTTGATGCCGTCGAGCTACACCACCGACGGAATCCTGCTGGTCAAGACCATGGCCGAACTCGGCTACAAGCCGAACGCCATCGTTGCGCAGGCTGCGGGCTTTTCGGAGAAGGCGCTGTACGACGCTGTCGGCGACAAGCTCAACGGTGTGATCACCCGTGGCAGCTTTTCGCTCGATCTCGCGGCCAAACGGCCGATGGTCGGCAAGATCAACGATTTGTTCAAGGCGAAGTCGGGCAAGGATCTGAACGACAACACGTCGCGCGAGTTCATGGCCCTGATTGTTCTGGCGGATGCCATCAATCGCGCCAAGTCGACCGATGGTGAAAAGGTGCGGGCGGCGCTGGCCGCGACCGAAATCTCGGGCGAACAGACCATCATGCCGTGGAAGCGCGTGAAGTTCGACGACATGGGCCAGAACAACGACGCCGATCCTGTGCTGCTGCAATATATCGGCGGCAAGTTTGTCACCATCTCGCCGCCGCAGGCGGCCGTCGGCGAGGCCGTCTGGCCGATGAAGTAATGAACTGACGCTGGGGGCGGGGGCTATGACAGCCGAGACCATTATCCAAAGCCTGGCGAGCGGCCTCCTGATGGGGCTGCTGTACGGGCTGATTGCGGTCGGCCTCGCGCTGATTTTCGGCCTGATGGACGTTGTGAATTTCGCCCATGGCGAATTCCTGATGATCGCGATGTACGCGACGTTCTTCCTGTTCGCGTTCTTCGCGATCGATCCGCTACTGTCGGCGCCGCTGGTCGCGGCGGCGTTATTCGTCTTTGGCGCCGTGGTCTATCTCCTGATCGTGCGCTTTGCGGTCCGGGCGAAGGCGAATGCCGGCATGGTGCAGATCTTCTCGACCTTTGGCCTTGCGATCGTCATGCGGGGTCTCTCGCAGTTCTTCTTCACGCCCGACTATCGCAGCGTAACCCATTCCTGGCTCGGCGGCAAAACCATCTCGATCGGCGGCATCTTCCTGCCCGAGCCGCAGCTGATCGGCGCTGCGGTGTCGATCGCGGCATTCGGTGGGCTCTATTTCTTCATCAACCGCACCGATTTCGGCCGCGCGCTCGAAGCGACGCGCGAGGATGCCGGCGCCGTGGCGCTGGTCGGTATCGACAAAAATCGCGTGTTCGCACTGGGCTGGGGTCTTGGCGCGGCGCTCGTTGGCCTCGCCGGCGCGATCATGGCGATCTTCTTCTATGTCTATCCCGACGTCGGCGCGTCCTTTGCGCTGATCGCCTATGTCACCGTGGCACTCGGTGGCTTCGGCAGCGTGTTCGGCGCCTTTGCCGGCGGCATCCTCGTCGGCCTCGTCGAAGCGACCACTGCATTGATCCTGCCGCCGTCGCTGAAATCGGTCGGCATCTATGCGGTCTATCTGCTGGTCGTGTTCGTGCGGCCGCGTGGCCTGTTCGGGGCGATGTGATGGACACCGATTTCGCAAAGCGCCGCCGCCGCGACCTGATCATCGCCTTCTGCCTTGCGGCCGTGGCAGCCCTCGTGCCGTTGTTCGTGAAAGACGTCTACGTCCAGAACATCATGGTGCTGACGCTGATGTATGCGGCGCTGTCGCAGAGCTGGAATATTCTCTCCGGCTATTGCGGACAGATTTCGCTCGGGCACGCGCTGTATTTCGGGCTCGGCGCCTACACCACCGCGATCCTGTTCACGAAATTCGGCGTGCTGCCGTGGTTCGGCATGCTCGGGGGCGGGCTGATCTCGGCGGGAATCGCGATGGCGCTGGGTTATCCCTGCTTCCGCCTGCGCGGCCATTATTTCGTGATCGCCACCATCGTCATCGCCGAGATCGCGCTGCTCTTGATCCAGAACTGGGATTGGGCGGGCGCAGCCCTCGGCATCAACATTCCCGTGCGCGGCGACAGCTGGCTCAAGTTCCAGTTCACGCGAAGCAAGCTGCCCTACTTCTATTTCGCGCTGGCGCTGGCCTGCGTCGCCTGGTTCGTCACCTGGTGGCTGGAAGATTCCAAGTGGGGCTATTGGTGGCGCGCGGTGAAGGACAACCCGGACGCGGCCGAAAGCCTCGGTGTCGTCGTGTTCAACTCCAAGATGGGCGCAGCCGCCGTCTCGGCATTCCTGACCGCGGTCGGCGGAGGTTTCTACGCGCAGTTCGTCTCTTACATCGACCCCGAGAGCGTCATGGCCTTCCAGTTCTCGCTCTTGATGGCGCTGCCCGCGGTGTTGGGCGGCATCGGCACGCTGTGGGGGCCGATGCTGGGCGCCGTTATCCTGATCCCGCTCACCGAACTGACGCGCTCCTTCATCGGCGGCTCCGGCCGCGGCGTCGACCTGATCGTCTATGGCGGGCTGATCATCGCGATTTCGCTGGCGCGGCCGCAAGGCCTGGTCGGGCTGTTTGCCCCCAGGCGCAAGGAGGCGGCGCGATGACGCCCCTGCTTGAAACCCGCGGCGTCTGGCAGCGTTTCGGCGGCCTCGTGGCCAACAGCGACGTCTCGATTTCGGTCGGGCGCGGCGAAATCGTAGGCCTGATCGGACCCAACGGCGCCGGCAAGTCGACGCTGTTCAATCTGATCGCCGGCGTGCTGCCGCCCACGCAAGGGTCGATCTGGTTCGACGGCGAGGACGTGACCAGGCTTCCGGCGGCGGAGCGCTGCGTGCGCGGAGTCGGCCGCACCTTTCAAGTGGTCAAAAGTTTCGAGACCATGAGCGTGATCGACAACGTCATCGTCGGCGCGCTGGTGCGCAACACTGTGATGCGCATCGCGCGTCGCAAAGCCCACGACGTGCTGGAATTTTGCGGCCTTGACGGGCGCGCCAACGTGCTCGCCAGCGATCTGATCCCGTCGGAAAAACGCCGGCTCGAGGTGGCGCGCGCGCTCGCGACCGAACCGAAACTGTTGCTGCTCGACGAAGTACTCACCGGCCTGACGCCGATCGAGGCGCAGACCGGCGTCGAACTTGTGCGGCGGGTGCGCACCACCGGCGTCACTGTGTTGATGGTCGAGCACGTCATGGAAATCGTGATGCCGCTGGTCGACCGCGCCATCGTGCTCGATCTCGGTAAGGTGCTGGTCGAGGGCAAGCCCGCCGACGTAGTTCGCGATCCGAAAGTCATCACCGCCTATCTGGGGGACCGTCATGCTGTCGGTGCATGAAGTCACCACCGCCTATCAGGGGCTGGTCGCGATCTCGGCGGTTTCGATCGACGTCGCCAAGGGCGAGATCGTCTGCGTCGCCGGCGCCAACGGGGCCGGCAAGTCGACGCTGCTGAAATCGATCGCAGGTGCCGAGCGGCCGCGCTCCGGCTCCGTGACGCTCGACGGCGCGCGCATCGACGGCCTGGCGCAGCATGTCATCACCTCGCGCGGCATCGCCTATGTGCCGGAAAACCGCCGGTTGTTTCCACGGCTCTCGGTGCGCGACAATCTTCGGCTCGGCAGCTACCTCTATCGCGGCGAGGCCAATCGCGAGGCGCCGCTGGATCTGGTGTTCCAGTTGTTCCCGCGGCTGTCGGAGCGGCTGGAGCAACGCGCCGAAACGCTGAGCGGCGGCGAGCAGCAGATGCTGGCGATCGGCCGCGCGCTGATGACGCGGCCGCGACTGTTGATGCTCGACGAACCGTCGCAGGGCATCATGCCGAAACTGGTCGACGAGATCTTTCAGGCGGTCAAACGCATCCGCGACGCCGGAATGACTGTGCTGATCGTCGAGCAGCGGATGGCGGAGTGCCTCGAAATTGCCGACCGCGCCTACATCCTGCAGACCGGCCGCGTCTTGATGCAGGGCGCGGCTAGCGAGATCCGGACCGATCCGGACGTAAGGAAAGCGTATCTGGGATTGTGATGCTCGTGTCCCGGACGCGGTGCAGCGTGCAACGCTGCTCCGCAGAGCCGGGACCCATCGCAGATGGAACCCGGATCAGCAGCGCACCAGGCCGCAAGTGCAGCGTGCTGCGCAGCGTCCGGGGAACGCAGCGTTCAATGTTCGTGCCCATGCTCCGGCAGCGTCAACCCGAACACCTTGGTCAAATCCGCCACCTGTTCCGGCGTGAGATAGCGCGGGTTCAGTCCCCGCAGCAGCAGATAGAGCTTTGCGGTCTCTTCCAGTTCCTCGATAGCGAACACGGCGGCCTCCAGCGTATCGCCTGAAACCACCGGGCCGTGATTGGCGAGCAGCACGGATGAGTACTTTCCCGCCAGCCCCTTGATCGCATCCGCAACCGCGGGATCGCCGGGCCGAAAATACGGCACCAGCGCGGTGAGGCCGCATTTCATCAGATAATAGGGTGTCATCGCCGGCAACGCCGCGCGGGGGTCGATCTCCGGCAGCATCGAGAGCGCCACCGAATGGGTCGAATGCAGATGCACCACGGCGCGGGCGGTGCCGCGGGTCTGGTAAAGCGCGGTGTGCAGCGGCACCTCCTTGGTCGGGGCATCGCCGGAAACCAGTTTGCCGTCGGCCGAGAGCCGCGACAGCCGCGCCGGGTCGAGCGAACCGAGCGAGGCGTTGGTCGGGGTCACCATATAGCCGCCATCGTCGAGCTTGACGCTGATATTGCCAGAGGAACCTGGCGTCAGCCCGCGCTCGAACAGCGAGCGGCCGAGGCGGCAGATATCCTCGCGAATTCTGGTTTCGCTCATGGCCAAGACCCCTGTTTCTCGCGCCTTGTCTCATGCTTTGGCAGCCCGGCCAAGCCGTGATACCCAAAGGCCAAGGCGCCAGCCAGCGGCGCAAAAGAAACAAAGGGAACGCCGCATGCCAGAATCCGCAAAACCGCGCGTCGCCATCATCGGGCTGGGCTCAATGGGCTTTGGCATGGCGACCTCGCTCCGCCGCGCCGGTTTTGACGTGACCGGCTGCGACGTCTCGGCCGATTCCGTCGCGCGGTTCGTGGCCGAAGGCGGTAGCGGCGCCAGGACGCCTGCGGAAGCCGCCAAGGTGGCCGATATCGTCGTCAGCGTCGTCGTCAACGCCGCGCAAACAGAAACCATCCTGTTCGGCGCCAATGGCGTCGCCGAGAGTTTGGCCAAGGGCGCGGTGTTCATCTCGTCGGCGACGATGGATCCCGATGTGGCGCAGCGGCTGGCGAAACAGCTGGAAGCGACCGGCCGGCTTTATCTGGATGCGCCGATCTCCGGAGGGGCGCAGCGCGCGGCGCAGGGCGAACTCACCATTCTGGCTTCGGGCAGTGCGGCTGCTTTTGCGAGGGCGCGCCCGGCGCTGGATGCGATGGCGGCAAAACTCTATGAGTTGGGCGATGCCGCCGGCCAGGGCGCCGCGTTCAAGATGATCAACCAGTTGCTGGCCGGTGTGCATATCGCCGCAGCTTCCGAAGCGATCGTCTTTGCCGCCAAACAGGGCCTCGACATCAAAAAGGTCTATGAGGTGATCACGGCGTCTGCCGGCAATTCCTGGATGTTCGAGAACCGCATGCCGCATGTGCTCGATGGCGACTATGCGCCGCGCAGCGCGGTCGAGATTTTCGTCAAAGACCTCGGCATCATCCAGGACATGGCGCGCACGGCCAAGTTTCCGGTGCCAATCGCAGCCGCCGCATTGCAGATGTTCCTGATGACGGCGGCCTCCGGCATGGGCCGCGACGACGATGCCTCGGTGGCGCGGATGTATGCCCGGGTCACCGGCACGCATTTGCCAGGTGAACCGAATAAGGCCGCGCTCAGATAGCAGCAACACATGAGAGGACAATCGATATGCCACGCTTTGCCGCCAATCTCTCGATGATGTTCAACGAGGTCCCGTTCCTCGATCGCTTCGACGCTGCGGCGAAGGCTGGATTCGCCGCCGTCGAATTCCTGTTTCCCTATGAACATCCAGCGAAGGAGATCGGCGAGCGGCTCACTCGCAACGGCCTGACGCAGGCGCTGTTCAACCTGCCGCCGGGCGACTGGAATGCCGGCGAGAGGGGTTTTGCCGCGCTGCCGGCGCGCTTCGATGATCTCAAGAAAAGCCTGGATACGGCGCTGCCCTATGCGCAGGCGACCGGTGTCAAGCGGGTGCATCTGATGGCCGGGATCGCCGAGCGCGGCGATCACAAGGCGGTGGAAGCGTTCTACAAGTCGGTGGCATGGGCGGCGGAATTCTTTGCGCCGCACGGCCTCGACGTGGTGATCGAGCCGATCAACCCGCGCAACGTGCCCGGATATTTCCTCAACGACTTCCTGTTCGCGCGCGACCTCATTACCGAATTGAAGATGCCGAACCTGAAGCTGCAATTCGACATCTATCATTGCCAGATCATCCATGGTGACGTCACCATGCGGTTGCGCGAGATGATGCCGATCATCGGCCACATCCAGATCGCCAGCATTCCCTCGCGCAACGAGCCCGACGGCGAAGAGCTGAACTATCCATTCCTGTTCACTGAGCTCGACCGGCTCGGCTACGGCGGCTTTGTCGGCTGCGAATATAACCCGCGCGGCAAGACCACCGATGGCCTCGGCTGGTTCAAGCCCTATGCCGGAGTAAAACCGTGACGCTGGCCGTCAAAATATCCCTTGGCTGCATTGCCGACGACTACACCGGCGCCTCCGATCTCGCCAACACGCTGACGCGATGTGGCCTGCGCACGGTGCAGACCATCGGTGTGCCGTCGGATGATCTGGCACTGCCCGAGGTCGACGCGGTGGTGGTGTCGCTGAAGAGCCGATCGATCGAGGCCGGCCTTGCCGTGACGCGCTCGCGCGCGGCGGAAAAATGGTTGCGCGGCCGCGGCGCGGATCATGTGCTGTTCAAGATCTGCTCCACCTTCGATTCCACCGACGCCGGCAATATCGGCCCGGTCATGGACGCGCTGCGCGCCGATTCCGGTGACCCCATCGTGCTGGTGACGCCGGCCTTTCCGGAAACCGGCCGTACGGTCTATCAGGGCAATCTGTTCGTTGGCTCCGTACCGCTGAACGAGAGCCCGTTGAAGGATCATCCGCTCAACCCGATGCATGATTCCAATCTGGTGCGGGTGCTGGCGCGCCAGAGCCGAACCAAAGTCGGGCTCGTCGATCTTGCAACGCTTGCGCGAGGCGAGGGCGCCGTGCGCGCTCGGCTCGCCGATCTCTCGGGCCAAGGCTTTGGCGCCGCCATCATCGATGCCGTGTTCGACCGCGATCTGGAAACCATCGGCAATGTGGCGCTGGATCACCGTCTGTCGGTCGGCGCCTCCGGCATCGGGCTCGGCATCGCCCGGGCGATGGTTGCTACCAGCAAGGTCAAATCGAGTGCGACAAGCACGACCTCCGACATGCCGGTCGGCGGGCCGGCGGCGTGCCTCGCCGGCAGTTGTTCGCAGGCGACGCTGCAGCAGATCGCCAACGCCGAGAAGATCATGCCGGTCCTGCATCTCGATCCTGACCAAATCATCGCCGGTCCCGAGGAAGCGCGGCGCGCACTGGTCTGGGCGAGAGAGCGAATCAGTGATGGGCCGATTCTGATCGCGAGCAGTTCGACGCCGGAAGAGGTTGCGGTCCTGCAATCCCGACATGGCCGCGATGCCGCCGGACATGCCATCGAGCAGGCGATGGCCGATATTGCCAATGGTTTGGTTCAGTCCGGCGCGTGCCGATTGGTGGTTGCGGGTGGTGAAACTTCAGGCGCCGTCGTCGATCGCCTGATGCTTCCCGGCTTTCTCGTTGGTGCGGAAATCGCTGCAGGAGTGCCGGTTCTGCGCGTGGTCGGCGCCAAGAACGGCGCGATGTTGCTTGCACTGAAATCGGGCAATTTCGGCGGGCCTGAATTTTTTTCCGACGCACTCAAGCTGATGCGCTGATCATTTCAATTCCTTCATTTCTCGGTGACGTCTGTCGCGTACGTATTTTTATGGGACGCGAAATTAATACGACCTGAGAACGAACTGAGTTTGATGCCTGCAAGGCGCTCGGCCTCCCCACTGGCTCTTGGATTCGGTTCGGGCAGCCTGACACCGGACCGACGTCCAGAAGAGCCCGGCTCCCAAAGGAGCCGGGCTTTTTTTGCAGCGCTGAGACGCGCCCGGCGGCTACTCCGCAGCAACCCAAGTCAAAATTAACCAGTTTTGTTTACAAGAGGTTATCTTTGCGGCGTCCGGGCGGCGCCGGGCTCCGTTCGCCATCGCCAATTCCGCACTTTGGGGCCATTTGGGGTTCGCTGACATGATCAAGCTCAATCGCATCGGGTACAAACTGGGTCTGGCCGGCGTACTCAGCGTAGTGCTGGCGGCCGGCATGGTGGCCAACCAGATGATGACGGAATCGCACGTGGCCGGATCCACCGAACGCGCCGGCCGGTCGCAACGGGTGGCCGACAGCGCGCTTGGGGCGCATCTCGAGTTGCGGAAGATGCAGCTCACCGCCCGCGAAGTCAGATTGGCAAGGACTGCCGCCGACGTCGAAAAGGTCGTCGCCGACCTGCAACGCTTCAAAGCGTCCGAAATAAAGCAACTCGAGATCGCGCTGGCGACGGCCCAGAATCCGGAAACCAAGCAGCGATTGGGTCAGACCAAGTCCTTGATGGACAGTTTCGCGGCCGCCGTGGAAGATCTGGCGAAGACGCAAACCACGCTGCTGGCCCAGATCGACAAGCGCTCGGCGATTTCAGGTGAATGGACCATGGCGATCGAGGCCGAACTGGCCTCGCCGGCGCTGGCCAAGCTCGACAACCGCCTCGAGATCGAAAAGCTGCTGCATCAGGCCGATGCCAAGGTGAACGCGCTGCGGGCCATGGTCTGGCGGCTGGGTGCCAGCGGCGATACCAGCCTGATCGCCCAGATCGCCAAAACCCAGACCGCGCTGAAGACCAATTTCAACCTGTTGCGGGGCGCGGCCGATGACCGCGAATTGTTGACCGTGATCAGTTCGCTGGACCAGATCGTCAAACGTTTTCTGGCCGCCAACGACGAGGTCGTCAAGAGCGAGGAATTGAAAGCCGATATCGTTACCAATCGTACCGTCAAGGTAGTCGCCGACGCCGCCGAATTGATGGAAATGACCGTCGAAAACGCGCAAAAGAATTCGATGGCTTCGAACGACGAGGTCATGGCCGAGACGGCGCATGCCAACCGGATCAACCAGATCATGACCGCCATCGTCATCCTTTCGTTGATCGTCTCAATGGTATTTTCCTTCCTTGGTATCTCGCGTCCGATGATGCGCCTGAACGGTGCGCTGGGTGCGATGGCCGGCGGCAACCTCGATGTGGTCATTCCGGGCGCCGGCCGCGGCGACGAGATCGGTGACCTCGCCAAGACGGTCGCTGTCATCCGCGAGAACGCCGAGCAGAAGGCCCGCGACGAGGCCGAGGCCAAGATCAAGCAGGACCAGATCGCCGCCCAGCAGCGCAAATCCGACATGATCAAGCTCGCCGATAACTTCGAGACGGCCGTCGGCGAGATCGTCGAGAGGGTGTCGTCTGCCTCGACCGAACTCGAAGCTTCCGCCGGCACGCTGACCTCGAATGCCGAGCGCGCCCAGGAGCTGACCACGATGGTGGCGGCGGCTTCCGAAGAAGCTTCCACCAACGTGCAGTCGGTAGCGTCCGCGACCGAGCAGATGTCCTCGTCGGTTAACGAGATCAGCCGTCAGGTGCAGGAATCGGCCCGGATGGCCACCGACGCCGTCGGCCAGGCCCGCATCACCAACGATCGCGTCAGCGAATTATCCAAGGTGGCGGGCCGTATCGGCGACGTCGTCGAACTCATCAACACCATCGCCGAGCAGACCAATTTGCTGGCACTCAACGCCACCATCGAGGCGGCGCGGGCCGGCGAAGCCGGCCGCGGCTTCGCGGTCGTGGCGTCGGAAGTGAAGGCGCTGGCCGAACAGACCTCCAAGGCAACCGGCGAGATCGGCCAGCAGATCACCGGCATCCAGGCCGCGACCCACGACTCGGTGAATGCGATCAAGGACATCAGCGGCACCATCGAAAAGCTGTCCGAAATATCCTCGACCATCGCCGCCGCGATGGAAGAACAGGGCGCGGCGACCCAGGAAATTTCCCGCAACGTGCAGCAGGCCGCAGAGGGCACCCATCAAGTCTCCTCAAACATCACCGACGTGCAGCGCGGTGCCAGCGAGACCGGCTCGGCGTCCACGCAGGTTCTCTCGGCCGCGCAGTCGCTGTCGGGCGACAGCAACCGCCTCAAGCTCGAGGTCGGCAAGTTCCTCAACTCGGTGCGCGCGGCCTGACAAGAGCGCGTGAAGTCTTCCTCGTCCATCGAAATATTCCTGAAATTCAGAACGCGGGCAGTTCACCAACATGATCAAGCTCAATCGTATCGGCAACAAACTTGGCGCCGTCGGCCTCTTCGGCGTGCTTCTTTCGGCAGGCATGGTGGCCAATCAGATGGTTTCGGAGCAGGCCATCAATTCAGCTAGCCACCGCGCCGGAGTGCAACAGGCGGTCGCCGATCACACCCTTCAAGGTAACATTGCGTTGCGGGGAATGGAGCTGGCGGTGCGCGATATCAGGCAGTCAAAGAACCAGCCGGAACTTGAGAAGAGCCTGGGCGGCCTGAACACCGCCTTTACGGCCGTGACCGGAGAGCTCGATGTTGCGATCGGCAATGTCGCGAATCCGGGCGATAAGGAGCACCTGCAGAAGATCAGATCCCTTGCCGTCGAATATCATAACCACGCATCGGAAATCGGAAAGTCCCAGCTCAAGATCTTCGAGATAACCAAGAAGCGGAACGAACGCTCCGCCGACTGGACCAAGACATTTGAGGACCTTCTGTTGTCGCCGGCGCTGATACGCGCTGCAAATCGATCCGACGTCGAAAAGGTCCTGAACGAAGCCGATTCAATGTTCAATTCGGTTCGTTCGGCGACCTGGCAATTGATCGCCACTGGCGACGAGGGCCAGAAGAAGGTGATTGACAATCGTACCGGCGGACTGGACGACACGTTGGACAGTGCCAGGAGCATCGTCAGCGACACGCGTCTGCTCGGTACCATTAATTCGCTAGCGACTACTGTGAAACGATTTTCCGCAGCTACCCGCGAGGCGATCCAG
Source organism: uncultured Alphaproteobacteria bacterium (assembly GCA_963825225.1). GTDB lineage: Bacteria > Pseudomonadota > Alphaproteobacteria > Rhizobiales > Xanthobacteraceae > Bradyrhizobium. Next base: position 225,368 of record CAWGSN010000038.1, read on the forward strand.
GCGGAAGCGGACAAGAAAGAGCTTGTCGACGTGAAGGCGTTACCGGTTGCGAATCAAATCCTCGAGTTGACGCGAACGGCACTGGATACTGCCGAGAGGAACGCCGATGAGGCCAAGACGCAGGCAACGACCGAGTTGAGCCGGGCGAACCGCCTGAGTTTCGCAATGACGGTCGTCATGATGTTGTCACTCGTCGGCTCCGTGATCTTCAGTTTCATCGGCGTTGCAAGGCCTCTGACCCGCCTTAATGGTGCGCTCGGAAAAATGGCCGCCGGAGAATTGAACATCGAAATTCCCGGCGCCAATCGTGGCGATGAAGTCGGCGATGTGGCCAAGACCGTCGTCGTCATCCGCGGGAATGCCGAGCAGAAGGCGCGCGACGAAGCCGGGGCCAAGGCAAATCAGGACAAGCACGCAGCGGAGCAGCGCAAGGCCGACATGGTCAGGCTCGCCGACACCTTCGAAACCGCCGTGGGCGAGATCGTCGACACCGTGTCGTCGGCAGCAACCAGGCTTGAAGCCTCGGCCTCGACGCTCACCTCGACCGCGGAGCGCACGCAGCAACTCACCGCTATGGTTGCTGCCGCGTCCGGAGAGGCTTCCACCAACGTGCAATCGGTAGCCTCCTCTGCCGAGGAAATGGCGTCATCGGTGAACGAGATCAGCCGCCAGGTGCAGGAATTGGCGCGGATCGCCAGCGACGCTGTCGAACAGGCCCGTACCACCAACGACCGGGTCGGTGAACTGTCGAAGGCCGCAAGCCGCATCGGCGACGTCGTCGAGCTGATCAACACCATCGCGGGCCAGACCAATCTGCTCGCGCTCAATGCCACCATCGAGGCGGCGCGCGCCGGTGAAGCCGGCCGCGGCTTTGCAGTCGTCGCGTCGGAAGTGAAGGCGCTGGCCGAGCAGACCGCGAAGGCCACCGGCGAGATCGGTCAGCAGATCACCGGCATCCAGGCCGCCACCCAGGACTCGGTGAACGCGATCAAGGAGATCAGCAACACCATCGAACGATTGTCGGAAATCTCGTCGACGATTGCCTCCGCGGTGGAAGAGCAGGGCGCCGCGACGCAGGAGATTTCCCGCAACGTGCAGCAGGCCGCCGAAGGCACTCAGCTTGTCTCCTCCAACATCACCGACGTCCAGCGTGGCGCCGGCGAGACCGGCTCGGCGTCTTCGCAGGTGCACTCCGCGGCGCAATCGCTGTCCCGCGACAGCAACCGCCTCAAGCTCGAAGTCGACAAATTCCTCGACAACGTCCGGGCGGCCTGACAGGACCGACCGGGGGCGGCGCTTCTCTCCATGGCCGATGGGCGGGGTCCCGTGAGCTATGCCGGGGATGTGAAGGACGGCTGCGCTGCGCGCGTTGGCTTTATTGGTTCCCTTCGGCTAAATGAGCACGCATGAATTGGCGTTTTGGGACGCCAATTCATAGCCCTCCGCAGGCCTTGGGAATGCCTCATAGATGATCGCACTGGTCCGTATCGCGCTGAGCCGGCCGTATACGTTTGTCGTGCTCGCGCTGCTGCTGCTGATCATCGGACCTCTGGCCGCCCTGCGCACGCCAACCGACATCTTTCCGGACATCCGCATCCCGGTGATCGGGGTGGTCTGGCAGTATACCGGCCTGCCGCCGGACCAGATGGCCGGGCGCATCACCACGCCGTTCCAGCGCGCGCTGACCACGACCGTCAACGACATCGAGCACATCGTTGCCAATTCCTATAACGGCTTCGGCATCGTCAAAATCTTCTTCCAGCCGAATGTCGACATCCGTACCGCCAACGCCCAGGTCACGGCGATCTCGCAGACGCTGATCAAGCAGATGCCACCGGGTGCGACGCCGCCCTTGATCCTCAACTACAGCGCCTCGACCGTTCCGATCATCCAGGTCGCGCTGTCCGGCGAGGGCCTGACCGAACAAAACCTCGCCGACATCGGCATCAACCAGTTGCGTACGCCGCTGGTCACCGTGCCCGGCGCCGCGATTCCCTATCCGTTCGGCGGCAAGCAGCGCCAGGTCCAGATCGACCTCAATTCGACCGCGCTGCAGGCTCGCGGTCTTTCGGGGCAGGACGTCGCCAACGCGCTCGCCGCGCAGAACCTGATCACCCCGGTCGGGACCCAGAAGATCGGCCAGTTCGAATACACCATCCAGCTCAACAACTCGCCGCTTCGGATGGAGGACCTCGGCGGCCTGCCGATCAAGGCCGTCAACGGCGCGATGGTCTATGTCCGCGACGTCGCCACCGTGCGCGACGGCAACCCGCCGCAGACCAATATCGTCCACGTCGACGGCAACCGCTCGGTCCTGATGATGGTGCTGAAGGCCGGCGCGATCTCGACGCTCGATATCATCGCCGGCATCAAGCAGAAGGTGATCGACGTCAAGGACCAGTTGCCCGATGCGCTGAAGATCGGCTTTATCGGCGACCAGTCGCTGTTCGTCCGCGGCGCCATCGAGGGCGTCGCCAACGAGGGCGTGATCGCAGCGCTCCTGACCAGCGTGATGATCCTGCTGTTCCTGGGGAGCTGGCGCTCCACCGTCATCATCGCCGTCTCGATCCCGCTGTCGGTGCTGGGCGCGATCATCATGCTGTCGGCGATCGGCGAGACCCTCAACATCATGACGCTCGGCGGTCTGGCGCTTGCGGTCGGCATCCTCGTCGACGACGCCACCGTGACCATCGAAAACATCAATTACCATCTCGAGCAGGGCAAGCCGGTCGAACAGTCGATCCTCGACGGCGCCAACCAGATCGTGACGCCGGCCTTTGTGTCGCTGCTGTGTATCTGCATCGTGTTCGTGCCGATGTTCTTCCTGTCGGGCGTCGCGCGTTTTTTGTTCGTGCCGATGGCGGAAGCCGTGATGTTTGCGATGATGTGGTCGTTCATCCTGTCGCGCACGCTGGTGCCGACGATGGCGAATTATCTCCTGAAGGCGCATGTTCAGCATGAGGGCGAACGGCCGCCGTCGCGCAATCCGTTGGTGCGTTTCCAGCGCGCCTTCGAGGTCCGCTTCGAGCGCCTTCGCGCCGGCTACCACGATTTGCTGTCGATGGCGCTCGCGCGCCGGCCGCTGTTCGTGACCGGCTTCCTCGGTATCGTCGCGCTGTCGTTCCTGCTGGTGCCATATTTGGGCCGAAACTTCTTTCCCGCCGTCGATGCCGGCAACATCCTGATGCATGTCCGCACCCAGGTCGGAACGAGGGTCGAGGAGACCGCCAACCAGCTTGCTGACGTGCAGAAAGCGATCCGCAAGATCATTCCGCCCGACGAGATCGACACGCTCGCCGACAATATCGGCATGCCGATCTCCGGCATCAACATGACCTATAACAACACCGGCGTGATCGGCCCACAGGATGGCGACGTCCAGATCAAGCTCAGGGAAGGGCACCGGCCGACGGCCGAATATGTGCAAGCCTTGCGCGAGCAATTACCGCGGCAGTTTCCCGGCATGAATTTTTCGTTCCTGCCGGCCGACATCGTCAGCCAGATCCTCAATTTCGGCGCGCCGGCGCCGATCGATTTGCAGATCCGCGGCGCCAACCTCGAGGCAAATTTCGCCTACGCCAACAAGCTGCTGGGTAAAATCCGCCGCATTCCCGGCATTGCCGACGCGCGGATCCAGCAATCGCCCAACAACCCGACCTTCAACATCGATGTCGACCGCACGCGGGCGCAATATGTCGGGCTGACCGAGCGCGACGTCACCAACAGCCTCGTCGTCACCCTGGCAGGCAGCGCTCAGGTCGCGCCGACGTATTACCTCAACCCGGATAACGGCGTGTCCTATTCGATCGTGCTGCAGACGCCGCAGTACCAGATCGAACTCGCTAAGCGCCTTGCAGGCGCTGCCGATCACGGCGTCCGGCAATCCGCAGTCGCCGATCCTCGGCGGCATCGCGGAGGTGAATCGCGCGACCTCGAACGCCGTGGTGTCGCAATACGACATCCAGTCGATGGTGCAGATCTACGCGACGCCGCAGGGCCGCGACCTCGGCGCGGTTGCCGCTGACGTCCGGTCCGTGATGGCGGATTTGGCCAAGGACGTTCCGAAGGGCAGTTCGGCGGTGCTGCTCGGCCAGGTGCAGACCATGAACAGCGCCTTCTCCGGCCTGCTGTTCGGCCTGCTCGCCGCCGTGATCCTGATCTACTTCCTGATCGTGGTGAACTTCCAGTCCTGGTCCGATCCGTTCGTGATTATCACGGCGCTGCCGGCCGCGCTTGCCGGCATCGTCTGGATGCTGTTCACAACCCAGACCACGCTGTCGGTGCCGGCGCTGACCGGCGCCATTATGTGCATGGGTGTTGCGACCGCCAACAGCGTGTTGGTGATCAGCTTTGCCCGCGAGCGCTACGAGGAACTCGGCGATCCCGTCGCTGCCGCGCTCGAAGCCGGATTCGTCCGTTTCCGCCCGGTGCTGATGACGGCACTTGCCATGATCATCGGCATGACGCCGATGGCACTCGGGCTCGGCGAGGGCGGCGAGCAGAATGCGCCGCTTGGACGCGCCGTGATCGGCGGGCTGATCTTTGCGACCATCGCCACCCTGATGTTTGTTCCCGTGGTGTTTAGTATGGTACACAAGAAACAAGGCGTCATCGCCGACGCCGCATCGGAGAAGCCGCATGCTCACTGAACCGCGCCCGCCGGTCTCGCGCCGGAAATTGGGCATCTTCGGGGTGGTGGCGCTGATCGGGGCGGGGCTGATCGTCGCGACCGGGATCCGGGCGCGCGAGGAATCAGGCACGAAGCTGAAGGAATGGACCGACAATCAGGCGGTTCCGAGCGTCGCCGTCGCGTTCCCGAACGCCCGGGCGCTCAACCCCACCATCGACCTGCCGGGCCGGCTGGAGGCCTATTCGCGCGCGCCGATCTTTGCGCGCGTCAGCGGTTACCTCAAAAGCTGGAGCGCCGATATCGGCGCCAAGGTCAAGGCCGGCCAGGTGATCGCCGAGATCGAGGCGCCGGACCTCGACCAGCAATTGCTGCAAGCGCGGGCCGACCTCGCCAGCCAGCAATCGAGCGCGAAACTGTCCGAGGCCACGCTGACCCGGCGCAAGTCGCTGCTCGCCTCCAACTTCGTCTCGATGCAGGAAATCGACGAGCGCACCGCCGACCTCGCCAACAAGAAGGCGGCGGTGAATTCCGGCCAGGCCAATGTCGAGCGGCTGGAAGCGCTCGCCGGCTACAAGAGGATCACCGTGCCGTTCGACGGCGTCGTCACCGCGCGCGACACGGATGTGGGCGCGCTGATCAATGCCGGCGGCGGTTCGGGGCCGGCGATGTTCGTGGTCTCCGACATCACCAAGCTGCGCGTCTATGTCAACGTGCCGCAGAACTACGTGCCCGCGATCAAGATCGGCGCCAAGGCCGTGATCGCGATGCCGGAATATCCGAACCGCACCTTTGCGGCGACCGTGGAAGCCTCCTCGCAATCGGTCGAGGTCTCCTCCGGCACCACGCGGATGCAGCTGGCGCTGGATAATTCGGCCGGCGAGCTGATGCCGGGCGGCTACGCCAATGTGCGGCTCAGCCTGCAACGCGACGTGGTCCCGCTGCACATCCCCGCCAGCGCCCTCATTTTCAACCAGAACGGTCTGCGGGTCGCGACCGTCGGCCCCGACGACAAGGTCCTGTTCAAGACCGTGACCATCGCCCGCGATCTCGGCAAGGAAATCGAACTCGCCTCCGGCGTCGCCCCCGACGACCGTGTTATCGTCGCCCCTCCCGATGGCCTCGCCGATGGCGATCAGATCCGCGTCGTCGGCGCCGGCGCCAAGGGCAAGCCGGCGACCGCCTCGGAAAAGCAGGACGTTAAGGGGTAGGGGGCGCAGCGGCGCCGTTCGTGCCCGGACGCTGCGCAGCACCATCAGCGCGTCTACGCGCGTCTTCGATGCGCTATGGTGATGCGCTGCAGAGCCGGCCCATCATGCGAACCCGGCTCTATCGGTGGGCCCCGGCTCTGCTGAGCAGCGCTAAGGGCGCTGCACCGCGTCCGGGACACGAGTGCTACCCCACCCGCCACTCCAGCACGCCGTCATCAGCCGTGACGATGTCGCCGATCGATCCCACCGGCGTGCGGTCCATGTAGCGCAGATGAGCGAGCGTCGCGCCGTCACTGGCGGGCACGCGGGCCAGGGCGCGTGCGTCGTCTGACGTGTGCAGCATCACCACGCCGTGCTGGACATCACCCTTGCCGCCATGGATCACCGTAAAACTCTCGACCTTGCCCTTGCCGCTGGCTTCGGTGACGAAGTCCGGCACCTTGCGGCGATGGCGGTCAGCCTCGGCCTGAACGCTGGTTTCCTGTTCGAGGGCGCGCTTCGGCGCCTGCCGCGACAGCACTAGGCCATGATGCTTGGTAACAAAGCCGCCCTGGCCGTAGAGCAGGCCGAGCGTGCCGCCATCGCGGAGCTTCCGCACCATCGCGCAGGCGGCATGCGTCATATAGGTGTTGAGCGGCGCGCCAAAGAACGTCAGGCCACCGGTAACGGTGGGCTTGACGTCGGGGCCGAGGCCGAGCGTCCGCCGCGCCATCTTCGGCACGCAGGGAAAGCAGCTATACAGTTCGATCGCGTCGAATTTTTTGCCGTCGCCCTCGACCAGATCCATCACCGCCTTGAGCACGGCGTTCTGCGGATGGCTCTCGAAGAACTGGTCGCGCACCAGATAGTCGCGCGGCTCTTCCGCCGAGGCGCCGCCTACGGCGTAGATCAGGCGATCCTCGGGCACGCCGGCGGCGCGGGCCTTTGCCAGCGACGTCATCAGGATCGCGCCGCCCATATTGACGGTCGGATTGGCTACCATCAGCTTGGTATAGGGCCACGCGATCAGCCGGTTTTCCGGCGTCGGCGTCGTGATCTCGTCCGGCGTGAAGCGCTTCTTCAGCCAGGAATTCGGATTTTCGGCCGCGACGCCCGCATAGGTTGACCAGAGTTGTCCGGATTCCGCCAACGCCTCGCGTGGCGTTTGGCCCCAATGCGCCGATGTTGCGGCTTCATACAGCGGATAGACCGTGATGGGGCGGAACACGCCGAGCTTCACCGCCATCGGCTTCTGGAACACGGCGCCGCGCTTCGGCTCCTCGACATCGTGCGCAAACGGCGTCCATGGCAACCTGATGCCGCGGCGTTCGGCCTTGGTCGCGGTTGACTGTGCCTCGGCGCCGCACATCGCCGCCACGCTGCATTCGCCGCGCGCGATGCGTTTTGCCGCTTCATGCAGATAGCGGATCGGGCTCTCGCCGCCGACCGGGCCGTAATAGCAGTGCGCCGGATTGGCGCCCAGTCGATCGGCGAGAAGCTTCTCGGGATCGCGATAGCGCCAGCTCAGGAAATTGACCACGTCGAGCGAGCCGAGATCGCCAAGCAATTTGCCGCCGCTATCGGCTTCCGCGCGCCTCAGCGCCTGTTCAAGCAAAATGAGGGGCTCGAGGCCGGCAGCGATGTCCTTCGGACGGTCCACGATTTCGCCAACGCCGACGATGACGGGAATGCGGTCTTCGGGGAGAGGGGAGGTTGGCATTTTTTGTTGTTTCGCTTTCCAGACATCTCGCGTTAGTCTTTTGCTTCCGTCATTGCGAGCGAAGCGAAGCAATCCATCACGCCACTGAAAGAAAGAATGGATTGCTTCGTCGCTGCGCTCCTCGCAATGACGGGTGGCGCCGATCATTCTTCCATCAGCGCGTTCATGTGCTCGACCGCCTCGACAAAATCTTCCTTGAACTCCTGCACCACGGCGCCGGCGGATTTGACGCTGTCGATCAGGCCGACGCCCTGGCCGACGAAATAACTCACGAGGTCGCGAGCCTGCGCGTTGCCGGCAGCCGCCGCGCGATCGATCGAGTTGAAGGCGTCGCGGCTGATGATGCTTTGCAGCGGCATCGGCAGCGCGCCGGGGCTGTCCGGTCCGCGGTCCCAGGCGTCGGTCCACACCGAGCGCAACTGCCGCGCAGGCTTGCCGGTGCGGCCCTTGGAGCGGACCGCGTCGCGCGAGGACGCCGCGATCATCTTTTCGCGAAAGATTTCGGTGGTTTCGGACTCGACGGTCGCAAGCCACACCGAGCCGGTCCAGGCGCCGGCCGCGCCCATCGCCATCGCGGCCGCCATCTGCCGCCCGGTCATAATGCCGCCCGCCGCCAGCACCGGCACGTCACGGATCGGCTTGATCGCCTTGATCACCTCGGGCACCAGCACCATGGTCGACACTTCGCCACAGTGGCCGCCGGCCTCGGTGCCCTGCGCGACCAGAATGTCGACACCGGCTGCGACCTGCCGCAGCGCGTGCTCCTTGGAGCCAACGAGTGCGGCGACCGGAACATCATGCTTACGGCCCATGTCGATCATGGTTTTGGGTGGTACGCCGAGCGCGTTCGCAATCAGCTTGATCCGATGGCGGAATGAAACATCGAGCACTTCGAGTGCACGCTGCGCGTCGAACGGCTGCGGCTGGTTGTCGGCGACATTGGTCGTCGTCAGCTCGATGCCGTATTTCTTCAAGAGGTTGCGCGTGAAGTCGCGATGCGCGGGCGAGATCCTTTGCTCCAGGCTCTTCCAGGTGACGTCCTTTTCGCCCGCGGTCGAAATGTTTTCGGGGATGAGCACGTCGAGCCCGTAGGGCTTGCCGTCGGCATGATCGTCGATCCATTTCAGTTCCTGCTCGATAGAATCGGGCGAGTGCGCGGTCGCGCCCAGCACGCCAAAGCCGCCGGCGCGGCTGACGGCCGCCACCACGTCGCGGCAATGGCTGAAGGCCAGCAGCGGAAACTCGATGCCCAGCATGTCGCAGATCGGCGATTTCATGGTCGTATCCATTCCCTGTGGCTGCTTCAGCGCCGCTCATTGTTGGTTTTCATTTGCGGTATTCGGTGAACGCTAGCCCATCGGGAGCGGAAATGCCAAGCGTGATTCCCGGCACGTATTTCTACGCAATTCCACGCTGCAAAATATGCAACCCGGCGCAGCCGATTTGTCTCTTGCGCTTTCGCCGCTTGCAGAGAATGCTGTTCGGCAAATCAGTGAATTTCAGGGGAGCCCGCATCCATGTCCGCCTCGCCATATCAGTCAGGCAAAGCCACCGAGAGCTACGACGTCGTCGTGGTCGGCGCCGGCTTTGCCGGTATGTACATGCTGCACAGGCTGCGCGGACAGGGGTTTTCGGCGCGGGTCTATGAGCAGGGCGATGGCGTCGGCGGCACCTGGTACTGGAACCGCTATCCCGGCGCGCGCTGCGACGTCGAGAGCATGCAATACTCCTATTCGTTCTCGGAAGAGCTGCAGCAGGAATGGGACTGGAGCGAGCGCTACGCGCCGCAGCCCGAGATCTTGAAATACGCCAACCATGTCGCCGACCGGTTCAACCTGCGTCCCGATATTCAGCTCAACACCCGCGTCGAGCGCGCGGCGTTCGATGAGCTTACCAAATTGTGGTCGGTCACTTTGGCCGACGGCAAGACGGTCACCGCGAAATTCGTCGTGCTCGCCACCGGCTGCCTGTCAAACGCACGAATGCCCGAGATCAAGGGGCTCGATCGCTTCAAGGGCAAAGTCTACCACACCGGCCACTGGCCGCATGAGGCCGTCGATTTCACCGGGCAGCGCGTCGGCGTGATCGGAACGGGATCGTCGGGGATCCAGTCGGTGCCTGTCATTGCCGAGCAGGCGAGCCACCTCACGGTGTTTCAGCGCACCGCGAATTTCTCAATTCCGGCCCGCAATGCGTTGCTGAGCGAACAAGAGCGGCAGGCGTTCCGCGCCAAATACCCGGAAGTCCGGCGCTTTGCGCGCGAAGAGTCGCGCAACGGCATCTATACCGAAATGCCCGATCGCGGCGCGCTTGACGACGGCGACAACGAGCGCCGCGCGAAATACGAGGCGCGCTGGAGCCGCGGCGGGCTCACCTTCATGTCGGTCTACAACAACCTTGGGCTCGACAAGGCCGCCAACGACACCGCCGCCGGTTTCGTCCGAGAAAAGATCGCGGAGATTGTCGAGGATCGCGCGACGGCCAAGCTACTGCAGCCGAACAATCATCCGATTGGCACCAAGCGCATCTGCATCGACACCGACTATTTCGCAGCATTCAACCGCTCGAACGTGACGCTGGTCGACATCAAGTCCAACCCGATCGAGGAGATCACCGCCAACGCCGTGCGCACGGGTGGCAAGGAGTACGAAGTCGATGCGCTGGTGTTGGCGACCGGTTTTGACGCCATGACGGGATCGGTCGCCAAGATCGACATCAGCGGCCGCAACGGACAGACACTGAACCAGAAATGGGCCGAAGGTCCGCGCACGTATCTCGGCCTGATGAGCGCCGGCTTCCCCAATCTCCTTGTCATCACCGGTCCCGGCAGTCCGTCGGTGCTGTCGAACATGATGGTTTCGATCGAGCAGCATGTCGACTGGATCACGGACTGTCTCGCCTGGATGCGCGATCGCGATCTCGATGCGATCGAAGCGACGAAGGACGCCGAGGACAAGTGGGTGGCCCACGTCAACGAGGTAGCCTACACCACGCTCTATCCGCAGGCCAATTCCTGGTACATGGGCGCCAACGTTCCCGGCAAGCCGCGGATATTCATGCCCTATATCGGCGGCGTCGGGCCCTACCGGCAAATCTGCAACGAGGTTGCGGCCAAGGGCTATGAGGGATTTGCGATGACGGGAGCGGAGCAGCCACGCAAGATGGCGGCGTCTTAGGCGCCGTCGTTGCGACATCGTCATTGCGAGCGTAGCGACGAAGCAATCCATTGTTCATGCCGCGGAAAGATGGATTGCTTCGCTTCGCTTGCAATGACGGGAAATGCATGCGGCGCATGATGGCGCCGGTGAATTATCCCCGCAGCCGCCGCGCCAACGCCGCCACAAAGCGATCGGCATCAACCTCGTCGTTATAGACGTGGGGTGAGATACGCATGCGGCCCAAACGGGGCGCGACGTAGACTCCCTCGCTTGCCAGCCCCTTGATGAGGCCTGCCGGCGTCCCGCCCTTGAAGGTGAGGCTCAATATATGCGGCGCCCGCAGGTGAGGCTCCGGCACGCTGACACCGATGCCGCGCACGCCTTCGGAAATCCGCTCCGTCAGCATCAGCAGACGTTGCGCTACGGCCGGAGCGCCCCACTCGGCCAGCATTTCCATGCCGATCGAGGCCATCTCCATCGAGATAAAATAATCGCGCTCGCCCATGTCGAATCGGCGCGCGTCGCCGACGTAGCTGAGATCGGTGAAATACACCGCGTTCTCGGCGCGGATGTTGCGGCGGCCGGCCGAGGTTTGCTCCAGCGGGACACCGCCCTGATGGCGTTTGGCAACGTACAGGAAGGCGCGGCCGTAGGGCCCGAGCAGCCATTTGTAGGTCGGGAAGATCACAAAATCCGGGTCGAGATGCTTTACATCCATCGCCAGCACGCCGGCGCCTTGCGTCGCGTCGACCAGGAAGGCGGCGTCCTGTTTTCGCAGCGCTGCCCCGATTTTCTCGACGTCGATCAGCCCACCGTCCGACCAATGCACCGATGAGATCGAGGCCAGGCTGACCGGTGGCGCGCCTAACCGCTCGATACTCGCGAGAACGGCCGTCGTCCAGTCGCCGTCGTCCGGCCGCTTGATCGTCTCGACGGTGAAGCCCTGGGCTTCGGTCCGCACTTGCCATTCCAGCACCGGGGAGGAGTGATCGTCCTCCAGCACGAGAACGCGTGTGCCGAGGCCGATCGAATGAGACTTCGCCGCGGTCGCGACGCCGTAACTGACCGAGGGGATCAGCGCGATATCGGCTGCATCGGCATTGATCAGGCGGGCAGCAGCAGCCCGGGCGCACTCATTCTGCTCGTTCGCGAAATCTGCTTCGAGCGTCCAGGGCGTGCCCTTGCGCCCCACAGCGGCGCGCCCGGCTTCCAGCGTCCGCAGCGGCAGCGGGCTGTAGGAGGCGGCATTCAGATAGCATATATGGCGTGGTATCTCGAACAGGTCGCGCTGCGACGGAAGCATTTGGTTGCTCTCTTTATAGTGACCTGTCCATTATGGCCTATCCCGACCAGGCCAGCCACAAAGGCATTGCTCCGAGTTCTGGGAGCGCGTAGGAACGCGCCCCTAAACCTCCAGCCACTCCTTGCGGACGCCCGCATTGGCGGCAAGTTGCGCGGGCGTGCCTTCGAACACGGTGCGGCCGTGGCCCATGACGTAGAGCCTTCGGGAAATTTTCAGCGCAATCGTGAGCTTCTGTTCCACCAGCAGGATCGCGGTGCCGCGGCGCGCGATTTCGTCGAGCAGTTGGCCGACCTGTTCGACGAGTTTGTTGATTATCTTGCGGTGCCGATGCGAAACCGTAACATGGATCCGGCGCGGACCGCCACAAGGAATTGATCGGGGTTGTGAAGCGGCAGCGTAACGAGTGGCGGCGACATGCTAACGGTTGTGCTAAATAGTGGCAGTAAAATTCCGCCGCGCGGCAGATCGCCCAGATGTGACACGGCCGAAAGAAGCCTGGAGCCAAGAGAAATGAACGACAGCGTCATTGAACCTTCCACCTACACGCCGCCGAAAGTCTGGACCTGGAATAAGGAGAGCGGCGGAAGGTTTGCCGACATCAACCGCCCGATCGCGGGCCCCACGCACGACAAGGAGTTGCCGGTCGGCCGTCATCCGTTTCAGCTTTATTCATTGGCGACGCCGAACGGCGTGAAGGTCACGGTGATGTTCGAGGAATTGCTGGCGGCCGGTCATGGCGGCGCCGAATATGACGCGTGGCTGATCAGGATCGACGGCAACCAATTCGGCAGCGGCTTTGTCGCCGTCAATCCCAACTCCAAGATACCGGCGCTGATGGACCGCAGCGGGCCGGTGCCGATCCGGGTGTTCGAGTCCGGCGCGATCCTGATGCATCTTGCCGAAAAGTTCGGCGCGTTCCTGCCGGCCGGCGGGCAAGCACGCGCGGAGTGCCTGTCATGGCTGTTCTGGCAGATGGGCAGCGCGCCTTTTCTCGGCGGCGGCTTTGGCCACTTCTACGCCTATGCTCCGGCCAAGATCGAATACGCCATCGACCGCTACGCGATGGAAGTAAAACGCCAGCTCGACGTGCTCGACCGTCGTTTGGCGAATAGCGAATATCTCGCAGGCAGCGAGTACACCATCGCCGACATCTCGGTGTGGCCGTGGTACGGCTCGCTTGCCAAGGGCGTGCTCTACGGCGCTGGCGAATTCCTGGACGTGAACAGCTACACCAACGTGCAGCGCTGGACCGATGCGATCGCCAAGCGTCCGGGCGTCAAGCGCGGGCGCATGGTCAACCGCACCTGGGGCGACCCGGCGAGTCAGCTGCACGAGCGCCACGAGGCCAGTGATTTCGATACCAAGACGCAGGACAAGATTGGAGAGCCGGCCGACGCGCCGCCGTAGCGCGCGTGGGCTATAAAATCAAACGGGGAGGGCGGCGATGATGGATCCGATCCGACGCACCATTCTGACCACGGGCGCCGCGGCCACCGCCATGGCCGCCGCACCACGCGTATTCGCGCAACAGACCGGAGGAGCCGCCATGGGCATGTTCGAAAAAAACGCCGTTCGCATCCACTTCGAGGAGGCGGGTTCGGGTTTCCCATTGTTGGTGATCGCCGGCGGCGGATTGAACTCGACGGTTGCGGGACTCTCAGGCGCCAGTTCGCCGTTCAATCCGCTCGAGGAGTTCAAGGGCGAATACCGCTGCATCGCCGCCGATCTGCGCAACGCCAATGCCGGGCAGTCCTCCGGACCGCTGGAGATCGACCGGCCCTGGGATTCCCACACCGACGATCACCTTGCCTTGATGGATCATCTCGGCATCAACAAGTTCATGGTGCACGGCTTCTGCATCGGCGGCCCCCTGGTCTGGAATTTGCTGAAGCGCGCGCCGGACCGCGTCGTCGCCGCTGTGCTGGCGCAGCCGAGCGGCTCGCGCCCCGAGGCGCGCGACCTGTTCTACGACAACAATATGAAGGGCTGGGGACCGGAGCTGGTCAAGCGACGGCCTGATCTCACGATGGAGCAGGTCGATAAATTCCTGACCAAAATGTACCGCACCAATCCCGACTTCGTGTTCACGGTGACGCGCGATTTCGTGCGCCAATGCCAGACGCCGGTGCTGATCCTGCCCGACGATATCCCGGCGCATCCCTACGCGGTGGCTATGGAAGCCGCCATGCTGGCGCCGAAGGGCGAGGTCAGCATGTTCCCGTGGAAGGAGCCGAAAGAGCGGATTCCGCTGGCGATCCGCCAGATACGATCGTTCCTCCGCGCACATCGGTCGGCACAGGCGTAGGCGCGAGGCAGCGGGTCGTGCTACGCACCTGCCAGCAGGTCGTTGTATTCGGGATGCTTGCTCATGAAACTCTGGATGAATTCGCATTCGACCGTGAGCTGGCGTCCCTGCGCACGCACCGCGTCGAGGGTTGCGCGCGCAAGCTTCGAGCCGATGCCTTGCCCGCCCAATTTCGGTGGCACCTCGGTATGCACCAGCGTGATCGCGCCAGGCGACTTCCGGTAGGCGACGAAGGCGATGTTTCCTCCGACATCGAGTTCAAATCGGTTGCGCTCTTCATTGTCACGGAAATTATCGGTCATGCGGACTCCTACGAAGCTACGTCGTGGTTACTTCGGGCGCCGCGGGAAACACAACCCTGTCGTCGGTGCGGCAATAGCGGTCGGCGAACATGCGGCCGATCGGATGGTAACGCTCCATGTGCACGCGCATGCCATCAGTATCCCACAGATCGTCGCGGATGTAGAAGTTGATGCCTTCGCCCATGATCAGCTGTCGGATGCCGTTGACGTCGATCGTCTTCCAGACCTTGCACTCCATCGCCCACGGCGCATCGGCGAGCCGCGGCACGGCGACTTTTGTCGATGGCGCGAGTTTCAAGCCGAGATAATCGGGCTCGCCGATATCGGGCGGAAAGTCGCCGCTCGAATCGTGCATGGCGCGGGCCAGCGGTTCATCGGTGAGGTTGACCACGAACTCAGCCGTCCGCTGGATATTGATCAGCGTATCCTTGACGCGGCCGTCGGGGCGCAGGTTGACCGCAAACATGCAGAGCGGCGGATCTTCGCAGAACACGTTGAAGAAACTGTAGGGCGCGGCGTTGACCACGCCGGTTGGCCCAACAGTCGTCACCCACGCGATTGGCCGCGGCAGCACGAATCCCGCCAGCAGCTTGTAGCGCTCGCGGGGTTTGAGGTTTTCGGGGGCGTATTCCATGGGGCGACTCCCTCAGGACTGGCGACGCGAACGCGCCTGACAGATTTCCGTCATGAACGGGCTCGTCCCGGCCATCCACGTCTTTCTTGCTTGCTTGCGTAATGAAGGACGTGGATGCCCGGCACAAGGCCGGGCATGACGAGCTTCTGAGGCCTACGGCATGCTCAGTTCATGCCGGCCGACCACCATCCAGTGCACTTCATCGGGGCCGTCGGCAAAGCGCAGGTGCCGCACGTCCTGGTACATTTCGGCAAGCGGAGTCCACTGCGAAATGCCCGTGGCGCCGTGCATCTGGATCGCCTGGTCGATGATTTTGCAGGTGCGCTCAGGCACCATGGCCTTGACCATGCTGACCCAGATCCGCGCTTCCTTGTTGCCGAGCACGTCCATGGCTTTCGCGGCCTTGAGCACCATCAGCCGCATCGCCTCGATCTCGCAGCGCGCCTGCGCGATGATCTGCAGATTGCCGCCGAGATGGGCGATCTTGTTGCCGAACGCCTGACGCGTCAGGCCGCGCGTGACCATCAGGTCGAGGGCCTTTTCCGCCTTGCCGATGGTGCGCATGCAATGATGGATGCGGCCCGGTCCGAGCCGGACCTGCGAGATTTCGAAGCCGCGGCCTTCGCCGAGCAGGATGTTCTCCTTCGGCACCCGCACATTGTTGAAGCGCAGGTGCATGTGGCCGCGCGGCGCATGATCGTGACCGAACACGTGCATCGGCCCGATGATCTCGACGCCGGGCGTGTCCTTCGGCACCAGGATCTGCGACTGCTGCTTGCTCGGAGGCGCATCGGGATTGGTCTTCACCATCACGATCATGATCTTGCAGCGGGGGTCGCCGAGGCCGGAGATGTAATATTTCTCGCCGTTGATCACCCATTCGTCGCCGACCAGTTTTGCGGTGGTCGAGATGTTCTTGGCGTCGGAGGAGGCGACATTGGGCTCCGTCATCGCGTAAGCCGAGCGAATCTCGCCGTTCAAGAGCGGCTTCAGCCATTTCTCCTTCTGCGCCTTGGTGCCGACGCGCTCCAGCACTTCCATGTTGCCGGTATCCGGCGCGGAACAATTCATGGTCTCCGAGGCGAGGGGATTTTTCGCGAGTTCGACCGCGATATAGGCGTAGTCGAGATTCTTCAGGCCTTCACCGGTCTCGGCGTCGGGTAGGAAGAAGTTCCACAGCCCTTCCTCCTGGGCCTTCGCCTTGGCCTTCGCCAGCACCTCGAGCTGGCCATCGGTAAAGCTCCAGCGGTCGGTCTTGTTCTCGCCATGCTTCATGAACTCGACCGACATCGGGTCGACGGTTTCACGGATGAACTTCTTCACATGCTCAAACAGCGGGCGGACCTGATCCGACATTCTGAGATCATTGAGTTCTTCGCCCGGGTTGAGGTTGTAGGTCGTGGTGCGGGGCACATAGGCGTGTTTCATTTGTTTTTCTCCCATTGGCGCGGATCGTTGTTCGTTGCCGGCAATCTAGACGGCCGACGGGGCCCTGCACAAGCAGCGGACGCGCTGCGCGCGGCAGCCTTGCAACTGCAAGTCAGGGCTATTTCAAACGGTGTTTGAAACGATTCCCTTGACCCGGCAGACAGCTTTGTTGCGGCCGTCACCCCACGCGCTCAAATACGCTGAACTGAAAAAGCTGGTGCGAGCCCCAGGGCGTGGCGTGGTCGTTCCGCTGGCTACGCAGCAGCTTGAATCCGAACCCGAGCGTTTGCCCGAGGCGCGCGGCATCGTAGCGTTCAACCGGCAGGCCGCTGCATTTTTCGGGACCGTCCAGCGCGAAGGTGGCGATGATGGCGTGGCCGCCGATCTTCAAGCCCTGCCTGAGGTGCGCGACATAGGCCGCGCGATCACGCGCTTCGGTGAGAAAGTGAAACGCGGCCCGGTCATGCCAGACATCATACGTCCGGGACGGCTCCCATGTCGTGACGTCGGCAACGAGCCAATGCGCATCGCTTGCACGTTCGCCGAGGCGGGCCTTGGCGGTCTCCAATGCCGCCGCGGACACATCGAGCACCGTGACGTCATGAAATCCCCGTTCGATCAGTTGATCGACCAGACGCGATGCACCACCGCCGACGTCGATGATCGCCGATGCAGGCGCAGCCCCGACCTCCGCAATCAGCGCCAGTGACGGGGCGGGGTTTTCCTGAAACCAGCTGACTTCATTCTCGCGCTTTGTGGCGTAAACGTTCTCCCAGTGGGCTTGACGGTTCTCACCTTCCATCGCGTCCTCCTGCCACCCGTCCACCGCGGCCGTACTGATAAGAGGCGCAGACGGACTCTTGGTGCAGGAATTGACGGGCAATCATGGCTTGCACTCTCGAACTACACGAGTTAACATTCAATCATTCTGCTGAATGTTTCACTGAGGCGAAGCCGTGTCAACCGCCGGACCGAAGCAAGCGATCTTTGCAAGCTTGGCTGAAGTGGCCCAAGCGCTCGGTCACCCTCACAGGCTGGAACTTCTTGAACACGTCGCCCAAGGCGAGCGTAGCGTCGAGGAGCTTTCCGCGCGGGCCAATCTGAACTTCGCCAATACATCGCGACACTTGCAGATTCTTCGGCGCGCACGCCTCGTCGACGCCGAGCGTCGCGGCAAGCACGTGCTCTATCGGCTCGCTGGCGATGCCGAGGTAGTGGAGCTGATGCGGGCACTCGGACGCGTGGGCGAACGGAATGTCGCCGAGGTCAACCGCGTCATGACCGACTACTTCCATGCGCGCGATGCGCTGGAAGCGGTGTCGAGAGAGGACCTGATCTCCCGGCTGCGTAACGGCCTTGTCACGGTTCTCGACGTGCGGCCCGAAGACGAGTTTGCGCTCGGACATCTTCCCGGCGCTCTCAATATCCCGCTTGGCAAGCTGGAACATCGCTTAAGCGAGCTCCCGACCGACCGCGACATTATCGCTTATTGCCGCGGTCCCTATTGCGTTCTCTCCTTCGAGGCGGTCGCAGCGCTACGCGCGCGCGGCTACCTTGTCCGTCGACTGGAGGATGGTTATCCGGAATGGAAGGCTGCCGGCTTGCCAATCGAAGCCGCAGCCTGAACAGGCTTTTCGTCAAGCGTTCGGGAAGCGGCCGCCAACAACAATTAAGTCAGAGGGAGAGTACGACAATGAATCCAAACAAGGCACTTTGGGAAAAAGGCGACTTTACGCGCATTGCGGCGAGCATGAGGGAGAGTGGAGAGGCACTGGTCAAGAGCCTCGGAATCACCAAAGGGCTCAAGGTCCTGGACCTCGGATGCGGCGATGGAACGACCGCCTTGCCGGAGGCTAAACTCGGCGCAGACGTGCTGGGTGTCGATATCGCGAAAAACCTCGTCGAGGCCGGAAACAAGCGTGCAAGGGAGCACGGCCTCACCAACTGCAAGTTTCAGGAAGGCGATGCGTCGAATTTGCACGAGTTGAAGGATCAGACGTTTGACCTCGTCGTAAGCATCTTCGGCGCCATGTTTGCGCCAAAGCCGTTCGATGTCGCCAAGGAGATGGTGCGCGTGACCCGGCCCGGCGGCCGGATCGTGATGGGAAACTGGATTCCAAATGATCCAACGCTGGTCGCTCAAATCCTGAAAATAAGTGCCGCGTTTTCGCCCCCGCCGCCGGAAGGCTTCGTTAGTCCCATGACGTGGGGGATCGAGAGCAATGTGATCGAGCGATTTGGCGGCGCAGGGATTCCAAAAGAAAAAATAGCATTCGTCAAAGACACCTATGTCTTCAATTTCCCCGGCACGCCTTCAGAGCTCGTCGGCGCCTTCAGAACATACTACGGGCCGACCATGAATGCATTCGAAGCTGCAGAGAAAAACGGTCGGGCCGCCGACCTGCAAAAGGAGCTCGAAGTTCTGTTCAACAGTCAAAACAAAACCCCTGACAAGAACACCACCTCGATTCCGGCAACCTTCTTGCGCGTTACCGTCGGGGTTTAACAATCGCGTCCCGCTCGGAGCGGCTTCTTGCGTTGTATGGAAAATTCCAGGCGTCGATTACGGGCCATCTCAAAATGCCGTGTACCCACCGTCGATCACAAAACAATCCGCGGTGTGATAAGACGACGCCTGGCTCATGATGTACACCGCGATGCCGCCGAAATCATTGGGCTCGCCGAACCGGCGCATCGGAATCCGCGGCATCACGTTGGCGACGAATTTGTCGTTGGCCATGATGCCGGCCGTCATGTCGCTTTTGATCCAGCCGGGCAGGATCGCATTGGCGGTGACGCCGTAACGTGCGAGTTCAACGGCGAGCGCGCGGCACAGCGCGTTTAGCGCCGCCTTGGTGCCGGCGTAATGCTCGTTGCGCGCGGTGCCGAACAGCGACGCGAGGCTCGAGGTTGCGACCAAACGGCCGAACTTGTCACCGGCCTCGGCGCGTTCGGTCATGTGGCGGGCGGCGACCTGGAACACGTGGAACACGCCATCGAGATTGGTCGCAAACATTTTGCGCCATTCCTCCTCGGTGCGGTCGATGAAGGCGCGCCGTCCGCCGCCGCCGATGCCGGCGTTGGCAAAGCAGCCATCGACCCGGCCGAAGCTGTCAAGCGTGGCCTTCATCGCGGCCTTGACCGAGGCGGGGTCGCTGACATCACAGATCCGCGTATCGACCTTGCCCGGGCCCCTGGCCAGGGTGGCAGCGGCGCTCACATTCTTGTCGGCATTGCGGCCCCAGATCGAGACGTTGCAGCCGGCGGCGTTCAGCGCCTGCGCGATGCCGAGGCCGATGCCGCCATTGCCGCCGGTGATAACGGCCGTGCGGCCGGAGAGGTCGAAAATGCTCATGGGTTTTCCTTAAGTTGCGCTCAATGGCGGGCAGATGTTCAGGTCCAAGCATGGACAAGGCCATCAGGAAAATCAAATATGGGTCGAACGTCAGAATTGACGCTGTCGCGGCCCGATAGCGCGTAAACACAACACATGAGGAAACAATGCAGTTCAAGCACGTCACGCTCGATTTCGATGGTTCGGTCGCCGTTTTGAGGCTCGACCACCAGGAGGTCATGAACGCGGTATCGATCGACATGCTGGGCGGACTGGCCGAGGCGCTCGATGCGATCGAGGAGAAGCGGTCGGAGGTGCGCTGCCTCGTTATCACGGGCGCCGGCCGCGCGTTCTGCACTGGCGCCAATTTGCAGGGCCGCAACAACGCCAAACCCGGCAAGGTCAATGCCGGATCGGCACTGGAAACCGCCTTCCATCCGTTCCTGCGGCGCTTGCGCAATCTGCATTGCCCGATCGTGACCGCGGTCAACGGCCCGGCCGCCGGCGCCGGCATGAGCTTCGCCCTGATGGGCGACATGATCCTGTGCGCGCGCTCGTCCTATTTCCTGCAAGCCTTCCGCCGCATCGGGCTGGTGCCGGATTGCGGATCGACCTGGCTGTTGCCGCGCATGATCGGCAAGGCGCGCTCGGTCGAACTGTCACTGATGGGCGAGCGGCTGCCGCCGGAGAAGGCGCTGGAGTGGGGGCTCGTCAATCGCGTCCACGACGATGCCGTGTTGATGGAAGAGGCGATGAAGCTCGCGCATGATCTCGCCAATGGACCGACGATCGCGCTGTCGCTGATCCGGAAACTTTATTGGGACAGCCCGGAAAATTCCTTCGAGCAGCAGCTCAACCTCGAATTCGAGTCGCAGCGCATCGCGGGCTCGGCGGAAGATTTCAAGGAAGGCGTCACCGCATTCCTCGAAAAGCGCCCGGCCAAGTTCAGGGGCAAATGATCGAGACCGAACTCGGACGCTGCGCCGCCTCCTGGTTTCCGGGAGCGACCGGCGTTACTGGAGCTGCAAAGCTTTCCGGCGGCGCCAGCCAGGAAACGTGGTCGTTCGACATCGTGCACGCGGATGGTGTGACCGGTGCGATCCTGCGCCGTGCGCCGCCGGGGTTTGGCGCTTCGCCAGGACGCGCCGCCGGGCTCGATGCCGAGGCCACGCTGATGCAGCTTGCGCACGATGCCGGTTTGCCGTCGCCGCGCGTGATGCATGTGCTGAAGCCGGAGGACCAGCTCGGCACCGGCTTCATCATGACGCGGATCGAGGGCGAGACCATCGCGCGCAAGATCTTGCGCGATGAGCAATTTGCAAAGGCGCGTCCGATGCTGGCGCGGCAGCTCGGCGGCATCATCGCCGGCATTCACGGATTGCCGGCGGCGAAATTGCCGAAACTGCGTGAGATGAGCGCCACGAAGGAAATTGCCGATCTCGAACGGGAATACCGCAGGTTTGGTTGGCCGCGTCCGGTGTTCGAACTGGCGCTGCGCTGGCTGCGCGAACGCGATCCCGGCCCGTCGAAAGAGGTGACGCTGGTGCATGGCGATTTTCGCCATGGCAATCTCATCATCGGCTCGGACGGCGTACGCGCCGTGCTGGATTGGGAGCTCGCGCATTTCGGCGATCCCATGGAAGACCTGGGGTGGATCTGCGTCAACTCCTGGCGCTTCGGCGAGATCGATAAACCCGTGGGCGGCTTCGGTTCACGCGACGACCTGTTCGCCGGTTATGAAGCCGCGGGGCGCAAGGCCGATGCGGATCGCGTCATGTTCTGGGAAGTGATGGGCACGCTGCGCTGGGGCATCATGTGCTGTGGCATGATGCAGCGCTTTCGGTTGGGGCCGGATCATTCGATGGAGCGCGCGATGATCGGGCGGCGATCGTCGGAGACGGAGATTGATTTACTGCGGCTGCTGTCGCCCAGGGGAGGGTAATTTGCAAGACGAACCGACACCCACCGAACTGATCAAGGCGGTCGCGGATTTTCTGCGCAACGAGATCAACCCCGTCATCAAGGGCCACAATGCCTTCAAGCTCCGCGTCGGCATCAACGCGCTCGATTTGGTGACGCGGCAACTGGCGCGGGAGGACGGCAGCGACGTCGCCGAGGCCAAGCGCCTGGCGAAATTGCTTGGCGTGCAGGGCTCGCTGATCGAACTCAACCGCGTGCTGTCGGACAAGATCGCAAAAGGCGAGGTCGATCTGCAGACGCCGGGATTGGCTGACCATTTGTGGCAGACCACGATGGACAAGCTCGCCGTCGATCAGCCGAATTACGCCTCGTACAAGAGGGAGTTGGGGAGGAAGTGATTTCTCTCTCAGCGTCATGGCCGGCGGCCATCCACGACTTGGTGTGGCAACGGAGGGCGTGGATGCCCGGGACAAGCCCGGGCATGACGGCGAAAGTGCAGCTACCTCCCTAGCCATTTCGGCGGGCGCTTCTCCGAAAACGCCTTCGGTCCCTCGATGTAATCCTGCGAGGCCACCATCGCCTTCACTGCCGGATAATCCCGCTGCTCGGCGATCGCCTGTTCCAGCGACACCGAAAGGCCCTTCTGGATCGCCTGCTTGGAGGCACGGATCGACATCGGCGAGTTCTTGCAGATCGTCTCCGCCCAGCGCTCGGCAGCCGCGAGCGCTTCGCCGGCGGGGACCACCTCATTGACGAAGCCGAGCTCGAGGCCTTCTCTCGCCGAGACGTGGCGTGCGGTCAGGATCATGCCCATCGCGCGCTTCAGCCCGATCTGCCGCGGCAGCCGGTGTACGCCGCCGGCGAGTGCGGCAAGGCCGACGCGCGGCTCGGGCAACGCGAAGGTCGCATTCTCCGCGGCAATGATGAGGTCGCAGGCGAGCGCGATCTCGAACCCGCCGCCCATCGCAACACCGTTGACGGCGGCGATGATCGGCTTGTCGCAATCGAAGCGTGAGGTCAGTCCAGCGAAGCCGCCCTTGTCCGTGCCGCGCTTGCCGCCGGCGGCCTGCCATTTCAAATCGTTGCCGGCGCAGAACGCCTTGTCGCCGGCGCCGGTCACGATCGCGACCCATTGCGCAGCGTCCGCGGAGAAATCGTCGAACACCTTGTTGAGTTCGAAATGCGCGTCGATATGCAGCGCGTTGTACACTTCGGGGCGGGACAGCGTGATGATGGTGATCGGCCCCTTGCGCGTCACCTTGGAGAATTTCAGGTCCATGTTTGCTCCCGTGGGTTTTTCTGTGGCGAGGAATATAGCGCCGTGCGAGCCGCCCGATACCATTCAATTACGCAAGCGAGCCGCGCGTCACAAGCGATATTCCATTGCTTGACTTTGCTTGACTTGGCCCTGGTCTTCCAACCTTAATCGTACAGGCGAGCCGAATGCTCGGTAGCCACTAAACACAATAAACGACATTTCGGGAGATCGCCGTGGATTTTGCATTGCCCGCCGACCTCGTCGCCTATCTCGACGAACTCGATCGATTCATCGCGCGCGAGATCAAACCGCTGGAAGAGGCCGACGACAACATCCGCTTCTTCGACCACCGCCGCGAATGGGCGCGCACCGATTTCGAGAACGGCGGCCTGCCGCGGCATGAATGGGAAGCGCTGTTGCGCAAGGCAAAGAACCTTGCGGATGCCGCCGGCCATCTGCGCTTTGCGATTCCGAAGCGCTATGGCGGCAAGGACGGTTCCAATCTATGGATGGCGGTGATCCGCGAGCATTTTGCGTCCAAGGGCCTCGGCCTGCACAACGATTTGCAGAACGAGCATTCGATCGTCGGCAACCTTCCACTCGTAACCATGCTCGACCGCTACGGCACCGACGAGCAGAAGGCCATGATCGAAGGCTCGATCACCGGAAAATACCGCATCACCTTTGGCCTGACTGAGCCTGAGCATGGCTCGGACGCGACGCATATGGAAACCCGGGCCGTGCCGGCAACGCGCGATAACGTCAAGGGCTGGCTCGTCAACGGCCAGAAGATGTGGACCACGGGGATGCATGTGGCGACGCATTGCGCGCTGTTCGCGCGTACTTCCGGCAATGACGGCGATGCGCGCGGAATCACCTGCCTGCTGGTGCCGGCCAAGAGCGAAGGCGTGAAGGTCGAGGAATATATGTGGACCTTCAACATGCCGACCGATCACCCGCGCGTCAGCTTCACCGACGTGTTCGTGCCTGATGATGCGCTGTTCGGCGAGGTCGGCCGCGGCCTCTCGCTGGCGCAATGCTTTGTGCATGAGAATCGCATCCGCCAGGCGGCGAGTTCCCTGGGCGCCGCGGTCTATTGCATCAACGAGAGCGTGAAGTATGCGCGCGCGCGAAAACCGTTCGGCAAGGCGCTGGCCGAGAACCAGGCCATACAATGGCCGCTGGTGGAACTCGCAACGCAAGCCGAGATGCTGCGGCTACTGATCCGCAAGACCGCGTGGGAGATGGACCAGCTCACCCAGGCCGAGGTCGAGCACACGCTCTCCGACAAGGTCTCGATGTGCAATTTCTGGGCAAACCGGCTTTGCTGCGAGGCCGCCGACCGCGCCATGCAGGTGCATGGCGGCATGGGCTATTCGCGCCACAAGCCGTTCGAACACATCTACCGCCACCACCGCCGTTACCGCATCACCGAAGGCAGCGAGGAAATCCAGAAGCGCAAAGTGGCGGGATTCTTGTTCGGCTATATGGGCGCGGGGAAGCATTGAGCCACGCTGTCATTGCGACGAAGCGAAGCAATCTATATCGCGGCATAACGGATCGATGGATTGCTTCGTCGCTTACGCTCCTCGCAATGACGCAGTCAATTCACCTGACGATCTTTCCCCGCCCAATACGGATCGCGCAAATTCCTCCGCAAAATCTTGCCCGATGGGTTACGCGGTAGCGCTTCCAGGAAGTCGACCGACTTCGGCGTCTTGAAGCCTGCGATGCGCTCGCGGGTGAAGTTGATGATGTCAGTTGCACTCGCGCTCTTGCCGGGCTTCATCACCACGATCGCCTTGACGGCTTCGCCCCATTTGTCGTCGGGGATGCCGATCACGGCGGCCTCGGCGACATCAGGGTGATCGCAGATCGCGCTCTCGACTTCGGCGGGATAGATGTTCTCGCCGCCGGAGATGATCATGTCCTTGATGCGGTCGTGAATGTAGAGGTAGCCGTCCTTGTCCATGTAGCCGGCATCGCCCGTGCGCAGCCAGCCGTCGCTGTCGAGCGTTTTGGCGGTGGCTTCCGGCAGATTCCAGTAGCCCACCATGTTGGAGCCGGAGCGGGTGGCGATCTCGCCGACTTCGCCGGGCGGCAACCGCTTGCCGTCGGCGTCGAGGATCGCAAGTTCAATGCCCGGCAGCGCCTTGCCGGCAGAGCGCATACGGTCGAGCCCCTCGACGTGGTCTTCCGGCGGAAGGGCGACGATGGTGCCTGTCGTCTCGGTCATGCCGTACATCTGCACGAAGCCGCATTTGAAGACCTCGATGCATTCCTTCAACAGCGCCGCAGGGATCGGCGAGGCGCCGTAGAACATGTATTTCAGCCGCGAGAAATCGACCTGCCGCGCCCGCTTCTGCCGCACCACGAACTGCATCGCGGCCGGCACCATGAACAATTTGGTGATGCCGGATTGCTCGAAGAAATCCAGCACCTTTGTCGGATCGAATTCGCGCGCGATGACGCCCCGCGCACCGTGATAGAGCCCCACCACGCCCCAGCCGGAGCCGCCGATGTGGAAGATCGGCATCGCCACCAGCGAGACGTCGTCGGTCGACCATTTGTTCCAGTCGGGCCTTTCGGCCTCGTTGCCGGTCTGGACCAGATTCAGGATCGCGCCCTTCGGGTTGCCGGCGTTGCCCGACGTGTAAAGCTGGATCGCATTGAGGAAATTGGCGTGCGACAGCATCGCGCCTTTGGGTTTCCCTGTGGTGCCCGACGTATAAAGCTGGATCGCGATATCGTTGGGACTGATCGGCACTTTGGGATCGTCGCTGCTCTGCGCGTCGCGCCACGCCGTAAAATCCTGCCATTCCGGCGCGCCGCCCTCTGTGGTGATGACGGCGCGAACGCTCGGCAATTGCAGCTTGATATTGCGGACTTGCGTGATGAACTCAGGGCCAACGAACAGCACCGGCGCCTTGCAGTCCTCGACAATGAAGGCGACCTCGGGTCCCGCCAGCCGCCAGTTCACCGGCGCCATCACCACATTGGCTTTCATCGCGCCCATCAAGAGCTCGAAATAGATGTCGCTGTTCTTGCCGAGATAGGCGATGCGCGCGCCCGGTTTGACGGCGATCGCGATCAGCGCATTGGCAACGCGATTGGTCCTGATGTCGAACTCGGCAAAGCTGGTCTGGCGTCCCTCGAATTCATAGGCCAGTGCACTGCCGAGGCTTTTCCCGCGGTCGCGCACCATGTCGGCGAGGTTCGCCGGCTGTTGTGTAGTGGACATGTTTCTCCCGTGGAGTGTTATTTTCGTTGCACGGAGTGTGGCGCGATCCGGTAACAAAAACAATACGGAGAGAGATTTACCCCCGCGCCGCGCGGTCCTTTTCGTTCTGCGCCTTGATCGAATCTCGCGCCGTGTTCCAGTCGGCATCGCTCCAGTCGCGCAGCTGATAGAAATTGCCGCCCATGGCGAGCGCCTGCGCGCCATCCATGGCGATGGTCTCGCCGTTGATCCAGTCGCAGCCGCCCGAGATCAGGAACACCGCGAGGTTTTGCAGTTCCTCCATGGTGCCGACGCGGCCCATCGGGTTCATCGCCTTGGTGCGCGCGCCCGCCTCGTCGCCGGGCTTGATGCGCTTGCTCATGCCTTCGGTCGGGATTTCGCCGGGCGCAATGGTGTTGAGGCGGATGCCGTGTTTGCCCCATTCGACCGCCAGCGACATCGTCATGGCGTGGATCGCCGACTTGCTCATCGCGGACGGCACCACATAGGGCGAGCCGTTGCGCACCCAGGTCACGGTGATCGACACCACATTGCCCGGCAATTTTGCGGCGATCCAGCGCCGGCCGACTGCATGCGTCACGTAGAAGGTGCCGTGCATCACGATGTTGGCCACGGCATCGAAGCCGCGTGCGGAAAGTTCTTCCGAGCGCGAGATGAAATTGCCGGCGGCGTTGTTGATGAGATCGGTAAGGGGGCCTGCGGTCCAGATCTGCTCG
Source organism: uncultured Alphaproteobacteria bacterium (assembly GCA_963825225.1). GTDB lineage: Bacteria > Pseudomonadota > Alphaproteobacteria > Rhizobiales > Xanthobacteraceae > Bradyrhizobium. The sequence goes on from CAWGSN010000038.1 coordinate 252,504, forward strand.
ATCATCTCATCAACGGCAAGCGCGTTACGGATATCGACGCCGTGGCTGACGACACGCCCGCCGTGCAGATCCATCAGTTCGGTTGCGGTCTCGTCGCAAACGCTTTTGCGGCGGCCGCAGATATGGACCTCGGCGCCAAGCTCAAGGAATTGCGCGGCCATGGATTTGCCGAGGCCGGTACCGCCTCCGGTCACGAGAATGCGTCGCCCGGCGAGAAGCTGATCGTTGAACATCGTTTCCACCCACGGGGATTGTCTGTTAATTGGTCGATTGACTAAATCCGGACAACACCGTTCTGTAAAGCAGAAACAAAGAATAGCAGTGGAGGAGAATTCTCATGGAGCAGCGCATCTCGATATCGATTTCGGACGGCATTGCCGACGTCCGACTGGTGCGGGCGGACAAGATGAATGCGCTCGATGCCGCGATGTTCGAGGCGATTGTCGCTGCAACTGAACGGCTTGCCCACGAAAAAGGAGTCCGGGCGGTAGTATTGTCCGGCGAGGGGCGGGCCTTCTGCGCCGGTCTCGATATGGGACGTTTCGCCGTGATGAAGGAGACCGGGGGTAACGGGATAGCGGGTGGCGAGAAGCGCGACCTTTCCGCGCGCACCCATGGGCTGGCCAATTTTCCCCAACAAGCAGTGTGGGGCTGGCGGCAGCTTCCGGTGCCGGTGATCGCGGCGATCCAGGGCGTCGCCTTTGGCGGCGGCTTCCAGCTCGCGCTCGGCGCCGACATGCGCTTCCTCACCCCCGATGCGCGGATGTCGATTATGGAAATCAAATGGGGTCTGGTGCCCGACATGGCCGGCACGCCAATTCTCGCAAGCCTCGTGCGCGACGACATCCTGCGCGATTTGACCTATACCGGGCGCATCTTCTCTGCTCAGGAAGCGATGAGCTACGGCCTTGCGACGCGGATCTGCGACGATCCGCGCTCGGCTGCCTTCGAGGTCGCGCGCGAGATCGCCGGCAAGAGCCCCGAGGCGATCCGCGCTGCCAAGCGCATGCTCAACAATTTGTCCGTCGATCCCGGCCCGGCGCTGCTCGCCGAGTCCGTCGAGCAGATGAAGCTGATGGGCAGCCCCAACCAGCAGGAAGCCGTGCGCGCAAATCTAGAGAAGCGCGTGCCGCGATTTGCGGATGCGGGATAGTCTCTCGGCTCGAATTCATAAACCCGGCGAGAGATCGGAAAGCGACAATGCAAACCTCACCCCCCTTCCTCGGCATCATCAGCGGCCAGCGCCGGCGCGACCATGGTGAAGTGGCCGAGCGCGCCGACCGCATCGCCAGCGGACTGCATCAGCTCGGTGTCAAGCCGGGTGACAGCGTCTGTATGCTGATGCGCAACGACATCGCTTTCATCGAGGCGGCCTATGCCGCGATGCGGCTCGGCGCCTACGGCGTTCCCGTGAACTGGCACTTCAAGCCGGAAGAAATCAACTATGTACTGAAGGATTCAGGCACCTCCGTGCTGATCGCGCATGCCGACATGCTGCATCAATTACGCGAGGCGATTCCACCGGGAGTCACCGCGCTCAGCGTCCCGACGCCGCCGGAAATCCTTTCCAATTACAAGATCAACCCGGACCATCTCTCGACGCCTGATTTCGCGATCGACTTCGAAGTTTGGCTTGCGCGGCACCCGCGCTATGACGGTCCGGCGGTGCCGCAGCCGCAGAACATGATCTACACTTCGGGCACCACGGGCCATCCCAAGGGCGTGCGCCGCTTTGCGCCGACGCCGGAGCAGACCGCCAACGCGGAAAGCATGCGGGGGATGATCTACGGCCTCAAGCCTGGGGCACGCGTGATCCTGCCGGGACCGCTGTATCACTCCGCGCCGAACTCGTTCGGCCTGCGCGCCGGTCGCCTTGGCGGCGCGCTGGTGCTGATGCCTCGCTTCGAGCCCGAGGAATTTTTGCGGCTGATCGAGCGCGAGAGGATCGACACCATCTTCATGGTGCCGACCATGTTCATACGGTTGATGAAGCTGCCGGAGGACGTGCGCAAGAAATATGACATGTCGCCGCTGCGCCACATCATCCATGCCGCCGCGCCCTGTCCCGCCGACGTCAAGCGCGCGATGATCGAATGGTGGGGCCCGGTGATCTATGAATTCTACGGCTCGACCGAATCCGGTGCGGTCACTTTTGCCAATTCCGAGGATGCGTTGAAGAAGCCCGGCACGGTCGGCAAGATATCGCCGGGGGCTGAACTGCGCTTCATCGGCGACGACGGCCGCGTGTTGCCGCCGGGCCAGATCGGCGAAATCTATTCGCGCATATCAGACAATCCGGATTTCACCTATCACAACAAGCCGGAGAAACGCTCCGAGATCGATCGCGAGGGTTTCATTACGTCCGGCGACGTCGGCTATATCGACGAGGACGGCTATGTCTTCATCTGCGACCGCAAGCGCGACATGGTGATTTCGGGCGGCGTCAACATCTACCCGGCCGAGATCGAGGCCGCGCTGCATGCCGTACCCGGCGTCCATGACTGCGCGGTGTTCGGCATTCCCGACGAGGAGTTCGGCGAGGCACTGATGGCGGTGGTGGAGCCGCAACCGGGCGTGACGCTCGACATCGCCGCCATCCGGGCCCAGCTCAAGACGCAGCTCGCCGACTACAAGGTGCCCAAGCACGTCGAGATCCAGGCCAATCTGCCGCGTGAAGATTCCGGCAAGATCTTCAAGCGCCGCCTGCGTGATCCCTATTGGGAGCGGGCAGGGCGGAGGATTTAGTCTGTCGTTCCTGCGAAAGCAGGAACCCATACGCCGTGTCCTCTCATTCGGGCACGATGGGAGATACCCTTCCTAGGCCCCGTGACCTGTGGTTATGGGTCCCGGCGTTCGCGGGAACGACGAAGGGTTGGGGCAACAAAGTGCACCGCCTCCATCTTTATCTTGCACTGCGGCAAAAAACTTGCACACTTCGGAACTTGCCGGGCAAGACTTTGGAGTAGTCAGCCATGTCGACCCAGACGATGCCTTCTGAGACCGAGATCCGCGCCAATCGCGTCGAAGACGCCGAGGATGCCCGGCTGCGGACCGATATCAGGCTGCTCGGGCGCATCCTCGGTGACACCGTGCGCGACCAGGAGGGTGCGGACGTGTTCGACCTGGTCGAACGCATCCGGCAGACTTCGATCCGGTTCCACCGCGACGACGACAAGCCGGCACGACGCGAGCTCGAGTTGATCCTTGACAGCATGTCGATCGGCCAAACCTTGCGGATCGTGCGCGCCTTCAGCTACTTCTCGCACCTCGCCAACATTGCCGAGGATCAGAACAACATCCGGCAAATGCGGGCGCGGACCGGGTCGGCTGGGGCTCCTCGCGCCAGCATGCTGGCGCAGACGCTGGCGCACGCGCGGGCGGCCGGTATCAGCGCCGCCGATTTGCGCCGCTTTTTCGAGACCGCCCAGGTTAGTCCGGTGCTGACCGCGCATCCCACCGAAGTCCGCCGCAAGAGCACGATCGACCGCGAGATGGAGATTGCGGCCCTGCTCGACCGACGCGAACGGGTGCAACTCACGCCCGAGGAGGCCGAGGCGAGCGACGAACAGTTGCGCCGCGCGGTGCTGACGCTATGGAAGACCAATCTGTTGCGGCGGACCAAGCTCACCGTGCTCGACGAGGTCGCCAATGGCCTGTCGTTCTACGATTACACCTTCCTGCATGAGGTGCCGCGGCTGCATTGCACGCTGGAGGACCGGCTGAACGAGGGCGACAGCGCCCGCGGCGAACTGGCCTCCTTCCTCAAGATGGGAAGCTGGATCGGCGGCGACCGTGACGGCAACCCGTTCGTCACCGCCGAAGTCATGCAAGGCACCTTGAAGCTGCAGTCCAGCCGGGTGCTGCGATTTTATCTGGAGGAACTCCACCTGCTCGGCGCCGAACTGTCGCTGGCGGCGCATCTGGCCGAAGTTTCCAAGGATTTGCGCGCCCTCGCAGAACGCTCGCCGGACAAGTCGCCGCACCGGAGCGGCGAGCCCTATCGCCTCGCGGTATCCGGAATCTTTGCGCGGTTGACTGCGACCGCGGCAAGGCTCGAGGTGGAAACCACCCGCCCGGCGGTTGGCGAGGCGGCGCCTTACGCCAATGTCGCGGAATTCAAGGCCGATCTCGATGTAATCTATCGCTCGCTGATCTCGAATAATTCCGGCGTGATTGCGCGCGGGCGGTTGCGGCTACTGCGCCGCGCCGTGGATTGCTTCGGTTTCCACCTTGCGAGCCTCGACATCCGGCAAAACTCGGCCGTGCATGAGCGCACGGTCGCGGAACTGATCGACGCGGCGATGCCCGGCATGTCCTATCTGGCGCTGAACGAGGAGGCGCGGGTCGCGCTGCTGGTCGGCGAATTGCGCAACGCGCGTCCGTTGACCTCATCCTTTGTCAAATACAGCGAGGAAACAACCGGCGAACTCGCACTTTTCCATGCGGCTGCCGACGCCCATGCCCGGTATGGATCCGCCGCAATTCCCCAATGCATTATCTCGATGTGCAAGGGAATGTCCGACATGCTGGAGGTCGCGCTGCTCCTGAAGGAGGCCGGCCTCATCCATCCCTCGGGCCGCAGTGCCATCAATATCGTGCCGCTGTTTGAAACCATCGAGGATTTGCAGGCCTCCAGCGGCATCATGGACCGCATGCTGTCGATCCACGACTATCGCAAACTGGTCGACAGCCGCGGCAGCGTGCAGGAAGTCATGCTCGGCTATTCCGACAGCAACAAGGATGGCGGCTTCGTCACGTCGGGCTGGGAGCTCTACAAGGCCGAAATCGGCCTTGTAGAGGTGTTCGAGCGCCACCACGTGCGCCTGCGGCTGTTCCACGGCCGCGGCGGCTCGGTCGGCCGCGGCGGCGGGCCGAGCTATGACGCGATCATCGCACAGCCGGGCGGCGCGGTGAACGGCCAGATCCGCATCACCGAACAGGGTGAGATCATCTCCAGCAAATATTCCAACGCCGAAGTCGGCCGCAACAATCTGGAAATTCTGGCGGCGGCAACGCTGGAGGCAAGCCTGCTTCAGCCGAAACAGAGCGCGCCGCGGTCGGAATATCTCAAGGCGATGGAAGAATTGTCGGCGCTGGCGTTCAAAGCCTATCGCGGGCTCGTCTATGAAACGGAGGGCTTTGCCGACTACTTCTGGGCCTCCACCGTCATCACCGAGATCGCCACGCTGAACATCGGCAGCCGCCCGGCCTCACGCAAGAAAACCCGGGAGATCGAGGACCTGCGCGCCATTCCGTGGGTGTTCAGCTGGGCGCAATGCCGTCTGATGCTGCCGGGCTGGTATGGATTTGCCAGCGCGGTCGAGACCTGGATCGCGGAACATCCCGAGCAGGGCATGCCGTTCCTGCAGGAGCTCTATCGCGAATGGCCCTTCTTCCGCATGCTGCTGTCCAACATGGACATGGTGCTGGCCAAAAGCTCGATCGCGATCGCCTCGCGCTATGCCGAACTGGTACCCGACGTGACCTTGCGCGAAAACATTTTCGGGCGCATCCGGCAGGAATGGCACAGCTGCATCGACCTGTTGCTGAAAATCATGGACCAGCAGCGCCTGCTGCAGAGTAACCCGCTGCTCGAGCGCTCGATCCGCAACCGGTTTCCCTATCTCGATCCGTTGAACCACGTGCAGGTGGAATTGCTAAAGGAGCACCGCGCGCAGAACCCGGACGAGCAAGTGCTGCGCGGCATCCAGATCACCATCAACGGCATCTCGGCGGGGTTGCGGAACAGCGGGTAGGGGGCGGGTGCGGGACTCTCCACGTTATTGCGAGGAGAGAAGCGTACGATGCAATCCACACTTGCCTTGCGGCCTTATGGACTGCTTCGCTTCGCTCGCAATGACGATCTGTTGACGATCAAATCGCATCCCAGTTGAAAATATCGGCCGAGCGATCGAGCTTGTAGAACGACGATTTCAGCGCCGGCATACCGTGCTCGGCGATGGACTGCGGCGTCCAGCCTTCGCCGCGATGCACCGAACGCAGCGGGCGCGACTGGCCCATCAGGAAGATCTCGTTCATGCGGACGGCAAAGATCTGCCCGGTGACGTCCTTGGCGGCGTCGCTGAGCAGGAAGGCGCAGATCGGCGCGATCTTCTCCGGGCCCATCTGCTGGATCTTGGCGACGCGCGCCTTCTCTTCCTCGGTCTCGGTCGGAATGGTTCCGATCAGCCGGCTCCAGGCGAACGGCGAGACGCAGTTGGAGCGCACGTTGAAGCGGTTCATGTCGAGCGCGATCGACTTCGACAGCCCGACGATGCCGAGCTTGGCCGCGGCATAATTGGCCTGGCCGAAATTGCCGACCAGGCCTGAGGTCGAGGTGAAGTGCACGAACGAACCGCTTTCCTGCTCGCGGAACAGTCGTGCCGCGGCGTGCGCCACATAGAACGAACCCATCAGATGCACCTTGATGACGGATTCGAACGCTTCCACGCTCATGCGGTGGAAGATCATGTCGCGCAGGATGCCGGCATTGTTCACGACGCCGTCGAGTTTGCCATAGGTATCGGTCGCCATCTTGACGATGCGGCTGGCTGGAATGGCTTCCGCCACCGTCTCGAAATTGGCGATCGCGGTGCCGCCGCGCTTCTTGATCTCATCAACCACTTCCTCGGCCGGCGCGGCGCTGGTGCCCGAACCGTCGGCGGCGCCGCCGGGATCGTTGACCACGACCTTGGCACCTTCGCCGGCGCAGAGCAGCGCGATCTCGCGGCCGATGCCGCGCCCCGCGCCGGTGACGATGATGACTTTGTCCTGGAGTGACTTGGCCATTGCGGCCTCCCTAAGATCTGGTGCGCATGGATCAGCGTTCGTTCGTAAAAATGATCGTGCCCGATGCCGCGAACATGCCGCCGACGCCGTGACACACCGAGATTTTGGCGTCCTTGACCTGAGCCGGCGCGATACCCCGCATTTGCCGCACGCTCTCCTGCAGCGCGTACATGCCGTACATGCCCGAATGCATGTAGCTCAACCCGCCGCCATTGGTGTTGAGCGGCAGCTTGCCGCCGGGCCGCGTGTGGCCGTCGGCGATGAACCTGCCGGTCTCTTCGTGCGGCATGAAGCCGAGATCGCCGAGGCCATAAAGCGGCAGATGCGCAAAGGCGTCGTAGATCATCAGGTGGTCGACGTCCTTGTGGCTGATGCCGGCTTCCTTGAACGCCAGCGGGCCTGCGACCTTGAAGGCGCGCGAGGAGTTGAATGTTTCCATCTGGCTGACCATCGGCGTTTCCACGCTCTCGCCGGTGCCGAGGATGTAGACCGGCTTCCTCGGAAAATCGTTCGCGCGGTCGGCCGAGGTCAGGATCAGCGCGCCGCCGCCGTCGGTGACGAGGCAGCATTGCAGGATCCGGAACGGATAGGCAATCATCCGCGAGTTCAGCACGTCCTCGACCGTGATCGGCGCCTTCATGGTGGCGCGCGGATTTTTCGCAGCCCATTCCCGCTGTACCACCGCGACCATGGCGATCTGCTCGTGGGTGATGCCGTAGGTCTTCATGTAGCGCAGCACGGGGATTGGGAACATGCTGGGCGGACCGAACACGCCGTAGGGTGACTCGAACTGGCCGTTAAGGCTGTCGGGCGGTGTCGAGCGCAGCTGCTTGCCGATCATCGACTTGCCGCTTTCGGCATGCGTGATCAGCACGGTTTTGCAGAGGCCGGCCTCGATCGCCGCCGCGGCGTGGCGGACATGTAGCATGAACGAGCAGCCGCCGACCGAGGTTCCGTCGACCCAGGTAGGCTTGATGCCGAGGTAATGGGCGATCTGTTGCGGGGTTTCCACGGCGGTTGCGACACCATCGATGTCGGACAGTTTCAGTCCGGCGTCGGCGATCGCGTTCAGCGCCGCATCAGCATGCAGCTGGATCTGCGACACGTTCGGGATGATTCCGAGTTCGGTGGTCTCGGCGGCGCCGACGACGGCGACTTGATTCCTGCGCATGATGTTTAGCCCTTCATCGGACGGAACAGAGGAAGGGTGATCTTGTCGTCGAGTTTCTCGAAGGCGACCTCGAGCTTCATATCGAGTTCGAGCGCCTCCGGCGTCTGCGGACAATCGATGATGTTGCTCATCATACGCGGGCCTTCGTCGAGTTCGACGACGGCGATCGCGTAAGGCGGCGTGAAGCCGGGCGCGGCCGGGCGATGGTTGATGACATAGCTGTAGAGCTTGCCCTTGCCACTTGCCTTGAAGACGCTGACATTGCGCGAGGCGCAGGACGGGCAGAACGGGCGCGGCGGGAAATAGACGTTGGCGCAGGCGTCGCAACGCTGCAGGCGCAATTCGCCGGCCTGCGTACCGTCCCAGAAATGCTGGGTTTCCGGTGTCGGTTTTGGTTTAGCGCGCGCTGGCTCCGCCATTTCGGCAATCCCTCCCGGGGGTAACGGGCATCCGCCCGCCTGTTGCGATCTTGATGCGACATTTGACCATTTCCCGTCAACGGTCCAGCGGCGCCGCCGCATGGCCGCATTCTCGCGAGCGAGAGCGCTTGTATGCCAGCGGGTCTCGGGCAATAGTCCGCGGCGCGGCAAATCGTTGTTCCTCACGTCCTCTCGACATCAGGGGGCGCTTCGGACAACGCATGACGCCAAAGGAAACGAAACCGAGCAAGCCATGCCGAACACGCCGACACTTGCCTCACTCGCCGCCGATCTCGACAGCGGGGCGACCTCCGCCCGCAAGCTGGTCGAGGAATGCCTCGCCAAAATCGCCGACGCCTCCGGCGAGGGCGCGCGCGCCTTCATCCATGTCGACAAGGAGGGCGCAATCGGGGCGGCGGACGCGATGGACCGGTTGCGCAAGGCTCACGCGGCGCCGTCGCCGTTTGCCGGCATCCCGGTCTCGATCAAGGACCTGTTCGACATCAAGGGGCAGGTGACCCGCGCCGGCTCGCGCGCGCTGGAAGAAGATTGCGGGCCGGCGGAAGCCGATGCGCCCGTCGTGGCGCGGCTGCGCCGGGCCGGCTTCATCGTGATCGGCCGCACCAACATGACCGAGTTCGCCTATTCCGGCATCGGCATCAATCCGCATTACGGCACGCCGAAAAGCGTCTGGAACCGCGGCGTTGGCCACGTGCCCGGCGGCTCGTCGTCGGGGGCCGCGGTTTCCGTCGCCGATGGCATGGCCCATGGCGCGCTGGGCACCGACACCGGCGGTTCCTGCCGGATTCCGGCGGCTTTCAATGGGATTGTCGGCTTCAAGCCGACGCAACGCCGCGTGCCGCTCGATGGCGGCGTGCCGCTATCATCTTCACTCGACAGCTTTGGGCCGCTGGCGCGCACCGCGCAGTGCTGCGCGACGCTGGATGCGGTGCTGGCCGACGAACCGGAGCAGTCAATACAGCCGCGCCCGGTCAAGGGTATGCGGCTGGCGGTACCAACTACGGTCGCGCTCGATGACCTCGACGATGAAGTGGCGAAGACCTTCGAGCGCGCGTTGGTGACGCTGTCGCGCCAGGGCGCGCTGATCGAGCGGATCGAGGTGCCGGAATTCCTCGACGTCGGTGCGATGAACGCCAAGGGCGGTTTTGCCGCATCCGAAAGCTTTGCCTGGCATCGCTATCTTATCGTGAGCAAGGGTGACGTCTACGATCCCCGCGTTTACGCGCGCATCCTGCGCGGCGAAGGCATGAGCGCGGCTGACTATATCGACCTGCTCGGCGCCAGAAGATCGTTTATCGCGCGCACCGAAGCGCGCATCGCGCCGTATGACGCGCTGGTGCTGCCGACCACCGCCAACACGCCGCCCAAAATCGCCGACCTCGCCGACGACAAGGCCTTCACCACGCAGAACCTGCGCGCGTTGCGCAACTGCACCTTGATCAACATGCTCGACGGCTGCGCGATCTCGCTGCCGGCGCATCGCGAGGGTGAGGTACCGGTCGGGCTGATGTTGGCTGCCGCGGGCGGATCGGATCGCTGCATTTTCGAGCTTGCGGCTGGAATGGAGACCATCATCCGTGTTTGACCTGACCTTCACCATCGAAGACAAGGGCGCGCCGACGCCGCTGACCCTCGCGATCGACCAGGCCGTGATCGCCGGCTGGACCGGCCGCGATCCCGTGGCGCGCGACAAGCACATCGCGGAACTGGAGGCGATCGGCATCGCGCGGCCGGCCTCGACGCCGATCTATTATCGAGTTTCCGCCTGCCGGATTACCACCGCCGACATGATCGAGGTCTGCGGCGGCGATTCCAGCGGCGAGGTCGAGTTCGTGCTGATCGGCTGGCAGGGCCGCATCTTTGTCGGCTGCGGTTCCGACCATACCGATCGCAAGGTGGAAGCCTACAGCGTCACCGTCTCCAAGCAGGTGTGCGACAAGCCGATGGCGTCCGTGCTGTGGGAACTGGAGGACGTCATCGGTCACTGGGACCAGATGATCCTGCGCTCCTGGGCCTTTATCGACGGCGCGCGGGTGCTCTACCAGGAAGGCACGCTCGACGGCATGCTGTCGGTCAAGGATTTGATCGCGCGCGGCTTTGGGGCCAAGGGCCTGCCCGACGGCTGCGCGATGTTCGGCGGCACCTTCGCCGCCAAGGGCGGCATCCGCCCGGCAAGCCGGTTCGAATTCGAACTCGAGGACCCCGTCCTGAAGCGCACCATCCGCCACGGCTATGACGTGATTGCGCTGCCAGTGCTGGGTTAGGGTTCCATCCGGAAATCGGGTGGCGCGATGCGGGCAGACTTGCGAGACTGCTTCTCATGAAAGCAACCGCACAACAGACCAGCTACCGCGGATCCCCCGACATCGCCGCCCGCGTCGATGCGATCGACTGGACGCAGGCGACCGCCGATCTCGACGGGCAGGGCTGTGCCGTCCTGAAGGGATTGCTGTCTCGAGGTGAATGCCAGACGCTGGCGGCGCTCTATCCCGATGACACGCGATTCCGCAGCCGCATCGTGATGGGCCGCCACGGCTTTGGGCGCGGCGAGTACAAGTATTTTTCCTATCCGCTGCCCGACCTGATCGCTGATCTGCGGCCCGCGCTGTACGCACGGCTCACCGGCATCGCCAATCGCTGGAACCAGACGATGGGCATCGATATCCGTTATCCGCTGGCGCATGAGGCGTTCCTGAAGCGATGTCATGACGCTGGCCAAATTCGGCCGACGCCGCTGCTGTTGCAATATGGCCCCGGTGACTACAATTGCCTGCATCAGGACCTCTATGGCGAGCATGTGTTTCCGTTGCAGGTCGCGATACTCTTGTCGGAACCCGGCCGCGATTTCACCGGCGGCGAATTCGTGCTCACCGAGCAGCGGCCACGCATGCAGTCGCGGCCGGAAGTGGTGCCGCTCGGCCAAGGCGACGCCGTGGCATTTGCTGTGCATCACCGACCCGTGCAGGGGACGCGCGGGTTCTATCGCGTTAATCTGCGCCATGGCGTCAGCCAGATCCGCTCCGGCGACCGTCACACCGTCGGCGTGATTTTTCACGACGCCAAATGATCATGATGCCAGATGAGTGAGCAGCGAATTGACCGCGGATTTGTTCGACGCCGTTGCCGATGTGGGCTCGTTGCGAGAGGCGATCGCTGAAGGCGCCGTACTGTTGCGCGGATTCGCCAGGCGATTTGAAGGCGATCTGATCCCGGCGTTGCGCGACATTGTAGCTCAAGCGCCGTTCCGTCACATGTCCACGCCCGGCGGCCATCAGATGTCGGTGGCGATGACCAATTGCGGCACTGCCGGCTGGGTCACCGACCACACCGGTTATCGCTACGATGGTATCGACCCCGATTCAGGTCAGCCTTGGCCGGCGATGCCGGCGGTGTTTCGCGAACTGGCCGGGAAAGCCGCGGCCGAGGCGGGCTTCGCTGGCTTTTCGCCCGATGCCTGCCTGATCAATCGTTACGAACCGGGCGCTCGCATGTCGCTACATCAGGACCGGGACGAGCAGGATTATAGCGCCCCGATCGTCTCCGTCTCGCTTGGGATTCCTGCGATCTTCCTGTTCGGCGGATTGAAGCGCAGCGACAAGCCGCAACGATTCCGGCTGGTGCATGGCGACGTCGTGGTGTGGGGCGGGCCGTCGCGGCTGTTCTTCCACGGCGTCGCGCCGCTCGCCGACGGCGAACACGCGTTACTGGGCCGCCAGCGCATCAATCTGACCTTTCGCAAGGCGCGCTGATCGTCGCTCCTTCGGATCTAGGCGTTCTTCGCCGGATGAATGAACGCCCACGGGCTGACTTCGGAGTCGGTCGGCACTTCCACCGAAATCACATAAGGCCCGCCATCGGCCAAGGCCTTCTCCAGCGCGGGACGGAAATGATCCGGCGTGGTGACGCGCGCCGCACCTACGCCAAAGGATTCCGCGAGCTTGACGAAATCCGGATTGACGAGGTCGGACGCCACCACGCGGCCGTCGAAGCGTTCGCGCTGGTCGCGCCGCACATTGCCATAGGCGTTGTTGTTGAAGATTAGCGTCACCACGCCGATCTTGAACTGCACGGCGGTCGCCAATTCCTGCACGCCGAACATGAAGCCGCCATCGCCTGTGATCGCGACCACCGGCCGGTCCGGATGCGCCACCTTGGCGCCGAGCGCGGTGGGAAATCCCGAGCCCAGCGTGCCCTGATAGCCCGAGGTGATGAAGGTGCGTGGCTCGTAAATCGGAAAGCCGTACCAGGAGGCAAAACCGACTTGCGATAATTCGTCGGTGACGATGGCGTTTGGCGGCAGCACCTCGCGCAGGATGTTCAGATAGGCCATCTGCGGCTGAACCTTCTGGATCTCCTGATGCGCGGCGGCGGTGGCTTCGCGGATCGCCGCGCGTCTTCCGCTGCTCTTGCTATAACCGGCTTTTTTCACGGCGGCGACCAGATCGGCGGTGCCGGCCCTGGCATCGGCGATCACGGCCGTATCCGGCGTGTAGCGCCGCATCTCGGTCGGATCGATGTCGATCCGGATCGACTTCAGGCCGTCTGGGCGATATGGCCAGCGCGTCATCGTCGGCAATTCCAGCCGTGTGCCGATCCCGATCATCAGATCGGTGGTCGGCCATAATTTATAGGCCGCCGCCATCGTCAGCCCGAGCTCGTGCGCGTTGGAAACAATACCGCGGCCGCTGCGGAACGCCACCACGGGCGCGTCGATCATTTCAGCCAGTTCGAGGATTTCCTCGCGGGCGTGGATCGCGCCACTGCCGACAAAGATCATCGGCCGCTTGCTGCCCTTGATGAGGTCAGCGGCCGCCTTGATACGATCGGGATCGGGCTGCGGGGCGGGGAAGGGATCGAACGGTCTTGAACTTGCGACATGCGCGCGCTGCGTGAACACATCCCAGGGCATTTCCAGCGAAACCGGGCCGCGGCGGCCCGACAGCATTTCCTGAAACGCGCGCGACACCATCGCGGGCGCCGCGTCCGGATATTCGATCCGCTCCGCCCATTTCACGAAGGTGCGCAGCGTCGCCAGCTGGTCCGGCATCTCGTGCAGATGGCCGCGACCCTTGCCCAAAAACGCCGTCGGCACCTGGCCGGTCAGGCACAGCACCGGCTCGTTGGATCCGAATGCGGTCAGGAGCGCAGCACCGGCGTTGAGCACGCCGGGCCCGGGGACCACGCTGAACACGCCGGGCCTGCCCGATGCGCGTGCATAGCCATAGGCCATGTAACCGCAGGCCTGCTCGTGCCGCGCGCCGATCACTTTCAGCTGCGCCTGATGGAAGGCATCGAACAGGCCGTAAATTTGCGCGCCGGGCAGGCCGAACACGGTATCGACGCCATGCGCGACGAGGCCATTGACGATTGCTTCGCCGCCGGAAGTTGAAGTCATTGTTCTGTCCAATCGTTCTAGGGAATTATCAGACTTCGTCGGCGACGCCGTTACGCAAGGTGCCGACGCCTTCGGCTTCGACCTCGATGACGTCGCCGGGCCTGAGGTAGCGCGGCGGGTCGAACCGTGCGCCGGCGCCCGTCGGCGTTCCCGTCACGATGACATCGCCGGGCACCAGCGTGGTGAAGGTCGAGATATAGCTGATGAGATAACGGAAGCCAAAGATCAGCCGGCCGGTGCGGTCGTCCTGCCGCATCTCGCCATTCACGCGCGTCGTCAGCCGGACGTCCGCGATCTGCGATTCATTCGTGTAGGGAACGAGCCACGGGCCGAGGCTGCCGGTCGAGTCAAAATTCTTGCCTTGGGTGACGTTGAATTTGGCATGCCGCACCCAGTCGCGGATAGTGCCCTCGTTGCAAAGCGTGACGGCGGCGATGTGGTCCAGTGCCGCGCTCTCCGTAACGTGGCGGCCGGCCTTGCCGATCACGAGCACCAGCTCACCCTCGTAATCGAGCTGCGCCGACGCGCGCGGACGCACCAGCGGCGCGTTGTGCCCGACCAAGGAGCGCGGCGTGCGCATGAACATGCTCGGGTATTTCGGCGCGTCCTGGCCGTCTTTATACTCGGCGTTACGGTCCGGATAGTTCACGCCGATGCAGATGATCTTTTCCGGCGCCGGGATCGGCGGCTGCCAAATGATCGCATCGAGCGCATGATCCGGCGAACGCCGCGCAGCATCTTCGGCAAGTTTTGTCAGCGCGCCGGCGGCGATCGCTTCGCGCAGCGTCGGATACTCCTTCCCGAAGCGCGCGGAAAGATCGACGATGCCGGCATCGGTCACCGCGCCGTATCCGGTAGTGCCGCCGATCGAGTAAGTCGCGAGGCGAGGAGAGGTCATGAGAAGTCCCTGTCAGCCCGGCGTCATGCCGGCGGCTTTGATGATGGCGGTGGCGGCCGGCGTCCGGAGGTAGTCGATCAACGCTCTTGCGGCGCCGGCTTCCTTGGTGTCGGCAGCGACCGCTGAGGTGAACACCAGTTCCTGTTGCAGGTCGCCCGGGAACGGGCCAACAAGTTCAACGCCGGGTGCGATCAGGACGTTGGTCAGGAACACGCCCAGCTCAGCCTCGCCCTTGGCAATGGCCGGCGCGATCGCAGCCGGCGCGGCCTGCACCTTGGTCTTGGCCTTCATCTCCTCAGCGATGCCGAGGCGATCGAACACTTTGGTGATGTAAGCGCCGGCAGCACTTGCCGGCAGGAAGGCAATCGAGGGTGCGGCAAGCAAAGCCTTCTTGAAGGCACCCGGCGTCGAGATGTCCGGCTTCGGCGCGCCGGCGCGCACGATCACGCCATAGCCGACGCGGGCGATATCGATGGTGGGCCTTGGCGCAAAGCGGGCCTTTGCGGCGGCATCCTTGAAGACATCGACGGGCGCGACGACCGCATCGAACGGTGTCCCCGAATTGATCCGCGCAATGATGTTGGGGGTGGAATCGAAATGGCTGACCAACTTGTGGCCGGTTGCCTTCTCGAATTGCGGTGCAATTGCATTCATCGAGGCGGTCATCGAACCACCCACGATTACCTTGAGTTCGGCGGCTTGAAGCGAGGTAAGGGCTGCCATGGCGAGAATCCCGGACAGAATTGTTGTGGCTGTTAGCAGCGGCTTGCTCATGACGCCCTCCTGCTGCGGCCTGGCCTAATCCGCAATCGTGACGTCGGCGACAAAGGCCGGTTCGCGGACGGCCTGACCCGTGAAGGGCGAACCCTGCTCGAACCATGAGCGCGGCGCCGGCGCCCCCCACAGCGTTTGCCGGCGCGGGTCCTTCAGCGACCAGCGCAGCGGTTCATGGTCGTGGTCGCCTGTGAAGTAATCGCTGGTGTAGAGCTCGAGGCGATGGCCGTCGGGGTCGCGGATGTAGAGGAAGAACGCATTCGAAATGCCGTGGCGGCCGGGGCCGCGCTCGATGTTCTTGAGGAAGCCGCTGGAAGCCATGACGTCGCAGAGATGCAGGATGTTCATCGCCGTCGGCACCCAATAGGCAAAGTGATGCAAGCGAGGGCCACGGCCGTTGGTGATGGCAAAATCGTGCACATTGCCCTTGCGGTGCAGCCACGCTGCTGCGATCCGCCCGTTCGGCCCATCTTCCTCGCCATATTCGGTCAACCGGAAACCCAGCCTTGCGTAGAAATCGACGGTGCCTTGAACTTCGGCGGCGAAGACGTTGAAATGGTCGAGCCGCTGCGGATGGCAACCCTTGTAAAGGTCGTAGCGCCGCAACAGATGCGGGCGCTTGTCCATCGACGCATAAAGTTCGATCTGGAAACCGAAGGGATCGGTGAAGTGCAGGGTACGGCCCTGGAACGGTAGATCGGCAAACGCGTAGGAGATGCCGTTCTCGGAAAAGAACGAGGCCGCCTTGTCGAGGTCGCCGTCATTGCCGACCTTGAAGCCGAGCCGGTTGCAGGCCGCGGTCTGCGCCTTGCGCAGTACCAGCGAGTGGTGCTGATGTTCCTCAGCTCCGCGCAGGTACACGGCCTCGTCATCGCGGTCCTCGACATGGAGGCCGACGGTGGTCTCGTAGAATTCGCGGCTGGCGTCGAGATCCGTCACGTCGAGCACGGCGTGGCTGGCGCGGATGATGTTGAACGGCGGATCGAAGACGTGTTGCGGAACGGGCATGCTGTTTCCCTGGCTGGCTTCGTCATTCCGGGGCGCGAAGCAGACCCGGAATCTCGAGATTCCGGGTCTGGTGCTGCGCACCATCCCGGAATGACGGTCGTTGCTAAACTCCCAATCTCTGAATCTTGTGCGTCCCGCGCGCCAGCGAGACGTGTTTGGTTTCCATATAGAAATCGAACGAGTAATCGCCGCCGTCACGGCCGATGCCGGACGATTTCATGCCGCCGAACGGCGTCGGCAGATGGCGGACGTTTTCGGAATTGAGCCAGATCATGCCGGCCTCGAGCGCATCCGCCACGCGCAGCGCGCGGCCCATGTCGCCGGTCCAGACGTAGCCGGTCAGGCCATACTGCACGCCATTGGCAATGGCGATGGCGTCGCTCTCATCCTTGAAGGGAATAACAGTCAGGAACGGGCCGAACACTTCCTCCTGTGCGACGCGCATTTTGGCATGCGCGCCGGTGACCAATGTCGGCTGCACATAATGCCCGCCGCCGGGACCGTCATGCGGTTGGCCGCCGACCGCGATGGTCGCGCCGTCCTTCCGCGCGACGTCGAAATAGCTGCAAACCTTGGCAAGGTGCCGCTCGTGGATCAGCGGCCCAATCTCGGTTGCGGGATCGAGGGGATGGCCGACCTTCAGCGCCTTCACGCGCGCGGTGAGCTTTTCGATGAACTTTTCGGCGATGCCCTGCTGGATCAGGAGCCGGCTCGACGAGGTGCAGCGCTCGCCATTGAGCGAGTAAATCATGAACACGACCGCATCGAGCGCGCGGTCCAGATCGGCGTCGTCGAATACGATCACGGGATTCTTGCCGCCGAGTTCGAAATGCACGCGCTTCAGCGTCGGCGCGCCCTGCGCCATGATCGCCGAACCCGTTGAGCTTTCGCCGACAAAGCCGATCGCCTTGATCGCGGGATGCTCGGTCAGCGCCTTGCCGGCTTCCTCGCCAATGCCGTGCACGGTGTTGAGCACACCATCGGGCACGCCGGCCTGCTTCACCAGCTTTGCCAAAAGGTCGGCCGTCACCGGCGACCATTCCGCGGGCTTGTGGACCACGGTGCAGCCGGCGGCCAACGCCGGCGCAATCTTCCAGGTCGAGAGCATAAACGGCGTGTTCCACGGCGTGATCACGCCGACCGGGCCGATCGGCACGCGGGTCGAGATGTTCCAGTGTTCATCGCTTGGCGTATTGAGGCCGTCGCGGGCTTCCGCGCATTTGTCAGCGAAGAAGCGGAAATTCTCGGCGGCCCGGATCGCGGCCTTGGCCATGAAGCGGTGGGCCTGTCCGGTATCGATGCATTCGAGCACGGCGATGTCGTCGGCGCGATCCTCGATCGCGTCGGCGACCCGGTGCAGCAGTTTCTTCCGCATCGCAGCCGGCGTGTCGCGCCAGGACTTGAAAGCAAGCGACGCTGCGGTAGCGGCGCGATCGATGTCTTCGGCATTGCCGCGCGCGACGGAAGCCAGCACCGCGTCGTCGACCGGAGATTTGGTTTCAAATGTCTGGCCGGAGATCGAGGGCACCGTCTTGCCGTCGATCATATGGCCGATGCCTTCGGCCTTCAGTTTGGCGAGCAGAGGGGCTGCGCGGACGCGGTTGGCCTGAAAGGCGTCTTTCGGGGTGACCTTATCCATGGACCGTCTCAACTTTCAGGGCTTCGTGGATGTTGTTGCGTTTCCAGCTGGTTTCCTTTTCGTTGATCTGCATGTCGAACGACAGTGCGAATTTCGTCTCCTTGAACACCGGATCGAGGTGGACCGACAGCGCCTTGAAAATATGCTCGCCGGCCTGCTTGCGGGTGGCGAGATCGCGCCCCTCGCCAAGCCGCAGCACCATGTCGAGGAAGCCGTAGTTTTGCCGGCCATCGGCGATCGCATAATGCTCGCACTTTATCGCGCGGACGCGAATGCCGCCGAGCGGGAAGATGCCGGTTTCAACCGCGGCCTTGCGCACCAGTTCCACAACGGCGCCGATGTCGACGCGCGCGTCGAGATTGGCGGAATATTCAATGGTGAAATGCGGCATGTCTCTACTCCAGCGTTTCCCGTTGCGGCATCAAGCGAAGTAACAGCTCACCGAGCCGTAGGGACCATAATCGGCCTGGATCGTGTCGCCTTTGCGGGTCTCGATCGGGCGGATGAACGATCCCGCCAGCACCACCTGACCGGCTTCCAGTGCGAGCCCATTCGGCGCGATCTTGTTGGCGAGCCAGGCCACGGCGGTGGCGGGATGATTGAGCACGCCGGCGGCAAGCCCGGTTTCCTCGAGCTGACCGTTGCGAAAGCACAGCGCTCCGATCCAGCGCAGATCGGCATCCATCGGGCGGATCGGCCGGCCGCCGAGCACGATACCGGCATTCGCGGCGTTGTCGGCGATGGTGTCGAATATCTTTCGCGTCGATTTGGTTTGCGGATCAACCCGCTCGACCCGTGTGTCGAGAATCTCCAGCGCCGGCACCACGAAATCGGTGGCGTTGAGCACGTCGAACATGGTGCAATCGGGGCCGGAAAGCCGTGTCTTCATCACGAACGCCAGCTCGGCCTCGACGCGGGCGGCGATGAAACGGTCCGAAGGCACCAGGCCGCCATCGGCAAAGAACATGTCGTCGAGCAGGATGCCGGAATCCGGCTCGTCGATATTGAGTGCGCTTTGCATCGCCTTCGAGGTCAGGCCGATCTTGTGGCCTTTGACGACGCGGCCCTGCGCTATCTTCATCTCGACCCACGCCTTCTGGATGGCGTAGGCATCCGCGATGGTGATGGCGGGATGCTCGAGCGAAATCTGCCGGATCTGCGTGCGGCTTTTTTCCGCATGGTCCAGCCGCTCGGCGCACTGGCGGATTTGGTCGGTGGAAAAGGCCATAGGCTCTCAGCAAAAAACAGGTGCCGGGAGATGATTAACATGTTAAGTGAAGCCGATCAAACCGAATTGACGCTTGCTGCACCGCAAAAATTTATGCCCTTCAATCACCATTGCTGACGGACGAAGCGCGATGGCGCGAAAGAAATCGCAGAAAGAACCCGAGGCGGGCGCGGCGGAGACCGCGCGGCGCGCACCGATGCGCGAGTTTTCGCGATCGCTGCCGATGTCGTTGCTGCGCGCCCGCGAAGCCGTGATGCGGCAGTTCCGCCCCTCGTTGCGCAACCACGGCCTCACCGAACAGCAATGGCGGATCCTTCGCGCGCTAACGGCGGTGGACGCCATTGAGGTCACGGAACTGGCGCGCGTCGCCTTTCTCCTGGGGCCGAGCCTATCGCGAATCCTGCGCGATCTTGAAGCGCGCGATTTGATCGAGCGCCGCACCGCCAAAGCGGATCTCCGCCGCGCAATGGTATCGATCTCCACCAAGGGATTGAGGCTCATCGAGGCGGTGGCGCCGACTTCGGAAGCGATCTACGCCGAAATCACCAGCCGTTATGGCGCGCGCAAGCTCGCGGAATTGCAGGACATGCTGGGCGTGCTGGAACGCAGCCTTGCAGCCATGGAAGTGGCGGGCGAGGAAGGTGGTGAGGCGGAGGAGTAAGCACAAATTTGCATGATGCTAGCGGCGCCATGCATAGCGGCCGGGCAAATGATCGCAATCATCGCTTGAAGGCGACTGAGGCCATAGACACGCGCGCGATTTTTCGCTCAAAGTGCCGGCCAAGCCGGTCGTGAAAACCGGCGTGGGAGCTTGCGGTTTTGTCGCACGATGATGTGGCCGAACCGGACACTAAGACGAGGCTGAATTCCAGACATGGTCACGATCCAAGTCAACAAGTTGATCGATTTCGTTGCCGAGGTTTTTGCCCATTCGGAATCCTCGCCTGAAGAAGCAAGGCGCATCGCGACGTACCTGACGACCGCCAATCTCACCGGCCATGACAGCCACGGCGTGATCCGCGTTCCCGTCTACATCCGCTGGAAGAAGATGGGCTCCATCGTTCCAGACCAGATCGCCGAAATCGTGGTCGATACGCCTTCGCTCGCAGTGATCGACGGCAAGTTCGGCTACGGGCAAACCGTGACGCCGCAGGCAGTGCGGATCGGCATCGACAAATGCAAGAAGGCGGGCCTTGCCGCGATCGCGCTGCGGAACGCCGGCCATATCGGCCGCGTCGGCGACTGGGCGGAGATGGCCTCCGCCGAAGGGCTGGTGTCGGTGCATTTCGTCAACGCTGCGGGCTCGCTTTTGGTCGCGCCCTATGGCGGCGTCGAGAAGCGGCTGTCGACCGCGCCCTATTGCGTCGGCATTCCCCGCGTTGGGCAGGATCCGATCGTGCTCGATTTTGCAACCTCGATCGTCGCCGAGGGCAAGGTGCTGGTCGCAAGCCGCGGCGGCAAGAAATTGCCCAAGGGCGCGCTGGTCGATGCCGACGGCATGCTGAGCGAGGACCCGGCTGTGCTGTACGGACCGCATACCAGGGAAGGCCCGCGCGACTACATACAAGGGACGGGTGCGATCCGCGCGTTCGGCGAGCACAAGGGCTCGGGGCTGGCGTTCATCTGCGAATTGCTCGGCGGCGCCTTGACCGGTACCGGCGCGACCTCGGGGAACCGGCGCTTCGCCAACGGTATGTTCGCGGTCTATGTAGACCCCAAGGTGGTCGACACCAGCAATTTCTTCGACGGCGAAATCTCGCGCTATGTCGACTTCATCCGGGCGACCAAGCCGGTGGCAGGCGTAGACGCCGTGCTGATCCCCGGCGATCCCGAGAAGAAGATGCGTGCCGACCGCACCAAAAACGGTGTGCCGCTGCCTGACGATACCTGGGCCGCAATCGTCAACACCGCCCGCGAGGTCGGTGTCAGTGAAGCCAGTATCCAGAGGGCCTTGAGCTAGACGACAAGTAAAAGCCAGCAAGTGAAATCCAATCCGGTTGCAACGACCACAAAAGGAAACGCGATCAATGACTACAAATAACGTCAAGAAAGTCTGGGCCTCCGGCAAGGCCGTGGTGAACGCCTGGCTTGCCATCCCGTCGGGGTTTTCGGCCGAAGTGATCGCGCAGTGCGGCTTCGACAGCGTCACCGTCGACATGCAGCACGGTGTGCAGGATTACCTGTCGATGGTGCAGTGTTTCCAGGCGATGAACGGTCACCCCGTGACCCCGATGGTCCGCGTGCCCTGGAACGAGCCCGGCATTATCG
Organism: uncultured Alphaproteobacteria bacterium; assembly: GCA_963825225.1. GTDB lineage: Bacteria > Pseudomonadota > Alphaproteobacteria > Rhizobiales > Xanthobacteraceae > Bradyrhizobium. Next base: position 274,114 of record CAWGSN010000038.1, read on the forward strand.
GCAAGGTTTTGGACGGCGGCGCCTACGGTGTGATTTGCCCGATGATCAATACGCCGCAGGAAGCGAAGAACCTGGTTGCCTATTCCAAATATCCGCCGATGGGCGTGCGTTCGAACGGCCCGATCCGCTCCGGCATGTACGGCTCGGCCGGCACATATCAGAAGACCGCGAACGACGAAATCGTTCTGCTGCCGATGATGGAGACCAAGACCGCGGTCGAGAACATGGAAGCAATCCTCGACGTCGAGGGCATCAACGGCGTCTATATCGGCCCGTCCGATCTCGGCTTCTCCTATGGCCTGGTGCCGAAGCTCGACCGCGAGGAGCCCGAGATCCTCAAGATCTACGAGAAGATCGTCAAGGAATGCGGCAAGCGCGGCCTCTATCCCGGCATCCACTGCTCAGGCGCCGACGGCGCGGTACGTGCGATCAACATGGGCTTCAAGCTGGTGACGCTTTCGAACGAGAGCGGCCTGATGATGACCTACGCCAAGATGCAGGTGAATCAGACCCGCAAGGATTCCGGCGGCAAGGCGTAAGCTTACTTCTCCCTCTCCCCGCGCTTGCGGGGCGAGGGAACAACCATCAGGAGACTTCCCATGGCCCCAGCACCGGTCATCCGCCTGCATCCCGATGATGGCGTGCTCATTGCGCGCTCGAGCCTGCCGGCAGGCATGGCAGTGGCGGACGGCGTCACCACAGTCGAGCGGATTCCGGCGGGCCACAAGGTCGCAATCCGCGCCATCGCGGCCGGCGAGCCGGTGCGGCGCTACGGCCAGATCATCGGCTTTGCGACCATTCCAATCGCGCCGGGCCAGCACGTCCACACCCAGAATTGCGGCATGGGCGATTTCGCCAAGGACTATGCCTTCAGCGTCGATGTCACGCCGACGCCCAATTTCGATCTGCCCGCGACCTTCGAGGGCATCCGCCGCTCCGACGGACGGGTCGCGACCCGCAACTATATCGGCATCCTCACCTCGGTGAATTGCAGCGCGCATGTCGCGGGCATGGTCGCCGACATCTTCAAGAAGAATCCGTTCACCGGCGACAATCCGCTGGCCGATTTCCCGAACGTCGACGGCGTGGTGGCGCTGACCCACAAGACCGGCTGCGGCATGACGCAGGACGAGCCGTTGGCGCTGCTCCGGCGCACCCTTGGCGGCTATGCGCGGCACGTGAATTTCTCCGCCGTCGTCGTGCTGGGCCTCGGCTGCGAGGTCAACCAGATCGGCGGCTTGATGCAGGAGCAGAAGCTTGCTGGCCGCCTGCGCGCGATGGACATCCAGGAAGTCGGCGGCACCCGCAAGACCGTGGAAGCCGGCGTCGCCTTCGTGCGCGAGGCGCTGACCGACGCGAATAAAGTGAAGCGTGAGCCTGTGCCCGCAAGCGAATTGACCGTGGCGCTGCAATGCGGCGGCTCCGACGGCTATTCCGGCGTGTCAGCCAATCCGGCGCTGGGAGCGGCGAGCGATCTTCTGGTACGCCATGGCGGCACGGTGATCCTGTCCGAGACGCCCGAGACTTACGGCGCCGAACATCTGCTGACGCGGCGCGCGGTCAGCCGCGAGGTCGGGGAAAAACTCGTCGGCCTGATGCGCTGGTGGGAAGAATACACGGCCAGGGAAGGCGCCGAAATGAACGCCAATCCGAGCCCCGGCAACAAGGCCGGCGGTCTCACTACGATTCTCGAGAAATCACTGGGCGCGATGGCCAAGGCCGGCAGCACCAATCTGGTCGATGTGCTCAACTATGCCGAGCCCGTCACCAAGAAGGGTTTCGTGTTCATGGATACGCCGGGCTACGATCCCGTGGCGGCGACCGGGCAGGTGGCGGGCGGCGCCAATCTCGTCTGCTTCACCACTGGCCGCGGCAGCGTATTCGGCTGCAAGCCCGCGCCCTCGATCAAGCTTGCGACCAATACGCCGATGTACAAGCGCATGGAAGACGACATGGACGTCAATTGCGGCACCATCCTCGACGGCGAGGAGACCGTGCAGCAATGCGGCCAGCGCATCTTCGAGCTGATGCTGAAAACCGCATCGGGCCAGCCGACCAAGAGCGAGAGCTTTGATTTCGGCGGCGCCGAGTTTGCGCCGTGGGTACTCGGCGCAACGATGTAGGTTTTGACGGAGAAAAACATGAATTGGCGCACGCTTCAGTTCGGGGCTCTTGCATGGCTGGCATCCCTGGCCGTCTTGAGTTTCGGCGTTGTATCGGCTGACGCCGCAACAATCGTTGCGCTTGGTGCGAGCAATACCTACGGCAAGGGCGTGGCGCGCAGTCAGGCCTATCCCGCGCAACTCGAAGCGATTTTGCGGGGGAAAGGGTCGAACGCCCATGTAGTGAACGCCGGCATTAACGGCGACACCACCGAAAGCATGTTGGCGCGCCTGGACCGGGCCGTGCCGAACGGGACGAGTGCCGTTGTTTTGCAGCCCGGCGGCAATGATCGGCGCAAGGGCCGGCCCGATCGCACCGCGGATATTCAAAATCGCCTGAGCGCCCGAGGCATCCCGGTGATCATGCTCGCAAACCGCATGCTGCGTGGATTGCCGCATCAGCCCGATGGCCAGCATTTGACCCCGGAGGGCTACCATATGCTCGCCGAGTCGCTCGCGTCGCAGGTAGCGGGCGCGATTGGCCGCTAGCCAGCGAGGGCGACAAGCAGCGACAACGTGCGGATAGTTCCTAGGCATCCGCTGCCCGTTGTTAGTGCTTGATCCACACCGGAACCAGTGTTCTGCTTAAAAAAGCTGCTGGAGTAGCCTGTCCGTGTCGATCTTCGTCGCACTACATCACGTCACGCACTACAGATACGACCGCCCGATCGATCTCGGTCCGCAAACCATCCGCCTGCGGCCCGCGCCGCATACGCGTACACCGATCCTCAGCTACTCACTCAAGGTCACGCCAGCAAATCATTTCGTGAACTGGCAACAGGATCCGCAAGGCAACTGGCTCGCGCGGTTCGTCTTCCCGGAGAAAGCCAACGAGCTGAAGATCGAAGTCGATTTCACCGCGCAGATGACGGTGGTCAATCCCTTCGATTTCTTCGTCGAGCCCTACGCCACTTCTTTCCCGTTTCAATACACCGCCGATCTCAAGACCGAACTCGCGCCATATCTCGCGACGACCGAGCAGGGGCCACTGTTCGCTGCCTATCTGAAGGATATTCCGCGCGAGGCCGACAGCACCGTCAATTTCCTGGTCGAGCTCAACGCGCAACTACAGAAGAAGATCAGCTACGTCATCCGCATGGAGCCGGGCATCCAGACGCCGGAGGAAACGCTCGCCGCCGGCTCCGGATCATGTCGCGATTCCGCTTGGCTGTTGATCCAGATCTTCCGGCATCTCGGCCTCGCGGCGCGTTTCGTCTCCGGCTATCTCATCCAGGTGCGCCCTGACATCGATCCGGTCGATGGCCCGCGCGAGGTCGAAAACGATTTCACCGATCTGCACGCCTGGGCCGAGGTCTATCTGCCCGGCGCGGGCTGGATCGGTTTCGACGTCACCTCGGGCATGCTGACCGGTGAGGGGCACATTCCCGTCGCCGCCACGCCGCATTATCGCTCGGCCGCGCCGATCTCGGGCAGCGCCGGCTTTGCCAATGTCGAATTCGGCTTCGAGATGAACGTCAAGCGGATTCGCGAAGCGCCGCGGATCACGCGGCCGTTCTCCGACGAATCCTGGGCGCGCCTCGACAGGCTCGGCGAACAGGTCGATGCCGATCTCAAAAAGGACGATGTTCGGCTGACCATGGGCGGCGAGCCGACCTTCGTGTCCGTCGACGATCTGGAATCGGCGGAATGGAATATCGCCGCTGTCGGTCCGACCAAGCGCACGCTCGCCGACGAGCTCATCCGCAAATTGCGCGCACGTTTTGCGCCCGGCGGTCTGCTGCATTACGGGCAGGGCAAATGGTATCCGGGCGAAAGCCTGCCGCGCTGGGCGTTCGGGCTCTATTGGCGCAAGGACGGTGTCCCGATCTGGAAGAACGCCGACCTGATTGCGAACATCGAGAATCCGCGCAAAGCGGAGATCGCCGACGCCGAACGCTTTGCCGAGGGTACTGCGGAAAAGCTCGGGCTGGACGCGGAATACGTGCTACCGGCATTCGAAGATCCCGCGCACTGGCTTCATAAGGAAGCGGCGCTGCCGGCCAATGTCGATCCCAGCGATTCCAGATTGTCCGACCCGGAAGAGCGTTCGCGGATGGCGCGGGTGTTCGATCAGGGGCTCAACAAGCCCAAGGGCTTTGTGCTGCCGATCCAGCGCTGGAACGCGTCCGCAAAACCGCATCCCGGGCGGTGGCGCAGCGAACGCTGGAAGGTCCGGCGCGGCAATCTGTTCCTGACACCAGGCGATTCCCCGCTTGGCCTGCGGCTGCCGATCGCCTCGCTGGAGCATATCCCGCCGGAGGAATTTCCCTACATCGTCGAGCAGGATCCGATGGAGCTGCGCGATGCACTGCCGGCTTCCGACAAGGACGTCGAGGCGAAAATCGCGAAAGCAAAGCACAAGGCAAAAGCAAAACTCGAACCCGTGCGGACCGCGATGTCGATCGAAATCCGCGACGGCGTTCTCTGCGCCTTCATGCCGCCGGTCGAAAAGCTCGAAGATTATCTTGAACTGATCACGGCGGTGGAGGCGACCGCCGAAGAGATGCAGCTACAAGTCCATGTCGAGGGCTATTCGCCGCCCTACGATCCGCGCGTCGAAGTGATCAAGGTGACGCCCGATCCCGGCGTGATCGAGATCAACATCCAGCCGGCGCAGAGCTGGCGTGAGGCGGTCGATATCACCTTCGGCCTCTACGAGGATGCCGCGAAGACGCGGCTTGGCGCCAACCGTTTCCTGGTCGATGGCCGTCACACCGGCACAGGCGGCGGCAATCACGTCGTGGTCGGCGGCAGCACGCCGCAGGACTCGCCGTTCCTGCGCCGTCCCGATCTCTTGAAGAGCCTGGTGCTGTACTGGCAGCGTCATCCCTCGCTGTCCTATCTGTTCTCCGGCATGTTCATCGGCCCGACCAGCCAGGCGCCGCGCATCGACGAGGCGCGGCATGACGGGCTCTATGAGCTGGAGATCGCGCTGGCCCATGTGCCGCCGCCCGGCATCGAGGCGCCACTATGGCTGGTCGATCGGCTGTTCCGGCACATCCTGGTCGACATAACAGGCAATACCCATCGCGCCGAAATCTGCATCGACAAGCTCTATTCGCCGGATGGACCCACCGGCCGTCTCGGACTGGTCGAGTTCCGCGCTTTGGAAATGCCGCCGGATCCGCGCATGTCCCTAGCGCAGCAACTCTTGATCCGGGCGTTGATCGCAAAGCTCTGGCGCGAGCCGCAACAGGGCAGTTTCGTACGCTGGGGCACCACGCTGCATGATCGCTTCATGCTTCCGCATTTTCTCTGGGAGGATTTTCTGGGCGTCCTCGAAGAGCTCCGGCAATCCGGCTACGAATTCTCGCCGGAATGGTATTCGGCGCAGCTCGAGTTCCGTTTTCCGGTATTCGGCCGCGTTCATCATGGCGGCGTGGCGCTGGAACTGCGTCAGGCGCTGGAGCCATGGCACGTGCTCGGTGAAGAGGGCTCGGCCGGCGGCACCGTGCGCTATGTCGATTCGTCCGTGGAGCGGTTGCAGATCAAGGCGTCGGGTTTCGTCGAAGGCCGCCACGTCGTCACCTGCAACGGCCGGCGGATGCCGATGACGGCGACCGGCCGCTCCGGCGAATCGGTCGCCGGCGTCCGTTTCAAGGCCTGGCAGCCGGCGTCCGGGTTGCATCCGACCATTCCGGTGCACGCGCCGCTGACATTCGACCTGATCGACACCTGGAACGGCCGCTCGCTCGGCGGCTGCGTCTATCATGTCGCCCATCCCGGCGGCCGCAGCTATGACACCAAGCCGGTCAATTCCTATGAGGCGGAAGCGCGGCGGCTGGCCCGGTTTCAGGACCATGGCCATACGCCGGGCAGGATCGACCCACCGCCCGAGGAACGCACAATTGAATTTCCTTTGACGCTCGACTTGAGGACGCCGCTCCTGCACTAAAGGTGCTCTGAAATCGGAGAGTTGGATGGTGGGGCAAGCCGGCAGTCAGGAAACCAAGGCCCGTCCGAGCCAGCGCCGGATGGCGCAATGGACGCGCGATTACGCGCGGCTGCCGGGAATTCCCGATGAATATATCGGCCAGGACGGCGCGCCCCGCGCGGTCTGGGCCCGATTCTTCGACGCCTTTGCCGCAATGGCCCCGGCCGATATCGAGCGGCGATTTGCCTCCGCCGACCGTCATCTGCGCGAAGCCGGCGTGACCTATCGCGCCCCCGGCGAAACAGCCGACCGGTTATGGCCGCTCAGCCATCTGCCGCTCATCATCGACGAGACCGACTGGCAGCAACTAACCACGGGGATTGCACAGCGCGCCCAGCTGCTCGAAATGGTGCTGCGCGACCTCTACGGCGAGGGCCGGCTGGTCGTGGAGGGCGCGGTGCCGGCGGCGGCAATTGCCGGCAGCAACGAATATCTGCGTTCGGTGTGCGGCATCAAACCGCCGGGCGGGCGCTACCTGCATCTCTATGCCGCCGATGTCGGCCGTGGCCCCGATGGCCGCTGGTGGGTGCTGAGCGACCGGACGCAGGCGCCGTCGGGTGCCGGCTACGCGCTGGAGAACCGACTCGTGCTGTCGCGCGCCTTTTCCAATCTCTACAAGTCGATGAACGTCGAGCGCGTGGCGCCGTTCTTCGAGGCGTTCCGCGATTTGCTGCGCGCCAGCGCCGACCGCGACGAGCCGCGAATCGGATTGCTGACACCGGGCGCCTTCAGCGAAACCTATTTCGAGCACGCCACGCTGGCGCGCTATCTCGGCTTCCTGCTTGTCGAGGGCGACGACCTCGCCGTCAGCGGCGACCGCATCCATATCCGCACCGTCGCCGGCCTGAAACGGCTCGACGTGTTGCTGCGCCGGGTCGATTCCAATTTCCTCGATCCGCTGGAACTCGATGCCTCCTCGCATCTCGGCGTGCCCGGCCTGATCGACGTGCTGCGCAAGGACGGTGTCGTGTTCGCCAACATGCCGGGCTCGGGCGTGCTGGAAGCGAGGGCGCTGCTCGGCTTCTTGCCCAATCTGTGCCGCCGTCTGCTCAGCGAAAATCTGGAGATGCCGCACATCGCGACCTGGTGGTGTGGCCAGAAATTGGCGCGCGAGGAAGTGCTGTCGCGGCTTGACGATTTTGCCATCGAAGGCGCCTACGGCCGTACCGTGCCGGGCTTTCCGGGCAATGGACCGGTGCTTGCCAGTAAGCTGTCGCCGGGCGAGCGCGAGCGGCTCAGGGCCGCGATCTCCGACCGCGGCATCGATTATGTCGGCCAGGAACTGGTGCGGCTGTCGACGACGCCGGTCTGGGAGAACGGCCGGATCACGCCGCGCCCGTTCGTGCTCCGGGTGTTTGCCGCCGCCACGCCTTCCGGCTGGACCATCCTGCCCGGCGGCTTCTGCCGGATTGCCGAGCAGATCGATGCCCGTGCCGTGTCGATGGGCGACGGCGCGCGGGCGGCTGACGTCTGGGTAGTGTCCGACAAGGTGGTTTCGGCCTCGACGCTATTGCCGGCGGCCGACACGGTGCGGATCCGGCGCATCGCCGGCGTTGTCCCGAGCCGCGCTGCCGACAATCTGTTCTGGCTCGGCCGCTACCTCGAGCGCGCCGAGGCGACATTGCGGCTGATCCGGGCGCTTGGAACATCCGTGCGCGATTCCGGCAAAGGAAATTCGACTGGAACGTCGGCTGGGGCTACGACCGCGTTGCATTCGGTGGAGCGCATCCAGCGGCTTCTGGTGACCTGGGGGGCGACGTCGCAGGCGAGCCGGACCAATTCCGCCAGGGTGGCCGCCGAGGCGCTGCAAGGTGCGGAAAAGTTCGGCTCGGCGCTGTCGCTGCTGCGATCGGCCCAGCGCACCGCGACCTCGTTGCGGGAACGGCTGTCGCCCGACGCCTGGCAGGTCATCACCGAGATGGTGGAGCGCCTGGGTGCGGCGGTTGAGGACGATGACGGGGTGGTCAGCGCGGCGGAATTGAGCCTGCAGGAGCTCGCAAGCTTCGCAGGGCTCGCGCAGGAGAACATGAACCGCGCCGCCGGCTGGCGCTTCCTCGACATGGGCCGCCGCGTCGAGCGCGCCATCAATACCACGCGGTTCGCGCGGCAGTTCGCCTATGATGAAGCCGGCGATGAGGACCTCGATGTCCTGCTGACGCTGGTCGATTGCCAGATCACCTACCGCTCGCGCTATCTGGTCGGGCCCTCGCTGGCGCCGGTGCGCGATCTCGCGGTGCTGGACCCCTATAATCCGCGCTCGGTCGCGTTCCAGGTGGCCGCTCTCAATGAGCACATTGCGGGCCTTCCGAGTCTCAAGGAGCACGGTTTGATCGAGCGGCCGCAGCGCCTGGCGGTGGCGCTGCAGGCGACGCTGACGACGTCGGAGGCCTCAAGCCTCGATGTCAAAACCCTGTTCGCGCTGGAGCAGGACCTGCTCAATCTCGCCGACGCCATCGGCCTGCATTATTTCCCGCACGGACCCAATGCGAGCCGGCCGGAGAAGCTGACGGGCCTCGCGTGATCTACGACATCCGTCATGTTACGACCTATAGCTACGAGAGCCCGGTGAGTTTCGCCCGGTGCTCGCTGCGGCTGGAACCCCGCAGCGGCGATGGGCAGCAACTGGTGTCGCACTCCGTCGAGATCCGGCCGCGGCCGGCGGAACGCACGGTACGGCGGGATTTCTTCGGCACCCACACCGAGAGCGTGCTGATCGAGACCGCGCATCGCAATCTACGGATCGATTCGAGGTCGCGGGTTTCGGTATCGCGCCAGGCGCTTGGCCGCACCACGCAAAGCCCGCCATGGGAGAGCGTCCGCGACGTGGCGTTTGAGGCCTCGAGCCTCGGTCCCGCCTCGCCGGTCGGATATGTGTTTGCGAGTACGCTGGTGCCTGTGCAGCCGCCGGTCACCGCCTATGCCGTGGTGAGCTTTGCGCCGGGAACGGGAATTCTCGCCGGCTCAGTCGACCTGATGCATCGCATCCGCCGCGATTTCAAATACGATCCGAAGGCCACCGTGATCTCGACGCCGCTCAAGGAAGTGTTCGAGAAACGTCATGGCGTCTGCCAGGATTTTGCCCATGTGATGATCGCTGGACTGCGTGGCCTTGGCCTGCCGGCAGCCTATGTCAGCGGCTATCTGCGCACCATTCCGCCGCCGGGCAAACCGCGTTTGCAGGGTGCTGATGCGACCCATGCGTGGGTTTCGGTGTGGTGCGGTGCCGCGATCGGCTGGGTGGGGTTCGATCCGACCAACGATCTTCTGGTTGAGAACGACCACATCATCCTGGCGGTGGGGCGCGACTTCTCCGATGTCTCGCCGGTCGACGGCATCATCGTCGGCTCCCGCAAGCAGAAGCTCGCGGTGGCCGTCGACGTGGTGCTGATCGAGTAGCAGGCAACCAGAGCATGATGGGTCGGAGTTGAATTGATTCGCCGCAAGCGCGAAGCTCTAACGATCTCGTGTCCCTCGCCTGGACACAAAACCACCAAAACAACCCCTTGCAAAGTAGAATGGCCCCGTCTCGCGGCACTTGCGCTGCGACCGAACGGGAGGTCATCGCATCGCCCGGGCAACGACAGCAGGTCGATGCTTCGGCTGCTCTCGCTTGACAACGGGTTCCGGATTTGTCGCCTCTTGGCTTCGCCGAGCGAGATACGCGTCACCCCAGACCCACAAGGCACGGATAACCGGCTCTAACGATTGTCCGTGAGCCGTCAGTGCATATTCGACACGGGGCGGTACCTCCGCAAAGATCGTCCGGCTCACGAGGCCGACTTCCTCGAGCTCACGTAGTTGCCGGGTCAACATGCGCTGGGTGATTTTCGACAGGCGGCGTCTCAACTCATTGAAGCGCAGTGTTCCCTTCAAGAGATGATAGAGGATGATCGCCTTCCACTTTCCGTCGATCAAATCCAGGGTTGCTTCCACGGGACAGCCGGCTGCGCAATCGTACTTCTTCGCGAACAGGTCTTGCATGGTTCACTCCGTGATACCTAGTCCCAGCACTGTGCGTACTTGCTTGATATAACTCTAGCGCGCTATCTCTGTCACGCAAGTTCGGCACTCGTTGTTTGTGGACTCGATCGATCGGCGTGACATGCACACGGTCGCCGGTGGACGAAATCTCACGACGAGTGCCTCGGGACGATAACTGTTCAATTTTATTGCGACTAAAGCCCGCGCCGGAGCGACGACCGCGGCGGGCAACGAATTAACTCGTCGTCGAATGTGGAAACCCTTCAGAGAGGAAAAACTGAAATGCGTATCAACGTACCCGCACTCATTGTCGCGCTGGCGGCGGCGACCCCCGCCTTTTCGCAACAACAATCCAATGCCGTGACCACCGAGATATTTGCCAGGTTGCCGCAATCCGTCGGCAACATCGCGTTCACGCCTGACAATCAAGTGATCTTCAGTCATCATCCCTTTTACAGCCCCGACGTGCGCGTGGCGAAGCTCACGTCGGCCACGACCTTCGAGCCGTTCCCTAATGCTGAATGGAACACCCCGCAAAAGGGCAGCGACCAGTATCTGGACAATGTCCTGGGGTTGCGGTCCGATGAGAAGGGTATCGTTTGGATGATCGATATGGGTTTCCGGACCCATATCACGCCGAAACTCGTCGGCTGGAATACCCATGCGAACAGGCTTGAACGCATTTACTACATGCCTGAGCCTGTGACGCGTTCCGGATCGCAGCCGCAGGACATTGTCATCGACCACAAGAACCACAAATTCTACATTGCAGACGAAGATATCGGGCCAGGCGGCGACGGTTCAAAGGCGGCGATCATCGTTATCGACATGGACAGCGGACGCGCCCGGCGCGTGCTTGAAGGTGACAAGTCGACTGTTCCAGAGAACGTTCCGATCACTGTCGACGGCAATGACCTGACCGTTCCCGGCAAGGACGGAAAGCCAACGATCATCAAGGTCGGCTGCGACGGCATCACCATGGATGCGAAAGCCGAATGGGTTTATTACGCGCCGCTGAGCGGCCGTAGCCTGTATCGGATCCGGGTGGCCGATTTGAACGATGAAAGCCTTTCGAATGCCCAACTGAGCGCAAAGGTGGAGCGCTACTCGGACAAGCCGAACAACGGCGGGCTGTCCATCGATTTCGCAGGAAACATTTATCTGACTGCGGTCGAGACCAAATCGATCGGTGTCATCGCGCCGGATCGCAAATATCGCACGCTCACCAGCGACGCCGAGATGGTCTGGCCCGACGGTATTTCATATTCGCCGGACGGCTACATGTACGTATCGGCATCGCAGGTTTCCGCTGCCGCCATGTTCCACGGCGGCAAGGCCGAGAACAAGACGCCGTACTTGATATACCGCTTCAAGCCCCTGGCGGCCGGGATCATCTCTCGCTGATACCGCCAGTCGTTCAAGTCTGCTAGGTGCCGGTCCGCTTGACGTTGTCGAGCGGATCGGCACGCAGATTGCCGAAGAATTTTTCGACTTCGCGGGACAGCGTTTCTGCCGTCGCCGTCAGGTCGCTGGACGCCGTGAGCACGGAAGCGGCAGCGGTGCTGGTCTTGCCCATGGCATCGCTTAGCGAGCCGATGTTGACGACCAGCGTTCCGTTGCCCTGCGCCGCCAGTTGCGCGTTCTGGGAAATTTCGCGCGTTGCGGCGTCCTGCTGGCTGATGGCGTTGGCAATATTCATGGTTACATCGTTGATTTCGCGCACGGCGTTGCCGATTTCGCGGACGGCGTCGACGGAATTCCTGGTCGAGGTCTGGATCATGCCGACATTCTGGCCGATTTCGGCGGTCGCCTTCGCGGTCTGCTCGGCCAGCGCCTTGACCTCGTGCGCGACGACGGCGAATCCGCGGCCGGCGTCGCCGGCGCGCGCGGCTTCGATCGTCGCATTCAGCGCCAGAAGGTTGGTCTGTGCGGCGATCGCCTGGATCAGTCCGAGCACGCCGTCGATGCGCTGGGTGGCGGCGGCGAGCCCTTCGATTTCGGTGATCGATTTCTCGGTGCGCAGGCCAGCCAGTTCGACGGCCCCGGCGGATTGGCGGACCTGCCGGCCGATTTCCTCAACCGAGGTGGAGAGCTCTTCGGCGGCGCTGGCAACGGCGGAGACGTTGCTGGAGGCCTGCTCGGTGGCGCCGGAGGCGGCTACCGCGCGGCCGTTGGCGTCCGATGCCACGCTGGCGATGGTCTCGGCGGTCCCGCGCATCGACGTCGCATTGTCGGTAACGGCGCGCAGCACGCCGCCGATCGCTTCGCGGAAGGCGTCCACCGAGGCTTCGATGTGACGGGTACGCTCGTCGCGGGCCCTGGAATCCTCCAGCACCTGCGAATTGAGATTGCGGTTGCGGTCCATCGCCTGCTGGAAGATCTTGATGGCGCACGCCAGTGCGCCGATCTCGTCGCCGCGGTTGGCGTGGGGCACCTCGACACCCTCGGCGCCCTCGGCGACGCGCTTGATAGTATCGGTGATGACCGACAGCGGACGTGCGACCGAACGGGAAATGATCAGCACACCTATAACTACCGCGACCAACGCCAGCACCCCGAGGCAGGTGAGCACGAAGGCCATCATGTGGTTGGCGTTGGTCTGCTGCGCCAGCTTCTTGCTGCGTTCGGCGTAGACCCCGGAAAGCGCCTCGAGGTCCTTGTTCAGGGCCATACGCACCTCGCGGTTGGCGTCGTTGTCGCCCCATTCGCGGCCTGCAGCGGCGTTGATCTGGACCCCGCGGCGCACCAGTTCCTTGCGGAAGTCGACGAATTGTTCGATGCGTTTCTTGAAGGTCGCGAACTGCTCGGCATCGTCGGCCTGCACCAGCGCCTGCCAGTTCTTGACGACCTCGAGGATGCGTTCGTTGAACTTGAGTAATCCGTCGCCATACTTCTTCACCACGGCGGGGTCGGTCGACATGTAGATGCCGCGGGATTCCATCACCACCGCATAGACCAGCGAATTGACCCGTTCGACATTGAGCGCGGCTTGGCTCGCGGTCGCGACGGCTTCGGTATGGGCGGCATTCTGGCGGGTGTTGTAATCCGACAAAACGGTGATGGCGGCAACGAGGACCGCGAACAACGCAAAGATCCAATACATCTTGGCGGCGAGCGAAAGCCGGGAGGTCATGCCGTGGCCAGAAATAGAGCCGGGGGATTTCATGATTTCAACCATTGGGCACTCCAGAAAGGCCGGATGCGCACCGTCGGCCGTCGACAAATTCTGCTAAATCTTGATGGAGAATCTCTTAACGCGCGAGGTTTGGCCGGCTCCAAGTATTGGAAGAATTATATAATCTAATCAATTAGTTGGGATGATTTGAGCGGATCGCAAATCTCGAATTCGCGCGTTCTGCTGCGACCATAGCGCGCATCTGGCATGCCAGAGCACCATTTGCGGTTGAAAGCGATTTCGAGCCTTCGGCCCGGCACGATCGCGCCGGGCGATCGGTGATACGCTGGCAGCCGCGCGCAAATGGAAGCGTAGACGGGCCCGGAGCCATCAGGTCTATCGCCAGGCCATCGATGCCACCTCTTATGTGTTCGATGATTTGCGCGACCTGCTCGCCAAGGCGACGCCGCCGCGTTCCGGCGATCGCCTCGCCGGCCTTGCCGCCGACAGCGCCGCGCAGATGATCGCGGCGCGCTTGCTCGACGGCGTCATCGCGCGGCTGCAGATACCGACGCAGGGATGCGTGCTCACCCACGTCACCACCACGCTTGGATTGATCGGGCAGGGTGCGCCGGTCGATCTGGTGTTTCAGTCGATCGCGGGGACCGAGGCCGCCAACCGCAGCTTTGGCGTCGATCTGGCGCTGTTACGTGAAGCGCGAGAGGCCGGCCTGTCGCTGCGCCGCGGCACCGTCGGCGACAACGTGATGTACTTCGAGACCGGGCAGGGCTCGGCGCTGTCGGCCAACGCCCATCACAATGTCGACCAGCAGACCCTGGAGGCGCGGGCTTACGCCGTTGCGCGCGCCTTCGATCCGCTGCTGGTCAACAGCGTGGTCGGCTTTATCGGCCCCGAGTATCTCTACGACGGCAAGGAGATCATCCGCGCCGGACTGGAGGATCATTTCTGCGGCAAGCTGCTCGGCCTGCCGCTCGGCGTCGACGTTTGCTACACCAACCACGCGGAAGCCGACCAGAACGACATGGACAATCTCCTGACGCTGCTGGCCGCCGCCGGCGTCACCTTCATCATGGGGGTGCCGGGCGCGGACGACGTCATGCTGAACTATCAGTCCACCTCATTCCACGACGCGCTCTATGTCCGGGACCTCTTCGGCCTGAAGCGGGCGCCTGAGTTCGACGACTGGCTGGTTCGCACGGGCCTTGCCGGCGCCGATTTCCGCCTTGCGGGCCACGCGGGCCTGCTGCCCGTATTTGCCTCACGGCTGATCGCTTGAACCGTCCGGCGGCCGCTGCCGACTAACCTGGCACGAAACCATTGCCCCGCCAGCGGGTTAGAATAGCTGCCACAATGTTGAAGAATTTCTGGCCCAACTTTCAACGGCGTGCTTAAATTTGCACAAGGCTTTGGCTGGGGAAGTTCGATGAGAGCTGAAGGCATCGAGACGGCACGGCGCACCCTGTGTGTCTTCCCGCGCTATACATCTTCCTTTGGTACTTTCGAGTACGCCTATCCCCTGACCGACGGCGTTCAGGCCTTCATGCCGCCGCAGGGGTTGCTGCTGATCGCAGCCTATCTTCCGGCCAACTGGCCGGTCCGCTTCGTCGACGAAAACATCCGCGCCGCCACGAAAGAAGATTTCGAATGGGCGGAAGCCGTGTTCGTCAGCGGCATGCACATCCAGCGTCAACAGATGAACGATATCTGCCGCCGGGCGCATGCGTTCGACCTGCCGGTGGCGATCGGCGGACCGTCGGTCAGTGCGTGCCCGGATTACTATCCCTCATTCGACTATCTCCATGTCGGCGAACTCGGCGACGCGACAAATGAACTGATTGCACGGCTGGCGCGCGATCCATCGCGCCCGGAAGGGCAGGTGGTGCTGAAGACGGCCCAGCGCGTCGACATGTGCGAGTTTCCGATTCCGGCCTATGAGCTTGCCGAAACCAGAAAATATCTCCTCGGCAGCATCCAGTATTCGAGCGGTTGTCCCTATCAGTGTGAATTCTGCGACATCCCGGGGCTCTATGGCCGCAATCCGCGCCTCAAGACGCCACAGCAGATCATCGCCGAGCTCGACAAGCTGCGCGAATGCGGAATGACCGACACGGTGTATTTCGTCGACGACAATTTCATCGGCAATCGCAAGGCGGCACTCGACCTGCTGCCGCACCTCGTCGCATGGCAGAAGCGAACCGGCTACATCACGCGGCTGGCCTGCGAGGCGACGCTGAATATCGCCAAGCGGCCGGAGATCCTCCAACTGATGCGCGAGGCTTTCTTCGTCACCGTGTTCTGCGGCATCGAGACGCCCGATCCCGACGCCTTGAAGGCGATGCACAAGGACCACAACATGATGGTCCCGATCCTGGAAGGCATCCGGACCATCAACGCCCATGGCATGGAGGTCGTTTCCGGCATCATCATGGGCCTCGATACTGACAAGCCCGAGACCGCCGACGCGTTGCTCGCCTTTGTCGATGAATCCCGGATCCCGCTGCTGACGATCAATCTGTTGCAGGCGCTGCCGAAGACGCCGCTGTGGGATCGTCTCGCGAAAGAGGGCCGTCTGCTCGAAGAAGACGGCAGCCGCAACTCCAATGTCGATTTCCTTATGCCTTATGATGAGGTGGTCAGTTCGTGGCGAAGGTGCATGGAAGTCGCCTACGAGCCCGAAAAGCTGTTCGCGCGTTATCAGCATCAATGTGAGTACACCTACGCCAATCGGCTGAAAGTGCCTGTCAGCCCGGAGCTGAAAAGCTGGCCAAATATCAGGCGCGGTCTGATTATGCTGCGCAATATTTTCTGGAAGGTCGGAGTGCTCGGCGACTACAGGAAGGCGTTCTGGAAATTTGCGCTGCGCCGACTGCGGCAAGGCGACATCGAGGGCCTGATTGGTTCGGCCATGATCGCGCACCATCTGATCATGTTCGCGCGCGCAGCCTCGGGCGGCCAGCAGAACGCATCGAACTATTCGATCCGGCTGCGCGAGGCCTCGGTTCCCGCCGAGTAATGGTCGGCATGAAAACGCCGGCGCCGCCGTCCCGTTCGCTTCAAGCTCTGCGGGAGTTGACGCCGGCGCGCGTAGGCCTCGGCCGCGCCGGCGCGAGCATGCCGACCGATGCATTGCTTGCCTTTACCCTCGACCATGCGCGGGTGCGCGATGCCGTTCATGGCGCTTTCGATACGTCGCATCTCGTTGAGGGATTGAGCGGCCTTGGGCTGGCGCCGGTTCTGGTTTCCAGCCAGGCCCGTAACCGGCGCGACTATCTGCGGCGTCCCGATCTCGGACGCATGCTCGATCCGGACTCGCGCGGCTTGCTCGCCGATCGGGGTGCCGGTCGCTGCCAACTTGCGATCGTCATCGGCGATGGGCTGTCGCCGGCCGTCAACGTCCACGCGATCGAGCTGGTTCGAAACCTCGCTTCCCGATTGAAGGAGACCGGCGTCCAGATCGGCAGAACCGTGGTCGCATCGGGCGCGCGCGTGGCGCTGGGCGATGAGATCGGTGCGATCCTCGGCGCGCGCATGGTGCTTGTGCTGATCGGCGAGCGGCCGGGCCTGTCGGCGCCCGACAGCCTCGGGGCCTATCTGACGTTTGCGCCACGCATCGGCCTGACCGACGCCGAGCGCAATTGCGTCTCCAACATCCACGGCGCGGGGCTGAGCTATGATGAAGCCACGTTCAAAATCGCGTGGCTGGTGCGTGAGGGCCTGACACGACAGATCACGGGCGTCGCACTAAAAGATGAAAGCAGCGAGTCGCCCGCGCGGATCGCGGCAGATCAGGCCGGGTGTGACAAATCAGAGACTTAACGCGCATTTTCGTTATCTCCGTGCCGATTTGCCCCCTGGTGTGCGCTTGCCGGATGGGGTGTGGACCTGTAAAACGGCGGCGGTTGATTTACCGCGTGATTTCAAGGGCTAGCGCCGATCAACCATGGCTGACAAAGCCGTATTCGCGCCCCTGACCCAAGCTACAATTTAAGCCGATGTGAGAACTGGACAGGCTATGCTCGAAAAGAACACCGAAAGTCAGGTCCACGTCGACGAGATTGAGAAGCCGCCGGGGTCGAGCATCGCGTTCGGGCTCGAGCGCATCGGGTTGATTGCGGTCAAAGCGCCGATCCTGTCCTGCGTCATCCTGCTCGGGCTGATGGTTGCGGCGATCTTCGGCATCGAGCGCATCAAGATCGACAACTCGCTGAGCCAGTTGTTCCGCTCCAATTCCAAGGACTACAAGCAGTACGAGGCGGTGACCAAACGCTTCCCGGCGACCGAATTCGACGTGCTGGTCGTGGTCGAAGGCAAGACGCTGCTGGCGCGAGAAAATCTCGAGAAGCTGCGGGACATGGTCACCGACCTGCAACTGGTCGATGGCGTTCGCGGTCTGGTCTCGCTGTTCTCGGCACGCCAGGCGCCGGAGCCCGGCAAGCTGCCGGCGGCGCTGTTTCCACCGGATTTGCCGGAAGGGGCTGCCTACGAAAAATTCGCCGAGACCGTGAAATCGAACGAGATCATTCGCGGCAAGCTGTTGTCCGAGGACGGCACGCTGGCGCTGGTCGTGCTGTCGCTCGAGCCTTCCATCGTCGCCAGCAACGCCCTCACCAAGGTGGTCGGCGATATCCGCAAGATCATGGCCGAGGATCTCGCCGGCAGCGGGCTCAACGCGCAGCTGTCCGGCGTGCCCGTGATGCAGCTCGAGATACGCAATGCGGTCAAGCGCGACGGGCTGACCTACAACGTCCTCGGCATCCTGGCCGGTTGCATCATCGCGATCGTGTTCTTTCGCAAGATATCGTTCATGATCGTCGCGGCGTTCCCGCCGATCATCGCGATCCTGCTCGCGCTCGGCGGGCTCGGCTGGGCCAATTTCAATCTCAACATGTTCCTCAATGTGATGACGCCGCTCATCATGGTGATCAGCTTCTCCAATTCGATGCAGCTGACATTTGCGGCGCGCGACCGCCTGATTGCGGGTCAGGACAAATACACCGCCTTCAAGAACGCCGTGCTGGTGGTCGGCCCCGCCTGCGTGCTGACCCATGGCACCGCCGGAATCTCGTTCATCGCGCTGCAATTCTCCGATTCCGAACTGATCCGTAAATTCGGCGAGGCCGGACTTGCCGCCACCATCATCGCGCTGCTCGCGGTGTTGTCGCTGGTGCCGGCGTTCGGCGTACTGTTCGTGCGCAACGAAAAGATCTTTGCCGTCAAGTTCCAGAGCGCCGACGCCGGCGTTCAGGCGCTGCGCAATTTCTGCTACTGGATCGCCGTGCGCATGGTCAGCCGCCCCGGGCTGTTCAGCCTGATCGCGGTGCTCTTCGTCGCCGGTCTCGGCTACATCTATGCGACGCTGGAGCCGCGTTACCGCCTTGCCGACCAGGTGCCTGACAAACGCCAGGCGGTAGCGGCGAGCAGCCGGCTCGATGCCAAGCTCACGGGCGCCAACCCGATCGATGTGTTGATCGAATTCCCCAAGGGTGCCTCGCTTTACGCGCCGGAGACCCTGAAGACGATCGCCGATGTCCACGCCATGGTGGAAAAGTCGGCCGGCGTCGGCAACGTCTGGTCGCTGGAAACGCTGCGCCGCTGGCTCGCCGAGAAAGCCGGCACCACCGACGTCGCGACGCTGAAGGAATATGTCAGCGTCATTCCGGAACATCTGGTCCGCCGCTTCATCTCGGCCGATCAGAATGCGGTGGTGGTGTCGGGCCGCGTTCCCGATCTCGATTCGAGCGAGATCCTTCCTGTCGTCGACAAGCTGGATCAGGCGCTCAACAAGGTGCGGGCCGATCATCCCGGCTATGAAATCGCGGTCACCGGATTGTCGGCGATTGCCGCGCGCAACAGCGCCAATATGATCGAAAAGCTCAACCGGGGCCTGACGGTCGAATTCCTGCTGGTCGCGATCTTCATTGGGCTGGCGTTCCGCTCGGTGGTGGTGATGTTCTCCTGCATCCTGCCCGGCATCTTCCCGGTGGTGGCGTCGGGCACGGTACTGTGGCTGCTGGGCGAGGGACTGCAGTTTGCCAGCGTGGTGGCGCTGACGGTGTCGTTCGGTCTCGGCCTCAGCGCGACCATCCACTTCCTCAACCGGTTGCGGCTGGAGAGCAAGCCCGGCGTCAGTCCGGAACTGGCGGTGGAGCGTGCGACCGTGCTGGTCGGACCGGCGCTGATCCTGACCACGGTGGTGCTAGCCTGCGGCCTCGTCGTGACGGTGTTTTCCGACCTGCCGTCGCTGCGGCTGTTCGGCTGGCTCAGCGCGTTCTCGATGGTCGCGGCATTGGTCGCGGATCTCTTCATCCTGCGGCCGACGTCGATGTTCCTGATCAATCTGTCGGAGAAGATTCGCGGCACTGCGGGCCACGCGAAGCCGGCGGAGTAGGTTGCGCCAAAGACAAAAAAGCCAGGTTCAGAATTAAACAGGACCTGGCTTTCGCGTATGCAAATCCTGGGTGACCCGAAGATCAGGTCTTCGTCATCGTGATGGTGACGCCGCGGATCTCGCCTTTGGAATCGATCTGGACGGTCTGCTTGGTGCCATTGGTCCGCAAGTTCAGGTTGGCGGCGAATCCGGCGGCCTCGACGAACACCTCGATCTGCCCGCCGCCCGCGGTGCCTTGCAGATTGCCGAAAACGTTGCGGCTCTTCTCGCTCCAGTTGCCGGAAATACGGTCACCCTGGCTCGTGACATCGCTGGAGAGATCGAATTTGTAGCTGTCGCTGGCGCAGTGCAGGTTCTGCTTCAGGCCAAGTCCAGAGGCGTTGACCTTGTAATCGGCCTTGCAGCGGATGTGTTCCGTGGTGCCATTGGAGAGCGCAACGGTCCCTGCGCCCGTCCAGTTTCCGTCAAAGCCGGCAAACGGGCCAGACGCCTGCGCGTGGCTTGCGGAGACCGACAACATGAGAGCGGCGCCGACGCCAGCAGCGGTGAGGGCCTGCCTGAACAAGCTGGAACCAATACGATTCATTGTGAGTTTTCCCATCAAAATAGACGTTCTTTCAAAGACACGTCTCGCCGCATCGAAGATTTAGTGTCCCCGCAGCATGCTAGGTTCAAATGACAAAACGCCGCTTGCGGCAATCGCGCCACAGCAGACGGCATTTTTACTCGGCGGAATCGAAAACATCCTGCGAAGCTTCGCCGGCAGCATCTAGCTTCGCAGCGGCTCGCTTCGCAACAGCCAATTGTGAAGAAAACTAGGACGGAAATACACTTTAATTATCAGTCGGTTAATAGAGGACTCGACGTCGCCGCAAATTTGGCCGCATTTACCGGTGCTTGTCCTCACCTCCCTGCTGCGCTACGCGGCGCCTGCCCATCCAAACAAATCCGTCCCGGCGATGCCGAATCGCAATTCGGGAACTGGATTTCTTGCTGCCGAAATGAAGGAATACGATGCGTAAAATTCTCCTGGCTCTCTCCCTGTTGTCGATCGCGGTTTCGTCGGATGCCTTCGCCCAGCAGCAACGCAGCGGAACGCCGGAGGAGCAGAAGGCCTGCTCCCGTGACGTGCAGCGCTTCTGCCGCCCGGTAATCGATCAGGGCGACTTCACCATCCTGGCTTGCCTGCAGCAAAATCGCCCCAAGATCTCGCCGGCCTGCGACCAGGTGTTGAAAAACCACGGGCAATAAGCCGGCATCGCATCGGTTGACCGCCGCGCAGGGCTGTTTCCGGCTTGATTGCCGGCGCTTGCGCATGGGCTGATGGCCCCAGATAGCATTGGTTTTGGCGGCGTATTCCCCTATATGGGGCACGCGATCCATCGCATGCGCGTGAAGCGTCGGCGCATGCCGCCATTCAAGATCAATGTAGCCGGTTTTTTGATGACCAGCGCGAGCGAACTGCGATCCGGAAAGACCCACCGCGACGAGAATTTTCCGGTCGCGTCGTGGATCATTCATCCGCGTCACCGGCCGCTGATCCTTAGCTTCTACAATTTCGTCCGGACCGCCGACGACATCGCCGATCACGCTACCCTCGCAGCCAGTGAGAAGCTTGCCTATCTCGATTTGCTTGAAGCGGAATTGCTGGGCAAGGGCGACACCCAGAAAGAGGCGGTCGACTTACGCGATGCGCTCGCCGCGCGCGCGATGTCGCCGCGCCATGCGCTCGATGTGCTGATCGCGTTCCGGATGGACGTCACCAAGCTTCGCTACGAGAACTGGGACGAGGTGATCCATTATTGCCGCTACTCGGCGATGCCGGTCGGCCGCTTCATGCTCGATGTTCACGGCGAGAGCACCTCGACTTGGGCCGCCTCGGACGCGCTGTGCGCCGGGCTGCAGATCAACAACCATCTGCAGGATTGTGCCAAGGACTACCGCGACCTCAACCGCGTCTACCTGCCGCGCGATGCGCTTGCCGCAGCCGGCGCGTCGATCGAAATGCTGGGCGAGGCGAAGTCGCCGCCGGCGCTGTTGAAGTGCCTGCAGGCGCTTGCAATGCGGACCGAAACCTTGCTCAACGAAAGCAAATCGCTGGGCGCCGAGGTGAAGGATTTCCGGCTCGGGCTCGAGATTGCGGTGATCCAGGCGTTCGCCGACAAGATCGTCGGCATGCTGAAGGTGCGCGATCCCCTCAGCGAGCGGGTGCATCTTTCCCCGCTCGAACTGCTCGCACAAAGCCTCAGTGGCGTCGCCGGCGAGATCACGCGCCGTGCGGTCGGACGCCGGCCCGTTTCAAAACCGGCGGCCGGCGCATGACGCTGCAGACGGCGGCGGCCAACGCAAATTACGGCACCACCGCGTCCGGCAGTTCGTTCTATGCCGCGATGCGCATCCTGCCGCGCAAACAGCGCGAGGCGATGTTCCAGATCTACAGTTTCTGCCGGCAGGTCGACGACATCGCCGATTCCGACGGTCCGCGGCCCGAACGGCTCGCCGCGCTCCAGCAATGGCGCGACGACATCGACGCGCTGTATCAGGGCCATCCGCCGCCACGCTTGCAGGACTATGCCGCGTCGGTGCGCACCTTCGGTCTCAAGCGCGAGGATTTCCTCGCCATCGTCGATGGCATGGAAATGGACGTGCCGCAGGACATCCGTGCGCCGGACCTTGCAACGCTCGACCTCTATTGCGACCGCGTCGCCAGCGCGGTCGGGCGTTTGTCGGTACGGGTGTTCGGCCTACCCGAGGACGACGGTATTCTGCTCGCGCATCATCTCGGCCGCGCGCTGCAACTGACCAACATCCTGCGCGACATCGATGAAGACGCTGGCCTCGGCCGCTTGTATCTGCCGCGCGAAGGCCTTCTGCATGCGGGGATCACCAGCAGCGACCCGCAGAAGGTGACAGCCGAGCGCGCATTGCCGAAAGTGTGCCTGCCGCTCGCCGAGCGGGCCAAGATGCATTTTCAGAAGGCGGACGAAATCATGAAACGCAATTCGCGGCGTGCGGTGCGCGCGCCCCGGATCATGTCGAAATATTATCGCGCGGTACTGGAGCTGTTGGTCGCACGGGGATTTGCAGCTCCGCGCGCGCCGGTCCGCGTCGCCAAACTGGCGAAGATTGCCATCCTCCTCCGTTACTCGATCATCTGATGCAGAAAACCGTTCACATCATCGGTGCCGGCATTTCCGGTCTCTCCGCGGCCGTCCGGCTGGCGAACGCCAATTTTGGGGTGCACGTCCACGAGGCCACGCAAACGGCCGGCGGCCGTTGCCGGTCCTATTTCGACGCCGCCACCAACCTCACCATCGATAACGGCAATCATCTGCTGCTGTCCGGCAACCGCCATGCGCTGGCTTACGCCCGCTCGATCGGCACCGAGGCGGGGCTGGTCGGACCGCAGCGCGCGCAGTTTCCCTTCGCCGATATCTCGACGGGCCAGCGCTGGCAGCTCGACCTCGGCGACGGCCGGTTGCCGCTCTGGGTGCTCGATGAGGCGCGCCGCGTCCCCGACACCGGTCTGCTCGATTATCTGGCACTGATGCCTCTGATCTGGGCAGGGACGGACAAGCTGGTCGGCAACGCCATCCGCTGCGAAGGCACGCTGTATCAGCGGCTGGTGCAGCCGCTGCTGCTGGCGGCCCTCAACGTCGATCCGCCCGAGGGCTCGGCAGGTCTGGCCGGCGCCATCGTGCGCGAAACGCTGCTGGCGGGCGGACAGGCCTGCCGGCCGCTGATCGCGCGCGACGGCTTGAGCTCGGTGTTGATCGAACCCGCGATCAAGCTGCTGCGGGACAAGGGCGCCACCATCCGGCTCGGACATGAGCTGCGCGAGTTCGTCATGGCGGGCGACAAGGTCGGTGAGTTGAAATTCGGTGACGACACGATCGCCGTCGGGCCCGACGATGTGATCGTGCTCGCCGTCCCGCCGCGCCCCGCGGCTTCGCTGCTGCCGGGCCTGCAAACGCCGTCGAAATTCCGTGCGATCGTCAATGCGCATTTCCGCTTCGATCCGCCCAGGGACGCGCCGGCAATTCTCGGCGTCGTCGGTGGACTGGTGGAATGGCTGTTCGCGTTCCCGCAGCGCCTGTCGGTCACCATCAGCAATGGCGACCGGCTGGTCGATATGCCGCGCGAGGAGCTCGCGCAGGCGATCTGGCGGGACGTCCGCAAGGCCGCCGGCGTACAGGGCGAGTTGCCGCCGTGGCAGATCGTGCGCGAACGCCGTGCTACATTCGAGGCGACGCCGGAGCAGAACGCGCTGCGGCCGGGCCCGGTCACGGCCTTTAAAAACCTGTTTCTCGCCGGCGACTGGACTGATACCGGGTTGCCGGCAACCATCGAGGGATCGGTGCGGTCGGGTGACCGTGCCGCCGATCTGGTCCTGGCCAGGCGGCAGGCCTGATCGGGAAAGGAGCGTGACCGGCTTCACAGAGTAGGGTCACGAAGAGAGGGATGTCTGGCGAAATGCTTTCCGTCGATCAAACCGTTGCCGTCGATCCCGTCGCGCTGGAGAAGAGCATCTCCTCCGCGACTCAGGCGCTTTTCGGCTATCGGCAGTCCGACGGGCACTGGGTGTTCGAGCTGGAAGCCGACAGCACGATTCCGGCCGAGTATGTGCTGCTCTGCCACTATCTCGGCGAGGCCGTCGACAGCGAACTCGAGGCCAAGATCGCCAATTATCTGCGCCGCGTACAAGGCGCGCATGGCGGCTGGCCGCTGGTGCATGACGGCGCGTTCGACATGAGCGCCAGCGTCAAATGCTATTTCGCGCTGAAGATGATCGGCGATTCCGTGGACGCGCCGCATATGGTGCGGGCGCGCGAGGCGATCCGCTCGCGCGGCGGCGGCGCCTACAGCAACGTTTTCACCCGGTTTTTGCTGGCTATGTATGGCGTGCTGAGCTGGCGCGCGGTGCCGGTGCTGCCGATCGAGATCATGCTGCTGCCGATGTGGTCGCCGTTTCATCTCAACAAGATTTCGTACTGGGCGCGCACCACGATCGTGCCGCTGATGGTACTGGCGGCGCTGAAGCCGCTGGCGAAGAATCCGAAAGGCGTCGGCATCGACGAATTGTTCCTGCAGGACCCGCGCTCGGTCGGCATGACTGCCAAGGCGCCGCATCAAAGCTGGGGCTGGTTCATGTTGTTCCGCTCGCTCGATATCATCCTGCGCGCGGTCGAGCCGCTGTTTCCGAAAAAGTTGCACGCGCGGGCGATCGAGAGCGCGGTCGCTTTCATCGAGGAGCGGTTGAACGGCGAAGATGGCCTTGGCGCGATCTATCCGCCGATGGCCAACACCGTGATGATGTATGAGGCGTTGGGCAGACCTGCGGATTACCCGCCGCGCGCCATCACGCGCCGGGGTCTCGACAAGCTGCTGGTGATCCGCGAGCACGAAGCCTATTGCCAGCCTTGCGTGTCGCCGGTGTGGGACACCGGGCTGACCTGCCACGCGCTGATCGAAGCGGGCGGCGCGGAAGCGCTGCCGGAGGCCAAGCAGGCGCTCGACTGGCTGAAGCCGAGGCAGGTTCTCGACATCAAGGGCGACTGGGCCGTGAAACGTCCCGAGGTGCGGCCGGGCGGCTGGGCGTTCCAGTACAACAATGACTACTACCCTGATCTGGACGACACCGCCGTCGTGGTCATGGCGATGGACCGCGTGCGGCGGCAGTCCGGAAGCCACGAATACGACACCGCGATCGCGCGCGGCCGCGAATGGATCGAGGGCATGCAGAGCCGCGATGGCGGCTGGGCCGCCTTCGACGTCGACAACCTCGAATATTACCTCAACAACATCCCGTTCTCCGACCATGGCGCGCTGCTCGACCCGCCGACCGAGGACGTGACCGCGCGCTGCATTTCGATGCTGGCGCAGCTCGGCGAGACGGCCAAGGCCAGCAAGGCGGTTGCCGAAGGGGTCGCCTATCTGCGCCGCACCCAGCTCGCGGAAGGGTCTTGGTATGGCCGCTGGGGGCTGAATTACATCTACGGCACCTGGTCGGTGCTGTGCGCGCTAAATGTCGCAGGGGTCGACCATGAGGATCCAACGATTCGCAAGGCGGTCGATTGGCTGCTATCGATCCAGAACAAGGATGGCGGCTGGGGCGAGGATGCCGTCAGCTACCGGCTGGACTACCGGGGATTCGAGGACGCGCCGTCGACCTCCTCGCAAACGGCATGGGCCTTGCTTGGACTGATGGCGGTGGGCGAGGTCGGGAACCCGGCGGTCGCGCGCGGCGTGGAGTACCTAAAAACCACACAGACCGAAAAAGGGCTGTGGGACGAGGCCCGCTACACGGCAACGGGGTTTCCGCGGGTGTTTTATTTGCGTTATCATGGCTACTCGAAGTTCTTTCCGCTCTGGGCGTTGGCGCGGTATCGAAACTTGAGAAACACCAACAGCAGGGTGGTAGGGGTCGGGATGTGACTTTGGGGGCGGGGGTCGCCGCGATCGTGGATAATCGCAATTCAATTGATCCACGGCCGGTTTTGATCGTTACAGGCTTGGTGCAGGAGGCGCGCATCGCGGCCGGCCCAGGCATGATCGTCATCTGCAGCAGTAGCGATCCGCAGCAATTGCGCGCGCTGCTCGCGACATTGGATTCATCGACATTCCGGGGCGTCATCTCATTCGGCGTCGCGGGCGGGCTCGACCCGTCGCTGAAGTCGGGCGACGTCGTGGTCGCCACCGAGGTTCTGGCCGGCGACACAAGGTTTCTGGCCGGTCTGGCGCTGAACGAGGAAATGATCGCAAGCGCCGCGCTGCGGCGCCGGCGTGTGGTTCGCGGCGGTCTTGCCGGGGTGGAACAGGTGATCGCGGCGACCGCCTGCAAGGCGGCACTACATTCGGAGACGGGGGCGGCCGCGGTCGACATGGAGAGCCATATCGCGGCGGCCTACGCGGAAAAGGCCGGGCTTCCCTTCGCCGCGCTGCGCGTCATCTCCGACCCCGCCAGCCGGGCGCTGCCGGCGCTCGCGATGAGCGCGATCAAACCGAACGGCGATATCGATCTGCGCAAGGTGCTGCGCGGCGTCGCGCGCCATCCGACCACATTGCGGGCGCTGGTCTCTACCGGAATCGATTTCAATCGCGCGCTGCGTTCCTTGCGTGGCTGCCGCGGTTTCCTGGGCGGTGAGGGCCTGGCCGTGGCGAACGTGTGACAGGCAAGCCCGCTGCAACGAAAAATGCCGTCGCTGAGCGACGGCATTTTGTTTTGGAGCGTTCTGGGCGGCACTGGCAGCCCGCTCAGGCGGCGGTGGAGGCCTTCTGTTGCTGCTTGGCGGCCGCGGCGGCCGCCTCGTCGCTGCGGATCTCCGACAGGCGCTTCTGCACTTCCGCCGAGAAGATGTACTGCGCCGGACGCTGCTTATCGAGGTTGATCTCGGGCGCCATCGGGCCGGTGGTCTTGACGCCGCGCAGCGCCACCCACATCGCCTTCAGCGGATTGGCCAGCGCGGCGTTGGCCGCGGTCGGTTCGTAGCCGCAATGCGCCATGCAGTCGGCGCACTTCTCGTATTTGCCGGTGCCGTAGGTCTCCCAGTCCGTCGTCTCCATCAATTCCTTGAAGGTCTTGGTGTAGCCCTCGCCGAGCAGATAGCAGGGCTTTTGCCAGCCGAAGATGTTGCGCGCCGGCATGCCCCACGGGGTGCATTCGTAGCTCTGGTTGCCGGCGAGGAAGTCGAGGAACAGGCCGGAATGCATGAAGTTCCATTTCTTGCCCTTGCCGAGCGTGAACACGTCGCGGAACAGCTTCTTGGTCTTGGTGCGGTTGAGGAAGTGCTCCTGGTCCGGGGCGCGCTCATAGGCGTAGCCCGGCGACATCGAGACGCCGACGCCGAGCTCGGTAGTGAAATCAAGGAACTTGGCGATGTCTTCCGCCGCATGTCCGTCGAAGATCGTGGCGTTGACGTTGACGGTGAAGCCGCGGGCCTTGGCGGCCTTGATCGCGGAGACCGCGCGGTCGAACACGCCCTTCTGCGACACCGCCTTGTCGTGGTGCTCCTTGAGGCCGTCGAGATGCACCGAGAAGAACAGATAGGGCGAGGGCTCGAACAGATCGAGCTTCTTTTCCAGCAGCAGCGCGTTGGTGCAGAGCGAGACGAACTTCTTGCGCGCCACGAGGCCGCGCACGATCTCGCCGATCTCCTTGTGGATCAGCGGTTCGCCGCCGGGGATCGCCACCATCGGCGCGCCGCATTCGTCGGCCGCGTCCCAGCATTCCTGCGCCGACATGCGGCGGTTGAGGATCGCATCGGGGTAGTCGATCTTACCGCAACCGACGCAGGCGAGGTTGCATCGGAATAGCGGCTCGAGCATCAGAACCAGCGGATAACGCTTTCGGCCAAGCAGCTTCTGCTTGATCAGATAACCGCCGATACGCATTTCCTTGAAGAACGGTATAGCCATTGAGAGATTTTCTTTCTGGACATAGTCGTGAAGTGGATCAGCCCGCAGTCAGTTCGGCTGGAAGCCGGAATTCGATATTTTCTTCCCGGCCGGGAAGCACCGACACCCTGACGGGGCCGATACGCCTCAAGGCCTCGATCACGTCGTCGACCAAAACTTCGGGCGCCGAGGCGCCCGCCGTGATGCCGACGGCTTTCGCATCCTTCAGCCAATCAGGGTTAAGTTCGCTGCCATCGGCAATGAGATAACTCGCGACCCCGACTTCGGTGCCGATTTCGCGCAGCCTGTTTGAGTTGGAACTATTGGCGGCCCCCACCACCAGAATGACGTCCACCAGTTTGCTCAGGTCCCTTACCGCAGATTGGCGGTTCTGTGTCGCATAGCAGATATCCCGGATGTCCGGGCCTTGAATATCTGTAAATCGGGCCTGAAGGGCCGCAATTATGTCTTTTGTGTCGTCCACGCTCAGCGTGGTCTGGGTGATATAGGCCACTGGGGTGTCGGCCGGCAGCGTCAGCCCCGCCACGTCGTCGACGTTCTGGACCAGCAAAACCGGCCCGGGAACCTGGCCCATGGTGCCCTCGACCTCGGGGTGGCCGGCATGGCCGACCAGGACCAGGGCCCGGCCCTTCGACATATACCGTTTGCCCTGATTGTGGACCTTGGTGACGAGGGGGCAGGTGGCATTGAGCACCGGTAGCCCGCGCGCCGAAGCCTCCTCCTCGACGCTGCGTGCCACGCCATGGGCGCTGAACACGGTCACCGCATGCGGCGGCACTTCCGACAGGTCCTCGACGAAAATGGCGCCTTTATCCTTCAGGCTTTCCACAACGTACTTGTTGTGCACGATCTCGTGCCGCACATAGACCGGCGGGCCGTACTTCTCGAGCGCACGCTCGACGATCTCGATGGCACGCACGACGCCCGCGCAAAATCCGCGCGGTTGCGCAAGATACACTTCCATGGGATGCCCATTACGCAAGTTGCACCAGATTCATTCAATCGTCCCCGTGCCGACCGTCCTGCCGAATAGTTGCAATAACCGCACCACAACCGGTTCCGGCGGCGATCCCCCGCCCAAGCACATGGAAGCACAGGGCTTTGTGTCAAAAAAAGAGCGGCTAGAAAAGCCGGATCACCAGCGGTTGGCGGTTGAGGTAGGCCTTCGTCGGTATTATGATACTTGATTTGCGTCGATTCCTCACTCGTTCGTCACTTTATCGCCCGCTGACACGGGCTATATGAAGCCAACCGATGCCGTTTCGGCCTGTTTTGCTGCCCCGCCGAAAGTAACCAAAACAACATTAGATCGACCCGTGGAACTCGGCTAGACAGCGGGCGTTTTTGGCAAGCTCCCTGAGACTTAGAAAGAAACGATGTGCTGACCAGTGCTGTTGTCTCGATTGTTAGATTTTGTACGCGGTTTGCTATTCTCATCGTCGTTCTCTCGCTGGTCCTCGCGATCGCGGCGGGTTTCTATACGGCCCACAATTTCTCCATCAATACCGACATCAACAAGCTGATTTCGCCCGACCTCGACTGGCGCAAGCGCGATAACCAGTTCGAGCAGGCGTTTGACCGGGAAAGGCTAATTCTTGCGGTGGTCGAGGCGTCGACGCCGGAACTGACCAGTTCCGCGGCCAAGGCGCTGGTCGAGAGGCTTTCAGGCGACAGCAAGGATTTCGAGTCGGTGACACCGCTCGGTTCCGGTGAATTCTTTGAGAAGAACGGGTTGTTGTTCCTGCCCGTGGAGGAGGTGGGCAAGGTTACCGGGCAGCTCGAGTCCGCCGCCCCGCTGATCGAGATCATGGCCGGCGATCCCTCCATCCGCGGTCTGACCGGCGCGCTGGAAACCGGCCTTGCCGGCATCAAGCGCGGCCAGGCCAAGCTCGATAACGCCGATCAGCCCTTCAACCTGATGGCCCAGACGGTCGAGGACGTGCTCAACAAGGGCGACGCGACGTTCTCCTGGCGCGAACTGGTGAGCGACAAGCCTTTGACCGATTCCGACAAACGCGCCTTCATCGAATTCAAACCGATCCTCGATTATGAGGCGCTGGAACCGGGCAAGACCGCGACCGACGCGATCCGTCAGGCGGCCAAGGATCTCGATTTCGCAGGCCAGTATGGCGCCCGCGTCAGGCTGACCGGACCGGTTCCGATCGCCAACGAAGAATACGCCACCGTTCAGGACGGCGCGATCACCAATGGAATCGTCACTGTGGTGATCGTGCTGATCATTCTCTGGCTGGCGCTGCACTCGGCGAAAATCATCTTCGCGGTGTTCGTCAATCTGTTCGTCGGACTTTCGGTCACCACGGCGATTGGCCTGATGATGGTGGGCTCGCTGAACCTGCTGTCGATCGCCTTCGCCGTGCTGTTCGTCGGCCTTGGCGTCGACTTCGGCATCCAGTTCAGTGTCCGCTACCGTTCCGAGCGTTTCAAGAACGACGACCTGACGTTGGCGCTGGAGAACGCGGCGCGCCGCGCGGCCGTGCCGCTGTCGCTGGCGGCGATGGCAACGGCTGCGGGTTTCCTGTGTTTCCTGCCGACCGATTACAAGGGAATTTCCGAACTCGGCAAGATCGCCGGCGCGGGCATGCTCATCGCATTCCTGACCAGCATCACGACATTGCCGGCGCTGCTGGATTTGCTCAATCCGCCCGGCGAAAACGAGCCGGTCGGGTATGCGTTCCTGGCGCCGGTCGATCACTTCCTGGAAAAGCATCGAGTCGTCATCATCGTGGGCACGCTGCTCGTCGCGATGGCTGGTCTTCCGCTGCTCTATTTCATGAAGTTCGACTTCAATCCGATCAATTTGCGCAACAAGAATGCCGAGTCGATCGCAACCTTCCTCGACCTGCGGAAGGACCCGAACACCGGCGCCAACGCCATCAACGTGATGACGAATTCAGAGGCCGACGCCAAGAAGATCGAGGCGAAGCTCGAGAAGGTGCCGGAGGTGCTTCGCATCATGTCGCTCGACAGCTTCGTGCCGGACAATCAGCCGGCCAAACTCAAGCTGATCGCGCAGGCCGCCAAGGTGGTCGGCCCCGCGCTCAATCCCAATTCCGTCGATGCACCTCCCTCCGATGAGGAGAACGTGGAGGCCCTGAAAGGATCGGTCGACAGCCTGCGCAAGACCGCCGGTGATGCCAAGAGCGCGGGCGCGATCGCGGCGCGGCGGCTGGCGGACGCGCTGTCAAAACTTGCCGATTCCAATTCTGCGACGCGCGACAAGGCCCAGAGTGTTTTCGTGACCCCCCTCAAGATCGTACTCGACCAGCTCAAGAACACGTTGCAAGCGCAGCCGGTCAGCCTGAAAAACCTGCCGTCGGAACTGGTCGATGGCTGGAAGACCAAAGACGGTTTGATGCGCGTCGAGGCGCTTCCGAAGGGCGATCCCAACGACAACGACAATCTCCGCAGATTTGCCGATGCCGTGCTGGTCGCGGAGCCGACTGCGATCGGGGGGCCGGTCTCGATCCTCAAATCCGGCGACACCGTCGTCAACGCATTCGTCCATGCCGGCATCTGGGCGCTACTCGTGATCAGCCTGCTGCTCTGGCTGGCGCTGCGGCGGGTCACCGACGTACTGCTGACACTGGTGCCGCTGTTGGTGGCTGGCGCAGTGACGCTGGAGATCTGCGTGTTGATCGGATTGCCGCTCAACTTCGCCAATATCGTTGCGCTGCCGCTGCTGCTCGGCGTCGGCGTCGCCTTCAAAATCTATTATGTGACGGCGTGGCGCTCGGGCAGAACGAATCTGCTGCAGACCAGCCTGACGCGCGCGATATTTTTCAGTGCGCTGACGACCGCCACGGCGTTCGGAAGCCTGTGGCTATCCAGTCATCCCGGTACCGCCAGCATGGGTAAATTGCTGGCGTTGTCGCTGGTCACCACGTTGGCCGCGGTGCTGCTATTCCAGCCCGCGCTAATGGGCAAACCGCGCGATATCGGGGAGTAGACAGATATCGCCGACGGGATCGGCGCTCTGGCCGGCCGCCTGTTTCTGACCGGCGACAGGCCTCGATGCCGGCGCCGGGTTCACCGCACCCGTGGTCTTCGGCGCGGCCGATGCAGCCACCGGAGCGGTTGCCGCGACACCGGACTTTTGCGGGGCCGCCGGATTCTGCGCCGTGCCCTTGGCCATACTGTTGACGGGGCTGGAGGGGATCGGCGGGCCGACGCGGGTCCAGGTTTCCCCGCCGCAGAGGAAGCCCAGCACGCAGCCTTGAATCTCGAGCTGGTCGGCACCAACTGGCTTGATGGTCGAGCTGTAAAACTGCCCGTCCTTGGCGTTATAGACTTGGCCTTCCCACGCATCGGCGCCGGCTTTCTTCTTCATGTCGATCAGGATCGGCATGCCGAGCGTCGGTCTGTTCTGCTTTGAGGCATCCGGATTATGCGTATCCTTGCCACCCGGCGTTTTCTCCCAGGCGACCGCGCCCCAGATGCTGCCGTTGCATTGCGCGACCCGGATGTTGGCGACGCCATCGGCCACCCGCCAGTCGCCGGTGGGGTCAGCGGCCAGCGCAGAGCTAACACCTGTGGCCAAAAAGAATCCGGAAATAACTATTCTGCGCGCGAGAGTTCTTAGGCAGTGCAACATGGTTCGAACCTATGCTTAAGTGACGATGCAAGGCGGGGTCAAAACGCCGCATTGAGCGTTTTCAGTTGACGAAATGGCCATCAACCGAAGTATGTAGTGGATGCTAAGTTCAAATTTAGACGTTTCCGAGATGTTTGTTGAGCGGCAGGCGCAACGCAGTTCCATGCATTCGCGCTATTTGAACGAGCAACTCGTTCGCGTGCTCAAGACCATCGGCTACGATGTCGGCTTTCAGAAGGGCCAGGGTCAATACCTGTTCGATCGCGATGGGGCCCGCTATCTCGATCTGCTGAGCGGTTTTGGCGTTTTTGCGATTGGCCGCAATCATCCGGCGCTGCGCCAGGCGCTGAAAAGCGTCCTCGACAGCGATCTGCCCAATCTGGTGCAGCTTGACGTTTCCACGCTCGCGGGCGTGCTGGCAGAACGTCTGCTCGAACATGTGCCATATCTGGACAAGGTATTTTTCGCCAATTCCGGGGCTGAGACCGTCGAGGCCGCGATCAAGTTCGCCCGTGGCGCCACTGGCCGGCCCGGCATCGTGTACTGCACGCATGCCTACCACGGGTTGACCTATGGCGCGCTGTCGCTGACGGACGATACGAACTTCCGCGGTGGCTTCGAACCGCTGCTGCCGGGATGCACTAGGATAGAATTCAACGACCTGGCAGCCCTCGAGCAGGCACTGTCGTCACGTCAGGTCGCCGCCTTCATCGTCGAGCCGATCCAGGGCAAGGGCGTCAACATGCCCACCGACGAGTTTCTGCCGGGGGCTGCCGCGCTGTGCCGCAAGTACGGCACGCTGTTCATCGCCGACGAAATCCAGACCGGAATCGGCCGCACCGGAAAATTCCTCGCGGTCGAGCACTGGAATGTCGAACCCGACATGGTGCTGCTGGCGAAGGCGCTGTCGGGCGGACATGTCCCGATCGGCGCGCTGCTGACGCGTAAAGGCATCTTCGACAAGATATTCAATCAAATGGATCGCGCGGTCGTGCACGGCTCGACCTTTGCGAAAAACGATCTGGCGATGGCGGCCGGCATCGCAACGCTCGAAGTGATGAAGGCTGAAAGACTGGTCGAGCAGGCCGCCAAGCGCGGCGCCGAGCTGCGTCTGGCGCTGACCCGCATGGTGCCCGGCTATGAATTGATGAAGGAAGTGCGCGGCAAGGGGTTGATGATCGGCGTCGAGTTCGGTCCGCCGAAATCGCTGCGGCTGAAAGCGTCCTGGAACGTGCTCGAGACCGCCAACAAGGGCCTGTTCTGCCAGCTCATCACGGTGCCGCTGTTCAAGGATCACAAGATCCTGACGCAAGTGTCCGGCCACGGCAGCCACACCATCAAGCTGCTGCCGCCGCTCGTCATCACTGAGCAAGACTGCGGCTGGATCGAAAAGTCGTTCGATGCCGTGATCGCCTCCAGCCACAAGGTCCCCGGCGCGATCTGGTCGCTCGGCAAGACCTTGGTGGATAACGCCGTGCGGAAATCGGCGTAAGCCGGAACTATTTCCGCGCGCCGCGAGTCCGGTGGCATGGCCCGACCGAAATGCGTTCCGGGTTCATCAAGCCCGCGCATCCTCCAAAATCATTGTCGCGCCTTTGTCGGCGATCATCGCGGTTGGCGTGTTGGTGTTGCCCGAGGTGATCGTCGGCATGACCGACGCGTCGGCGACGCGCAGTCCGGCGATGCCGTGAAAGCGCAGGCGCTCGTCGACCACGGCGGTGGGATCGGACGCCAAACCCATCTTGGCGGTGCCGACGGGATGGAAGATCGTGGTGCCGATATCGCCGGCGGCTTTCGCCAGCGAGGCGTCGTCGTCGCCCACAGTGGGGCCGGGCAGATATTCATGCGGGTGATATTTTGCCAGCGCCTGCTGCTTCATCAGCCGTCGCGTGGTGCGGATGGCGTCGGCGGCGACCTGGCGATCTTCATCAGTCGACAAATAGTTCGGCGTGATCGCGGGCGCCTGATCGGCCTGCGCCGAGCGGATGCGCACGGTGCCGCGCGAGGTCGGCCGCAAATTGCAGGCGCTCACCGTGATAGCGGGGAAACGGTGCAGGGGATCGCCGAACTTGTCGAGCGACAGCGGCTGTACGTGGAACTGGATGTTGGCGCGCTCGCGGCTAGCGTCGGAGCGCGTGAAGATGCCGAGTTGCGACGGCGCCATGGTCAAGGGGCCGCGGCGGCGGAAGGCATAGTCGAGCCCCATCAGCCCGCGGCGGAATAGCGAGTAATAAGTCTCGTTCAGGGTGCGGACGCCCTCGACCTTGTAGATCGCGCGCTGCTGCAAATGATCCTGCAGATTGCGTCCCACACCCTGCCGGTCGAGCGTGACGTCGATGCCGAGCGGCGCCAGCCAGTCCGCGGGTCCAATGCCGGAGCGGTGCAGCACCTGTATCGATCCAATCGAGCCGCCGCAGAGAATGACCTCACCTTTGGTGCGGGCCTCGACGAGGTCATTGCCTCGATAGAAACGCACGCCGACGGCGCGGCCGTTCTCGATCGTGAGGCGATCGACCAGCACGTTCTTTTCCAACCGCAGATTCGGACGGTTCAACACCGGCTTGAGAAACCCGCGCGCGGAAGACCAGCGGCGGCCGCGCTTCTGGTTGACGTGGAAATAGCTGATGCCTTCATTGTCGCCGGTGTTGAAATCGGCAATGCGGCGGATGCCCATTTGCTCGGCGGCGTCGCCGACTGCGTCGAGCACTTCCCAGGACAGCCGCGGCGCTTCGATGCGCCAGCCGCCGCCCGTGCCATGGTGTTCGCTCGGCCCGAGGAAATGATCTTCGAGCCTGAGGAAGTGCGGCAGCACATCGTCGTAGCCCCAGCCAGTGAGGCCGAGCTGACGCCAATGGTCGTAATCGGCGGCCTGTCCCCGCATCGAGATCATGGCGTTGATCGCCGAAGAGCCGCCGATCACCTTGCCACGGGGATAGGCCAGCGCGCGGCCGTTGAGGCCTACCTCCGGCTCGGTCTTGAACATCCAGTCGGAACGGGGATTGCCGATCGCGAAGAGGTAGCCGACCGGGATGTGGAACCAGATCCAGTTGTCGTTGCCACCGGCCTCCAGGATCAGCACGCGGTTTTTGGGATCGGCCGACAGGCGGTTGGCCATGATGCAGCCGGCCGTGCCCGCGCCAACGACGATATAGTCGAAATCACCTTCAAGCCTCCCCGGCATTTCCATGGTTTCCGGCCGTTCAATGGTCATCGTGCCCCGGGTAAAGCGCGAAGCGCGTCTTGGCGCAAAGTGTCCCGGGCATCCGCGTTTTTGCTTGCGGCTTATTAGTCAGACGTGGATGGCGGGGGCAAGCCGGCCACGACTTTGGTAGGCTCTGGGTGGATGGGGCTCTGCGGCCGAGCGTGTTGGGTGGACCGCCCCTTGCATGCTACAGGGGCAGAGAACTTAAACCCGGAAGACCGATCATCTCCATGCCCATTGTCAACCGCGTCGCCGATCTGCAACCCGACATCCAGGCGTGGCGCCGGGATATCCATCAACACCCCGAATTGCTGTACGAAGTGCACCGCACTGCGGCATTGGTGACTGACCGTTTGCGGGAATTCGGCTGCGACGAGGTTGTCACCGGTCTCGGCGGCACCGGCGTTGTCGGCGTCATCCACGGCCACAAGCCCGCCGGCAAGGGTGACATCAAGGTCATCGGGCTGCGGGCGGATATGGACGCGCTGCCGATCGAGGAGGCGACCAACCTGCCTTATGCCTCAAGGACGAAGGGCCTGATGCACGCGTGCGGCCATGACGGCCACACCGCGATGCTGCTGGGTGCTGCGCGTTATCTCGCCGAGACGCGCAATTTCGCGGGCCGAGCGGTCGTGATCTTCCAGCCGGCGGAAGAGGGCGGCGCGGGTGCGGTTGCGATGATCGAGGACGGGCTGATGGACCGATTCGGCATCGAACAGGTCTACGGCATGCATAACGGTCCGGGCATTCCGGTCGGCGCGTTCGCCATTCGGCCCGGTCCGATCATGGCGGGCGGCGATGCCGTTATTGTCAGGATCGAGGGGCGCGGCGGGCACGCCGCGCGTCCGCACAAATGCATCGATTCCGTCCTCGTCGGCGCGCAGTTGATCACGGCGCTGCAGTCGATCGTGTCGCGCAGCGTCGATCCGCTGGAATCGGCCGTGATTTCCATGTGCGAATTTCACGCCGGCAATGCCCGCAACGTGATTCCGCAAACCGCCGAGCTGAAAGGCACCGTGCGTACCCTGAACGGCGACGTGCGCAAACTGGTGGAAAGGCGGGTGCGCGAGGTCGTCGCCGGCGTGGCGCAGATCACGGGTGCGAAGATCGATCTGGAGTACAGTCACGGCTATCCGGTAACGGTCAACCATGGCCCGCAAACGGATGTCGCGACGCGGGCGGCCCGGGAAATTGCCGGCGACGCCAACGTTCACGAGATGCCGCCGCTGATGGCCGGAGAGGATTTCGCCTACATGCTGGAGCAGCGGCCGGGCGCGCTGATCTTCTGCGGCAACGGTGATAGTGCAGGGCTCCATCACCCCGCCTACAATTTCAACGACGAGGCGCTCGTCTACGGCACCTCATACTGGATCAAGCTGGTCGAGAACACGCTGGCCGCGTGAGGCCGTTCAGGCTTGCGAACTGGGATAGTTCCCGGTTTGACCTGAGAGGGTCTTGACGGCTGTCGCCGCGCAACCAGGTTCATGCCAAGGCAGCATTGGAGCGTGCATCATGGATGCCATCACCATGGTCGTTTTTGTCGCTTCGATCTATCCTGCCGGTCGAATTGCTGAGCGCCGAGGACGCAGCTTCAAAGTGTGGGCATGGATTGCAGTGTTTATCGGTCCGCTCGCGTTCCGCTGGTGTTCTTGTTCCCGAACTTGCGTCGCGAGAACGTCGGCCACGCCTGAGGGCCGCAACGCGAAAAGCGTTGAGCCGCAATCAAACTGAGGCACGACCGAACTACGCAGGCCCGGGCTCTCCAGTCCTGGTCCTCCGAGGCTTTGGCAAAGGCGGGCAAATCCGGCCATGGTGCCTGGGTGGATGGGCGCCCTGCGGCAGAGTGTTGGGTGGACGGCCCCTTGCATGCTACAGAGGCAGCAGCATTCAACCCGCAAAGCAGAGATTTTCCATGCCCATCGTCAACCGCGTCGCCGATCTTCAACCCGACATCCAGGCCTGGCGCCGCGATATCCATGAACACCCCGAATTGCTGTACGACGTGCACCGCACGGCGGCATTCGTGGCTGACCGGTTGCGGGAATTCGGCTGTGACGAGGTGGCCACCGGCCTTGGGCAGACGGGCGTCGTCGGCGTCATCAAGGGACGCAAGCCGGCCGGCAAGGGCGACCTCAAGGTGATCGGGCTGCGCGCCGACATGGATGCGTTGCCGATCGAGGAGGCGACCAAATTGCCGTATGCCTCCAAGACGCCCGGCACGATGCATGCCTGCGGCCATGACGGCCACACAGCGATGCTGCTCGGTGCGGCTCGCTACCTCGCCGAAACCCGCAATTTCGCCGGCGATGCGGTCGTGATCTTCCAGCCGGCCGAAGAGGGCGGCGCGGGCGCCGCCGCAATGATTCAGGACGGTCTGATGGATCGTTTCGGTATCGAGCAGGTCTACGGCATGCACAACGGTCCCGGCATTCCGGTCGGCTCGTTCGCGATTCGGCCGGGGCCGGTCATGGCCGCGACTGATGAGCTCGACATCAAGATCACGGGGCTTGGCGGCCACGCCGCCCGGCCGCACATCTGCATCGACTCCGTGCTGGTCGGCTCGCAGGTCGTTACCGCGCTGCAATCGATCGTATCGCGCAGCATTGATCCGCTGGAGTCGGCGGTGATCTCCGTCTGCGAGTTCCATGCCGGCAACGCCCGCAACGTGATCCCGCAAACCGCCGAGCTGCGCGGCACGATCCGCACCCTGACCCCGGAAGTCCGCGCGCTGGTCGAAAAGCGGGTGCATGAGGTCGTCGCCGGCGTAGCGCAGATCACCGGCGCCAAGATCGACCTCGTCTACAAGCGCGGTTATCCCGTCACCGTCAACCACGCTTCGCAAACCGAGTTTGCAACGCGCATCGCCAGGGAAATCGCCGGCGAAGCCAATGTGCACGAGACCCCGCCGCTGATGGGCGCGGAGGATTTCGCCTACATGCTGGAGGCACGGCCGGGTGCATTCATCTTCTGCGGCAACGGCGACACCGCGGGCCTCCACCATCCCGAATATAATTTCAACGACGATGCGATCGTCCACGGCACATCGTACTGGATCAAGCTGGTGGAGAACGCGCTGGCGGCCTAAAGGCGAGTTCTCAAGCAGTTCGATAGCTATATGAGAGAACGCCTGCATACCCTTGCAGGCGTTTATTATTTTTGCGGTGTCGGCAAAGCGAATTGGTCGGGGCAGATCGTGATGCAATGTTTTGAGGTTGCTCGTTCGACTTAAACCCAATTCTTAGGCGGGCGCAGCGCTTCGCCGGGCGCACGCAAAAAGGCTCGCGCGGGTGGCGCGAGCCTTTTCTGTTGCATCGCAGCGAAGATGGGCGCTGCGGTCTCGATGCCGTGTCTCAGAACACATGGGCGAAGATGAAATACAGGGCACCTGAGAGCAGAATCGCGACAGGTAGCGTCAGGACCCACGCCATCACCATGTTGCGGATGGTGGCGACCTGAAGCCCTGACCCGTTCGCGGCCATCGCACCGGCGACGCCGGACGACAGCACGTGAGTCGTCGAGACCGGCAGTCCGAACATGTCGGCGGCGCCGATCGTGGCAGCGGCAACCAGCTCGGCGGAGGCTCCCTGGGCATAGGTGAGGTGGCTCTTGCCGATCTTCTCGCCGACGGTGATGACGATACGCTTCCAGCCGATCATGGTGCCGAGGCCGAGCGCAATCGCGACCGCGATCTTGACCCAGGTCGGAATGAACTTGGTGGCGCTGTCGAGCGAGGCCTTGTAGGCGTTGAGGATGCCGACCTCTTCCTTGTTGAGGTCGTTTTCCTTGTCCTTCATCAGGAAGCGGATCGCTTCCGACGTCAGGTACATGTCGTTACGGGTGTTGCCGACGACCTCGGCCGGCACCTTGTTGAGCGAACCGTATTTCTGGACCTGGTCGCCGACGTCCTTCACCAGCACCGCCAGCGACGGATAGGTACCTTCGGCTATCTTGTGCGCGGCGACATATTGCGTCACCGCCGGGCGCGGATCGCCGATGATGCTGTGGCCGGCGCCCTTGGCGGCGACCACCTTGGAAGCGGCCTCGGAGGTCTTCTGGAACTGCACCACCTGCAATTCCGGCAGCGCGCGGTTCAGCGCGTAGGCGGTCGGCACGGTGCCGATCAGGATCAGCATGATCAGGCCCATGCCCTTCTGGCCGTCGTTCGAACCGTGCGCGAAGCTGACGCCGGTGCAGGTCAGGATCAGAAGGCCGCGGATCCAGAGCGGCGGCGCCTTTTTGCCTTCCGGTGCCGCGTACAGCGCCGGGTTGCGGACGATCATCTTCAGCAGCAGCAGCAGGATTGCGGCGCAGATGAAGCCGACCAGCGGCGAGAGCAGCAGCGCGTAGCCGATTTCGGTGGCCTTGCCCCAGTCGACGCCGGAGGTGCCGTCGCGGCCGCGCATCAGGGCATTGGCGACGCCGACGCCGATGATGGAACCGATCAGGGTGTGCGAACTCGAGGCCGGCAGGCCGAAAAACCAGGTGCCGAGATTCCACAGGATCGCGGCGATCAGCAGCGCGAACACCATGGCAAAGCCGGCGCTGCTCCCGACCTGGAGGATCAGTTCGACCGGCAGCAGCGAGACAATGCCGAACGCCACGGCGCCAGAGGAGAGCAGCACGCCGAGGAAGTTGAAGAAGCCCGACCACATCACGGCGAATTCGGCCGGCAGCGAGTGGGTGTAGATCACGGTCGCGACCGCATTGGCGGTGTCATGGAAGCCGTTGACGAACTCAAAACCGAGCGCAATCAGAAGGGCGACGAAGAGCAGGATATAGGGCAGGTAAGTCGTGACCCTGGTGCCGGTGGCATCGACGTCGGAATAGATGCTGTAGGCGACGAACAGCAGTCCGGCGGCGAGAATGCCGAAGAAGATGATCATCGTAAGCGGGTTAAACCCCTTGTCGAGATTGGGCTTGGAGGCCGGCTGGACCGGTCCTCCCTGGGCCATCGATGAATTGAGTGTCATATCGGTCATGGCAACCCCCCGTGAAATGCTAACGGTGGTTAATCTTTTGACCGATGGACTTGAAGGTTAGATGACAGCAGCAACGTTATGCCGAGAGCACCTGCAACTGGCGCGCGCAACTCTTCGCCGATGGGCACGCTGCAACGTCAGACATCGTGCGATGCCAGCTTGATGCAAAGCCAGAGATTGAGAAGGGCAGGTCGCGCGCTGCGCAGCACCGGGGCTAGGAGAAGCCACGCAGCGCGCCGACCTCGTGGGAACGTCATGGCGTGAACAGGACGCCCCAATCTCTCCCCAGAGAATGAGATAGTATCATCCATCAATTGAAGGTTGTACTTTTATTTGTCATTTTTCGAGGGTCGGTAACAGAAATTTGGGGTTTCCCTCCGTCGCTGGAACTTCAGGCGGCGCGAGCTGATTTTCGCAGCAACGCGGCGACCATTTTGAGGTCCTCTACAAAGCGCCGGTATTCCCGCGCCTTGGCATCGGCATCGGGCAAGCGCAGCAGATAGGAGGGATGCACGGTCACCACGGCCTTGGTGCCGTCGTCGAGATCGATCGGGCGTCCACGGCTTTTGTTGATTGGCGTGATCTTGCCGAACACGCTTTGCGCGGCGGTCGCCCCCATCGCCACCACCAGGACCGGTTTGATCGCGGCGCGTTCGCGTTCGTACCACGGCCGGCAGGCCCTGATCTCCATCGTATTCGGCTTCTGGTGCAGGCGGATTTTTCCGCGCGGCACGAACTTGAAATGTTTTACCGCGTTGGTGATGTAGACCTTCGACCGGTCGATGCCGGCCTCTTCCAGCGCGCGATCCAGCATCTGGCCGGCCGGTCCGACAAATGGTTTGCCGGCGAGATCCTCCTTGTCGCCGGGCTGTTCGCCGACCAGCATCA
Source organism: uncultured Alphaproteobacteria bacterium (assembly GCA_963825225.1). Lineage (GTDB taxonomy): Bacteria > Pseudomonadota > Alphaproteobacteria > Rhizobiales > Xanthobacteraceae > Bradyrhizobium. The sequence continues at coordinate 315,811 of CAWGSN010000038.1, forward strand.
CCTGCGCGTTCTGGGGGCCTTCGCCGGACACGGTTTGGGTCGCATTCTTCCAGAGCGAACAGGCCCGGCAATCGGCGGCCTCTTTGCGCAACGATTCGATATCGTCGGCAGCCTGTTTGCGGCTCATTGGCGGTTCCTGGCGTTTCTCGGCGTTTTCGATCAAAGGCTCAATCAACGAAGCCTCTGGCGGGTTCCTCCAATGTCGCTGCGGCATCTCGGTTTGCATGGCCTTCACCTTCAGCCGGGCCGGATTGAAGATGCTGGCATAAGTGCGCCGCCAAGTTTCTTCCAGCCGGTCCTCCTTCGGCGCCTCGGCCTTGCTGATGCCTGATGTAATCAAGACGGCATGGCCGTCCCAATGCGCGCAGACATCAGGGGTCAGGATCGACCACGGCATGTCGGCGAAGCGGCTCGCGAAGAACGGCGCCGACGCTTGCACGATGTGATGCTCCGGCTCGAACCAAGCGACGAAATGCGATTTCTGCTCGCGTCCGATTTCGCGGAAGCGAAGTGAGGCCTGCATTCTTTGTTGGTCGCGATGCACGGCCTTCGCCATCATGATGAGGCGCGCCGCATCCGGATCGCTCGCGTGCGTCAGCAGATCGTGGTCGCCGCGCAGCCGCCACAGCAGGCGATAGAGGAGGGCGAACCGTTCGTGGTCGCGATGCAGGATCGCGGATTGCGCGAGCGCCAGGAATTTGGCCGGGACGTTGAAGCTACCTTGCGGCGGCTCAGGCAGAAGTGCGGAGGGCGCGTGGCCTCGCACCGTCCACGTCACGTCGGACGGCTTCACGTCGCTCAGCGCCAGCGCCCGCGCGGCTTTGCGCCAGCCGTCGAAATCGGTTTCGCACTCGAGGGTGATGGTGTGCATCGAACCTTCACTCAACTCTCGTCATGCCCGGGCTTGTCCTGGCTTGTCCCGGGCATCCACGCCCTTCCTTTCGTCGGAAGCGAAGAACGTGGATGGCCGGGACAAGCCCGGCCATGACGGCTTGCTCTGAATCTCTTTGATTCCGCTTATGAATCTCTTCGCCACCGATCCTGATTGACTCCAGGGGTCCTGTTAGCCTTATATTAGAACATATCATGAACAAATGAGCCGGCAGCGGGTTCATTCAAAGAACCAGCAATGGCCCAAATTCCTGAGGAGCGGCGCATGACTGGCGCACGCACAAGCACGCTTGCGAGTTTGCGCGATCGCATCGAGCGCATCGAGGCATCAGGGGATGCGTATGCGCCAAACAAAATCGCGCTCGGCCATGGCGGGGCCGATGCGACGCTGCGGGGCGGGCTTGTGGCAGCCGCGGTGCATGAAGTGTTCGCCGAGGGACACCAGGGCGCGGCGGCGACGGGCTTCATCGCGGGTCTTGCGGGACGGGTGACGTCGCGCCGGCCGCTGGTCTGGGTGCGGCAGGATTTTTCGGAAATCGAATCCGGTGCGCTGTCGATGAGCGGGTTCGCCGAATTAGGCCTCGATCCGCGTCTGCTGGTGACCGTGCGCGCCGCCGACGTCGATACGGCGTTGCGGACCACCGCCGACGCGCTGGCCTGCGATGCACTCGGCGCCGTGGTGCTGGAAGTCTGGGGGAGCGCGCGACAACTCGATCTGGTCGCGAGCCGCAAACTCACACTGGCCGCGCAAGCTTCCGGCGTCACGGCACTGCTGCTGCGTCTCGCCGCTGAACCGCAGCCATCGACCGCGGAGACCAGATGGATCGTGCGCGCGGCGCATTCGCCGCCCCAAGCGCCATGGCATGCGTGGGGCGCGCCGGTGTTCGACGCCGAGCTCGTTCGTAATCGTCATGGCCCGGTTGGGCGGTGGATCATGGAATGGAAATGTGATGAGTGCCTTTTCAGCGAACCGGCGGCGTATCCTCAGCCTGTGGCTGCCACGCCTGCCCATCGACCGCATCCAGCGACAATTGCCACAACACAGCGGCGGGCTGGATAACACTCCAAGCGTCATCGTCGCCAAGCAGAACAACGCGCTGGTGATCTATGCGCTCGACGATGTCGCGGCGCGTTCCGGCCTTGCGATCGGGCTACCGCTCGCCAATGCCCGCGCTATCTGTCCTGAATTAGTGGTGTTCGATGCCGATCCGGTCGCGGACGCCAGGACGCTCAACGATATCGCCGACTGGTGCGATCGCTTCACGCCGCTGGTGGCGCTCGACCCGCCGCATGGGCTGTTTTTGGACATCACCGGCTGCGCCCATCTGTTCGGCGGCGAACGCGCGCTGCTGCAAATCGTGTGCGGCGCGCTGACAAGACGCGGCTTTGCCGTCAGCGCCGCCATCGCCGGCACCTCGATCTGCGCCCGCACCATGACGCGCCATGCGTCGGGAAAGATCATCGCCTACGGCGAGGAGGCCGACGCCGTCGGCCCGCTGCCGGTCGCAGCGCTCGGCGCGGGTGAGGCCATCACAATCGGCCTCCGCCGCGCGGGCTTGAAAACCATCGGCGATGTCGCCGCGCGCGCCCGCCACGAGATCACGGCAAGGTTCGGCGCAGGCTTCACCGCCTTGCTGGAACACGCGCTGGGGCAGGGCGATGCGCCGATCAGTCCCCGAAAGCCGCTGCCGGATTATATCGTCGAGAAACGTTTTCCCGAGCCCGTCGCCACCGACACCGTGATCGCGATGAATTTATCCGCGCTCGCCGGCATGCTGGTGACCGCAATGGACAAACAGGGCAAGGGCGCGCGGCGGCTGGAAGCGAGCTTCTTCCGCACCGACGGCGCGGTGCGCACGATTCCCGTCGATACCGGCCGCCCCGTGACCAGGCCTGAGGTGATCGACCGCCTGTTTCGCGAGCGGCTCGATGCCTTGAACGATCCGCTCGACCCCGGCTTCGGCTTCGATCTCATTCGCCTCTCCGCCAGCCGCACCGAAATCGTGGTGCAGCAGCAGCGCGATCTCGATGCCAATGTCCATGACAATGACGAACTGACCGCGCTGATCGACCGCATCGCCGCGCGGATCGGCGGGCGCCGCGTGGTTGTGCACCTGCCGCAGGACACCCATATTCCCGAGCGCGCCGTGCTGGCCGCACCGGCGCAGCATCATCTGGCGGCCGCAACACAGGCGGCCTGGCCAGCGCGCATTGAAAGCGAGCCGCCGTTGCGGCCGTTGCGGTTGTTCGACAAGCCCGAGCCCATCAAGGTGCCGTTTGCGACAGTCCCCGACGGACCGCCGCATCATTTCACCTGGCGGCGCGTCACCCACGCGGTGGTGCGGGTGGAGGGCCCCGAACGCATCGCGATGGAATGGTGGAAGCAGAATGGCGAAGCGCTGACGCGGGATTATTTCCGCATCGAGGATTCGGAAGGATTGCGCTTCTGGATCTACCGCGACGGGCTCTATGAGGGCGAACTGAAAGACACCGGCGAACCCGTTCCGCCCAAATGGTTCGTGCACGGGCTGTTCGCATGAACGTTGCATATGCCGAAATCGGCATCACCACGAACTTTTCCTTCCTGCGCGGCGGATCCGATCCGCGCGCCTATGTGCACGAGGCGAGCCGGCTCAATATTCCCGCGATCGGCATCGCCGATCACAATACGCTGGCCGGCGTGGTGCGCGCTTATAAGGAGCTCAACAATCCCGAGGTTATCAACAAGCCAAAACTTCTGATCGGCGCGCGGCTCGTCTTTATCGACGGCACGCCTGATATTCTGGCCTATCCGCGCGATCGCGCCGCCTATGGCCGGTTGTGCCAGCTGCTCACCCACGGCAAGCGCGGCAATGATACGGACAGGATCGCAAAGGGCGAGTGTCATCTGAGGCTCGATGATCTCCTCGAATTTTCCGAAGGCCAGCTTCTGGTGCTGACGCTGCCGCATCGTTTCGATGCGGCGAGTGCCGCAAAAATCCTGCAGCGTCTGAAGGACAGCCGCGCCGACGGCGTGTGGCTCGCCGCAAGCCTGCTCTATCGCGGCGATGACCGGCGCCGGCTGGCGCGGCTGCATCGCCTGTCGCTCGCGGCGAAAGTGCCGCTATTGGCGGCCAATGAGGTGCTGTACCACCATCCCGCGCGCCGCCCGTTGCAGGATGTGCTGACCTGTATTCGCGAGAAGACGACCATTGAAGCCATCGGCAAGCGGCTTGAGGCCAATGCGGAACGCTATCTCAAACCCGCCCATGAAATGGCGCGGCTGTTCCGCAATCTCCCCGAAGCGATCGCGGAGACCATGCGCTTTGCTGACCGCATCACCTTCACGCTTGCTCAGCTCAAATACCAGTATCCCGACGAGCCGGTGCCGCCGGGCAAGACCGCGCAGCAGCATCTGGAGGACCTGACATGGGCGGGCGTCGAGCGGTATTTCGGCGGCCGGATCGACGACACGCTGCGCGCCACTTTGAAGAAGGAACTGGCGCTGATCGCCGAGCTCAAATACGCGCATTATTTTCTCACCGTGCACGATATCGTCCATTATGCGCGCAGCCAGAACATCCTCTGCCAGGGCCGCGGATCGGCGGCGAACTCGGCCGTCTGCTACGTGCTCGGCATCACCTCGGTCGATCCGACCAAGGTCGATTTGCTGTTCGAGCGTTTCATCTCCAAGGAGCGGCTGGAGCCGCCCGACATCGACGTCGATTTCGAGCATTCGCGGCGCGAAGAAGTGATGCAATATGTTTACCGCCGTTATGGCCGCCACCGCGCCGCGATCATTGCCACCGTCATCCATTACCGGCCGCGCAGCGCGATCCGCGATGTCGGCAAGGCGCTGGGGCTGACGGAAGACGTCACCGCGGCGCTGGCCGACACGGTGTGGGGAAGCTGGGGCAAGGGCCTCAACGAGATGCAGGTCAGGCAGGCCGGGCTTGATCCCCAAAATGCGATGATCGAGCTTGCGGTTGCGCTCGCCACCGAACTGATCGAATTCCCCCGGCATCTGTCGCAGCATGTCGGCGGCTATGTGCTCACACAAGACCGGCTCGACACCTATGTGCCGATCGGCAACGCGGCGATGGATGACCGCACCTTCATCGAATGGGACAAGGACGACGTCGACGCGCTCAACATGATGAAGGTCGACGTGCTGGCGCTGGGCATGCTGACCTGTATCCGCAAATGCTTCGATCTGATCGCCGATCACAAGGGCGAGCGCTGGGAACTCGCCACGGTGCCGCAGGACGACGAACCGGTCTACGACATGCTGTGCCGGGGTGAATCGCTCGGCGTCTTTCAGGTTGAAAGCCGCGCGCAAATGAACATGCTGCCGCGCCTGAAGCCCCGGACCTTCTACGATCTCGTCATCGAAGTCGCAATCGTGCGGCCCGGCCCGATCCAGGGCGACATGGTGCATCCATATCTCAGACGGCGAAACGGCATCGACAAGGTAAGCTATCCCTCGCCATCGCCCGAGCATGGCGATGCGGATGAACTGCGCCGGGTTTTGCACAAGACGCTCGGCGTGCCGCTGTTTCAGGAACAGGCGATGCGGATCGCCATCGAAGCGGCAAAATTCACCTCCGAGGAGGCCAACGGCCTGCGGCGTTCGATGGCGACCTTTCGCAACGTCGGCACCATCGGCAAGTTCGAAGACAAGATGATCGGCAACATGATCGCGCGCGGCTACGCGTCCGAATTCGCCAAGAACTGCTTCGAGCAGATCAAGGGGTTCGGCAGTTACGGCTTTCCGGAAAGCCACGCGGCGAGCTTTGCCCAGCTCGTCTATATCTCGTCGTGGCTGAAGCATTATCACCCCGACGCGTTCTGCTGCGGGCTCTTGAACTCGCAGCCGATGGGCTTTTACGCCCCTGCGCAGATCGTCGGCGACGCCCGCAAGAACGGCGTCGAGGTGCGCGAGATCGACGTGTCCTTCAGTTTTGCCCAGAACACGCTGGAGGAGGGGAGCGGAAAATATTGCGCCGTGCGGCTGGGGTTCCGCCAGATCGACGGATTTCATTGGGTCGATCCGGATGAGGAAGGATTGAAAAAAATTCAGGCGTCGTTCCGGAATGGCGGTGTTGATGAAGCCGAAGACTGGGCCGACCGCATCGTCGCCGCACGCGCGCGGCGGCCTTTCACCTCGCTGGAGGAATTCGCCCGCGACACCGCATTGCCCAAGCGCGCGCTGATCCTGCTGGCGGATGCCGACGCGTTCCGCTCCATTGGGCTGGACCGCCGCGCCGCGCTGTGGGCGGTGCGCCGGCTGCCCGACGATGTGCCGCTGCCGCTGTTTGAAGCGGCCGTGGCGCGCGAGCAGCCCGACGAGCAAGCGCAGCCCTTGCCGCTGATGCCGCTGCCGGAACAGGTGGTCGCCGATTATCAGACAATTCGGCTGTCGCTAAAGGGCCACCCGATGGAATTTTTGCGCGCGATGTTCACCAAGGAGCGTGTCGTGCCTTGCGAACATATCGCGCATCGTAACGACCGGCGTCATGTCCGCTGCGCCGGTGTGGTGCTGGTGCGGCAGCGTCCGGGCAGCGCCAAGGGCGTCGTGTTCATGACGCTGGAGGATGAAACCGGCATCGCCAACATCGTGGTGTGGCCGGCGGTGATGGAAAAATACCGCAAGGAAGTGATGGGCGCACGCCTGATCCTGGTCGAGGGCTATATCCAGAGCAGTCCGGAACACGTGACGCATCTGGTCGCGCAACGGATGTTCGATCGCTCCCACGACCTGATCGGCCTCGCCAACGATGCACTGAGCCGCAAGCATCCGGTGCCGGCGGGACCCGCATTGATCGAGCCGCTCAACGGCGACCGCCGCGATCATCCCGACACGCCGGCGCAAAAAAATCGCCACCCGCGCAACGTCCGCATCCTGCCGCCGTCACGGGATTTTCATTGAGGCCATGAATCAAGAGGCGACCTAAGTCTTCCCCATCATTTGCCGCGCAGCCCGCACAAAATGAAATGGCCGCTGGAATTGCTTCCAGCGGCCGTTCCCGGAAAAAATAATTGATTGGTGATGAACCCTAGCCCCGAGTGACGCACATCTTAGTCGACGCCATCGGATGCATCGAGTTAAAAATTTGCAACGTTGCCGGAAAAGCGATGGTAATGTTACCAGCCGGTCTCACCCAAATGGGTGAGGCGCTGCGAAAGCATTCATGGAGCCGGCCCCGGGCATCGCCCGGGGTTTTTCCGTAGCATCGCCACGCGCTGTTTGACCGATCTCAGATATCGACGATGACCCGGAGGAGGACTCGACGAATTGTTAGTGATACGTGCCGAGCGTCGGCTTCGTCCAGATGTCCTTCATCGTCCATCCGCCAACCGGATAGGCCGCAAAGCGAAGCTGGGCCGACATGTAATCCTCCAGCGCGCCGCCCACCACCGCGTCGAGCTGCGCATCGTCGAGCACACGAACCGACTGGTCGTTGCGATCTGAATTCTTGAACTCGGTCATTGTCGTCTCCCGTATGTCTTTGGAGCGAGACCATTCCCGCCATCCGTGATCACAGGGATACGATGCGGGCCGGGATCCCGCCGTGACGCGTGTCACACAGCAAAACCGGCCCATCTCCAAGTTCAAATCGGGGCGCCAGGGCGCTCCAAACCCACCCTCAAAAATTCACCCGGTTCGAGATCGCGCCGTCGACAATGAGGTTTGACCCCGTCGTGAACGACGACGCGGGGCTTGCGAGGAATACTGCCGCGTTGGCGATCTCCTGCGGCGTCGCCATGCGGCCGGTCGGATTGCGCGCGAGCGCATCCTGATAGCGCTTGGGCATGTTCTGCTCGATCATGTTCCAGACACCGCCCTTGAAATAGACCGTGCCCGGCGACACCACGTTGACGCGGATTTTCTTCGACGCGTATTGCCGCGCCAGGCCCTTGGCCATGTGCACCAGCGCCGCCTTGATCGGGCCGTAGGAACTGGCGCTGTCGGCCTGCGCCGCCGAAACCGAGGAAATGATGACCAAGGCCGCGTCGCCGTTGTTCTCGCCGCTCGCTTCGAGGAATGGGCGCGCGGCCTCGAACGCATTGACCGCGCCCAGCACGTCGAGCCGGAAATTCTGCTCCCATGAAGCGGGATCGCTGCCTTGCGCCATGGCGCCGGCATTGGAGAACAGCATGTCGATGCTGCCAAGCTCCGCGGCCACGCCCGATATCCACGACGTCAGCGCGGCTGCGTCGGTGATGTCGACCGGTGTGCCAGTGGCCTTCACGCCCACTGCCTTCAGTTCGGTGACGGTGGCCGCGACCTGATCCGCGTTGCGCGCGCAAACCGCCACGCCCGTGCCTTCACCGGCCAGCGTGCCCGCAATCGCCCGCCCAATGCCGCGCGTACCGCCGAGCACGACGGCGTTTCTTCCCTTCAGACCCAGATCCATTGTTTTTTCCTTTTTGTGTCCGGCGGCACTGTAGCAGAACCGTATGGCGGGCAAAGCGATCCGTCGGCGGTAGCTGCCGACAGCGCGGCACCATCAGCCCTTTCGACGTGAGCCGAATGCAGCCGTCGTCTTCGCAGCCCGCAATGTGCGACAGATCACGTAAACGCCCAAAGTCCCAAACCTTGCTTTGAAACCTGTTCCGCAGGGAACAGCGTGGACCAAAGGAAGACCGCATTCTCCTGATCACCGATGACACAGGAGGCGATGGTCGCTTCCGGTCGGACAGCAAGGAGAACCACCATGATTGAGAAGCATGACACTGCCAAGCGCGAACTGAACCTCAGCGAGCTGGATGCGGCCGCCGGCGGCGGCAAGTTCCACTATGTCGAAATGAACGGCGAGACCTGGGCCGTTAACGGAAATGGAAAGCCGGTACAGGTTACCCACAACGCGCCGTTTGGTCTGGGATGGCTCTACGGCACCTGAGATCCTCATTGTGCTTCTGACTTCTTAGATTGTAGGCCCTTGCTTCGGCGAGGGCCTACTTGCTTTCTTGTTGAAGGAAATCGCCATCGCAGGCACTCGGGGACTTGATATTGGTGACCGATCTGTGGGCGTCGCATTTAGCCCACAACAGCCGCCCTCAGACGGCTTTTCTTTTGCGCACATTCACGCGGCAAGCGGATTTTGGGGACAGGCTCATGTTCTTCGCGCTTTGCCGCGAAGTGGATGTTAGTCAGTCATTACGTCAATGCAGGCAAATCGATCATCGATCAAAGCAATTCGATGAACTCGATCATTCGACGACGTTGATCAGGATTGGGCAACGGGCCGCGCATCGCGCCGGTATTGTCCGTCATGTGGCGTGGATCGCCGGTCCCGGGGATCACAGCGGTCACACGTGGGTCGCCGAGCAAATATTTCAGGAAAAACTGTCCCCAGGAATTCGCGAACATCCCGGCCCAGTCCGGCAATTCCTTGCCGTGCACTGCCCGGAATAATCTGCCGTTGCCGTAAGGCAATGCGGTCAGCACGCCGGCTCGGACTTCGGCGGCCAATGGCAGGATGCTCTTCTCAGCCTCGCGGTTATCGAGTGAATAGTCGATCTGGACGAAATCAGGCTTCTCCCGTTTGAGCACGGCCTCGACTGCGGGATAGTCGCGGCGGAATGTTGAAGTGATGCCGACATAACGGCACACGCCTTGTCTCTTCCAATCCCGGAAGCGTTCGAGCGATTGTTGCTTGCTCCTGACGTTGTGGAGCTGCAGCAGATCGACCCTTCCGGTCTTGAGCCGCGCCAACGACCGCTTGAGTTCCTGAGCGTCGGGCGATTCGAGCTTGGTGGCGATGAAAAGCTTGTCGCGCACGCCGGCAGCTGCGGTGACCTTGCCCAGTACGCTTTCGGCATCGCCATAGGTCGAGGCCGTGTCGATGAGCCGTCCGCCACCCCTTATCAGGGCCTGTACGACTGCATCGGCCTTGCTCCGTGTCGTTTCGTCGTCCTGATCGAAAACATAGGCCGTGCCAAGGCCAACTGCAGGAATGCGCTCGTCGCTGCTGGGAATTGCACGGGTAATAAGTGGTGTGTCGGTTTGAGCAATGGCTTTGGGCGATACCAGAAATCCGCCAGCGAGTCCGGCGAGGTCTCGGCGAGTTATTCGGATTGGCATCTCGGCACTCCTTCGTCATCTCTTTTCGTTGTGAGACGTTCCTGCGTTCGCCCCAGCGCGATTGAGATAATGAGCCAGCCCGCCACGACGGGGAGCGCGCAAAGCGCGATAGCGCCAAGCTTCAACCCCAGCGCCTGCAGGCTATCGTATACCCAGCCATACAACGCATCCGAGCCGCGATAGATCACCACGTCTATCAAATTCTTGGCTTTATACTTTTCCTCGCGCCCGACCACGGTAAAGAATACCTGGCGTGCCGGGTTTGCGATTGCGAAGTTCATCCAGCGTTGCGCGACCTGGAGTGTCACCACCACGGACAGGCTCGGTGCGATCGCCACCGCTGCGAAGCCGACGACATAAACAGCCGGTAGCGCCGCAGCCGAGATGCCGGTACCGAAGCGTTTGAGGAGCTTGGCGGTGGCAAAGACCTGCGTCGCCAGGCTGAGCAGGCCCACCGCGAGATCGATACCCGCAAACAGACGCGTTTGTGTGGCTGCGTCATGGATCGTCGCCGAGACGATGTTGGCCTGCGCGAAATAGGCGATGGTCGCGCCGAACGAGAGCAGGCTGACCCAGGTGGCCACGCCCAGGAGATACGGCGAGCGGATCAGTTCGGGCAGCGCCGCGAAGGCGCCGCCTCCAACGCGCTCCTGTCGCGGATCCACGTCTGTCGGCGCGTTCGCCACGCGTTCAACTCGATGGACACAGAACACGGCCGCTTCGAGGAAGGCGGCGGCCACGATCAACAGGTTGACCGGGCCGAGCGGCGCTGACAGCGAGATCGTGACGACGGGACCAAGGAGCGCTCCAGCGGTGCCTCCGGCGCCAATGAACCCGAACAGCCGCTTGCCTTGCTCCGCTGAAAACAGGTCTGCCATGAACGACCAGAACACCGCCACCGCGAACAAGTTGAATACGCTGACCCAGACAAAAAATACCCGCGCTACGATCACCTTTTCCAGGTCGAAGGTCAGCAACAACCAGAACAGAACCAGGTTGGCGACGAAGAAATGGTAGACGATTGGGATGAACCTGACGCGCGGCAGTCTTGCCACCAGCGCGCCGTAGAGTGGCTGCGCGACCAGCAGGCTGAGAAACGTAGCGGTAAAGAGCCACGGCAGGTTCTTGACGCCACCAGCGATGCCCATCTGGTCGCGCAGCGGACGCAACACATAGTAGCCGGCAAGCAATGTAAAGAAATACGCGAAGGACCATAGCGCGGCCGAACGTTCTCGCGCTGTCGCAGGCACCGCGCGCTGTAACCAGCTCGTGAGAGCTGTCATGGCGCCAGCGAAAGTTTCTGCTTGAGTTCAGCCGCGCCCACATTCTGGCCATACCCTGGCGCTCCGCGCTGGAAGCGCCGCGCATCAGCGAGCTTACCGACCTCCACCGGATCGAAGCCGGCGTCGCGCACCAGACCTGCCGCAACTTGCACTGCTTCCGGATCGTCGCCCGCAATCGGTATCGCGAGCCTGGGGGCAGGACGGTTCGCTTCACGTGCGAAGATCATGTAGCTGAGCGTATTGAAGGCGCGCACCAGTCGGGTGTCCGGCAGATATTTCTGCGAAGTAACTCCGATGCCGTCGCGCTCGGCCTCCTCGGCGATAGCGCCGTCGCGGCTGGCCACGGCATTGTTGGCGTCGAGCACAATCTTGCCCGCAAGTGATTTGCCGTAGTCTTTCCCGATTTGCGGCAGCGCGCCGTAAGGCACGGCGATGAAGACAACGTCGCCGAACCCAATCGCCTGATCGACCGTACCGGCCTGGGCCAGCGGGCCAAGGCGAGCAACGAGATCTTTCAATTCCTCCGGATGACGTGAGGAGAAGAAGGCCGGATGATCGGCCTTGACCCAGAGCTCGCCGATGGTGCCGCCGATATGGCCCGCGCCGATAATGCCGATTTTCATCTTGGAGCCGGCGGCCGTCTGACCTAATGCGGTTGCCGGTCGTAGCACCGTTTGCAGGAGGAACGCCCCCGCAGCGCCCAGTAGCGCGCGGCGAGTGCGATCGACAGTGACATGCTTGAACATGAGCACACCAATTGCGAATTGCGGGACGAAATCTTGTCGCGCCTTTCTAGCTTAGAGTGGTTCACCTCATCGCGAGCAGTATCATAACGCGAAAAGTGTCATAAATAGCTGCCCGGAATTGGCCCTCGCACAGAGTTGATCCCCTTGTCCCTAATCTCAGGCGCTTGTCATATACTGTCATCTAGCGGCCAGCGGATCTATTTGGGTGTGGCCGACGGAGCGGCATTCGTCTTCGTTTCCGAGGGAGTAGCCGGTACGTCATCTTCCACGCTACACTGTTCGACATAAGAATCTTCCGTCATACCGCGCTTCATCATTATCTCTTGATCGGCTCTCCATTCATCGTCGCAATCCTTTGCGGTTTTCTTCGAGCTTTGTTCGTTTGATTTGAGTGGTGCGGAGATGGCAGCAGGGGGGATGGCGGTCGGGTTTGGCTTGGCCGTTTCCGCAAATGCATCAGAATGCAGGATTGTTATCCCAGCAAGCGCGCCACAAACCAAACAAGGGTGCTTTTTCATCTCTCAGCGCCTGTTGGCATAGTTTGCACTGCGAAAAGCTTTTCTAAACGCGTAGCCGTGGCGGCAACCATTCCATTTCGTGACCCCGCGCAAGACCAATGCGGACCTTTCGCGCCTGTTCCTGCCTCATGAGCCTCGGCCAAGAATTTCACGCCGCTTGTGGCCAATCCTTGCACGACAACCCCCCGTGTGTCTGGCAGGTACATGATCCCCACTCAAAAGGAAGCGGTGTCGTCGGACTTACCAATCGCGACGGGATAAGGGATTGGGATTGCGTGCACCGCTCTTAGCCTCGCGCGGTCCGGCGGCACCTATCACTGGCTTGCCGTCCCAACGCACCGATTATGTGACAACGGACGGTGCGGTTGCTGCATGTCAGAGTTTCCCGAGTTCCCGAAGGCCCGCCACCGTAAGCAGCCCCATACTTTCCATCGTACGGCCATGCTTTGGTCAAAACAGCGTTAAGTGTTGGGGGGTGGACGACCTGGTACAAATCCGACCGCCTCTTTCGGTGATACTGGACGGGAAAGGGAACGCCAATGAATTCCATGACGGACCCGAAAGCAACTGAACCCAACGATGTCTTGGTCGCGCGTGCTGATGAACGGCTAGTGCACGCTCATGACCAGATCGCACGCGCGGATGAACAGTTGGCGCGGTTAAATGAACAGCTTTCGAAGCTAGAGCACGATGCCGCGTACCATCCTTCGGCTGTCGCGGGCAACCGGCCACCGCGCGGCAGACCGGCGCTACGCGGCTTCATCGGCTTGCTATTGGCCGTGTGCATCTTTGTCGGTGCTTTCGTTTCGCAGTCCTCCTATGGCGATGCGGCCAAGTTGATTTTCGCCCAGTGGGCGCAGCAGCCCATATTAACTTCATCGCTTCCGATGGGAAAACCGGAGGTTCCCGCGCAGCCGAACCCATCTGCCGTTCAGGTGGCCGCGGCGACGCCAGTACTTCCGCCACCAACACCTTCCGCTCAGACGGCCCCGCAAGACGCCGCGACGACGGCCGTTCCGATATCTTCCGAGCTGGCGCAGTTGCTCCAGACGATGGCGCGCGATCTCGAAAACGTGAAGCAAGGGGTTGAGCAGCTCAAGGCGAACCAGGAACAAACGGCCCGCGAAAATGCGAAGGCCACGGAGCAGTTCAAGGCGAGCCAGGAGCAAATGACGCGCCTTATCGCCAAGGCTTCCGAACACAACAAGGTTTCCGAGCAGAACCTGCGGCCCACATCGGCCCCTCCGCTGCGGCCGATTGCTACCCCGACGCGCAAGCCTGTGCCGACGCATCAGTCGCCGCAAGCCAGGGCGCGGCCGCAGGCCCCGATGCAGTTGCAGCCCGATGACCAGTAGTTGTCCATCGGCGCCGCGACGGAAACGCGCCAATGCCATCCTGTGCCGCCACGCACGCTTCCACCGCTGACAATCGGGTTGTTCCCCAGGTAACAGCGGGACGCCACACTTTGGCGCATGCTCTCGGACGGATCGGGATCGATGGTCGAACCCGACTACAACGGAGAGATGACAATGTCTGTTAATTTGAACAATGCCACCCAGTTGAACGACGCCGAACTTGAACTCGTGACCGGCGGCGGAGAGGCCGTCTCGCGAGTTCCTGTCCCCGGCCGAGAAGGCCGCACAGGAATTGTCGGGGATCTACCTGAAGAACCACCCCATTCATTTGGGATCGTTTCCGCCCCCGCACGTCGACATCCCGCACATCGGGTAAATCCGACGTGCAAAACGCGAGGCCGCGCCCATCGCCGGTCTCGCGTTTCATTTCGAGAACACGCGACGACCGGGACAAAGGGGCACCGTGCAAGGCGTTTACCCATCTACAGACTGCAAAACTGCGCCCGACGGGCAAATCAGCAAAAATCTGTCAAGCCCCTCAAATGATAATTTTCCTATTTTCAAATGACCCAAATCAGTGGCAGATACTTTGCCATCCTGTCCCGAGAAGAGGGGCGTCGGCCGTCGTCACGAACGTTGGGACAGGATGCGGTGGACGCGGCAGCGTCAGGCGTGAAACGGAATCGCAGGGCGGGGTCTCCGTGAGCGATCGACAGCACGCAGACGAACAGCGCTGAAGCATACGGCAAAACCGTGTGGTCCTGGCACCCGTTGCTGGTGTCAAGTTGATGAAGGTTCACGAGCCCAACCGGGTTTCGGTGTGCCGCTAATTCATCGACGACGGTGACAAGACGAATTCGTCGCCGGGGAGAGCACGGCATAAGCCGTAAAGCCATTGTCGCCACGAAAAGAAAGAGTGGATTGCTTCGTCGCTCCTCGCAAAGACGGGTAAGGCCATATTACTCCGGCGCCGCACCGATCGGCGGACCGCCCGGCGGCCGGTGCAGGAACGTGATCGAAACATACGCCCCGAGCCACGAACCAATCGCCGCAAATGCAACATAGACCCAGTTCTCGGTGTAACTGATGACCGCATAGGACGAGAGCAGATACCAGACGCTGCTCCAGGTCGCCGCCGGCACGCGCTTGCGCGCCACCACCGCCGAGGTGAACATGACATAGACCGCATCCGTTGCGGCCGTTGCAAGCAAGACGGCTCCTGCGGTCAGCGGATCGATGGCAGCCATTGTAGTTCCTTCCGTTCTAGGGCAGAGCTTGGAAAGCCAGGGAAGAGCGACGCTCATGCAAAATACAAGTGAAATCCTCGGCGATATCTGGACGTCGGCAGGCGGCGAGGCTGCCGCACTCGATGCGGTGAAGCTGACGGGAGACGAGCCGCAACTGCCGTCGTCGTTTCGCGTCGCCGTCGCGGCGCAGACCAGTGTCGCCGCGACGGGGCTCGCCGCTGCCGAAATCTGGAAATTGCGCAGCGGCCAATCGCAGGAGGTTGCGGTCGACATGCGCCATGCCGTGGTCGAGTGCCGCTCAGAGCGTTATCTGCGCGTCGATGGCAAGCCGCCGCCGCCGGCCTGGGACGCGATCGCCGGAGTCTACAAGACCCGCGATGGGCGTTTCGTGCGGCTGCACACCAACTTCCGGCATCACCGCGACGCCGTCTGCAAGGTGTTGAACTGCAAGCCGGAGCGCGACGACGTCCAGGCCGCGCTGATGCAGTGGGACGCCGAGGCGTTCGAGACCGCGGCCTATGCCGGCGGTTGCGTGGTTTCGATGATGCGGTCGCACGAGGAATGGTCGGCCACGCCGCATGCCAAGGCGCTCGCTGGATTGCCACTGATCACGATCGAGAAGATCGGCGACGCCGCGCCAAAACCCTGGCCGAAAGGCGAGCGGCCGCTTGCAGGCTTTCGCGTGCTCGATCTGTCGCGCGTGATCGCGGGTCCGGTCGCCGGCCGCACGCTCGCTGCCCACGGTGCCGACGTGCTTTTGATCTCCGGCCCCGATTTGCCCGCCGTTCCGTGGGTCACCATCGATACCGGGCGCGGCAAGCTTGCGAGCTTTGTCGAACTCAAGAGCGAGGCGGGCCGCAACGCGTTGCGCGATCTGCTGGCGCAGGCCGATATCTTCTCGCAAGGCTACCGGCCGCGTGCGATCGCCAGTCTTGGTTTTTCGCCGGAGGACGCCGCCCGCATCAATCCCGGCATCGTCTATGTGACGCTGTCGGCCTACGGCCATGTCGGTCCCTGGGCGGAGCGCCGCGGCTTCGACTCGCTGGTGCAGACTTCCACCGGCTTCAACCATGCCGAAGGGCAGGCGGCCGGCGTCGATGGACCGAAGGAATTGCCGGCGCAGATGCTCGATCACGCCACCGGTTACTTCATGGCGTTCGGCGCCATGATGGCGAAAGCGCGCCAGTCGCGCGAAGGCGGCAGCTGGCAAGTGCGCGTGTCGCTGGCGCAGACCGGGCGCTGGCTGTGGAATCTCGGCCGTGTCGCCGACGGCTTCAGGACCGAGGATTTGAAAGGTGAAACCGTGATGCCCTTCATCGAGGAGGTCGATTCCGGCTTCGGGCCGCTGCGGTCGGTCCGGCACTCGGCGGTGCTATCGAAAACCCCGGCGTTCTGGGCCCGCCCGGCGATGCCGCTCGGCAGTCATCCGCCGCAATGGCCGGCACGCGAATAGGTATTCATCCGGGGTTCAGTTCGGCCTCCACAAACTTTAACCTCAAACGCTAAGGCTATCTGCGGTTTTTAGCTTGTCTGAAAACTCAATTGGGCACTATTAGCGCACCGGTGAGGCCGTCTTCGCCGGAATCATCGCCGACTTGACCCGGGCCGCATGTCTAACGATTTTACCAAGCGATTGCAGACGCTTAGCCGAACGCAAGTAGGCGTGGCTGCGGCCTTGCTGACGCTGGCCGGCGCGGCCGTTTACGGCTTCGTGCACGTCAGTGGCGCAAAGAGCGGGCATTCCGAAATCTCGAGCCAGTCCCGTAAGGGATTGCAGCGCTACACGCCGACGCCGGCCGAATGGGCCAGCCTGACCCTCCAACCGGTCGTCGAACGGGCCTTCCGCGCCGAGCACGTCACCGAGGGCAAGGTCGCGATCGATGAGGATCGCTCGACGCCGGTGTTTTCGCCCTATACCGGCCGGGTCACCAAACTGCTGGTGCGGCCAGGCGATGCCGTCGTCAAGGGACAGCCGCTGTTTGTGATTGAAGCCGCCGACACGGTGCAGGCGCAGAACGATTACATCGCGGCGATGACCGCCATGAACAAGGCGCAGTCGGCGCTCGATCTGGCGCAAATCCAGGACAAGCGCGCCAAGGACCTGTTCGAAGGCAAAGCCGTTCCGCTGAAGGACCATCAGCAAGCCCAGGCGATGCTGATTCAGTCGCAGAACGATCTGCGTTCCACGCAAACCGCGCTGGAAGCCTCCCAAAACAAGTTGCGAATTCTCGGCTTCAGCGATGCCGACATCACAAGCCTGCAACAAAAAGGCCGGCTCAATCCGGAAACCACGGTGTTCGCGCCGATCGCGGGCACGGTGGTCCAGCGCAAGGCCGGCCCCGGCCAGTATGTCAGCTCCGGCGCTAGCGACCCCGTCTATGTCATCGGCGATCTCTCCACGGTCTGGATGACGGCCTTTGTCCGCGAGAGTGATGCCGCCAGCGTCTCGGTTGGTCAGGACGTCAGCTTCAGCGTGATGGCGCTGCCGGGCCGGCCGCTGTCGGCCCGCATCAATTACGTCGCTACCGCGATCGATCCGGCGACTCGCCGGCTGCTCGTTCGCGCCACCATCGACAACAAGGACGGTCGGTTGAAGCCGGAAATGTTTGCCAATGTCACGCTCTATTCGGCCAGCGACCATCCTGCGGTCGGCGTGCCGAAGCAGGCGCTGATCTACGAGGGCGACCAGGTCCGGGTCTGGGTCGCTCATGAGGACAAGTCGATCGAACTGCGTCAGATCAAACCCGGCCTCACCAATGGCGATCTCGTCGAGGTGATCGGCAATTTGAAGCCCGGAGAGCAGATCGTTACAAAGGGCAGCTTGTTCATCGACCGGGCTGCATCCGGCACGTAACCCCACAGCCCTGGAAAGCCCCGATCTTAATGGATCGTCTCGTCGCCATTGCCGTCAGCCGCCGCTATTTGATGGTGGCCATATTTGTCGCCGTATTCGTCGGCGGCCTGATCGCGTTCGCGCAGCTCAATATCGAGGCCTATCCCGACCCGACCCCGCCGATGGTCGACATCGTGACGCAAAGTCCGGGGCTGTCGTCGGAGGAGATCGAGCGCTACATCACCATCCCGATCGAGACCCAGGTCGCGGGCATCAAGAATTTGCGCACCATCCGCACCATCTCGCTGTACGGATTGTCCGACGTCAAACTGCAGTTTTCGTTCGACTACACCTATGATGAGGCGTTGCAGCAGGTATTGAACCGGCTGTCGCAGCTCGCGCCCCTGCCGGGAAATGTGCTGCCGGGTATCTCGCCGCTCAGCCCGATCGGCGAAATCTATCGCTACCGGTTGAAGGGGCCGCCGAACTACAGCGTGCTCGACCTCAAGACGCTGCAGGACTGGGTGTTGCAACGCCGCTTTCGCGCCGTGCCCGGCGTGATCGACGTCACCGGCTGGGGCGGCAAGACCAAGACCTATGAGTTGCAGGTCGACTTCAACAAGCTGGTCGCCAACGGGCTAACGCTGCCGCAGGTGCTGCAGGCCGTCAGCAATTCCAACATCAATGTCGGCGGCAACACCGTCAATATCGGCGCGCAATCCGCCGTGGTGCGCGGCGTCGGATTGATCCGGTCGATCGACGACCTCAACAACACCATGGTATCCCAATCAGGCGGCAATCCGGTGCTGGTCAGGGACATTGCCTCCGTGACGGTCGGCGAGAAGCCGCGGCTTGGCATTGCCGGAATCGATCAGGACGACGACATTGTGCAGGGCATCGTGCTGATGCGGCGTGGCGAAAAGAGTTCGCCGACGATTGCACGCGTCGAGCAGCTTGTTGCGACTATCAACGAGTCCACCATCCTGCCGCCAGGCGTGCGCATCGAGCGCATCTACGACCGCAAGGACCTGATCGATCTCACCACCCACACTGTTCTCCACAACATGGTGCTCGGGATCCTCCTGATCGTCCTGCTGCAATGGATATTCCTCGGCGATTTGCGCAGCGCGCTGATCGTCGGCGCCACGATTCCGTTCGCGCTGTTCTTCGCCGTGATCATCCTGGTGCTGCGCGGCGAGTCCGCCAATCTGCTGTCTGTCGGCGCGATCGATTTCGGGTTGATCGTCGACGCCACCGTGATCATGGTGGAAGCGATCTTCCGAAGGCTGTCGCAAACCACTGCGCTGTCGGAAGCCGAGCGCAGCCACATCTCCTTCGAAACCGCGATGGGGATGAAGAGCCACGCCATCCTCTCGGCTGCCGCCGACGTGTCGCGCTCGATCTTCTTTGCCGCCGCCATCATCATCGCGGCCTTCCTGCCGCTGTTCACGTTGAGCGGCGTCGAAGGCAACATCTTCGGGCCGATGGCGCGGACCTATGCTTATGCGTTGGCGGGCGGATTGCTGGCGACCTTTACCATTACGCCCGCATTGAGCGCGATCATTCTACCCTCGCATATGGATGAAGCCGAAACCTGGGTCGTGCGGCAGCTCGACCGCCTTTATGTGCCGGTGCTCAACTGGGCGATTGCGAACCGCAGGATCGTAATGGCCGGCGCCGCGATGCTTGTGGTCATGACCATCGTGTTCGCGCGGCTGTTGGGCCTGGAATTCCTGCCCAAGCTCGAAGAGGGGAATTTGTGGATTCGCGCCACGCTACCGCCGACCATATCGCTGCAGGAAGGCAATGCCTATGTCAACGAAATGCGGAAGGTGATCCGAAGCCGCCCCGAAGTGGAAGCGGTGGTGTCGCAGCACGGGCGCCCGGATGACGGCACCGACGCTGCTGGCCTGTTCAATGCCGAATTTTTCGCACCCTTGAAGCCGGCCAAGGAATGGCCGGGCACCCATGACAAGGAAGAACTGACCGCGCAACTGCTGGCGCAATTGCAGGACAAGTTCCCCGGCGTCGAATTCAACTTCTCGCAATATCTGCAGGACAACGTCTCGGAGGCCGTCTCGGGCGTCAAGGGCGAGAACTCGATCAAACTATATGGTAACGATCTGCAGGCGGTGTCCGACACCGCCAACAAGATCAAATCGGTTCTGTCGACAGTCCAGGGCATCACGGATCTGGCGGTGTTCACCTCGCTCGGCCAGCCGACCATCCAGATCGATATCGATCGCGCGCGGGCGGCGCGCTACGGACTGTCGCCCGGCGATATCAACGCCACCATCAAGGTCGCGGTTGGTGGCGACAGCGCCGGCGACCTCTATGAACCCGGCAGCGACCGGCATTTCCCGATCATCGTTCGCCTGGCGCCGGAATACCGCAAGAGCGCGGAGGCGATTCAAAATTTACGGATCGGCGTCGCAGGCCAGGGTGGCGCGATCACGCAGATCCCGCTCAGCGAGGTCGCCTCGATCAATTTGATCTCGGGTGCCGCCTATATCTACCGCGAGCAGCAGGAACGCTATCTGCCGATCAAGTTCTCGGTCCGCGAGCGCGATCTCGGCAGCGCGATCCAGGAAGCGCAGGACAAGATTGCCACGCAGGTGCAGCTTCCGCCGGGATCGCGGGTCGAGTGGGTCGGCGAATTCGGCAATCTCCAAGACGCCATCAAGCGGCTGTCGATCGTGGTGCCGATCAGCCTCGCGCTGATCGCGGTATTGCTGTTTCTCAATTTCGGTTCGATGGTCGATACGTTATTGGCCATGACTGTGATCCCGATGGCGATCTTCGGCGGCGTGCTCGGGCTTCTGATCTCGGGGATTCCCTTCAGCGTGTCGGCGGCGATCGGCTTCATCGCGCTGTTCGGCATCGCGGTCATGGACGGCATCATCATCCTGTCGCAGTACAATCAATTGATCGACGAAGGCTTTGAGCGGATGCGGGCCGTGATCCGCACCGGCGAGTTGCAATTGCGGCCAGTGCTGATGACCTGCGTTGTGGCCGGCGTCGGGTTGTTGCCGGCAGCGCTGTCGGAGGGGATCGGATCGCAGGTGCAGAAGCCGCTCGCCGTGGTGGTCGTTACCGGCATGATGCTGGCGCCGCTGGTGATCCTGGTGACGCTGCCGGTCCTGATCTCGGTGTTCTCGCGCCGGGGGCGCTAAAATCCATACAGAAGCGCCGGATTGTCGACCAGAATCTTCTTGCGGATCGCGGCGTCCGGCGCCCACGCCGGGAGCTGATTGAGCAGCCGTCCGTCGTCGATCTGGAACAGCGGCGTCACGTCGCTGATCTGTTTGCCCGGCGGCGTCACCGAATCCGGATGCGGCCGGCGCCAAAGGAATGGCCGACGATGATGGCGGGCGCGGCCTTCACATGGATGAGCACATCGTTGACGCGCGCGGCCTGGTCTTGCCGCGTATAGCTGCCCGGGCGATCGGAGAGGCCAAACGGCGGCAGGTCGAGGGCGATGACGTGAAAGCCGGCATCGGCCAGCACGGGCGTCGTGTGCCGCCATAGCTCGCTCCACGCCGCCGTGCCGTGAAACAGCACAACCGGAATCCCGTTCGCCGGGCCTCGCTCCTGCACGAACACGCCGCCGGAATTTGTCGGCACCAGATGGCCCCATGACGGCGCCAGCTCGGCGCGTGTGCGGGTTTCGCGGATCGATGCGGCCATGCGGAATGCGACGATCACCAGAACGAGCAACAGCAGGAACGCCAACAAGGTCTTGCCCGACCAGCGCAGAATGGTTGAGATCACACGGCCTCGCAGAATGAATCTATGAAAATAGGGAGCCAAACCGGATCGGTCTTAAGCTAATGCAGAAGCATCGCGACGAGAAATGCCGGTCATGATCATCGCGCGGTTAATAACCGCAAAAAACTGCGTATTACTGCCCCGACGGGGTGCGCAGGCCGTGCCAGGCGTCTCGCACCTGATGGTAATGCACTTCCGGCAGATAGTCCGGCGTATTGAGCGCTAGCGTCTTGACGTCAAGCCGGCCGATGGCGCTCAGCAAAGTATAGGAGGCGATCACACGGTCGCGCTGCGCGCCGATCAGCCGCGCCTTGGCCAAAATCAGATCCTGCTGCGAGTTCAAGACGTCGACCGTGGTGCGCTGGCCGCCGGCCGCTTCCTTCTGCACCCCAGCCAGGGCAACCGTCGCTGCGCGCACTTCGGATTCGGAAGCCGTCACTGCGATCTTGGCGCCTTCATTGGCGACCCAGGCGCCGATCGCCGCGGTGCGGGCCTGATTACGGACCTGGTCGAGCACGAGCCGGCTTTGCGAGGCGATTTCCTTGGCATGCCGGGTCTGCGAGGCGGCCGTACCGCCGTCGTAAATCGGCTGCGTGAGCTGGCCGGTCACTGACGCCTGGTCGGTTCCGAAGGTGCTGAGCGTGGGGTCCGAATCCCTGCTGCGGCTGGCGCTGCCTTGCAGTGTGATGGTCGGCATCAGGCTGCTTTCGGCGACGCGAATGCTGGTCGAGGCGACGTCGACGTCGAAGCTTGCCGCCATCACCGCCGGATGCTCCCGGAACGCCATCCCGGTGGCGTCATCGCGGCTGCGCGGCAGATAGCGGTCCACGGTTTCGGCAGGGCTCAATAGCGCGGGCGGGTTGCCGACCACCTGGGTATAGGTCGCCTGGCTGATGGCGAGCGCGACCTCGGCGGCGTTGAGGTCGGCAAGCCCGCGGTTGAGGCGCGCCTCTGCCTGCGCGGTATCGGTCGGCGTGACGTCGCCGGCGTTGAGGCGCTTCTGGGTGATGCCAAGGGTTTCGCGCAAGAACGCGACATTGGCGCGTTGCGCGGTGACCAGCGATTGGTTGGCCAGTACGTTGGTGTAGGCGGTAACCGCGTCGAGCAGCACGCCCTGGCCGACATTGCGCAGTGCCTCGCGGCCAGACTGCACCTGCAATTCCGCCACGCGCACGCTGTTGGCGGTCTTGAAACCGTTGAACAACGTCTGGGTCACCGTCACCCCGATGGTCCAGGGTTTTAAGGTCGCCGACTGGATGGTGTTGTCGGGCAGGAGGTTGCGGACCGCCTGCAGGCCGGCGGAGAGGCTAGCGACGATCTGTGGGCGGTAACCGGCGAGGGCCTGCGGCACGTTCTCGTCGGTGGCACGCTGGCGCGCCCGTTCGGCATTGAGCTGCGGATTGGTCTGGTAGGCCTTGGCCAGGGCGTCCGGGAGGTTCTCGGCCCGGGCGTTGGCGGGGGCAAAAACCGCACAAGCAGCCACGCCAAGGCAGATGCCCGATCGAAGCACGCGCCTTCCAACGTGGCCAACCCTCGCGGCACGCCTAACCATTTGATCCCGTAACCAACCCCGGGCCGTCCGCCCCCGCCGACGGCCTCAACACATCTACCTGTTTAGGGGGCGGCGCCGCCACAGGCAAACGGCGGCGCGACATCACTACAGGAATTCGGTGTTTGGCTGTTGCCGGTTCGTCACAGACGAAGTTCGCCGGCAAATGGGTTATAGCTCGCGGGCGGCCCGCGTCCAATTCCAGGGCGGTTGGCTGCCCTATTATGCCCGGGTCCGCATTTCGATGCCCAAACTGTTTTCCGACCCCGAAGCGATCGCGGAAGACATTATTCGCGATATCGGAACCGACCTCAGGGTCGGGTTGCCGCTGGGGCTCGGCAAGGCCAACCACATCGTCAATGCGCTCTATGCGCGTGCGGTCGCCGACCGCTCGATCAGTCTCAGATTTTTTTCCGCGCTTACGCTGGAGAAACCGAAGCCGGGAAACCCGCTTGAACGGCGCTTCATCGGGCCGGTGATCGACCGGCTGTTCGGCGGCTATCCCGATTTGACCTATGCCGGCGCGTTGCATGCGGGCGCGCTGCCGCCGAACATTGAGGTGATCGAGTTCTTCTTCCTGGCCGGAAAATGGCTGCATGAGCCGTTCGCGCAGCAGCACTATATCTCCGCGAACTATACCCATGCCGCGTCCTATCTGCTGGCACGCGGGCTCAATGTCGTCACCCAATTGGTGGCAAGGCGCGTGGTGAAAGGCGTCGCGCGTTATAGTCTCAGCTGCAACACCGACACCACCCTGGATATTTTGCGCGCCCGCGCCGAAGGCCGCGCCGTGTTCAGGTTAGTTGGCCAGGTCAATTCCGAACTGCCATTCATGACCGGCGCCGGTGACCTTTCGGGTGAAGAATTCAGCGCGGTGCTGGACAGCCCCGAGACGGATTTTCCGCTGTTCGCGCCGCCGGCCGAGCCGATCAGCGACACCAAATACGCGATCGGGCTGCATGCCGCGGGCCTCGTGCCCGACGGCGGCACGCTGCAGATCGGGATCGGGCAGGTGGGCGACGCGCTGGCGCAGGGCCTGATCGTTCGTCACCGTGACAACGCGCAATTCCACGCCATCATGCAGCGGTTGACGCCGGGACCTGAACGGCGCGCGGCGCTGCAAACCGGACCGTTCGACAAGGGCCTCTACGGCGTCAGCGAAATGCTGTTCGAGGCGTTCCTTGGCCTGATCGATGCCGGCATTCTCAAGCGCGAAGTCGACGGCGTGATGCTGCACGGCGCGTTTTTCCTGGGACCGAAATCGTTTTACCGCGCGCTGCGCGAGATGCTGCCGGAGCAGATCGCCCGCATACAGATGATGCCGGTGTCTTTCACGAATGAGCTTTACGGCGATGAGGCTTCAAAGCGCCGCGCCCGCGTCGATGCCCGCTTCGTCAACAACGCGATGATGGCAACATTGATGGGCGCTGCAGTATCCGACGGCCTGGAAAACGGCCAGGTCGTGAGCGGCGTCGGCGGCCAGTATAATTTCGTGGCGCAGGCCTTCGCGCTACAGGGCGCGCGATCGATCCTCGCGCTGGAAGCGACGCGCCTGGCCGGCACAAAGGCGCAATCCAACATCCGCTGGAACTACGGCCATGAGACCATTCCGCGGCATCTGCGTGACGTCTTCGTCACCGAATATGGCGTGGCCGACGTGAGAGGAAAATCCGATACCGAAACGATTGCAGCGATGCTTGCCGTAAGCAACTCGCGCTTCCAGGCAGAGTTGGCGAGGATCGCCAAGGATGCAGGAAAACTGCCGAAGGATTTTCAAATTCCGCTCGCGCATCGCGAGAATTTTCCGGAGCGGGTCGCGGCTGCCATAAAACCCGCGCGCGAGGCCGGCCTGCTGCCGTCGTTCCCGTTCGGCAGCGATTTTACCGAAACCGAACAGCGGCTGATCCCGGCCTTGCAGGTGCTTCAGGAGGCGCAGCGCACACCGCTGCGGTTGCCTGGCTTGCTGTGGGAAGGGTTCACTCGCCAGCCAGACGCCGCCGACGACGAATGCCTTGCGCGGCTCGACCTCGATCGTCCCGCGACGTTGGCCGAACGCGCCTATCGCGCGCTGGTCAGTGCGGCGCTGGCGCGGAGCAGGGCGGGCTAAATGCCACGCTACCAATTCTTGTTCACCGGCTTGCGCTTCTCGATGAACGCCGCCATGCCTTCGGAGCGGTCTTCCAGCGCGAACGTCGAGTGGAACAGGTTGCGCTCGACGTTCATGCCCTCCGACAGCGGCGTCTCGAATGCCCGGTTGATGGCTTCCTTGGCCATCGCCGCCGCGGGACGCGACATCGAGGCGATCTTTTCCGCCGCCGCCAGCGCCTCTTCCATCAATTTATCCACCGGCACGACGCGGCTGACGAGGCCAGAGCGCTCGGCCTCCGCGGCATCCATCATCCGTCCTGTGAGACAGAGATCCATCGCCTTGGATTTGCCAACCGCGCGGGTCAGCCGCTGGGTTCCGCCGATGCCCGGGATGGTGCCGAGGGTGATTTCAGGCTGACCGAATTTCGCGGTGTCGGACGCGATGATGATGTCGCACATCATCGCGAGTTCGCAGCCGCCGCCGAGCGCATAGCCGCTGACTGCCGCGATCGTGGGCTTGCGGCAGGTGGCGACGCGGTCGCCGCCTATGGCGGCGAAATCGCTGGAGAACATGTCGATGAAGGTTTTTGGCTGCATCTCCTTGATGTCGGCGCCGGCCGCAAAAGCCTTTTCGCTACCGGTAATCAGGATGCATCCGATCTTGTCGTCGGCCTCGAGGTCATCAACGGCGGCGGCGATCTCGCGAAACACGCCGAACGACAGCGCATTGAGCATTTTTGGGCGGTTCAGCGTGATGATGCCGACCGCGCCTTTGCTTTCGACAATGATGTTTTCGAACGTAGCCATGATCCACCCCGGCGCCTGATCTGGCGGGCAATGTGCCCGCTGGCGGGATGGGCTTCAAGAGGCTGGGGAGGAAGGCGGCCCGGACGCAACTACCAGTGTCCGGTGCCCGGGTATTCACGCCATGAACATGCGCGCGGCGGAGGCCATCGTCAGCAAGGCGCCGAAGGCGATGAAGATCTTGCCGATCAGCGAGGTCTGGTCCCAGGTCGAGGACTCGTTACCTGATGCCAGCACCGGTGCAGCCGAGGCGGGCTTGGCCGAGGCCATCGCGACGGTCTGTGAGGGGGTCTGTTGCAGGGCCCGATCGACGTCGTTGAGCTGATCGGAAGAAACCACGGCCGCATCGGTTGCGCCTTGCGTATCGGCCGCCCCCGGCTTGTCCGCGGCTGCGAGCAGCATCGTGTTGGCCTTTGCCGTCATGGCGCTGGCGCTATCGGCAGATGTGTCGGCGGATGTTAGCTGCGCATTGGCGTTGGCGACCGACGCGGGAATTCCGGGCGCGCTGTTACCTGAGGCGTCGGCGACGTCCTTTTCGGCGGCTTTCCTGGTCTCGGTGGATTTGGACGCGACCTTGGCGGATTTGCGATGTGCGTAGCGTTTATAGTAACGCGCGCTTTGTCTGGCCGACTTGCCTGAAGTCGCGCTGTCGGATTTCGACGTGGCGGCCGCGCTATCGCCGCTGGCTGCCGTGGCCGGCATTGGCCCCGCGAAACATACGAAAAGCCCTGTTGCTAGTATCAATGCCGAGCGCCCGCTGGCTTTGGCCATCATGTGGCAATCTCCCCATTTGCCCGCCCACAAAAGCGAAATGAGACCCCGCCGCGTGTCCACAGCGGGGCAGAAAAAGGGAATCTTCGGGCAAGACCGGGCAAAAGCAGGGCAGCACTGTTGCACCAAGTGAAGCGACGGCGCCGTATTCTCCGAGGCTGGATTTCTTGTGGCGGATGCTCACGGGTGCGAGCCGGAGCGATCGATGGTATGAGCCTGCCGGCGAGGAGACCGGCTGTACCGATTCCCGGATCAAGCTGCTCGAACGGGCTACGCCGGGATATTTGATCACGACTTCGTGATCACAGCACCCTGACGTAACAAATTGAAAGATCGACCGAATTGCAATGTGGGAGCGCGCGTGCGCGAACGTGAGGACGAATGGACCGGCCTGATGCGGTCGGCCATTTCAGGCGACAGTGCGGCGTATCATCGCCTGCTCAAGGCCGTCACGCCGGTGCTCCGGGCCGCGGCGCGCCGTGGGCTCGCACGTGCCGGGCAACCGGTCGATCAATCCGAGGACATCGTGCAGGACATCTTGCTGGCAGTCCATTTGAAGCGGCACACTTGGGACATCAGCGCCCCGTTTGCCCCATGGCTGTTTGCGATCGCCCGCAACAAGCTGATCGATGCGCTGCGCCGCCGTGGCAGGCGGATTTTCGTCAATATCGACGATTTTGCCGAGGTGCTGCCGGGAGAAGCCACGGCCGAGACGGCGTCGGCCGGTGAAGTCTCCGCCCAGTTGCAGTCGCTGCCGGCGCGCCAGCGCGACGTGCTGCAATCGATCGCCGTCGACAGCGCCTCGATCAAGGATACCGCGGCGAAACTTTCCATGAGCGAGGGCGCGGTGCGGGTGGCGCTGCACCGGGGGCTTGCCAGTCTGACGGCGAAGTTACGGGAACAGTGAGAATGGATACCGATCAGCTCATTCGAACCCTTGCCGAGGACAACGCGCACCGCACGCGGCCGGTCGGCTTTGCGTTGATGCTGGCGCTGATGGCCGCCGCTCCCGTTTCGCTCCTGATGTTCTTCACCGAACTCGGCGTCCGGCCCGACGTGATGACCGCGATGCGCAACCCGTTCTTCGACCTGAAATTCGCGGTGACGCTGGCGCTGGCGATCGCGGCGATTGCCGTCAGCCTGCATCTGTCGCGCCCCGAGGCCTCGCTGCGCGGCTTTGGCTGGCTGCTGTTGATCCCGGCCGGGCTTCTGACCGCAGGAATCGGCGGCGAGATGATGATGCCGCAGCGGCTGCCGATGATGACGCGGCTGGTCGGCAGCAATTCCAGGGTCTGCATGACGGCGATACCGCTGCTGTCATTGCCGATCCTGGCCGGCGCGCTGATCGGTCTGCGTCATGGAGCGCCGGCGCGGCCGGCCGTAGCCGGGGCCATCGCCGGCATGTTGTCGGCGGGACTGGCGGCGACGCTGTACGCGTCGCATTGCACGGATGATTCACCGCTGTTTGTGGCGACCTGGTACACGATCTCGACGGCGCTGGTCACGGCGATCGGCGCGCTGGCGGGATCGAAGCTGCTGAGGTTCTAGCGGCTCTACGCCGCCGGCTGGTTCTGCTGCATGCGATGGAAGCGCAGCACCTGCTGGGCGGTCGACGGCCGCAGCCGTTCATAGGTTTCCTTGCAGGTTGCGGTATCGGTCGGCTCGCCGCCCGACAGCTCGTCACGCATGTGGATGATCGCACGCACGGTCGACCATGATAGGCCCGCCACCTTGGCCAGGATCATCACGCCCTCGGCCCGGGTTTCGATCATCATGTTCTCGGCGATAGCCACCGGCACGCTGGCGAGCGCTGCGATCGAGGCGTTAGCTTCGTCGAACTTACCGGCCCTGGCAAATGACGCCACCTGGAATTCATCGAGCCGACCATCCTCGTACAGGGACTTGACGAGTGCGTGCGCAATCGCGGTGTTCTGGGTGAGCGCCGTGGACGCCGAGCGCGCGCGCCGCGTCGCTTCCTTGACCGCTGTCGGGACCTGGGCGGCTTGCTCCGGGTTGGCGGCTTCCAATCGCTGCCGCACCGTGTCGGAGGCCTTGGCCAGCAGCTTCAGATAGAGATGCCGCGGAATGTTCGGACGCAGGCCGACGCAGGTCGCAAGGTTGTCGTCGCCCTCGGCGCGGTTGACCAGCCGCGTAAAGCCGCGCTCGGTGAATTCGGCGCCCGGGTTGTTGACGGTGCTCTGGATCACCTCGTCATTGCCGCGCTGGACCAGCACGTCGGTGACCGCGCCGCTCAATACCTTGCGGGTGGAGATCGCCATCAGATGCGCCTGGCTCTTGCTGCGCGCATTCTCGATCAGGGTCTTGTCGTCGAGCCGTGCCGATTGCGACAGCACGGGTCCTGCGACCTCGATCACGTCGTCGAACGCGAGCGCCCGGATCGTCAGGGGCGGCGCGGTGTCGATCGGGGCGAGCCGGTTGGCAAGCAGCGTCTTGGCGGAAGTCTCAATGTGATCGATCAGGCACTGGAAGACGTCGTCGAACAGGCCGACCTGTTCGTCCGAGTAGTCCACGGCGCCGTTGATGAAGAGATCGGTGACCCGGCGCAGGGTCTCGACCCGGCGTGCGACGGTTCCGTGCACGAGCGTGGATTGCAGTTCATCGAGCAGACTCGCGGGGGCGATAGCAGACTTCGAAACCATTTGACTCTGTCCTGGAGCAAAAGCCGGCGACGGATTCTCCGCCACCGGAACTGAAATGGGCTGGATCAGGCGCTGGCGATGCGATTGCGTCCCCGTGCCTTGGCTGCATAAAGCGCGCTGTCGGCGCGCGCGAGGAATGTGTCCGCGGTCTCCTCGGGCTTCAGCGTCGTGACGCCGGCGGAAATCGTTACCTTCATGTCGGGCGAGAATGCGCTCCAGTCGAGTTCGGCAATAATCGCGCGCAGCCGGTCGAGCGCGCGCACGGCGTTGTCGGTGCTCATGTCGGGCAGCACCAGCAGGAATTCCTCGCCGCCATATCGGCCGAAATGGTCGACGCTGCGGATGTTGGCGAACATGGTGATGGAGAACGTTCGCAGCACCTCGTCGCCGGTCGGGTGGCCAAAGCCGTCGTTGATGCGCTTGAACCAGTCGAGGTCGATCAGTGCGATCGAGCAGGGCGATCCGCTGCGGCCCGTGCGGGCGATCTCCTCGTCCAGCATCCGCATGATGCAGCGGCGGTTATACGAGCCGGTCAGCTCGTCGAGTTCGGCGAGCTCCTCGATCCGCTTGTAGGCTTCCTTGAGTTTCAGCCCGCTCTGATAGAGCGATTGCTTCAAGGAGCTGGAGAATATCCCCAGGAACATGCAGCGCCCGATGGTCAGGATGAAAGTCAAAAGGGTGGCAAGGCGCTCGAGGTAGCTGCCATGCGGAATCGAGACCGGTTTGTCGGTCAGAAGGAACAGCCCGGTCAGGCCGATTGTCATCGCCGTCCAGATCACCATCGTCTGCCCGGGCGTCGAACGCAGCGAACTGAAACTGAACACGATGAACAGGGTGCACAGGAACAACCCCCCGGCTTCAGGCGCGATGTAGGTGAACGCCACCGCGATCAGCATGGAGACGGTCGACTGCGGCGCGACCATGTAATGGTCCTTGAAGCGGTCGTTGAAGCCGAGCTCCGAAAGCACGATGGCGAAAGCGATCACGGTCAGGCCGGTGGCGGCATAGGCCGGGCCGATCGTGAAAGGTATCGTGCCGGCCTGCGCATAAAGCAGCAGGATCCCGGCATCGATGACGTAACTGCTGCCGATCATGACCAGGATCTGGCGGCGCTGCTTGGCGCGGCGCGCCAGTGCCTTCGCCGTCGGTTGCGCACCGACGCCCTCCAGTTCGGCCGGATTCACGAATGACGACGCAGCGGTGCCCATGGTCTCGCCGTTGGTGGAACTCGTCAAAAAATCTACGTGGGAAAGCCTTTAGGTTTGGTATCTTTGGAGCCGAATCTAGTCCGTTAGAACCCTGCCATTGCCCTGTTTCGCAACGGAAATCTGGCGGATCGGACCAAAGGGGACGGTTGCGTGGCAGCTCAGGCTCTAAGCAGATGCTGCCTTGCGGACCAAGCCTTGGTAAGGTCGCTGCGGGGCGGCGCGCTATTTAGGAAAGTATTTCCGTATTATGGTACCGATTTCGGGGCATCGCTCGTTCTCGCCGGCGCTAATGTTGCCCGGCGATCGCCTTCTGTGGGGTAGATCACACATGCAATTCGGACATTGCCGTAATGTGAAGAATCTTGCCTGCGGCGTCGAACCCTCCGCCACCCCCATCCGACCAATCTTGCGAGACGGCCATTGAGCGCGGCACAGGCGGCTTCAGACGAGGTTCTGATCGCTCGGATCGCCCAAGGCGACCGGCTCGCCATGCAGGTGCTGTACGGAAGGCACCATGTCAGGGTGTTCCGTTTCGGGCTTCGGCTCGTACGGGACGAACAAGTCGCGGAAGACCTCATCAGCGAGGTTTTTCTCGATGTGTGGCGTCAGGCTGGCAAATTCGAAGGCCGATCCGCCGTTACCACCTGGCTGCTGGCGATTACCCGGTTCAAGGCCCTGTCGGCACTAAGGCGCCGGAAGGATGTTGGACTGGACGACGAGACCGCGAATGCGATCGAGGATACGTCCGACGATCCCGAAGTGGTGGTGCAGAAGAAGGATACCAGTGACGCGTTGCGCAAGTGCCTGACATCACTTTCGCCTGAGCATCGGGAGATCGTCGATCTCGTCTACTACCACGAGAAGTCCGTGGAAGAGGTGGCCGAAATCGTCGGAATTCCGGAGAACACCGTCAAGACGCGCTTGTTTTATGCGCGCAAGAAATTGGCCGAACTGCTGAAGGCAGCCGGCATTGAGCGAGGTTGGCCATGATGGCAGTGAGCAAAAAAATGCTGGATCAAGAACCCAGCGAAATCGAAATGCTGTTGCCATTCCATGCGGCCGGCACGCTGAACGCGCGCGATGCGCGCCGCGTCGATGAAGCGCTTGCCAGCGACCCCGAACTGGCCCGGCAATATGCCGTCATCCGCGAAGAATATGCCGAGACCATTCATCTCAACGAGAGCCTGGGAGCGCCGTCCGGGCGCGCCATGCAGAAGCTGTTTGCCGCGATCGACGGAGAGCCCGTGCGCAAGCCATCGCTGTCGACCAACCTTTCGGCGCGGATCTCGGAATTCTTCACCAGGCTTTCACCGCGGACGCTGGCCTGGTCGGCGAGCCTCGGCGCCGTGCTGCTGCTGTTGCAGGCCGGCGTGATCGGTGCGGTGCTGATGAAGAACCAGACCGCTTCGTTCCAAACCGCCTCGCTGAGCCTGAACGAGCCGTCCGGGCCCGTCACCCGCGATCTCGGTGGCGCAGCGCCGCCGCGCGCGTTGGTGCGGTTTGCGCCGGAAGCGCGCATCGCCGACATCACCGCGCTGTTGGACAATTACCAGGCCTCGATCGTCGACGGCGCCAAGGACGGCATGTTCCGGCTGCAGTTCGGCAACCGAGCGATGGGCAAGGACGAAGTCGCAAGCCTGATGAGCAGGCTGCAGAGTGAGAAGATCGTCAGTCTTGCGGTGGCGACACCGTAAGGCGTCTGGCGCGTGCCCGACCAAGCCGAGGTTCCATGGTCCAATTTAGCGTGAATTGGCGGATGAAGACGCAACGCGCGGCTCGGGCATTGTCGGCTATGGCTCTGCCGCTGGCCATTCTCGGCGGCTCAGTGGGTCATGCGCAGAGCATCATGCGCACGCCCAGCCTGCACATCGATTCCCGGGTAACGACCATCAATCCGACAGTAGCACCACGGGTCAATCCCGTGGTCGGAACCCGGGTCAATCCGACCATCACGAACCGGACCAGCGTCGGCGTCACCGCCATCGCGCGAACGCCGGGACTACGCATGGGCGACACGACGTCGGTCATGCGAACGCCGGACGCACACATCGGGATCATGCATATCGGCGTGGAGAAGCTTCCCTACGCGCGCTATTCGCACAACCTTTATCCGGTTTGCGAATACGCCAATCGCGGTCCTAACGGCGAATGCTTCGATCGTCCGGTTACCTCGACCGGCGGTGGCGGCAGCAACGCGTCGGCCAAAAAGAACAGCAGCGGCGCGGGCAGCAACGCTATCCCGCAGGCTGCGATCAATCTGCTCACGGTCCGCAACGAATTTGTGGCGGAGATCGACAGCGCGCTGTCGGTCGCGCAGGCCGACGAGCTGGCGCGGCGTCACGGCCTGGAGCGGATCGCATCGCAGGCGTTTCCGCTGCTCGGCGGCACGATCGGCCTGTTCCGCATCATCGACCAGCGTCGGGCAGACAGGGTGCGCCGCGAATTTGCCGCCGACGGCAACGTGAAGTCGGTGCAGTTCAATCTCCGCCATGTGCTGCAGGATCAGAAGAAGACGCCGACCGAAGGCGATGTCGCGCAATATGCGGTCGCCCAGCTACGACTGCCGCAGGCGCATACGCTCGCCCGCGGCATGAACATCACTATCGCAGTGATCAACTCCGGCATTGACGTCAAACATCCGGAGCTTGCCAATTCGGTCGCCGATACGTTCGATGCGCTCGGGAGCAAGGAAGGCCCGCATGTCCACGGCACCGGCATCGCCGGCGCGATCGTGGCGCACGCCAGGCTGATGGGAAGCGCCCCGGAGGCGCGGCTGCTGGCGATCCGCGCGTTCGGCGCCGGGACGAGCGGTGCCGAAAGCACCACCTATGTGATTCTGAAGAGCCTGAATTATGCGGCCGAGCACGGCGCGCAGATCATCAATATGAGTTTCGCCGGTCCGAAGGATCCCTTGGTCGAGCGCGGCGTCGCCGCGACCGCCGCGAGGGGCATCCTGATGGTGGCTGCCGCCGGCAACGCCGGGGCGAAATCGCCGCCGCTCTATCCCGCCGCCAATCCGAACGTGATTGCAGTGAGCGGTACCGACGCGAAGGAAAAGCTGTTCGCGGCGTCGAACCGGGGTAACTACATCTCCATCGCCGCGCCCGGCGCCGATATCTTCCTGCCGGCGCCGGACGACAAGTACCAGATCACGTCGGGCACCTCGTTTTCCGCTGCCTATGTCAGCGGTGTTGCGGCGCTGATACTGGAACGCAATCCTGCGTTGAAGCCGAACGATGTACGCGCGATTTTGGAGAAGACTGCGCGCGATCTCGGCGTCCCCGGCCGCGACGATCTGTTCGGGGCAGGCGAGGTGGATGCTTTTGCCGCGGTTGCGGCAAGCGTTGCCGCGCCAGAGGTACCGGTCGCCGCGGTTTCGGGCGAGCCGACTACCGAAAAAGCGCCGGCTCCCGATAACGCTTCCGTGAGCAGGGCGCTGAATGAACCCACGCCCTCGATGGCATCCGATAAATCGGCCGCAAATAGCGTCAATCGCCCGCCGGCGCAGTGATTTCCAGCCGCCGAGCCCCTGAATAAAGCGTTAAAAAAATCGTCCGATGTTTTGAACGTCCGGCGAGCCTGCTGCGACTAATAAATGTGGGAGCGGTTATCCCTCCCCATCGGCTGTATTCGGCGCGAGCGCCCATCCACCCCAAGCGCCCATATGGCTTGACCCGTCCGGTTGTCCCCCCGGACGGGTCTTTTCTTTTCAGCGCCGTTTTCGAGCGAAGACCTGACCCCGCGCCAATTGCGTATGGTCGTGCGATCAAGAGCGGCGAGCGCGCGCGAATCTAGCTGAACTGCCGCCGGAGAAATCACTGCATAGCCCACGCAACGCGGCGATGCCGCTGCGCGGCTTGACTGTGGCTAGGGCGAATAACCCCATATTGAAGCGGGTTTCTCTTGTCGGGATGTGTTCAGTAGTGTCACCGACTGGACAAGCAAGAAGTTTTCCACAGAATATCCCTGTCACATCCAATTGATTCGTCGCGGTTGCGTCTGCGTCCGTTCATCTCCCTACGGGCTGGTTCATGACACATCATGCAGACGGGGCACGTGGCCGCGACATCGTTGCGCGCTGGTGCAATCTTGCCGAGCAGCGGCTGGAATATCTCACCGAACTGTTCGAGACCGGGCGCTGGCGGCGCTATCACAGCGAACGGGCATTTCTCGAGAATATCCAGGAAGCCAAGGCCGCGGTAGAAATCTGGCGCAATCTGTTGACGCGCGAGGCCTCGCTCGACAACACCGCCCTCGATCTCTCCTGGCTTGGACGTGCGCAACCGGCACTGCCGCGCGGCGACAGGTTGCGCGAACGGGTTCAACCGCAGCGGCCGCTGCCCGCGCCTGTCATGGCCGAGCCGCCGTCGCGTGAAATTCCTGGCGATGTCCTCGCCGCGATGGAAAGCGTGCTGGTCCATTCAGCTGAGGCTTCCTCGGTGCCTGATGTGCCCAGGCTCGACGATCCCCCGCCACCCTCGCTCGACCTGATGCAGCAACGCTACCCGCTGCTGAGGAACGCGTTATAGGGCGGCGCGCTACCGCCGCACCGCGTTGGTGCCGACCACCACCTGCGCATAACGCTGGGCGCCGTCGGCGGACAGGTCGGTCGTGACGGCGCGGGCGTGATCGAGGCCGACCACGGCGCCGCGCGGGGTTTCCGAAATCATGTTGTTGTTGACGAGCGCGGTGCCCGCGCCCGGCACCACGGAGACGCCGACGCCGACAAAGGCCTTGCGGATCACGTTGCCGGTGATGACGATATCACGCATATATTTGCCCCAGCCGGCCACGATCCCGAACGAGGGCGCGTTCTCGATCACATTGCCGGTCACGGAACTGTCCGCCTCGACATAGATGCCGACGCCGGCGTCGTCGTCCGGCACGGTGCCGATCGGCCGCTTCGGCAACAGGTTACGGATGATGTTGCCCTGCACGACCGCGATGCGGCCGCCCTCGTTGAAATTGCAGACGGAGACGCCGACGGCCGCGCCGTCAACGGTGTTGTTGGCGATCACCGCGCCCTCGAAGGAGAATTCCGAATAGAGTGCGACCTCGCGGACGTCGCTGACGCTGTTACCGGTGATCTGGATATTGGACGCCGAATTGCCGCGCACCGCCGAATAATCGCAATTGCGGATGCGATTGCCCCGCACGATCACGTTGCCGGTGCGGAAGGCGTTGATGGCGTTGCCGTATTGTCCGGAGCCGCCGGGGCCAGCCTTGATGTCCTCGATGCGGTTATCCGCCACCAGCGTGCCGTCATCGCCGATCGCGGTGCGCAGGATCTCGATGCCGTTATCGTTGGTTCCGGCAATGGTGTTGCGCGAGACGATCAGGCCCTGCGCATCGAACGACACCACCGCGGTGGTCGCAATCTTCGTGAAGATATTGCCGCTGATATCGCCGGAGACCTGCTCGAGCCAGATTCCGTTGCCACCGCTGGCGGTGATTTCGCAGTCGGTGATGCGGATATCGCGGCCACCGAGGCAATGAACGAGACCGCGCCGCGTCGGCAGCGGGATGCCGCCGCCGTCGAAGGTGATGCCCGACAGACCGATGCCGCCGGCGCCTTCGCTTTGCAGAATCGATGCACCGCCGTTGAAAACGAACTTGGTCGCACCGCGCACGCCGATCAATTGCGAGCCGCCTTGCAGGCGGAGCAGGCCGGTGCGGTAGATGCCCGGCGGCAGGGCCAGCGGCACTTGCGCCCGCGCGGCTTCATCGATTGCCCGTTGCAGGGCCTTTGTCTGATCGTCGGGGCTGCCCGGACGGACGCCATATTGCGTGGCGTCACGCCCGAGCGCCGAGGTGGGCTGCGCGGCGCGTGCGCCGCCCGGCGACATCGCCAGCGCACCGGCAACACCGGCTGCGGAAACGCCCATGAAATGGCGGCGTTTGACGTCCATGATTGAATGATCCTTGCGCCATGCGCGCTTAACGGCATTCGCGCTGCAAAACTAACGCGAAAATGCGGCAGCGCGTGGTGAACGAGAGGCCGGAAGAGGGCGATTGTTGGGGGTAGGGTTAATTAGAGGCTGACGGAATTTGCAGGGAGATCTTGCGCGCGTCGCGAACCGCCTGCCTTGTCAGGCTAACCAACTCCATCAACATCGCCTCAGCCGCATCGACCAACTCTTCCAGAGTGATGCGAGCAGCGCCTTTGCGCGCCGCCGCGCCATTGCGTGCCAGCGGGGGAATGTGCACAAACGAAGCCAGGCGGAGATGGTCGTCCGTGCCGGCGGCTTCGATGGCGCGCCAGCTCAGATAATTGCAGAGATAGCTGCCGGCGTCGCGCGATGGCCGCGCATCTATGCCGGTGCCGAGTGCGGCGCGCAGCAGCCGCAGCGTATGCGGGCCAAACAGCATCGCATCCGGGCCATGCCCGATCGATCCCTTGCGGACGCGGGTTTGCGCGGCATCAGGCCACAGCAGGGTGACGGCGTTGCGCGCGCGGGTCTCGACGCGGACATGCGCGGTGCGGCCGGCGAGACCGAACATCAGCAATGCCTGCGGCCGGTGCTTGGCCAGCGCTTGCGGCAATTCGAGGTCGACCGCCTTGTACGTTACGGGAAAGATGTGGCCGCAAAGCTCGACGTCGGAAAACGCGGGACGGCGCAGCCGCAACAACCGCATCACCAACGCCTGCGTCGGATTGTAGGGCGCACCCGGAAACGGGCCGAAGCCCGTGATCAGGATGCGAAGCCTGTCATTCATCGCAGCATCTCCGCGATCTGTTCGGCCGCAACCGCCGGCGTGATACGCCCATCGGCCACCTCGGCCTCGGTCTTTTTCACTTTGGCGCGGATCGTAGCGTCGGCGCGCAGTCGCGCCATCATCCGCTGTTCCAGCATCGACCACATCCATTTCACCTGCTGTTCGCGCCGCCGCGCCGCAAACTCGCCGGAGGCATTCATGGCGGTGCGGTGATCCAGCACCTTCTGCCACAGCACATCCATGCCGGTTCCGATCAGCGCCGAATAGGTCAGCACCGGCGGATGCCAGTGCTCCGAACGTGGGGTGAGGATATGCAGCGCGCCGCGATATTCGGCCGCCGCCAGATTGGCGCGCTTGATATTGTCGCCGTCGGCCTTGTTGATCGCGATCATGTCGGCGAGTTCGACGAGGCCCTTCTTGATGCCCTGCAATTCGTCCCCGGCGCCGGGCAGCATCAGCGCCAGGAAGAAATCGGTCATGTCGCAGACCGCAGTCTCGGACTGGCCGATGCCGACCGTTTCTACCAACACCACGTCGAAGCCGGCCGCCTCGCACAGCAGCATCGCCTCGCGGGTTTTCGCGGCGACGCCACCGAGCGTACCGGACGTAGGCGAGGGCCGGATGAAGGCGTGGTCGGAAGCGGACAACCGCGCCATCCGCGTCTTGTCGCCGAGAATCGAGCCGCCGGTTCGCGCCGAGGACGGGTCCACCGCCAGCACCGCGACCTTGTGGCCGCGCTCGATCAGGAACATGCCGAGCGCATCGATGGTGGTGGATTTGCCGACCCCGGGCGAGCCGGTAATGCCGACGCGCACCGCCTTGCCGGTTAAGGGCAGCAGCGCCTGCACCAGATCGCGCGCCGCGGCCTGGTGATCGGAGCGGCGGCTCTCGATCAGCGTGATCGCGCGCGCCAGCGCCGCGCGGTGGCCGGCACGCAGCTCCCTGGCGAGTTTCTCGATGTCGGGGGAAGAATTCGGCGAAGGCATATCTTGGTTTACAACGGCTGCGCGATTCAGGCGAGGGGCGAGAGGCCCCTTGAATCCCTATCGATTTCGCACCTGCCTAGCCGCGTGATCGCCCGTCATCCCCCTTCGGCCGCGCGCCGCCGAAGATCTGGACGCCCTCCGGCGTCAGATACGCCTTCAGGCTGCCATCGCATGCTACTCCGCCGCCTCGCTATGGCCGAGCCGGGCATTGAGCTTGTGGATCAGCTCTTCGGCGGCGTCCGAAATCACGGTGCCCGGCGGGAAGATCGCTTCCGCACCGGCCTTGTACAGCGCATCATAATCCTGCGGCGGCACCACGCCGCCGATAATGATCATGATGTCCTCGCGGCCCTGCTTCTTCAACGCCGCCTTCAACTCCGGCACGGCGGTGAGATGGGCCGCCGCCAGCGACGACACCCCGAGGATATGCACGTCGTTTTCCACCGCCTGCCGCGCCGCTTCGTCGGCGGTGGCAAACAGCGGCCCGATATCGACGTCGAAGCCGACATCGGCAAAGGCCGATGCGATCACCTTCTGGCCGCGGTCGTGACCGTCCTGGCCGATCTTGGCGACCAGGATGCGCGGGCGGCGGCCCTCGGCCTCCTCGAACGCATCGATCAGCGCCTGCACTTTTTCGACCCGGTTGGACATGGCGGACGCCTCCCGCTTGTAGACGCCGGTGATGGATTTGATTTCCGCGCGGTGGCGTCCGAAGACTTTTTCCATCGCGTCCGAAATTTCGCCGACGGTAGCCTTGGCGCGCGCCGCGTCGATCGCGAGTGCCAGCAGATTGCCGTTGCCTTCGCCGGCGCTGCGCGTCAGCGCCGCGAGCGCCGCGTCGACTTCCTTCTGGTCGCGCTCGGAGCGCAGCCGCTTGAGCTTGTCGATCTGCAAGCGCCGCACGGTGGAATTCTCCACCTTCAGCACGTCGATGGCGGCCTCATTGACCGGCTTGTACTTGTTGACGCCGATCACCGCCTGCCTGCCGGCGTCGATCCGCGCCTGCGTCTTGGCCGAGGCTTCCTCGATCCGCAGTTTTGGTACGCCGGCCTCGATCGCCTTGGCCATACCGCCGAGCGCCTCGACCTCCTGGATATGGCCCCAGGCCTTTGCCGCGAGATCGCGGGTCAGCCGCTCGACATAAAACGAGCCGCCCCAGGGATCGATGATGCGGTTGGTGCCGCTTTCCTGTTGCAGGAACAATTGCGTGTTGCGGGCGATGCGCGCGGAGAAGTCGGTCGGCAGCGCCAGCGCCTCGTCGAGCGCGTTGGTGTGCAGGGATTGGGTGTGGCCTTGCGTCGCCGCCATCGCCTCGATGGTGGTCCGCATCACGTTGTTGAAGACGTCCTGCGCGGTCAGCGACCAGCCCGAGGTCTGGCAATGCGTGCGCAGCGAGAGCGAGCGCGGGTCTTTCGGGTTGAACTGCGTCAGCAGCTTGGCCCACAGCAGCCTCGCGGCGCGCATTTTCGCGACTTCCATGAAGAAGTTCATGCCGATCGCCCAGAAGAACGACAGCCTCGGCGCAAAGCGATCGACATCGAGGCCGGCGGCAAGGCCGGCGCGCAAATATTCGACGCCGTCGGCCAGCGTATAGGCGAGCTCGAGGTCCTGCGTCGCGCCGGCTTCCTGCATGTGGTAGCCGGAAATGGAAATAGAATTGTATTTCGGCATCCGCTGCGAAGTGTACGCAAAGATGTCGGAGATGATCCGCATCGAGGGCGCCGGCGGATAGATATAGGTGTTGCGCACCATGAACTCTTTCAGAATGTCGTTCTGAATGGTGCCCGACAATTTCTCCGGCGGCACGCCCTGTTCTTCGGCCGCCGCCACGAACAGCGCGAGGATCGGCAGCACCGCGCCGTTCATGGTCATCGACACGCTCATCTGGTCGAGCGGAATCCCTGCAAAAAGCGTGCGCATGTCGTAGATCGAGTTGATCGCCACGCCGGCCATACCGACGTCGCCGGATACGCGGGGATGATCGCTGTCGTAGCCCCGGTGCGTCGCTAGATCGAAGGCGACCGAAAGGCCTTTCTGCCCCGCCGCGAGGTTACGGCGATAGAACGCGTTGGAATCTTCCGCCGTAGAGAAGCCAGCATATTGCCGGATGGTCCAGGGCTGGTTGACATACATGGTCGGGTAGGGGCCGCGCAGGTAGGGCGCAATCCCGGGCCAGGTCTCGAGGAAGTCGATGCCTTCGAGATCGGCCTCGCTGTAGACGGATTTGACCGGAATGCCCTCGGGCGTCAGCCACGGCTCGGCGCTGCTCACGATCCCGGCAGGGGCGGCCTTTTCAAAAGCGATATTTTCAAAGTTCGGTATGCGGCTCATGGGTTACCAATATAGCACATGTGTTGTCCGGGGGACGCCACCCCTCAATCATGGTCCGGGTGCTGGTGGCTGACGATGGTGCCGAGCTTCTCCGGGCCGTAATTCTGCAGCGTGGTCTGGCTCGGCAGGTTGGCGATCGCCACCACCCAGCCGAGCCGGGATTCGGTTCCATATTGCCGGGTCGGCACCACCCGGTCGGGGCGGTCGAACGCGCCGGTCATGATCTCGATCCGGGGTCCGCCGATGCGGCGGAAGCTCAAGGGAGTGCCGCAGGCTGCGCAAAAATCACGCTCGGCGATGGAGGAGGATTTGAACGCCGCCGGCTTGCCTCGGGTCCAGCTAAAGTCCGCATGCTCGATATCGGCGAAGGAGGCGAATGGCGCGCCTGACGCCTTCTGGCACATCCGGCAATGGCAGATGCTGATCCTGGCCGGTGCGCCCGACACCGCAAAGCGAACCGCGCCGCATTGGCAGCCGCCGGTCAAAACAAATTTGCTCTCCGCCGTCATGCTCACTCCATCCGCCGCCAGGCGTCCTGCAACATTGCCAGCGCATCGCCGCCGGCAAAGATGAAATCGCCGATGCCGGCGGCGCGCAGGGCCGTTTCCTGCGCGCCAGGCTGGCCTGCCAGATAGATATGTCTTGTGCCGGCGGCTTGAAGGGCCTTGGCGGCGGCCACGGCGTGCCCGGCATAGACCTTGTCGGAAGAACAAAGGCACGCCACGCCTGCGCCGGACGCCTTGAACGCGGCGGCAAGCGCCGCCGCATCGATAAACCCTTGCGTGTCGATCGCTTCGATGCCGCCGGTCTCAAAAAAACTCTTGGCAA
Source organism: uncultured Alphaproteobacteria bacterium (assembly GCA_963825225.1). GTDB lineage: Bacteria > Pseudomonadota > Alphaproteobacteria > Rhizobiales > Xanthobacteraceae > Bradyrhizobium. Next base: position 357,461 of record CAWGSN010000038.1, read on the forward strand.
AGGTGGCGCGCGCCGTGAAATCGGCGGGTGTGCCGAGATTGGCGAGGAAAATCTTTGGCCTCGCACCGGTGGTTTTCAGCCGTTCGTCCGATTTGTCCCGCAACGCTTCGAACGGCGCCGCGAGCCGCATCGGTGGCAGCGGATCGAACTTGAATTTGGCTTCGCCATAGGGCGCGAGCGCAATCGCTTTCGCATCCAGCACCGCGACGTCAGCCTCGTGCAGGTTCGGGAATTCGCTGGCGCCGGTCAGAACGTCGCGCCGCTTGGCAATGTTCGCTTCGCGCATGGTCCGGGTCGCAGTGACCTTGCGCTGGATCAGGTTCTGCTCGAGCGAGGCGAACAGGCCGCCGGCCTTTTCAATTTCCTGGAACAGCGACCATGCCGCTTCGCAAAGCTGCTTTGTGAGTTTTTCGATGCCGCCGGAGCCGGCCGCGGGATCGGACACCTTTGCGAGGTTGGATTCTTCCAGCAGCACCAGTTGTGTGTTGCGCGCGACGCGGCGGGCAAACGGATCAGGTAATCCCTTGGCCAGCGTATGCGGCAGCACGGTGACGGCGTTGGCGCCGCCGAGGCCGGCAGAGAAGGTCGCCATCGTCGCCCGCAACATGTTCACATATGGATCGCGCTGCGTCAGCATGCGCCAGGCGGTATCGGCCGCGACGAACAACGGTTTGGGCGTGAGGCCGCAGGCTTGTTCGATCCGTGCCCACAACAGCCGCAGCGCGCGGAATTTCGACAGCGTCAGGAATTGATCCGCATCGGCGGACAGCCGCGCGTAAACAATACCTTGCGCATCCTCGAGCGGCATGCCGGCCGCTTCGATCGCCCGCAAATAAGCAACGCCCGCGGCCAGCACAAACGCCAGCTCCTGGACTTCCGATCCGCCGGCATCGTGGATCACCCGTCCGTCGGCCGCAGCCAGTGGCCCCTTGAAGCCGAGCGTGGCGAGGCCCTTGATGGCGCTGGTGACCGCGGGCACGATTTCGGACCAGCTATAGGGACTGGATCCCCACACCGCGCAGGCGCCGAGCGGGTCGAGACCGAAGCGGATATCGCAGGCCGCAGAATCGATCCCCCTGCGCTGGATATATTCGGCGACGTGGATCGCCGCCATCCGCGACTGGGGACCGATCTGAAGTTCAATGCCGATGCCGGCATCGAGATAGATGCCGTCGAGGATTTGGGCTACGGCCTCCGCCGACGGCTCCAGCCCGAAGCCGTAAGCACCATTGGCGCCGGCAAACACGAGTGTAAGGCCGGTCGCGCCATTTTCGAGATCGTGCAGCGCCTGCGCGTTGGCCTGCCTGGCGTCGGGATGATCGGCCCGCTGCATGATCTGCCAGGGCGCGGCGGCGGGCCGGCCTGCGACGGGTGCGGCACCTTGCGCGCGGGGGTAGATCGGATCGATCTTCAATCCATCTGATGTCCTGCTGACGAGTTTCTCGAAGGGCGCGCCTTTCAGTACCCCGTCGACCAGCTTGCGCCAGTCGTCGTACGTCGCCGGGGCAAAATCCGCCGCCAATCGAAGCTCGTCAGTGGTCGTCGTCATCAGGATGGTCGTTCCCTGGTCGCCGCTTGATTTGGCCGGAAATTGCCACGGGGCGGCCGCCATGCCAAACGGTTGTTTTCGGGTCCCCAAGGGCTAGTCAAGGCTGGCCGAGGTCGGGTAACCGTTGGATACCATCGGTCGAAAGCCCTGCGAGCGCGTCCTTCACGCAGCGTCCCGCAATGACACGGTCGGGCACAATCTCCGCGAGCGGCACCAATACGAAGGCGCGTTCGAACAGCCGGGGATGCGGCAGCGTCAGCTCGGGCTTGTCGATTTTGACGTCGTCATAGGCGATCAGATCGAGGTCGAGGGTGCGTGGCCCCCAGTGCTGCTCTGCGGCGCGGTCGCGGCCGAATTTCTTCTCGATCCTGTGCAACGTGAACAGCAGCGCATGGGGATCGAGGCTGGTTTCGATTTCGATACAGGCATTGACGAAAGGCGCCTGCGCTTCGTTGCCCCAGGGCGGCGTGGCGTAGTCCGACGACCGCGCCAATAGTGCTGCCTGCGTCATGCCGCAGATGTTGGAGATGGCCTTCTGGAATGTCGCGCGAACGTCGCCGACATTGCCGCCGAGCGCGATCAGCACGTCCGCCATGTCAGGGCGATTGCCGGGCGCGTATCAGCACCACGCCGACGTCCTCGAAAATCGCGGCGATCGGCGCGTGCGGCTTGTGCACGGTGATCTTGACCGCGCTGGTGCGCGGGAACGCCGCCAGGATGGCATCGGCCACCGCGCCGGCCGCGCGCTCCAGCAGCTTGTAATTGGTGTTCTTGAAGGCCGCAGTGGCGGTCGCGACCACGTTGGAATAAGACACGGTATCGGCCAGGCGGTCGGTGTGCGAGGATTCCGACAGGTCGACCGAGAGTTCGAGATCGATCACGAAGCGCTGGCCTACTTCGGTCTCGTGTTCCATCACGCCGTGGCGGGCATGGATGACGACGCCGGTGATGAAGATCGTATCGGTCATTCCTGCTCCCTGATCGCGGCTGCGACGCGCAGCGCCTGGACGGTTTCCGCCACATCGTGGGCGCGGATGATCCGTGCCCCGCCATCGGCTGCAATGAGGTGGGCGGCAATCGAGCCGCCAAGGCGCTGATGCGGTACTGAGGGCGTCACCATGCCGATGAAGCGCTTGCGCGAGGCGCCGACCAGGAGCGGCAGCCCGAACGATTGCAGTTCATCGAGCCGCGCCAGCGCAATCATGCTTTGTTTCGGCGTCTTGCCGAAGCCGATACCGGGGTCGAGCACGATATTGCGAAGCGAAACCCCGGCCTTCGCGGCGATGTCGAGCGAACGGGCAAAGAAGGCCGCGATATCCTTCATGATGTCGATGCTGGCGTCGGCGCTGTCGCGGTTATGCATGATGATAACGGGCACATTGCGCTCGGCGATCAGGCCAGCCATGTCGCCATCGCGCTGCAGGCCCCAGACGTCGTTGGCGATCGCAGCGCCATGATCCAGCGCCCAGGCGACGACGGCCGATTTCATGCTGTCGATCGAGACGGGAACGCCGAGCGCCACCACATCCGGCAGCACGGGCTGCAACCGTTTCAGCTCTTCGTCCGCCGAGATCGGCTCCGATCCATAGGGTCGGGTGGATTCCGCGCCGATGTCGATGATATCGGCGCCTTCGGCGACCATGCGCCGGGCCTGCGCCAGCGCGCGTTCGGGTGCTATGAACTGTCCGCCGTCGGAGAATGAATCAGGCGTCACGTTCAGGACGCCCATCACGGCCGGATAGGGCCTCGACAGCAGCGCCGGCAGGTCGATTTGACCGGCCGGGCCGGTCCCTGTGGCGAGTCTGGACATGGTTGCGATCATGCGGTCGCTTTGCGCGGTCCACGTGAGCGAGTCAAGGCACGGGAGCCGGTTGATGCGGGCCTGGCCGGGCCAACTTTTAAGCGAACTAGTAGCTGATTTTCGGCTGCAGCTTGCGCGCCTGGGCGATCAGTTGCTCGACCGACTTCTCAGACGGCATGACGCGGACGAGTTTACGCTTGGTATTCACGTCTTTCATGTTCTGGGCGAGCCGAGCCGGGTTGCGCAGCGCAAGTTCACGAACCGTCGGCACGCCGGCAGCCCGCACCAGTCCGACCTTTGCCTTGCCCATCCCGGGAATCCGCATGTAGTCGGAGAAATTGGCCCATTCGAGCAGCTGCTGTTCGCTGATCCCGGTCTTCGCCGCGAGCGCCTTGCGTCCTTTGACAGTGCGGGCAGCTTCCAGCAGCGCTTCGGTGGTGCGAATGCCAAGCGATTTCAGCTTCGAGGCGGAGTAGGCCGTCAGGCCTTCGATCTGGGAGAGGGGGTATGTCATGACACTCGATGGAAAAGAATGTGCGCAGGCCGTAGGGGAGGCGTTTCAACCGAACTGACTGAGCCCCGGCGTCCCCGAGATGATCTCGCCCATTTTATCCGCTCCGATTTTGTCGCGGCCGAACCGGAAAAGTTCACGCGCCACGCTCTGAATTCCGTTCATGCCCAAACCAAGCGCCATCAGCTTGGTGCCGAGCGCCATCAAACCACCGCCCATCAACAAACCACCGCCCATCAACCTGGAGAGGCCGCCATTGCTGCTTGAGGCCGCGATCGCAGCTTCCGCACCCGGTATTTGGTCGATCTGAGCCTGAACCATGTCGGAAGGCCCCTCGTTACGGAGAAAACCCGGAACGATGCCGATGTTTTTTTCAGCGACAACGCTATCGATGCCGGCCTTGGAGGCCAGCCATCCAATCAATTCGTCCATATTGCCCCGCCCTCAACCGGTTTGTTACCGGGTCGTTCCTTGGAAATTGATCTTGAGCGTCTGCGATCTGAAATACAAGCGATCAGCGCAGGTGAAAGCGAATTTCGATCTAGATCGCGTCGCGAGTGTTGCAGCAATGCAAGAGTGCGTACCGGATTCACGCTAACTTGTCGCACCGCGCCATCCGTTTTTCTGCCCGGGGTTGGAAAAAAGTATGAGTTTGCGGTCTTCGAAGTGGCGGGCAACGCCCATATCCGCGAACGGTTTCAATCGACGGCCGGGATGCGATATGATTGTGTTGCTAGGCAACCAAACCTCCCCGATGTGCGCGAAGAGGCGATGTGATGGCGACCTCCGATAACAAGACGGCCGATACCGACGCGAAGATTTTCATCGGCAAGGGCGAAGAGACCGCCTGGCTGACGCTCGCGCTCGCCAATCGGCACGGCCTCGTCACCGGGGCGACCGGAACCGGCAAGACGGTGTCGCTGCAGGTGATGGCGGAAGGGTTTGCGCGCTCCGGCGTTCCGGTTTTCGCGGCCGACATCAAGGGCGACCTGTCCGGGATTTCCGAGGTCGGCGAGGCCAAGGATTTTATCGTCAAGCGGGCCAGCGAAATGGGGCTCAATTTCCAGCCCGACCAGTTCTCGACCGTATTCTGGGACGTGTTCGGCGAGCAGGGTCACCCGGTCCGGGCCACGGTTACGGAAATGGGGCCGTTGCTGCTGTCCCGGATGCTCGATCTGAACGACGTCCAGGAGGGCGTCCTCAATGTCGCGTTCCGTGTCGCCGACGAGAACGGCCTGACGCTGATCGACATGAAGGATCTTCGCGCGTTGCTGGACGCGATCGTCCCGGATACCAGCAAGAAGGGTCCGGATGTCGAAGAAGACCCGCTGGCGCCGATCCGCAAGGCGGCGCAGGGCTTCGGCAATGTCACCAAGGCGACAGTCGGAACCATTCAGCGTCAGCTTCTGGTGCTGGAAAATCAGGGTGGCACGAAATTCTTCGGCGAGCCGGCGTTGACGCTGAAGGATTTCATGAAGACTGACAGCGACGGCCGCGGCATGGTCAATATCCTGGTCGCGGACAGACTGATGCAGAGCCCGCGCCTCTACGCCACCTTCCTGTTGTGGATGCTGTCGGAGCTTTTCGAGGAACTGCCGGAGGCTGGCGATCTGCCGAAGCCCAAACTGGTGTTCTTCTTCGACGAAGCGCATCTGTTGTTCACCGACGCGCCGAAAGCGCTGATGGACAAGATCGAGCAGGTGGTGCGGCTGATCCGCTCCAAGGGAGTCGGCGTTTATTTCGTCACGCAAAACCCGATCGACGTGCCGGATAAGGTACTCGCCCAATTGGGCAACCGCGTACAGCACGCGTTGCGGGCGTTCACGCCGCGCGATCAGAAGGCGGTGACGGCGGCGGCGCAGACGTTTCGGCCCAATCCGAAGCTGGATACCGCCCGCGTCATCATGGAACTCGGCAAGGGCGAGGCGTTGGTGTCGTTCCTCGAAGGCGGCGGCACGCCGGCGATGGTCGAGCGCGTCATGATCCGGCCGCCCACGGGGCGGATCGGGCCGATCACATCAGAGGAACGCAAGGCGATCATGAACAACAGCCCGGTGAAGGGCAAATACGACACCGCGATCGATGCCGAATCCGCCTATGAGATGCTGCAGAAGCGCGTGGCAGGAACGGCCGCGCATACGGATGGATCGGACGGCGGCGGCGTTGGCAGCGGCGGAATCCTCGGACAGATCGGTTCGATCGTCGGGACGATTTTCGGCACCAACGTTTCGCGCGGCAGGATGTCAACCGGCCAGATCATCGCCCGAAACGTCACGCGCTCGGTCACCAACAAGGTGGTCGGTGGGATGGCTGCCGATCTCGGCAAATCCGTCGGCGGCGCACTCGGCGGCTCGGTCGGTCGGGCGCTGGTGCGCGGCGCGCTCGGCGGATTGCTGCGGCGCTGATACGACGTGATCTCCCTCTGACTTCCGGAAACGAGCGCGTGCTGAGATATCCGTCGTTGCGAGCGCCGCTCGATATCCTGTTTCTTGTCTGCTGTGTCGCGCTGACGGCCGACGTGCTGGTCCCGGAAATCTGGGGCAACGGCAAGACCAAGGACTACCCGCTGTGGTTCTGGGCCGGACAGCAGGTGCTGCAGGGCAAGAACCTCTATCCCAACGATCCCGCCAGCTATTTCGATTTCATCTATCCGCCGCTGCCGGCCCTGCTGCTGGCGATCCCGAGCTATCTTGGCAAGATCCCGCTTTATCTAGGCCTGTCGTTGCTCAACATCGTCGCGTGGTGGATGACGGCGCAATTCTCGCATGCGATGGCGGGATCGGGGCGCAAGCCGGCCCCGTGGCTGGAAGCGCTGCCGGGCTTCGTCACTGTTACTTTTGTCTTTGACATGTTCGACCTCGGGCAGCCCAACCTCGTGCTGCTGGCGCTGATGCTGTACGGCTTCTGGCTCTTGCGGGATCAGCGCGGATGGATGGCGGGAAGCATGTTCGCGCTTGCTACCGCGATCAAGGTGTTCCCGGTGGCGGTGCTTCCCTATCTGATCTGGCGCCGGCAATGGACGGCGGCCGCAAGCATGCTGGTCTTTCTGGGTGTATTCCTGTTCGTGCTGCCGGCGCCATTTCGCGGCGCCCAGCACAACGTCGCGGAGCTGAAGACCTGGTATCAGGGCATGGTGGGCTCGAGCTCGGAGAAGGGGTTCGGCCAACGCGACGAGCAGAACTGGTCCTGGGTCAATCAGTCCATCATCGCAGTAACGCACCGTCTGACGCGGCCGCTGAATTACAATCAGGATGATCCGGCCAAGCCCGTACGCACCATGAATCTCGTCAACCTCGATTTCAGGACGGCGAACTGGATCGTATTGGCGATCTCGCTTGCGATCGGGATCGGTTATCTCGCGGTGATGCCACCGGCCTCGCACCGGACCGAACGGTCGGACGCCGAGGAGATCGGCATCCTGTTCTGTCTGATGACGGTCGCCTCGCCGCTGGCCCGCCAATATTATTTCATGTGGCTGTTCTACCCAATCACCGTTCTGATCCATCGCGCCGCGTATGATCCGCGGCCTGTGGTCAGTGCCGGGACATGGGCGCTTCTGGCCGCCGCGGGTGTCCTCTTGTGCCTGGCGCTTCCAATTTTTCCGAACCAGCTGCAAGCCTATGGCAATAATCTCGCCGCCACCGCCGTTCTTGTGGCGGGGCTGGTCTGGCACATCATGAATCCGCCTACAGCCGATGCCGCCGGCGCTTTGCCTCAGGCCACAAGCGAGGTACAAACTGCCGCCAACAACAATACCCACAGCTAAGGGAAACCAGGATGTCCAGCGCACAGCTTCAGCCGGTCCTCGACCGCATCGATGCCGATTTCGACAACAGCCTCGAGCGGCTGTTTGCGCTGCTGCGGATCAAGTCGATCTCGGCCGACCCGGCCTTTGCCGGCGACTGCAAGGCGGCCGCCGATCATCTCGCCAGGGATATCGCGACGATCGGCTTCACGGCTGACGTGAGGCCGACGGCGGGACATCCCGCCATCATAGCCAAAGCCAATGACGGCAAGGGCGGGCGGCCGCATGTGCTGTTCTACGGTCACTACGATGTGCAGCCGGTCGATCCCTTGAACTTGTGGCACCGTCCGCCGTTCGAGCCAGCCGTGACCGACCATGCCGACGGCCGCAAGATTATCGTCGCGCGTGGCGCCGAGGACGACAAGGGTCAGTTGATGACCTTTGTCGAAGCCTGCCGCGCCTGGAAGTCGGTGACGGGATCGCTGCCGGTCGACATCACCATCGTCATCGAAGGCGAGGAGGAAATCGGATCGAAGAATTTTGCGCCGTTCCTCGAGCAGAACAAAGCCGACCTCAAGGCGAACTTCGCGCTGGTGTGTGATACCGGCATGTGGGACCAGAACACGCCGGCGATCACCACCTCGCTGCGCGGTCTCGTCTATGACGAGGTCAAGATCAAGGCTGCCAGCCGCGACCTGCATTCCGGCATCTTCGGCGGCGGCGCGCAAAATCCGATCCGGGTACTGACCCGTATTCTCGGCGGCCTGCACGACGAGAACGGCCACATCACCATTCCCGGCTTCTACGATGGCGTGAAGGACCTGCCGGCGGATATCCTGGCGCAACGGAAGAATCTCAACTTGACGCCAGAGTCGTTCCTGAAGCCGATTGGCCTTTCGCTTCCCGCCGGTGAGAGAGACCGCCTCCTGATCGAACAGGTCTCGTCGCGCCCGACCTGCGACATCAACGGTATCATCGGCGGCTATACCGGCGAGGGTTCCAAGACGGTGATCCCGGCGGAGGCTTCCGCCAAAATTTCGTTCCGGCTGGTGGAAGGGCAGATCCCGGATAAAATCCGCAAGGCCTTCCGCGACTATGTCACGTCGCGGCTGCCCGGCGATTGCAAGGCCGAATTCACCGACCACTCCAACGCCCCGGCGATCGGCCTCGACTGGAACATGAAGCCGCTCGCCGCCGCCAAGCGCGCGCTGACGGATGAGTGGGGCAAGGAAGCGCTGCTGATCGGCTCGGGCGGCTCGATTCCGATCGTGGCGGATTTCAAGCGCACGCTCGGCCTCGACACCGTGCTGGTGGGTTTTGGCCTCGACGACGACAACATCCATTCGCCGAACGAGAAGTACGACCTGAAGAGCTTTCACAAGGGCATCCGCTCCTGGGCGCGAATTCTCGGCGCCTTCGCGGAGGCGCCGAAGGGATAGCCGAAATGGCCGCTGGAACGCGATCTGCACACGAGCGGTTCGATGGGACGAAGGCGAGGGCACCCGAGAATGGTGGCTGGCTGCCCATCGTCAGTTGTTTGGGCGGCGCGCCACTGGCCAGGGTTTTCGGATGCATGACGAGATCGAAACCACCTTCGAGCGGTTCGAGGTGGTATGGCCTCCCGAAATAGCGGACGCCACCCGCCCGTACTGCGACGCGAACCGAAGATAAAAACGCCGCCCGGAATTGGGCGGCGTTTGACTGAAGACGTGTAGAGGATGTGTGGATGATAATTTAGCGGATTCGTGCGGTTTCGTCCATCGCAACTTCGTTCGATATCCGACCCGTCATGCCGAGGTGCGAGCCATAGCCTGGGCCGCGCCTCGAATGCTGGTGCGGGTCCTTACTCCAGCGGATAGGGCCCGTCGCGGAAGACAAGATCATGATAGCCTTTGCTGCCTACCTCACGCGCGAGTGGGCTGCGGATGTCGTCATTGCTCTGCAGCCGCGCCACCAGCGCCCGGAAATCATGGCGCGGTTGCCAGCCGAGCCCGGCGCGCGCCTTGTTGTTGACGTAAACCCGGTCGATGCCGGAAATCATCGTCCAACCGCGCCGTGCATATTCCGCCTCATAGTCGGGCACGTAACGGCGGAGCACCCGTGGCACGTCGCTGCGCAATTCCACCACGTCATCGCGCGAGAATGGCGTCGTGGCGCTAATGATGTATCTCGCGAAACCGGCCGACGGGACGCGGCGGGCGGCCAGGAGATGCGCGCTAACGACGTCCTCGATATCGACGCGGCGGTAGAGAAACTCGTTGGCCTTGACGTTGGCATCGGCATAGCCCTCGCGTATTGCGCGATTATCGTCTTCCTCGGGAAAGAACCGCGAGGTGCGCAGGACGATCGCACCAAGTGAATGGTTGCGCGCAAACAGCTGGCACAGATCCTCCGCGGCCGCCTTGGTGACGCCGTAGATGTTTTTGGGCACCCGGATGACGTCTTCCGTCACCCAGGCCGCCGGTTCGCCCGGCGGCGGCACCAGCGCGTCGCCGAACACGCTCGTGGTGCTCGTGTATACGAACGCCGTGACACCGGCCGCGGCGGCTTCCTCGAGCAGATTGAGCGTGCCTGTGACGTTAACGTCGACAAAGTCCTGATGGCTGTGGGTCGCCACATGCGGCTTGTGCAGTGTCGCGGCGTGCAGCACGGCCGTGACGCCCTTCACGCAATGTCGGACAAAGCCGCGGTCGGCAATCGAACCCACCCGTTGCGTGAAGGCACCGGGAAGAATGTCGATGCCGATGACTTCACGCCGCTGCGCCTGCAGGGTACGGACCAGCGCCTCGCCGAGATGGCCGGAACTGCCGGTCACCAGAGTAGTCACGTCGCTGAACCTTTCACGCTGTTCGCCCGCCTGTGGGGCGTCAGGTCCGGTAGCTCGGGTCGATGCGGTCGAGCTTGCGCAACAGCGGCGGCCACACGAGGTTGGTCGAGCGCATTTCCGCGCGTTCGGGATTGTGGAACACCTGCTCGTTCTTGTCGATCACGGCCTTCTCGATCGGATAAGCGGTCGGCCCCAGCATGCGGGTGCGCACCTGCATCGTGCAGGCCCGCTCCAGATGGTACATGCGCTCGAAGGCGGAGGCGACCGAGCGGCCGACCGTGAGCGTGCCGTGGTTGCGCAGCAGCATGTGATTCTTGTCGCCGAGGTCCTTCTGTAGCCGCGGGCGCTCGTCATGGTCCAGCGCCACGCCTTCATAGTCGTGATAGGCGAGGTCGTGGGTGACGAAATGCGCGGTCTGGTTCATCGGCAGCAGGCCTTCCATGCAGCTCGCCACCGCGGTGCCGTCGGGCGTGTGCAAATGAAGCACGCAGCCGGCGTCCTCGCGGACCTCGTGGATCGCCGAATGGATGGTGAAGCCCGCCGGGTTGATGCTGTAATCGCTCTTCGTCAGCTGATTGCCGTCGAGATCGACCTTGACCAGGCTCGAGGCGGTGATCTCGTCGAACATCAAGCCGTAGGGATTGATCAGGAAGTGATGTTCGGGGCCTGGCACGCGCGCCGAGATGTGGGTGTCGACCAGATCGTCCCAACCGTACAGCGCCACCAGGCGATAGCAGGCGGCGAGATTGATGCGCTGGTTCCACTCGGCATCCGTCATGCCGGTCGGAACTTCCTTCAGAAGAGCTTCGGCTGGTGACATGACCGGTTTCTCCCGTGTGTTCTGATTTTCGCGCGCGAGCCTAGCCCCGCGCCCGCGCCGCAGCAAGGCGCGGCCCTGGGGTAGCTGTTATGCTTTTTGTGGCTCGGAGAAGGGCTGCTACGGCGCCGGAATCGCCAGCAAGGTCGAAATACTGCGGCCGCGGATATCGTAGACGCGCGCGAACACGACATCGTCGCGCTTGATCTCAACCATGACCGGTGCGGTCAGGCCCTTGCAGTAGAACTCGCCCAGCGTCATCGCGAAGTCGGCGGCGTTGCTGTCCCAACCGATCGTGAAGTCAGGGCCGAGCGCGACCTGCGCCGGACGTTGCGGGCCACACACCGCGACCTTCCATTTGCGTCCCCGCGGCGCCACTTCCTGCCGCTCGACGAGTTCATCGCGCAGGCCGTCCGAGGCCTGCTTCAGTGCCAGCCCCCAATAGTCCAGCATGAACAGATTGTCGGCGGAGCGAACCGTGCCGGCGATGTGGTTGAAGTGGGTGTATTCGTAAGGATGCAGGCGGACCATTTCGCTGAGCGGCAGCAACAGGCCAAACGTGAACACCGCGAGCGCGGCAGGTTGCCAGCTGCGGCGGTTTTCCTTCAGCCAGTTCATGCCCCAGCCGAAGGCTAGACCCGCCAGCACCGTCATCGGCGGGATCACGAAAACGAAGTGTCGGATGCCGTTGTAGAGCGCGGGCCGCTTCACCATCGCGATCACCAGCGGCAGCGTTGCCGCCAGCGTCAGCATCAACAGGATAGTCTTGCGGCGGGCCGGCACGTCGGTATGCGACAGCGAAATGATGGTGCCGATGACGCCGGCGAACAACAACGCCAGCAGCACTTCGGGAAGCTGCAGCGCGAACAGCGTCGGCAAATACGACCACGGCATGTCCGGCACCGACACCAGAGCGCCGTCGAACATTTCCTTCCAGGGCTTTTCGAAGAAATGCGAAAAATACGTCAGCGCCTGGAACGGATGGCCCGGTTCCATGATCGACCACGGCCATACCAGGCCCATGACGAGATAGCCGAAAACGAGGCCTGGCAGCAGCACGTAGATCACATGGGCAAAGCGATGCGCGGCTTCGCGCGGTCCCTGCCTACGAAACTCCTCGATCAGCAACGGCACGAAGCCTGCCACCGCGTAGACCAGCGCCAGCCCGCCCAAAACCCGGCAGCCGATGGAGAGGCCGGCTCCAAATCCCACGATCAGAATGGTTCGCGGCGAAGGCGAGGGATACTCCTCGGCAAGGCGGACGAGGCCCAGGATCAGGATCACCATCGAGACGGCGAATGGTGCGTCCTTCGGATTCATGAACATGTGCCCGTAGAAGGTCGGACACAGCGCCAGCAAGAGCAGCGTCGCAAGTCCGGCCAGCGGACCGCCGACGCGGCGCGCCAGCCGCCACGTCACGGCAAGGCCGATCGCGCCGACGACGGCGCCGAGCAGGCGGCGGGTCTCAAACAGTTCGAGCGGAATGATTTTGTGCAGCAGTGCGGCCGCCATGTCGAAGCCGCCGCCATACATGTAGAGATTGGCAAACGACAGCGCGCCGGTATCCTTAAAACCGGTGCCATACATACGCAGCAGCAGATCGGCATATTCGGCGTGGGTATAGTCGTCCCAGCCCAGCCCGTAGTCACGGAAGGTGAGGCCCGCGATCAGACTGACCACCGCCAGCACAAGCATGGCAAGGTCGTCGCTGGTCCGCTCCACCGAGCGCCTCGCAGGCGTATCGAGGGCAGATGTCGTGATGGATGACATGTCTATTGGTTAACCCGGTGTCCCCTTATGGCCCCGTAATTGCGCCTTTGAGCCTTATTCCCGGGCCTCCATATAGCGCAGTTCCATTTCCAAGTAATTGGCAATTGTGGCCTAATTCCCTGATGCAACGCAGCAAATTGGCAGTAATTGGTAGGCCGTAGATATACGGACGGGGCTGAACGCCACCTGAATGAGCCCGGTCGCCCTCGAATTGCCGACTGGACATGCTGCTCCCCGGCGCGGAGATTTTTGGGAACCCTGTGCACAATTGCCGGTTGGCGATGCACACATTATGACGGTATCGTGGCATTGGCGGATTGCGAGCATTTCGGGCGCAAACGCGGGGGTTGGTTCGATGATGGTTGGCATGTTGGTCGCGGGTATCAGCCTTGTTTTGGCGGGCCTGCTCGCGATCGGCTTCGGGTTCCCGGTCAAGGAATTCAGTTTCGGTAACACGCTGATTCTCACTGGCGTGATGGCGGTTTGCACCGGCGCGATCATGCTCGCGCTCTGGATGGCCGTGAGGGAACTGAAAACCATCGCGCGGTGGCTTGGCGCGGGTGGCGCCCAGCCGCGCGGCGACGTCGCGATACGACCGGTGCTGCCCCCGGGGGCCTGGCGCGAGCCGGCGCCCGCCGATGGCGGCTTCCTGTTCAACCGCGACCAGCAGGCCGCGGAGAATGCAACCAGCCCCGAGCCCGCCGCGGCGTCCGCGCCATCGCCGCCGCCGTGGCAGGACGAGGCCGCTTCGCGCGATCGTCCGCGCAGCGATGCGGCGCCTGAAGTCGCGCCGGCTGCGGCCGCATTGGCTGCCAAACCAAGGCGCAATCTGTTGTTTTCCTCGACGTCGCGGAAGGAGCGCGAGCGGGCGCAGGCGCGAACCAGCGAGCCGTTGCCGCCGGATCTGCTGTCGCCGGACCTTCGTCCCAATCCGCCGGCCGCACCGCCGCCGCCCGAGCCCGTCGAGGCGCAGCCCGCATCGTTCGACGATGCCTGGCCGAAATCGGAACGGCCAAGGCCCGGTGACGTTGAGCCGAAGCGGCGCGGTCCCCGGACACCCTCGACCTTCAACGAGGCCAATGACGCCACGGCGCGAAATGAAGATCAGCCGGCGGTGAAGGTGCTGAAGTCAGGCGTCGTCGATGGCATGGCCTATTCGCTTTATTCCGACGGTTCGATCGAGGCACAGATGCCGGAAGGCATGATGCGCTTTGCGTCGATCGACGAATTGCGCTCCCACCTCGATCAGCGGCCGTAAGGCGGACAATACTTGCCGCGACCTCCGGTTCGAAAATAAAACGCCGTTGTTCTTGTCAGATTCGCGGTAATCCGCTCATATTGACCAAGTCGTACTAGATTCCGCCTGCGTATAGCGGCGGCCGTATACTGCCAGGACCGTGCGGCTCCTAGCGCGCTCGAGATCCCAGGAAGGTTGAACCATGTCCGATCCCGTCGGCAAAACACCGGTCGAACTGACGGCCAACATCGTATCGGCCTATCTCAGCAACAATCCGACGCAGGCGTCCGAAATCCCGAACCTGATCAGCCAGGTTCACGCCGCCCTGCTGCGGGTGTCGAGCGGCCGGGCCGACACCCCGCTCGAGCCGGCCAAGCCCGCCGTGTCGGTCAAGAAATCGATGACGCCGGAATATCTGGTCTGTCTCGAGGACGGCAAGCGCTTCAAGTCGCTGAAGCGCCATTTGCGTACGCAGTACAACATGACGCCGGAGCAATACCGCGACAAATGGGGCCTGCCAGCCGACTACCCGATGGTGGCGCCGAATTATGCGGTGGCCCGTTCGCAACTCGCCAAGAAAATGGGCCTCGGCCAGCAGGCGCGGAAGCGGAAGTAGCCTTCCTTATTCAGAAGCTGCGCTCAGGAAGCCGTGGCGAGCGCCTCGCGCGCATCGGAGCGGATGCGCTCGACCATCGAGCGCAGGCCGTTGGAGCGCTGCGGCGTCAGGTGCTCGCGAAATCCGAATTCGTCGAACACTGCGATCGCGTCGGCGGAAAGGATCTGCTGCGGCGTGTGGCCGGAATAGAGCGTCAGCAGGATCGCGATCAGGCCGCGCACGATGTGGGCGTCGCTGTCGCCGAGATAGTTCAACCGCGGTTCGCCGTTGCCGCTGCGGTCGATCCGCTTGGCGAGCCAGACCTGACTGGCGCAGCCATTGACCTTGTTGGCCGCGGAATGCTCGGCCTCCGGCATCGGCGCCAGCGTGCGGCCGAGTTCGATGACGTACCGGTAGCGGTCGTCCCACTCGTCCAGCAGCGCGAAATTGTCCCTGATCTCATCGATCGTCATCGTGGCCCGCGTCCCATACTCAACTCGTTATATAGGATGCGGGCGTATCGAAAGCGATGAAAATGGAACCGGTTCCGGGCCTATTTTCGGGCGATTCCGGTCACTGCGTCGGGGTGACGCGCCACTCCGCGGCGAGATCCTCTTGCGTCAGCGTATCGCGGGGTGCGGCGTTGGCAAGCATTGCTTCCGTATCGCCCGCGGCGCCGATCGAGCCAGTGTGATCGGGGGCTTTCTTGTCGGGTTTGTCGGTGATGATCTGATACAGCTTGCGCGCGCCGTCCTGCGCACGCTGCCCGATCGCGGTCGCGGCCTGGCCGCCGACTTCGCAGGCCGCCCGCTGGCGCTTGCAGAACTGGCCCATGTCGGAGACGGCGGCGGTCGCGGCCTGCACGGCTTCGGAAGCGCCGATTTGCGGCAGCTTGTCAGATTCAGGCGTTTTTTCCCTGGGCAACAGCACGAGCACAAGCCCGAGCCAGAATGTCATGCGAAGCAGAAAAAACATCTCGCGACCCCGGTCGTCTCTTTTGGTTCTGTTGCGGTTTGGCCCGCAGGTTTGCTCCTGACTATCAGCCGTCGATAAATCGCAAGTGTTTGCAATGAGGTAAATTCGCCGAAAATCCCAATGATTTGATTTGGCGTAAATTTTCGATTGATGTCGGCGATCACGGGAAAGTGGGCGTGAGCGGCGCGTCCACCATTTCGAAACCATAGATCGATCGCGTCCTAAACCTGTCGTTCACCATCCGCGTCGAATGAGCGTCGCGGAGCGCGTGAATGCCGCGCGATTACCGGGAGTTTGCCGGCGAGCCGCCTTGCCTTAGCGTTCGCTTAAGTTCGCTCTGACACGGTGGCGCAAAGATAAAGGGGGCGTTCCGGCTTGTCTGTACGACAAGCCGAAGCGCGAGAGCCGTGATTGTTTTGAGTATCATCCGCGATTGTCTCGATGCATTGCTGCATCCGTCGGCACGATATGATGCGCTGACGCGCGCGCGGCATCGCGCGTTCATGGCGCCGCGGTTGCTCGGCAGTCTGGTCGCCTTCGGGGTGTTTCCACTCTATCTGGCGATGCGCGGTGCGCCCACCGCGCTCGAGGTCGCGGCGTTCGCCTGGCTGATCGCGCCCATTCTGTTGTCGTGGTTCCTGTCGCGCACCGGCCGATACGACGGCGCGCATATGCTGTCGTCGCTGGCGCTCGCAGGGCTCGTCATGATGGTTGCCCTGGCCACTGGAGGCATCGAATCCTTTGCCGCGGTCTGGCTGATCGTCATTCCGCTCGAGGCTGCGCTCTCGGCCTCGCGCCGCGTGGTTGCGTTTGCCTTCGCACTGGCGACGTCGTGCGCGGCGCTTTTGATCGTGCTCGGGCATTATCACATGCTGCCGGTGCCGGATTTTAGCGCGGCGCTGCGCGGCGCGCTAACCGGGTTCAGCGTCGTATCTGCGATCCTCTATGCTGCAGGCCTTGCGTTTGGCGCAGAGTCGCTGGCGCGCACCAGCGTCGCGCTGCTCTATGTCGAGGAAGACCGCTACCGCCTGCTGGCACGGAACATGAGCGACGTGATTTCGCGCCACAGCCGCAACGGCGCGGTGCAGTCGATTTCGCCCGCGGCGGAAGCCATGCTGGGCGTGCCTGTGGCACGGCTCGGCGGCCACGGCCTGTTCGACCGCGTCCACGTCGCCGATCGCCCGGCCTATCTCACCGCGCTATCGGAGGCCGCGCGTGGCGGCGAGGCGCTGAGCGTCGAGTTCCGGCTGCGCCGCGATGTCCTCCGCGGCCAGAACAGTTCCGCCGATTTCATCTGGGTCGAGATGCGTTGCCGGCCGCTCGAGCAGGCCTCGCCGGATGCCGAGGTCGTCGCGGTGATGCGCGACGTCACCGACCGCAAGATCCAGCAGCAGGCGTTCGAACTGGCGCGCACCGAAGCCGAACAGGCGGATGCGTCCAAGACGCGCTTCCTGGCCACCATGAGCCATGAACTGCGCACGCCGCTCAACGCCATCATCGGCTTCTCCGAGATGATCGTGCAGGAGGACGTGCTGATGGTCGATGCCGCGCGCCGCAAGGAATACGCTCAGCTGATCAACGATTCCGGCCAGCATCTCTTGTCGGTCGTCAACGGTATCCTCGATATGTCCAAGATGGAATCCGGCAATTTCGAGATTTCGCCGGAGCCGTTCGCGCCGCGGGTAGCCCTGCTCCATTGTTGCAATTTGCTGGCGCTTAAAGCACGCGAAAGCGGCGTCGATCTCATCACCCGCGCGCCGGAAGATCTGCCTGTGATGACCGGCGATCCGCGCGCGTTCAAGCAGATCGCGCTCAATCTCGTCGCCAACGCCATCAAATTCACCGAGCGCGACGGCAGCGTCACGGTTTCGGCCACCGTCGAGAGCTCGCGCCTGATGCTTCGCGTCACCGATACCGGCGTCGGCATCGCGCCCGACGATCTCAAGCGGATCGGCGATCCCTTCTTCCAGGCCGGCAAGACCTATCAGCGCAAGCACGAAGGCACCGGCCTCGGGCTGTCGATCGTGAAGGGTCTGGTCGGATTGCATCATGGCGAGATGAATGTGCAGAGCAAGGTCGGCGAGGGCACTACGGTGACGGTTGCCTTGCCGCTCGCGTTCGCGCCGCCGGTCGCTGAGGCGCCTTCCAGCAATGTCGCGACGCTGAAGCCGGCGCTACGATCGGGATTACAAGAGCTAGCGCATCAGGTGAAGAAAAGTGCCTAAACGGATGATTGAGGATGACGAGATGCCGCGCCGCCGCCGTGGCGCGAAGGCCGTTGCGGTCGAAGCGGGAGAGGAACGCGGATTTGTGCTGCGCATCCTGCTGCACAGTCCGAAGGACATGCTGGCAGCCGCGCTGGCGGTTGCCGCCGTCGGCGCCATCCTCACCAATGCATTGTTCCTGCAGGCCGGCCGTCATCCATCGCCGATGTTCGGCTCCCCGGTCGTGACGCTGCCCGCACCCGCACCAGCGCTTGCCAGCCCGCTGCCGCGTCCGCGCCCGGTCGAACTCACCGTTCGCCCCGCGGAGCCGGCGCTGTTTGAACCGAAACCGGTCGAGATCAGAAGCGCCGATCCCAAAACCAGCGATCACAAGGCCGCTGATCCCAAGACGTCTGATCCCAAGACGTCTGATCCAATGACCAATCTGGTCGTCAAATCGACCAGCGCGCCAGTCACGGCGGCGCCGTCAAATGCACTGCGGCCGCCGGCATCGATTCCCACCGCGCAAACCGCGGGCGCACGCCGTGTGGCGGCGGTGCAGCGCGCGCTCACCGAATATGGTTATGGCCAGTTGAAGCCAACCGGCGCCATCGGCGCCGACACCCAGACCGCGATCCAGAAATTCGAACGCGAGCGCAAGATCCCGGTGACCGGACAGATGTCCGATCGGCTGGTGCGCGAACTCACCGCTGTCATCGGCCATCCTATCGACTAGCGCGTTACGCCGATCAGCGCCGTCGTCACGCCGATTCCGGCGTGGCCGTCTTGCGCGGCGCGAAGCGATCCGGGAGAGCCTTGAACTTGCTCAATAGCCAGGCCGCGCCCACCATCGTCGTCATGCCGACAACGCTGACCATGATCTGGGCGGGAATATCGCCTTCGATCTGAACCAGGAACCAGTGCGCCGCGAACGCAAGGAAAACGCCGAGGCAGAAGATCGGCAGCGAGTTCTGCCCCATCAGAACGAGCGGGCGGGCGAGGTTTGAACGCAGCGCCGGCCAGTCGCGCGGGATGTAGCGCACAAACACCACCGCGAGCGCGAGGAAGTGGACCAGCCGGAACATGTCGAGGTCGGATTTGTCGATCGGATAGATCACCTTGATCAGCCATTTCGGAACCATCGCGTCCAGCAACGGAATGTGCCAGGTCATCACGATCACGAACGAGAACGCGATCCAGGCCAGTGACAGGATCAGGGCGGCGCGAGAGCGGATGAATGTGGCAATCTCCGCGGCTCCGTTCAGGCCGCACCATACCCCGAACACAAACAACAGCTGCCACGCGAACGGGTTGAAGTACCAATTGCCTCCCGGATACGACGGCAGATTCCAGTCGAAGTAGCGCGCCAGACCGTACAAGACGGCCGAGCCAAGCAGGCTCAAGCGCGGAAATCTGACGAGGCCCCACAGCATCGCCGGTGACGCGAGGACCAGCACGATATAGAGCGGCAGCACATCGAGATCGACCGGCTTGAACTTCAGCATCAGGGTCTGCCCGATCATCACGTCGGGCCGCTCGAGAAACAGATAGATGTTGTACTCATTGCCGTACATCGGGTTGTCGAAGCGCCGCGCGGCGCGCGCGATCTGCGCAACGAAAAACAGAAACAGGAAAATATGGGCGACGTAGAGCTGCCAGGCGCGCTTCAGCAGGCGCTTGGTGGCGGCGAGGAACTGCCCGCCGGCCACCGCCGGACCGTAGACGAAGCCGGCGGTGTATCCGGAAATGAACACAAAGAACTCGGCGGCGTCGCTGAAGCCAAAATTGCGCAACGTCAACCAGCTGACGATGTCGTAGGGAACGTGATCGAGGAAAACCATCCATTGTCCGATGCCCCGCACCAGATCAAGCCGCAGATCCCGCTCGGCCGGGCCCAGGAGACCATCACCATTTTGAGCAGCCATCCCGCTTCACCCTCATCGCTCCCAGTGAAGTGTGCGTAACTTGCGCCTGCGGTACAAGCTCAAAACTGACAATGTCGTGGGCCCAGCGCCTGCGGCGCGCAGGTGGGGATTTTGGGCACTAGCCTCGCAATATCCGCTGGCCTATCGTCGTTCCCATGCGTTTGAAATCAAGCATCTGGGTGGCCGCTTATCTGCGCCGCTGCCAGACCGAGGGAATTTTTGGCGCCGTGCGCAGGCGTGGCGCGGAAGAGGCTGGCGCGGTGTTCGTCAAGGTGGCTCATCTCGACGGCAACGCCATGCTGTACGGGCCCGCACCGCAAACCGTCTATGACGAGAGCCGGCCGACCGAGCGCCTGTTCGCGCCGGCTTCGCCCCAGCCGGTGCCGGAGCAATCCGTGGAAGAACGTCTCGCCAAGGAGATCCGCTTCGATCCTGATGCCTGGATCGTCGAGACCGAGGACCGGGCAGGGCGGCATTTTCTGGATCTGGCGAAGGCCTGAGGCATAGCGTTTTCGAGCGAAGTGGGCACCAGTTCGCGTGAAGAAAACGCGTCAAAAATGAGCTAGCGCCCCGAACCGTCGGTGCCAGTGCGCACTTTTGGCGCGCTTGCGGGCTGTACCGCGGGCCGTGTCTGCGACGGGCTCGCGCGCGCGGGGTTGCGTTCGTCGTCGTAGAGCGAGGCGCGATATTTGGCGCGGGTGACCGCCATGGTCGAGCCGCGCCACGCCGCCAGCATCACCAGTGCGGATCGCTCGGTCAGGCGGTCGTACAACCGCGACAGCCGGTAGACATTGTGAACCGAGGAGCCGAATTCGGGTTTCAGGAACAGCAGCACCCGCTGGAATGCGTCGCTCGGCATGTCCAGCGCACGCGCGGCGCAGGCCAAAGGCTCGCCGCCGGGATCGTTGACCACTTGGGTTGCGATCCGCGCCGGCAGGATCAGGGCCTCGCCGATTTCAAGCGCGAAGTTTTCGGTGTCTTCGGCAAAGGCTGCCATCTCCAGCGTTTCGATCGCGCGTTTGGCGCGGGCGGCGGGAATCCGCGCCGATGCCTTCAGCGGTGTTTCGTTGAGATTGTGGAGGATAAGCGCACGCTCGCCGGCGTTGGCTGCGAAGAACATGTCGCTGATTTCGGCGGCATCGTTCGGCCGCATCGACAGATTGGAGGCCATCCGCAACTGCGCTTCGGTCGGCGCCCTGGCGGCCGGCGCCTCGGACGGGGCCAAAGAAATCACAGGCGCGGTCGGCATGACCTGGCCGGGGTGGGTGCACCGTAATCCGAGCTTGTTCATGATCTCGAGCGGCGTCGCTGGATAGATGGCAAGCCGGGCCCGTACCGCGGCGCGGGTGGCGTCGTCGACCTGATCGATCAGGCGGGAGGTCAGTTCGACGAACTGCCGCTCCTCGTCGGCCGAATGCGCACCGGCCTGGACATACAGGTCCGTCAGCACGCGCAGCAAAGTCGGGCGGATATCGACGCCCTCGCGACGGGAGAGGGTCATCAGCCCGTCGAAACCCGGAAATAATGGAGCTGCGGTCATGTCAGGTGTACGCGACTTGGAAATCCCCCGGCTGAGCCTACGCTAGCGCACTTTAAGAGCTGGTTAAGGAAAACAACCGATGAAGAGAACCAGCGGTTTTTGCGGGTGTCATCAAGGCGCAGCGGCCGATTCCCTAACTCGTCCCGGGCTGCGGATTAAGATGCCGTTAACCACGTCCTGTTCTTAATGACGGCATGTCGCCGGCCACATCATGTCCGCGCGGCAACCAGAGAGAACGGAACATGGGCACCATCATCGAATTTCCGGCGGATGCGGCTTCGCGGCGGCTGGGCCTGGATGGCGCTTCACGCGATGGCATGGGAACCGTGGTGATCCTTCCCGTTGTCCGGATCGAACGTTCAACCGACGAGAGCGGCGGGCGCGGACCGGAAGAAGGAACAGCTCCCGGTCGCCGTCGCCGTCGTCGCCCCTGACAACGGACGATTGCCATGCCGGAGATGTGCCTTCCGATCCGGATCGCCGGGGTTCGGCCACGCCCAGCTCTCGTTCTGTTGTTGATTGGCGCCACCCTTGGAGGCTGTAGCGGCGGCGATTTCGGCCGCACCCGCCAGGACTTCCGCAACGACGACATGCACCGCTGGCTGGGCGCCGAGGCGACCGGCAGCGTCGGCCTCACGGCATCCGCGTTCCAGCTCACCGAAAACGAACGCCAGCTTCGCGATCTCGCCTATCCCCTGATCGAGCCCCCGCATTCGCGCCCCGCCTGGAAGAGCGTGTTCGGCGACTACCAGCCGCTGCCGTCGCCGTGGCGGCAGAAGGTCGTGTTCGACCGCACCACCTATGGGCGGGCACTGATCGACGAGCCGCACCGCTCGCATACCTCGCGCTATCAGCAATTGATCGAGGACGTGCGCAACGACATCACCCGGTTCGAGCCGTTCTTTGCGTCGGCCGTGCGCGTGATCGAGCTCGACCGCAAGCGTGCCGCCAGCCTCAGGCTGGTGTCGGAGCTGTCGCCGGCCGAACAGGCCGACGCGGTCGCCCGCATGGAAGAGAACACGCTGATCGTGCAATGGGTTCAGCAGTGCCTGGAGCGGCGAATTTCTTCGTATCGCTGGGCGCTGGAACGGCTCGTGATCCAGGCGCCCGACACCATCGCGGCCGATGCCGATCGGCTGATCGGCGAACTCGCCGCGCAAACTGCAAATCCGCCCGTCGCCGCGCAACCCGTGATCGGGCGCGCCGTGACGGTGAAGGGTTAGACTAGCTAGAGCCTATCGCTTGGACCGCGGAGCCGGGGCGGGGAGCGGCGGCGGCGGTTCGGGCTGCTTGGGCGGCGGTGCTTCGGTCTGCACGGTGCAGCGCGAAGCGGCGAGCGAGGCCTGTGCCTGCGGCATCAGGCCGGGCTCCGGCGCGAGCGCCTTCAGCACGATCAGTCCGGTCGCGGTCGGCGAGTCGATGATCAGCCGGTCGGCGGCGGTGACTTCCTCGTCCTCCGGCAATTCGGAATGCTGCGCTTCCGTCATCAGGTCGAGTTCGATCACCTTGCGGCCGGCGGAGCGATCGTTGATCGCATAATAGGCGACCTCGTTGCGGGTGTAGAACGACACCGACGTATAGGCCTGGCTGACCGGAACCGTGAGCTTCAGCGCGCCGCCCGACAGATCGTAGCGGCAGATCGCGATTGCGAACGCCGGATCCATGAACGGCATCGGCGCGTTGTTGGGATCGGCAAGCGCAAGCGGCGTCACGGCGTTGAGCCTGGTCATCGGCGTCAGCCGCGAATAGGCATCCTGGGTTGCGATGCGTGGCAGCGCCAGCACGCTGACGAGATGCACCACGCCGCCCAGCAGCACGCCCGCGATGATCGTGAACAGCAAGCGGATCATGGGCAGCCCACCGTCGATATCGTCGGCATCGGCGCGTCGCGCTGCGTCCGCGTCGCCACCCCAACCGGCGTATCGTACAGCCGCAACATCAGCGCGTAACGCTCGATGCCGCCGGTCGGCAGCCAGTTGCCGGCGCGCGAGCGCGAGGCGACGCGAATCTCGAACGCGCCGTCGGAGCCGCGGATGATTTCCTGGCTGGTGAAGCCGTAACGCTGCAGCGAATTGGCAACCAGATGGCCCTTGCGGTCGAACAGCGTCAGCGTCCAGAACCGCGCCGCCGGCGTCACCCCGCTGACGACCACGTCGCAGCGCCCGTCGAGCGGTTTCTTCTTGTCATCGGTGGTGGCCGAGAACGCGATGCCGTCGCCGGTGCCGATCGGCAATTCGCCGCTGCGGGCAATCGAGGCGCGCGAATACGGATCGACGTCGGCGGTGCCGCTCTTCGGTCGTGCCGTCCATGCGCCGATCGTGAGCGTGCCGAGATCCGTGCCGCGCGTCGCCGTCATATAGGTCGAACCCAGACCTACGACGGTGGCAAGCGCCAGCGCCAGCAAGGTGATGAGGATCAGCCGCACAGGCCTGTGCTCCCGCTCACGGCACTAGTTCTTCCGCTGCGCCGGCGGAGCCTGGTCGCGGGCGGCTGCGACGTAATTCTCCGGGAAGGCCAGCGCGCCTGACGTGATCGGCTTGGCCGGCTTGGCCGGTTCGGTGGCCGAGGTCTTGCCTGCGGTCTTGCCGGCGTCGTCGAGCAGTTTTTCGACGCGCACCAGGACATCGGCGCCGCGCTTGGTGAGCACCGGCGGCGGTCCGGGCTTGGTCTCCAGGACCTTCGGCGCGCCATTGGCTGCCACGGTGGCCGGCAGGGTGGGCTGCGGCAGTTTCGTGCCCATGCCGACGCCGGGGATTTCCTTGACCTCGACGCCCTGGTGCGCGGCGACCATGATGTCGTGCCAGGTCTGCGCCGGCAGCGAACCGCCGGTCATGCGGTTGGTCGGCGAGTAGTCGTCATTGCCGTACCAGACCGCGCAGGTGAAGTTGCCTGTGTAGCCGACGAACCAGGCGTCGCGATAGGCGTTGGTGGTGCCGGTCTTGCCGGCGGTCGGAATGCCGTCGAGGGCGGCGCGCCGCGCGGTGCCTTCGCTGACGACGTGGCTCATCATGCCGGCCATGTCGGCAGCGACAGAGGCCGGGATCGCCTGCAGCGGCTTCTTGCCGTCGCGATCGAAGCGCCAGACCAGATCGCCGGCGCCGGTTCGCACTTCCAGTACCGCGTGCGGGGTAACCGACTTGCCCCTGTTGGGGAAGGTCGCATAGGCAACCGCGTGCTCGATCACCGTGACTTCGTCGGAGCCGATCGGCATCGACGGCGTATCGGGCAGCGGCGCTGTGAGGCCGAAGCGGCGTGCCACTTCGGTGATCTTGACGCGGCCGGCCTTGGCCGGGTTCGGCGACTTGCCGCCGAGCGCGATCGACAGTTTCACCGGCACCACGTTGATCGAACGCGTGATCGCCTGTGTCAGCGTCACCGAGCCGGAGTAGGAGTGGCCATAGTTCTGCGGGCACCAATTGCCGATGCAGACCGGGCCGTCGACCACGATCGATGTCGGCTTGAAGCCGTTCAGCAACGCCGTGGTGTAGACATAGGGTTTGAACGACGAGCCCGGCTGCCGATAGGCGTCCACCGCGCGGTTGAACTGGCTCGCGCCATAGTCGCGTCCGCCGACCATGGCGCGGACGCCGCCGTCGAGATCGGCGACCACGGTTGCGGCCTGGGTTGCGTGATAGTCGCGGCCGAACTGGCGCAACTGGTTTTCGACGGCTTCTTCGGCGGCGCGCTGCACGTTCATGTCGATCGCGGTGCGGACCACGAAGACGCGCTCGGTGTAGGATTTCGGGAAGGTGTCGACCAGCTTGCGCATTTCCTCGAACGCGTAGTCGAGATAATAGTTGGGCGAATTCTCGTCGCGGCGGTCGACGGCCACGGCCGGATTGCGCCGCGCACCGAACACCTGGCCTTCGGTCATGAAGCCGGCGTCGACGAGGTTGTCCAGGACCACGTTGGCGCGGGCGCGCGCGGCCGGCAGGTTGATGTGGGGCGCGTATTTGGTCGGCGCCTTGAACAGGCCGGCCAGCATCGCCGATTCCGCAAGCGTGACGTCGCGCGCCGACTTGTTGAAGTAGAAATGCGCCGCGCCGTCGACGCCAAACGTACCGCCGCCCATATAGGCGCGGTCGAGATAGAGTTTCAGGATCTCGTTCTTGGTGAGACGGGTTTCCAGCCACACCGCGAGGAAGGCTTCCTTCACCTTGCGCTCGATGGTGCGCTCGTTGTTCAGGAACAGGTTCTTCGCCAGCTGCTGGGTGATCGATGAACCGCCCTGGCGTACGCCGCCGGCCTGCGCGTTCGTGACCAGCGCGCGCGCGGTGCCGGCGATGTCGATGCCGAAATGGTCATAGAAGCGGCGGTCTTCGGTGGCGAGGGTTGCCTTGATCAGATTGTCCGGAAAATCCTCCAGCGGAATCGAGTCGTTGTGCTTGATGCCGCGGCTGCCGATCGGATTGCCGTAGCGGTCGAGGAACGACACCGCGAGGTCGGATTTCTTCAGCCAGTCGTCGTCGGCGGTTTCACGGAACGCCGGCACCGCGAGCGCCAGCATCAGGATCAGTCCGCCGAGCCCGATGGTGGCGGCTTCCGAGAGCGGCTCGATGAACACCCAGCGCTTCCAGCGGCCGACATAGAAGCGGTCCATGAAGGTCGAGAAGCGCTCGTAGAGTTCGCGCGCGCCCTTGCCGGAGGAGAACAGCGTCGAATCGATGCGCGCGTCGAGATCCAGCATGATGTGCTGGATCTTCTTCTTCCATCGCGCTGGAATGATCTGGCGCACCGGGGCCCTTGGTCGGTTCGTAGGCGCTCATGCGCCCGGCGGGACGCTATTGAGACGTCTTGTTTTGATGTTGCGACAAACCCAAGGCGCATTTGCGGCCCCTTGGGAGTAGCGGTTGTTCTATCCGAGCGGGGGCCATAAACCAATGGTCTGGCTCACCATTTTGATGGTCAGGACTAATGCCGCCCACGGGCTTTTGTGCATCCGCGAGGTGCTAACCCTTGCGCGGGGCGCACCGCACCTCCTAGAAGGCGTCAACTGAACCATTGGAAACCATCCGAAGTCATGACCGCACCGCCCAAGCCCGTTTCCGACCAGGAGGGATTCTTCTGGAAAACCAAGACGTTGGAAGAAATGTCCAGCGCCGAATGGGAAAGCCTGTGCGACGGCTGCGCGCGCTGCTGCCTGGAAAAGCTCGAGGACGAGGATACCGGCAAGATCTATTTCACCCACGTCTCCTGCAAACTGCTCGATTCGGGGTCTTGTACCTGCAAGGACTACCCGAACCGCGCAGCCAAGGTTCCCGACTGCGTCCGGCTGACGCCCGAAAACGTCCGTACCCTGAGCTGGCTGCCACCGAGCTGCGGCTACAAATTGGTCGCGGAGGGCCGCGATCTCTACTGGTGGCACCCGCTGATCTCGGGTGATCCCAACACCGTGCATGAAGCCGGTGTTTCCGTGCGCGGGCGGATACAGGGCACGGAGAACGAGATCGCGGACACAGATCTCGAGGATCACATCGTGCAATGGCCGGCGCTGTTGCCGAAGCGGGCGCGGCTGAAAAAGCGGCCGAAATCTTGACGTTTCACGCAAGGCCCTGATCACGCGATTGCGAGAATGCCGTCGCGGGATGCTCCCATGCGCGCAGGCGCCTGCCGCGAGGGGAATTTGCACTCTAGAGTGCTCCCGCAACAGCGATTTCAGCTCGGCGGCGTTGGCCGCGAAGAAAAATATTACGTCTCAGATGAACAAGTTCGAACGGCAGAGCCGTCAACCTGCCGACCACGATACATTGCCCGACGATATTGCCGGCGAACTCTCGCACATCACGACCGAGGTCATCGATGTCAGCGATGCGCCGCCGATTGCGCCGCGCGCGCCGCTGACCCAGGACGAGGTCCGCACCATCCTGGTCAGCCTGATGCTGACGATGTTCCTGGCAGCCCTCGACCAGACCATCGTGGCGACCGCGCTGCCGACCATCGGCCGTCAGTTCGGCGACGTCTCCAATCTCTCCTGGGTGATCACGGCGTATCTCCTGGCATCGACCGCGGTGGCGCCGGTGTTCGGCACGCTCAGCGACATCTATGGCCGCCGTGCCATGATTATCGCTGCGCTAAGCCTTTTCATCGCGGGCTCGGTCTTGTGCGCGGTGGCGCCGAACATGCCGGTTCTGATTCTGGCGCGCGGCCTGCAGGGGCTCGGCGGCGGCGGCATCATGCCGGTCGTGCAAACCGTGATTTCGGACGTGGTGACGCCGCGCGAGCGCGGCCAATATCAGGCCTATTTCAGCGGCGTGTGGGTCGCGGCCGGAATCGGCGGGCCGGTGCTGGGCGGCGTGTTCGCTGAACATCTGCACTGGTCGATGATTTTCTGGATCAACGTGCCGCTCGCGCTCGGCGCGCTGGCGCTGCTGCTACCGAAGATGGGCAAGATCCCGGTGTTTCACCGCAAGCGCAAGGTCGACTGGCTCGGCGGCGTGCTGCTGATGGCGTCGGCCGTGGTGTTCATGCTGGTGCTGACCTGGGGTGGCAACCGCTATCTCTGGCTGTCGCCGACCATCATCGCGATGGTCGGCGCGTCGATTGCGCTCGCCTTGAGCTTCGTCTGGTACGCGCGCAAGGCCGACGAGCCGTTCCTGCCGCTGCCACTGTTGGGCGGCACCGTGGTGCCCTATGCGATGGCCGCCGGCGGCTGCGCGCTCGGCGCCATCACGGGGCTAACCGTCAACCTGCCGCTCTATTACGAGGTGGTCTATCATCTCAGCGCCAGCGAGGCGGGGCTCGCGCTGATTCCGCTCGCCGCAATCTCGACCTGCGGTGCGGCGATCGCCGGCCGGACCATGGCGCGCGCCAGGCATTACAAGCGAGTCGCGATCGTCGGAACGTTGATCGCCGCGATCTCGGGATGTGCGCTGGCGCTGACGACGCTGCCGCTGTGGGGATTGCTGGTGCTGCTGTCGATTTTCGCGCTTGGCCTAGGCACCACCTTTCCGGTCAGCGTGGTCTCGCTGCAGAACGCGGTGGCGCGTCCGCAGATCGGCACCGTGACCGGTGCGATGAATTTCTTCCGCTCGCTGATGTCCTCCTTCACCGTGGCGGCTTTCACCGCGATCCTGCTGATGTCGCTGGGCGCGGACATCTCGCTCGCCGGCGAACATCGCGGCCCCGTGAGTTCGATCCCCGTCGCCGACATGATCGCCGCATTCCGCTACGTGTTCGGTGCCGCGGCTGGGCTGCTCGCCGGCGCCACGCTCTGCATGATCGCGATGGAAGAACGGCCTCTGGCCGGTCCCGGCACCGTGCCGGCCGAGATGGCGGAGTAGGGCAGCCGGCTGCATCGCTTGTGCGCAGCTCGCGCCGCGCGGCGTTGGCTATATCCCTGAACCGCGATTTGATCTAACAGCGGCCGCAGCAAATCGAATATCGAATCCGACAAGGAGCCGGCCATGAGCAAACCCTCCATCGAACAGACGCGGATGGGCACTGAAGCCATCGCCTTTTGTATCGCGCGGACCCTTATCGAACGCGATCCCTCGCTGAAGGCGCCGATGCGCGCCAATCTGCGCAAGATGTGGGAGCTCCTGGAAGAGCGCGAAGACCACGGCGCCGCCGACATGGTGGACACCATGATCAAGGCGCTCAACGATCCCGCTTTCTTCAAGCCGTGAGACCGGATCGGCGTTCCGGCGCGCTGGCCGATCTCCCTGGCCTTACTCGATCACCTCGTCCGCACGGAGCAGAAACGCTGACGGCACCGAAATGTTCAGCTGCTGGGCCACTTTCAGATTGATGGCCAGCTCGATTTTTGTCGGCTGTTCGATCGGCAGCGCGCCTGGATTTTCGCCGCGCAGAACCCTCGCGACTGGTTTCGCGAGCTGGCGGAACACCTCGACCTGGCGCGGTCCGTAGGCGACGAACGCGCCATCCGCGGCTCCCTCCGGCCAGTGATGCGTCGCCGGCAGTCCAAGCGCCAACGCCTTGGCGAAGTTGGCCTTGCGATAGGCGACCGAGAACAGCGGGCTTGCCAGAAAGTTCACCGCCTCGGCGCCGGCGGCCTTGCATGCTTCCATGGCAGGCGCGACTTCTTCGGGTTTGCGCACTGGGTAGTCGAACAGCTCGACGCTCCGCGCCCCGGCCGCATCGTGAAGCTCCTTCATTTGCCCGGCCAATTGCACGTCGGCGTCGAAAATGGTGGCCATTCGGCGCGCGTTCGGCAGCAGTTCCATCAGGATTTCCTGCCGTTTGCCGTCGAGCTGGGCCGCCAGCAGGCTTAGCCCTGTGGTGTTACCGCCATGGTTTGCGATCGAGTGAACGTGGCCCTCGAGCACCATGTCGTCGGCGATCCCGAAAATCGGGATCGACTGGGTTGCGGCCTGCGCCGCCCGGATCGCTACTGCGCCTGACATCGCAACAATGGCGTCAACTCTGGCTTCAACAAACTCCCGTGCAACACCTGCAAAATCGTCTCGGCTCTTGCCGAATCCCAGGTCCAGGATCGTCAGATTCTGGCCTTCGACGAAACCAAGCTTGTTCAACCCGTCGACGAAGGCGACGTTGATATCGGCCGTTCGCCGCGACGTGCTCAAGACCCCGATGCGATAGGTTCGGTTCGGCTGCTGGCCCAACGCGGGGGCCGACCATCCGAGCGACGTCGCAAGCGCGGCCCGGAGAAACTCCCGTCGCCTCATGCTCTCCTCCGCTCGCACGGGATGGCCGACGAAAGCTCCGGCACCGTCGCGCAGACGTATCGGTCATGTTCCAGGTTCATCCGACCTGCGCCAGCCGCGTATCGATTTCCTCCCGGAGCAGGGTGAAGTCGATCGGCTTGGTCAATAGCCCGCTCGCGCCGTTCTCGATCGCCTTGCGCCTGGTGTCGGGATCGCCATAGGCGGTGATCATGATGACGGGAACGTCGGGGCGCATTTCCTTGACCCTGGGCAGCAGCTCCAGGCCCGTCATGCCGGGCATGTTGATGTCCGACAGAATCAGGATCAGCGATTGCTCGAGGGTCGCAGCGATCCGCGCCAATGCGTCCGCGGCCGAATTGGCGAAATCCATCATGAAGCGCTGCGCGCGCAAATCCCGACGGAACTGCTGGCGAAACAACGCCTCGACGTCGGGTTCATCATCGACCACAAGCACCAAAATATTCACCTCTAACCTCTGGTTTTATTTGGAGGATTGCTGGTCCTCGGCAGAACAATGCGAAATTCGGTAAATTGTCCGGGTTCAGTATCGACGTCGATCGTACCACCGTGTTGTTTCACGATGATGTCGTGGCTCATCGACAGGCCAAGGCCGGTGCCTTCGCCCGCGGGTTTTGTGGTGAAGAACGGGTTGAACATCTTGTCCTTCACGTCCTGTGGAATGCCGGTGCCGTTGTCGCGGATGCGGATCTCGACGGCGTCGCCGAGATTGCGGGTGGCTGCGCGAAGCACCGGATCGAAACCGGACTGACCGGCCTCGAGCCTGCGCCTGTTCACGGCGTAGAAGCCGTTCGAGACCAAATTGAGGAACACGCGGGTGATTTCCTGCGGAAACACTGCAATTGAGCCGGCTTCGGGATCGAAGTCGCGCTGCAGCGTGACGTTGAAATCCGGCCTCTCGGCGCGCGCGCCGTGATAGGCGAGGTTGAGGCTTTCATCGATCAGCGCATTGATGTCGGTCGGCCGATGCTCGCCGGAGCCTTCGCGCGAATGCAACAACATGTTCTTGACGATGGAGTCGGCGCGCTTGCCGTGCTGGACCACTTTTTCGAGATTGTCCTTGAGCAGGCTCGTCAATTCGTCGACCTCCTCGCGGATCTTGTCGCTGATGCCTGCGAGCTTGAGCGTGTCGTTCAATTCGTCGGTCAGTTCGGCTGAAAGCGCCGCGAAATTGTTGACGAAATTAAGCGGGTTCTTGATCTCGTGCGCGATCCCTGCGGTAAGCTGGCCGAGCGAGGCGAGCTTCTCGGTCTGTATCAACCGATCCTGCGCGGTGCGCAGGTCGTGAAGGGACTCGGTCAGGTCGTCCGTGCGTTGGCGCAGCTCATTGAGAAGGCGGGCATTCTCAATGGCTATGACCGCCTGAGCAGCGAAATTCCGCACCAGCGCAATCTGCTTATCGGTGAAGGGCCGGACCTCTTGTCGATAAATGCCGAACGCCCCGACCAACTCGTTTTCTTTGAGCAGAGGCACCTGCAAGAGCGTCCGAGCGCCCCCGAGTTCGGCGACGGCGACCATCCCCGGATAGCGGTCAATGTAAGCCTGATGCTCCAGGACATCCGGAATTTGGATTGGTTGTTTCATCATCGCAACTTGGCCCAGAGGGACCCTTGGGTCGGCACGGAGTGGGTTTTTCCTGAGGAACTCACTCCACGCGGGCGGCAAGTTCCACTTTCCCACAGCGCGAAACTCATTTTCCTGCGCTTGATACAAAAACAGCATGGCGAATTTCGCCTCGCAAAGGCGCACGGCGTTCTCCAGCATTGCCTGGAATACCGGTTCCAGTTCGCCCGGAGAGGCGCTGATAACTTTCAGCACGTCGGCGGTAGCGATCTGCTGTTGTAGCGACTCGGAGAGGTCTCGCGTCCTGGCCTGCACCTCCTCGAACAGCTGCACGTTACCGATCGCGATCACGGCCTGGTCGGCGAAGGTTTGTAGCAGGGCGATCTGCTTGTCGCCGAACGGACGCACTTCGGTGCGACGAAGCACGATCGCGCCGATGCTCTCGCCTTCGCGAAGCAATGGAACGCTCAGCACCGTGCGAACATTGGTCCGTTGCGAAAATTCACGCGAGTTTGGAAATCCTTCTCCTTCGGCTGTGAGAAGGTCATGCACATGCACCGGCTGGCGGTCAATAACCGCGCGACCTGAGACCCATTGGCGATTGATAGGCTGCCGGTCCCAGACGACAGGGATCGATCCGTGCTGGGCCTGAAACAGCAGGTCGTCGCCGTCCTTCAGGGTTGCAAGGGCGTCGTTCGCCTCGCAAAGCTCACAGGCGCTCTCAACGATCGCCTTCAGCACCGGTTTGACATCGGTGGGGGACGAAGCGATGACCTTGAGGATGTTGGCGCTGCCGGTCTGGTAGGTCAGTGCCTCGGAGAGATCTTGAGTCCTGGCCTGCACCTCGTCGAACAGGCGGGCGTTTTCGATGGCGATCACGGCCTGGTCGGCGAAGGTCGTGACAAGGTCGACTTGCTGCTGGGTGAATAGCTCGACAACACCTCGCGTCAAGAACAGCGCGCCGATCGGATTGCCTTCGCGCAGAAGCGGCACGCCAAGTACGGTGCGAAAACCGCCGCGCCTTTGGCTTTCGAAGACCGTGAATTCCGGATCAGCCAGGATATCGGGAACCTGGACGGCTCGCCGTTCAAGAGCGGCCCTTCCCGCGACCGAGCCACGGTCGAGATCCAACCCGCGTGCAAACATCAGTTCCCGGAATTCGGGAGAGAAGCCGTGGGTTGCGATCACCTGAAACTTGTTGTCTCTCAAGCGGAGGATGGCGGCTCTATCCGCCCGGCAAAGTTGCGCCGCGGATTCGACCAGCGCTTGAAACACGGTCTGCAAATCGAACGCCGAGCGGCTGATGACCTTGAGCACGTCGGCGGTGGCGGTCTGTTGCTGCAGGGATTCACTGAGATCGCGCGTCCTGGCCTGCACCTCCTCGAACAGCCGAACATTGCCGATCGCGATCACGGCCTGGTCGGCGAAGGTTTGCAGCAGGTTGATTTGCTTGTCGCTGAACGGACGTACTTCGTTACAGCGAAGCGCTATAACCCCAATGCTTTCACCTTCACGCAACAACGGCACAGCCAGCATCGTACGGTGACCCATGCGTCGCGCTAGTTCCTGCCCGTCTGGGAATTCTGCGCCTTCAGCGGAATGGAAGTCACGGACGTGCACCGGGCGGCGGTCCAGGAACGCGCGGCCGACGATGCGGCTTCGGGTGATGGCTAATTTGGTGGGCCCCTCCGGTATGGGACCGTGGTGTGCCGCGGAATGGAGCTCGCCGGCATTTTCCAGGAGTACGATGGCATCATTGGCTTCGCAAAGTTCGCAGGCATTCTCCACGATCGCCTGGAGCACCGGGCCGACCTCGGTCGGCGAGGAGGCGATCACCTTGAGGATGTTGGCGCTGCCGGTTTGGTAGGTGAGGGCCTCCGAAAGATCGCGTGTCTTGGCCTGCACCTCGTCGAACAGGCGAACGTTCTCGATGGCGATCACGGCCTGGTCGGCGAAGGTCGAGACGAGCTCGATCTGCTTTTCGGAGAAAGGTTCGACGGTCTTGCGCCCGAGAAACAGCACGCCGATCGGCTGGCCCAAGCGAAGCAGAGGAACGCCGAGGAGCGTCCGGTATCCGGCGGCCTCCTGCTGCTCAGGATATGCGTATTCCGGGTCGGCCAGAACGTCGATAATCTGCACAGCCGTGCTTGCCACCAGCACCCGGCCAACAAGACTGCCACGTTCGGGGCGTATCCGAAGAGAATTGGAAACCCTGAGCCAATCGACTGAAAAATTGTAATTGGTCGCATGATAGTAGCCGCCGTCAGAAGTCCTGCCTGGTGATGGCCGCCATCTCTGCATTGCAAAGCCGCGCCGCCAACTCGGTCAGCGTATCGAGCACGGGTTGCAAATCGAACGCCGAGCGGCTGATGACCTTGAGCACGTCGGCGGTCGCGGTCTGTTGCTGCAGGACTCGCCCAAATCCTCGGTGCGTTGGCGAAGCTGCTCGAACAGGCGAACATTCTCGATCGCAATCACGGCCTGGTCGGCAAAGGTGGTGACGAGATCGATCTGTTTCTGCGTAAACAATTCCACGCGTTGTCGGGCCAGCACGATGGTCCCGATCGGCTCGTTCTCGCGCAACAACGGCACGCAGAGTGCTGTGTGCTGATTTGCCAGCGTGGTCAATTCACGCAATGTGTACTCCGGATCGGTGGCCACATCGAGGATCTGCACGGTATGCCGTTCGAGCACGGCGCGGCCGGTAATTGTGCCTCGATCGACGCTCAGCGGATGGTTCCTGAGGAAATCGATATATTCGGGGCTGTAGCCGACCGCAGCACCGGCCCGATACACATCGCCTTCACGGCGCATGAGGAACGCCATCTCGGCGTCGCACAGGATGGCCGCGGTATTTACCAGCGTATCCAGCACCGGTTGCAGGTCGAAGGCGGAGCGGCTGATGATCTTGAGCACGTCGCCGACGGCAGTCTGCTGCTGCAGGGATTCGCTGAGGTCGTTGGTGCGTTGCTGAACTTCGTTGAACAGCCGGGTGTTTTCGATGGCGATGACGGCCTGGTCGGCGAAGGTCTGAAGCAACTGCTCGTGGTGGGCGGCGAAGGTGCCGGCTTGTACCCGCGTGACACTGACCATGCCGATCGGCGTCCCGCTGCTCATCAGCGGGGCAATAAGCATGCTGCGAAAGCCGCGCGCTCGCGCGATATCCCGAATGTCGTCCGACAGGGCTTCCGTATCCGGAATCTGCACGATCCTCCCGCCCTGTACCATGGCAAACGACGAAAAATCGGTTACCGGCCGCGGGAACGAATTCTTCATTATCTCGTCGGCTGCCGGGTTTGTCGCCGTGATCGCCTCCAGGTAAGCAATTCCGTCGATGAAGCGGAACACCGCGGCTGAAAAGCCGCCAAGCAGACGCTTCGAGCTGTCGACGATTGCCTCGAACACCGGCTGAACATCCGAGGGTGCACTCGCGATGACCTTGAGAATGTCGGCGGTCGCGGTCTGCCGCTCGAGTGCTTCCCTTGTTTCGTTGAACAGCCGCACATTCTCGATCGCAATCACGGCCTGGTCGGCAAAGGTCTGCAGCAGCGCGATGGTTTGATCGGTGTAGCCGCGCGGTTCGGCCCAGCTCAACGTGATGGCGCCGATCGGCTCGCCCGCGAGCAGCATCGGCATGGTGACCTGGCTGCGCGCGCCCAATGCCGAGATCATCTCGCGCGACAGCTCCGGAACGCTGTTGTCCTCGTTGAGGTCGGCCAGGATGTTGGGACGGCGCGCCAGCATGACCCGTCCCACGATCGTATCGTCTGACGCCGGCCGCGGGAATGGCCGCTCCGCGCCTTCGCGTCCCGGCACGCTCAGGCCGTGGCCGCCCACCAGGTGGATCAGATCGCCGTCATAGCGATAGACGCGTCCCATCCGGGCGCCGCACAGCCGAACCGCGCGTTCGACGATGACGTCGAACACCGGCTGCACGTCCGATGGTGAACTGGCGATGACCTTGAGGATATCGGAGGTCGCGGTCTGCCGTTCGAGCGCTTCCGTGGTCTCGTTGAACAGCCGCGCGTTTTCGATGGCGATAACCGCCTGATCGGCAAAGGTCTGAAGCAATTGGACGTGATGGTCGGCGAACGACCCGGTCTCGACGCGCGTGACGCTGATCAAGCCAATAGGCGCCCTGTTGCTCATCAAGGGCGATAGCATAATGCTGCGGAAACCGCGGGCACGGGCGATCTTGCGTTGAAAATCTTCTACGGTTTCGGTGTCGGCGATCTGGACGGTCTCGCCTTTCTGCATCATCGTTAGAGGCGGGTACGCGGCAAGCGGAAGCGGAAACGAATTCTTCAGCACTTCATCGGCAGCCGGGTTGGCTGGCGTGAATGCCGCGAGATGGGCGATGCCGTCAGTGAAGCGAAGCACCGCGGTCGAGAAGCCGCCGATCAGCTTGTTGGCGCTGGTCGCAATCGCCTCGAACACCGGCTGCACGTCCGACGGTGAACTGGCGATGACCTTGAGGATATCGGAGGTCGCGGTCTGCCGTTCCAGCGCTTCCGTGGTCTCGTTGAACAACCGCGTATTCTCGATCGCTATCAGGGCCTGATCGCGGAAGCATTCGGCGAGCGCGATTTCATTTTCGTCGAATACGCCGGCTTGTTTTCGGGCGAGCCCGAGCAGCCCGACGCATTCCGCCCCCCGCAACAAGGGCAAATAGAGCGTCGAATTATAACCCAACGTCTTGTGTATGCCGCGCTCGAATTCGGGCAGGTCGATGACCGACCAATCCGGCAAATGCAGGGTTTTCCTTTGCACGATCGCGCGCGACGGGAAGTTGGCGTCGGGATCGATAGGCGCCTTCAGCGGCGTGGTGATCGGAAGCGGGCCTTCCGTGCCTGCCCTGGCGACGGACCAGAAGCTGGTGCCATCGCAACGCAACATGAACGATCGATCGCAGCCGAGCAATTGCACGGCGGAGAGGACGATGGCGTCGAATACGGGTTGTACGTCGGTCGGTGACTGACTGATCGCCCGCAGGATATCGGCGGTTGCAGTCTGCCGGGACAGCGCCTCGCGGGTCTCGTTGAACAGCCGCGCATTTTCGATGGCGATCACGGCCTGATCTGCGAAGCTTTGCAGCAGCGCCAGTTCCTCGTCGGTGAAGGGTGCGAGCCGGTCGCGGTAGACGATGAGCGCTCCGATCGCCTTACCCTCGCGCCGCAGCGGCGTGCCTGCGACGGTGCGGGTGCCCGCTGCGCGCGCCATCATCACGGGCCAATCGGCCATCTCGGGATCGATATTGTCGAGATCCGGAATATGGATTTGCCGGTTCTCACGGAATACCGTTCCGGGCAGGTTGCGACCTCCGACTCGACGCTGCTCCTCCGGCACCCGTGCGGCGATGCGCTCGGAGCCGGCACCGAAGCGGATCGAAAGGCCCCACTCGTTACCGTCGGCGATCCGGATCGCAACGCTCGCAGCATCAAAAAGGCGCGCGGTGGTCTCGGCGATCCGTTGCAGCGATGCTTCCGCATCGCCGGAAGCGTTGGCGATGGTGCCGAGGATGTCCGCGCTGGCATTTTGCCGCTCCCGGGCGATCCCGAGTTCGTGTCGCAGCCGGGCATTTTCCTGCGCGGTCGCGTCCGCTCGGGCGATCGCCTCGTCGTGCGCGGTGAAACTGGATTCGAGCCGCTGCTCAAGCTCGGCAACCAGCCTGTAGAGATCGGCCATGGCGTCCGGGGGAAGCGCGGTCATTCACTCAAATCCATTTTGCCCCAGGCCTCCGGGGGGCCGGGCTCTCGAATCCGAACAGGCCCAACCGGGCCCTTACTGGTATGGCAGATTATTCCATTCCGGGCGCGTTCGAGCCAGCGCCATCCCGGCTTTTTCTTCAGGCCGGGCGCTAAAATATGAGCCACGTTAAGCGGTTAACGCCGGCCCTATCAGGTCCCCGGCCGGGAGACCTCGGTCTCCTTGCTGGTGATGAATTCCAGGAGCACCGGGACGCCTTCCCTGGTCTTGGCGATGCCGCGCTTGATCGCGGGAATGATGTCCTCAGGTTTGGTCACCCGCTCGCCATAGCCGCCGAAGGCGCGCGCCATCGCTGCGTAGTCGCCGGAAATGTCGGTCGAACGATATTTCTCGGTGGAGATCGGCATCACCTTCAGCTCGATCGCCATGGAAAAATTGTTCAACAGGATCGACATGATTGGAATGCGCTCGCGCACAGCGGTTTCGAAATCCATGCCGGTGAAACCGATTGCGGCATCGCCCCAGACGTTGATGCAGAGTTTTTCGGGTTTTGCCAGCTTGGCGCCCATCGCAAGCCCGAGCCCGTAGCCGAGCTGCGTGGTCTTGCCCCAGCCGATATAGGACAGCGGCTCGACCGCCTTCCAGAACGGCGAGAGCTGGTCGCGCGGGCTGCCAGCATCATGGGTGATGATGGTGTTGTTGATGTCGACGGTGTGCTGCAGGTCCCACAACACGCGGTAGGGATTGAGCGGCGCCTCCTTGTGGGTGAGTTTTGGCATCCATTTCGCCAGCCACTCCTTGTGCGAGGCCGCGATTTCGGCCGCGACGGCGGTCGCATCACGATCGCTCGTCACCATCTTGCCGATCTCTTCCAGCAGCGCATCGAGCACCAGTCCGGCATCGCCGACCAGGCCGATTTTGGCCTCGACATCCTTGTTGAGATGGTTGGGGTCGAGCGTCGAATGGATGATGGTCTTGCCCTTTGGCATTGCGATGCCGAATGAGGTCTCGGTGAAGG
Source organism: uncultured Alphaproteobacteria bacterium (assembly GCA_963825225.1). Lineage (GTDB taxonomy): Bacteria > Pseudomonadota > Alphaproteobacteria > Rhizobiales > Xanthobacteraceae > Bradyrhizobium. The sequence continues at coordinate 395,907 of CAWGSN010000038.1, forward strand.
AACAGCCAATGCCGAAGATCACGTCGGCTTCGCCGAGAAATTTCGGCACCGCGCGCGGCACGGCCAGCCCACCAGAGCCCAGCGACAGCGGATGCGTCTCCGGAAACGACGATTTGCCGCCAAGGCTTGTCGTAACGGGGATGGCGAGGCGTTCGGCGAGCCGCTTGAGCTGCGGCCAGGCCTTCGCGTAATGCACGCCCTGGCCGGCATAGATCACCGGCCGCTTGGCGGCCGCCAGCAGCGCGGCGGCTTCCTTCACATGCACGGGATCGGCGCCATAGCGGGTGCGCAGCACCGGGGTGTAGTTCAAGGGCTCCGGCACCTCCTCGTTCCACATGTCGGCCGGGATTTCGACGATCACCGGCCCGCCGCGGCCGTTCTTCAGCCTGGTGAAGGCGCGCCGGAAGATATTGCAGACTTCAGCCGCGATGTTGATCGGTTCGGAGGATTTGGAGAATGCCCTCATCGCCTGGCTGGAATTGAAGTTCGGGTCGATATTGGCAAGCCGCCGCGCATAACCCATCGGCAGCACCAGCACGGGGACGGATTCGCCGTAGCACTGCGCCACACCCCCCATGGCGTTTTCGGCGCCGGGCCCGTGCTGCATGCAGAACGCGCCGATGCTGTGGCCTGACGTGACGCGGGAGATCGCATCCGCCATATGGATGCCGATACGTTCCTGCCGGACCATCACGGGGCGGATCTCGGCATTGGCGGCAAATTCGATCAGATGATTGACCGGATAGCCGCACAGGATCTCGATGCCCTCGCGCTTCATGATTTCCGCGATCGCGGTGCCGAGCTTCATGACGGTCTCTCCCCTCTGGGCTGCAGGCCGGTTCGGTCCGGCGATTTGCACCAGTTGGAACAGGATTTTTCCGTCCGGTAAAGCGCGGGCCGCGCTTGCTCGGGGAAGTGCTGATATGCGTTTTGCCGCGTGCCGGCCAAAAACCCGCGTCAAAGCCACCGCGAGGCGAGGGGGCCTACCTCGCTTCGCTGCGGCGGCTGAACACGGCCGCCATCAGCCGCCATCAGGCCGAGCACATATGCCTTCATACGACGATCGGTGGCGGGCTCGTCTCGGCGGCGCGCGGCTGGTCGATCTCGTCGCTCAAGAGGCCGATATAGTTCTTTCCCGTTTCACGCTTCTGCGCGGGCATGTGCGCTTGCTCCGGAAGACGCCGATCAGGCAACCATGGAGGGGCAGCGCCCAATCGATGGTAAATTTTCCGTCCCGTATGAATACCGGCGCGGGCGCGGGCTTAATCAATCGTTCATCCTGTTCGTCAAAACCCCTTCAATCATTCCAATCTAGGGTTTCATTTCCGAACAAACGCGGGAGAATCCCGTCGGCCTCGACAGGAGCCTTTTTCATGCGTCGATTGTTGAAGAATTTTTGCAATGACGAGTGCGGCGCGACCGCGATTGAGTATGCCCTGATTGCGATGGGCATCAGCATCGTGATCGTCGCGTCAGTCAATGGCGTCGGCACCGCGCTCAGTGGAAAGTTCACCACCATCAGCACCTCGCTGAAATAGAACGGATTTGCCGCGGGCATCATGCAGGAACTGCTGTTCGGAACCTGGGGCCTGCCAATCACTGCCTATAGCGAGCAAGTAGCGGCCTACAGCCTGCAATATCCGTGGCGGGTGTTCGCCGCAATACTGGTTGCCATCTTGCTCATGGACCTGATGTTCAGGAAGCGTTCGTCCGCTGCCGGCGACGGGCTCGAACTGGGCGGACTGGATTTCGGCGGTGGCGACGGTGACGGTTGCGGGGACTAGACCCCCGTTAGCGCGTCTTTTCGTCCGGATTGAGCGCCCGCATCATTGCGATCCGCGCGAACATCAGCCAGCCGCCGCCGGTCTCTGCGGCATGGATCAGATGCGCGACCGCGATCTGCCAACGTTCATCGCGCTGTTCGGCCTCCGGCAGCTTCATGATGTAGTCGGCGGCGTGTTGCAGCGTCACAAGCCTGCCGCGGCCCAGCGTGATCGGCTCATAGAACGGCGTCGACCACGGCATCGCGGACCATAGCGTTTTCGAGCGAAGTGGATCCCGGTTCGCGTGAAGAAAACGCGTCAAACAAAAGCTAACCCTTTTAAAAGCGCTATCGGCCAAGGCCTCGCGCCATCAGCTGGCCTTCCTCGACCGCGTGGCCGCCCGCGCCGGTTTCGCCGCCTTCTTCGGGGCTTCCTTGACCGTCTCCTTGGCGGCGCGCTTGCCGCTGCCACTGATCGGCAGCAGCATTTCGCGCTGGCCGCTCGCTGCCTTGCGCGGCTTCTTGCCCTTGCTCTTTTCGACAGCCGGGGCGGCCTGCTTTTCATTGGCGAGGCTGCGCTTCAGCGCGTCCATCAGATTGATGACGTTGCCGCCGGTCTTCGGCGCCGCCTTCGCGGTGGTCTTCAGGCCATTGCGCTTCTGGTTGATCAAATCGATCAGCGCCTGCTCGTAGCGGTCCTCGAATTGCTCCGGCTCGAACGAGCCGGATTTCTGCTCGACGATGTGTTTGGCCAGATCCAGCATGTCCTTGGTGATCTTCACGTCCTGGATGTCGTCGAAATATTCCTTTTCGCTGCGGACCTCGTAGGGGTAGCGCAGCAGCGTCCCCATCAGGCCGTTGTCGAGCGGCTCCAGCGCGATGATGTGTTCGCGATTGGTTAAAACCACGCGGCCGATCGCGACCTTGTTCATGCTGCGGATGGTTTCGCGGATCACCGCAAAGGCGTCGTGGCCGACCTTGCCGTCCGGGATGAGATAATAGGGGCGGATCAGATAGCGGCTGTCGATGTCGGTCCTCGGCACGAATTCGTCGATCTCGATGGTGCGGGTCGATTCCAGCGCGATGTCGTCAAGCTCGTCCTTCGACACCTCGATGTAGGTGTCGGTGTCGATCTTGTAGCCCTTCATGATGTCTTCGTTGGCGACTTCCTCGCCGGTGTCGGCGTCGACCTTGGCGTATTTGATGCGATGGCCGGTCTTGCGATTGATCTGGTTGAACGAGACCTTCTCGGTATCCGAGGTCGCCGGATACAGGGCGACCGGGCAAGTCACGAGCGAAAGGCGCAAAAAGCCCTTCCAGTTGGCGCGGGGGGCCATGGGGAAACTCCGACAAACGCAACAGACGAAGCCTTGAGAATACCACCGGGGGAGGCGGTTTCAAACACGCGAGGCGGGAGAATTTGTCAACGCCGTTAACCTCGTCCAAGCGGGATGTTCCGCCGGCCGACTGCGACGTTTTGGTCGCATGGCCCTCATCGAAGGCCCGAATATCCGGAACATGATCTCCCATCATGCGGTCTCCTGTGACTCGAGCAATCATATCAATTGGTTAGTGCCATATCGCCATGACACAGGTCATGTCTAGGTCAGGTCGGAGACGGCAAACCCTCGCGTTTGACGGCGAGGGTTCGGTTTGTTTCGAATGCCAGGCAGTCAGGCGACGACCGACCCATCCCTTGCACATGTCGAGCGCGCCTGAATTTTCGTGAACCGATCCTTCGATGCGGTTTCTCATTGTTCGTTGGGTTACTTCCCGTCGCGATAGTCGCGACGCTATCATCCGTTGGCGGGGTGCCGAACGTGCGTTCGCGGTGATCGCTGGATGTCCGTTCTTGGGGGTAAAGCCGACCTAATCCGGTCGTCCAAGCCGATGTCGCCTTTTGACCCTGGCTGTGTAAAAACTCAAAAAATCGAAACGCGACGAGAATCATATTTTTCAGTTCGACCCAAAGCGGTCTTGGTCGAATAATTTCTTCTATCGCGATTGATCGTCTTCGCGTTTTTACATAGCCAAGACCCAAAGCCGACGTCGTCCGCCGTCGGATTGAGTGCTACTATGTGGTATGGAAGCGGTCCGTATTCGGGGGGTTGTAATGCCAGTATGTAATCTCTACCGCGGGGTCAGTCTTGTCACTGCCTTGACCGTATTGTTCGGTATCGGAGTTGCGGCAGAGGCGAGAGACCTGAGAGGGGCTTGGGTTACGGACAAGTCGACATGCAAAAAAGTGTTCACAGGTGAAGGGACCAAACTTAAAATCGCGAAAGATGCAGATATCTACGGCAGTGGTTTCATCTACGAGAACAACAGGCTGAGAGGAAAAAATGCGAGTTGCGTTATAAAGACCCAGAAACAGGACGGCGACGTTCTGCATCTTGTAACGCTCTGCACCAATGATGTTACTCTCGGCACGGTGCAGTTCAGCTTGAGGATCGACGACGACAATCAAATTACACGTTTTTTCCCTGGCGTTTCGGAACTTGATACAAAATACTATCGCTGCTCCTCGTAGATTAGATACTAGCAAATTTGATGCCTCATCGTCCACTCGGAGGTTTCAGATGAAATCGATGTTCCAAATCTTAGCCTTGTCGACGACCTGTCTCTTGTTCGCGGTGGGCAGCAGCCACGCAGTGTGCCATGACTCGGCGTTCAAACTTGAGAAGGACAAGAAGGAAAAAAACATCGATCAGATTTTGGCTTATGGCCAGTGCGTCAAAGCGGAACAACGCGCCCGTGTCGGCAAATGGGTCTGCCAAGTAAGCAGCACAGCCGGGATGAAAGTCGACGAACAGCGGCGAGTGATCAGCGATCGGATTAGTCCGGCTAATGAAAGGTTTTTCGTCACGATTAAAGAAGTAAGTGATGCCGAAAAGCGTATGAGGTGTGACGGGAGTGAGTACGGTTTAATCGATAACCTTGACGGCTCTCATGCAAACAGGTGTCTGATAAACTACGACGTAGAATTCTCTCCTTCGATGGGAAAATTTCTCGGTTCGACCGACACGTACAACTTTCAGCGCGAACATGGGAAGTTCACGCTGTACGGCACGAACCATTTCTCGCTCTTTGAGGGCGAAACAGGAAATTTCCTTGTCTCGCTGGGAGCTTGTGAAAAATTGAACTAGTCCCAGCGATTTGAAGGTGCGACAGGCAGCGCGGTGCGAGTTGGTCATGAACAACAGGACTGCCAAGTAACTGAACAGCGAAAGAAAAATGTCGCCGATTGGCACCAAGCGGACCTGACGAGCCCGCTGACCATGTCCGTTCTTGAGGGCGACGCGGACATCCGACAATCGTTGGATAGGGTCACAGCGATGAGCACTGGCGACTGATTTGCACACCGTTGCACCGATCGTCATGGGTCGGGAACATGATCTCCCATCATGCGTTGCTTTTGATAGGTAGTGTCGAGGCAATAGCTGGCAGTACAGGCACTTACGCAAAAAGAGGTCCCCCATGGCAACGCGTCGACATGGCCAGATTATCGAAACCCCGACCGAGGCCCGCCAGGCTGAACCGGGCCCCTCGGTGCTGGCGCTTCTGACGGCATCGACCGGGCTCGCGATTCTGATCCTGGGCGTGCTCTGGTTCGTATTCTTCCGGACTTGAGGCCATCGCCATTGGGCGATCCCGCTTCGGCTGCCGATCGCGCGGGACTGGAATAGCACCGTCGCATCGCGGCCCGGCAGCCGGAAGTACGCAGGCCGCATGAGCTTCACTTACGTCATTGGAGATATTCACGGCCGGGATGATCTGCTCAGCTGCGCGCTCACGAAAATTGCCGCGCATGCAGGAGGCGAAACCGGCGCCATCGTCACGATCGGCGACTACGTCGACAAGGGTCCGCAAAGCCGAGAGGTCATCGAGCGTCTGCTGCCGGGCATTGCCGGCGGCTGGAAGCTGGTGGCGCTGAAGGGCAATCACGATGCCATGATGGTCGAGGCGCTGCGCGACCCTTCGAAGCTGGGCGGCTGGATGGAGAAGGGCGGCGATGCGGCGTTGGCCTCTTATGGCGGCAATCCCGCCGCGGTGCCGCAGGCTCATATCGTCTGGCTCGACCGACTGCGGCTGATACATGTCGATGTGCATCGGCTCTACGTGCACGCCGGCGTCGATCCCGGGATACCGCTGGAGCAGCAAAGCGAAACGACGCTGTTGTGGAAGCGCTACCCGAAGGGATACGCGGAAGGTTTCGGCGAGCTCCACATTGTGCACGGCCACGACAATGATCCCCAAGGCCCGCTGCTCTATCCGGGCCGCACCAATCTGGACACAGCGGCCTGGCGAACCGGACGGCTGACGGTCGGGGTTTTCGATGACGGCAGGCCGGGCGGTCCCGCCGATTTGATCGAGGTCCGAGGACCAGCGGCCGGAGGCTAGCCGTGCTTGCGCTTTTGAGGCCTATTCGGGGTCCTCTTGGGCCATCCAATTCGCCATGTTAGTTAGGCCCGCGGCCATCGGAGGGCGTTCCGGGTCCCGAATCCGCATGAAGAAAAAGTAACATTGCGCTGTGTATCTTGTTCATAGCCCGTTCACGCCAGTGAGCCTCATCTTGAGACCTTGTGAAGCTCACCATTGGAGGCCAGCTTGCGCCTGCTCGTTGTCGAGGACGATCCGGATCTCAACCGTCAACTGACGACGGCGCTGACGGATGCCGGCTATGTGGTCGATCGCGCATTCGACGGCGAGGAAGGGCACTATCTCGGCGACAGCGAGCCCTATGACGCCGTCGTCCTCGACATCGGCCTGCCGAAGATGGACGGCATCTCAGTGCTGGAAGCCTGGCGCCGCAACGGCCGCGCCATGCCGGTGCTGATCCTCACCGCACGTGACCGCTGGAGCGACAAGGTGCAGGGTTTCGATGCCGGCGCCGATGACTATGTGGCAAAACCCTTTCACCTCGAGGAAATCCTGGCGCGGATTCGCGCGCTGCTGCGCCGGTCGACCGGACATGCCCAGTCCGAGCTGACGTGCGGCCCGGTTTCGCTGGATACCCGCACCGGCCGGGTCAGCGTCTCCGGCAATCCGATCAAGATGACGTCGCACGAATACCGGCTGCTCGCCTATTTGATGCACCACACCGGGCGCGTGGTGTCGCGCAGCGAACTGGTCGAACATCTCTACGATCAGGATTTCGACCGCGACTCCAACACCATCGAAGTGTTCGTTGGCCGTATCCGGAAAAAACTCGACGTCGATATCATCCAGACCGTCCGCGGGCTCGGCTATCTCCTGACGCCGCCGTCCAACGGTTCGTGATTAAAGGTCTTGAATAAGCAACCCGCTTAGCCTTTTGTCGGAGCATGATCTTTTCCGAAAACCGGCCTCCCTTGTGCGGGACCATGCCCTGATGCGCGGCAGCTCACTCGCCACCCGGTTGTTCCTATCGGCGACCGCGTGGGTGGTGGTGATCCTGGTCATCACCGGGATCGTGCTGTCGTCGGTCTATCGCAACGCGACGGAGCGCGCTTTCGACCGCCGACTCAATCTCTATCTGCGCACGCTGATCGCCGAAGTCGCGACGCCGGACGAACCGCCGGACCGTCAGTTCCAGTCGCTCGGCGAGCCGCTGTTCGAACTGCCTCTGTCCGGCTGGTACTGGCAGATCGTCCGCACCGACACCGAGAAGGGCGAAACGCGGGCGTCGCGCTCGCTGTGGGACAAGAAGCTGCCGAAGCTCGAGGAGCATGGCGCCGAACTGACCGCGGCCGGCGTCCGCCTCGGCTATGTCGACGGCCCCGAGGGGCAGAATTTGAGGATGGTGGAGCGTCCGGTCGATCTCGGCGCCGACGGCAAATTCCTGGTCAGCGTCGCCGGCGACGCCAGCGAGATCTTCGATGAGACCCGCAGCTTCGATTATTACCTCGGCGGCACCTTTGCCGCGCTCGGCATCGTGCTGCTCTTGACCACGATCTTCCAGGTCCGCTTCGGGCTCGCGCCGCTCAAGCGCATTTCGGAATCGATCGCCGACATCCGCTCCGGCCGGGCCGAGCGGCTGGAGGGAGAATTTCCCGTCGAGATCGCGCCGCTGGCGCGCGAGACCAATGCGCTGATCGACGCCAATCGCGAAATCGTCGAGCGCGCGCGCACCCATGTCGGCAATCTCGCCCACGCCATCAAGACGCCGTTGTCGGTCATCGTCAACGAAGCCGCCGCCCACCCCGTCGATCCCTTTGCCAGCAAGGTACTGGAGCAGGCCGATGTGATGCGCGATCAGGTGGCGCATCATTTGGAGCGTGCGCGGATCGCCGCACGCGTCACCATCGTCGGTACCGTCACCGAGGTCGCGCCCGCGATGGAGGCGTTGCGGCGAACCATGGAGAAGATCCATCGGGACCGCGGCATCGCCATCGATCTCAAGGCCGATCCGCATCCGAGGTTTCGTGGCGAACGGCAGGACCTCGAGGAGATGGCCGGCAATCTGGTCGACAATGCCTGCAAATGGGCCGCCTCGCAGGTCTTCATCGAGGTGCTGGTGGAACCGCAGCATGCGCCCGACGCCGGGCCGCGGCTGCGGATCATCGTCGATGACGATGGCCGCGGCTTGTCGACCGATGAGCGCGCGCAGGTCTCGCGGCGAGGTCAGCGGCTCGACGAATCAAAGCCGGGGTCGGGGCTCGGGCTGTCGATCGTGGTCGATCTTGCCGGCCTTTACGGCGGCAGCCTGACGCTGGGCGACGCCCCGATCGGCGGGTTGCGTGCGGAACTGGTGCTGCCGGGGATTTGAGCCCCGGATCCGCCGGAAAGTGCCGTGGTGTTGGTTGGGAACCAGCCAATGCAGCCCCTGATTTCATCATTCCTAAACGACTTCTTAACGCGCACACTTTTATGATTGTCGGCGGGGCGCGTTTTGCCGTCCGCACATCCATACCGGGCGCATGAGCCAGACATCGACCGAGCGGCTGAGGAACTATCTCGCCCAGCTCCCGCCCCAGGCGCAGGCGCTGCTGATGCGGGAGTTCGAGCGCGCCATCGAGCGCGGCGAAGACACCGCCGTCGCCACCTTCGTGCTCGAGCAATTGCGCAAGGTCGTGCGCGGGAGCGAGGAAGACGAAGAAGCGCAGCCACGGACCGACGATCCGGCGCGCCTCTTGTTCCGCCCGATCGAGCCGTTCCTTGTCGAGAGCAATTTCCCGATGCGAACGGGTCAGATCCGGCGCACTTCGCTGCTGCCGGTCTGGCAATGGCTCGGCCGTGACGGCGCGCCCGATGCTGCGCGTGCCTTCGAAGCGGCGCTGGCCGAGATCAGGCAGAGCGGCTCGACTGCCGGCCTTGAGGCCGAAACCCGCAAATTCCAGCTCGCCGCAGCCGAAGCGATCGTCAAGGTCGCGACACCGGCGCCGGCGGACGACAGGCACCGTGCGCTGGCCCGGATCGGCCCGCCCAACGTCGTCGAGGACCTGTTGTCGATCGGTTCGGTTCTGCGGACGCGCGAGGCCATGGATACGCTTGGCAGCCGGCTTCCCAGCCAGCTGCGGATCTTCTCGGAGGCCCAGATTGCGGCGGTGACCGAGGCGCTCAACGTCCCCTCGCTGCAAACGCCGCAATTGCTGCCGTTCGCGCTGTCGCTGATCATGCAGCGGCTGGCGGCGCCCTGGCAGATCATCCGCCTTGCCATCAAGATGGCCGCGTCCGACGATGAAATTCGCGTCGCCGCCACGCCTTACGGTATTGCCGTCACCATCGCGCTGCACGATCTGTCCTTCCTCGCGGCCTGCCTGCGCACGGACATCAGGCGCGGCCAGTTCGACAATGTCGGCGAGCAATTGAAGATTCTGCATGACGGCGTCCGTGGCCTGCGCACCGAACTCGACCTGCGCAACGATTCCTCGTGGGGCAAGCAACTGACCTCGATCCGCGCCGACATCTCCAATTCGCTGCAGTCGGAAATCGACAGCGTGCCGGGCCGGGTCCGCCGCATCCTGCGTCAGCGCGCCGACAAGGATATTTCCGCAGCCGCCAAGGTCGACGCGTCCGAGGTCGAGGAGACCGCGGCTCTGATCGACTTCGTTGCGATCTGCCGCACCTATGCCGGCGAGCTCGCGATCAACGAGGTCACGCTGCGCACCTATTCCGACCTGCAGCATTACGTCGAGCAATCCACCGAGGGGCTGGTGCAGTCGCTGCGCGGTGGCGATACCAAGGCGCGCGCCTACCGGCAAATGCAGGTCAAGGCGGCGATCCGCTTCTGCGAGGTCCTGTTCGGCCACGATTATGCCTCGCTGATGAGCCGGGCGGCCGAAAACGCCGTCACCGGCGAGCGCAAATCCGCCGATCGGAAATCCTCCCGCAACGGATAGAGTGTCCGGGCTATCCGCTGGGGAAATCGCGGTTTTCCGCCTGCCGTTCGATCCAGTAATTGTCAATTGCCGGGCTTGCCGGCAGTAGTGTAAAGCGGCGCATCGGCGCTTGCCTTGAGAGCGCCGTTCCGCCCGGGAACCGCTTGATGACGCTGTGGTTTGTGTTCGCGCTGATGACGGTCGCGGCGATCTTTGCCGTGCTCTGGCCATTGAGCCGCAGCACGGCGCCGCTACGGAGCGGCAGCGAGGCCGTCGTCTACAGGGATCAGCTCGCCGAGATCGACCGCGATGTCTCGGCCGGCCTGATTGGCGTCGCCGAGGCCGAGGCCGCGCGCGTCGAGATCGGCCGCCGCCTGCTTGCGGCCGTGGACGGTGAGCGCGATCTGCCGGCACAGTCGAACCTCAAACTGCGGCGCTCGTCGGCGGTTCTGGCGTTGGTGGGATTGCCGATCGCAGCGGTTGCTTTCTATCTCGCGGTCGGATCGCCGCAACTCGGCGATTTTCCGCTGGCCGCGCGCACCCGTGCGGTCGACGCTAATCAGCCGCTCGAAAATCTGGTGGCGCAGGTCGAGGCACATCTGGAGAAGAACCCGACGGACGGCCGCGGCTGGAGCGTGCTGGCGCCGGTGCTGGCGCGGCTCGGCCGCTACGATGACGCGATCCGCGCGTTCCGCAATTCGATCGCCTATAATGGCGACAGCGCCGAGCGGAGGTCCGATCTCGGCGAGGCGCTTGCGGGTTCGGCGGGCGGGGTCGTGACGGCGGAGGCCAAGGCCGAATTCGAGCGCGCGGTGGCGCTGAACGCCGACGATGCCAAGGCAAACTATTTCCTGGGGCTTGCCGCCGAGCAGGACGGCCGCAACACCGACGCCGCCTCGATCTGGCGCGCGATGCTGGCCAAGGCGCCCCCCGACGCGCCGTGGCGGCCGCTGGTGCAGGCCGCGCTGGTGCGGGTCGGCGGCCCGGCAGCGCCAACGCTGTCGAACGATGCGATGGCCGCGGCCAAGGACATGAACGAAGCCGACCGCGGCGCGATGATCCGCGGCATGGTCGATCGCCTCGCGACGCGCCTGAAGCAGAACGGCGACGACGTCGAGGGATGGTTGCGGCTGGTGCGGGCCTATATGGTGATGGGCGAACGCGACAAGGCGGTGAGCGCGCTTTCAGACGCGCGCCAGGCGGTTGCCAACGATGCCGAACGCTTGCGCCAGCTCAATGAAGGCCTGAAGAATCTCGGGCTTGATGGATGACGGATCATTTCATGCGCTTGACCAGAGGACACGTGTGACACGCAAGCAACGGCGTTTGACCATGATCGGCGGCTCGCTCGCGGTGCTGGCGCTGGCGGCGGCGCTGGTGCTGAACGCCATGCGCGATTCCATCGTGTTCTTTTCCACGCCGTCGATGGCGGCCGAAAAACATGTTCCCGCCGGCAAGCGCTTCCGCCTCGGCGGCCTGGTGCAGCCGGGGTCGCTGGTGCGCGGCGACAATCTCGCCGTGAACTTCAGCGTCGCTGACGGCAGCGCCACGCTCCCCGTATCCTACAAGGGAATCCTGCCCGACCTGTTCCGCGAAGGGCAGGGCGTCGTCGCCGAGGGCGCGCTCGATGCCTCCGGCGTGTTCAGGGCCGACACCGTGCTCGCCAAGCATGACGAGACCTACATGCCCAAGGACGTCGCCGATGCCCTGAAGAAGCAGGGGCACTGGAAAGACGATTACGCCAAGCCGAATGCTTCGGCCGCACCGCAGCCAACGCGAGGAGCGTCGAAGTGATCGCCGAGGCCGGACATTACGCGCTGGTGCTGGCGCTGGCGCTGGCCTTGATCCAGTCGACGGTGCCGATCGCGGGTGCGCGCTGGGGCGACGTTGCCTTGATGAACGTCGCGCGCTCCACGGCGCTGGCGCAGTTGCTGTTCGTGGCGGCGTCGTTCACGGCGCTGGTGATGCTGCACGTTACCTCGGACTTCTCCGTCGCCAACGTGTTCGAGAATTCGCACTCGATGAAGCCCTTGATCTACAAGATCACCGGTGTCTGGGGCAATCACGAAGGATCGATGCTGCTGTGGGTGTCGATCCTGGCGCTATTCGGCGGCCTGGTCGCCGCCTTCGGCAACAATTTGCCGCTGTCGCTGCGTGCGCATGTGCTGGCGGTGCAGGCCTGGATCGCTGCGGCATTCTATCTGTTCATCCTGGTCACCTCTAACCCGTTCCTGCGCATCGCCAACCCGCCGATCGAGGGCCGCGACCTCAATCCGGTGCTGCAGGACATTGGCCTGGCCGTGCATCCGCCGATGCTCTATCTCGGCTATGTCGGGTTCTCGATTTCGTTTTCGTTTGCGGTCGCAGCGCTGCTCGAGGGCCGGATCGATGCGGCCTGGGCGCGTTGGGTGCGGCCATGGACGCTGGTGGCGTGGATATTCTTAACCCTTGGCATCGCGATGGGTTCGTACTGGGCCTATTACGAGCTCGGCTGGGGCGGCTGGTGGTTCTGGGACCCGGTCGAGAACGCCTCGCTGATGCCGTGGCTCGCCGGCACCGCGCTGTTGCATTCCGCGGTCGTGATGGAGAAGCGCAACGCGCTGAAAGTCTGGACGATCCTGCTTTCGATCCTGACATTCTCGTTGTCGCTGCTCGGCACCTTCCTGGTGCGCTCGGGCGTGCTGACGTCGGTGCATGCGTTTGCGACCGATCCGACGCGCGGTGTGTTCATCCTTTTGATCCTGTGCCTTTTCATCGGCGGCAGCCTTGCGCTTTATGCCTGGCGCGCCTCGGCGTTGAAGCAGGGCGGGCTGTTCGCACCGATCTCGCGCGAAGGCGCGCTGGTGCTCAACAATCTGTTCCTCACCACGGCCTGCGCGACGGTGTTCATCGGCACGCTCTATCCGCTGGCGCTGGAAGTTCTGACCGGTGACAAGATTTCGGTCGGCGCGCCGTTCTTCAACCTGACCTTTGGGCCCCTGTTCGTGCCGCTGATGCTCGCGGTGCCGTTCGGGCCGCTGCTGGCGTGGAAACGCGGTGATCTCCTGGGCGCGGCGCAGCGGCTGACGGCGGCCGGCATCGCCGCCCTGATCGTCATTGCCGTCGTGTCGGCATGGACCTATGGCGGCAGCACGTTTGCACCGCTCGCGATCGGGCTTGCGATCTTCGTCATTGCCGGTGCCTTGTGCGATCTCGCCGAGCGCATGGCATTGTTCCGCGGGTCCTTTGCAACTTCGATCCAACGCGCGCGCGGCTTGCCGCGGGCGACCTGGGGCACGGCGTTCGCCCATGCCGGTGTCGGGGTCGCCCTGATCGGTATCGTCTGCGAGACTACCTGGAACAGCGAATATATCGGTTCGATGAAGCCGAACGACGTGGCAAAAGTCGCCGGCTACGAATTGAAGCTCGACAGTATCACGCAGCGGCAGGGACCGAATTTCCGCGAAATGATCGCGCAGTTCACGGTCATCCTCGATGGCCAAAAACTCAGCGTGATGACGCCGTCGAAGCGCAATTTCACCACGCGGGGATCCTCGACAACCGAGGCTGCGCTGCTGACGCGCGGCGCCAGCCAGCTTTATATCTCGCTCGGCGATACCACCGCCGAGGGCGCGCTCGCGGTGCGCATCTATCACAAGCCGCTGGTGCTGCTGATCTGGTGGGGCCCGGTGCTGATGGCGTTCGGCGGCATGCTGTCGTTGTCGGACCGAAGGCTGCGCGTCGGTGCACCGAAGCCCGCGAAGACCGCGCGCGCATTTCAGGCGGCCGAGTGATGAGACGGCTCCTTGCCTGCGTGTTCGCGGTGGCACTGATGACGGGATGCCCGGCCGCGTATGCCGTGCAGCCCGACGAGATCATGACGGATCCGGGCAAGGAAGCCCGCGCCCGCGATCTGTCGCGCGAACTGCGCTGCATGGTGTGTCAGAACCAGTCGATTGACGATTCCGAAGCGCCGCTGGCGCGCGATCTCAGGCTCCTGGTGCGCGAGCGGATTGCAGCCGGCGACAGCGACACCCAGGTGATCGATTTCCTGGTGGCGCGTTACGGCGAATTCGTGCTGTTAAAGCCGCGGTTCAATCCGCATACGCTGTTGCTGTGGTTGTTGCCGCCGTTGGCGCTGGTAGGCGGGGGATTGGCGCTGTGGATCTACAGCCGCCGCCGCGCCAGGTCTGCACAAGCCGTGCTCAAATTGACGCCGGAGGAAGAGGCCCGTCTGGAGCGCCTGACCGCCGAGCAAACCGCGCCGGAAAAGCCCGCCTGAGCGACCCATGATTGCAAGCGGACCAGTTTCCGCTATGACTCCAGCAGTCAAAACAATCGCTCTGGGGGAATCCGATGGCACTTTCGCTCTACGACGCCAGCGTGGCGAACTATTTGCAGACCCTCGGCGCGGTCAGCGGTTTCCTCGACTGCGGCCTCACGCATTTTCGCGAGAAGGGCGTCGATCCAGAGACAATCGTCGAGGCGCGGCTGGCGCCGGACATGCATCCGCTTCGTTTTCAGATCATATCGGTGGCGCAACACTCCCGTGGCGCCATCGAGGGCGTGCAGCAGGGGGTGTTCAATCCACCATCGTCCAAGATGGCGTATGATTTTGCCGGGCTGCAAGGCCTAGTTGCGGAGGCGCGTGAGGCCTTGGCGGCGCTGACTCCCGAAGCGGTTAATGCGCTCGGCGGCAAGGATGTCATCTTCGCGATCGGCGACCGCAAATTGCCCTTCACCGCGGAGGGGTTCCTGATGTCGTTCTCGCTGCCCAATTTCTATTTCCACGCCACGACCGCCTACGACATCCTGCGCACCAACGGCGTTCCGCTGGGCAAGCGGGATTTCATGGGCCGGCTGAAGCTGAAAAGCTGAGCGCGCAGCGTCCGGCCGCCGGCGTTTCGCTCGCCGGAATTTCATGATTGTTCCGATATCCAAAAACCGGCGCGGCCTTTCCGCATCGGGGAGCACCGTTTAGCCCTCCAAAGCCCGTTTTCGGCTGCCGCTAAGCCATTGATTGCCTGCGCTAAACTGCCGCAGTCAGAACTCCCCGCATTACAAAAGTTTAATTCCTTAGCCAGCGCGCGGTAAGGCGTCAAACCCCATCTTCAGTGCTGTCAGGTGCTCAGCCCCCCGCACCGTCTCGATTTTTGGCTCTGGAGATTTCTGAACATGACTGAACGTCCCATCGATCTTTCTTCGCTGCCGTCCTACGGCGCCCGCCGGCGTTCGCTGTTCTCGGCGCGCAAATTCGCGCTGATGGCCTCCGTCGTCGCCGGCCTCGGCGTCGCGGTCTATGGCTTCAGCCCGTCGTCCCGCCCGGTTGATGTCTTCACCAGCGCGGCGCACGCGCAGGTCAATACCGAAGTCCGCAACGTCGCGCAGCCGGTCGGCTTTGCCGACATCGTCGAGCGCGTGAAGCCGTCGGTGATTTCGGTGAAGGTCAACATCGGCGACAAGCTGGCCAAGGACGACAGCGCCAACAAGGACGATGACTCGCCGTTCCAGCCGGGCTCGCCGATGGAGCGCTTCTTCCGCCGCTTCGGCGGACCGGATGGCTTGCCGCCCGGCATGCGCGGTGGACCGCGTGGCCGTGGCCCGGTGACCGGCCAGGGTTCCGGCTTCTTCATCTCGCCTGACGGATATGCCGTCACCAACAACCACGTCGTCGATAGCGCCGACAAGGTCGAAGTCACGACCGACGACGGCAAGACCTACACCGCGAAGGTGATCGGCACCGATCCGCGCACCGACGTCGCGCTGATCAAGGTGGCCGGCCGCACCGACTTCCCGTTCGCCAAGCTGTCCGACAGCAAGCCGCGGATCGGCGACTGGGTGCTCGCGGTCGGTAACCCGTTCGGCCTCGGCGGCACCGTGACCGCCGGCATCGTCTCGGCCTCCGGCCGCGACATCGGCAACGGTCCGTATGACGATTTCATCCAGATCGACGCGCCTGTGAACAAGGGCAACTCCGGTGGTCCGGCGTTCGACGTCTCGGGCGAAGTGATGGGCGTCAACACCGCGATCTATTCGCCGTCCGGCGGCAGCGTCGGCATCGCGTTCTCGATTCCGGCTTCCACCGTGAAGAACGTGATCGCCCAGCTCAAGGATAAGGGCACCGTCAGCCGCGGCTGGATCGGTGTCCAGATCCAGCCCGTGACCGCCGACATCGCCGACAGCCTCGGCCTGAAGAAGGCGGAAGGCGCGCTGGTGGCGGAACCGCAGGCCAACGGACCGGCGGCCAAGGCCGGCATCGAATCCGGTGACATCATTACCGCGGTCAACGGCGAGACCGTCAAGGATGCCCGCGAGCTCGCCCGCACCATCGGCGGATTGGCGCCGGGCAACGCGGTCAAGCTCAACGTGCTGCACAAGGGCCAGGACAAGGTCATCAACCTCACGCTCGGCCAGTTACCGAACACGGTGGAGGCCAAGGCCGACATCGACAATGGCGACAAGGGCAGCGTGAACAAGGGAACCGATGTGCCGAAGCTCGGCATGACGGTTGCCCCCGCCAACAGCGTGGCCGGCGCCGGCAAGGATGGCGTCGTGGTCACCGAGGTGGACCCGAAGAGTGCGGCGGCCGAGCGCGGCTTCAAGGAAGGCGACGTGATCCTGGAAGTGGCCGGGAAGAGCGTCGCCACCGCCGGCGATGTGCGCGATGCGATCAATGCCGCGCGCACCGACAACAAGAACAGTGTTCTCATGCGCGTGAAGAGCGGCGGTTCGTCGCGGTTTGTGGCGGTGCCGCTGGCCAAGGGTTAAATACGAGATGGAAGGTTTCGTTGGCATTAGTCGCCCCCGCCGACGGCTCCTTCCGGGGAGCGGGTCCAAAGCTCGCTCCCTCTGGTTCCCTTTCGATGGAATTCGCCCCCCTCCGTCGGAAGGGCTAAGGGCGGTGAGGTCCCCCAGCTTCACCGCCCGCTTTTTTCACTTAATCGAGAGCGTTTCCGGTTGCCTTGCATCACAAGGCGGCCCGCGCCATGGTGAGAGAAAGCCACTGATTTGAGTGCAACTGCCCCCCAAATGCGCATCCTGATCATCGAAGATGACCGCGAGTCCGCCGACTATCTGGTGAAGGCGTTCCGCGAAGTCGGTTACGTCGCCGATCTCGCCAGCGATGGCGAGGAGGGCCTGTCGCTCGCCGACAGCGGCGACTACGACGTGCTGGTGGTCGACCGCATGCTGCCCAAGCGCGACGGTCTGTCCTTGATCGGCGCTCTGCGCGAGAAGGCCAACCGGACGCCGGTCTTGATTCTCTCCGCGCTCGGCCAGGTCGATGACCGCATCAAGGGCCTGCGCGCCGGCGGCGACGACTATCTGCCAAAACCCTATTCATTCGCCGAGCTGTTGGCGCGGGTCGAGGTGCTGTCGCGCCGCCACGGCGGTCCGGCGGAGGAAACCACCTACAAGGTCGGCGATCTCGAACTCGACCGCCTGTCGCACCGCGTCGCCCGCGGCAAGGACGAATTGACGCTGCAGCCGCGCGAATTTCGGCTGCTCGAATATTTGATGAAGCATGCGGGCCAGGTGGTGACACGCACCATGCTGCTCGAAAACGTCTGGGACTATCATTTCGATCCGCAGACCAACGTCATCGACGTGCATATTTCAAGGTTGCGCTCCAAGATCGACAAGGGCTTTGAGCGGCCCCTGCTGCATACGATCCGCGGCGCCGGATACATGATCCGTGGGGCCTAATGACCCCGCGGTCAGACAAAAAGAGGGGCAAATGGTAGTTTTTCCCAGTAAATTCCCTGATATCAGGGAATTATCAGGCGAGACCGGTTCGCAGCTGACTGCGCACACCACCACCCAGCCCTTGCAAACCGCGCGTTTCCGGTACGGCGCCAAATAGGGCGTTTTTGCCGGGATTTCCGGCCATTCAATTTGCGGATTTTGTCTCTGCGGGCCTTCGTGCGTTTTGAATGACGATTTTAGGCGCTTCGTCTCTGCATCCAAAAATTCCGTTCCCGGCGGCTGTGGTTCAGCACGAGTTGGAGGCAACGCACTCAACGAACCGGACGAATTTCCGAACTTTGGGCCACCGTCGTTTGGACCTCTGGCCGAGACTGCAGCTATTCCGGATTGAGTCCGAGCGCCTCAAATTGCCGGCCCCATTCAATCGGCGGATCGCGAATGGTTCTCAAAGGCTTCATGCGAGTGCTGCCAAATCGACTTTCGCTAGATTCTGCCTGACCGTGATTCCGGGAGCAACGTGTTCGTCAACAATAGCCTTGACCCAGATGGCTTCCCCGGCCCGACCCACGCCGCGATACCGGGTGGGAGGCGTGGCTTCGCCGCGAGAAACAGCGAGCACTAATTCGCGCACGCTTCTGAAATCGAGATATGCCGCCAGCATGTCTATTCGCATCTCGGCCGGCCACGCACCGTTCACAGGATAGCGGGCGGAAAGTGAGCTGCGCTGAGGTGAGGCACTGCGCAATTTGCGTGCAGGCGTCAACTCCGGCTCCTTGAGCGGGGTGACGTCCTTGTGCTTCTGGGCGACGGTCTCTTTCATCGTAACGCCGTTTAATACCGATTGCGCGGTGATACTCCCGATCACCATCAGCACTGCGATGGACAACAACAAAGGAAATTAGCGACGAAGAACGGGATAGAGTCGGCACCTTCAATCGCGCGGCTTATGGTCCTGGCGTATTGGAGCGCAGCCTATCGTCGCGCGAAAATTTGCACGCTTCGGTCAGAACGGAATGTAACAGTAGTTTCGCCATCGTTATTTCCGTTCTATCGGGCCTCGAATTCGGAACGGCAATCCGCTGCAGGACCCAACGGGCTGTGTCGAAGTGTTGGCAACATACCGCTTGCGTCAAATGCAGTAGACGAAGCTCCTTATTTCGACAGTTTGCGGACATCGATCGTGCGCGATGTTGCCAAGACTGTAATTTCATAGTGATCGGTCTGTACGATATCCTTAATGTTGCGCGGCCGGTGCGCGACAACGTTGACACCAGTTTGACGCCGCAGGCTATTGTAGATCAGCCCAGCTCCACCTGACGCGCGAACCTCCTCCCCAAGCCTTTGCGACGCGTCATAGCGTTCGCTGGCATACACATCGGAACGCGTCACCTGTTGTCCTCTAATGTCGAGATAGTCCCCAAGCAGGGTTGCAGCATACGCCCTGTACGTACGGCTCATCGTGGCTACGCCGCGAGCAACCGTTTCGCGTCGCAGGTGGTGACCGACCTCGGCCGCGGAGGTTCGAATATCGTCACCCGCGTACCAAGCCCCAAGCTCTGGTCCATTGAAATCTCATTCCTCCAGGAGCGACATGGAGAAAGGCAGCCATGACAATGCTAGCGTTGGGGACACCATGTACCCATTCGCTTTGCGGCAGCCGACCGATCCGCTCCGCCACGAGCCGATCGTTCGTCCAACCGACGAGTTCCATCACCGCCGAAAGATCTGCTGTCGTCGCAACCGTATCGAACAGTCCGATGGGCGGAAATTGCGAGGGGATCAGGCGATGGGTAGGTTGCGGCGCGGGTGCAAAAGTGTCCGTCACCGGAAGACGATTTCCGTGTCGCTGTAAGGTGTGAACGCCTCATCAATCGTGGTCGGCTGCATGTAGAGACCGCCACGCGCGCCGTCGAGGAAACGGCGGACCGAGAGCAACCCATCTTGTGATCCGCTGGTGACGAGGTCGAGTGGCGGTCGGCCGCCGAAGACCACGGCGTTGTGAGCGGTGCGTAGCCACTCAGCGCCGAGCCGTTCGGTCGGAAAGAGAATTCCAAGCGCTTGATGGATACCAAGCACCGCGGAGATACGCGCAAGAACGTCCACATCGAGGGTGAAAGCACCATGCTCGCGAGCCTGCTTGCACCAGTTGTGATATGTGGATCGTGAAGGGTACCCGAGGACCAAGAGACGCTGCTCTTCCGTCAATCCCCATAGATCCGCGATCGCCAGGAAGGTCCGCAAAGCAGGGGGGCTGAGCCGCTTTCGGTTGGCCGGCGCAAATCGTGAGGTGTTGAGCAGCGGCGGCGCCCTTTCTGTCTCAGCCGGGCTCGATTTTTGGTTGTTCATGGGTTCATCTCTTGATCCAAATATAGACATAGTCCAAAAATGGACAAGATGCAACCCGTCGCAGCTCGACGCGGGAAAGACGGCCATTAGCGCGGCCCGACTAGGGGCCTTATCGGGATCGGGGAGAAAGCGAAACTTTGGAGAGCGAAGTCCTTGGAAGTTCGGATCATTTAGCCAAAATTTGACAGTATGAAAAAAAGGATATAATAGGACCTATTGCTTCCTACTCGAGGAACTCCAAATGCCCTTTCCCCAGTCGGCCATACGGCCCTCCCTGCCGCATATCCACATGTCGGGTCTCCAGTGCCCGGTCTGTGACCAGCCGATCCCGAGCGAAATGGCAGATCAGGTCCGGGAACGGATGGAAACGCGCGAACGCGCAGCGTCCGAGGCAGTCAGCGCCCGGCTGAAAGAACAGTTCGCCCACGAGCGGACGCAGATCGAAGCAAATGCGCGCGTGACCCTCGATCAGTTGCGACAGGACAATGCCGCCGCGATTGAGGCGTTGAAGTCCGAGGCCGCCCAACGGGAAGCGACGGCCCGGAAGCAGGCGTCGGAAGAAACCCAGGCCGCAGCGCAGCAGCAGATTGATGCGCTTCTCAAGACCAACGCGAACATGCAGTCGGCAACAGCGGAAAAAATCGAGGCGTTGATCGGACCACGCCAGCGGACTGGCAGCCGCAAATGAAAAAGTCGCAGAGGCGGAGCAAATCAAGGCCGAACTGCAGGCAGCGGCCCGTGAACAGATTGTCGCGGCCGAGAAAGCCAAGCAGGCCGCCGAACTTGAGGCGAAAACTCTGAAGGCAAACCACGAAACCGTCCTGAACGAACGCCTGCAGGAACAGCGTGAAGCGCTGGTCAAGGACAAAGATGCGGCCATTTTGGTGGAGCAGGCCAAAACCTTCGACGAACGGCAGAAGCTGCAAGGCACAGTTCAGCAACTGCAGCGGCAGCTTGAGAGGGAGCGTGCCGAAGTGATCGGCGAAGGCGCCGAACTGGAATTGAGCGAGGAGCTGAAAAAGGCATTCCCGGGTGATCGCATCGCCGGGTGGAGAAAGGCGCGGCCGGCGCAGGTCGTTCACGAAATTGTCGAGAACGGGAAGGTATGCGGCAAGATTGTCTCCAACTCCAAGCAGCGTGCTGGCTGGCGCACTGAGTACGCCGCCAAATTGTGCGCAGACAAGACGGCCGAAGGCGCACAGCACGCCATTCTCTCCCTCCTCAAGTTTCCCGCCGACATGAAGCAGCTTGGTGTGAGGGACGGCGTCATCCTGGCAAATCCCGCCCGCGTTATTGCGGTCGCCGAAATCCTCCGCGAGCACGTCGTGTATACGCACGGCCTGCGTCTCAGCAACAAGGAGCGTGAGAAGAAAAACTACGAGCTTTATGCCTATATCACGTCGGAACGCTTTAATCAGCACCTCGACCTGATTGAAGGCCAGACGGACAAATTGCTGAAGATCGATGTTGACGAGGAAAGAGCGCACCGTCTTGTTTGGGAGAAGCGGGGCAGCGCGCTTAAAACCCTGCAAAAGGCTGAAGGCAATCTGCGTAAAGACGTAGGCCGCATCATCGGCCAGACGGACTGACGTCGTGAACACAGCCGAAAACACAGGAAGCCGCGGTCGGATCATCGGCCTGCAGGAGCGCAGGCTCGACCGGACAATCCTGCGCACCTATCGCGCCAAGGTGGACATCGACGACGTCGTGCCGAACGAGCGGCAGCCGCGGCGTCGGACCGAAAGAAGACGACGAATTGCAGCGGCAGATCGAGGCCAATGAAGGCCTGTTCGAGCCGCTGCTGGTCGAGCCGCACCCGAGACCTGCCCGGCAAGTTCCGGATCATCGACGGCGACCGCCGATGGACGAATTCCGGCATCCTGGTCGAGCACGGACGCGAGCAATATCGGCAGATGCCGGTGGAGGTGACCGACCGGACCCTCACCGACGACGAGCGCCTGCGCGTCTGGATTTACATCCATCGGCAACGCAAGGAGTGGGACGCCAAAGAAAAGGAAATGGTGGCCTATCGGCTTGTCGATCTCGTGGGCGCGCGAGCGCCGCCAACATTCTCGGATTACGTGTCCGCGAACTGGACAAGCTCGTCGAGGTGTTCGAGCTGTCGGAGAAATTCACGGCCTGCGTGATCCCGGTGCCGGCCATCACCTGGGCACGCGAGCTGATGGGCGTCAGCAAGAAGCTCCTGACGCCCGACCGTGATCGATGCGGTGGTCAAGAAAGTGAACCAGAAGCGGATCACCAACTCGAAGGACCTGCGCAAGCTCCGCGCGATCCTGCCCGATCCTGTGGCGCGCGAGCATTTTCTGTCCGATGCAGGCGACCTTGATTCGGCGGCGCTCCGTGTCGCGCCGTCTGCCAAGAAACCAAAAACCGGCCTTGGCGGCGAACTCGACGCCGCCGTCGAGGCCATGAGAAACGTACCCTGGACGGCGCTTACGGAACTGAAGAACGACCCCGACATATTGAAGAAGATTGACGAAGCGGAAGCGCTTCTCAAATCGCTACGCAAGACGCTCTCGTCGTGAGACTTAAGTATGCCGCCCAGCAGGATCGAAGCTGCAGCCAGACCGTTATGAGCGGGAGGATAAGGGTTGCGATTGTTGAATTTGCTTCATTTTCAGCAGAGATCGAGCGTGTTCGTTACGGGTCATTGAGGTCGTTTCTGGTGCGAAACTTGTGCGTCCTATTTTCCACCTCGCCGCGGGGTGATAATTGCCATTCCCGCCAGTCAAGGCGTTGACTGCGCGCACCGGTGCATGGCGACCTGGGTTTCCGGTTAGAGGAGACCACCGTTTCCGGTGGATGACGACCACCTGTTCCGGTCGATGGCGACTACACAGGGCAACGGGGCTGTGGACGGGCGTGATGAACGCCGTCGGGCGATCGGCGAATCAGCCGGACCTCGCTCCTTTTTCGAGAGGAGCGAGGGATGCCTCAAGAGAGATTGCCCATGCGGAAGATCAGAGAGGTTCTGCGTCTCAAGGCGCAGGGGCTGTCCAAGCGCCAGCTTGCCGCAAGTCTGGGAATCAGCGCGACAGCTGCAGTGGAGTGTCTGCATCGAGCACGCCGCTCCGGCTTGAGTTGGCCGCTGCCGGACGACCTCGACGACGCAGTTCTGGAGCTGCGTCTTTACCCGCCGGCAACATCAAACAAAGTGCAACGGCCGCAACCGCATTGGCCGAGCATCCATCGCGAGCTGAAGCGGCCTGGCGTGACGCTGCAACTGCTCTGGGAGGAGTATCGCGGGCAGCATCCCGGCGGGTACGCGTATAGCCAATTCTGTGAGCACTACCGGGCGTGGAAGGGTCGTCTGACGCCGACGATGCGGCAGACGCACATCGCGGGGGAGCGGCTGTTTGTCGATTACGCCGGCACGACGCTCACCGTCATCGACGGCCTGACCGGTGAGGTGATGACGGCACAGCTGTTTGTCGCCGTGCTCGGAGCCTCGTCATATACATACGCAGAAGCCACGTGGACGCAGACGCTGGCCGATTGGATCGGCTCGCATACGCGCGCCTTTGCCTTCTTTGGCGGCGTCACGGCGATCATTGTGAGTGACAATATCAAGGCTGGCATCACAAAAGCCTGCTTCTACGAGCCCGCGGTCAATCGTGCTTATGCGGATTTGGCGAAGCACTACGAAACGGCAATTGTCCCAGCGCGCCCTTACAAACCCAGAGACAAAGCCAAAGTCGAGGTCGGAGTACAGGTCGCGACCAGGTGGGTCATCGCCAAGCTGCGCAACATCAGG
>CAWGSN010000039.1:0-36071 GCA_963825225.1 uncultured Alphaproteobacteria bacterium
GGCGACCATCACGTCAAGCGCGCCGGCCGGCGCTTTGGGGTGAGGCGGGTCGCGTTGTAAAATATTATTACATAACAATGCGTTAGGCGTTCATCACGGTTGCGGGCGCCGGTAACGATTCATCATATTTTTTGAAGCCATTTTAGCGCCTGAAGGATTATAACGCCCCTGCACGCTATGATGGTGGGTGTTCGCCGCTTCTTGCCGGGATGGGCCAGGAGCGCCGACGCTGTTGGGGGTCATATGAGCCGCAAATATTTCGGTACCGACGGGATTCGGGGCCGTGCCAATGGTCTGATTACGCCGGAGCTCGCGCTCAAGGTTGGGCAGGCGGCCGGGCTGGTGTTTCAGCGCGGCGATCATCGCCACCGCGTCGTCATCGGCAAGGATACAAGGCTGTCCGGCTACATGATCGAATACGCCCTGGTGGCGGGCTTCACCTCGGTCGGCATGGACGTGCTGCTGCTCGGCCCGATGCCGACGCCGGCGGTCGCGATGCTGACCAAGTCGATGCGCGCCGATCTCGGCGTCATGATCTCCGCCTCGCATAATCTATTCGAGGACAACGGCATCAAGCTGTTCGGCCCGCAGGGCTTCAAATTGTCCGACGACGTCGAGAAGCAGATCGAGCAATTGCTCGACGAGCCGATCGACCGGCGGCTGGCGCAGAGCGCGAGCCTCGGCCGCGCCCGCCGCATCGACGGCGTCCACGACCGCTACATCGAATTCGCCAAGCGCACGCTGCCGCGCGAACTCTCGCTCGACGGCTTGCGCGTGGTGATCGATTGCGCCCATGGCGCGGCCTACAAGGTGGTGCCGGAAGCGCTGTGGGAGCTGGGTGCCGACGTAGTCTCCATCGGCGTCGAGCCGGACGGATTCAACATCAACAAGGACTGCGGGTCGACCTCGCCGGAAACGCTGTGCCGCAAGGTGCGCGAGATGCGCGCCGACATCGGCATTGCGCTGGATGGCGACGCCGATCGTGTCATCCTGGTCGATGAGCGCAGCCATGTCGTCGACGGCGACCAGTTGCTGGCGGTGATCGCGCAGAGCTGGAAGGAAGACGGCCGTCTCGCCAGGCCCGGCATCGTCGCCACCGTGATGTCGAATCTCGGGCTGGAGCGTTTCCTCGAAGGCCAGGGGCTTCAGATGGTGCGCACGCCGGTCGGCGACCGCTATGTGCTCGAGCAGATGCTCAAGCAGGGCTACAATCTCGGCGGCGAGCCGTCCGGCCACATCATCCTGTCCGACTATACGACGACGGGAGACGGTTTCGTCGCCGCGCTGCAAGTGCTCGCCGTGGTGCAGAAACTCCGCCGCCCGGTGTCGGAAGTCTGCCACCTCTTCGATCCCTTGCCGCAGATCCTGAAGAACGTGCGCTATCGCAGCGGCAAGCCGCTCGACGATGCCGACGTCAAATCCGCGATCGTGGATGGCGAGAAACGCCTCAACGGCCACGGTCGTTTGCTGGTGCGCTCGTCCGGCACCGAGCCCGTGATCCGCGTGATGGGCGAGGGCGACGACCGCATCCTGGTCGAGGAAGTGGTCGACCATATCGTCAACGCGCTCGGCCACGCCGCGGCTGCGTGAACGCATCGCAGCCATTAGCTAATGGTACTAGTCGCACGGCCGCCTGCGTCGTAGACACCCGGCGTCGCAATTCGCGAGTCGCTCCGGGAAGCCGCCCTTGAACAAGCCCGTCACCGTTTCCGAAGAAGCGCTGGCCGCGCCGGTGCTGGTGCCGGATGTGGCGCCTTCGCTCGCCGCCCAGGCGGCCGCAGCGGGGCCGGCCTATGTCGTGCTCGCCGGGATCAGCTTCTCGCACTTCCTCAACGACACCATGCAGTCGCTGATCGCCTCGGTCTATCCGATCCTGAAGGAGGCTTACGCGCTGGATTACGCGCAGATCGGCATGATCACGCTGGCGTTCCAGTTTACCGCCTCGCTGCTGCAGCCGGTGGTTGGGCATTTCACCGACAAGAAGGCGCAGCCGTTTTCGCTCGCGATCGGCATGGGGTTCACGTTCTTCGGCCTGCTGCTGCTGAGCGTGGCGCATCAATACGCCGTCATTCTGATCGCGGCGTCGCTGGTAGGCCTCGGATCGGCGGTGTTCCATCCGGAGTTGGCGCGGATCGCCCGCCTCGCCTCGGGCGGACGCTACGGGTTCGCGCAATCGGTGTTTCAGCTGGGCGGCAGTTTTGGCACCTCGATGGGCCCGGTGCTGGCGGCGCTGATCGTGGTGCCGTTCGGGCAACCCAGCATCGCCTGGTTTTCCTCGATCGCGTTTCTGGCGATCGTCATCCTGTGGCGGATCGGCGTCTGGTACCGGCCGCAAATCGTCGCGAAAAAATCGGCCGTGGTCGAGCGGCATCCCGATGCGCCGGACCAGGTGCGCGTCCGGATGGCGCTCGTGGTGCTGGTGGCGCTGTTGTTTTCCAAGCAGCTCTATGTGTCGAGCCTGTCGAGCTATTACATCTTCTATCTGATCGACAAATTCGGTGTGTCGACCCAGGCTGCCCAGCTCTATCTCTTCATCTTCCTTGCCGCCAACGCGGCAGGGGCGTTCTTCGGCGGACCGCTCGGCGACCGTTTCGGCCGCAAATACGTCATCTGGTTTTCGATCCTCGGCGCGCTGCCGTTCACGCTGGCGCTGCCCTATGCCGGCCTGTTTGGCAGCGCGGTGCTGACCGTGTTCATCGGCCTGATCCTCTCGTCGGCGACCTCATCGATCATCGTGTTCGCGCAGGAACTGATGCCGCACCGCTTCGGGATGATTTCCGGCGTGTTCTTCGGCGTCGCCTTCGGCATCGGCGGTCTTGGCGCCGCGGTGCTCGGCAAGCTCGCCGACCATACCGGCATCGCCTTTGTCTATCACCTCTGCGCCTTCCTGCCGGCGCTGGGGCTGCTCGCGGTGTTCCTGCCGAAAATGCCGAAGCTCGTGCGCTAGCCGGCGCGGCGAGGTGGTTTCCGTGCTGTTCCCGTCAACACTTCGTTAGGATGTATGGCGGTTTCGCCATTTTCTGTGCTGCAAATGCATCAGCCTCGCGCGGTAACCGGCCTTACGCTAGAAATCGTCAGAGATTATCAACCTTAAAAATTAGGGTTAAGCGGCGCTTAAGCAATTGGTGCCATCGTCCACCCGTGAGTTTTTGATGTGAGGCCTCCGACGTCGCCTCACCGCACAAAAGGACGAAGCCAATGCGTAGTGTTAAGTCTCTCGTTGCCGCCGGAGCGGCCACTCTGTTGTGCTCGGCGGCGTTCGCTGCCGATATGGCCATCGCGCCGCCCCCTCAGATGTATGCACCGGTGGTCGAAGACTTCGGCGGCTGGTATCTGCGCGGCGATATCGGCTTCAGCAACCAGAGCATAAAAAAGCTGGACTGGTTTTCCTATCCTACATTGACGTCGCTGAATCAAACTACAGGCTTCGACACTGGAGGCATTTTTGGCATTGGTTTCGGTTACCAGTTCAACAACTGGTTTCGCGCCGACATCACCGGCCAGTTTCGCGGCAGGTCCAACTTTCACGGCACCGATCTGTTTGTCTTCAGTAACGCTGGCGTACCGACGCCTGGCGTAGACACTTACGACGCCAGCAAGTCTGAGTGGTTGATTCTAGCCAACGCCTACGTGGATCTCGGTACCTGGTGGTGCGTGACGCCGTTCATCGGTGCCGGCGTTGGTTTTTCACGGAATACGATCTCTAATTACGTCGACACCAACACGCCGACCCTGGGCGTCGCTGTCGCACCAGCCGGTTCAAATTGGAACTTCGCATGGGCCCTGCATACCGGTCTGGCTTACAAGGTCAGTCCCTCCTTCACAGTGGAACTGGCCTATAGCTACGTGAATCTCGGCGATGCTGCGACGGGAGTCGTCTCCGATTTCACGGGATTTGCCGCTAACCACACGATGGGCTTCAAGAACATCACCTCGCATGATCTCAAGCTCGGCGTGCGCTGGAACCTTGAAAGCCCGGCGGTCTATGCGCCTCCGCTGGTGCGCAAAGGTTAATTCCGACTTTCATCGGTTAACGATTGTCGACGGCGCGGGGTCTTCCCGCGCCGTTTGCTTTTTGGTCAGGTGCACGCTTTTTTCGAACTAGTTCACGCCATCGGTGTCGGCGATAACGATTGGTTAGGGTTAACGAGCGATGATCAATGCCAGGTTAGAGAGTCCGATGGAGCGTTGCGATGCGTCAATTCTTGCTGGCGGCGGTGATGTGCGGGATGACGGCCGGCGCGCACGCGGCCGATCTCTCCGACCTTCCGGTTCTCCGTGGTGGCTTCACCGACGGGCTGACCAGCACCAGGGTCAACTGGGCCGGTGTCTATATCGGCGGCCAGGTAGCTCACGGCGGCGCGGACATGGACTTCAAGAATGCCGGGCAGGACCTGCTGGCCAAGCTCCTCAACAATGTCGACGTCGAAGCGCAGTTCAACCTCTCGAAATGGCCGCTCGGCGAAAGATCCCACATGTCGGGCAACGGCTATGGCGGCTTTGTCGGCTACAATTTCCAATGGACCGATGCGCTGATCGGCATTGAGCTGAACTACACTCACGGCGCGTTGTTTGGTCATTCGTTCGGCTCCCAGTCGCGTTCCTTCCAATTCCCGACCGACTACGTGACGTCAGCGACCGCGTCGTCGAGCAGTTCGATGCGACTGACCGACTACGGCTCGCTTCGCGTCCGCGGCGGCTATGCGCTCGGCAGCTTCCTGCCCTACGGATTTGTCGGCGTGGCGATGGGCCAGGCCGATATCCTCCGCAGGGCCGACGTCGATCTGTTCTACCAATATGTCGGCACGCAGATTCCGCCAAAGCCCAATTATTCGGGCGGCGGCACGCTTACCGACAATGCGTACAGGCACTTCGTCACGGGTTTCGCTGCCGGCCTCGGCATCGATTATATGGTGTGTGCGGGCCTGTTCCTGCGCGCCGAATGGGAATATCTCCGCTTCACCTCCACCGTGGACACCACCGTCAACACCGCCCGGCTCGGCCTCGGCTACAAGTTCTGATCTCCAGCAGACGCCCTGCTTGACAGGATACGGCACGGCTGGTCCGATGCCGCTCCTGTCTGCAGGCTCCTCTCTTGGGCGCGGCGTCGATGAAGATCTATGGCGATACCAATTCGGGCAACTGCCTCAAGGTAAAATGGGTCTGCGACAAGCTCGCACTGCCCTATAGCTGGATTGCCATCGATACGCTCAAGCGCGAGACGCGCACGGCGGAGTTCCTCAAGCTCAACAATGCCGGGCAGGTGCCGGCGGTCGAATTCGAGGACGGCCGCACGCTGGCGCAATCCAACGCCATCATTCGCTACCTCGCCCGCGACAGCGACCTCATTCCGCAGGACGCCTTCGCGGCCGCCAAGATGGACGAATGGCTGTTCTGGGAACAATACAGCCACGAGCCCTATATCGCCGTCTGCCGCTTCCAGATGTTTTATCTGGGCAAGACTGCCTCCGATCTCGATCCCGACAAGGTCAAGCGCGGCTATGCGGCGCTGGCGCGGATGGAGCACCAGCTCGCCAACACGCCGTTCCTGGTCGGCGACGCCATCTCGCTCGCCGACGTTTCGCTGCTGGCCTATACGCGCCTCGCGCATGAAGGCGGCTTTCACCTCGACGGCTATGCCGCCGTGCGCCGCTGGATCGGCGAGACCGAGAAATCGCTCGGGCTCCCGTCCGCGCGCTGAAATTCACCGGAAAACTCCATGGCATCCATTTGGCAGGTCACCATCCGTCGTGCCCGCCGCGACGACGTCGGCATTATCATTGCCTTGCTGGCGGACGATCCGCTCGGGGGGCAGCGGGAACGGCTTGAAGAGCCGCTGCCGCAAGCCTATTTCGACGCGTTCGAGCGGGTACAACGCGACCCGAACCTCCAGCTCGTGGTCGCCGAGGATGGCGAGGGCGCCGTCGTCGGCTGCCTGCAGCTCTGCATCCTGCCGGGATTGAGCTCGCAGGGCGCCTCGCGCGGCCTGCTCGAGGATGTCCGCGTCGCCAGTCATTGCCGCAGCCGCGGCATCGGCGAACAGATGGTGCAATGGGCCGTTGCGGAAGCGCGCGCCAAAGGCTGCAAACTGGTCGAGCTGCTCACGCATCACACGCGTGTCGACGCGCAACGGTTCTATGAGCGGCTTGGTTTCGCCCGCAGCCATGTCGGCATGACGTTGCGATTTTGAGCCGCAGAATTGTTCCAGCGCACGATTTCTTCAGAGGTTTGCGGCAGGATAAGCGCCACACGAGGTGTGGTATGCCGCCGATCGGCCGCGTCGTCCTGGGCGCTCTTGCAGTCTTCATGGTGTGGACGCTTGTCCGCGCTTTGCATCGGGGCACCATCTTCAGCCAGGGCTCTGCCTTCGACATCAACGATCAGCCGATGCTGTTCTCGCTGACGGCGGCGGTTCATGTTGCCGGGGCCGTGTTTTTCGCATGGCTTGCGGCCGGCGGCGACATCGCCGGCTTTTGGCGGCTGGTCGCGCCGCACTGAATCAATCGCCCGTGATGTCAGGGTCATAACTGATCCCTCCAAAGTTCCTTGACGATCGGGCGCGTTTCCCTTAATGACCGCGGCGGGACACCTCCCCCCAACGGGAGGCTTACTATCTGGAAGGATAGAATATGACCGTAGCGAAGCCCGCTTCGCGGCCCAATGTGCCGCATTTCTCCTCCGGCCCCTGCGCCAAGCGCCCCGGCTGGAATCCCCAAAATCTCAAGGACGCAGCGCTCGGCCGTTCGCATCGTGCGAAGATTGGCAAGGCCAGACTCAAGCTCGCGATCGAACTGACGCGCGAAGTGCTTGAAGTGCCTTTAGATTACAGGATCGGCATCGTGCCGGCCTCCGATACCGGCGCGGTCGAAATGGCGCTGTGGTCGCTGCTCGGCGCGCGGCCGGTCACCACCATCGCCTGGGAATCCTTTGGCGAAGGCTGGGTCAGCGATATCGTCAAGGAATTGAAACTCAAGGACGTCACCAAGCTGCATGCCGGCTACGGTGAAATCCCCGATCTTGCAAAGGCGGATCCTGCGTCCGACATCGTCTTCACCTGGAACGGCACCACCTCGGGCGTGCGCGTGCCAAATGCCGACTGGATCAGCGCCAACCGCGACGGCCTCACCATCTGCGACGCGACCTCGGCGGCGTTCGCGCAAGCGCTCGACTGGGCCAAGCTCGACGTCGTGACCTTCTCCTGGCAGAAGGCGCTGGGCGGCGAAGCCGCGCATGGCATGCTGGTGCTGTCGCCGCGCGCGGTCGAGCGGCTCGAGACTTACAAGCCGGCCTGGCCGCTGCCAAAAATATTCCGCATGACCAAGGGCGGCAAGCTCAACGAAGGGATTTTCGAGGGCGAGACCATCAACACGCCGTCGATGCTGTGCGTCGAGGATTATCTCGATGCGCTGCACTGGGCGAAATCGATCGGCGGACTGAAGGCCCTGATCGCGCGCGCCGACGCCAACACCAAGGTGCTGGCCGACTGGAAGGCGAAGACGCCGTGGATCGACTTTCTGGCCGCGGATCCTTCGATCCGTTCCAACACCTCGGTGTGCCTGAAGGTCGTCGATCCCACGATCACCTCGCTGACGCCGGACGCGCAGGCCGATTTCTCCAAGAAGCTGGTCGCGCTGGTGGAAAAGGAACGCGCCGGCTACGACTTCGCGTACTACCGCGATGCGCCGGCGGGTCTTCGGATCTGGTGCGGCGCCACCGTGGAAGCATCCGACGTCGCGCTGCTGACGCAGTGGATCGACTGGGCGTTCGCCGAGACCAAGGCCGCGATTCCGAAGGCAGCGTGATCTTCACCCTCCCCCGGAAGGGTAGGGTCGACGCACCGCAGGTGCGGCGGGGTAGGGTGATCTCTCCCCATCCGGCGCACACAGAAATTCACAACTGACAGTTTCACCCCACCCCGGCGCTTCGCGCCGACCCCCCCTCCAGGGGAGGGTAAAGGAAAACGCAGATGTCCAAACCCAAAGTTCTCATTTCCGACGCGCTCTCTCCCGCCGCCGTACAGATCTTCAGGGATCGCGGCGTCGAGGTCGATTTCCAGCCCAATCTCGGCAAGGACAAGGACAAGCTCGCCGAGATCATCGGCGATTACGATGGGCTCGCGATCCGCTCCGCCACCAAGGCGACCGCCAAGATCATCGACAAGGCGAAGAAGCTGAAGGTGATCGGCCGCGCCGGCATCGGCGTCGACAATGTCGAGATTCCGGCCGCCACCGCCAAGGGCATCATCGTGATGAATACGCCGTTCGGCAATTCGATCACGACGGCCGAGCATGCCATCACGCTGATGCTGGCGCTGGCTCGGGAGATTCCGCAGGCCGACGCCTCGACCCAGGCCGGCAAGTGGGAGAAGAACCGCTTCATGGGTGTCGAGATCACCGCCAAGACGCTAGGCGTAGTCGGCTGCGGCAATATCGGCTCGATCGTCGCCGACCGCGCGCTCGGCCTGCGCATGAAGGTGATCGCGTTCGATCCGTTCCTGTCGCCGGAGCGCGCCAAGGACATCGGCGTCGAAAAGGTCGACCTCGACGAACTGTTCAAGCGCGCCGATTTCATCACGCTGCATACGCCGCTGACCGAGAAGACCAGGAACATCATCGACGCGGCGGCGCTCGCCAAGATGAAAAAGGGCGTGCGCATCATCAACTGCGCCCGCGGCGGCCTGGTCGACGAACAGGCGCTGGTCGACGCGCTGAATTCCAAGCATGTCGCGGGCGCCGCCTTTGATGTCTTCATCGAGGAGCCCGCTACCTCGAACGTGCTGTTCGGGCACCCCAACGTGATCTGCACCCCGCATCTGGGGGCCGCCACCACGGAAGCGCAGGAGAACGTCGCGCTGCAGGTCGCCGAGCAGATGTCCGATTATTTGTTGACCGGCGCGATCTCGAATGCGGTGAACTTCCCCTCGATCACCGCCGAAGAGGCGCCGAAACTGAAGCCGTTCATTGAACTCGCCGAAAAGCTCGGTTCGTTCGCCGGCCAGCTCACCGAGAGCGGCATTCTCAAGGTTCAGATCACCTATGAGGGGCATGTCGCCGAAATGAAGATCAAGGCGATCACCTCGGCGGTTCTGTCGGGCCTGCTGCGGCCGATGCTGGGCGAGGTCAACGTGGTCTCCGCGCCGGTTGTCGCCAAGGAGCGCGGCATGGTGGTCGACGAGATCGTGCGCGCGGCGCAGAGCGACTATGAAAGCCTGATCACCGTCACCGTCACCACCGAACGGCAGGAACGCTCGGTATCGGGCACGGTCTATGCCGACGGCAAGCCACGGCTGGTCGACATCAAGGGCATCCGGGTCGACGCCGAGTTCGGCAAATCGATGATCTACATCACCAATGAGGACAAACCCGGCTTCATCGGCAGCTTCGCCGGCCTGCTCGGCGACGCCAAAATCAACATCGCGACCTTCCATCTCGGCCGCGTCAAGCAGGGCGGCGACGCCATTGCGCTGGTCGAGATCGACGGCGCCATTCCCCCCGATGTACTCGCCAAGGTGCAGGCGCTGCCGCAGGTCAAGCAGGCGAAGGCGCTGGTGTTCTAAAGAGGCCTTTGTGCTCCAAGGTGCACACATCTTGAGACGCTGAAAATTCAGGCATCGATGTCCGGGATCGGCTTTGCCTGGCGCGTGCGCTGGCCCAAGGAAAAGGGGGCATCATGATCCCGGCGGGGTGATGCCGGTTTAGCAGAAGCCGCGGGGTGCTGGTCTGCGCCCCGCGGCCTTGCCGCAGCTTGCGACTTCCTCTCTGATACCGGCATCAACGCGGCGAGGACCGCCAACAGGTCCGCGAACAGGGAGAAGCAAACCGATGTCCTACCAACACATTCTCGTCGACGATCCCAGGCCGCGGGTTCGGCGCATCACGCTGAACCGCCCCGAGAAGCGCAATGCGCTGAACAATCGCCTGCGGGCAGAGGTGTTCGAGGTGCTGGAGCAGGCCGACCGCGATGGCGATATCTCGATCACGATCGTGCGTGGCGCGGGTCCCTGCTTTTCCGCGGGCTATGATCTGTCGGCGGATAATCGCGTCGATCAGCCCTATCACTCGGCCGCAGGGCCGGGCCAATGGTCGCGCCACGTCGTCGAAGGCTGGTTTTCGATCTGGGATCTCGCCAAGCCCGTGGTGGCGCAGGTGCACGGCTATTGTCTCGCCGGCGGCACCGAACTGGCGACCGCCTGCGATATCGTCTACGTCGCCGACGACGCCCAGATCGGCTATCCGCCGGTGCGGCTGATGAGCCCGCCCGACATGCAGTATCACCCCTGGCTGGTCGGCATGCGCCGCGCCATGGAATTGATGCTGACGGGCGATGCGATGTCCGGCCGCGAGGCGGCGGAATGGGGCTTTGCGACGCGCTCGTTTCCGCTCGAAGAGCTCGACCAACGCACGCTGGATTTTGCGGAGCGCGCCGCCAAAGTGCCGGTCGAATTGCAGCAGCTCAACAAGCGCTCGGTGCATCGCGCGATGGAGATCATGGGCGCGCGGGCCGCGATGCGCGCCGGCACTGAAATCCAGGCGCTGGCTTTCACGACCGAGGCCTCCCGCAACTACATGTCGACGTTTCGCCGCGATGGCTCCAGCGTCAAGTCGCAGCTCGATCAGCGCGATACGGCGTTCGGTGATTATCGCACGCGGAAGGAGTAGGCTTGCGCCTATTCCTTCACCGCGCCGGTCAGCGACGAGACGTAATAGTCGACGAACAGCGAGTA
Organism: uncultured Alphaproteobacteria bacterium; assembly: GCA_963825225.1. Taxonomy (GTDB): domain Bacteria; phylum Pseudomonadota; class Alphaproteobacteria; order Rhizobiales; family Xanthobacteraceae; genus Bradyrhizobium. Next base: position 10,724 of record CAWGSN010000039.1, read on the forward strand.
GAACACCGCAACCGGCAGCGAGCCGAGCAGCGAACCCGCCATCAGCGCGCCCCATTGATAGACGTCGCCGGAGACGAGTTCGGTCAGGATCGCGACGGGGACGGTCTTGTTGGCGCTGCTCTGGATGAAGGCGAGCGCGTAGATGAACTCGTTCCACGACAGCGTGAAGGAAAAAATTCCCGCCGAGATCAGGCCGGGCACCGCGAGTGGCAGCGTGATCCGCCGCAGGATCTGCAGCCGCGTGGCGCCATCGACCAGCGCGCATTCCTCGAGCTCATAGGGGATCGACTTGAAATAGCCGATCAATAGCCAGGTGCAGAACGGCACCAGGAAGGTCGGGTACACCAGGATCAACGCCAACGGACTATCGAACAGGCCGAACTGCACCACCACGGTCGCCAGCGGAATGAACAGGATCGACGGCGGCACCAGATAGGCGAGGTAGATGCCTAAACCCACATAAGGACTGCCGCGGAAGCGTAAGCGTTCGATCGCATAGGCCGCAAGCGTGCTCGCAAACAGCGACAGGAAGGTCGAACAGACCGCCACGAACATCGTGGTCTTGAGCCAGCTCGGATAGGCGGTGTTGAACAACAGATGCTTGATGTGGGCGAGCGTCGGCGAGGAAATCCAGAACGGGTTGTGATCCTTGTAGTTCAAGAGTTCGCCGTTCGGTTTGAACGAGGTGATCGCCATCCAGTAGAACGGAAACAGCAGGATCAGCACGAAGCAGGACAGCGGCAGATAGATCATCATCACGCGCCGTGCGCGCGAATCCCATGCCATCGTGTCCGGCGTGGCGGTGGCGACGTTGCCGGTCTGTGCGGCTCCCTGAGCGGCTTGCGCGTCAGTCATTGGCCTCTCCCTGCTGCCATTTGCGGCGGGCGAGGCCGAAGTAGCTGAACAAGGTCGCGAACACCAGGAACGGGATCATCGAGACCGCGATCGCCGCACCTTCGCCGAGTTCGCCGCCGGCGATGCCGCGCTGGAACGCCAGCGTCGCCAGCAAATGGGTCGAGTTGACCGGGCCGCCGCGGGTAATGGCGTAGACCAGCTGGAAGTCGGTGAAGGTGAAGATGATCGAGAACGTCATCACGATCGCGAGGATCGGCAGCATCATCGGGAAGGTGATGTAGCGGAAGCGCTGCCAGGCGCTGGCGCCATCCAGCATCGCCGCCTCATAGAGCGACGGCGAGATGGTTTGCAAGCCCGCCAGCAGCGAGATCGCGACAAAGGGAATGCCACGCCAGATGTTGGCGGCGATCAGCGAGAACCGCGCCGGCCAGGCCGTTCCCAGGAAGTCGATATTGGTGGAGCGGATATGCAGCACGTCGACCAGCAGATAGGAGATGATCGAGAATTGCGGATCATAGATCCACCAGAACGCCAGCGCCGACAGCACGGTCGGCACGATCCAGGGCAGCAGGATGATGGCGCGCAGGATGCTCTTGAACGGAAAATGGTTGTTGAGCAGCAGCGCCAGCCAGAAGCCGAGCGCGAATTTCCCGAAGGTCGCGACCGCCGTATAGAGCACGCTGTAGAACACCGCGTTCCACCACAGGGGATCGGTCAGGAGATACTGGAAATTCTCGAGCCCGACGAAAACGCCGCGCCGGCCGATCGTGGTGTCGGTGAAGGCAAGCCAGATGCCGAGGCCGAGCGGATAGGTGAGGAACACCGTCAGCAGCCCGATCGCCGGCGCAAGACACACCACGATCAGGAACGGCTTGTAGTCGAACAGCCGGACGATCCAGCCCGGCTGTCGATGCACCAGGGTGCGGTGAGGTCGGTGAGGGAGTGTCGTTACGGACATCGGTTGTTCCTCTCGTCATTGCCAGCGAAGCGACTTGTCCGCCGTAGCTCAAAGAGCGAAGGCGGAAGCAATCCATAGCCACACGGGAAGAATGGATTGCTTCGTCGCTGCGCTCCTCGCAATGACGTCCCTTGTTTGCACCTACCTCCGGAAATACCGCTTCGCCCGGCGCTCCGCCTCGGCGGCGGCGGCTTCCGGGGTGGCGGCGTCGGTCGCAACCGAAGCGAACATCTGCACCAGCACGTAGTCGGCCCTGACGGCGCCGGAGGCGGTCGAGATTGGTCCCTTGTAGCCGTCGTAATAAGTGCTCTTCATGGTGTCCTTGAAGATCTTGACCTTGGGATCGCCGGACCACACCGCGGCATCCGCATAGGCGGCGAGCGGCTGGGCCCAGTAGCCGCTGTTGGCGTTGAGCCAGGGTTCGTATTGTTCCTTCTCCAGCATGAATTGCAGCAGCGATTTGGCGGCGTTGGGATACGGGCTGTGCTTGAACACCATCGCATTCAAGGTGAGCCCGCCCATCGGCGAGATCGGCGCCAGGCCCTTCGGCACCAGTTGATGCTCGCTGTCTTCCGCGATCGCAGCCGTCGCCGGATCGTTCTTCAGCGAGAAATACAGCGAGACGCCGTTGAAGGTCATGGCGATTTCGCCGGCCGAGTAGGCGCGGTTGTTGCTGACATCGTTCCAGGACGGCGTGCCGGGAATCAGGGTCGGATACAACTCCTTGAGCCATTTGAGCGCGGCAATGGTCTCCTTGCTGTTGATGATGACATTGCCTTCCTCATCCAGCAGGGAAGCGTTGTGTGTCCACAACAACCAACTCGCAAAGCCGTTGCCGTCGCCGACCGCGTTGCCGAGCGCAAAGCCCGCGGGCTTGCCGGCCTTCTGGAGCTTCTTGCAGAGCTCTAGAAACCCGGCGTGATCCTCCGGCGCCTTGTCGTAGCCTATCGATTGCAAAATCGATTTGCGGTAGATCAGCGGGCCGCCGCTGGCGCCGAACGGCAATCCGATCCAGGAATTGCTCTTGGCGCGTTTGCCGTATCTCTGCGCCAGATTCAGCCAGCCGCCGTAGCGCCTGCCGATATAGTCGGCGACGTCGTTGAGTTCGATCAGCTTGTCGACATAGATGTGCGGCGCGTCGCCGAAGCCCATGATGATATCGGGGCCGGCGCCGGAGTTCGACGTGACCGCGGTCTGCTGGTTGATGTCTTCCCAGCCGACGAAATCGACCTTGACCTCGACGCCCGCCTTCTCGGTGAATTTGGCGACATTGGCGCGGAACACGTCTTCGTCGGCCTTGACGAAGCGGACCGGCCGCAGCATGCGCAAGGACGCGCCTTTTTCGATCGGCAGCGCCGGCGCGGCGACGTCGGCGGCCTTGATGTTGGAAGCGGTCTGCGCCGAGGCGCCGGTCGCAGCCAGCGCGGCCGCGGAAACTCCCATAGCCAGCGCATCACGGCGGGTGATGTCGTGCGTCATGAAATCCTCCCTGTTTTCACGTTCCCGGCGTTGAATCGCCGATGAAGCTAAAAACCCGTTAGCTGTTGGGGCCGCGATCCATGCCGACAGGTTGCCAGCGTCGAAGCGCGGTGTTTTGCAGCACCGACGGATTGACACAGCTTACCGGCCACATTCCGGACAACACCAGTGACAATTCGTAGCCCACACGGCGCTTGCGCGCCTCGTCGAAACGTGCCGAGGCCGAGGCGACATGCGCCGTCAGGGTGACGTTTTCCATGCTCAGCATCGGATTGTTGTGCGACGGCGGCTCCTTCTCCAGCACGTCCAGCGCAGCATGCGCGATCCAGCCCTCCTGCAGCGCCTTGATCAGCGCTTCCTCGTCGACGGTCGCGCCGCGGCCGGTATTGATGAAGATCGCGCTCTTCTTCATCTGCCTGAAGTGCTTCTCGCCGAGCATGTGGTGCACCTCGGGCCGCGCCGGGGCGTGCATCGAGACGAAATCCGACTGCGACAGCACCTCCGACAGCGTCGCCGGGATCACGCCATGGTCGGAAATCAGCGTTTCCTGGATGAAGGGATCGTAGGCGATCATCCGCAACCCGAACGGCGCCGCGCGCTTGGCGACCGCGCGCGCCACCCGGCCGAACGAGATGAAGCCCAGCGTCTGTCCCATCAGCCGCGGGATTTTCAGCAACTGCGGGCGGCCCTCGGACCAGCGGCCGCTGCGCACCATCTTGTCCTGCTCGACCAGCCGGCGGAATCCCGACAGCAGCAGCATCATGGCGTGGTCGGCGACTTCCTCGATGAAGGTGTCGGGGATGTTGGTGACGGGGATGCCGCGGGCGGTCGCGGCCTTGACGTCGACGCTGTCGACGCCGACGCTGCCGAGCGTAATGACCTTGCAGTTCTGCAAGCTATCGATGACCGCTTTCGAGATCCGCATCCCCTTGGCGTAGATGGCGTCGGCTGTCTTGGCGGCGGCGATGAATTCGGCCTCATTAGCCGGCGCCTCGATGATCTCGGCTCCGATCGGCTCGAGCGCCTCCATTTCATAGTCGTAACCGCCGCCGGCGACGGTGAAACTTGCGCCCTTCGGCGTCAGCACCTTGTATTTCGACATTTCCTGCTCCCGATTTGACGTTTCGGTGTTGGTTATGGCCGCGGCACCGCGCCGTTGCCTATATCCTACGCGGTTGCGCCAGCCGCGCCTACTGTTTCTCGATTCCCGCGTCGGCGATCAGCTTTTCCCACAGCACGAGTTGCTCCTTCAGGAACGCGTCGAACTCTTCGGGCGTGCCCGAGAAGGCCTCCATGCCGCGCTCGGCGAGCTGGTTCTTGATATCCGGCCGCTCGATAACTTTACGGATTTCAGCGTTCAGCCGGGTGACCATGTCCTTTGGCAGATTGGCCGGCCCGAGATAGCCCTGCCACGACGTGATATCAAAACCCTTGACCGTCGCGTCCATCGTGGGCAGGTGCGGCAACAGGGCGGAAGGCCGCTTGGTGGTGACCGCCAGCGCCTTCAGCGCCTTGGCCTGAACGTGAGGCAGGCCGGTCGGAACGTCGATGAACATCATGGAGACGCGGCCGGCGATCACGTCGGTCAGGGCCGGCGGCGAACTCTTGTAGGGTACGTGCAGGAGATCGATGCCGGCGAGGCGGGCGAATGTCGCGCCGGAGACGATCGCCGACGAACTGCCGCTGGCGTAGGACAGCTTGCCGGGCTCCTTCTTGGCCAGCGCGATCAGTTCTTCTACCGAATTTGCCGGAATTTCCGGATTGATCACCAGCATGAAGGGCAGGTCGCCGGTCCGCGCGATCGGGGTGAAATCCTTGACCGGATCGTAGCTCATGGTCTTCAGCAGGTACGGATTGGCCGAATGCGTCGTATTCGTCGTCACGAACAGCGTGTAGCCGTCCGGCGCCTGGCGCGCGACATAACTCGCGGCGATCGAGCCATTGGCGCCGGCCTTGTTGTCGATCACCATGCCGACGCCGAGCGCAACGCCAAGCTCCTTCGAGATCAGGCGCGTCGTGGTATCGGTGCCGCTGCCGGCGGCGAACGGCAGCACCAGCGTGATGTTGCGGCTGGGATACGGGGCTTGCGCGGACGCCGCCGATGCCAGCGCGAATATCAGTGGAGTTGCCGCAGCAAGGCACCGGTATCGTCGGGACAGTGCGATCATAAGGTCGTTTCCTCAAAGTCGTTTTTTGATGGTTGGCAGGCAAGCTAGCCTGCGCGGGGTCAAAGCGGAAGTCCGGGGCATAGCGTTTTCCAGCGAATTGCCTCCCGGTTCGCGTCAAGAAAACGCGTCAAAATAGAAAACCAAGTGCTGGATGCCGCCGCAACCGTTTTACGCCCTCGCCGAACCCCGCCGCGACGCGATCACGACGCCGGCCAGCACCAGCGCATAACCGATCAGGTGAAACAGCCGGAGCTGCTCGCCGAGCAGCAGGATCGCCATCGCCGAGCCGAATACCGGCACCAGATGAAAGAACGGCGCGGCGCGGTTCGGTCCGATCAGCGCGAGGCCGCGGTTGAAAAACAAATACGCCAGCGTCGAGGGAAAGATCAGCACATAGCCCAGCGTCGCCAGCGTCAGGCTGTCGAACTTCAAGGTCGCGCCGATCGAATATTCCCAGAGCGCAAACGGCACCAGCATCAGCGCGCCGCAGCAGGTGGTGAAGGAAATCAGCGACAATTGATGCGTCACCGGGCGACGCGGCATCAGCGCCGAATAAAGCCCGAACGATACCAGCGAGGACGCAAACATCACGTCACCCTTGTTGAAGGTGATGCCGGCCAGGGTTGCGAAATCGCCACGCAAGATGATGGTCAGGACGCCGATGAGCGAAATGGCGATGCCGGCGAGTTGCGCGCCGGTCAGCCGCACCCCGAACAGGATCAGCGACCACAGCGCCACGAACAGCGGCCCCGAGGACTGGATCAGCAGCGCGTTCAGCGCCTGGGTATATTGCAACGCCCAGTAGGAGATCGCATTGTTGAAGGCGAATCCGATCGCCGACAGGAACAGCATCATCGGCAGATGGGCGCGCAGCACCGGCCAGTCACGCTTGAGATGCGGCCAGGCGAACGGCAGCAGGATCAGGAACACGCCGAACCAGCGGATCGTGGTCAGCGTGATCGGCGGCACGTGGTTGCCGACATGGCGCGCCAGCACGATATTACCGGCCCAGAACAGCGAGGTCAGGCTCAGCAGCAGATAGGGTTGGTTGTTGAGCCATCCGACCGGATCGCGGGCAGGCGGCGTGGGTGCGGGATCGGTCATGGCCTTGGGTTGAGTTGTGCCGGATTTGCGTCGCGCGACAAGTCCCGTGCCCGCAATGCTACAATGTCCTTAATTTCGCGAAATACCGTCAGGAGCCAGCCATGGGCGTCGATCTGTTGAATGTCAGGGGCCTGAAAGAGCTTAAGCATCAGGGGCCGGTCGTGATGGTCAATCTGATGCGGTTCCGCGAGCGCTCGCTCGACGGCGATGGATCGGGGTGGGACGCTTATCTGCGCTACAGCGCGCTCACCGTGCCGATGATCAAGGCGCGCGGCGGCACGCTGTTGTGGACCGGCGACGCCAAGGCGGTCGCGCTCGGCGCGCAAGAGGGCAATCAATGGGATTATGTGGCGCTGGTGTACTACCCGTCAGTGGCCGCGTTCATCGACATGATGACGTCCGCGGACTACGAAAACCGCTGCGACCCGCACCGCACCAACGGCTGCGCCGAGCATGTGATCATCGCGACCAGCGAGGCGTACAGCAAGTTCAAGATCGGCTAGGGCCCTTGCTTGCTGCTGGATGACAGCGGCTCAAGCGCTGCGCGGCAAACCGATTGCACCAGACGGCAAACCTCCTCTGCCGGGCGACCCGGACGGAGCATCGCAAACATCGGGTAGCTGGTGAGCGCGAAGATCGTGTCGACCGCGTCCTGCCGCGTCCGGCGTGAGGCGGTCTTGCCGGCGATGCGTTCGATCAGCGCGGTGAGGCCTTTTCGCCGCCGCTCGTTGCGCTCGAGCACGGCTTCGGCGAATTCGGGATCGGTCGCCATGGCGTCATGGAGCCGGCCGACGGCGGGGTCCTTGTTCCAGAACGCGCAAAAAATCTCGACCAGGCGATCCAGCGCGTCGCGCGGGTCCGCCATCGCCATGGTATCGGCGATCCGGTGCAGCCCGCCCTGGCGGGCGATTTCGTCGAACACCGCCTCCAGCAGTCCGCGCCGCGAGCCGAACTGGTTGTAGACGGTCAGCCGCGTCACGCCCGCCGCCTTCGCCACGCTGTCCAGCGAGAAATGCGCGATGCTGGCATCCTGGCGCAGCGCCTTCGCCGCGGCTTTCAGCACGCGATCCCGCTTCTCCGCCGCGGCGGCGGTGCGGACGGAACTCACATAGGCGCGTCGCGGCATCCGTTTGCCATCCTTTTGACTAATTGATTATACATATTGTATATCTAATTATAAACCCGTTCCGGAGCCGCAATCATGCAGATCGCACTCATCATAGCCTTGTCCCTTCATGTCCTGTCATCGGTGTTCTGGGCGGGGTCGAGTTTTACGCTGGCGCGAACCGGCGGGCTCGGCGGGGCGAAGCTGTTTCGCCCGCAAATGGGAGCCGCTGTGGTCGCCATCCTGACCGGCGCCTATCTCGGACATGCGGTCCATGAGGGCGCATTCGGCACGGGCGAAAAAATCCTGGCCGCGGGCGCGCTCGCCGCACTGGTTGCCGCAGGCGTGCAGGGTGCCATCGTCGGCCGCGCGATCCGGAGCATGCATAGCGGGACGGCCGACGAGGCCGGCGCGCGCTCGCGCATCGCCACCGCCCAGCGCATCGCCGCCATATTGCTCGCGGTGACAGCGGTGTGCATGGGCGCGGCGCGCTATGCGTGAGCGGTACATCATTGGTGATTGTGCCCATTCCAGAGTGAAAGGACCGCCAAGCCCCGAATGGATGTCGGCGACGCTGCAGGTCCGAAAAGTGTCGATAGTGTTGAGAAAGTCTTTTTAGGGTGACGACCGAAATTTTCTAGAACCGTTGATGCGTTTCGCGCGCGGCGATATGAGGGACCGCATCGTTTCACACAAAAACGACCACGGACCTTCGTAGCGCCGCCACAGAGCCTTGCAGCGGCAAGAATGTCTAAGAATCAACTTTCGCGAGATTTTCGGAGCATCTCGATTTTCGACTTTTGCAATAATATCCGCCAGAAGCGGACATTCCACGGTGCCCGCCGGAAGTCACTTTACCGCGGACAGCTGATTTCGAAGACCTAAGGTAGCCAATCACCTGCGAGAAGGCAGTATGGACAGTTCATTCGATCACATCGTCGGGGCGCTGAACAACGTTAGGATTTGTTGAGTTCTCCGATATGGCGCTGGGCATACAGCTCAAGGCCGATCCTGGCGACGAGTTCGACCTGGGTTTCCAAAAAGTCGATGTGCTCTTCTTCGTCATGGATGAGGCGTTCAAACAAATCCCGCGTCACGTAATCCTTGACCGAATGGCAATGGGTCGCGGCTTCGGCATAGAGGGAGTGCGCCGACAACTCGGCTTGCAAGTCGTTATCGAGTACGGCCTTCACGGTCTTTCCGATATCGAGAGACTCCAGCGTCTGCATATTAGGAGCTCCATCGAGGAAGATGATCCGTTCGATGAGCTTGTCAGCATGCACCATCTCTTCAATCGATGCCTTGCGCCACGTCTTGGCCAACTCCTTGTAGCCCCAATTGTCGAGCAGACGGTAGTGCAGCCAATACTGGTTCACCGCTGTGAGTTCGTGCTTCAGCGCCTTGTTAAGATACTCGATTACTTTCTTGTTGCCCTTCATGCTCTCCTCCTCCAGCGTCGAAACGCCTTGTTGTGTGGGCCCTCATGTCGCTCAATGGAGTGACCAGGCTGAGAGTTTGGCATCAAAAAGAAGAATAGTTCATTCGCGGATAGCGTGCATGATGGCGACGACCACCGCCCCACATTGTGATGACGATGTAGCCGATGGCGTAAGGCACCGTATACGCCAGCGCAGCGACGTTACTGCCGCTCGCCTCTCCAACAAATGACCGACGTATTCCACAAGTACGACCCGGTCTGGAAACTTTTGACACCGGAGGCCAGCCGGATGGTCCGCCTAGAGAATCATAACCAACTCTTCGATCAGGCCAAGAAGGATACCCGGGCCTGGGTGAAGGCACATCCCAACTGAGTTTCGTGGCTATCGCGCGGTCTCGATGTTCGCTTGGAGCCGAAGTAGCCGCTGGCCCTCCCTGGGGAGGGGACGCACGCGGCTGGGGAGCATGGAGTTCCAGCGCCACACCGGCAGACTCGATGCTCCCTGGCATTCAGTACTTGGTGGGAATCAACAGGCCAGCAGTCAGACCCTCAGTAGCATCCTTGGGTCGCCGCTGTGCCTTGGGTATTTTGGGAAGTTCTATGTCGACCTTCTTATAAGGGATGCTGTCGAGCAGATGCCGGATCAGGTTTAGCCGGGCGCGGCGCTTGTTGTCAGCCGGGACGATGTGCCAGGGCGCCCACGACATGTGAGTGGCCTCGATCATGCGCTGGTACGCCAGCGTGTAATCCCACCAGCGCCGCACCAACTCAGTGTCCATCGGGCTCAGCTTCCAGTGTTTCATCGGGTCCTTGATCCTGGCCTCGAACCGGCGCCGCTGCTCGTCCTGGCTGACATCGAGAAAGTACTTGCGCAAGATGATGCCGTTATTGACGATCATCTCCCGCTCGACCACGGGGACCATTGTCAGGAACCGCTCGTACTCCTCGTCGGTGCAAAAACCCATCACTCGCTCAACCCCGGCCCGGTTGTACCAGGAGCGGTCGAAGAGGACGATCTCGCCCGCCGCCGGGAATTGGGCGATGTAGCGCTGGATGAAAACTTGGGACTTTTCGCGATCGGAGGGGGCGGGCAGTGCCACGTGCCGGAAGACGCGCGGGCTGGTGCGTGCGGTAATCCGGCTAATCGCGCCGCCCTTGCCCGCCGTGTCGCGGCCCTCGAAGACCACAATGACGCGTGCTCCCTTGTCTTTGACCCAGGTCTGCAGCCGGGTTAGCTCGACCTGAAGCTTCGAGAGCTCCTCCTCAAATTCCTTGCGGCTTATCTTGCCGGATGCGGCCCGCGCCTCGTCCGTCTGCTTGTCTTTCGGCATTTGACAATCTCCCTGTCACAACATGCTCGTCTGGTCCGCCCTGTTCGAATCGGCTGCTCAGCAGGACGCACCTTCAACCTTCGGTCCGTAGTAAAATGTCCAACGTCTTAGTGCGGTCGAGTCCGCCGACCCTTTCTTCGAGCCCCTCGGCTCGCAATAGATCACGCGCCGATCCATGGGCGCCAACAATGCGCAGGGCAATGCCGTGACGCGTAAGCTCAGTATGCAACTCGTGCAGCATACGGGAGCCGGCGAGATCAATATAGGGCGCGGCGGAAAGATCACAGGCGACCAGGCGGACGGCCGCAGGGCCAGTCTCGTGCAAGCGATCCAGGACCGAGCCCAGTACGGCGTCGGCATTGACGTAAATCAGCGATGCTTCGGGACGAAAAGCGATCACACCGGACAGCCGCTCATTCTCCGGATGGCGATCCAGGTCAGAATAGGAGTTGGTGCCGGGCACGCGACCAAGAAACGCAATATGCGGGCGCGACACCCGGGCGAGCATCAATAATATCGAGGCCAGTGCGGCGAGCAGGATGCCTTGAAGTATTCCAAGAAGCAGCACTCCGACGAGTGCGAGGGCTGCGGCCAAGAAATCCAATCGGCTCACCCGCAACATACGGAGCAGTGCCGGAAAATCCAGCAGCCCGTATACTGCAGTCAGCACCACAGCCGCCAACACCGCCTTCGGGAGATTTTCAAGAAAGCCGGTCAGAAAGAGCAGGCAAAGCGCAAGCGTCACCGAGGCAAAGACAAGCGCCAGCGCAGTGCGTGCGCCCGCCTTGTCATTCACGGCCGATTGCGACAATCCGCCGGCAACAGGGTAGCCATGCCCCATAGCCGCTGCGAGATTCGCTGCGCCGATGCCCAGAAGCTCCTGCCTCGGGTCCAGAGTGTATCCGTGCTTGGCTGCGAAAGTGCGAGCGGCAGAGACACCTTCGATATAGGCCAGGAGCAAACAGCCGGCGGCCAACGGAATTATTCCCTCGACGTCGCGTAATCTGAGGGCCGGGCCTGCCAAGGTGGGTAAGCCCGCCGGAATCTCTCCTGTTATTGGCACCCCAAGCGCAGGAAGCCCCAGCAGAGTAGCGGCAATGATCGCCAAGATGACAACCCCGAGCGCAACCGGTTTTCCCGGCAGCAAACGCTCGCCGATTACGATCAGCCCGATCGCGATGACGCCGACGACAAGAACGAGGTACTGCATCTGACTGAGTTGCCCGGCCAGCAGAAACGCGCGCTCGAAAAAATTGTGACCTCCGCCTTTCACGCCAAATAGGCTTGGCATTTGGGTCATAGCTATGGTCAATCCTGCACCGGCCTTGAAGCCCACAAGGATGCTATCGCTGATCAATTTCACCAACACACTCAGCCGCAACAGCCACGCAAGCAAGCTGAGCGCCGCCACGGTAAAGGCAGCGAGACTGGCAATCTGCGCGTATCGTTGCACATCCCCGCCGGCCATCTCCCCCACCGTTCCGGCAATCATAAGGGAAATGGCGGAAGTGGGTCCGATCGCAAGCTGACGTGAAGAACCAAGGAAGGCGTAACCGACACCGCCAAGCAGGTAGCCATAGATTCCAACCTGCGGCGGCAAGCCGGCGAGCCCCGCATAGGCGAGCGACACCGGTATCGCGTATGCAGCGAGTGTGATCCCGGCAATCGCGTCCGAGGGAAGCCAGGCAAGACGGTAGTTGGCAAGCCAGCTCGCGGGCGGAAAGAGCCGCATCCATTTCGTTTGCTGAATTGACGATAGCTTCATGTGAATCGCCTCATCGTGCGACTAGCCGATCGCGCGCTGCGTCTCGCAACGACGTAGCACAATCAGCAATGCGATAACCGGAATGCCAAGCGCCGCCTCGTTGAGTCCCCATAGGAAATGCCTCACCGACGTCTGGAGCCTAGCACTTTGCAACGGGGCGGCGAGGGACAAAGGGCAAGCAATCGGCCCTCATCGCGACCCCATGTCCTTGAATGCGTCATTCGCGACGGGCTCTAGAACTTCCGCACCAGATCCGGCGTGATCTCGCTGAGGCTGCGAATGCCGAGCAGTGCGAGATCGCGGTCGATCTCGGCGTGCAGCAGTGTGATGGCGCGGTGCACACCGGCTTCGCCGCCGGCGATCGCCGCGTAGAGGAATGGCCGGCCGATCCAGACGAAGTGGGCGCCGAGCGCAAGCGCCTTGATCACGTCGGTGCCGCGGCGAATGCCACCGTCGATCATGATTGTCATGCCTTTGGCCTCGGCTGCGATCTCGGGCAGGGTGCGCAGGCCGGACAGGGTGTAATCGAGCTGGCGGCCACCGTGGTTGGAGAGCATCACGCCATCGACGCCGCTCTCGCGCGCGATGCGGGCGTCCTGTGGCGCGATCAGTCCCTTGACGACGAGCTTGCCCTTCCAGCGCTTGCGGATCAGCTCGACATGCTTCCAGGCGAGCTGGTCGCGATGGCCGATGTTGCGCATCAGGTTCTTGGCCAAGACCGGCGGGCCGCGCTGCGCATCCATGTTCTCGAAATGCGGCATGCCTTGGCTCATCACTGTGCGTAACCAGGTGCCGAACAGCCAATGCGGATGCGTCACAACATCCCAGGCGACGCGCGGCGTGATCGCCAGCGGCACCTGAAAGCCGTTGCGGATGTTGTTCTCGCGGTTGGGCGGCACCGGCACGTCGGCGGTGACGACGAAGGTGTCGTAGCCGGCCGCGGCCACCCGGTCGACCAGCGGCTCGATGCGTTCGGGCACGCCCGCGAGATAGGCCTGGTACCAGGCGGCCGGATTTTCGCGGCGCACGTCCTCCAGCGTGATCAGCGAGGAGGCGGAGAGAATCATCGGCACGTTCGCTTCGGCTGCCGCGCGCGCCAGCACGATGTCGCCGCGGTAGGCGCACAGCGCCGAGGAGCCCATCGGCGGAATCCCGAACGGCGAGGCGTAGCTCTTGCCGAACAGCGTCGTGGTCTGGTCGCGGCCGGAGACGTCGTTGAGCACGCGCGGCACGAAGCCATATTCGTCGAACGCCTTGCGGTTGTCGCGGACCGCGGCGTCGGTCTCGGCGCCGCCCGAGATATAGCCGTGCAGGAATTTCGGAATCCGGCGCCGCGCCACAGGCTCGAAATCATCGAGCGAGAGATAGCGTTTCAACGCGCGCGGCACCGCGCTGCTGCCGCGGGTCACCGTGGTTGGCGGGGCAGCGGTCACGGTCGCGGATTTATCGAGCACGTCGGCGTTCTCTGTTTTTGGTTGTTGTCGGAGGATGTTGTGTGAGCCTAGCGCCGGCGGGCAGGTCCGCCCGGTTTCTGGTCGGCCTTGTTGATTGATTGGCTGACCTCGCCCAGCATTTTTCGCGTCTCGGCCATCAGCTGGCCGGAGTTCTTGTCAAAACTCTCGATCAACTCGCGCAGCGAAATCACGGTCGGCAGCAATTCGCCGCCATATTTGTCGCTGGCGAGGCCGCCGAGGAAGTCCTGGGTCTTGCCGAGCGCGTCGTCGACCGCGCCGACGCCGGATTCGGCAGCGCTGATGATGCTGGTGATCTTCTCGCCATTGCCGGACAGCGAGGCCGTAAAGGTTTCGAAATTCCGCAGCGTATCCTTCACCGCCACCTCATTGTCGGCGATCACCCTGTCGACGTTGCGCAGCGCCACGCGGATCTTCTCCTGCACGTCGAGGAGCCCTTCCGGGTCGGCGGTCAGTTCCGGGATACCGTCGGCGCCGAGCGGCACCGGCAGCGCGTCAATCGTGCCGCCGGTAAAGGAGATCGCGGCGATGCCGGTCAGCCCCTGGAATTCGAGGCCGACCTGGGTATCCCGGCGGACCGGGGTGTTGCCGTCGATCATGGCGAGCGCGATGACGCGGCGTGGATTGTCCAGTTTCAGCGACACCACCTCGCCGACCCGGACGCCGGCGAAATTCACGCTGCCGCCCTTGCGCAGACCGGAGGCGGAGCCTTCGAAGATCACCCGGAACGGCGTTCGCTGCTTGATGCCGGCGAATTTCTGGTACGTCATGACCGCGCCGAACGACCCGGCGATCAACGCCAGGGCTAACGTGCCGATCATCAGATTGCTGGCGCGCGCCATCCCAAGAAATCCCAACGAAGCGGCCTCAACAAATAGCGGATTTGCCGCGGCAAGTCACCGCAGTCCCTAACCGGTTTTGGGTTTTCGCGACGCCACGAACACCCCGGTCAGCACCAGCGCAAAGCCCAGGAACTGGAACACCTGCGGCTGTTCGCCGAGGAAGACGATCGACATCACGGTTCCGAACACCGGCACCACGTGAAAGAACGGCGCGGCGCGGTTGGCGCCGATCAGTTGCACGCCGCGATTGAAACAGAGATAGGCCAGCGTCGAGGGAAACAGCGCGACGTAAGCCAGCGTCAGCAGGTTCGCTGTGTCGATCGCCATCAAGGGCCGCGTGAACAGCTCCCAGATCAACAGCGGAATCGAGGCAGGCCGCGCCGGCGCCGAAGGTGAAGGCGACGAACGACAGGCCGTGGATGTTCGGGCGTTTCAGCGACAGCACCGAATAGAAGTGCGAAGATCACCAGCGCCACGACGAAGATCAGGTCGCCCTTGTTGAACTCGATATTCGCAAGCGCGGTGAGGTCGCCGTGCAGCAGGATGACAAGCACGCCGGCCAGCGACAGCGTGACGCCGAAAGCCTGCGCGAGCGTCAGCCGCACCCCGAACAGAATCAGCGACCATAGCGCAACGATCAGCGGTCCGGCCGACTGCAACAGCAGCGTGTTGAGCGCCGTGGTGTGCTCGAGCGACCAATATTGCAGGGAGGTGAAGGCGCCGATGCCGGTGATCGACAGCACGATCATGATGCCGAGACGGCTGCGGATCGCGTTCCAGTCGCGCGCCAGATGCTTCCGGGCAAAGGGCAGGATGACGAGAAATGCGAGCGACCAGCGCAGGAACGACAGCGTCACCGGCGCGATATGGCCTGCGGCCAGCCGGCCGACGATGGCGTTGCCGGCCCAGCACATCGCGGTGATGCTGAGCAACAAATAAGGCTGGTTGGCGATCCAGTTTCCGGCAGGTTCGTTGGAGGTGGGTTCGGAAGCAGACATTCTCAGAAGCAAGGCCCGGTTCATGACGCCACGGCCCGCCCGGCGCCAGGTGCCGGGCCGGAATGATCGCCGGCCCGTGTCACAGACACGGATTTGCGCCGTTCATCAATGGGGGAGATGCATCGCGACCATGCGCGAAGACGATCGCTGCGCCAGCCAGAGCGTTTTCGAGCGAAGTGGGAACCGGTTCGCGTGAAGAAAACGCGTCAAAGAAAAAAGAGTTCTAACCCGCGTTGTCCGGGCGCGTGGTCTGGCGCTTGACGATCTGCTCGGCGAGCTGGATCAGCATCCGCTTGGCGCCGTGGTCGGCCAACTCGCGAAACACCCGCAACAGCCGCAATTCGAGCAGCGCCTGCACGGTCGCGGAATCGGTGCCGCGGGATTCGGTCTTCTTCGCCGCGGGCGCCAGGCCCTGGAACAGATCGTGGGAAACGCCGAGCGCGTCCGCCACCTGCATCAGGCGGCCGACGTCGGGACGGCCCGCGCCGTTGGAAATCTTCGGCGCGGCGCCGAGCACTTCGGCGAGGTCGTTCTGCGAAAGCCCGATCGCGAGCCACCTTGCCTTCACGAGCTGATCGATCTGGCCGTCGGTAGTTTTTCCGCTCATCGATCGTTCCCGCTGGTTCGAACCGGGAACATCGGGACGACTTTCGGGCGCGATACTTTCTTGAAGCCGGCGAACAGATTGACCAGCGGCTCGGCGTCCTTGTAGGCGCGCTGCAGATCGTTCGGATGAACGAACTCATCGCGGAACCAAGGATATTTGCGGCCGTCGAACGACTGCACGGTCCAGTCGATCAAATGCCGGACGCGCTGGATCTTCTTGGCGTCGGGATGATAGGCCAGCCAGATGTCGAGCTCGAACTTGACCCCGAGATCGAGCGGGATCAGCGGATCGCCGAGCGCCGGCACATAGGTCGGCAACCAGCCGACGCCTGCGCCTTTTGCGATCGACCACAGATGCGCGGTCGAGACGTTGTTGCGCATCGCGACAAAGCCGAGCTGCTCGCGCCCGGCATATTTCTCGTACATCTGCTTGCCGCGGGTCTGCTCGGCGTCCTGAATCACCATGCGATGATTGTGCTGCAGATCATCGAGATCCTTCGGCAGGCCGTAGACCTCGACATAGGACGGGCTGACGAACGGCATGATGTGCAGCCGGCCGATCTTGATCCGCTTGAGGTCGGGATTGGCGGGCTCCTCGAGCTGCACGGCGACATCCGCCTCGAGGCGCAGGATGTCGGCCTCGCGCATCTCGCACTTCAGATCCACCAGCAGCCCGGAATAGACCCGCTGGAATTCGACCAGCCGTGGCGCCAGCCAGAAGGTGCCGAGCCCCTCGGTCACCGCGATCCGCACTTCACCGTTGAGTGCCGGCGTCGCCTCGTTCAACGTACGGTCGAGACCGAAGGAGGCTTCCTCCATCCGCTTGGCGGCCTCAAGCACCTTGTGGCCTTCCGGCGTCAGCCGGATGCCGTCGACATGGCGGGTCATCAATGTGGTGCGGTAGGCGCTCTCCAGCGCCGAAATCCGCTTGCTGAGGAAATTGGCGGACATGTTCAATTGCCCGGCGGCGGCCCGGAAGCTGCCGGTCCGGGCCACTTCCAGGAAGATCCGGACCAGGTCCCAGTTCGCCATTCGTCCCGGAGTGTGCGCGCTGCTGTGCGCGCCCCTGCGCTCACCTGAGTGCATACAAATCGCCTCGTTTGTCGCCTTCTAAATTAACACATCCTAATCCTCTATTCTTGGCAGAATTCCGATCCTTACACAATCAAGAGACGATCCATGAACGCGCTCGACATTGATCTGATCAGGAAATCCGCCCGGGAGCAGGCTCCCGAAAGCCGCTCCACAGCCCACTCCCTCGAGAGAATGACCAACCTGCAGGTGGCCAGACGCACGGTGATCTTCACCGTCGGGGCCGCCGGCATCGCCGAGCTGATGGACCGCGCGCGCGCGGACATACCGGGTCTCACCAAGTGCGAGATCTTTCAGGCCGCGACCAACCACAACCCCGATATTTTCTGGGCGATCGCCCGGAAAGATCGCTTCGACATCAACGATCCCAGGGGCGAGGGTTTTCTCGCGGTGCTGCCGCTGAACCACGAAGGCATGCGCCGGCTGATCGACGGCCGGCTCAACACCAAGGATCCGGAGCTGTGCTACGTCGCGCGGCAATCGGAACGTCCGGCCGGCATCTATGTCTGGGCGATCCACGCCAAGGGTACGCTGGCGGCTGCGATCCCGCTGGTGCTGCAGAAAATCTCCTCGCCGCTCTACCAGGGCGTCAACCTCTATTCGCGTCCGATCACCAAGGGCGGCCTGCGGGTGCTGGAGCCGCTCGGCTTCCATCCCGGCGCGCGCTACGAGGAATTGTTCACGCCGCATCTGCAGATGTTCGACCGCTCCAAGGATCTGCCGCGGGTGAAAACAGTCGCGCGCGATCCGGTCACGGTGGAAGTCGTGCGCACGATGGACGAGATGGCGCGCGTGATCGCGATCCGCAGCGCGATCTATATCGGCGAACAACGCTGTCCGTTCGAAGAGGAATTCGACGGCAATGATTTTTCCGCTACCCATCTGATCTGCCACAAGGACGGCGAGCCGGTTGGTTGCATGCGGATCCGCTATTTTGCCGGCTTCGCCAAGCTCGAGCGGTTGGCGGTGCGCCACGAGGGCCGCGGTGGCGGCCTTGCCGGAAAAATCCTCGATGCCGCGATCGCGCTCTGCCGCAAGAAGGGCTACAGCGTTTTGTACGCGCACTCGCAGAAGCGGTATATCAAGGTCTGGGAGTCGCGCGGCTTCCGGCAGATGGGCCAGCGCGACCTGGTGTTCTCGGATTTCGACTATGTCGAGGTCAAGCTCGAGACCGAGAAGCATCCGCAAAGCATCACACTCAACGACGACCCCTACGTGCTGATCCGTCCCGAGGGCCGCTGGGATACGCCCGGCATCCTCGAACGGTCGGCGAGCAGGGGCGTGTGCGAATCGGCGGAAATGCGATGAGTTCGGTCATCGATCTTAGAACCTATGTCGGGGCATCGAGCGGCCGCCTGCTGGTCATGGTCGACCTGCAGGAAAGAAACTACGACGCCTTGGCCAGGGACAATGCGCCTTATCTCGCCCGCTCACTCGACAATTGCATGGCCGCGATCCGGCATGCGCGCGAGTGCGCCATACCGATCGCATTCACGCGGCATGGCGATGGTCCGGGCGTGCTCGAACGCTCGAACCTGTCGGCATGGATTTCCGGTTTTGAGCCGCGACGCTCCGATATGGTGTTCGAGCGCCGGCAGCCGTCCTGCTACAGCAATCAGCTGTTCGAGAACGTGGTCTCGCAGGCCGGGAGTTTTGCCATCGCCGGTCTCCTCGCCGAGGAGAGCTGTCTTGCGACCGCGATCGATGCCTCGCGCCGCGGCCATCACGTCACGTTCCTGAGCGACGCGTCCGCGAGCAGCGCGCGGCACAATGCCGACGCTGCCGCGGTGCATCTTCTGGCCACAAACGCCATCGAACTTTTTGCCGACGTCGCCAACACCAGCCAGTGGCTGGTGGCGACGTCGCAGCGACCTCTCAAAGGGCATCGTTATGGATGAGTTGAGTGCCCGTCGTTTGCGTAACGTGATTCCGGTGCTGGTCGAGCAGCGCAACATCCTGATTGCGGGAGGCGTCTCCTTTGCCGGCCATCTGGTCGATCTGGCGATCATGCAATTGCGCCTGTCGCTGCACGATATTTCCGAAGACGAACTGTCGGAATTCTCCAACGTGCTGAGCGTGGGGCTGGTCAGCCGCGAACCAACCGATTGATCGGGGAGCATCGGGATGCCGGGACGCAGGTGGATTATCCTTGCGGTGCTGTTCGCGGTGCGCGCCGCCACCGGATTCCAGTTTCAGTCGATCGGATCGGCGACCAATCTTCTGATGAACGATCTCGGCATTGACTATGCCGAGGTCGGTATGCTGCTCGGCGCCTATCTGTTGCCCGGCGTCATCGTGGCGTTCCCGGCCGGCCTGCTCGGCCAGCGCATCCGCGAAAAGACGCTCGGACTGACGGGCCTGCTGCTGATGATCATTTCCGGCCTGGCGCTGAGCTATTCCGGCGATCTCGTATTCGCGCTGGTCGCACGCACCATCGGCGGCGTCGGCGCGACGGTGGTCATTCTGGTCGCGACCAAGATGGTCGCGGACTGGTTCGACGCACGCGAGATCGTGCTGGCGATGTCGCTGTTGCAGATGAGCTGGCCGTTCGGCGCGATGGTCGCGCTGCCGATCCAGACCTATCTCGGGCAGTCTTTGGGGCTATCCGCGGTGATGGTATCGGGCGCGATCTGCGCGGCGGCGGCGTTTTGCGCCTTCGCGCTGATCCCGCAAACCTCGCAGTCTTCTCAGGCGGCCGCCGCCGGCCGCGGCAGGCTGCCCGGCGCGTCGCTGGCCCCCGTGGTGATCGCCGGCACCATCTGGGGCGTGATGAATCTCGCCTGCGTGCTGTTTTTCAGCTACGCACCGCTGTTGATGGTGGCGCAGGGATCTTCGCCCACGGTGTCGGCGTCGCTGACCAGCCTCGCGATCTGGTTTGCGATCATAGCCATTCCGACCGGCGGCTATCTCGTGCACCGCTCGGGCAAACCGATCGTGGCCATTATCCTGTGTGGCCTGATTGCAGCCGCAGCGTTGATGCTGTTCGTCGCCGATTTCCACCCGACCATCTCGTGCTTGATCTTCGGCATGGCGATCGGTCCATTGTCGGGAGCGATCCTGTCGCTGCCCGCCAAGGTGCTCGAACCGGCCGATCGCTCGGTTGGATTTGGCCTGTTCTATACCTGCTTCTACGTGTTGATGGCGGTGGGCCCCACGGCGGCCGGTCGCCTGCAGGACGCCTGGGGATCGCCGTCGGCGGCGCTCGTCGCCGGCGCCGCACTCCTGGTGACGATGGTGCCGCTGGTGCTTTTCTTCCTGGCGCTGTCGAAACGCCGTGAATTCGCGCAACCGGGCGAAGCAAAGCTGCGCACGGCGGCGTAGCGGCGCGTTCGATGGCCGCATGGTTCGAGACGCGCGGCTTTGCCGCGCTCCTCACCATGAGGGTCTGGCAGGCCTCACTCTAAACTAGACGTCTGAGGAGCGCGCAGAGCGCGCGTCTCGAAGGATGAAGCCACCGCCCTCACACCGTCAGCGCCTGCACGATCGCGTCCAGCGCTTTCACCGCATCATTGGGATCGAGTTCGACCTGCAAGCCGCGCTGGCCGCCATTGAGGAACACGGTTGAATGGCCGAGCGCCGCCGCCTCGATCGCGACGGGTGCGCGCTTCTTCTGTCCGAACGGCGAGATGCCGCCGACATGAAAGCCGGTGAGACGCTCGGCATCCGCCGGGCGCATCATGTTCGCCGATTTGCTGCCGAAGGCGGCTGCAAGCTTCTTCATGCTGACCTCGCTGTCCGACGGCACCAAGACGCAAACCGGCTGGCCGTCGACCTCGGCCATCAATGTCTTCAGCATGCGACAGGGTTCGACGCCGAGCGCTTCGGCGGCCTGAAGCCCGATGTGCTCCGCGTCTGAATCGTAGACATAGGTGTGCAGCACAAATTTCACGCCGAGCTTTTGCAGCGCCTTGGTAGCCGGGGTGGTTTTGGACATACGAGGCCAGCCTCCGTGTTCATCCGCGTGGCCCGCGGCGCCGCCTTGGCGTAGCCACAAATTTTCCGGGGATATCAAAGGGTTGGAGCTCATTTTAGAAGCCTCCAAAGCTCCCTTCTTGCTTGCCTAGCGCGGTCGCTTCCTTTATCCGGTTGAGCTGCCTTGCATGCGAACGGCCCCCGGGCCGTGATTTTGGCCGGGCAAGCTTACGCATGATCCGGAAGAGTTGGGCACTTCTTTTCCGGCGAGATCATGCTGAAACCACTTGAGTTGCAGGGAACACCTTAGAAATGGCCAATGTTGTCGTCGTCGGCGCCCAGTGGGGTGACGAGGGGAAGGGCAAGATCGTCGACTGGTTGTCGGAGCAGGCCGACATCGTCGTGCGCTTCCAGGGCGGCCACAATGCCGGCCATACGCTGGTCATCAATGGCGAGACCTACAAATTGGCGCTGCTGCCGTCCGGCGTGCTGCGCCCTTCCAAACTCGCGGTGATCGGCAATGGCGTGGTGTTCGACCCGCAGGCCTTCCTCGATGAAGTGGCAAAACTGAAGGGCCAGGGCGTCGCCATCAGCCCGGAAAACCTGCGGGTCGCCGAAAACGTCACGCTGATCCTGCCGCTGCACCGCGAGCTCGATGCGCTGCGCGAATCCTCCAACGCCAATACCGCGATCGGCACCACCCGCCGCGGCATCGGGCCGGCCTATGAGGACAAGGTCGGCCGCCGCGCCATCCGCCTGATGGATCTGGCCGACCTCGACACCCTGCCGCACAAGATCGACCGCCTGCTGGCGCATCACAACGCGCTGCGCCGCGGCCTCAACCTCGAAGAGATCGACGGCGGCGGGATTCTCAAGGAGTTGACCGCGTTCGCGCCAAAGCTGCTGCCCTATGCCGAGACGGTGTGGCGGCTGCTCGACATCAAGCGCCGCGAGGGCAAGCGCATCCTGTTCGAGGGCGCGCAGGGCGCGCTGCTCGATGTGGACCACGGCACCTACCCCTACGTCACCTCGTCCAACACGGTGGCGGCACAGGCTGCGACCGGCACCGGCATGGGCCCGGGCGCGGTCGGCTATGTGCTCGGCATCTGCAAGGCCTATACGACCCGGGTCGGCGAGGGCCCGTTCCCGACCGAACTGGACAACGAGATCGGCCGCAAGATCGGCGAGCGCGGCCGCGAGTTCGGCACCAACACCGGGCGCAAGCGGCGGTGCGGCTGGTTCGACGCGGTGCTGGTGCGACAGACTGTCCGCACCTGCGGCATCATCGGTCTGGCGCTGACAAAACTCGATATTCTCGACGGGTTCGACTCGATCGAGGTCTGCACCGGCTACATGCTGGATGGCAGGGAAATCGACCATCTGCCGGCCGGCGAGGGCGCCCAGGCCCGGGTGGTGCCGGTCTACGAGACCATCGAGGGCTGGAAGGAGCCGACCGCCAATGCCCGTTCCTGGGCGGATTTGCCGGCCCAGGCCATTAAATATGTGCGTCGGGTCGAGGAACTCGTGGGCTGTCCAATCGCCTTGCTTTCCACCAGCCCCGAACGCGAGGATACTATTCTGGTTCAAAACCCGTTTGAGGCTTAACGCGATGTTACCGCCAAAGCTTCAATGTGAAGGTCTGCATTGTTGAGTCGATATGGCTGATTATTACCCGCTGATCGCCCGCGCCATTGCCGGACTGGACCCCAGTGCCCCCGGCGAGAGCCGCCGTGCGCTGTACGAGCGGGCCCGTTCCGCGCTGATCGCGCAACTGCGTAGCGTGCAGCCACCCCTCAGCGAATCCGAGATCACCCGCGAGCGGCTGTCGCTGGAAGAGGCCGTCCGCAAGGTCGAGTCGGAGGCCGCCCAGCGCGCCCGCGAAGCCTCGCGGCCTGGCGGCGCTGCCGCCCGCGGCGGCGACGCTTTCCGCCGCGCCAATGCCCGCCCGCCGGAATCCGGCGCGTCAACGGCCGCGCCGCCTTCGGCGCCGCGTGCCCGCCCCACCTCACCGCCGCCGTCTCGCGATGCTCGGCCGCCGCTCGGCGAGGGCGACCAGCCGCGCGGCCAGCGCAATTTGCGCCCCGACGCCCCGCCGCCCGTTCCGTCGCGGCCGCCGCCGCCGCAAGTCCCGATGCAGGATCCGCCGCCGCCGACCCGCGAACGGTCAGGCGCGCCGCGCCGCAGCCCCGACAATTCGGCGCCGCAAATGCCGCAGCCGCCCGGCATGCGCGGCTTCCGCGACATCGCCGCCGATGCCGACGATCTCGGCCGCGCCGCCGCGCAAGCCAATCGTGCCGCGCGAAAAACCTATGCCAACGTGCCGTCGCCCTCGCCGGAATTCGACCGGCTCGAGCCGAGCATGGAGAACCGCGGCGCCGATCCGGAAGCGCCCTATTCCTATGACGAGTCGCTGGAAGAGGCCGATCGCTATTCGCCGCAGCCGCCCTCGATGCAGCCGACGCAGCAGCGCGCGCGCATCGGCCAGGGCGGCGATCGCGAGCCGAAGGTGCGCCGGGCCGGCGCGGTGTTCCCGTTCAAGAGCGCGATCGCGATCGGCCTCGTGCTGATTCTGGTCGGTGCCGGCATTCTCTGGGGCAAGTCGGCCGTGACCATGGTCAGCGGCCTGTTCAAGTCCTCGCCGACGGTGGAGACGCCAAAGGATACATCCGCCGCGCCGCAGTCGAAGCCGAAGATTCCCGATCGGGTCGGCCAGCCGTCGTCCTCCGATCAGGTCGCGCCGGTGGCGCAGCGCGTGGTGCTGTATGACGAGGACCCGTCCGATCCCAAGGGCAAGCAATTTGTCGGCTCGGTGATCTGGCGCACCGAACCGATCAAGGCGAGCGGCAACCAGAAGCCTGATATCGCTGTGCGCGCCGACATCGAAATTCCCGACCGCAAGTTCAAGATGACGATGTCGTTCCGCCGCAACACCGACACCTCGCTCCCCGCGAGCCACACCGCGGAGCTGACCTTCATCCTGCCGCAGGATTTTTCCGGCGGCGGCGTCAGCAATGTGCCGGGCATCCTGATGAAATCCAACGAGCAGGCGCGCGGCACGCCGCTCGCCGGGCTCGCGGTGAAAGTCACCGACGGCTTCTTCCTGGTCGGCCTCTCCAACGTCGATTCCGACCGCGCCCGCAATTTGCAGCTCCTCAAGGAGCGCTCGTGGTTCGACGTGCCGCTGGTCTACGCCAACCAGCGCCGCGCCATCATCGCGATCGAAAAAGGTGCGCCGGGAGAGCGGGCGTTCAACGACGCGTTCGCGGCCTGGGGCGAGTAGGGGGCGATTTTTTCCCGGCGCGTGATGGACCTGAAGCCTGTCGAACTTTTCGCAAAATCATCGTAAGACTGACACCGCATCTGATCCCGGGATTGGAAGAGGGCGGTAATGAAACGCTACTTGATCTTCGCAGTCATCGGTCCGTTCGTCGGCGGCCTGCTGCTGCTGTTCGCGACCACGGTGGCGTCGGGCTACTGGACCGAGACCTCCTGGACGGAGGTCGGCAAGTTCTTCACGACCTTCGCCAGGACGCTGCAATACGGCTACCTGTTCGGCATCATACCGTCGCTGATGATCGGCGCGATCGACGACATTCTGTTCCACCTGCCGCGTATCCGCCCCTTGCTGCGGACGCTGATTCTGGGCGCGATCGGATTTACCGCGTCGGAATTGATGTACGGCTCGCGCGGTCCGGATTCGGGCGCGCTGCAGTTCGTGCTCTATGGGCTGGTCGGTTGCGTGCCCGCGCTGCTTTCGTCGTGGCTAGCGCATAAATATGCCGACGAGCAGCAGCCCGTGCATTCGATCTAGGTCCGAAGACGCTTGCCCGACGGGCAAATCAAAAAATCCTGTCAAGCCCCTCTAGAGAAAATATTCCTGTTCTCATTTGACCCAAATCAGTGGCAGATCATTGCCATCCCGTTCCGAAAGAGGGGCGTCGGCCATCGTCACGAACGTTGGGACGGGACGCGGTGGACGCAGCAGCGTCGGCGCGCAAGGCGATCGCAGGGCGGTTATCCGTGAGCGATTTACGGCGCGCAGACGAACGACGTTGCGGCGTACGGCAAAACCGTGTGGTCCTGGCACCCGTTGCTGGTGTCAAGTCGGTGGAGGTTTTCGAACCCAACCGGGTTTGCGATCAATCATGATCCACCGACGACGGTGACAAGACGAATTCGTCGCCGGGGAGAGCGCGATATAAGCCGTAAAGCCATTGCGCAGG
>CAWGSN010000040.1:0-46431 GCA_963825225.1 uncultured Alphaproteobacteria bacterium
CAGGGAATGCCGGATTGCCTCCGCTGAACCTGTATGCTCGTGTGCACTTTCTTTTGTGCACTTCGCGCACGAACCACGGGTACATCGCTCATCCGGCGTTCCCTGCGCCCTCTGTTCGGAGGGCAAGGAAATTTCTGGCAAAACTCGGCCTATCAGCCGCGAGATGCGAAGTTGTGTCAGTGAGATGAAGCTGTGTTTGCGAGCAATCGTAGGGTGGGCAAAGGCGCGCTTGCGCCGTGCCCACCATTGTCATGCGCGAATGTCGTTGGAATGGTGGGCACGCTTGTGCTTTGCCCACCCTACAAACTTCAAAGCGCCTCGTCGAACAAACTCGACACCGACTCTTCCGAAGCGGTGCGGCTGATGGCCTCGCCGATCAGCGGCGCGATGGAGACGTGCGGATGTTGGCGGCCTTGTTGACTGCCTCCGTCGGCTGGATGGAGTTGGTGATGACGAGCTCTTCAGCTTCGAGGAGGTGATGCGGGCGGCGGCGCCGCCCGACAGCACGCCATGGGTGATGTAGGCAGAGACGTCCTGGCGCCGTTGGCGATCAGGGCGTCGGCGGCGTTGCACCAGCGTGCCGCCGGAATCGACGATGTCGTCGATCAGGATGCAGGTATAGCCGGCGACGTCGCCGATCACGTTCATGACCTCGGATTCGCCGGCGCGCTCGCGGCGCTTGTCGATGATGGCGAGCGGCGTATTGATGCGCTTGGCCAGGCCACGCGCGCGCACCACGCCGCCGACGTCGGGCGACACGACCATGACGCTTGGAAAGGTCGAAGCGCTCCTTGATGTCGCGCACCATCACCGGGGAAGCGAAGAGGTTGTCGGTCGGAATATCGAAGAACCCCTGGATCTGGCCGGCGTGCAGATCGAGCGTCATGACGCGGTCGACGCCGGCGCGGGTGATCAGGTTGGCGACCAGCTTGGCCGAAATCGGTGTGCGCGAACCGACCTTGCGGTCCTGCCGCGCGTAGCCGAAATAGGGGATCACCGCGGTGATGCGGCGCGCGGACGACCGGCGCAGTGCGTCGGTGATGATCAGCAATTCCATCAGATGGTCGTTGGCCGGGTACGACGTCGACTGGATGATGAACGCGTCCGAGCCGCGGACGTTCTCCTGGATCTCGACGAAGATTTCCATGTCCGCAAAGCGGCGGACGGTGCCCTTGGTCAGCGACAGGTTCAGCCAGTTGGCGATTTCCTGCGCCAGGGCCGGGTTGGAGTTGCCGGCGACCAGCTTGATCGAGCCGTTCTTGGCGGACATCGAGGCTTCTCCCCGCGCCTTGCTGGATACGACGTTCAGCATCTCAGATACCTGTAAACCGGCGGGTTTCGATGCGCGAGGAGATATCAGGGAGGTGGCGCGGCTGGCAACCCATGGGGGCGGTTTTCGGTGCGGTTTTCCCTGCAAAAATGGCCCACACGGGGACATTACGGGGGTGCGTTAATGGTTGCTGAAGCCCAGCGCGGCGACGCCGAATGCACCCTCGGCGGGAGAGGCGGGCTCCACGCTCGCGACCGCGGAGCCGCGCAGCGCGGGGGCGGAAGGTCCCTCCGGCGTCCCGTTGATCATGCTGCTGAGGCCGCTAAGCCCGGCCTGCGCGATCTTCCGGAGCACGAGATCGTCGGCCGCCGCCCAGGCGTCGCGTCCGGCGGCCTTGCCGGCCGGCTCCTCGCCGGAAAGCCGCAGCGCACGCTGCTGATTGTTGTCATAGACGTCCCACACCCAGGCAATCATGGTCCTTCCGCGCACGACCTGCGCCGAGAGATAGCTGCGCACACGATAGGAGGCGCCGCCCTCGCGCGAGACGATCGACAGGTTGCGCAGCTTCAATTCGGTGTCGAGCACGCTCACCATGCGGTCGAATACCGCGGGCGGCGGGCCGTCGAGCAATTCGAAGGCGACGGTGGCGCCGCCGCCGGGAGCCATTGCAAAGGAGCCGCTCGCAGCACCTCCAGCCGCGCAACCGCCAAGCGCGCACGCCACGGCAAGCAACGCCGCGGCGATCATCGTGCGCGGTGCCATCCAGCTGGCCCGGAACAGGGGTGCGAGAGTGTCCCTCATCGGGCCCTGCGATATCGTTAAAATCCATTAAGGTCTAGGGCAGGAAAGCCACAGCGACGCACCGAACGCGCGCAAGGCGCCGACAGGGATATCCAGGATTTTAGTGACAGTTGAAGCACTTCCGCCCGGAGATCACGGTTCCAGCGCGATCGCGTGAACGTGCCTGCCGTAGTCCGGCTCCTTGCGATGCACCGAGCGGCGGTAGCTGTAGAAGCGCTCGTCGGAGTAGGTGTCGACGCCAATGTCGTCGATCATCAATACGCCGGCATTTTCCAGCCGCATCCGGATGAAGCCGGCAAGGTCGAACATCGAATGGCCCGCGCGATCCGAGGGAATGAAGAAGGAGGCATTGTCGGCGTCGGCATCAAGGAAACGTTCGACGAATTCGCCGCCGACTTCATAGGAGTGCTGGCGGATCAGGGGCCCGATTGCTGCCACCATGCCGCCTCTCACGGCGCCGAGTTTCTCCATCGCGTCCACCGTGGATTCGATCACCCCGGTCAGCGCGCCCTTCCAGCCGGCATGGGCCGCGCCGATCACGCGCGCGGCCGGATCCACGAACAAAACGGGGGCGCAATCGGCAGCGGTAACGCCGATCGCGAGGCCCTCGGTGCGCGTGACGATGGCGTCGGCGCGCGGTTTTTCGCCCTGCCAGGGTCCGGTCGCCACCACGGCGTCGGGCGAATGGATCTGATGCACGCTGATCAAGCGATCCGGCGCGACCCCCATCTGCGCGGCCATCCGGCGGCGATTTTCCGCGACATGGCCGGCGTCATCGTTCGACCCGAGGCCGCCATTGAGCCCTTGATAAATCCCGCCGGACACCCCGCCCTCGCGGGTGAAGAAGGCGTGGCGCAGGCCCGGAATGGCCGACAGCAGCGACGATCCGAAGGTCATGGGGTCGCGGCTCCGGGGGCCGCTTGTTCATCGCTCATGCCGGCGACCGAGGTGAGATGCGGCTCGGTGATCGCGACCGCCTTGAACATCGAGCCCATGCCGCCGCGGCCGCTATCGGTCAACCGCTTCAGCGCGCCGGAGATGTCGGCGGAAATCTCGGGCGTGGTCTTGGCCATCAGCGTGACGGCGCGGGTCTCGATGCCGAGCCGCTTGAGGAACTCGCCCTGCGTCACCGGGCCGTGGACCCGCGCGCCGAGATCCTCGGCGGCGCGCACCAGCGCTTGGAAATCGACATGCGCGGTGAGGTCGGCCTGGCCGGGATTCTTCAAGGGATCGGCGAAGCTGTGGCGGGCAATGGCCTGAAAGGTGTCGCCGGCATCACTGCGCAGATGGCCGTAATCGATGATCAGAGCCGCACCATCCTGATCGCGCACCCGCGTGGCGATCTTCATGATCTCGGCATCGGGCCGCCATTCGAACACGGCGCCGATCGGGGCCGCGCGTACCAGCGGCGGCAGCAGCACTTCAAACCGCGGCATCGGCTCGGCTGCCGCACCGAACGCCAGCCTGCCGCTGTCGTCGAGCTGCACCACGCGTTCGTGCCAGCCGGTTTCGCGCTTCACCACCTGGTGGATCGGCAGCACATCGAAATATTCGTTGGCAAAAATAACCGCAGGCCCCTCTGCCACGTCGTCGACGCTGTCGTGCCAGGAGATGTTGCGCACGCCGGACAGCGTCGCTTTCTGCTTCTCGCGCAGCACCGGATTGATTTCGACGAGGTGGATGCTGAGCGACTGGTAGAGCGGCGGCAGCACCCGCAGCGCGCGCAGCGCATCCGCCATCATGGTGCCGCGGCCGGGTCCGAATTCGACCAGCCGCAACATCGGCGGCGAGCCGATCGCCTTCCAGACCGACGCGGCCCACAACCCCAGCAGTTCGCCGAACATCTGGCTCACTTCGGGGGCGGTGGTGAAATCGCCCTCGCGGCCGAGCGGATCGCGCGACACGTAATAACCGTGGTCGGGATGGATCAGGCACAATTCCATGTATCGCCAGACCGGCATCGGACCTGACGATTTGATCAGCTTCTTGATCTCGGACTGCAGCGGCGAATATTCGGTCACGGCTTACCTTGATTCTTGCCTTAAATTGATTTTTGCAAATGCTCCGGCGCCTTGCGCCATGCCATCACAATCAGGATGGATCCGGCAATGATCATTGGCACCGACAACAGCATACCCATAGTCAGCCCGCCCCACAAAAATCCGAGCTGCGGGTCCGGCTCCCGGAACAATTCGCCTATAATACGTGCAAACGCGTAGATCACGATGAAGCTGCCGAGGATCAGGCCGGGCCGCTTCAAGGCGCCCATCCGGATCATGACTGCCAGGACCGTAAATAGCAGAAGGCCCTCGAGCCCGGCCTCATAGAGCTGGCTGGGGTGCCGTGGCAGCGGTCCGCCATTGGGGAACACCATCGCCCAGGGCACGCTGGGATCCGCCGGACGGCCCCACAACTCGCTGTTGATGAAGTTGGCGAGCCGGCCCAGGAACAATCCGATCGGCCCGACGCCGGTAGTGATGTCGCCCAGTGAGAGGATCGGCAGATCGTTCCTGCGGCAGAACAATATCACCGCGGCGACACAGCCGAGGAAGCCGCCGTGAAACGACATGCCGCCCTTCCACAATTCGAAAATCTCGGCCGGGTGCTGCATGAAGAAGACTGGATTATAGAACAGCACGTAACCGGTGCGGCCGCCGACGATGATACCGATGGTGACCCAGAGGATGAAATCGTCGAGCTGCTCCAGCGTGATCGGGGCCGGCCCGCCCCACAATTTCTCGTTCTTGACCAGCGAGCGCGCATAGATCCACCCCAGTACGATGCCGCCGATGTAGGCCAGCGCATACCAGCGGATCGCGATCGGCCCGATCGAGATCGCGATCGGATCGAATACCGGAAAGGCGATAGTGAGAAAGGGCATTGGGCTCACAGGGCTTTGGTGTAGACGGCATAGGCCACGCCGAAGATCGGCGGCGCATCATAGGTTTTGACGAATCCCATCATGAGATACATCGGCAAGGCCACCGCCATGATCGGGCTGGTGTGGAGCGCAATGATCGGCGATCCGTCGCGTCTCGCCCTGGCGAAACATTCGTTGGTCAAGGCGCGGCTGATTCCTTTCCCCCGAAACGCGGGATCGACGACCAGCATACGGATGATGGGCCAGCTTTGGTCGAAGAACGGCGCTTTTGGACGGTCCGGCCCGAGATAGGCGACGGCGCCTGCGAACTCGTCTTGAAGTTCGGCAATGATGACTTCTCCGCTGGCGCTGAGATCGGAGGTTTTCGACAGGCCGGCGCGCATCGCCGGCCAGTCCTGGTAGTGATCGCGAAACTGGGCAAGGGCCGAGACCGCAATCCGGTTCAGGTTTTCCGCGTCCGAGCCTTCATAATCCCTGATTCGGATGTCAGTCATCGGAACCTTAGGTGGCGAGGTTGCGGCGATAGAGCGCCAGCAGCCTTTCCCAGTGCCGCTCGGCGGCGTCGCGGTGGTAGACCGGCCGCTTTGGGAACGCGAAGCCGTGATGTGTGCCGGGATAGATTTCGACCTCGTTGTTCGATCCCTTCATGCCCTGCTGCACCTTCTCGATGATTTCGGCGGGCGCGTAGATGTCGGTCTCGGCGCAGGCGAAATACAGTTCGGCCTTGGTCTTGCCGGCGGCAAGGTGCGGGCTGTCGGGTTGGTCGGTCGCCAGATGCGTGCCGTAGATCGAGGCTGCGGCTTTCACCTGATCAGGAAAATGCGTCGCCGCATTCACCGCGTAGCGGCCGCTCATGCAGTAGCCGACGGTGCCGACGATGCTGGTATTTGCGGCAGTCTGCGTGGCGGCGTAAGCGAGCAGGGCCTTGGTATCTTCCATCACCATCGGGGTATCGATGGAGTTCATGAAGCCGAACATCCGCTTGCGCTCGGGCGCGTCGGGGTCCGGCGGGATCGGCCCGAGCTCCATGACACCGGAGCGGTAATACAGATTGGGCAGCATCACGTAATAGCCCGATGTCGCGAGCCGCCGCGCCATGTCACGCAGTTCCTCGCGGATCGCCGGCGCATCCATGTAGAACAGGATGACAGGGAACGGTCCGCCGCGCTCGGGGTGGATAATGAAGGTGGTGGTCTTGCCGTCCTTGGTTTGAATATCGATTTGCTGGTCGATCATGGGCGTTCTTTATGATTATGATTCTGGTTTCGTGGTCGGCAATCGCTACGATTGCAAGGAAAGGCGGGCATGACAAGGCGAACGGAGATCACGTTCGCCTTGTCATGCCCTTGAACCCGCCCCTCGGGATCGCCATTGTGTTAGCCGTAAGCGGCCCCGTAGCAGCGAGCGTTTAGAGATGACCCAGACCAGCAATCGGTTTTTCGACGAAATCGGCCGTTTGATGAACGACGCCGCCGGCGCCGCCCAGGGCGTGAAGCGCGAGGTCGACGCGGTGGTCCGCAACCAGGCCGAACGGATCCTGCGCGACCTCGACCTCGTCAAGCGCGAGGAGTTCGACGCGGTCAAGGACATGGCCCGGCTGGCGCGTGAGGAAAACGAGGCGCTGAAGAGTCGCATTGCCGCGCTGGAAGCCAAGCTCGGCGTTTCGCCCGCGTCGCCCAACACCGGCAGCATGAATACGAACGGCTGACGCGTCCTGCGCGGATGGGAAAGCCAAGAAGGACCTGCCGGTCATTGCTTTCAAATCGCAGCGGGCCTGCGATGCATGGCTGACGTCGCAACCGGCGGATTCCAGGGGGCTGTGGCTAAAGCTGGCCAAGAAATCGTCCGGGGTCGCCAGCGTTTCAAAGCCGGAGGCGATCGATACCGCACTTTGCCATGGCTGGATCGATGGCCAGCTTGACAGTTTCGATGACAATTACTGGCTGATCCGATTCACGCGCGTCAATCCACCAGTAGATGGTCCGAGAAGAACCGCACCCGCGCGCTTCAGCTCGTCAAGTTGAAACGGATGCGCCCTGGCGGATTGAAGGAGATTGAACGCGCCAGAAGGGACGGCCGCTGGGACGCCGCCTATGCACCGCAAAACACGATGCAGGTGCCTGATGATCTCCGGACTGCGCTGGCCAAGAACAAGAAAGCCAGGACCTTTTTTGAAGCGCTCGACCGCGTTAATCGCTGCGCGATCCTGTACCCGCTCCACAGCGCCAAGAAGCCCGAGACCCGGACGGCACGCCTTGAGAAGTTCGTCACGATGCTGATCGAAGGCAAAACCATTTATCTGCCGAAGGCCCGGAAAGGAGCCTAGGCGTCCGGGCCTCAGGGGCCTCGGGAACGTAGAAAAATCCCCGCATTTCCTTGTCATTTCGGCGCTTTGGGGCTAAAAGCCCGCCACGTCCGCAGCCCCCGCACCCCTGGAGGCTTGCTGTTGGACGCTACCGGGCCGCGTTGCGGCCTTTAACTTTTAGAAAACAAGGACTTAACACGATGGCGACCGTCAAGGAATTGAAGGCGACCGCGCGTCCGCAGAGCGGCAAGGGGGCCGCCCGGGCAGAGCGTCGCGCCGGGAGAGTTCCCGGAGTGATCTATGGCAACAACCAACCCCCCGTCACCATCTCGGTCGACGATGCCGAACTGCGCCAGCGCATCCTGGCCGGCCGGTTCCTGACCACGATTTACGACATCGATCTCGAGGGCAAGAAGCACCGAGTGATTCCGCGCGACTTCCATCTCGATCCGGTTCGGGACTTTCCGTTGCATGTCGATTTCATGCGGCTCGGCGAAGGCGCCACCATCCGCGTCAGCGTTCCCCTGCATGTGACGAACGGCGAAGCCTCGCCCGGCGTCAAGCGCGGCGGCACCGTCAACATCGTCACCCACACCATCGATCTCGAATGCTCGGTGGACAACATTCCGCAGTACATCGACGCTGATGTCAGCGCGCTGGAAATCAGCCACTCGCTGCATCTGTCCGACATCAAGCTGCCGGCCGGCGTGAAGTCGCTGTCGCGTGAAGACGCAACGCTGGTAACCATCGTGCCGCCGTCGGGTTACGCCGAAGAGCAGAAGGCTGCTGCGGCGGCTGCCGCGGCCGCCGGTCCGGCCGCGGCCGCGGCTACGGCGCCAGGCCCTGCTCCGGCGGCGGGTGCGGCGGCTGCTGCTGCGGCGCCTGCAGCGGGTGCTGCCGCTCCGGCGGCGGGCGCGAAGGCGCCTGCCGGTGGTGGCGACAAGAAGAAGTAAGCCAGGCCCGCGGGGATGCCGCGTCATGCGCCTCTTTGTCGGTCTCGGTAACCCCGGCGCGAAGTACGCGAACAACCGGCACAATATCGGTTTTTCGGTCGTCGATGAAATTGCGCGGCGTCATGGTTTCGCACCATGGCGCCGCCGTTTTCAGGGCGAGACTTCGGAAGGTACGCTCGAGCGCGAGCGCGTGGTGCTGCTGAAGCCCACGACCTTCATGAACGAATCCGGGCGCGCGGTGCAGGAAGCGGCGAACTTCTTCAAGCTCGGCGCCGGCGAGATCATCGTGTTTCAGGACGAACTCGAACTGCCGCCGGCGAAGGTGCGCGTCAAGGTCGGCGGCGGCATTGCCGGTCATAATGGTTTGCGCTCGATTTCCTCGCATATCGGCAATGATTATCGCCGGGTGCGGCTCGGGATCGGTCATCCCGGCGTCAAGGAGCTGGTGCACAGCCACGTGCTGTCGGATTTCGCCAAGAGCGATCGGCCCTGGGTCGAAGCGCTGTGCGAGGCGGTCGCCGACAATGCAGGGTTGCTGACGACCGAACGCGACTCGACGTTTCAGAACAGGGTGCATCTGGCGATGCAGGCCAAGGGATTTTTCGACAAGGGCGATGACGGTGCCGCGTAGCAGCCGCCGACCGCCAGCAACGGACTGCAGGACACGCTATGGGATTCAAATGCGGTATCGTCGGGTTGCCCAATGTCG
This sequence comes from uncultured Alphaproteobacteria bacterium, assembly GCA_963825225.1. Taxonomy (GTDB): domain Bacteria; phylum Pseudomonadota; class Alphaproteobacteria; order Rhizobiales; family Xanthobacteraceae; genus Bradyrhizobium. Next base: position 8,920 of record CAWGSN010000040.1, read on the forward strand.
GCAAATCGACGCTGTTCAACGCGCTGACCGAGACGGCAGCGGCGCAGGCGGCGAATTATCCGTTCTGCACCATCGAGCCGAATGTCGGCGAGGTCGCGGTGCCCGATCCCAGGCTCGACAAGCTGTCGGTGATCGCCAAATCGGCGCAGATCATCCCGACGCGGCTGACCTTTGTCGATATCGCAGGCCTGGTGCGCGGCGCCTCGAAGGGCGAAGGCCTCGGCAACCAGTTCCTCGCCACCATCCGCGAGGTCGACGCGGTGGCGCATGTGGTGCGCTGCTTTGAGGATTCCGACATCACCCATGTCGAAGGCAAGATCGCCCCGTTGGCGGATATCGAGACCATCGAAACCGAGCTGATGCTCGCCGATCTCGACAGCCTTGAAAAGCGTGTCGACAACCTCGCCAAGAAGGCCAAGGGCAACGACAAGGACGCCAAGGAACAGCTCGACCTCGTCAACCGCGCGCTGGTGCTGCTGCGCGACGGCAAGCCGGCACGCTTCCTCGAACGCAAGCCGGAAGAAGAACGCGCGTTCGGTATGCTCGGGCTATTGACGTCGAAGCCGGTGCTCTACGTCTGCAACGTCGAGGAAGGCTCGGCCAGGGACGGCAACAGCTTTTCCAGGCAAGTGTTCGACCGGGCCAGGGAAGAGGGCGCCGTCGCGGTGGTGATTTCGGCGAAAATCGAATCCGAGATCGCGACCCTGTCGCGCGAGGAGCGCACCGAGTTCCTCGATACGCTCGGCCTCGAAGAGGCCGGTCTGGATCGCCTGATTCGTGCCGGCTACCAGTTGCTCGACCTCATCACCTATTTTACCGTTGGCCCGAAGGAAGCCCGCGCCTGGACCATCAATCGCGGCACTAAGGCGCCGGCGGCCGCCGGGGTGATCCATACCGATTTCGAAAAGGGCTTTATCCGAGCCGAAACCATCGCCTATGTCGACTATGTCGCGCTTAACGGCGAGGCCGGCGCCCGCGACGCTGGCAAGCTACGGCTGGAGGGTAAGGAATACGTCGTCGCCGACGGCGACGTCATGCATTTCCGGTTTAACACCTAACGCATCTGGCCCTGGTCGCGGATCGCGCCGAGGTGTTCGTTGATGCGGAACACGATCAGGATGAGTTCCGCGGCGATGCGTGAAAACACCACGCCGACCACGACGCCGGCGATTGAGGACAACAGCAGGATGAATCCGCCGAACGGGCTGATTGCCATCGCGGCAAGGCCTGAAAAAATGCCGGATATGCCGAACAGCACGATCAATCCGATCACCAGCCAGTAGAACGTCTTGATGATCGTGGGCGTGATGAAGCGGTCCCATTGAAACAGATCCTGAAAATCGAACATCGGTGGTTCTCCCGGCAAGTCGAATATGAGCAACGGCCAACCTGGCTCCTGACGGCACAGGGCCTAACCCCGAATGGGGTTCCGAGCAAGTCGGAGACCAGCACGGGCAATAGCGGCGCTCGCCCGTCGGGCACGAGTCATGCGGGTGGGTGGGTTGAGATTGCCGCAAATAACGGCCACAATCAGGCTCCCCCGCAGCAAATCCCCATCATGGCAACGCTTATCTTCGAAGATTTCAGACCCGGCCATTTCGGCACTTTCGGACCGCGCCACGTCACGCGCGAGGAGATGCTGGCTTTTGCCGCGGAGTACGACCCGCAGCCGATGCATCTGGACGAAGTGGCCGCCAGCAAGTCCATGCTGAAGGGCCTCTCCGGTTCGGGCTGGCACCTGTGCTCGATCCTGATGCGGATAATGTTCGACGGTTTCATCGGCCGCACCGCGTCGCTGGGCTCACCCGGCGTCAACGAGATGCGCTGGCTCGCGCCGCTGCGGCCGGGCGACGATCTCGTGCTTGATATCGAGGTCGCGGATGCGCGGGTCTCCCGCAGCCGTCCCGAGACCGGCATCGTGACCTTCAAGGGCGTGGTGCGAAACGCCGCCGGGCTGGTGCTAGGCGAGATGGTGTCGCCGATCATCGTGCGGCGGCGGGCCGGTGCCGTGGCGCAATAGGATCTTCGATGCATTTCTTTGAGGATTTGGAAATCGGCGCGCGACGTGAGATTGGATCGTTCACGTTCACAGCGGAAGCGATCAAGAAATTCGCTGCGCAATTCGACCCGCAGGCCTTTCACCTCGACGAGGAGGCGGGACGGAAATCGCTGTTCGGCGGCCTGGCCGCGTCGGGATGGCATGTTGCTTCGGTCTGCATGAAGCTTCTGGTCGCCAACGGCCAGCGCCAGATGAAGGAGGCAGCGGCCCGCGGCGAGGAGATCGCGGTCTGGGGACCGTCGCCCGGCTTTCGCGAACTGCGCTGGATCAGACCGGTTCTAGCCGACGACACAATCAGCTTCTCAAGTGTCATCGAAACCAAGCGAACATCGGAGAAGCGTCCCGAATGGGGCATCGTGCAGGCCCGTAACACCGGCACCAATCAGCGCGGCGAACTAGTGTATTCGTTCCTGTCGACCGCCTTTGTGCCGCGACGGAATGCGGGTACCTGAGCCCGGGCAACCAACATGGTTAGCGGATGGTCTATCGGCCCCGGCGCCATCGAAGATTCGCCGGGACGATTTTTTTGCTAACGCATTTTGAACTTTATCCCTGCCATATGGGACTTAAGGGAAAGTACCCGAGGGGACGACCATGGTGGATCGCAGCGGCCTGAAACTTGTCGGCTTTATCTTCGCAACCATCACCCTTGGCGTGATGCTGACCGCCGCGATGGTGGTGAAAACCTATGCCGATGGCGGCTACACGCTCGAGACGTCGTTCGCCCATCGCTAAGGTTTACGCTGTGCTAACCATGGAAGCTGAATTGCGCGATTGACCATCGCCAGGAATCAGCGGCTCCAGATCAGCGCTAGAACCGCAACCGATACCAGCAGCAGTCCGACAAACCGGATCATGATGCTGCCCATGCTTTGCTGCGAACGCCGCAATGGAATTGGATCGCTATTTTCCGGCCGAACGCTTTCCATAAACCCTATCCCCGATATTCCAGAGAGAATCCCAAGCCCCGATCGGGGCGCCTGCCGTTGGTCGCAGCTCACAGCCGGCAAGTTCAAAAATCCAATCTGGCCAAACGGAACCGCCGCGCTCCGTTATCAGGAGGCGGCGGAGGGTCAAGTCTTGACGCCAGGAGTTCTTGATGCCGAGCGGTTAGCTGTTACGCAGCCCGTCGGCGGCGCGCTTCCACTGCGTGACGTTGTCGGCGATCATCCGCGTCGATTTCATCGCGGCCTGGCTGAGCTGCGCGTAGCCGGAGATTTCGCGCTGAACGCGCTGGCCTTCGGCGTGCAGCAGGTCGCGCAGGCTTTCCAGCTCGGAGATCAGTTTCTCGATCTCCGCAAGCGAAGTCCCGGCGACGCGCTGGATCAGCGAGTTGACGTTGTTGACGGTCGCTTCGGCGTTGGCGTCGACCGGCGCCGTTTCGGGGCTCGCGACCGCCGGCCGGCGCAGATAGGCAATGTCGTTGCGGACGAAGTCGCGGATCCCGGCCTCGACTTCGGAGACCGCAGCGAGATTGCTGTCGACATCCTCGGTTGGTTCAACTTGTTCGGAACGAGTGGTAGCGTTCATCGGCTATTCCTCTGTTTCGCTAGAAAGCGAGCGCGGACGTCCCCCGCACGACGAAGTGGAGCAGTACCATCTGGACTGCCGATTTTGACCGCATCTGGGCCAATCTGGGGCAATGCTGGATCATTCTCTGGGATGGGCGAAGAAGGGCGGGTTACCAGCTGCGCTTGAAGCCCGCGCTAAAGCTCTTGTTGGTGGCGCCGGTCGGCGTCTCACCCATCGAACCCGAGACGGTGACGCCGTCGAACAATTTTTGCTCGGCGCCGATCTTGTGCAGCCATTTGTCGTCATTTGTCGACAATGTCTGGCCGGCCATGAAGCTGGTTCCGGTGTCGTTAATGCTCAGTTTCGCCGACTGGTCAGTCTCATAGCTGCGGGTTGGACGGCTGACATCGCAGACAAGTTTACGCAAGTCTGCGCAGGGCAGATTGCTATGGCCGGGCACCGGCACGACGCCCTGTTGAATGAAATTGTAGCCGTTCTGCAGGGTGAGCGAATATCGCTCGCTGAGCGGCACCGATTTGCTCAAGGAGGTGCCGAGCTTGCTCTGTTCCTGGCCAGGATCGACGCGGGCTTCCACCGCCGTCTTGTCCCAGATCGAGACGACGCCGGGCGCGGTGATCGCGGCCCAGGCGGTGCCGGAGGATTGCGGCGCGGTGCCGCCATTGGCGACCTTCTCCGACAACAGTTCGGAAGCCGTCAGCGTGCCTTGCCGGGCAACTGTCATGTCGGCGCCGATCCGCGTATCCCAGAACGGGGTCAGCGACTGCTTGACCGACACGGCGGAGGTGCCGTTCGGTTTTTCATTGGCCGACCATGTTGCGTCCGCGCTGGCCTTGCCCTTCGGCGCGGTGCGTCCCTTCGGTTCTGGCGCCGTTAGCGTCGAGGCGTCGACGTTGAGCTGGCTCCAGTCGAGCTTGCTGACGTCGATGTCCTCATGATGTCGGGATCATCGACGTCGGGTGGGTCTGCGGCAGCTTCCGTCGCGGGTTCGTCGACCTCGTCGTCCGCGGGCGGGGTTTGCGCCGCCGCCAGCGCCGAGGCCAGGCTGAAGCCGGCCACAACAATAGGTAGCCTCGCCCAGCCAAATCGTGTCTTGGGAATCATCACCCGCCCGCATTCCAGATGGCGCTGAGAATGCGTTTGCTCTGGTGCAAAATTGTGGCGAGCGCCTAGACCGCCATCCGCGGCAGATGAATGGGATAGCCCAAGGTCTGCTCGACCAGGTCGAAGGTGTCGAGCAGCACGCGGAAATTGGTCAGCCGGCCGGCCTTGAACTGCGCGAAATGCGCGACCCGCAGGCTGATCGGCTTGTTCGAATCCAGCGCGGTCAGCGAATAGCGCATCATCGAGGAGGCGGAATCCACCCCCAGCATGATCGACTCGCGGTCGAAGCGATGGACCCGGACGTTCTCCGCGATCTGCCGGATCACCTCCATCACCGCCGCCTTGCCCTTGCGCGAGCCGAAGAACGTAAACATGTCGATCGGGCCGTAGATCGCCCAGTCGACATCCTCGTCGAGCAGGGCTTCGAGATCGGCGGGCTGGCGTTCATTGATCGCACGGTGCAGCGCGCGCGAAAACCGCCAGAGACTATGCTCTGTCATTGAGGTGGTCCCTGAAAGCTAGATTGCAAAACAGCAACGGCCCTGAGGGCGTCAGCATCGACGCCGTGCCGGTTTGCTCATTCAATTATTTGAAGCTTCAAATAGTCTACTTTGATGGAAACACAATTGACATTTTTGCATTGCACAAATGCAACCGTGTTTTTACCGCTGCCGGCGGCGCACCGGCTCGCGTTCGATGGCGATTTCGGCGTCACGGATGGCGATCACGCCGAACAGCAGCGCACCCCCGAGGCCACCGATCGCGGCGCCCAGCGGCATGAAGGTAAAGAACACCAGCATGGCGCTATAGCCTTCAAAACTCCTCGTTTTAAAGATTTCGACCCAGGCGAGCCCGGCCCCGATCCCGAGCGCGGCGCCACCCAGCGTCCCCAACGCCAAACCCAGCAGAGCCAGCAACGCGATCTTCATCTGTTTTTCTTGTAGGTAAAATGCCTTGTGGTGTGTCACGGCTGACGCGGCGAGGTTCAACGGCGCGCGGAAAATAACTGCAATGCCGCCTGCGAGGGCGGTTTAACTCACATTTCAAAGAGCCTCCGCCGTTATCGCGAGCGGCTCAAGGTCGGGACGACGTGGAAAGATACACCTTCGCCTTCTCGCGGCGCGATGCGCCCGAGCTGTACTGGAATCTCTCGCCCTCGAAAACAGAGGGCGCAGGGAACGCCGGATGCGCGCTGCACCCGCGGTCTCGTGTGCGAAGTGCACAAAAGAAAGTGCACACGAGCATACAGGTTCAGCGGAGGCAATCCGGCATTCCCTGCGCAATGGCTTTACGGCTTATGCCGCGCTCTCCCCGGCGACGAATTCGTCTTGTCACCGTCATCGGCGAATTAACGACATGTCCGCGCCCGGTTGGGCCGACTTTGTCTCCGCCGACTTGACACCAGCAACGGGTGCCAGGACCACACGGTTTTGCCGTACGAAGCTAGCGTTGTTCGTCTTGCGCGCCGTCGATCGCTCACAGGCAAAGCCCGCCCTGCGATCACATTGCGCGCCAACGCTGCCGCGTCCACCGCAACCCGTCCCAACGTTCGTGACGATGGCCAACGCCCCTCTGTGCGGGACGGGATGGCAATGATCTGCCACTGATTTGGGTCATTGAAAATAGGAATATTTTCGTTCGAAGGGCTTGACAGGATTTTTTGATTTGCCCGTCGGGTCAATTTGTCGCGCTGCGCTCTCTACATCGTCATTGCGAGCGCCGCGAAGCAATCCATAGAGCTGCAAAGCAAGAATGGATTGCTTCGCGGCGCCTGTCATCGAGCGCGCGTTCGCGCGACCCGTTGGCTTGCAATGACGGCTCAAAAAAAGGTCCGTTGTCGGAACGACGCACCCTTAGCCGGCGTTGTTTCTTTCCGCGAACAACGGAGTTAGTGAATGACGAAACCGCTGAAGAAAACCATCACCCCGGTTCCCGACGATAACCAGAGCCACAAGGGCCCCGGCAGCGCGCCCGGCGTTCCCGTCGACACGACCAAAGGCCATCGCGACGACGAGAAGCACAACATCAACGAACAGGCCGCGCACGGCAATCTGGTGCAGAACACCAGCAACAAACGATCGGGGTGAGGGTAGCGTGTGACGCACGTCACATCTTGCGCGAGTGCGCAGGGCTAGATTGGCGGCATCGGACGACGGTCCCCGCCGGGGACGGTCCTCTCAGGGGAACGCCGCCATGAATACCACCACTGTTCCGAAATCCCGCCGCCTCCACGACGCGATGCTGTCATTTGGCGAAAAGTTCGCCCGGTGGCGCATGCAGCCGAAAGCGTCGCTGCGACTGGTAACGATCGTAATGCTGCTGTTGCTGCTGGCGGTGGCAGCGGCGAGTATGAGTCAGGCTTTAACGGTGTGGCACCCGGACCTTCATCGGTTCGCGAAGACACTACAGGGATACTGGGAATATGATCGAAGTTGACGGCTTGTAAAATTCCGGAGTTGCCTGTCTCCGATTTGGCGCAGCTGCTTTCAGGGGACGAGCCGCCGATCGGCGGGTGACGACGGTGCCGGTGCTGTGGCGTGGGGATGGTGAGCGTGGGGAGAGGTAATCCGTCCGGACAGCCGCTCCGGAATGACGACCTAATCCGTTTCGACCGTGGCAAGAAACTCTTCTGCTTTCTCACGCGTCGGAAAGCGACCGAGTTCGCAATAGTTGAATGGCGTTCAACTCTGGATCTTCGGAAATGTCGGTGCAGTCGTCATCTGAATGGGGGTCTTGCGGTGCCATGCTTCATCGCCACTAGATTGCGCCAGATGAATTTGCCCTACCTCTTCTTCCACCCGCCCCGATGCCCCGGCGCGCCGCCGGTGGAGCGTGGGGCGGGGCCGAACTCCGGGCCGGACTGGCGCGAGTCGGTGGGCTGGAAGATTTTGCTGCCGCTGGCTGGGCCGGTGTCGTCGCCCGAAGGCTTGCGTGGGGCGGCGCGGCCCGGGCGGTAGGGCAGGGATTCGGGGCCGTGCATTTCGTCGAGATGGGGTTTGTGGATTTTTGAGGTGGTGGCTGGACCACCCGTGCGGCGCCCCTCACCCCGACCCTCTAAGAGCGAGCTTCGCTCGTCTCGACCCCGTGAAGAACGGGGCGAGGGGGAAGGGGCACCGGCGCGCATTCCGCTGCCGCGCTTCTTCATTGAGCCTGTAGGCAAATTCGCCGCGTCGCCGTACTTCTTCGTGCCGGTGTAGGCGCCGGCTTTCGCCGCTACGCCGCGCTGCTTGATGGTGGGGTCGTCGACGACGGCGAGTTCGGTGGCGCGGAGGCGTTTGACTTCGTCGCGGAGGCGGGCGGCTTCCTCAAAATTCAAATCGGCAGCGGCTTCGCGCATCCTTGTTTCCAGATCATTCAGCACGGCTTCGAAGTTGTGACCGATACTGATGACGTCGTCGGCCATGCCGCCGTCGCCGATTTCGACCAGCACGTGGTCGCGCTCGTAAACGCTGTTGAGGATGTCGCCGATCGATTTCTTCACGCTCTCCGGCGTGATGTTGTTGGCTGTGTTGTATTCGACCTGCTTCTCGCGGCGGCGGTTGGTCTCGGCGATGGCGCGCTCCATCGAGCCGGTCATCTGGTCGGCATAGAGGATCACCTTGCCGTCGATATTGCGCGCGGCGCGGCCGATGGTCTGGATCAGCGAGGTCTCGCTGCGCAAGAAACCTTCCTTGTCGGCGTCGAGGATCGCAACCAGCGCGCATTCGGGAATATCGAGGCCCTCGCGCAACAGGTTGATGCCGACCAGCGCGTCGAATGCGCCGAGCCGCAAATCCCGGATGATCTCGATGCGCTCGATGGTGTCGATATCGCTGTGCATGTAGCGCACGCGAATGCCCTGCTCGTGCAGATATTCGGTGAGGTCTTCCGCCATGCGCTTGGTCAGCACGGTGACCAGCGAGCGGTAGCCGGCCTGCGCGGTGGCGCGGACCTCGCCGACGAGATCGTCGACCTGGGTGCGGGCCGGGCGAATGTGGACGGGAGGATCAATCAATCCGGTCGGGCGGATCACCTGTTCGACGAACACGCCGCCGCTCTCGTTCAGCTCCCAGCCGCTCGGCGTCGCCGACACCGCGACCGATTGCGGGCGCATCATGTCCCATTCCTCGAAGCGCAGCGGGCGGTTGTCCATGCAGGAGGGAAGCCGGAAACCGTATTCGGCGAGCGTCGCCTTGCGGCGGAAATCGCCGCGGAACATGCCGCCGATCTGGGGCACGGTGACGTGGCTCTCGTCGGCGAACACCAGCGCGTTGTCGGGGACATATTCGAACAGCGTCGGCGGCGGCTCGCCGGGGCGGCGGCCGGTCAGGTAGCGCGAATAGTTCTCGATGCCGGCGCAGCTCCCGGTGGCTTCCATCATCTCGAGATCGAAGGTGGTGCGCTGCTCCAGCCGCTGCGCTTCCAGCAAGCGGCCCTGGTTGTTGAGTTCGTCCAAACGCAGCTTCAATTCGCTCTTGATCGACTTGATCGCCTGCACCAGCGTCGGCCGCGGCGTCACGTAGTGCGAATTGGCGTAGATCTTGATGAATTCGAGATCGTCCTGCTTGTGGCCGGTGAGCGGATCGAACTCCTCGATATTTTCAACCGTGTCGCCGAACAGGTTCACGCGCCAGGCGCGGTCTTCATAGTGCGCCGGGAAGATGTCGATGACGTCGCCGCGGACGCGAAACGTGCCGCGGGTGAAATCTGCCTGGGTGCGCTTGTATTGCAGCGCCACCAGGTCGGCGATCAATTGCCGCTGGTCGATGCGCTCGCCCTTTTTCAACGCAAACGTCATCGCGGTGTAGGTCTCGACCGAGCCGATACCGTAGATACAGGACACGGAAGCCACGATGATGACGTCGTCGCGCTCCAGCAGCGCCCGCGTCGCCGAATGGCGCATGCGGTCGATCTGCTCGTTGATGGAGGAGTCCTTCTCGATGTAGGTGTCGGTGCGCGGCACATAGGCTTCGGGCTGGTAGTAGTCGTAATAGCTGACGAAGTACTCCACCGCGTTGTCGGGGAAAAAACTCTTGAACTCGCCATAGAGCTGCGCGGCCAGCGTCTTGTTCGGCGCCAGGATCAGGGCAGGGCGCTGCGTCGCCTCGATCACCTTGGCCATGGTGTAGGTCTTGCCGGAACCGGTGACGCCGAGCAGCACCTGGGTGCGGTCGTTGCGCTTGATGCCCTCGACCAGTTCGGCGATCGCGGTCGGCTGGTCGCCTTTCGGCTCGTATTCCGACTTGATCTCGAAGCGCACGCCGCCTTCGGATTTCTCCGGGCGCGGCGGCCGGTGCGGGGTCCAGACCTTGAGCTGGCCGTCCGCGCCCTTGAACTCGGGGCGGCCCTCACGGATCAAAGCTTCCAGCGCGTCGGCGGTGGCGGCGACGCCGAGCGCTTCCATCTTGTTGCGCGGCGGCCGTGCCAGATCGCTTCGGCATCTTCCTCCTCGGTGGTGAAGCCGAGTTGCTTTGCCAGTTCCGGATCGAGCGTCGGGATCGTCGCCGCGGTGCCGTAATTGGCTTGCGGCGCTTCGTCGAGGCCGGACGTTCTCTTCTCCCCTCCCTCCGCGAAGCGGCGGGGTCCGAGGCGAGCGAAGCTCGCTCTCGAGGTCGGGGGTGGGGGGTATCTCCGCGAACTCTCGCTCTCCATCTGGCACCGAATCTGCCGAAGCACCCCCCACCCCCGACCCCTCCGCGCCACGCGCTGCGCGCGCGGGGGGAGGGGAGGAAGATGCGCCATCGCGCTTCGTCGGTACATCCCGTTTCGCCACATCCTCGCTGGTGCCACGCGTCGACGCCCGCGCCCGATGCGCGGCGGCTTCGCCACCGGCGCGGCGATCCCAGGAATTATCCGGCGGCGGCTGCAGTCCAGTGCCCGATCCCATGCCGGCATCGCCACGGTTGATCGCGGGATTGAGCAGTTCCGCCAGCGCCGGCCCGATCGGCTGAACGTCGGGCCGATGTGCTTTGGACTTAGGAGTTTTGCCGGGCTTTTTGGGGGAGTTGGGTTTCTTCGCCATATCGGGAATATGGGGCGAGTCCGTCCGCGAGAAAAGGGTTCCTTGGCGTCAGGCGGCCGGGCTTATCTGAAGTCACGCCGTCGCATTCGCGGGCCGCAGCCGCTTGAGGGTTTCAGGCAAATGCCGCTCCACCCAGCTGCTGATGCTGGCCTGATGGCGGTGATAATACAGCCCGAACGCGATGATGCCGATGCCTATCAGCGACAGCGCGAACGGGAACAGCACCGAATCCTTGAAAACCTTGTCGGCGAGATCGCCGAGATAGAACGCGATGCCGATGGTGCCGAATACCGCGAAGACGCGGCGCCCCAGAAATGCCGCGAGCAACAGGAAGCCGAAGTTCATCGCGCAATACAGCGCCTTGTCGATCGGGGTGCCATAGGATGACGAGGTAATGCCGCCCCAGAAGGTCATGACGCCGAACAGATAAAGCCAAAAGGCGAAATCGCCGGATCGCTGCCGCAGATTGACGACGACGGCCGCCACGATGATGCCGAGACCGAAGCCCACTGAAACACGGCGCGAGGTTTCCCAGTTGCCGATCGGCGAGCCGGTGATCCAGGGCACGATGTCCATCGACAGGAACCACAACGCGAAGGCGATCATGAAGACGATAAAGGGAAAGCGGTAGAATCGCAGCGCGATCACGGCGGCGGCGATGGTCGCGATTTCCATGAAGATCCAGCTGCCCTTGATCCAGATGTAGAAGTCGCGGACCGTTCCCGGTTTGCCGAACTGGTTCCACGCGGCATAGGCATCCTGCATGCCGTAAACGGCGAGCGGGATCATGGACACCGCGACCGCGATCAAGAGCCCTCCGGGGGTGCGAAGTTTCCGAACCGTCCAGAGATAGTGTCCGGCCCCGGCAAACAGTACGGCATAGACCAGCGCGGTGGCGGTTAACGCCGGCCCGCCCATGGCCGAGAACGCCAGCGTCGAGAACAGGCCCATCGCCGAGATCACGACCAGCGCGCCCGTGTACCACAGCAGATGCACGACATCGAATTTTGGGGCGGACACCGGCCGACCGGGCTGGCGCGTCGCGAGGAATGCGAGCAGGGCCTCAAGTTGGCTGGAATTGATGGCGCCTGCGGCAGCCGCCGCGCGCAAATCGTCGCTCGAATATCGCATGGGAGTTCTCTTTGGACTTTTCTCTGGGGGCTCTGCAACGCGCCGATGCCGGCGACGATAGCTTTGTCGCGTCACGTCGTGAATGTGTTCAAAATCGCCCGGCGGTATCGCGCCCTTTTTCGGGTCCGGATGGTTCGCGATCGCTGGAAATCGGGCGGAGCGGGCGGCGATGGCGGGGCAGGCAATGTTTTCCGCAATCGACTTCAGGGCGAGCTTGCCGAAATAAACATCTCATGCTTGTATGAGGGCGGGAACTCCCGGGGGAAGCCATGCAGCTCATCGAAGCAGCCCTTGCGTTCGCGATCACGATGCTGGTGCTGTCGTTGGTCGTCTCATCCTTTGTCGAACTGGTGCATCGCATCTTCTCGATGCGCGAGGAGGGGCTCAAGCACATGCTCGGGCGATTGTTCGACCAGGTGCTGGCGAAATACGTCGTCAAGGCCGAGCTCGGCCAAATTGCCGACTCGAAGCTCACGCAAGAGCAAAAGAATCTGGCGCAAGCGGCCATCGATAAAACGAGGAAGCGGTTCGTCGAGCGCATGAGCGCCAACCGGGCGCCGATGGGAGCGAAGCCGAAGGCAACGCCCAGCGACGCGCCCGAGAAGGTCGAACACAACAAAAATTGGGCCATCAGCCTGTGGAGCGGCCGCGACCTGGCGGACATGACGCCGGCCGAATTCATGGAACGGCTCGGCAGCATCGATGTCGGCAAGGACATCGCGGCGGCGAACAAGGCCGCCAATGACGCCTTCAACGATGCCGCCAACACCGCCGCCGAGATGGCCGATACCGTCCTGAAGGACGTCGCGCAGAAATTCGAGGCGTTCGGCAAGGAAGCCAGCGTGTATTTTGAAGGCCGCGCGCGGCTGCTCTCGGTGATCGTGGCGATCGCGCTGGCCTTTGCGGCGCATGTCGACGCGGTCGACCTGTTCCGGACCTATCTGCGCGACCCCAACGCGCGCGCCAAGGTGATCGAGCAGGCCGAGGCGGTGACGGCGCAGCACAAGGCCGCGGCCGAGGCCGCGACCGCATTGACCAAGCTCGCAGAAGTGTCGCCGGAAACGGCCGACGAGGTCAAGAAGCAGGTCGATGCGCTGAAAGAGGATTGGAGGGCCGCCATCACCAACGCCAAGGGGGCGGTGAAGCAATATGCCGACCTTGGGGTCCCGCTCGGCTGGACCGACGAGCGGATCGGCGCGGCAATAATGTATCCTTTGGTTTGGACCTGCATAAACCCGCAGACCAAGGAGAGCGAGGGCTTCGCCAAATTGAGGCAAGACTGCCCGAAAGATGAAGCGGGCTACACCGGCCTAAAGGACCGACAGTATATGGAGGTCTGGGTTCAGGTCCCGACCAGGCTGAGCACCTGGTTCTTCCTGTTTCTCGGCGGCCTCTTGATCGGGCTGGGCTCGCCGTTCTGGTACAGCGCCGTCACCGGCCTCACCGAACTTCGCAGCGGCGCACGTGGAACGACGCCGGCAGCTGCGCCATCGGCGACGGCAGCGGCGGTGACCGGGGAAGGCGGCAAGGCGCAGCCGGTGACGCCGGTCGGCGCCTTCCAGGTTTCAAAGCTCGCGCAGGGTTGAGACAGGTGAACGGCGACCTTGCCTAAACGTGCAGGTCGCCGGAATCCTGTACGGCCGGCGCAGGTGCGGCCGCCTTGACGATATCGAGGTGGATGCCGCCGCAGCGGGTGCAACGCATGGTCCAGTATTCGGCGCCGGCGCGGCCGGGGATGATGCGCAGCACCGCGAGGTCGGCGCTGCATTGCGGGCAGTTGGACATGACCTGCCGGGAAGGCTGCGGCGTCGGCTCTGGTTCAACCTGCGACATCGGCGCTGCCATTTCCAAACCGGCTAAGACGAGGTCCGCTGTTCGGCCGGGGGGATCTGCCGGGCCGTCGTATAGCGCTGCCTGTTCTGGTCGATATGGGCTTTCGCATGGGCTATCGCCGCGTCCGGATCGGACCATGCAAAGCCGACTTCGAGCGTCGGAAACGACATGCCATCGATGACGACCGGCGCGAGATCGGTTCGTTGAATCCTGGCGTGCCATAGCCCTCTCCCCGCTTCGAAAGACTGAATTTCAAAGCCGCCGTAAATCATGGCGTGTCTCCTGGGATGATCAGGACCCCAGTGAACCACGCTCCGGCGCCAGCCCCTGTGAACAGGTTCACATTTCTCCGTATTTTTCCGGCGGAGGAAGGGCGCAGTCGTGGCGGAATTCAGCCGCGGGCCGAAATATGCTCGGTGAGGGCGGCGGCATCGTCGCCGACGCCCGAAAGGAAGGCGGAATACATTTTCGACAGCCATTGCAGGCCGAGGAAGTACAGTCCGGGTACAGCAGTGATGCCGCCGCGGTGGACTGGCTCGCCGTGCGCATCCTTGACCGGGACATCGACCCAGCCGAAATCGACGCCATAGCCGGTGGCCCAGATCACCGCACTGATGCCCTCAGTGGCGAGGTCGAGATGGCGCAGCGGCGCGATCAGGCAAGGCTGGTCGGCAAGCACCGCATGCGCAGCGGGGTCGCCGGGCAGGTTGAGGCCGTGCTGTTCGACATGCGCGTCCAACATGTCGAGGAAGGTCATATAGTAGGCATCCCCGTCCGCCAGACTCTCGGCGAGACCGGGGGCGATATCGAGCACGCCGTCGCGTTCGGCCGTAATCCTTCCCGTTAGCGTGATGCCCTCGGCGGCGAAGCGGCGGAAGTCGATCGTGTGGCCGCCATAGGCGCCTGATATCGAGGGATTGACCCGGATCGGCCCGCGTTGCTCCGGCGTCATGTGAAACAGGCCCAGCGCGCCGAACCACCACGTCAAATCCTGTCCGCGATAAGTGCGCGGCATGCGGGTGTGCTGGCCGACCGCGAGGAAGACGCGGCGGCCGGCGCGATGCAGCTCTTCGGCGATCTGCGCACCCGAAGCGCCGGCGCCGACCACCAGCACCGCGCCCGGTGGAAGCTGGCCGGGGTTTCGGTAGCGGCTGGCGTGGACCTGAAATACCCGGTGTTCGCGCAACAGATCCGGCATCAGGGCGCGCTGATAGGGGCCGGTCGCGACCACGACGTTTTTGGCCTCGATTGGCCCGTTCGCAGTCTCCGCGACGAAGCGGGGGCCGCCTTCGCCGCGCGAGAGCCGCGTCACCTCGACGCCGCAGCGGATTGGTGGGGAGACAAACTCCGCAAAGGCATTGATGAATTTGACGATGTCGCCTGATGTCGCGAACGCGTCGGGCTCGGTGTGCGCCAGCGGAAAATCCGGCAGCCGCACCGACCAGTTCGGGAACTGGAATTTCAACCCGTCCCAGCGCTCGCTGCGCCAGCGCTCGGCGATGCGCGCCCGCTCCAGCACCAGATGCGGGATGCCGCGCTGCTTGAGCCGGTAGCTCATCACGAGCCCGGCCTGGCCGCCGCCGATCACCAGCGTGTCGATCGCTTCAGCCGGCATGACGCGGGCTCTTGCGGCGGGCGGCGGGCTCGGCGGCGGCGCGGATGATCCAGCGCCGGAACGCGGCAAAGTCGCGCTGGGCAGTGCGGAAATCGCGATAGACAAGGTACCAGCGCATGCCCTTGGGCACGCTCTGCGCAAACGGCGCGATCAATCGTCCGGCGACGAGGTCGTCGTCGATATAGGGGCGGATGCCCATGGCGACGCCGAGGCCGTCGACCGCGGCCTGCAGCGCCTGGCCGTAGAATTGAAACTCCGGGCCGCGCGCGGCCACGCGGGTGACACCGGCGGCCTTCAGCCATGACGGCCAGTCGTCCGGCGAATGAGCGACCCGCAAGAGCGTCGGGCCCTTGAGATCGCCGGGGCGCTTGAGTTGGCTCGCCAGCCTGGGCGCGCAGACCGGGAGCAGGTCGGCGGCGAATAATGGATCGGCGATCAGGCCGGGCCATTCGCCACTGCCGAGCTGGATGCCGCAGCTCCAGTCGTCGGCGAACGGCGCCGCGGCGCCGCCGGTGGTGATGCGGACTTCGATGTTGGGTTCTTCTTTCCGAAAATCCGCCAGCCGCGGAATCAGCCAGCGCATCGCAAAGGTCGGCCCGACGCCGATGGTGAGCACGCGGACGCTTGATGGCGCGGTCACCTGTGTGGTGAGGCTTGCGAGCGCGTCGAAGATCGGCGTCAGCCCGCTCTGATAGGCGCGCCCCGCCGCGGTCGTGACGAGGCGATTGGCCTTGCGCTCGAACAGCGCGACGCCGAGCCGTTCTTCCAGGAGATGCACCATCCGGCTGATCGCCGCGGCCGATACGTTGAGCTCATGACCGGCCGCCGCAAAACTGCCGCTGCGGGCGGCGGCCTCGAACGCCTTGATGCCGTTGAGAAAGAGCAGCCGCCGCATTCGACCTCAACCCTCAGGAAAACTGATGCCAGGGCAAGATAACTCAGTTTGCACGCGCCGTCCAAGCGCGGCAGAAATACCGACGGAGATTCGTTCGAAATGACGCCGCTCATGATCGCAGCGCTGGGTCTGTTGATGGTCGCGACAGCTTTCCTGTCGGGCCTGTTCGGCATGGCCGGCGGGCTGATCCTGATCGGTGTGCTGCTGACCCTGATGCCGCTGCCGACGGCGATGGTGCTGCACGCGATCACCCAGATGGCGTCGAACGGCTGGCGTGCGCTGCTCTGGCGCGCGCATATCCGCTGGCGGCCGGTTGCGGTCTACCTGATCGGATGCGCGCTGGCGCTCGGCGCCTGGTCGATCATGCGCTACGTGCCGGACAAGCCGGTCGCGCTGCTGCTGCTCGGGATCACGCCGTTCATGGCGCGGCTGATGCCGGCCGGCATCAAGCCGAACCCCGACAGCATCTGGCAGGGCACGTTCTACGGCTCGCTCTGCATGGGGCTGATGCTGATGACCGGCGTCTCCGGCCCGCTGATGGACACGTTCTTCCTCGGCGGCAATTTCGGCCGCCGCGAGGTGGTGGCGACCAAGGCGACCTGCCAGGTCGCGAGCCATTTCACCAAATTGATTTATTTCGGCGGCATCATCGACCAGGCCGCCACGCTGGATCCGGTGCTGGCGGCGGTCGCGGTCGCGGCCTCGATGCTCGGCACCACGCTGGCGCGGCGCATCCTGGAAGCGATGAGCGACGCGCAGTTCCGTACCTGGGCGGGAAGGCTGATCACGACGGTTGCCTGCTACTACATCCTCTATGGCGGCTGGCTGATGACCACGCGCTCGAGCGCGATGGCGTTTTGAGCGGCGCGTGCCGGCCAATTCGTCTCGCCACGGTCTGAACCTGTCCCGTTCGGAGGGCCACCAAGGGATGGAGGACCGCATGACACATCGGGATTCTCGAACAGGCGCGCGATCGAAGCTGTTCGGCGCCGCCGTCGCCGCGCTACTCTTGCTCATCGCCGCGCAAGGCCGCGCCGCCGAGGCCGAACGGCCATATGATCCGCCCGTCGGCAGCCGCTGGATCATCGAATCGGAAACCAAAACCGACGACAACAGGCCCGAAGGTCCGCGGTCGTCCGTCACCAATATGCGAGCCGAACTGACGATCGAGGCGAAGACGCCGGACGGCTTTCGTATTGCTTACGTCAATCGCGGGGCGGTGATCGAAGGCAACGACCCGATGGTGCCGTTGTTTCGCTCGGCGGTGAAGGCGCTGGAGAACGTCGCGATCCGCGCCACTACCGATCGCACGGGCAAGCCGGTTCACGTCGACAATCTCGACGAAGCCAAGGCCGCGATGCGCAACATGCTGGGCAATTTTACGGCACCCTTCAAGGACAAGCCGCAAGTGGCCGCCGTCCTCACCCAGATGGTGAGCGGACTGATCGAGGTCGACGCCGACAAGGCGGCGCAGGCCTATATCGAGGAAATGCCGCAGCTGGCGAAAGCCCAGAATACCGGGATGAAGCCGGGTGAAATCCACCGCTCGTCGCGGGCGGTCGACAATCCGCTCGGCGCCAGCGGCACGCTGAAATCGAGCGACGTGTTTGAGCTGACGGAAGCCGATGCCGCAACGGGAAAGCGGGTGTTCGTCAACACCACGTCCTACGACCCGGCTTCGCTGAAGGACTTCATGCAGTCGATTACCAAGAAGCTGATGGCGGCCGCCGGCAACAGCGTGAAGCCGGAGCAGATCGACAGCCTGGTCAAGTCGATGGTGCTCACGCTCGACGACCGCGCCGTGTTCGAGGTCGAGGACGGCATGACGCGGAAGATCACGGAAAAATCCGTCACCACGGCGCGTGCGATGGGACACAATCTGCAAAAGACCGAGGAAAAGACCATCACGGTGACGCGCGCGCCGTGAAGCGGAAGTCACCGCTCGGCTCTGTTGCCCGCGCTGCAAGCGGAAGACCTGCGGCCGGGAAGGGCGATGAACTCGCGCCGCTTCACTCGATCAGCTCATCGGCGCGACCAAGCAGCGACAGCGGAATGGAGAGTCCGAACGCTTTCGCGGTTTTGAGATTAATGGCAAGTTCGACCGTCGTGGACTGCTGCACCGGCAAGTCGGCGGGTCTTTCGCCTTTCAGAATGCGCCCCGTGTAATTTCCCGCCAGGTGATAGGCCTTCGTCAGGCTTCCGCCGTAGCTCATGAGACCACCGGCAAGTACAAACTCGCGATACTGCGCTATCGCCGGCACCGCCCGACGGAAGGCAATTCCGGCAAGGAAGCTGCCGCGGGAGGTGAAAAATGGATCGTTTCCGATCACGAGGCCATCGACCTTTAGTTCAGCAAATTTTGCGAACGCGTCCGAGATGCCCTGGTCGGAGTTGGCCTCCAGGATGCGAACCTGCAGTCCCCAGTTTTTGGCCCGGATCCGAACGTTATTCGCAATCGATTCTGCGTTGGGGTTGGCGGGATTCACCAGCAAGGCGATGACGGCCACTGCCGGCACCGCCTCGCGCAGCAGTTCAAGCCGCTTCGGTCCCAGTTCGGAGTTTAAGATGCTCACACCTGTCAGATTGCCCCCGGGGTGACTGAGGCTTGCCACCAGGCCCAACTCGATGGGGTCGAACCCTGCGGTAAAGACGACTGGGATAGTTGCAGTGCCTGTCTTTACCGACATAACTGCCGGACCGTTTGCGACGATCACGGCGGGACGAAGCGCGATAAGCTCCGCGGCAAGCGCAGGCAGCCGGCTGTAATCCCCTTCAGCCCATCGCGCCTCAATCAGAAAATTTCGTCCTTCGGTAAAGCCAGTGTCGAGCAAGCCCTGATGAAATGCGTTCAGCGCCATGTCAATGCTGCCCGGCGACCCACTGTTGAGAAATCCGACGACTGGTATCGTCTGCTGTGCACGCGCCGTAAGCGGCCATGCGGCCGCGGCGAGAGCGCCGATCATTTGACGACAATTCATGGCCCGTCCAGATTTTGAGACCTATGGTAACCGCTGAAGGGCAGATATTGAAAGGGTGATCGTCCGATGACAGATCCGAGATGAGCCGGATCGGCGGGCCTTTGGCGAAACATCCCCACCTCGTCCTCGCCGGCGGGCAATTTTGCGACAACTACCGCGCCGGCTCGGCCAGCCACGGCCGGATGATCTCCGCCATGCGGTCGGCCGTGGTGCCCGGCGGGAAGAAGCCGAGATAGTTGCCGTCGCGGTCCATCAGATAGATGAAGGCGGTGTGATCGACGGTGTAGTCGCTGGCCTCTTTGCCGGTCGGCACCTTGGCGAAATAGACCTTGTAGGCATCGGCGGCCCTGCGCACGGCCTCGAGGCTGCCGGTGAGCCCGATCAGGCGCGGGTGGAACAGCGGCACATATTCGGCCAGGTGTTCTGCTGTGTCGCGTTCGGGATCGACGGTGACGAACAGCGGCTGCACGCGTTCGCCGTCGTGGCCGAGTTTGTCGAGCGCAAGTCCGATCGCCTGCAGATCGGCCGGACAGATGTCGGGGCAATAGGTGAAGCCGAAATAGACCAGCATCAGTTGCCCGCGAAAATCGCGCTCGGTGCGGACGCGGCCGGTGTGGTCGGTAAGTTCGAAGGGACCGCCGACCGGCTCCCAATTCCACATCAGGATGTCCATGATCTCGGCGGGCGATCGCGCCGGCGCGTCGGCCGCGCCAGCCGGCATCAGCATGAGCCACAGGCCGACGCCAAGGCCGCAGGCGGCGCGAAACATCACAGGCCGAAGGAGAGGCGGCTGCCGGTGGTGGTGACCAAAACCTTGTCGCCCATCTGCGCGGTCGCCTCCTGGACAAAGTTCAAGCCGCTGCAATGCATCGGTATCACGACGTCGGGCTCGAGCGCCATGATCTCGCCGACGACCTGCGTGAGGTAATCCTTCGGCGCGGGCCCGAGATGAAAGCCGCCGACGATGGCATGAACCTTCTGGACGCCGGAGACCTCCTGCGCCTGCTTCACCGAATTGACGATCCCGACATGGCCGCAGGAGCTGATCACCACCAGGCCGAAATCCCGGATGTTGAAGCAGGTGGCGTGTTCGTGGATATGCTCGTCGGGAACGATCTTGCCGTCCATCTCGGCGGGCAAATAATGGCCGGCGTTGCAGCCGAGCCCGTCCTTGATGCCGAACTCGACCCAGGTCTGCGGCAGGATCCGCTCGCCGCTGCGGCGCGTGATCTTGCCGGTGGTGAACGCGTGTCCAGCGATCACGGTCGGCGTTTCGCACAGCACGGTCGTGACCTTTTGCGTCGCGAGCTGGCGGCGGTCGAGGGCGCCGAAATCGGCGAACTGCCCCTTGGTCGGCGTCGGACTAACCCGGTGACAGAAATTGTCCTCGCCGCCGGCATAGAGTTTGACATCGGCCGGCAGCTTGTCGCGGAATTTGTCGAGAAAGCCGAGCAGGCCGCCGAAATGATCGTAGTGGCCGTGGCTGACAATCAGCCCGTCGAGTTTCGCAGGGTCGACGCCGACCAGTTCCATGTTGTTCAACAGCACTTCGGGCGTATAGCCGTAGTCCAGCATCAGCGTGCGCTGGCTTCCCGCGGCCTGCAATTCCAGCCACAGCGACAGGCCCCACTCATTATGCAGCGTCCTGCGGAAATCTGCGCCTCTCGCCGGCGGCACGATCGACACGCCATTGGCCTGCTTGGGTCGGAAGAACTGGTCGTAGCTGGAATCGACCAGCACCCGGATCGTCAGTTTGTCCACCGTCGGCACCGCGATCGGTGCGGCGCTGGCGATCTCAACGCACGAAAACGCGTTCGCGGCTGCAGCCCCGGCGAATGCCGCGGTGCCCTTCAGAAAATCCCGTCGCGCCAGATCCATCGTCATTGAACGTTCCCTCGGGGCTCGTTGGCCAAAATTCACGACAGCAACGCCGCGAGCCTAGATGCAATCGCGCATCCGCTCAATGCACGGCGCGCGCAGGCCAGTCATCACTTTCGCGCGCGTGGCGCCCTTGCCATTGACTTGGTCGCGCGACCCGATCAAATTCATGCATCGGCATCTTTTTTGCGATGCTCGGCCATCTCATCACAGCTGCAGGACTATTCCCATGATCGACCTCCATTACTGGACCACGCCGAACGGCCACAAGATCACGATGTTCCTCGAAGAGAGCGGGCTGAAATACAAGCTTTTCCCGGTCCAGATCGGCAAGGGCGAACAGTTCAAGCCGGAGTTTCTCGCGATCGCGCCGAACAACCGCATTCCCGCGATGGTCGATCACGAGCCGAAGGGCGGCGGCAAGCCGATCTCGGTGTTCGAGTCCGGCGCGATGCTGTTGTATCTGGCGGAGAAGACCGGAAAGTTCCTGCCCGCCGATCTCTACGGCCGCTACGACGCGATCCAGTGGACGTTCTGGCAGATGGGCGGGCTCGGGCCGATGGCCGGCCAGAACCATCACTTCCGCAATTACGCCCAGGAAAAGATCAAATACGCCATCGACCGCTATGTGAACGAGACCAACCGGCTCTACGGCGTGCTCAACAAGCGCCTCGCCGATCGCGAGTTCATCGCCGGCGATTACTCGATCGCGGACATGGCGAGCTATCCCTGGATCGTGCCCTACAAGAATCAGGACCAGAACATCGACGACTTCCCGCATTTGAAACGCTGGCTCGAAACCATCCGCGCCCGCCCCGCCACCGAGCGCGCTTACGCTAAGGCGAAAGAGGTCAACCCGAACTTCGGCCAGCCGGCGATCCGCACCGAGGAAGAGCGCAGGGTGCTGTTCGGGCAAACAGCGGCGGTGGTGCGGTAGGCGCGCAGACTTCGTTCACCGTCATTGCGAGCGAAGCGAAGCAATCCATCTGGCCGGAACGGTAGAATGGATTGCGTCGTCGCTGCCGCTCGCAATCACGGTGCTTGCGCGGTCAACGCCGTTCGCGCAAAATGCCGGCATGACCCTCAAACTGTTCGAACTCGTCGGTACCGACGAAGCCCGCCCCTTCAGCCCGTTCTGCTGGCGGACGCGGATGGCGCTGGCCCACAAGGGGCTGTCTGCGCAGACGATCCCGTGGTGCTTCACCGAGAAGGAAGCAATCGCGCCGCATCAATCCGAGAAGGTGCCGGTGCTGCTCGATGGTGAAAGCTCGGTCGTCAATTCCTGGGTGATCGCGAATTATCTCGAGGACACCTATCCGGACCGGCCGTCGCTGTTCGGCGGCGAAGGCGGCCGCGCGGTGGGGCGCATGCTGAACTGGTGGGGCGATGTCGTCGTGATCGCCGGCATATTTCCGTTGATCATCGCCGACATACCCTTGCGCTTGAAGCCGGTGGATGCCGCCTATTTCCGCGAAACACGCGAAGCGCGGTTCGGCAAGCCGCTGGAAGACATCATGGCGGGCCGCGACAAGGCCGTTGAAGGCTTTCGCAAGTCGCTCGATCCGCTGCGACTGACGCTGAAGACGCAACCCTA
The DNA here is from genome assembly GCA_963825225.1 of uncultured Alphaproteobacteria bacterium. Classification (GTDB taxonomy): domain Bacteria; phylum Pseudomonadota; class Alphaproteobacteria; order Rhizobiales; family Xanthobacteraceae; genus Bradyrhizobium. The sequence goes on from CAWGSN010000040.1 coordinate 31,538, forward strand.
TCTCGGCGGCGAGAAGCCGAACTACGCCGACTACATCGTGTTCGGCCCGTTCCAGTGGGCGCGCGTGGTCAGCCCGTTCAAGCTGCTCGCCGAAGACGACCCGGTCTACGCCTGGCGCGAACGGCTGCTCGACGCCTTCGACGGCATGGCGCGGAAGTCGCCGGGATATCAGGTGTAGGGTTCTTCGTCATTGCGAGCGCAAGCGAAGCAATCCATAGCCACAAAGCAAGTGTGGATTGCTTCGTCGCGGAGCCTGTCATCGGGCGCGCATTCGCGCGACCCGTTGGCTCCTCGCAATGACGATTACGGACGGCGCGCCAGTCCACCGCGCTGGCGCAGCATTTCCACTACAGCTTTGAGATCAGGCACCACCGCGGCGCATCGCGCGCGCGTTTCTTCCGTCGGCGGCGCCATGTCGGGCACCATGATTGTGATCGCGCCCGCGGCGTGGGCGGCCGTCACGCCGTGATTGGAATCCTCGACGGCGACGCAGAATTGCGGGCTCACGCCAAGCCGCGACGCCGCCAGCAGATACAGATCAGGGCTCGGCTTGCCGCGCGTGACGTCGTCGCAGGTCAGGATGGTTTCGAAGCGCTCACGGATTCCGGCGAGCGTCAGGTGTGAATCGGCCGTGCGGCGCGACGACGAGGTCACGATCGCCATCGGGCAGCCGGCTGCCTGCAGCGCATCCAGGAGTTCGACGGCGCCGGGTTTCAATGGCAAGCCGGCCGCGAGAATTTCATCGCGTCGTGCGGCGTAAGCCTTGCTGATCCCGGGAAGCGGAAAGCTTTCGCCATAGCGCGCGTGCAGCATGGCCTCGCATTCCGGGCCGGGCAGGCCGACCATCGCGTGGCAGAGCGTCTCGACATCGTCGGTATAGCCGAACCCGTTGAGCGCACTGACCAGGCTCTCGAAGTACACCCGCTCGGTGTCGAGCAGCGTTCCATCCATGTCGAGCAGGACGGCCCGGACGTCCCATCGGTCGATCACGTCACAACCGTCTTCGCGGCGCCTGCCGCTTTCCGCAGGCAATCCGGACACAGGCAGTCGCCGCCGTCCGACGGCATCGGCATGCGGAAATCCTCTTCCATGCACCAGCACGGTCCCGACAGGTTGCAAGCAAACTCGGTGCCGCAGCCTGAGCAGGCGAGGCGTCGCGAGGGGGGCGTTTCTGACCGATTTGTCATTAATCGGGCTGCTTCCGTGACCGGGTTTTAATTCGGGGTTCATCTGGAAAGGCGTTATGATCCCGGGCAAATCATATACCGAGGATAGCGCGAGGGAAATCCGATGGCCCGCGATTCGCAAGCCGCATTAGTTGCGCTCAATCGCTTCGGATTCGGTGCGCGCGGCGGCGCATCGGGCGATTTCGTCAACGCCGCCTCCGATCCCCGCGGTTTCGTCAAATCCGAGTTGGGCCGCCCCAACAGTGAACTGCTCGAAGTACCCGGCCTGCAGTCGACGCCGGCGCTCGGCAAGGCGGTGTTCGACTATCAGTTCGAGATTCAGCAGGCGCGCGATGCCGCGTCCAAATCATCGGCGCCAACAGCCGCGACCGAGGGGCCGCCGCAATCGCCGCCGGAGGCAAAGGGACAGAAGCGAAACCTCTCGCTCAACAGCATCGCGATGGACATCACGGCGAAAGAACCGCCGGCGAAGCCGCCGGAAAACGCCAATACGTCGATGGCAAATCCTTCAGCGGCATCTCCTGAGACGATGCAGCCCAACGCACCAAGACCGCCGCCGCAACCGCTCAACATTATCCAGAAGACGTTTCGCGCCGAGGCGCTGGCGCGGCTGCAGCGCGGCACCATCGCCGACTGCGGCTTTGTCGAGCGGCTGGTCGTGTTCTGGTCCAATCATTTCTGCATCTCCGCCAACAAGGGCGGGCTGGCGCGGATGTGGGCGGGCTCGTTCGAGCGCGAGGCGATCCGGCCCCATGTGCTCGGGCCTTTCGGCGACATGCTGAAAGCGGTCGAACAACACCCGGCGATGCTGTTCTTTCTCGACAACCAGCAATCGCTCGGGCCGGATTCGCGCGCAGGCCAAAACCGTAACCGCGGGCTGAACGAAAACCTCGCGCGCGAGATCATGGAGCTGCATACGCTTGGCGTTGGCGGCGGCTATTCGCAGGACGACGTGACCTCGCTGGCGCGTATCATCACCGGGTGGACCTATGCGGGGCGGCAAGGACAGCTCGGTGCGCCCGGCACTTTCGTGTTCAATGCCAATGCGCACCAGCCCGGTCCGCAACGGGTGATGGGAAAGATCTACGAAGCCAACGGCGTGGCGCAGGGCGAGGCGGTGCTATCGGATATCGCGCGCCATCCTTCGACTGCGAAATTCATCGCAACCAAATTCGTCCGTCACTTCGTGGCCGACGATCCGCCGCCGGCACTGGTGGCGAGGCTCGCGGACGTATTCGGCAAGACCGACGGGAATCTCAGGGCGCTGGCGACGGCGTTGGTAAACTCCGATGACGCCTGGAAGGCGCCACTGACAAAAGTGCGCTCGCCTTACGAGTTTCTGGTGGCCAGCGGCCGGCTGCTGGCGCAAATCCCGGGCGACCCCGGCCGCTATCTCAACGGCCTCAACGTGCTGGGCCAGCCATTATGGTCGCCCGCCGGGCCGAATGGTTTTCCCGACACCAGTGCGGTGTGGGCCGCCCCCGAAGGCATGAAGCTTCGCCTCGACATATCAGCGCAGATCGCATCGCGCCTCGCCGACGGCATCGACCCGCGCGACCTGCTTGAACTCGTCGCCGCCGACGCCGCGTCGCCAGAGACGCGGCGCACCGTCGAGCGCGCCGAATCGCGGCAGCAGGCGCTGGCGCTGTTGCTGATGTCGCCGGAATTCCAGAGGAGATGACAACGGTGGAAACGAAAAAGGATTTGGAAACGAAAACGGATTGCTGCGAGAGCCTGACATCCTCCGTGGCATCGCGCCGCGCGCTGTTGCTCGGCGGCGCGTCGTTTGCGGCGTGGGCCTATTTGCCGAAGCTTGCGCGCGCCGCCGACGGGCGCGATCCGCGCCTTGTCGTCGTCATCCTGCGTGGCGCATTGGATGGGCTTGCCACTGTCGCTCCCGTCGGCGACCCCGATTACGCTGGCCTGCATGGTTCGATCGCGCTGACATCTGGTGGACCGAACGCGGCACCGGCGCTGGATTCCTTCTTCGCATTGCATCCGGCGATGCCGGAATTTGCGCGGATGTACCGGCAGAAGCAGGCCGCGGTGATCCATGCGGTGGCAACCTCCTATCGCGACCGCTCGCATTTCGATGGGCAGGACGTGCTCGAAAGCGGCTTTGCCGGTCCGGGCCGGGTGCAATCCGGCTGGCTCAACCGCGCGCTGGAATCGTTGCCGAAGGGCGAGCGGGTGATGAGCGCGCTCGCCGTCGGCCCGACCACGCCGCTGGTGCTGCGTGGGGCTGCGCCGACCGTCGGCTGGACTCCCGTCGCGCTGCCGCAAGCCGCAGAAGATACCGCGATGCGCCTCGTCGAACTCTATCAACACCGCGATCCCGCACTCGCCACGGCGTTGACGCAAGGGCTCGCGCTCGACAAGGCGGCGCAAGGCGACGACATGAAGCCGAAGCCCGGCGCCAATGGTGCGGCCGCGATGCGGCTGGTGGCGCGCGGCGCCGCCAAATTGATGGCGGCTGACGACGGGCCGCGGATCGGCGCGCTCGCCTTCGACGGCTGGGACACGCACGCCAATGAGGGCGGCGCCGTTGGCCGCCTGGCGCAATTGTTGTCGGGCCTCGACGGCGCGCTGGCGGAATTCGAGAGCGGGCTCGGGGCGCGCTGGCGCGATACGGTGGTGGTCGTCGTCACTGAGTTTGGCCGCACCGCGCGCATCAACGGCACCGAAGGCACCGACCATGGCACCGGCACGATCGCGCTGCTGGCGGGCGGCGCGGTGAAAGGCGGCCGGGTGATTTCGGACTGGCCGGGATTAAAGCCAGCGAACCTCTACCAGGGCCGCGACCTCGCGCCGACCACGGATCTCCGCGCCATCATGAAAGGCGTGCTGCACGACCAGTTCGGTCTGGCGGAACGCGTGCTGGCGGATACGGTGTTTCCCGACAGCGCGCCGGTAAAGCCGATGAAGGGGCTGGTGGGGTGATTTCTTCTTAACCTCTCCCCGCTCTTTGCGGGGAGAGGTCGCCGCGCCTTGCGCGGCGGGTGAGGGGCAAGGCAGTGCGCGGACCAGATCGGAAGACCATCCGAATCGCAAGACGATTGCGCGTCAATCAAACAGACGCGGAGACGGTTCTTTGGAATCGCATCCGCAACCGGCAAATCGACGGGCATAAATTCGTGCGGCAGGAGCCGATCGCAGGTTATATCTGCGATTTCGTTTGCCGCGAAAGACGGCTGGTGGTTGAGGTCGATGGTGGGCAGCACAGCGAGTCCACCGCGGACGCAATACGAGATCGCCGGTTGGGTGAAGAAGGTTACAGGGTGCTTCGATTCTGGAACAACGATGTGCTCGGCAATCTCGAAGGTGTTCTGATCACCATTCAGACCGAGTTGCTGGGATAGAGCCCCTCACCCCGACCCTCTCCCCGTGAAGAACGGGGAGAGGGGAGCGGTCGGTGCCGGTGCGGGGGCGTTCAAACCTCTCCCCGCTCTTCGCGGGGAGAGGTCGGATTGCTTCGGCGATGCGAAGCATCGTCCGGAGCAATCCGGGTGAGGGGCATGGCACGATGTTGTCGCGAATTCACAGCTAGCGAATAGGAGAGCCCCTCACCCCAACCCTCTAAGCGCGAGCTTCGCTCGTCTCGACCCCGTGAAGAACGGGGAGAGGGAGTGAGAGAGCGCTGCTTCTACCCCCTCGTAATCCCGTCGATCTCCGCGGTCTCTTCGGCGCTGAGCGCCCAGCCGATCGCCTTGACGTTCTGCTCGACCTGTTCGACGCGGGTGGCGCCGGCGATGACGCTTGCGACTTGCGGGCGCGAGGCCAGCCACGAGAAGGCGGTTTCGAGCATGCTGTGGCCGCGCTTTTCGGCAAAGGCCTGCAGCCTTTCGACGATGGCCTCGTTGCGGGGCGTGACGTAGCGCTCGCGCAGCGCGGGCGCCTTGGCAAAGCGGGTGTCGTCGGGCGCCGCCGCGCCGCGCTTGTATTTGCCGGTGAGCAAGCCGCTCGCCAGCGGGAAGAACGGCAACAGGCCGAGCCTGTATTCCTGCGCAACGGGGAGCAGATCCTTTTCGATGTCGCGCACCACGAGGCTGTATTCGTCCTGGCAGGAGACGAAGCGATTGACGTTCATCTGCCGCGCGATCAGTTCGGCCTCCGCGATCCGCCAGGCTGGAAAATTCGAATTGCCGATGTAGCGGACCTTGCCCTGGCGCACGAGCTCGTCGAGCGCGCGCAGCGTCTCCTCGATCGGCGTCAGCGGATCATAATCGTGCTGCTGGTAGAGATCGATGTAGTCGGTCTTCAGCCGCGTCAGGCTGGCCTCGACCGCGGACATGATGTAGCGGCGCGAGGCGCCCTGCCTGGTGCCGTCCGTGCTCATCGGCTTGGAATATTTCGTCGCCAGCACGATGTCCTTGCGGCGATCGCCGAGGACGGTGCCGAGCACGGTCTCGGAGCCGCCCATCCCGGCATAGATGTCGGCGGTGTCGAACAGCGTGATGCCGAGATCGATCGCCTTGTGGATCACCTTGCGCGAGGCTTCGAGGTCGATGCGCTGGCCGAAATTGTTGCAGCCGAGCCCAACGGCGGAAACGCGCAGGCCGGAGCCGCCGAGATTGCGAATTTGCATGGGTGGTCCTGTGGGAGTAGGGCGCTAGAAAGATGTCACATTGTGACGCGCGCGCCCCGAGGCCGCAAGGTGCGGACTTACCGTCTGACGGAAAACGCCTTTTGGAGCAATGATGCCGGCGCGTTTGCTGCGGCACGAAAAGATGCGGCCCCGGTCAGACGCGGCGACTGACGGGGGCCGCTTGGGGCGCGTGATCTGAGACGGGGGGCCTGATCATACGCGAGGTGCAGCGTAGCCGGGCTTTGTTACGCCCCGGTGACATCAGAATTTATCCACAGGCCGGTCAGAACAACTTGCGATAGACCACGAAGCCGGACCGCTCCGCCACCTTGTCGTAGAGCTGCATCGCGGTGTGGTTGGTCTCATGCGTCTGCCAATAGACGCGCGACGATCCCGCACGCCTGGCCTGTTCGTAGACGCCGTTGATGAGCGCGCGGCCGACGCCTTTGCCGCGCGCGGCTTCGCTGGTGAAGAGATCCTGCAGGTAACAGGTCGGCTCGATCGCCGTGGTAGAGCGGTGAAACAGATAATGCGTCAGTCCGAGCAGGGCGCCATCGCTCTCGGCGACCAGCGCATGCACCGGCTCATAGGAATCGAAGAAGCGCGCCCAGGTCATCGCCGTGATAGCGGGCGATAGCGCGGTTGGTCCCGAGCGGCCGTAGAACGCGTTGTAACCATCCCACAGCGGAAGCCATTGCGCGTAGTCCCCAGGGGTGACAAAGCGGATCAATACATCGCCGGGCATGTGCAATTCCGTCTTTGATGGAGAACGCGGCGTGCTGGACGCGCGCTGGCGATAGCGCGGGTCTCTTACTACAGGCGCAGCCGGAACGGATCAATCGTGTGGGGGAAAACGCCGTCGCTGTCGTCAGAACGGGACCTGAGATTGCGCGCCAGTCGAACTGCATGCCCGTTCTCGTTGCCTGCCGAGAATAAGGCGCACAGATTGCCCCAGGGTTTTAATCGCAGGGGCTTTCTCGTTCCATTGTTAAAATGCCTTTGCCCGGATGGAGCGGGGTTTCGCGGTATTGAAATTAAGTGCTATCCGAAAACGGATGGAACGGGGTTCCGTGCCGATTGTTGGCGCACGCCATTTGCAAGAGGAAATGATGCCGAACGTTTCGCCCACGCTGCTGCCGATCCTGATGCTGTTTGCCTCCAATGTCTTCATGACCTTTGCCTGGTACGGTCATCTCCAATTCAAGGGAACGTCGCTGCCGCTCGTCATCATGGCGAGCTGGGGGATCGCCTTCTTCGAATACTGGCTGGCGGTGCCGGCTAACCGCTGGGGCAGCGCGGTGTATTCGGCGGCGCAACTCAAGACCATGCAGGAGGTGATCACGCTGGTCGTGTTCGCCGGATTCTCGGTGCTGTACCTGAAGCAGCCGCTCGGCTGGAATCACGCGCTGGGCTTTGCGTTCGTCGCGGTAGGGGCGTTTTTGATTTTTCACAAATGGTCGTGAACATTAGTTGCGTCGGGTGGTCGCGCGGTAATGATCGATGAGGCTCTTGCCGTTATCGTAGATGATATTGGCGATGCGCCAATCGTCGTGCTCGCCGCATTCGGCATGGTCCGGTCGTGCGCCGTCGAGCAGGCCCACGGCGCCTGTGAGCGCGAAACAAAACCGCCGGCGGTTCATGCGCTGCGTGTCCGGAAAACTGAAGACTACGAGGCTTGGTCGCAGTGTCCGGTTTTCACGTTCATCGACGCGGGGTCATTTTCCGGAAGGTGCCACGCGCAATATCCGCCCCGCCGAACTGTCGGTCAGCAGCCACAGCGCGCCATCCGGGCCCTGCCGGACATCACGAATCCGCTCGTGCAGATTTTGCAGCAGGCGTTCTTCGCCGGTCACGGTATTTCCGTTCAACGACAGCCGCACCAGCATGGTGCCGGCCAGCGCGCCGGTGAACAGGCTTCCTGACCATTTCGGAAACAGCTTTCCCGTATAGAAGGCCATGCCGGATGGCGCGATCGACGGCACCCAGTATTTGACCGGCTGCTCCATGCCGGCTTTGGCCGTGCTGTCGTGGATCTTCGCGCCGCTGTAATCGATGCCGTAGCCGATCACCGGCCAGCCGTAATTCTTGCCCTTGCCGATGATGTTGACCTCGTCGCCGCCGCGCGGGCCGTGTTCGATTTCCCAGAGCTCGCCGGAGGCAGGATTGATCGCAAGCCCCTGTCCGTTGCGGTGGCCGTAACTCCAGATTTCCGGTTTGGCGTCAGCGCGGCCAGTGAACGGGTTGCCGGCGGGGACTGATCCGTCAGCCGCGATCCGGATCAGTTTGCCGAGATGATTGGCGAGACTCTGCGCCTGGTCGCGATAGGTGAAATGCTCGCCGAGCGTGACGAACAGGTTGCCATCCTCCGCCTGCACGATGCGGCAGCCATAATGATTGCCCGACGACAGCGGCCCTTCCTGGCGGAAGATGATTTTGGTGTCGTCGAGACGGCCATCGCCGTCGTTCAGCCTGGCGCGCGCCACCGCCGTGCGCCCGCCGCCATTGGTTCGTTCGGCAAAGCAGAAATAGATGGTCTTGTTTTGCGAAAAGGAATCGTCGAGCGCGACGTCGAGCAGGCCGCCCTGGCCGGACGCAAAGACCTCGGGCACGCCCTTGAGCGGCGGCGAGAGCTGCCCTTCCGTTGTTACGAGGCGTATGCGGCCCGGCCGCTCTGTCACCAGTATCTTGCCGTCGGGCAGGAACGCCAGCGACCACGGATGGACCAGGCCTCTTGCGAAGGTGCGCACCTCGAGTTCGCCCGCGGACGATGGAAACACGGATTCTTCGCCGCGCGTGCCGGTGGCGATCACCAGCGTCGCGGTCAGCAGGATCGCTGCCGTCAGCGCGGCAGTCACAAGTCCGACAGGTGTCTTCATGATGATCCACTCGCGATGCCAATCATCGCGCGCTTCCTTGGCAAAAGGTCCAAACGGGAAAATGCAGGGGTTACCCCGAAATCGGCATCGCCATGGTCGCCTTGATCGAGAGCACTGTCAGCGCGACCTCGAAGCACAGCGACAGTGCGCCGATCGCCAGCGTTGCGGCGATGGCGTTGGTCAGTCGCGAAGAAGCGACTGGCGCCGGGCGGCTTCCAAAGCCGGCCGAGCCGGGCGACGGCATCATTGGTCTAAATCCTTCAAGACGCGGACGAATCACCCGCGACGTCAGGCAATTTCACAAGCCCCGCCGGCAATATTGCGGCGTTCGCACCTCGAAAGCGGCGAAACCACGGCAAAGGTTAAGGTCATTCCCGTTGTTCTTAACCTTCGGCGGCGTTTTCAAGCGAATGTGAAGGGCCGCCTCGCGCTCAAACGCCGGCGGCGACGCTCGGGGCATCGTCGACCTCGGTTCCCGCCTGCCAGTCCATGGTCACGAAACCGGGGGTCTGTTCTACCCGGCGCAGCCAGGCGCGGATGGCGGGGAAGGTCGCCAGATCGAAATCGCAGCGGTCGGCGACGTGGGTGTAGCCGTACAGTGCGATGTCGGCGACCGTGAGCTGTCCGGCGGCGAAATAAGCGCACGTCTTGAGGTGGTTTTCCATCACCTGAAGTGCGGCATAGCCACGCTCCATCCAGTCTTCCAGCGCATGGGTCTGCAGGTCGCGGCCGCCCTTGACCAACGACAGCCAGAAATAGGCCGCGCCGATGTTGGGCTCCAGCGCGTGCTGTTCGAAGAACATCCACTGCAGCGCTTCGGCGCGCTCGACCCGCGATTCCGGCGCCAGCGGCGTGCCGCCGGCGACATACCACAGGATGGCGTTGGACTCGGCGAGGTAGCGTCCTTCGGCGACTTCCAACAGCGGCACCTGTCCGCTCGGATTCTTCGCCAGGAAATCCGGCGTGCGGCTTTCGCCGCGCAGGATGTCGACTTCGATCGCGCAGTACGGCGCGTTCAGCAATGCCAGCGCAAGGCGGACCTTGTAGCTGTTGCCGGAGCGCTGCATCGAATAGAGCTTGTACATCGTCAGAGAATTTCACTCGATCGGGTGGGGCGCATCGCACGCGGCGGCACGATAACGCGATGCATCATGTTGTCGCGGCCTAACGCGGCTAAACAATGATGCCGTTACCGATGCGTCGCAAGAGGCGCGGAATGGAAAAGTCGAAAACCTCTACCGCACTGCACGCGCACAGAATGATTCCATCGACACGTCAGAACAAATCAGATCACGCTTGCGCGATCCGCTCGCCACCGACGGCAAGGTTTCGCAACGCTCCAGATCGCACGTCGCGGTTGTGACCGGCAACCCCGAGCGCTGTCGCGCTGCCTTCCACGGCACAGGGCTGCAAGGTCGGTGCAAGCGGCGCGGGAGCTCGGAGCAATTCGTGCCGCTCGCCTGACCGTTGCGGCCGAGCAGGCTCGAGGCCGCGACCCCCCTAACAGTGCTTGCCAGATATGAGTCTTTTTGCCTCAGAATTTTTGCAAATATTGCGCCGGCGGGGGCTGCGTCCTTTGACGTTCGCTAAAGTTCAGGCCTTTCGTGCCAAGCTTCTTGCGATGCAGCGTGCCTCGCTTTAGGGTACCGCGATCCCAGCAAAAGAGTCGTGGATCGGTGGCGACACGTGGTGTGTTCGCGATTACCTGCAAGGAGATGATGATGCCGTTTCTGTCCGCTGCGCTCGACCGTGTGAAGCCGTCCGCGACGATCGCGGTCACGGATAAAGCACGCGCGCTGAAAGCGGCAGGCCGCAACGTCATCGGCCTCGGCGCCGGCGAGCCCGATTTCGACACGCCTGCCAACATCAAGCTGGCGGCGATCCGCGCCATCGAGGCCGGCAAGACCAAGTACACCGCGGTCGACGGCATTCCCGAGCTGAAGGAGGCGATCATCGCCAAGTTCCAGCGCGAGAACGGCCTGACCTACAAGCCGAACCAGGTCATCATCGGCACCGGCGGCAAGCAGGTGCTCTACAACGCCCTGATGGCGACCATCAATCCGGGCGACGAGGTCATCATCCCGGCGCCCTATTGGGTGAGCTATCCCGAGATGGTGGCGCTCGCCGGCGGCGTGCCGGTGCCCGTGGTGTGCCCGGCGGCGCAGGGTTTCAAGCTGCAGCCCGAGGCGCTGGAGAGGGCGATCACGCCCAAGACCAAATGGATCATCCTCTGCTCGCCGTCGAACCCGACCGGCGCCGCCTATAAGCGCAGCGAGTTGAAGGCGATCACCGACGTGCTGGTGAAGCATCCGAACGTCTGGGTGATGACCGACGACATGTACGAGCACCTGGTCTATGACGACTTCGTGTTCACGACGCCGGCGCAGGTCGAGCCGAAACTGTACGACCGCACGCTGACGGTGAACGGCGTCTCCAAGGCCTATTGCATGACCGGCTGGCGTATTGGCTATGCCGGCGGACCTGCCGACCTGATCAAGGCGATGGCGACGATCCAGTCGCAGTCGACCTCGAACCCGTCGTCGATCTCGCAGTGGGCCTCGGTCGAGGCGCTCAACGGTCCGCAGGAGTTCATCCCCGCGAACAACAAGGTGTTCAAGGAACGCCGCGACCTCGCGGTGTCGATGCTCAACCAGGCCAAGGGCATCGAATGCCCGCGCCCGGAGGGCGCGTTCTACGTCTATCCGTCCTGCGCCGGCACCATCGGCAAGACCTCGCCGACCGGCAAAACGATCGAGAACGACGAGGACTTCGTCACCGAGCTGTTGGAGAACGAAGGCGTCGCCGTGGTGCAGGGTTCGGCGTTCGGCCTAGGCCCGGCGTTCCGGATTTCCTACGCCACCAAAACCTCCGATCTCGAAGACGCCTGCAAACGCATCCAGCGCTTTTGTGGCAATTTGAGATAGAGCGTTTTCGAGCGAAGCCTGTCCCGCACGTGATGCGGGGTGGAATCCGGTTCACATTAGGAAAACGCGTCAGAAAAAAGGCGTGTCAAATCACATCCCGCGTCGGACGCTTGATGTTTTGACGGCACCCGCATCCGCGGGCCTCTCTTTTTTGCGAGGTGCACGTCACCGGTTCCGCCAAATCTGGCACGGCAATAGATGTTGTGCCATAGAGAGGCGCGCGCCAGCCTTGCGGCGCTTCCTCTTATTCTCTGCTCGCATCACACTTTCCAACCGGAGATTTCTTCATGCGTCGTTTCCCCCTTCTTGCCGGTGCCGCCATCGCCATGCTGGCCGCCGCCGGCGCCAACGCGCAAGCGCCGATACAGCGGGTGCAGGTCGGCATTCTCGAATGCCGCGGCGGCGCCAGCATCGGTTTCATCGTCGGTTCCGTGACCAATCTCGGTTGCGTGCTGCGCGCCGAAGGCATGCCGGAGGACCGTTACATCGCGACCATCCGTAAAGTGGGTCTCGATCTCGGCATCACCCAGGAATCCGCGCTGGCCTGGGGCGTCTATGCGCCGGTGGCGCGGCTCGGGCCGGGCGACCTTTCCGGCAACTACGCCGGTGCGCAGGGCAGCGCCACGCTCGGCGTCGGCGTCGGCGGCAACGTGCTGGTCGGCGGTTCGGCGAATTCGATCGCACTGCAGCCGCTGAGCGTGCAGGGTCAGGTCGGCGTCAGCGTTGCCGCCGGGCTGGAAAGCCTGGAACTTCGGCCGGGGCGCTAACTCTTTCGTCTCCCTTGCCCTGCGCTTGCGGGGTCGAGACGAGCGAAGCTCTCTCTTAGAGGGTGGGGTGAGGGGCCTCTCTCCGCGAATTCCGAAGTATGTAATTGGCATTGTGCCTTGCCCTTCACCCGGAACTCGCGCTTGCGCGCAAGCTCCGACCTCTCCCCGTAAAGAACGGGGAGAGGTTAAGTAATCCGCGCCGCAGCGCAGCAACATTTTTCTGGCTTGCCAAATCGTCGGGACGGGCGGAGCATCTGATCCGCCGACCCAATCACGGGCCGAGCTCCAAACGAGGAGGCGGCAATGGGACAAGACGTCAGAAGTCCCCGAGGTCCACGGTGCATTGCGCTGGTGGGCCCTTTCCAGAGCGGTAAAACCACACTTCTTGAAGCTATATTGGCGCGGACGGGCGCCATTCGTAATGCCGGCAGTGTCGATGCCGGAACTTCCGTCGGCGACGCCAGCCCCGAGGCACGCCATCACAAGATGGGGGTGGGCTTGAGCGCAGCCACTACCAGTTTCATGGGCGACAGCTACACCTTTATCGATTGTCCCGGCTCGATCGAGTTCGCGCACGACATGCGCGCCGCGCTTCCGGCGGTCGACGCCGCGATCGTGGTCTGCGAGGCGGACGAGAAGAAGCTGCCGCAACTGCAGATCATCCTGCGCGAGCTCGAGGAAATGGGCATTCCGCGCCTTCTGTTTCTGAACAAGATCGACAAGGCCAACAAGCGCATCCGCGAGACGCTGGCGACGTTGCAGCCGGCCTCGCGCGTCCCCCTGGTGCTGCGTCAGATCCCGATCTGGAATGGCGAATTGATCGAAGGCTTCGTCGATCTCGCGCTCGAGCGCGCCTTCGTCTATCGCGAACACAAGGCTTCCGAAGTCGTGGAACTGGAAGGCGGCAATCTCGACCGCGAGAAGGAAGCGCGCTTCTCGATGCTGGAAAAGCTCGCCGACCATGACGACGCGCTGATGGAGCAGTTGCTGGAGGACATCCAGCCGCCGCGCGACGCGGTGTTCGACGATCTCGCCCGCGAATTGCGCGAGGGCCTGATCTGCCCGGTGCTGCTGGGTGCTGCCACCCGCCAGAACGGTGTGCTGCGGCTGATGAAGGCGCTGCGCCATGAGGCGCCCGGTGTCGCCGAGACCGCGAAGCGTCTCGGCGCGTCCTCACCGAAGGATGCGCTTGCCTATGTGTTCAAGACCATGCATTTGCAGCACGGCGGCAAGCTGTCCCTTGTGCGGCTGTTGGCCGGTCACCTCGATGACGGCGCCACGCTGCTGTCCTCCTCCGGCGAGACCGGCCGGGTCTCGGGCATCCTCGCGGTCAATGGCGGGCACGAGAGCAAGCGCGCCGCGGCGGAAGCCGGCGACACCGTAGCGCTCGGCAAGCTCGACGCGATCAAGACCGGCGACACGCTTTCGAGTGGCAAGACCGCGCCGGCCTCGCTCGCCAGCGTCTCGCCGACGCCGCCGGTGCTGGCGATGTCGCTGGCGGCCACCGACCGCAAGGACGATGTCAAGCTCGGCCAGGCGCTGTTGCGGCTGAACGAGGAGGATCCATCGCTGACGATGATCCACAACACGCAGACCCACGACATCGTGCTGTGGGGGCAAGGCGAGATGCATCTGCGCGTAGCCCTCGAGCGCTTGCGCGACCGTTTCGGCGTCAACGTCAAATCGCATGCGCCGGCGATCGGGTATCAGGAGACGATCCGCAAGCCGATCACCCAGCGCGGCCGCCACAAGAAGCAATCCGGCGGCCATGGCCAGTTCGGCGACGTGGTGCTGGAAATCAAGCCGATGCCGCGCGGCTCGGGCTTCGAATTCCACGAAAAGGTCGTCGGCGGTGCGGTGCCGCGCAACTATATCGGCGCGGTGGAAGAGGGCGTGGTCGATGGTCTGACGCGTGGGCCGCTTGGCTTCCCCGTCGTCGATCTCCACGTCACGCTGACGGACGGCTCCTATCATAGCGTCGATTCCTCCGACCTCGCGTTCCGCACGGCGGCGCGCGGCGGCATGAGCGAAGCGCTGCCGCAGTGCCATCCGGTGCTGCTGGAGCCGATCCACATGGTGGAGATCGTCTGCCCGACGGAAGCGACCGCAAAGATCAACGCCATCCTCTCCGCACGGCGTGGCCAGATCCTCGGCTTCGATACCCGCGAGGGATGGTCGGGCTGGGACTGCGTCCGCGCCACCATGCCCGAAGCCGAGATCGGCGATCTGATCGTGGAATTGCGGTCGGCCACCGCTGGCGCCGGCAGTTTCACCCGGCAGTTCGACCGCATGGCCGAAGTCACCGGACGGGCCGCCGACCAGATCATCGCCGCGCATCGCGACGCGGCGTGACGAACGGTACTGCGCTCCCTCGCCCCGCAAAGAGCGGGGTGAGGGGCCCTTCTTTCCGCTCACTCTGAATGCCGGCGGCATAGTGCGATTCCCCTCACCCGGAGGCACCGCTTCGCGCCGCCTCCTACCTCCCCCCGCAAAGAGCGGGGTGAGGTAGGTCTTCTCGTGGCGGCGCAGTCGCGACAGCATTGACAGCGAAGCCA
>CAWGSN010000041.1:0-81752 GCA_963825225.1 uncultured Alphaproteobacteria bacterium
ACTTCTCCGGTTCGACTAGTCCGGGTCTCCTTCATTTTTCCTGCCGCCGGCCCCCGCGCCGGCCTCTTGGTTCACCAGCGTGTAGCGGTCGCCGGGTCGCGCGGTAGCGGGTCAAAGGCCTCGTCGGGTGCAGCGGCCGGTGGGCTGTTCTGCTTGTCGTCGAAAAGCAGGCCGGAAAGGTCTGCGTCCTCTAGTGGCCTGCCTAGGATGCGACCAATCTCGGCGCGCGTGACGCGATGTCCGAAAGGCGTCTTGATGATGTCGATGCCCTCAGCTTGGCCGGGACGGGACTTCGCCCGCCTCCAGACGGTCGTCCAATGCACGCCGAGGATTGCGGCGGCCTGGGTAACGCTAAAGGTCTGCTGGCCTGGGTAAATGCGCGTAATTGGGAAGCGATTTTATTGCCGCCCCTTTGTCTGAACGGGGCGGCGCTTCGGCCGACCCGCTGATTGGGTTGGCTCGCTATACTGAGCATCATTTTCGCTCGGTGCAACAACAAAGACTGCGCAAGTAATCGGCCGATTACTTGCGCACTTTCTATGGCCTGATGACGGGCGGCTCAACGGCGATCAGCGCGTGCCATCGGTAAGAAGGCGTCTTACCGTCGCTTCGTCAGCTTCGGTTCCTGGCTGCGACAATGCTGTAGGCGGCCTTCTTGGGGCTCGCCCTGGACGATCTCCGCCTGCACCTCAATCGCAAATCTATGATGTTTTGTCCGCACGGCCGCCGTCGGCTGGCCTCGCTTCAATGGGATTGGCCGAGGGACGATTTTGGAACCGGGCCACGATATCGCTCAGTCCTCGGCGGCGGAGATCGTTTTGAATGGCGGAGAACTCTTCGTCGGGGGTCGGCTGCACGCTTGGTGTGTTGGCGGCATCGATTATCGCCTGGCGTCGAGCCTGTCGCTGCTTGGCATCGAGCTCGGCTCGAATCTTTTGGAGATCGATCTGGTTGGCAGGCACCCAACGGCCCTTTGGATTAGCGCCAGCCGACAAGAGGGACAACCTTCTTATCTGAGGTTCCATCGATGTAGTCTCCCCACGCGTTCATAAGACGTCGCCGTCGCTCCAGCGCATCAGAGCGGCGATAGGCGCGCTCATGAATTGCCAACGGCATGCGCCAAGGCCGCCTCGGCCAACTCGCGGGAGAAGTCGGTTTCGTCGCCCGCCCAGTCGCGGAAGGCGCTGCGAAAGCCGTGGATGGTGATCGGCTTGGCCTTCAGCCGGCGTAGCAGCATCTCCGGCGAGGACGCGCTAATCGGTCTGCCGGCAGTCGTTGGACTTGGAAACACATATGGCCCGCCTTGGTGCTCGCGGAAAAGCCGCAGCAGTTCGACTGCTCGCTCTACGAGGGGGACGCGGGAAGCCTGCCGGCTTTCATGCGGTTGCCGGGGATGGTCCAAACGGCGTTGTCGAGGTCGAACTCCTCCCAGCGGGCACCGACCGCCTCGCCGCATCGGGTGCAGGTCAGGATGATGAACTCCAATGCCTTCGCCGATGTGCCGGGCAGGTCGCGCAGCCGCTCGACGAAGAACGGGACGGCGGTATAGGCCATCGCTTGATGGTGGCCGCGCGCCTTCAGTTTGCCGGCCGGCGGCAGGACGGTGTCGAGGCCGTTACGCCATTGGGCCGGATTTTCTCCTTCCGGCCGCCACCCCTTGGTCTCGGCGAAGGCAAGAACCTTCTCGATACGGCCACGCAGCCGACTGGCAGTCTCGGACTTGGAAGCCCAAATCGGTTTGAGAACCGCCAGAACGTCTGCGGTGCCGATGTCGGCAACCTTCCTTTGGAGAATTCGATCGCAATACGCGGGTCCGAGCGTCATGCGCCATTGGGCGCGGTGTTTGGCGTTCCTCCACGCGGATAGACGCTGATCATCAAGAAATGCATCGACAGTTTCGGCAATGTTGGCTGGCCGACCGCATCGCGACGCTCTGCAAGGGGATTACGGCCTGCGGCAACAAGCCGGCGGCATTCGGCGGCCTTGTCGCGCGCCTCGGCCAACTTTACCTCGGGATAGGCCGAGACCCATCGCCGTCCGCTTTGTGCCGACCTTCCACATGAAGATCCACGCCTGCGATCCGCTAGGACCAACCTGGAGATAGAGACCACCGCCGTCGCCATAACGGCCAGGTTTTCTAATCGCCCTCACCTGCTTGTCCGAGATCCGGTTTTGGCCACGCGCCACATACGATTGCACCTATAATTGCACTTCTAATGTGCAATTATAGGCTATGGTCGGCTACAATGTAAGAAGGATCGCAAGCGGGAAATCAGTAAATCACAACAACTTAGGCTATCCCAGCTACAATGCGCTGAGGAGGATAAAGCGGAGTACCTCCGCCTCTCCGCCACCCGCCTTCGCTTCGGCGCGGCGTGCCGATAGGAACGCCTTCATGTCCATCGGCGAACTCTTCATCCTCGGCTTCTTCGGCAAAACCATCCCGGTATGGCTGAGTGAATTCGCCGCCCGTTACGGGTTGGGCGGCGTGATCCTGTTCGACTATTCCTGCCAGACCCGACAATACGACAACAACATCGATTCACCTGAGCAGGTGCAGCGCCTCTGCGCAGAGATTGCCCGCCTGCCGTCTCGCCCGATGGTGTTCATCGATCAGGAAGGCGGGCTGGTACGGCGGTTGAAGGAGAGCAGGGGCTTTCAGCCGCTGCCGAGCGCGAAGGAATTCAACCAACTCACCTCGCAAGAGAAACGCGAAACGCTGCTGGCCAGTTTCACCGAGATGCGGCGGCTCGGCATCCACTATGATTTCGCGCCTGTCATCGACGTCGACTACAATCCGGACAATCCGAATATCGGCAAGATCAAGCGTTCCTACTCGGCCGATATCGGCGAGGTGGAAGCCAATGCATTGCTGGCAAGCGATGTCGCGCGCGAGGCGCGCATCGGGCTCTGCCTGAAGCATTTCCCCGGCATCGGTGGCGCGGCGGTGGATTCGCATCAGGAATTCATGGACGTTTCGGATAGTCTGCGCGACGAACAGGAAGAGCTGTTCTACGCGCTCGCGCCCAAAATGTTCGGCGATGCCGTGCTGGTCAGCCATGCCATCGTCAGGCAATGGGACCGCGACAATCCGATGACCTTGTCGCGGGCGGCCCTTGGCCGTTTGCGCAAGCGATTGCCCGATACGCTCTTGATCAGCGACGACATGCAGATGCAGGGATTGCAGAAGGCGCTGGGCACCCCGGAAGCCAGCCTGCAAGCGCTGAATGCGGGCATGGACATGCTGTGCATTGGCAACAATCTGTTCGATCAGGAGCAGGAAATGGCCGGAATTGCGCAAGTGATAGAACAGGGCCTGCGCGATCAGGTATTGGCGGTTTCCGCCATCGAGGGGTCGATCGCACGGGTACGGAGCAGAAAGACGCTTTTGGCGGCCTGATGGCGCCAGCACGGCTCCTGAATCGGGAGGCCGCCGATGGTTCCCTGCCAATGATGGGTTGCCTTGTGAGGCCGTTGAGACTACAAGCCTTTTTTCAACGGGAAGACCTGCGATGGCCCACAATTACGCGATCAATGACGACGTCCACCACCAGTTGCAGGGGCCGCAGGGCCGCGCCACCGTCAAGGAACGAAGCGTCTACACCATCGTCAGCCGCCTGCCGATCGAGGCCGACGGCCGTCCGCGCTACCGCATCAAGAGCAAGACCGAGAACGTCGAGCGCGTTGTGACCGAGGAGCAGATCAGCCGGCTCGGTTGATCCGCCATTCTCGTTTGGATGGTTGAGCGCCCGCCTGCGGCGCCTTGTCGTGCGCGGCGATACCGATCGCCTTGTAATCATAGGTCGGATAGAACTCGGTGCGATAGGCGCCCCATGCCATCGTCCCGCGGCGGTTGACCTCGCGCAGCCATGACGTCGGCAGCCGCAGCGTCACCGCCGGTCCGATCCCCATTATCACACACCAGCTGACTACGAGGCCGGCAGGGGGGAGGCCTTGTAGTAGCCTTGCCGGTCGAGCTGCGCGCTGAGTTCGCCGAGCGGGCGCGACTCGCGAGGACGGCTGTGCCTGTCAATCGGAATCGGATGGAACAACTTTCCGTGCGGGATCGATCGCGCCCGTGATTTTACGGTTAACTGTGAAGCAATTCACACGCGCGCGCCGGCGCTTGCGTTAACGACGGCACATGAAAACGCGACGGATGGCATATTGGTGGTTCAGGCTCGTCGCCTCGGGACAATTCCTGGAAAAATTCCTCAGGCTGCGGCGCTCCTGACGCCCGTTGCGGCAACGTCCGCTTATCGCTTCACGCAACAGGCCGATGATTTCAGCGACGCCAGGCCGGCTGGCAGGTCGATCGCGCGCCCCGCCTTGCTGCGTTGCGGCTGATCGGCCTCGATGCGGCAAGCCGGCGCAACCATAAAGAACCGAATGCCGCCCATTAGAAAAGCAAATGGGGCTTGGGTGAAACTACGGAGACGGATTTGGCCTTAAAGTCTCGTAAAATTACCGGGATTTGATCGCTCGCATTTCTCGCAATCACTGCGCGATATCCAGCCGGTTGCGCCCTCTTTCCGGGCGATCCCGCCGTATCCCCCCGTATTCTTACTGGCTCAGAAATTAACCACCGGCGGCAATGGAGGCGATAAATTAGTTATATGTCACATCAAGACCATCGAGCCGGTGATTCGCACTTTTCAAAGTGGGTAGAACCCATCACGTCTCTCGAAAACAATCTTGAAATCGTCCGACTGTCCGTCGCGCGCGCGACCGAAGAAGCGGAAGCTGCGATCGCTCGCCAGTTGAACGGACCGTTGACCGCGCTACTGCTCTACTTGAACGAGATCAAGCAGCACAGCCACCAGTGTTCGGAAACGCCCGGCAATCGCGTCTACCTGCAACAGGTGGTGGACAACGCGGTCCAGCAACTCGAACGCGTCTGCGTCGCGGTGAAGCAGATGTCGGACAAGCATCCGGCGTTCGGCTCCGAACCCAACCGCAAACAGGGACGCGAGAGCCAGGCCGGCCGCGGTCGCCTGCCGGGGGTGATGTTCGCCTCGGAGTCCGGCCAGAAGCCGCTGACCAGGCGCGAGCGCGAGGTGCTCAGCCTGATCAGCGAAGGATGCTCCAACAAGCAAGGCGCCTTGCGGATGAAGATCAGCCCAAGGACCTTCGAGAGCCATCGCGCCGAGGCCATGCGCAAGCTTGGCGCTCGCAACACCGCGGATCTTGTCCGCAAGGCGCTGTTGCAGCCCGCCTGATCTCTTTCTCTTTCGCCGATATATTGTGATGCGCTGAAGACCGCGCGTGACGTCAAGCGCCCGATGTCCTGGACTGGAGCGGGATTGGTTGCGACCGGGCGTCGGCGAGGCCGGAGCACGCAATGGCTCAGCAGTAGTCTTCCGCGAAGGAGCGAACGCGGGGCGAGGACCGCGTTGCGATGCTGGCCTTGGGCTCTTCGGGGATGATGGTGATCACCCAGCTGGCCGGAGCGCTGGACTTGTTCTCCACGATCGATCGTACGTGACCGGTGACGGCCGAACCCGCCGAGCGGAAGGTAGCGGCTCGGCCATTGAGCTGGGCGATCCGGAAACGCCGCACTTCTTTCTGATCGCTCGTTTCAAACGTGAACATGAAAGGTACTCCTTGCTCCACAGATCTATCGCGATTCAATCTTATCCGTCTGTGAAAATCGTCAACCGTAGAAGTACGGCCAGCGCGGCAGGCTATTCCATCCAGATTATCTCGAAGGGTCCGATGCTATCCGGGAAACACGGCTTCCATCTTGGTCTTCAGCGTCGCCGCATTGAACGGCTTGACGATGTAATTATTGACGCCGGCCTTTTTCGCGGCGATGACGTTTTCGGTCTTCAATTCCGCGGTGATCATGATGAAGGGCGTGTTGGAGAATTCCGGGCTCGCCCGGACTTCCTTGAGCAGGTCGTAGCCCGTCATCGGCTCCATGTTCCAGTCGGAGATCACGAGGCCGTATCGCTTGTTCTGCATCTTGGCGAGCGCCGTCGATCCGTCGTTGGCCTCGTCGACGTTCTCAAATCCGAGTTGCTTGAGAAGATTGCGGATAATGCGGACCATGGTGCTGTAGTCATCGACCACCAGGATCGGCATCGACAAATCAAAGGCCATGTATTCACTCCGCGCAGATAGCAAACCGCCGAACACGGGTGAATGCGCGCAGCATACGAAACAGTCCGATGCCTTCCCGAAGCCGCACCCGTCAGCCCCGTGACAACTATCAGGGGTCTTTGAACAGCGCGTTAACCCCGGTCGAATAAATCCCCCCAAATGCCGCGCTTGGCCGTAATTGTACGGTTAGACTCCGTTAAGGAAATCGCGATCCGGCGCAATCCCCGGGGGCATGGCAAGGCGATGCATGTCAGCGCGGTTGGATAAAAATAGCTTACCGGTGGCGGCAAGCGATCACGCTGCGCAATGAATGCGCGGCTGCAGCAGCCGGTTATACTGGGCCTTGACCGTTGCGTAGCATTCGCACGAGGTCTTGATCAGGCCGTCCAGATTGGTGATCTCGATATGCCCGCGGCTGTAATGGATGAAATTCGCCTGCTGCAGCGTGTTGGCCACCAGCGACACGCTGTTGCGGCGGGCGCCGATCATCTGCGCCATCAATTCCTGGGTCAGGACGAGCTTGTCGCTGCCGGACAGGTCGCGGGTATGCAGCAGGCAGCGCGCCAGGCGGGACTCCACCGTGTGTGAGGCGTTGCAGCCCGCGGTCTGCTGGATCTGCGCGTAAACCGCGAGGCCATGGCGCGCCAGCGCGGTGCGGAACGTCGCGCTCTGGTCGGCGGCCGCGCGAAGTTGATCGAGGTCGATCGTCGATGCGACGCCGGGCACCAGTACCACCGCGCTGTTCAGCGCGATCGGGTCGCCGAGCGCGGCGAACGCGCCGAAGATGCTGTCGCGGCCGACCATCGCGATCTGGACGTGTTCGCCGCGCGCGAGCTTGACCACGAGCGAGATCACGCCCCGGTGGGGAAGGTATGCGCGCTTGAGCGTTTCATCGACTTCGACCAGCACCAGTTCCTGGGTGAGATCGGCAGTGCGCAAATGCGGGCGGACCAGTTCAAAATCGTCCGCAGTCAGCGAGGACAGGAATCCATTCGGTGAACGAGGGGCTGAATCCAAAGCAGTCTCCTGCCTTACGGGCAAAGCCGGTCTCGGTGCCTGGCACCTTTAATATGCAGTATCAAAATGGCAGGATGATCCTGACAGGGATTGTTGGCAAGAAAAATTGGCAAATGGACGCACGCGACCGGCGCCCCTGGGTTCTTCCGCGCTTGCCAGGGCGCGAGGACCACGGACGAATCACCTGCTAACCGGTCGCGTTCAGCAGCCGGTCGCATTGTATGCGTACCGCGGCGTAACACTCGCAGGACGTCTTCCTCAAGCCCTCGATATCCCTGATCTCGATGTGCCCCGGCCTATAGCTGACGAGGCCGGCCTTGAAACGCGCGTGAGCCACGATCGAAACCGCATTGCGCCGTACGCCGATCATTTGCGCGAGGAATTCCTGGGTCAGCGGCAATCCTTCGCTGTCGCACAAATCCTGCGCGCGCAACAGCAGGCGCACAGGCGCGATTCCACCGAGTGAGACGCATTGCACGCGGCGGATTGCTGGGCCTGCACGAACAGGGCCTGCTCGTTGCGCGCCAGTAGCTTTCGCAAGCTGCTGTTCCGCTCAGTGGCCGACCGAAGATCCTCGGCCTTGAGCATGGAAGCTGTGCCACCGTCTGCCCTTCGGAAAGGCTGACCATCATTGAAACGATGTTGCTGTGGGGCAGGTAAACCTGCGGTGTCGGCGCCCCGGCTTCGGTCAGAACGGTTCCCTTGGCCAGTTCCACGGTTTCGAGGTGCGGATACAATGATTGGAACTCCGCCGCAGGCAGAGTCTGGAGCAGACGATTGGGTGGGCGCGATACCGCTTGCATTCTTTCTCCTGCCGAAGGCGGGAGCTTGAACGGTCTCGCATCAGCTGTGTCACCGCGTGTCGGATCTCGGTCCTAGCAAAATTTCCCGACCCGATTGCACAAGGTTGTACGATCATCCTTATACACTGTGGAGGGCAGACAGATTGCCCGATTTGCGTCGGAAATGTGAATAGCGCACTGATTCGCAAGACAAAACGGTAATGCCTTCGGTTGTGCCGAGGGCAAATGCGTCCTGGGTTGTGCGTTCCCGGTTGTGTGTTCCCGGTTGTGTCTTGGAGCGCGTTTGACACGGCGAAGGAGGCCGTCATGCGTCGCATTCTGGTCGTCGATGACGACCTGCATACTCGCCTTGCGATACGCACCTGGCTCAAGCGATCTGGTTTCAGGGTTGCGATCGCCGACGGCGGCCCCAACGGGCTTGCCGCCGTCGTTACCGCACTGTCCGAGCAGCAGGGCGTAGCGGCACCGTGAGATATTGTGAAAGAGAGGCTTTTGCGGGTTGAGCTGCCAGGAAGGCGTCACACAGGGTTTCGCTGCCTTCGTCGGCATCATGCCGGCGGCAGCGGCCGGGACTTTGCGTCAAACCAGAAAAGGGAGGCAGGTCTGCTCGCATTGCGACCAGGGAGCGATCGGACGATCGAAAGCGAATATTTTGCCTCCGGGGGGCCGACATGACACGGGTTCTCGTTGTCGATGATGATCCCATGGTCTGCATGGCCATTGAGATCTATCTCGAACGTCACGGCTTTGAAGTGACGATGGCCGATGGCGGCGAAACCGGGCTGCGCGCCCTCGAAGATGCCAGCTTCGACCTGATGATTGTCGATATTTTCATGCCACATATGCGTGGCTTCGAATCGATCAGGATATTCCACGAGCGCGCGCCAACGGTTCCACTGGTCGCGATGTCGGGATACGCTTTTGCGAACCTCAACTCGCCGGCACCGGACTTCCTGCGCATGGCTCTCGAACTCGGCGCGGCGCGCTGCCTGCGCAAACCGTTTACGCCGGCGGCGCTGCTGACGGTGATTAACGAATGCCTCGCCGAAGCCCGATCCCGCTATGCGGGCGCCATCGAATCGGGATAGCGGTCGCTGCACAACCGCCATCGGTTACGGCCTCGGTGCAATCGTCGCTGCGATTCGCCTGACAATCGATGCCATCAACAATCATGTTTCCAGTGGAGCGCTCTATAAGGCGCTCAAGGAAATCGGGAAGTTGATGAAGCGCGAAGACGCGCTGCTGGCGACCTTTCGAGTCTGCCGCGCGCCGCAAGCGCGTCCGCTTCCTTGTCCATGAGATCATCAAGCGGGCCAGCCGGCGCTGTCGTGTTCCAGACAAGCGCGGACTCCATCGGCCGAGCGGCGCGCGAGACATCTGCACCGGCCGCAACAGCGATGCCAAAAATCGCGGCGATAGCGGGACGTTGAGGAATGTCGGATGATAACAAGGGAACGGAGCGGGTCACCTTCAGCCGGGGCTATGACGTCTGCATCACGGCGATCGACGGAACCTGGCGCCGGGACTGTCAGCTCAACGCGATCTCCAAAATGGAAATCCATTTCCTGAAGGGCGAACACTGGCGAAATGATGTCCTGAGCGGAACGCGCTGCATCGGGGCGGCTTTCCCGGTCAAGCGGCGCTCGCCGCATTTGATCTGCTTTTTAGGGTGTGTGTTGCTACTTGTGCGTTAAGCCATCGTCCCGTACAAATACGGGTGCGTTTTGATGCGGTGTTGAGTTGAGTAATCGGTATCGAAGTGAGCATCACGTTTCACCACGCATGGACGATGAAACATGGCTGAGAAGGCCCTCTCCCGCGGGGAGATTTTCGTAGTCGATGACGATCCCGCCGTTCGCGACACGCTTTCCGTGGTCCTGTCGGCGGGCGGCTATCAGGTCAGCTGTTTTGCCGACGGCGCAGCACTGCTGGCCGTTGTAAGAACCAGGACGCCGTCCTGCATCCTGCTCGACGTGCATATTCCCGGCAAGTCGGGGCTCGATATTCTGAAAGAGCTTCACGGCGAGGACTATCCGGCGCCGATCTTCATGATATCCGGGCAGGGCGACATCGCGATGGCCGTCAGCGCCATCAAGAGCGGCGCGCTGGACTTCATCGAAAAGCCGTTCCGGGGCAGCGAGATCGTAGCGAGACTCGACGAGGCGATCGAGGCCTATGCCCGCCGGCAGGCCGAGAATTCCGCCTCCCGCATCGCGACGATGCATTTTCCAGGACGCGAACCGCTCACGCGCCGCGAACGCGAGGTGCTCGAGCAGTTCACGGCGGGCGCGTCCAACAAGGAAGCGGGGAGGCATCTCGGGATCAGCCCGCGTACCATCGAAGACCACCGCGCCAATATCATGAAGAAGCTCGGGGCGCGGAACGCCGCCGATCTGGTTCGGATCGTGATGACGACCTCGCGTCAGGCCTGATCTTCGACCGCGGCAGCGGATATCGTGCCGCGACGCCTGATCCTCGATCAGGGTCGCTCAGTCGCCGAGCGCCTTCCGGATCATGATGGCCATATCCGATTTGCGATATGGCTTGGCCAGCAGCAGCACGCCTTCATCGAGCCGGCCGTGGTGGATGATCGCATTTTCCGTGTAGCCCGAGGTGAACAGCACCTTCAACCCGGGCCTGACCTTCAGGATCTCGTTGGCGAGCTGGCGGCCGTTGAGGCCCGGCATGATCACGTCGGTGAAGAGCAGGTCGAATGGCTGGCCCCGATTGGCGATCGCGAGTGCCTCCGTTGCGTTGCCCGTATCCAGCGTGGCGTAGCCGAGCGAATGCAGTTGCGTCAGCACATAGTTGCGCACCAGGCCGTCGTCCTCGACGACCAGGATCGTTTCATGGCCACCCGCGATTGCCGGCGTCGAGGCCGGTTCGGCCGCCATCAGCGCGCCGGTCGCCGGCGGCAGGTACATCTTGATCGTCGTGCCGTGGCCCTCTTCGCTGTAGATCATGACATGGCCGGCGGATTGCTTGACGAAGCCGTACACCATGCTGAGCCCGAGGCCGGTGCCCTTGCCGGGTCTCTTCGAGGTGAAGAACGGATTGAACACCTTGTCGAGGTCAGCCGCCGGAATGCCGGTGCCGGTATCGCTGACCGCGATCATGGCGTAGCGACCCGGCCGGACGTCGGTGTGCGTACCGGCGTAGTTTTCATCGAGCACGACCGAACCGGTCTCTATGATCAGCTTGCCGCCATCAGGCATGGCGTCTCGGGCGTTGAGGGCGAGATTGAGGATGGCGGTGGCCAATTGGTTGGGATCGACGATCGCCGGGCATGAACTCGTCTTCGAACACCGATTCGATCTCGACATGCTCGCCGAGCGTCCGTTGCAGCAGTTTCGCGGTGTCGATGATCAGCGTATTGACGTCGGTCTCCTTCGGCTCGAGCGGCTGCTTGCGGGCGAACGCGAGCAGATGCTGGGTGAGATCGGCGCCCCGCGAGGCGGCCTCGTCGATCATCCGTGTGATGGCGGCGAGTTGCGGTTCGTGCTTGACGGCATCGGCCAGGATTTCGATCGTCCCGGTGATGACGGTCAGGATATTGTTGAAATCATGCGCGATGCCGCCGGTGAGCTGGCCGACCGCTTCCATCTTCTCGGCCTGCCTGATGCGCTCCTCGGCCGCGATCTTGTCGGTGAGGTCGCGGACGAACCCGTTGAACACAAAGCCGTCGCGGGTCCTTAGCGCGGAGATACTCAATTCCGCGGTAAATTGCGTTCCGTCCCGGCGTGTGATCTGGAGCTCGCGGCGGGACTGCCGGATCTGTTCCTGCCCGGAACGCAGAAAGCCTTCCAGAGCTGTCCTGAGTGGCCCCGGCCTGTCCCTTGCGCCCAGCAACTCGAACAGGTTCTTGCCGAGGGCCTCCTCGCGCGGCCATCCGAAAATGCTTTCCGCTTGCAGATTCCAATCCCGGATGATGCCGCGCTGATCGATCTGGACGAAGGCGTCGATGGCGGTATTGATGATCCCCCGCGCCAGTTGTTCACTCTCGCGCAATGTATTCTGCGCCTGCAGGATTTCGGTCATGTCGCGGCCGATATAAAAAAATCGCCCAACCGGCTTCGACCACATCCCCATCCACGACAGCGTCACGATCCTCCCGTCCCTATGGACGCAGCGCGAGGTAAAGTTCCGCGTTTTTTTCCCGCGGCGTTCCGCGCGCATTTCCGCGCTGGATCTCTCGAGATCCTCGCCGTAGGTGAATTCGAGCGCGTTACGCCCGATCATTTCCCCCGGCAAGTATCCGAGGATGGTTTCGCAACTGGGGCTCACCTGAACCAGAACGCCCGCTGCGTCCGTGACCAGGATCAGGTCCTGCGATGTTTCGAAGACGCGTCGCCGCTCTTCGATCTGCTGCCACAGCGCCTGCTCGGTACGGTTCCGGTCGGTGATGTCGCGGGCAACCTTCGATATGCCGATGATTGCGCCCGAGGGCGCCTTGATCGGCGAAATGCTGAGCGACACCTCGACCGCGCTGCCGTCCTTGCGCAAGCGCGTCGTTTCGTTGTGCTCGATGCTCTCGCCCCAACCGATCCGGCGCAAGGTATCCTGCACTTCGGCCAACCGATCGGGGGGTACCAGGATCGTGATGTTTCGGCCCGCGGCTTCCGTTGCCGTGTATCCGTACAGACGTTCGGCGGCCGAATTCCAGCCGGTGATCGTGCCGTCGAGCGACAGCGTAATGATGGCGTCGTTGGATGATTCGACCGCGGCGCTGAACAGGCGCTCGCGCTCCGCATGATGGTCGCGCGCCGCGATGGTGCGGCGATGTTCCAAAACCTCACGTTCGAGCGCCAAGGTTTTGGCGTTCGCTTCCGCCATCACCTGCGCAAACGCGCGCGCCAGTACGCCGGTTTCGCCGCTTGCTTCGACCGGAATGACGGCTTTTCCGTTGCGTGCGTCGCTCTGAATCGCCTTGGTCAATTGGACGATCGGCCGGGTCAGCGATCGCGCGATCAAAAGGGCCAATAGGGCCGCGCACAGCACCGCGATCGATCCGACGGTGACGGAGCTGTTCCGGATCGCTTCCGCCGGGGCCATGAAGACTGCCCTTGGGACCCATTGGATGAACGCGACCCATTCGCTGCCGGCCAGAACTGCCGGCGCGAACGCGGTACCGGCGGGCCGCGCAGCCTCCTGCGGCTCGATCGCGAATCCTTTCGTCGCGCCGAGCGAGGATGCGAAATAGGGCATGTCGCGCCGCCAGTCGGTCGGCGTGCCCCGCTGCGAGCCGAATTCCCTGTTACGGTCGGGGTGTATCAGATAGTCGCCATTGCGGTCGACCAGATAGGCTGTTTCGCCCGGCCGCACCGATGAGCGAACCCGGTCCAGCGCCGGCCGCATGTCGGTATTGATGATGACGATCCCATACGGCTTGCCGTCGGACGCGATGACCGGCATCGCGATCTGCATGATGGGAACCTGCGGCGTCTCGATGGCACCGTTCTCTTCGCTCAAATGGATCGGCGAGACATAGGTCTCGTCCGCGGCCAGCTTGATCGTGTCGCGGAAGTACGGCGCGTCGCCGACGCGCTTCAGCTCGGCTTCCGGCACGACGCGGACGGTGCCGTTCGGTCCCGAGCGGTCGACGCGAAGGATTTCGCGATGATCGTCTTCGACGCCGATGAAGCGCAGTGAATGGGCCGGCTTGATGGCCATCTGGGCGGCCAGTCGATTGCCAAGCCGTTCGCGCCAGAGCGCTTCGGTGGTGTTGTCGACCGGATCCCTCCCGCCATTGATGCGGGCACGCATCAATCCCGTGACCGCCGCCAGTCCTCGAAAGGTTGCAATGTCGCCAGGCGCGCTGCGGACATGGGATTCCAGATTGGTGGCAACCAGCCGCGAATTCGTTTCGATCCGGTCGAGGACGCGCGGCAACAGCGCCTGCTCCAGGCTGCGATAGCTCAGCCATCCGACCGCGGAAACCGCGGCCGCGACCAACGCAATCATCGCGATGGCAAGCCTGGTTGTGAGCGTCATTTTTGGTTTCGCACGCCCTCCCTCCGCCCCCCACGGGGCAAGCCACGGAGCGAATCCGGCAATGCTATTTCGCATTACGGGCAGGAAGCAACACCTCCGGCGGCACGGTATGACGATGATGACAGGCGCTTGGCGGCTTCCAGACAGTCCGTAACCGCCGCCATGACGTCCCCGCGGCGCATGCAAACCGCCGGTAAAAACACCGCATCCGCATGTTGCCGGGTAGACAACGCGCAAGTTGCTTCGTTGACGGCACCGATCCGCCGCGCGCGGAATGCACACGGGAACGTGCCGGGGTCAGTCGCTGAGATATTCCGGATACCGCGCGCGGATCTGGGCAAGCTCGCTGAGCGTGCCCGACAGATGGGTGCGCAGATGCTTCTGGGCCTCGTCGGGATCGCCGGCGTCGATCGCTTTAGTGATCAGCCTGTGATGACGCACGATATCCTGCGCCTTGCCGGGGGAGGGAAGATGCAGCCGGCGCAGCCGGTCGATATGCCCGCTGCGGCTCTTCACCAGCGTCCAGATGTCCCCCTTGTCGGCGGCGGCGTAAAACTGGGCATGGAACTCATTGTCGGCGGCCATGAACTTCTCGAACTCGCCGGCCTTGGCGAATTGCTGCTGGCGCGCGATCGTTCCGTTCAGCTCGGCGACGAAGGCCTCGTCATGGCTTATCGCGAGCCCGCGCACGATTTCCAGCTCGACCGCCTGGCGCAGGAAATGCGCCTGCTGCGCCAATCGCACATCGACCCGGCTGACCACGGTCGCATATTGCGGGAACACGTCGACCAGGCCTTCCTCTTCGAGCCGCATCAACGCGTCGCGGATCGGTGTCGAACTGACCCCGAACTGCGTGGCCAGCTCCGCGCGCGACAGCGCCGATCCCGGCGGCAGCCCCAGCGAGATGATCATGCCGCGCAGGCGCTCGAAGACCTGCGGCGCCGCCTGCCGGTCGCGATCGAGCCGCTCCTGGGAGCGCGGCGCGGCGCGGCGGCCGGCGATTTGCGAAGGACCCATCGAACGACCTGTCTTTTCGCGAAGGCTATCTGGTTTCCGCAAGGCTGCCTGATTTTCGCAAGGCTGCCTAGCTTAGAAGCCGCTTGCCCCAATTGCACTAATACATTAGTGCATCTCCGCAAGGGCGTCAATGCAATGAGACCGCTTGAGGGAACCTCGGAATGAAGGACATGATGTGGCGCGCCGGTGCGGGCGCAATCGCGGTGCTTGCGATCATGCTGTCGGGCCCGCTTGCGCAGGCGCAACAGAAGAGCGAGATCGCGCTGTCGCGGCAGCCGGGCATTTTCTACATGCCCTCGCACATCATGGAGAAACAGAAGCTGATCGAAAAGCACGCCGCCGCGCTCGGCGTGCCCGGCGTCACGACCAAATGGATCAATCTCAGCGGCGGCGGCGCGCAGACCGACGCGCTCTTGGCCGGCGGCGTCGACATCCTCAACACCGGCACCGGAAACCTGTTGCTGCTGTGGGATCGCACCCGTGGCGGCGTCAAGGGCATCGTCGCCACCTCGGCGCAGCCGATGACGCTGATCAGCCGCGACGCCAAGATCAAGTCGCTCAGGGATTTCGGTCCGAACGACAAGATCGCGGTGCCGACCGTGAAGGTCTCGACCCAGGCGATCGTGCTGCAGATCGCGGCCAGCGAAATGTTCGGGGCCGACCAATGGTCGAAGCTCGATGCCAACACGGTGCAGCTCGGTCATCCCGACGCCTATGTGGCGATGACCAACGCCCAGCACGAGGTCCGTAACCATTTCGCGATCCCGCCGTTCACCTTCCTCGAACTGAAGAACGTAGCCGGCGCGCATGTCGTGCTGTCGTCACCGGATGTGATGGGCGGGCCGCTGAGCCAGGCGCAGTTCTTCACCACAACCAAATTCGCCGACGCCAACCCGAAGATCATCCAGGCGGTGCGCGACGCCACCAGGGAGGCGCATGATCTGATCCGCAGCGACACCAAAGCCGCGGTGGAGATCTACAAGGAGGTCACCGGCGACAAGACCAGCGTCGAGGATCTGCTGGCATGGCTGAAGGAGCCCGGCATGATGGAATGGAACCTGCAGCCGCAGGGCACGATGAAATTCGCCAGCCATCTGTTCAAGACCGGCACCCTGAAGACCCAGCCCAAGGCGTGGACCGATTATTATTTGCCGGTCGCGCACGATCTGAAGGGTAATTGAGCCAGATGTCTGCGCTTCTCGATGTCAGTGACGTCACGCTGCGCTACAAGACCTCGAGCGCGGTGGTGACCGCGACCGAGCGGGTCAGCTTCACGGTCGACCGCTCCGACCGCTTCGTGCTGCTTGGCCCCTCCGGCTGCGGCAAGTCCACGCTGTTGAAGGCGGTCGGCGGCTACATGACGCCGAGCGAAGGCAAGATGCGGATTTCGGGTCGCGAGATCACGGAGCCCGGCGCCGACCGCATGATGATCTTCCAGGAGTTCGACCAGCTGCTGCCGTGGAAGACGGTGCTGGAGAACGTCATGTTCCCGCTCCTGATGACGCGGCGGCTGCCGCGCAAGGCAGCCGAGGCGCGTGCGCGGGCCTATATCGAGAAGGTCAGCCTCACCCGCGTCGTCGATGCCTATCCCCACACGCTGTCGGGCGGCATGAAACAACGGGTTGCGATTGCGCGCGGCATGGCGATGGAGCCGGATATTCTCCTGATGGACGAGCCGTTCGCAGCCCTGGACGCGCTGACGCGGCGCACCTGCCAGGACGAATTGCTGCAGCTTTGGTCGGAAACCAGATTCACGGTGCTGTTCGTCACCCATTCGATCGCAGAGGCGATCAAGATCGGCAACCGCATTCTCTTGCTGTCGCCGCATCCCGGAAGGGTCAAGGCTGAAATCATAGATGTCGATCAGGTGTCGAGCGAAGACGGCAGCGCCGCCCGGCTCGAGCAGCAGATCCATGATTTGCTGTTTTCGAACGCCGACCAAGAAGCCGAAGCGGCACACTAGAGGGGAACGCGCGATGGGTGAAGCAAGAATCCGGCTGCGTGATACTGCTGCTGCGGCCGTGCCCGTGGAAGTCGAGCGCAAGCTGACCGTGCTCGAGCTATTGTGGAACGACGGTTTCGTCCGCAAGGCCGCGATCATCTTGTTTCTGGCGGCGGCGTGGGAGGCTTACGGCGCGTTCCTCGACAATCCGCTGTTGTTCCCAACCTTTCACGACACCATCGTCACCCTGTTCGCCAAAGTGCGTGACGGAACCATCCCACTTCGCGCATGGGCGTCGCTGAAGGTGCTGTTCATGGGGTACGGCGCCGGTATCGTTCTCGCCGCGATCTTTACCATTCTCGCGATCTCCACCCGAATTGGTACCGACTTCCTCGAAACCATCACGGCGATGTTCAACCCGCTACCGGCGATCGCGCTGTTGCCACTGGCGCTGATCTGGTTCGGCCTCGGCAATGGCAGCCTGGTGTTCGTGCTGATCCATTCCGTGTTGTGGCCGGTCGCGCTCAACACCCATTCCGGCTTCAAGAGCGTGTCGAACACGCTGCGTATGGTCGGCCGCAATTACGGCCTGCGCGGGCTGCCTTATGTCGCGCGGATCCTGATTCCGGCGGCCTTCGGCTCGATCCTGACCGGCTTGAAGATCGGCTGGGCGTTTGCCTGGCGCACGCTGATCGCCGCCGAACTCGTGTTCGGCGTCTCGTCGGGGCAGGGCGGTCTCGGCTGGTTCATCTTCGAGAACCGCAATTTGCTGGATATTCCCGCGGTGTTCGCCGGCCTGTTGACGGTGATCATCATCGGCCTGATTGTCGAGAACCTGATCTTCCGCACCATCGAGCGCAACACCGTCCAGAAATGGGGTACGCAATCATGACGACCGGCAAGAAGAATCCCGGCGAGCTCCGCAGCGCGCGCTGGTTCGCGCCCGACGATCTCCGCGCTTTCGGCCATCGTTCGCGGGCGATGCAGATGGGCTACGCGCCGGAGGAATGGAAGGGCCGCCCGGTCATTGCGATCCTCAACACCTGGTCGGACGCGCAACCCTGTCACATGCATTTCAAATCCCGCGTCGACGACGTCAAGCGCGGCATCCTGATGGCGGGCGGCTTCCCGATGGAGTTGCCGGCGCTGTCGCTGTCGGAATCGTTCCTGAAGCCGACCACCATGCTCTACCGCAACATGCTGGCGATGGACGCCGAAGAGCTATTGCGCGGCCATCCCGTCGACGGCGTGGTGCTGATGGGCGGCTGCGACAAGACCACGCCTGGTTTGTTGCTTGGCGCCACCAGCATGGGGCTGCCGTCGATCTATCTTCCGGCCGGGCCGATGCTGCGCGGCAACTGGAAGGGCAAGACGCTGGGCTCAGGTTCGGATGCCTGGAAATTCTGGGACGAGCGGCGAGCCGGGAAAATCTCCGACAAGGACTGGGTCGATGTCGAGGCCGGCATCGCCCGCAGCTACGGCACCTGCATGACCATGGGCACCGCCTCGACCATGACGGCGATCGCCGAATTGATCGGCATGACGCTGCCGGGCGCGTCCTCGATTCCGGCCGCCGACGCCGGCCACATCCGCATGGCCTCTGAATGCGGCCGCAGGATTGTGGAGATGGTGTGGGAGGATCTCACGCCTGCGAAAATCCAGACCCGCAAGGCGTTTGAGAACGCAATTACTGTCGCGATGGCGATGGGCTGCTCGACCAATGCGATCATCCATTTGATCGCGCAGGCTCGCCGCGCCGGCCAGGACATCGGCCTCGACGATTTCGAGAAGGCCAGCCGCAAGGTGCCCGTAATCGCCAATGTGCGCCCGAGCGGCGATAAATATCTGATGGAGGATTTCTTCTATGCCGGCGGATTGCCGGGCCTGATGAGCCGCATCAAGGAGCATCTGCATCTCGACGTCTTGACCGTGACCGGCCAGACGCTTGGCGAGAACATTGCATGCGCCGAGGTCTACAATGACGACGTGATCCGGACCGTGAAAAATCCGATCTATGCCGAAGGCGCACTCGCCGTGCTCAAGGGCAATCTTGCGCCGGACGGCTGCGTGATCAAGCCCTCGGCCTGCGAGCCGCGCTTCCTCGGGCATACCGGACCTGCGCTGGTGTTCGACGATTATCCCTCGATGAAGAAGGCGATCGACGATCCCGATCTCGACGTGACGGCCGATCACGTGCTGATCCTGCGCAATGCCGGACCGCAGGGCGGGCCGGGCATGCCGGAATGGGGCATGCTGCCGATCCCGACGAAATTGGTGAAGCAGGGCGTGCGCGACATGGTGCGGCTGTCGGATGCGCGCATGAGCGGCACCAGCTACGGCGCCTGCATCCTGCATGTGTCGCCGGAATCCTATATCGGCGGTCCACTGGCGCTGGTGAGGAACGGCGACCGCATCACGCTCGACGTCGCTGCCCGTACCATCAACCTCGATGTGCCGGAGGCGGAGCTGGCCAAACGCCGCGCCGAATGGAAGCCGCCGGAGCGCCGTTTCGAACGCGGCTATGGCTGGATGTTCACCAAGCACATCAAGCAGGCCAATGAAGGCTGCGATTTCGATTTTCTCGAAACCGGTTTTGGAGCCCCGGTTGGTGAGCCCTCGATTTACTAACGCGTCTGGGCGCGCGAAGTGCGAGCTATGATGTGCAATTGCACATCGGAGAATCCCTAACCACAAGAGCCATTTCCAAACAAAAAATATCAGAGGAGGACCACCCATGACCCTTACGCGACGCAATATACTTACCGGCGCCGGTGCCGCTGCGGCCACCACGCTTCTCGCCCGCGCCGCTGGCGCACAGTCATTCCCGTTCACAATGAACCAGCGCTATCCTGATCCGGCCATCCAGATACTGGATCCCAGCTTCGCGAAATACCGGCTTTATTCGAGCACGATCGAACAAATCGCCACCGGCATGCGTTGGGCCGAAGGGCCGGCGTATTTCCCGGAAGGAGGCTATTTGCTGTTCTCCGACATTCCCAACAACCGGATCATGAAGTTCGACGAGAAGACCGGGCAGACCAGCGTGTTCCGCAACCCCTCCAACTATGCCAACGGCAACACCCGCGACCGCCAGGGCCGCCTTGTCACCTGCGAGCATTCGGTGACCCGCCGCATCACCCGCACCGAGAAGGACGGCAAGCTCACGGTGCTGGCCGACAAGTTCGAGGGCAAGCGGCTGAACGCCCCGAACGACATCGTGGTGAAGTCCGACGACAGCATCTGGTTCACCGATCCGCTGTTCGGCATCAATGGCGAATGGGAGGGCAAGAAGGAAAAGCCCGAACAGGCCACTACCAACGTCTATCGCATCGCCAAGGACGGCAAGCTCACCGCCGTCATCACCGACATCGTGAATCCCAACGGGCTTGCGTTCTCGCCGGACGAGAAGAAGCTCTACGTCATCGAGTGGAAGGGCACGCCCAACCGCAGCATCTGGAGTTATGATGTCAACGCCGACGGCACGCTCGGCAGCCGGACCAAGCTGATCGACGCCGCCGACCAGGGCGCGCTCGACGGCTTCAGGGTCGATCGCGACGGCAATCTGTGGTGCGGCTGGGGCAGCAACGGCGGCTTGCAGCCGGAACCCACTGAAATTGGCGGCCGCAAGGTCTACCAGCTCAAGGGCAAGTCCGAAGACCTCGATGGCGTCATGGTGTTCAATCCCGAGGGCAAGCCGCTCGCTTTCATCCGGCTGCCGGAACGCTGCGCCAATCTCACCTTCGGCGGCCCCAAGAACAACCGCCTCTATATGACGAGTTGCCACTCCGTCTATGCGCTTTACGTGGAAGCCCATGGCGCGGTGTGAGCCGTTAACCCGTCATTCCGGGTTCGCTTCGCGCCCCGGAATGACGAACAAATGGGAGGAAGACCATGAGCAAACTAAGGGACGCCACCCGCAACAAATTGAAGACAGTTTCGACCGCAACCGTTGCCACCGCGCTGTTCAAGCGCGGCTTTCGCATCCAGATGATCCAGGATGTGCACCCGGTCGGCCCCGATCAGCCGGTGCTGGTCGGGGAGGCCTTCACACTGCGCTACATGCCGGCGCGCGAGGACCTCAACAAGATCGAGGTGTTCCGCGACCGCAGCCACCCGCAGCGCAAGGCGATCGAGGATTGTCCGCCCGGCGCGGTGCTTGTGATGGATAGCCGCAAGGATGCCCGAGCGGCGTCCGCCGGCGCGATCCTCGTGACGCGGCTGATGCAGCGCGGCGCCGCCGGTGTCATCACCGACGGCGGCTTTCGCGATTCCGCCGAAATCGCCAAACTCGGATTTTCCGCCTACCACCAGCGGCCGAGCGCGCCGACCAATTTGACGCTGCATCAGGCGATCGAGATCAACGTGCCGATCGGTTGCGGCGATGCGCCGGTGTTCCCCGGCGACGTCATTCTCGGCGACAGCGACGGCGTGATCGTGATCCCCGCGCATCTTGCGGACGAAATCGCCGACGAGGCCGTTGAGATGACCGCGTTCGAGGATTTCGTCACCGAGCAAGTGCGCAACGGACGCTCGATCCTGGGCCTCTATCCCGCGACCGACGAGCAGACGCCAAAAGATTTTGCGGCCTGGCGGAAGGCGAATGGGCGATAATCGTCCCCGCGGGCCGGCACCGAACGCTTTCTTTCTCTTACAGGGAGTCCACCCATGCTGATGTTCAACAGTCTGATTGATGGCGAGTGGTTGTCCGATGGCGCACGCGCGCCCAACGTCAACCCATCCGATACCAAGGATATCATAGGTGAGGCGGTGCGCGGCACGCGCGCGCAAGCGGATGCCGCGATTGCCGCTGCAAAGGCAGCATTTCCGGCGTGGTCGCGTTCGACGCCGCAACTGCGCTACGACATCCTGAAGAAAGCCTCGGACGAAATCCTGGCGCGCAAGGACGAGTTGGGCCGGCTGTTGTCGCGCGAGGAAGGCAAGACGCTGCCGGAAGGCGTGGGCGAAGTTGCACGCGCCGGCCAGATCTTTGCGTTCTTTGCCGGCGAATGTCTTCGGATGGCTGGTGAGAAACTCGCTTCCGTGCGCCCCGGCATCGAGATCGAGATCACGCGCGAAGCGCTGGGCGTTGTCGGCCTGATCACGCCTTGGAATTTCCCGATCGCGATTCCGGCCTGGAAGATTGCGCCGGCTCTGGCCTATGGCAACACCGTGGTGATCAAGCCCGCGGACCTCGTCCCGGGTTCGACCTGGGCGCTGGTCGACATTCTGCATCGCGCTGGCCTGCCCAAGGGCGTGCTGAACCTCGTGATCGGGCGCGGCTCTGAAGTCGGGACTGTCCTGCTGGAGCATCCCGACGTCGCGGCCATCAGTTTCACGGGCTCGGTTGCGACCGGCCAGAAGGTCGCTGCGGCCTGCATTGCATCGCGACCGATGAAGAAGTTTCAGCTGGAGATGGGCGGCAAGAATCCGCTGGTCGTTCTCGATGACGCGGATCTGAAGATCGCGGTGGAATGTGCCGCCAATAGCGCGTTCTTTTCCACGGGCCAGCGCTGCACGGCCGCCTCGCGGCTGATCGTCACCGCCGGCATCCACGATAAGTTCGTCGAGGCTCTGACCGAGCGGATGCGCGGCCTGAAGGTCGATGACTCGTTAAAGGCCGGCACCGATATCGGCCCGGTGGTCGATCAGAGCCAGCTCGATCAGGATCTCAAATATATCGGCATCGGCAAGGACGAAGGCGCCAGGCTCGCTTTCGGCGGCGAGCGTCTCAACCGGGAGGCGCCGGGCTTCTATCTGCAGCCGGCGCTCTTCACCGAGGTGACCAACACGATGCGGATCGCGCGCGAGGAAATCTTCGGACCCGTCGCCGGTGTTATCAGGGTCAAGGACTATGCCGAAGCGCTGGCGACCGCCAACGACACCGAGTTTGGTCTCTCAGCCGGCATCTGCACCACGAGCCTGAAGTATGCCAGCGACTTCAAGCGCAATTCCGAAGCGGGCATGGTGATGGTGAATTTGCCGATCGCCGGCGTCGACTACCATGTGCCGTTTGGCGGCCGAAAGGGATCGAGCTTCGGTTCCCGCGAACAGGGTCGTTACGCCGTCGAGTTCTATACGATCGTCAAAACGGCCTACACGATGCCGTAACGACTCACACTTCGGCCTTGTGAGCCAATCCCACCGCCCACAGCGCAAACGCGTAGGCGATCGCGACTTCATCGAGGCGGTTGAAGCGCCCCGATGCGCCGCCATGGCCGGCGCCCATATTGGTGCGCAACAACACCGGGCCGCCGCCGCTCATGGTCGCGCGCAACCGCGCGATCCATTTCGCCGGCTCCCAATAGGTGACGCGCGGATCGGTCAGGCCGCCCATCGCCAGAATTGCCGGATAGTCTTTGGCCGCGACATTGTCGTAGGGCGAGTAAGAGAGAATGGTGCGAAAATCCTTTTCGCTCAGAAGCGGGTTACCCCATTCCGGCCATTCCGGCGGCGTCAGCGGCAGCGTGTCGTCGAGCATGGTGTTGAGCACGTCGACGAACGGCACTTCGGCCACGACACCGGCGAACAATTCGCCGGCGCGATTGGCGACCGCGCCCATCAGCATGCCGCCGGCGCTGCCGCCATGGCCGACGATGCGTTTTGCGCCGGTGTAGTTGACGTCGATCAATGCGCGGCCGGCCGCCGCAAAGTCGTCGAAACTATTGGTCTTCTTCTCGCGCTTGCCGTCGAGATACCAGCCCCAGCCCTTGTCTGCGCCCCCTCGAATATGCGCGATCGCATAAACGAAACCGCGATCGACCAGCGACAGCCGGTTGGCCGCGAACGAGGCCGGCATCGCCATGCCGTAGGAGCCGTACCCGTACAGCAATAGCGGCGCGCGTCCGTCGCGCACCAGGTCCTTCCGATGCAGGATCGAGACCGGAACTTTGGCGCCATCATGCGACGTCGCCATGATGCGGGTGGTGACGTAATCGGCCGGGTCATGGCCGGACGGAATCTCCTGCCGCTTGCGCAGCAGGCGCGTTCGATCAGCCATGTCGTAGTCATAGACTTCGGACGGCGTCGTCATCGACGAATAGGAAAACCGCAAGTTCGTGGTTTCGAACTCATAGCCGCCCATGGTGTCGAGCGAGTAGGCGGCCTCATCAAAGGCGATGGCGTGTTCTTCACCCGTGTTGAGATCGCGGATGATGATGGCGGGCAGCGCGTTGGCGCGCTCCAGCCGCACCATGTGGCCGGCGTAGAGCTCGACATCGAGCACATAGATGCCTTCGCGATGCGGAATCAGGTCGCGCCAGTTGGCGCGCGCAGGCGAGGCGAGCGACGCGGTCATCACCTTGAAATCGATGGCGTCGTCGGCGTTGGTGAGGATGAACAGCTCGTCGCCGCGGTCGGCGATCGAATATTGCACGCCTTCCTCGCGCGCCGCGACCAACCGGGGCGGGGCTTCCGGATTGGCCAGATCAATCAGGCGCTGCTCGGAGGTCTCATGATCGCCGCCGGCGATCACGCAGAACCGCCCGCTGGAACTCTCATGCAGATGGGTGAACCAGCCGGAATCCTGTTCCTCATAGACCAGTACGTCGTCCGATTGCTTGTCGCCTAAGCGATGGCGCCAGACCTGCATCGGCCGGTGGTTGTCGTCGAGTTTGACGTAGAAGAAGCGGGTCGCGTCCTTGCTCCAGACCACCGCGCCGTCGGTCTCCTCGACGAGATCGTCGTGATCCTTTCCGGTCGCCCAGTCGCGCACGCGAATGGAAAAATATTCCGAGCCCTTGGTGTCGGCGCTCCAGGCCTGCAGCCTGTGATCCGGCGAATGCCGCGAACCGCCGAACTTGAAGTATTTGTGGTGTGCGGCCAGCGCGTCGCCGTCGAGCACGATCTGTACGTCGCCGCCATCGCGCGGGGTACGGCCGAACATCTCGTGCTGGCCGCCTTCGCGAAATTTTCGCAAATAGGCAAATGGTCCATCCGGCGCCGGCACGCTGGAATCATCCTCCTTGATCCGCCCGCGCATCTCCGCGACCAGTTTCTTCTGCAAGGCCGAGGTGTGGCCGAGCAGGCTTTCGGTGTAGTCGTTCTCGCTTTCCAGATATTGCCTGATATCGGCGTCGAGGATCGAGGGGTCGCGCAGCACCTCCTGCCATTTGTCGTCCTTGAGCCAGGCATAATCATCCACCACCGTGATGCCATGGGTAGTGAAGGAATGCGGGCGGCGCGGCGCCACCGGCGCCTGCAGGCCTTTGGTCTTCGATTGGGTCAAGCGATCCTCGTTCTGTTCCAGGTTCGTCGGCGCTCGTCTCTATATCGGGTCGAAAGCGCGAATTGCCAGAAGGGCTACCATTGGCCGCGCCGAAAGATGAATCGGCCGCCGGGAAGCGTGATTCGTCGAGGTCTACGCATTCTGCAACCGTGCGGTGGCGTTGCCGCCGAACCCCGGAATCCGGTTGACGGCGAGCACCACCGCAAACGTGATGATCAGCATCGCGATGCCCAATACCGCGATCGCCGCGAGGTCGCCGCTTTCGTTGAGATCGTAGATCAGAACCGACAGCACTTTTGTCTGCGACGTGAACAAAACGATTGCCGCCGACAATTCGCGCATTACGCCGATGAAGATGAAGCACCAGGTCGCGATCACGCCGGTGCGCAGCAGGGGCGCGGTGATCTGGCGTAGCGATTGCAGCCGCGTTGCGCCGAGGATGCGGCTGGCGTCTTCCAGCTCGGGATGGATGGTCGCGAACGCCGCCTGCAATTGCTGATAGGCCGACGGCAGATTGATGGTGAGGAACGCGAGCAGCAGGATCCACAGCGTGCCATAGAGTACAAACGGCGGTCGCGTGTAGCTCAGGAACAGGCCGACGCCGAGCACGATGCCGGGCACCGCGATCGGGGCGGTGGCGAGAAAGCCGAGGAAGCGATGGCCCGAGATCACCCGCCGCGTCGTGACATAGGCGATGACGAGCGCCAGCATCGTTCCAATCGTGGCTGTCGCTGCTCCCAGGATCACCGTGTTCTTGAGTGCGAGCTTTGTCGACGACAATTCGGTGAACACGAACACGATATTGTGCAGCGTCATCGTCGAGGGCGTCACCAGCGTGGTTGCGTTCGGCGAGAACGCCGCGTTCAAGAGCGCCAGATAGGGCAGGAACACCGGATTGAGCAGCACGATCAGGCAAAACGCCGTCGCCACAAAGCGCCACCGGTTCAGCTCGATCAGGCGCGGCGCGCCGTACTTGCCGCCGACAACCGAGAAGCCGCGGCGGCCGAGCAGAAACTTTTGACCCTGCAACAGCAATATCGTCAGCACCAATAGCGGGACGGCCGCGGCGGCGGCAAGTTCGAGCTTCGGCGGATACTGGAACAGGCTCCAGATTTTCGTCGTCATGGTGTGGAAGCCGGCCGGCAGCGCCAGGATCGCGGGCGAACCGAACAGCGTCATGGCCTGCAGGAAGGCGATCAGCGCGCCGGCGACCAGCGCGGGCAGCGCCAAGGGGATCGTCACGCGCCGTGCCGTGGTCCACGCCTTGCCGCCGAGAATCGCGGAAGCATCCTCGAGTTCGCCCGGCATGCTGTCGAGCGCGTTGGCGACCAGCACGAACACGAACGGAAAGGTGTAGCAGGAGATGACGAAGATGATTCCGGTCAGCGAGTAGATGTTGAACAGATAGGCGTCCGATTCACCGCCGATCAGGAAGCGATAAAGCTGGTTCAGCAGGCCGCTGTTGGGCGCGGCCAGCAATTCCCACGCCACGGCGCCGAGAAACGGCGGCGTCACGAACGAGGCCGTCACCAGCGCGCGGATGGTCTGTCGCCCCGGCATGTCGGTACGCGATACCAGCCAGCCGATTGGAGCAGCGACAATGCAGCAAAGGATCGCCGACGTCGTGGCGATGATCGCAGTCGTCAGCAACGGATCGAGGAAATCCGGGTTAGTGAACAGCGTGACGAAATTCTGCAACGTCGGATGGCGCGCCTTGTCGGTAAAGGCAAACAGCGCCAGCCACGACATCGGTAGCACGATCAGCACGATCATGACCGCCGCGAACAGCCACAGCACCGGTCTGGTCCAGTCGATTTTTGCTTTTGAGGAGGCGATGGTGGTGATGGTCATGCCGCGATCTTTCTACTTGTCGTTTCTCGATGTGCAAATGTACATCGAGCACGCGCTTTTCCAACTCCCTCGCCCCGCGCTTGCGGGGAGAGGGCTGGGGTGAGGGGCTGTCTCCACGAGCACCGAATGCGCGGAGGGTCCCCCTCACCCGGCGCTGCGCGCCGACCTCTCCCCGCAAGCGGGGCGAGGTAAGCAGACAGCTTTCTCCAAACTCACACCCTGAACAACCGCGCATAGCGCGTCCTGATCTCTTCCGTCATGGCCTCGACGCCGGCAGCGTCCTCCTTCATCAGCTTGATGTCGGAAAGCTTGCGGCGTCCCGGTTTCGACGCTACCTGCGCGTGAACCGAATATTGCGCGGTGTAGTCGATGAAGAATTGCTGGGTCTCGCGCGTGTGCAGCCAGGCCTGGAACAGCTTTGCGGCGTTGGGGTGCTGCGCGGATTTGAAGATGCCGGTCGGGCCCGAGATCGTCGGCGTGCCTTCAGTCGGGTACACCGGCTCGACCGGCTGTCCGGCTTCCTTCAACAGCACGATGCCGTATTCGTTGCCGTCGGCCATCACCGCGCGTTCGCCGAGCGACAGTTTTTTCGGCGGATCGGTCGAGGACTGCACCTGCATGACACGCTGCTTCGACAGCTTCTCCATATATTCCCAGCCGAGTTCGCGCACCGTCTCGAAGGTGGCGGTCATGATGGTGCCGCTATAGGCCGGATGACCCTTCACCATCTTGCCGACCCATTTGGGGTCGAGCAGATCGGCAAAGCTTTTCGGCGCGTCCTCGGCCTTTACAAGGTTGGTGTTGTAGGCGATCGACGACAGCCAGATCCGCGAGGTCGCGAACAACCCGTCGGGATCGCGATAGGCTTCCGGAAAAAATTTGGCAACGTCTTCGGGGACGAACGGCATCAGCCAGCCGTTGCGCTTCCAGGTGATGAAGTGGGAAGCGTCCGAAGAGTTGATGATATCGGCGGCGCGGATGTTGCTGGCAAATTCCTGGTCGACCCGCTGGAACAGCCGCTCCGAGCCGGAGCGCTCGATCTGCACGGAGACGCCCGGATACGCCGCCTCGAACGCCTTGCCGAGCTTTTCGCCGACCGGCAAATCCATCGAGGAATACAGGATCACCTTGCCTTCTTTTTTGGCGGCGTCGACCAGCGCCGGCGTGATCGCTGCCGGTTCCGGCGATTGCGCCCGAACGGGAGAGGCGAGCACCGTGCCCAACGCCAGCGCGGCCGAACTTGTCAGCGTGCCTTGCAGGACGCAGCGTCTGGAAAGTTTACGGCCCTTCATCGCGTCCTCCCTTCATTTCCAGTTGTTACCGGCCGAGCGCCCGGCAGCGATCGGGCGGCAGGGTCAGCCAGACCTCCGTTCCCTTGGGGACCGCCGTCTCGGTCGGCGTGGTGACGCGCAATGCCGTGCCGTCGGCGACTTCGACCATGTAGTCCCGTGCCACGCCGAGATAGACCTGACGCGTCACAACGGCCTTGATGGCATTCCGCGGCGACGCAGGCGCCTGCGTCGAAAGCTGGATATCATGCTGGCGGATGGCGACCGGCGCACTCTGGCCCGCGGTGAGCGGTGCGCCGACCACCTGCAAGGTGGCGCCGGCGAAGTCGACATGGTTGCTGTCGCGCGCGGTGCCCTTGATGACATTGCTGGCGCCGATGAAGCGCGCGACGAATTCGGACTCAGGCCGCGCGTAAATATCCTCAGGGCTCCCGAGCTGGTCGATCTTGCCGCCATTCATCACTGCGATCATGTCGGCCGTGGTCATGGCCTCTGATTGGTCGTGCGTGACATAGACGGTCGTGTAGCGATATTCGTCATGCAGCCGTCGTATCTCGAACCGCATCTCTTCGCGCAAGTTTGCGTCGAGATTGGACAGGGGTTCGTCGAGCAACAGCGTTTCCGGCTCGACGATCAGCGCGCGCGCCAGCGCCACGCGTTGCTGCTGTCCGCCGGAGAGCTCGCCAGGATAGCGCTGCGCCAGCGCATCGAGTTTTGTCGTGGCCAGGATCGCCGCGAGTTTTTTCCCGATGGTGTCGCGGTCCATCTTGCGCAAGCGCAGCCCGTAGACGATGTTTTCCGTGACCGTCATGTGGGGCCACAGCGCGTAGCTCTGGAAGATCATCGACATGTTGCGCTGTTCGGGCGGCAGCGTCCGCGCCTTTGAGGAGACCAGTCGGTCGCCGAGATGGATCTCGCCGTCGGAAGGCTCCAGGAAACCCGCGATCAGCCGCAGCGTCGTGGTCTTGCCGCAACCCGATGGCCCCAGCAGACAGACCAGCTGCCCGTGCTTGATCCGCAGCGAGACGTTATCGACCACGGC
The DNA here is from genome assembly GCA_963825225.1 of uncultured Alphaproteobacteria bacterium. Classification (GTDB taxonomy): domain Bacteria; phylum Pseudomonadota; class Alphaproteobacteria; order Rhizobiales; family Xanthobacteraceae; genus Bradyrhizobium. Next base: position 29,279 of record CAWGSN010000041.1, read on the forward strand.
AAGCGAGCCAAATCGCTTGGTCAGGCCGCGCAAATCAACGGACGCCAATCGGATTCCTCCAGGTTTTATTGTGCAGGGATCAGCGCCCCGGCTTTTTGCCGGTATACAGTATAAGCACTAAAAATGACGCGCAGGAAAGCCTTGCGGCTTCAGACTTTGATCGAATTGAATTGGCAGGCGCGAGGTCTCGCTCTCTCACATTGTGAGAGAGAAAGATTACGCACTCACATTTTCGCCGAGCCACTCGATTGCGGCTTCGGTGCCGCCCTTGCCGTGGGGGATTTTGAGTGCGGTAAGGCCGGTTTCGACCACGCCTAGCGTGCCCAGGATCATCGGCGCGTTGACGTGGCCCATATGGGCGATCCGGAACGCCTGGTCGGCGAGGTCGCCGATGCCGAGCCCGAGCACGACGCCGCATTTATCCTTGCAATAGCGCCGAAGCACCGCGGGATCGTGGCCGTTCATCACCACCGTTGTGACCGTGTTGGAGCGCTCGCTGGCTTCCGCGATGTTGAAGCCGAGCACCTGACCTTCCGACCAGATCGCCACCGCGCGGCGCACCGCCTCGGCAAGCAGGCGATGGCGCTCAAAGGTGTTTTCCAGGCCCTCCTCGAACAACATGTCGACGGCCTGACGCAGCGCAAACAACAGATGCACGGGCGCGGTGCCGGCATATTTCCGGTAGTGCTCGCTGCCTTCGCGCTCGGTCCAGTCCCAATAGGGCGTGCGCAAATCAGCCTTCTTGTGCACCTCGCGCGCGCGATCATTGGCGGCGACGAAGCCGAGGCCGGGAGGCGCCATCAGGCCCTTTTGCGATCCCGACATCGCCACATCGATGCCCCATGCGTCCATCTCGAACGGCATGCAGCCGAGCGAGGCGACGGCGTCGACCATGAACAGCGCTGGATGGCCCGATGCCTTGATGACCTTGCCGATCGCTTCGATGTCGTTATAGGCGCCCGAGGCGGTATCGACCTGCACCGCCAGGATCGCCTTGATCTTGTGTTCCTTATCCTGGCGCAGGCGCGCCTCGACCTCGGCGGGACGGATGGCGCGGCGCCAGTCGCCTTTCAGCACCTCGACGTCGGCGCCCATCGCGGCCGCGGCGTTGCCCCAACCGATCGCAAAGCGTCCGCTTTCCAGCACCAGCACCTTGTCGCCGCGCGACAGCACGTTGGAGAGCGTCGCCTCCCACGCGCCATGGCCGTTGGCGATGTAGATGTAGGAGTGGCCCTTGGTGGCGAACAGCTTTGAAAGATCGGCGAGCAGGCCGTGCGTCAGCCCCACCAGCTGCTCAGAGTAAATATCAAGCGCCGGACGATGCATCGCCCGAAGCACCTCGTCGGGCATAGTGGTGGGTCCCGGGATGGCCAGAAACTCCCGGCCCGCGCGAACGGTCATTTGTTGGTTTTCCTTGTTGGGTCAGCCCACTCAGTTCCAGTCATGGATGCAGCGGATTGAGCCGAATTTCAACCCGCAAACCCCTTATTTTCCCATTGCATTGGCAATTGCATGCCAGATCTGATCCTTCAGCGCGGTCGCCGGCGGGCTCGGGATCGTCACCGCGGGCCCGTCGCGCTTCCGGCAGGCTTCGACCAGCCGCAGCACCCAGATCTCGCCGTCGGTGTAATAGGGATCGCCGCCACCATTATGGCCCGCAATGGTCGGCCCGATGCCGGTGACCTGATATTTCGCGGTCACCATCCCCGCGTTTTCCAGATCGGCCGTCAGCAGCGCCCGCTCGGCGTCGAGATCGGGGCTGATGTGGTGCGTCACCGCGGCGGTATATCGGCTGACGCCGACGCCGCGATCTTCCGTTGCCGCGCCGAGCCAGACCGGGCGCTTTTCCTCGCCCTGGTCCAGCACCTTCCAGAAGCGGACGTGATTGCGGCGGTCGGCGCTGGCGCCGATCGGCTTTTCATAGGCGAGGTCCTCGCGCCGTCCCTGATAATAGAGATTGCTGACCGGTGCGTCCTTATAGGGGCGATCGAGCAGCACGCTGCCGACGATCTCGATCGATGATTTGAGCGTGATCGGATCGGCCGGATACCAGCCTGCCTGATGCATCGCGCAGACCACGTCGCGCTGATCGCCGATCAGGCCGACATTCATGGGATCGCCGGGAATGCCTTGTCCCGTGCGTGTCACCATCGGCAGATCGGCCAGGCCTTTCTGGTGTTCATAATGCGTCCAGAACCCGGGCAGGACGAGATAGGCGAGCAGGCCGTAGCCGCCGAGGATGAACAACGCAAGCGACACGGCGCGGCGGAGTCCGCCGTGTCGTCGTGGTAATCGCCTGTCAGCTTGAGTGTTGGGCACCGTTAGCGTTTGGTCTCGCGGCAGCCGGCGGCTTCGGCGTCCTCGACCGAACAGAACCAGCGCGTGCCCTTGCTGACATGCATCTGGATCTTGGCGTACCAGCGGCTGGCCGGTGTGTGATAGATGCACTCGCCGGATCGGTTGACGTTACCCTTGATGGTGCAATCGGGTGAAGGTGCCACCGGTCCGGAGGCCGACGCCAGCAGGATGGTGCTGGCATTCTCCGGCGGCTTGGCGGCGCCAAGAATGGTGGTCTTCTTGTTGCGGGCGCGCCAGTCCCACGGCGCGATGAACGCGCCCTGCCACATCCCGGCCTTGGCCTCGCGCGCAGCCTTCTCGTCCGCCTCGTAGTCGTGCGAGATCCGGACGAACGCCAGCGCCCAACCGTTTGAGACCATCCATTTCTGGATGTCCTCGCCGTCAACCTCGCATCGCGCAACCGTGCGGCCGCGGCGATCGGTGGCTCTGATGTGGCAGGTCCAGCTCTTGTTGCCGACATGCTTGATCAGTTCGTCGCGCGCGGCGGCGCCGCAGGTCCAGCGCTCGCCCGAATTGTTGAGGCAGAGCTGATCCACCGACGGCGCGTCGATACCTCCCAAGCGAATGCGGCTGTTGCCGATCTGGATCTGGTCGCCTTCGCGGATTTTGGGTACGCCGGTGATGTCGGCCGCCTGCGCGATGGCCGGCAGCAACAGCAGCAGAACGGCGGAAAGCCATTTCCTTGATGTCATCGGCGGTCCCGGCGCAGAATCATGCCCAATAGGCGCACAGATTGTGCGGACAATGAGGCTGGCTCGCCAGTGCTCTGGAGTGGCATCGCTTTCAACTTCCCGTCATTGTGAATGCCGAATGGCGAGTAGGGAGTGGAATAGGTCGGCCTGGTACGTCTTCCCCACTCGCCATTCGCTATTCGCCTCTTCCACTTCTCACCATCACCCCGCGTGCCAGCGAAAGCCCCATCAGCACGAAGGCCGAGGTCACTTCGGGACCGCCGACCAAAATCCGCGTCGGGGTCTTCATCTTGTTCCACTCGTAAGCCCTGAACGGGCCATGCCGGCCGCCTTCGCCGATATGAGCGACGATGCAGGCGAGCGACGGGGTAAAACTGTTGGCATCCGCGCCGAGATGCGCCAGCGCCATCAGGGCCAGCGCCGCGTCGAAGACGTTCATCTCATGGGTGATCAGTTCCGTCTGCACATAGGCCAGCACCCGGCCGCGGATGAAACCGAACGCATCGTCGGGGTCGATCGCCTGCCGCGCCGCCAGCGGCAGCGCGATGAAGGCGGCGTAGCAGCGGCCGAAATAGGCCGAATAGAGCTCCGGCAGATAATAGATATGCGAGCGCGGATTGGTGAAGGCGCCGCTTTCGACCAAGCGTTTCTGGAAGCCGATGATGCGATGCACTGTCTCGAGCCGGGAAGGTGTCTCGATGATCTTCCAGCGCGCGAAATTGCGGAAGCTGACCTCGAGGATGTCGAGATTGAGCGTCGGATCAAGGTCGTTGCCGTAGGGCCGGTCGCCGGCGAGATTGTCGATCCAGGTGACGACGCCGCCCTCGTAATCGACATTGTCGTTCAGCGGCACCGTGACGCGCGGCTCGTTGGCGCCGCAGCGCACCTGATAGCCTGCGTAGAAGTCCAGTAACGGCTGCTCGAGGATCGGGTCGGAGGAGCCGGCTTGCGTCGCCGCCGAGAACGAGCAGGCCGTGGTGTCGCAATCCGGCACGTAGATGCCAAAACCCAGATCCTGTTTGATCTGGGAAAAGAATTTTGAGAAGCGCGGATGCGGCAGCGGAGCCAGCGCGGTGATGACGCGCACCGTCGAGCCGTCATGCGAGGGCACCTCCTCGGCGCTGGTGGTCAGGCAAAAATCGACCATCTCGGCGATGGCACGGCGCGAGGCCGCTGCCTCATCGGCGGACGGCAGGCCGGTTTCGACAAAACTCAGCAGCGCCTCGGTGAAGAAGGCGTCATAATAGGCCGAACGGTGCCGGATTTGCATCGGCTCCCACATCGGCTCGGCAATGCCGCGCCAGGCTGGGTTGATCAGCGCGCGCGCCGGCGAGTGCGCGATGAAGATCCGGGCCAGATTGAACAGCAATGTCGAGTTCTTGTAGCCGCGCGAATTGAGCCCGGTCAGCGCCATCTGCACTTCGCGCCCACCCATGTCGGCATCGCCCAGCAAATTGAACGCGGCATAGGTCGGGATGAAGCCGTTCTTGGCAAACGTGCGCAAAAGATGCGCGCCGCAGGTGCGGATCACGCGCTCGATCTCGGCGAGAGCGGGCGCTCGCGCGTCTCCGTTCGCCGCCGCCGGCTTGGGGTGGCCGACGTCGATCGTTTCCATCAGTTCGGTGATGGGTTGGCCGATCGCGGCCCAGTCCGGCTCGGCATCGTCGCGGGCCCGGATCAACGCATCGCGCAGGCGCTCAAGGCGGCGCTCGTCACGCAGCTGCGGCAGCCCGGTCCGGCGCAGCAATGGTCGCAGTGCCGGGTTGCCGAGCGCGGTGCGATAGAACTTGCCGAGATGGGGGTCGCCGCCGCGGTAGTCGAGCAGCAGGGGGTCGCAAACGTCATAGAGCGATGGGCCGTCCTTGCGGGCGGTCAGCGCGCGATAGGCGGCGCCGGCGAAATAATGGAAGCCCATGCAGTTTCTTTCCGCCGGAACCGTTCAGCCGCAGGCCGCTGTTAGCCGCCGTCAACCGCAAGCCATTGAAAACTAGACGAATGTGCAGGAAACACAAATGTGACGTAAGTCACAGAGTTTACCCTGATTTGTTCCATAGTCTTGCGCGATCGGCACCATGCACCAAATGAGGTTGCCCGACAGGACCGCGCGGGTTAAGGCTCTGTTTGTTGCGGTGCCGCAAATTGCGCACAATTCGACGGCACACCAATTTGCAACCCCTCAAACCTAAACGGCGTTGACGCGACTAACAGGCGCGCCTTGGTTAACGATTGGGAATGGAAACGATGGATTTTAGGCAGCTTCGGATCTCCCGCCGCTCGATCACCGTGGCCGCCGCTCTGGTCGGCCTGGTGTCGCTGGCGATCGGCGCCCATGCGGCGCTGAACAAGCGGTCGCTCGATGCCGCCAAGGCGATCGCGACCGAACAGAATTCCGACGTCGCCACAAAAGCTTCCCGCGTCGCACTGGTGATCGGCAATGGCCATTATCCCGACGCCTCTCAGCCATTGGCCCAGCCGATCAATGACGCGCGTGGCCTGACCGCGGCGCTGCGTGGCAAGGGCTTTGACGTCGACGTGGTGGAAGACGCCACCAGGGACGACATGGCCCGCGCCATCGAGCGCATGAAGGCCAAGATCACGCCCGACACCGTGGTGATGCTGTTCTTCGGCGGCTATGGCGTCCAGGTCGGCCGCGAAAGCTTCATGATCCCGGTCGATGCGGCGATCTGGAAGGAAGCCGATGTCCGCCGCGACGGCGTCAGCGTCGAATCCGTACTCGACGGGATGAAGGAGCAGGGCGCCAAGGCCAAGCTCGTCGTGCTCGACGCCTCCCGCCGCAACCCCTATGAGCGCCGCTTCCGCTCCTTCTCGCACGGGCTGGCGCCGATCTCGCCGCCTGAAAACGCGCTGATCCTGACCTCGGCGACGCCCGGCAAGGTGGCCGACGATTCCAGTGGCCAATACAGCGTGCTGATGGCCGAGCTGCTCAACAACCTCAATGCACAGGCCGGCGCCGTAGTCACCTTCAACAAGACCCGCGTCGCGATCTCCCGCGCTAGCGAAGGCGAGCAGGTTCCCTCGGTGTCGTCCTCGCTGCTCGAAGACATCAGCATCGGCGGGTAATTCGCGAACTCTACTTCTGATCCGCCGCCGCCATCACCGGCCGCACCGGATCGCCTTCGCGCAGCAAGGCGCCGGCCCGCGCCACCACGACGTCGCCCTCGGCGATGCCCTCGCGGATCTCGACCTCGCCTTGCGACATCAATCCGGTTTCCACCCGCCGCGTCTCGACGCGCTGGCGCCGCACCACCTGCACCACCGTGCCGGCGGAGCCATAGAGGATGGCGGTCAGCGGCACCGCGATGCCGCAGCTCTGGCCGGTCTTGATCTGCGCCCGCCCGGATGAATTGACCAGAAGCCTGCGGTTGGTGGTGACGCCGATGAACACCTGCCCGAGCTGGCTGTTGGGCTCGACGGTCGTCGAGAGCCGCCGCACCCGGCCGTCCATTTCACCGGCGCCGATCACCTTGATCCGCGCCGACTGATTGACCTGGAGTTTCGCGACGTCGCGCGTCGGTACCAGGCCGACCAGGTCGAACTCGCTCCGCGCAATGATCGAGAACAGCGCCTCGCCCCTGCCCGACGCCGTGGCGCCGACGGTCGCGGTCGAGGTCGAGATCAGACCGGCCATCGGGGCCTGCACCGTAACCGTGCCACCTTCGGGCAGCGTCAGCCGGGCCAGCACCTGCCCGGCGGTGACGGTATCGCCGGCATCGGCCAGCACCTCACTAACCTTCAGCCCGAAGCGCTCGGGCCGCACTTGCGTCTCCTCGCGCGCAATGATGGTGCCGGACACTTCCACGATATTGCCGAAACAGGATTTTGCGGCCTTGAACACCGTGACCGCGGCGCCCCTCGGCTGAGCGGCCTCGTCGGCAGCGAACGCGGCCGGTGCTGCAAGGCACAGCGCCGTTCCCACGAGCAGGGCAGGTAGCAGGTCGCGCGCGCGCATCGGCGTTTCATTCCCGGTTTTTCGCCGTCATGGATACCAGATGGCGGACAGGGGCGCCATGCGGCAAGGTTCAGCCCCGCGCCAGGCGGATCACCTGCGCCATCGGCTGGCCGGCCGCCACGGGTTCTCCGACAAACATGGGCAGGCCTGCGAGCTCATCGGCGCGGGCGATATGCCCGGCGATCTCAGGGTTGATCGCGGCGGCATGGGTCATGGCCAGCATATGCCCGGCATCCGGCAGGTGGCGGACCTCCGCCCCCTCGATGACCGCAGCCATCCGCTGCACGATGCGCTGGGTCAAATAAGGCGAGTGTCCGCCGGAAAACAGCAGCGTCGGCACGCGCAGCGAGACCGCCGCCATGGTCGGGTTTTCCTCAGCCAGCGCGGCGGTGAAATCGAACGCCAGCCGCTCGGCATGCTCGATCATGCGGAGGCGCGCCGCCGGCGTGAGCTGCTCGCGCGGGCCGGAGCCGTGCCAGAACTCGGTGAACTTGTCGATCGCCTCCAGCACCGATCCGTTCCAGAGATCCCGATAGACCTCATGCGCCAGCAGCACGAAGCGCTCATGCAGCCGCTGGTCCGCAGCGCTATCCCTAAGCAGCGTCGGCAGAACCGGCTCGATCAGCGTCAGGCTGCGAACACGATGCGCAAACGGCGAAGCGGTTGCGATCTTGAACGCGATGGCGCCGCCATAGGAATGGCCGACCAGATGGATCGGGCCGCTCGCATCGCGCAGATGCTCACTCAGCGATTCCACTTCGGCCGAAAGCGTGGTCGGCAGATCGAACGCGCGAGCGTTATTGCCATAGCCGACCAGGTCCGGCGCGATGAATTTTGTGTCGGGCCCGAGGGCGGCCGCGAGCTTGGCCCACTGGCGTCCCGAACCGAGTGAGCAATGCAGCGCGACGACGCAACTTCCACCGCGTTGTCGTGAAGACGCTTGAGTCAAAATATTCATCGAATGGTTCCTGTTTGTTTCTGTCTTGGCCTCCCTCGCCCCGCTCTTGCGGGGTCGAGACGAGCGAAGCTCGCTCTTGGAGGGCGGGGTGAGGGGCTGTCTCCGCGAATACCGATGCCAACCGATGGACCTGTACCCCCTCACCCGGATCGCACCGGACGATGCTTCGCATCGCCGGGGGCGATCCGACCTCTCCCCGCAAGCGGGGAGAGGTAAGATCAGTTGGCCTCTCGGCGGTGGTTGTCTCGTAACAGACGCAGCAATCCCTCATCGCTTCGTAACCACCACTTCGAGATACTCGCTCGGCACCACCAGGCTGCCATTGCTGGCGCGGTTCATGCGCACGATCAGGGCGTGCAGATCATTGTGCAGCTCTTCCTGTTTGGCCGGATCGAGCGCTGCGAACGCCTTCAGCACCGGGCCGTAAAACGTCTTGAACACGTCGAGGAAATGCGCCGCCGAGCGGTAGCGGAAATTGAACAGGCGCGATTCGGCTCTGACCGAAGCCGCGCCCGCATCGAACATTTCGGAAAGCCGCGCGCGGGTGCCCCACAGCGCCGGCGATTTCGCGCCCGCCGGCGGCGGCAGATACTTGCCGAGCGTCTTGAACACCTGGCCGATGAAGCCGTCCGGCGTCCAGTTGGCGAGGCCGATCTGGCCCTTCGGCCTGCACACGCGCAGCAATTCGGCAGCCGCCTTGTCCTGGTTCGGCGTGAACATCACGCCAAAGGTCGAGAGCACCACGTCAAAACTGTTGTCGCCGAACGGGAGTTTTTCGGCATCCGCCTCCATGAATTCCATCGTCATGCCCTCGGCGGCGGCACGCGCCTTGCCGCGCTCCAGCAATGCCGGCACGTAATCGGTCGACGTGACCTCGCACCAGCGGCGGCCGGCGGCGAGGCTCGCCATGCCGTTGCCGGCGGCGACGTCGAGCACCTTTGCGCCGGCCTTCAGGTCCATCGCCTCGCACAATTCCTCGCCGACGATCTGCAGCGTCGAGCCGACAATGGCGTAATTGCCGACGACCAGGCCGCCTGCTGTTTGGCCTTGATCGCGGCAAGGTCGGGGACGGGGGCGGCTGTCGGGACGGCTGCGGTCGCGGGGCTGGCCATGCGTTTTCCTCTCGGGGTCATGCGGCCACAGGGGGCGGCCGCGGTGAACCGAACATGCCCCCCGGCAGACCTAAAGACTCTGACAGAGGGCTTATTTTGCCTTGAGGACAGCCTGATTTTTCTGTGAGGTAGCCCACAGAAAGGGCGGTTGCAGACGGGGTAAATTGGCCAAAGCTTAACGATCTCCGGGACAAACACGTGCAATTCCACTTTTCCAACCATGTGCTCGACGCCGGCATTCGCGAATTGACCCGCGGCGGCGCGCCCATCCCGGTCGAGCCGCAGGTGTTCGATCTGCTGATTTACCTGGTCGAGAACCGCGACCGCGTCGTCACCAAGGACGATCTGATCGAGACCGTCTGGGACGGCCGCATCGTCTCCGAATCCACCCTGACCAGCCGCATCAACGCCGCGCGGAAAGCGGTCGGCGACAGCGGCAAGGACCAGGCCGTGATCCGCACCATCGCGCGCAAGGGCTTTCGCTTCGTCGGCACGGTCAGCGACGCCGTTGCGTCGCGAAGCGTGACCAGCGGCGCCCTTACGCCCGGCGGCGCCGTTGCGCCGCCGCAAGGCACGCCTAGCGCGCCAGCCACGCCCGAACCCTCGCGCAACCACCTCCCGCCGCTCGATCGCCCGGCGATCGCCGTGCTGCCCTTCGCCAACATCTCGGGCGAGCCCGAGCAGGAATATTTCTCCGAAGGCATCAGCGAGGACATCATCACCGCACTTTCGAAGCTGCGCTGGTTCTATGTCGTCGCCCGCAACTCCGCCTTCTCCTACAAGGGCAAGTCGGTGCATTTGAAGCAGATCGGCGAGGAGCTCGGCGTCGGCTATGTCGTCGAGGGAAGCGTGCGCAAGGACGGCGACCATGTCCGCATCACCGCCCAGCTCAACGATGTGGTGACCGGCAGTCACCTCTGGGCCGAGCGCTACGACCGCGATCTGGCGGATGTGTTCGCCGTGCAGGACGAGATCACGCAGGCCGTGGTGGCGGCGATCGAGCCGCAGCTTTATGCGGCGGAGAATTTCCGCGCCCGCCGCCAGACGCCGGAAAACATGGTCGCCTGGGATCTCGTGATGCGCGCGCTATCGCATTACTGGCGGGTGACGCGGCAGGACAATCTGGTGGCGCAGGCGCTGCTGGAAAAGGCCATCGCGGTCGATCCCGGCTACGGCCAGGCGCTGAGCCTGCTCGCCGCCTGCTACACGTTTTCGGCCCATATGGGCTGGGAGACCATGCCGCGGGCCATTCCGCTGGCCGAGCGCGCGGCGCTTTCCGCCATCCGCGCCGATAGCGAGGATGCGTGGGCGCATTATGCGCTCGCCTCCGTCTATCTGTTCTACAAGCGGTTCGACGATTCGATCGCCGAATTCGAACTGGCGCTACGGCTCAATCCGAATTTCTCGCCGGCGCGCGGGATCTATGGCGTGGCGCTGGCCTATTGCGGGCGCTGGGAGGAAGGCGCCAGCGCCGCGCGGCAGGCGCTGCGTTTTTCACCCCGCGATCCCTTTGCCGCGATCTATTGCGGCGTTGCCTCCTATTGCCAGTATGTCGGCCGTAACTACCCCGAGGCGATCCGCCTCTCCCGCGAGGCGGTGCGCCAGCGCAGCGATTTCGTCGGCGCCCACCGCGTGCTGACGGCGTCGCTCGGCATGTCCGGCGAGGCCGATCAGGCCAAGGTCGCGCTGGAGGCGCTGCGGCGGGTTCAGCCCTCTATTTCGCTGGCCTGGCTATCGAGCGAAATGCCGTTCGAGCGGGAGGAGGACCGGGCGCATTATCTGGAGGGGTTTAGGAAGGCGGGGTTGGGGTAGGGGGCGGAGCGAACCCTCAACGGTCAGGCGATCAGAGTGCAACCCTGAAGCTACGGGCTCATCCTACGAAGGCACTCCGAGCAGGGCATGTAACCGGGGAGGGACTGCTTCACGCAATTTCCATTTTATGGAGATTGGTGCATCACCTTCCCAAGAAATGAAGTCAACTTCGCCACAGTAGATAAAGAGGGTTGGTTTTGAACCGGTCTTCTTCGTCGGCCGCACAAAGAGATGAACCCGTTTCCCCTGAATCCGGTGATTACTAAGAATTTGCCCATGCTTCGAGGCCCTTGTGGTGCGGTTCTGGCTCTGCCAAGCGAACTCACTGTCGGATTCAAAATGGTCCACGTATCGATGTTCAGTATTCATGTCTTCCTTCGCTAAGGTAACTAGAAGAAAGACCTCCGGGTCTTGGACAACGAATCCGGCGTTCCAAATTGCCTGGCTGAAAGTGAGGCCGAAGGCGGGTGCGATGGCTTCCCGCAAATAGCGTGCCCAGACTTGCAAGCCCTGAGAGGCTGGAATTCGTAGCGCCTCCATTTCGAAACCGAATGGGCCGCGCTTTAGTTTGACCCTCTCGCCGTTTCCCGACAAACCTGCATCGTTGCCAAACCAATGACGCAACATTTTAGGCAGCAGATTTGCCTCTTCATCGGGCTTTCGAACGACGTTGATTGCATTCTCTTCGATCGAAAGTTCGTAAGCCTCGCCGTCTATCTGGACGGGGGTGAAGCCTTCCTCAAAGTGAAGGCTCGCAGCGTCATTAGTAAGAACCAAAATCGGATGGTCGCCGACACGAGCTACTCGGCAGATCACGTCAGCGTTTGAATCGCCGGGGCTTTGTCGATTCAGAAACTCCGCAAGGCGCCAGTCTAAAACTTCACGTAGGAGATCTCGAAAAGGTCCGACGTCTCCAGCTTCGAAGGTGGTGGAAAGGCGGTCGTTTTCAAAGCGAAAGAAAGATACGTTTCCGGTTCCCTGGCCTTCCACGAGCGCGCGGATAGCATTGTCAGTGAGCATGCGGCGTACGCTTTTTTCGTCGCCGAGATTAACGGAGAAATCGGCGCGGATTTTCAAATATCGAGTTGCGAATCGTGCAACTTGTTCAACCAACTCGTCAATTCCGATTTCGCCAGGTATTGCGTCAGCCGAGATCATGGCGAGCAACAATGCGATCTTATGGCTGCGGGTGGTCTCGGTCTTCTCGATACTCTCTAGGAAAGCACGAGATTGCGAGAAAGCCGCGGCACCGGCCTGTGACAGTCCGTTCATGCGTGAAACAAACCCGAGCCAAGAGCGTTCGCTATTTCCACGGGGATTAAATCCTTCGTGGAAGGCTTCAACCGCGGTCGGTCGCACACCATGACGTTCGAGAAACTCTTTGTAGAATGCTTCGAGTGCGGCTTCTGGCCGAGCCGGCTTCAACAAACTTTCAAGAATCTCTGATGCTTTCGAGTTCGTAAGTGACAGAGCAGCCCTCTGGAAGATCTAGGTCTTGCTTCTTGACTTCGTCGAGAAGCTTTCTTAGAGCCCCCATACTGTTGGCATTTCTGTCTACGAGCGCTGCGACGGAACGCAATTTCATGAGGAACGACCGATGATTGCCGATGTAGTCGATGACTTTCAGAAACGGCTTCCCCGACGCTCTACGCAGTCCCCGACCGAATTGCTGCATCCAAATCACGGTCGATTCCGTGGGGCGTAGCATGAGGACGGTATCAATATTAGGGACATCGACCCCTTCGTTGAACATGTCGACCGAGAAGATAACGTCAATATTGCCATCGGCGAGATGCTGAAGCGAAGTGGTTCTTGGGGCGCTCTCATTACCGGCGTGCACGGCAACTGATCGAACGCCGCGCGCATTGAAAAATTCTGCCATAAAGTTCGCGTGGCGTTGCGAGCAGCAAAATGCGATGCAGCGCTGCGCGCCATGCTTGCGGAATTGCTCAAGAGCGTTTTGAGCGCGAGCCTCGGTGGCGACTGCCGCCGTAAGTTCCGTAGGGTCGAAGCGCGCGTTGCGCCAAGGTATATTGTCGTAGTCGACCACATCCGGGACGCCCCAATATTGGAAGGCGCAGAGCAAGCCTGCCGAGATACCATCCGGCACTGATGCGTCAAAAACGAGGTTTTCTTGACACAGAGCCAGAAGATCGCCCCCGTCCATCCGCTCTGGCGTCGCTGTTAGTCCAAGCAAAAACTTAGGTTCGAAATAATCGATGATGCGACGGTACGTCGTCGCCGCTGCGTGGTGAAATTCGTCGATGACGATGTAATCGAAGTAGGCGGAGCCGAACGTCTTGAGATGTTCTATGCGTCCTAATGTTTGCACTGAGGCGAAGATAAGATCCGCTGAGGAGTCTCTTTGCGACCCGATCATTCGTCCGATAGATGAATTTGGTCGGACACGTCGAAAATTATCGATGGCCTGATTTAATATCTCTTCGCGGTGAGCCACAAAGAGAACCCGTCGGAATTGTGCTCGGTCGCTGTCGAAGGCAGAGAGCCAGGTTTTTCCAAGCCCTGTTGCAAGAACGACGAGTCCGGCCGAATAGCCTTCGCGGCGAGTCTCTTCAAGGGCTTCAAGCGCCTTCTGCTGAATAGAGTGGGGGACCATCATTGGCGCGGGCGGCTCTTCAGTCACTCCCGCTCCTCTCCAATCCGCGGGCAGCCGACGCGCTTCATAGCGGCATATCCAGGCTTCGTCGGCGCGGACGGCTTGATAGGAGTTAAAGATACTTTCGAAACCGGCCGTAATTTCCGAAAATCCGGCGCGCTCATGGCGAGAGATCACCTTGTAGTTCCATTCAATGGAACTCGTGAGTGCAGGCGCGGACAGGTTCGAGCTTCCCACAAACGCAATGCCTTCGTCGTCGGTTTGAAAGATGTAGGTCTTAAGATGAAAGCCGCGGTCGCGCGCCTCGTAGACACGAACCACTAAGTCACCTGAAAGATCGTTAAGACGGCGTAGCGCCGGCGGCTCTGTGACGTCCAAATAGTCTCCGACGAGAATTCGTGCCCGGCCTCCACGCACCAGAAAGTCTCGAAGGTGCGCGACGATCATACGAGCGCCGCTGTCGAGCAGGAAGGCGACTGCGATGTCACAGGTCGTTGATCCGTCGAGATGCAACAGCAGGTGCGGGAGCAAAGGATCGTCACCCCCAGTCACGAGTCTTTTGTAAACGGGGGGTTCGCGCAGACTTTCGCTGACCGCAAAGTAATTTACCTTGTCCGAAATGTCGCGCCGCATGCCGATTAGAGGATCAGTCAAATCACCATCGTAGCGCGGTATGATGTGCAAATGGAAGTGGGAGACTGTTTGATCCGTGGCAGAGCTTTCGTTGAAGCCGACGTTGAAACCGTTTGGGTGGAAGCGCTCCGATATGGTGGCTTGACCCTTATCGATGGCCTCCATAATCGCAGCCTTCTCGACTGAACTCAGGTTCGGCCAGGCTGGCGTGTGACGTCTGGGAACGATGAGAAGGTGACCTCGGCTCACTGGGAATCCATCCCAAATGGCGATCACCAACTCATTCGAGAAAGCAACGCGACTTTCGTCAATCGAACAAAATGGGCATGTCACAGCGGCGTTGCTCAAATCAATCTGCGACGAATGATTTGCAGATTGAACCGTCTTCCGTTGGTCTGTAGCTGGCTGCCTTGTGCATCTTTGCAAACGTGTTCACATCCTGACGTGAGTAGGCGATCTCGTAGAACACCTCTCCGACAGTGTTAGTAAAGGAATACTCGCGGGGCTTGATCCATTCGTTCTGCATGTCACGATCCAATGCCTGTTAACCCAGCATAGTCGGCGGTTCGGCCGAAGGCAAAGTCTCGACAAGATCAGGCGATGAAGGAGCGTCTCAAGCGGTGCAAAAGGCGGCACTTATTTTGCCCGACGGGCGACTCAGTAAAATTTTGTCAAGCCCCTTCCGAGAAAATATTCCTCTTTCCCGCGACCCCAAATCACCGCTACAGACTCGCGTTATCCCGTCCCGCCAGAGGGGCGTATCATGATCGTCACGGACGTTGGGATGGGATGTAGTGGACGGGGCAGCGTCAGACGCGTGACTAATTCCCTGCGAGCACGAGGCGGGCTACCTCATGCGGCTTCTATCAGAGGTTGCGCCCGTTCGATCCATTTGCGCTCACTGGTGAGTGCATCACCTCCCAGAGATCGCTTCGCCGCTCACATTGAGCCAGAAATCCGCGCTGTTGCCGAACACGCGGGCGAGAATGAGCGCGGTCGCCGCGGTCACATTGCGACGATCGTTACACAGTTCGTTGACGTGCTTGCGTTGAACCCCCACGGCATCAGCCAGCGCGCCCTGCGTCAGGCCGATCGGCTTCATGAATTCCTCGACCAGAATTTCGCCGATCGTCGCCGGTTTGCGTTTTGTCATCAACATGGCTTGCCTGACAGACCCGCCGTGATCCTCTGGATAGGCACCTTTCGCCCCGGCACGTGATGCGCCGGCGGCGGCATGATATGTTATGAAAGATATCTGGCTATTATCGACGGAGGCGGATCATGAGCGCAACCGCTAAATTGATCATGGATGGCGATAGCCAAGTGGTGCTGCTGCCCGACGAATTCCGCTTCGAGGGCATCGAGGTGCGGGTCAGCAAGGTCGGTGACAAGGTGATCCTCGAGCCATTGAAACAGCAAAGTGCGCTCGACGACGCCGAAAAACGAGCCGCGTTTTTGAAGCAGTTGGAGCAACTCCGCCGGCCTGCGCCCGAAGGTAACAAGTTTGATCGTGACGAGGCGAACGAACGGTGACGCCGTCGGAGACACCAACATCTGGTCAATCCGTTTCTCGAAAGCACGCCTTGCAGCTGCGTCATTCTGACCCGACGGGCAAATCACTTCTGATTTTCCGAAATCGTGTCAAGCCCAAGGATCAAAAATATTTCTGTTTTCGGCTACCCCCAACTCGGGGCATATCCACATCCATCCCGTCCCGCTCAGAGGGGCGTATCATGATCGTCACGAACGTGGGACGGGTTGCGGTGGACGCTGGTAGTGCCGATAACGAACGGCGCGAGAGCGTACGGCGAAGTCGTGTGGTCCTGACGCCGCGACGCTGGCGTCAAGTTGGCGGGTCAAGCCCGCCGGCGACGGTGGCAAGAAAGCCCGCTCACCGGGGAGAGCTCGAAGTAAGCCGTAAAGCCATTGCGCAGGGAATGTCGGATTGCCTCCGCTGCCCTGTATGCTCGTGCGCGCAACCAATACCTCCTTTGCGCACGGGACCTCGGGTGCAGCGCGCATCCGGCATTCCCTGCGCCCTCTGATTTCCTGGGCGCGAGATTGATCGCAAAGTCCCGGGCGCTTCGCGCGGCGGGATCGCGAAGTCGTATCTGCTGTTTGAAAATTGAATCTGGAACTGCCTCGCGCCGTCATTGCGGGAGCGCAGCGACGACTTGTCCGCCGTAGCTCATGAGCAAGGCGATGCAATCATTCTTCTTTGCGTGGTGAAATGGATTGCTTCGCTTCGCTCGCAATGACGAAGAGAGCGAAGCGCGGCGCGTCAGATTACTTCTTCTTCTGCCGTCGCGCCGCCGCATCGACGACATTGTCCACCTCTTCCCGCCACGCCAAAATCTCGGCGGCAAGGATCGGATGATTGAATCCCTTCAAATTCAGATCGTCGATCGGCCGTCCCTCCACCCAGGGCTCGACCATGCCGTAGACGCGCCGCGACACCACGATCTGGTTGGCCTTGGCTTCGTCGCACAGGCGCGAGGCGAGGTTGGTGACGCTGCCGATCGCGGCGTATTCGAGCCGCCGCTCGAAGCCGATCTGGCCGAGCGTCGCGTAGCCGAGCGCAATGCCGATGCCGAAGCCGAGATTGTGGCCGCGGTTGCGCCACTTCTCGGTCAGTCCGCCCACGGTGTCGCGCATCTCGACCGCCATCTTCACCGCGCGCTTAGTGTGATCCTCGAACTGGATCGGCGCGTTGAACAGGATCATCACGCCGTCGCCGGCATAGCGGTCGAGCGTGCCCTCATAGCGGAAGATCAATTCGCCAAGCGCGGCATGATATTCCCGCAGCACGTTCATCGCCTCTTCCGGCTCGGTGGTCTCGGTGAACGCCGTAAAGCCGCGCAGGTCGCAGAACACGACGGTGACTTCGCGGCGGTGGCTGTCGAGCAGGCCCGCGCCGTCGGAGGAGGCGATCAGTTGCGCGACCTGCGGGGCGAGGAAGCGTTCGAGGCGGCGGATGCGTTCGATCTCGCCGAGCTGCGTCTCGACCCGCTCTTCCAGCGACTTGTTCCAATCCCGGAGCTCATCGGTCTGCTCCTGCAGCTTGTCGGCCTGCTGCCGCACCGTGGAATTCGCGGTCTCGAGTTCGCGGCTCTTGTGGTCGACTTCGCTGAACAGCCGCGCGTTGCGCATCGCCAGCACCGATTGGTGCGCGAAGGTCTTCATCAGCCCGATGAGATTTTCGGAAAATTCGCCGGCGTTGCGGCGCAGAACCACCAGCGATCCCAATATGCCCTTCTGGTCGACCAGCGGCACGACAAGCACCGAATGGAAGCCGGCCTCGATGACGACGTCGCGCAGCGGCTGATCGGGGGCCTCGTCGAGATTTGGAATCGCGATCGGCTCGCCCCTGGAGGCTGCTTCGCCCAGCGGCGAGTTGTCGGCGTCGATCGCAAGATGCTTGCCCTCGGTGGATTTGTCGATGCCGATCGCCTCGGTGAGGTTGAAGGTGTGGTTGGCCGGATCATGGCCGTAAATCAAAACCGCGTCGGCGTGCGTAATTTCAAGCGCGCGCGCAGCGACCGTCGGCAGCACCGCGTTGAGATCGAGCGAGGACGACACCGCGCGGCCGACCTCTTCCAGCACCTTGAGCTCGTTGATCGATTGCGCCAGATCCCGCGTCCGCTCCTGCACCTTGCCTTCGAGGTGGGAGTAGGTCTCGGCGAGCTGGCCCGCCATGCTGTTGAATTGGCCCGCCAGCTCTTCCAGCTCGTCGGCGGTCTTGACCTCGATGCGGTGGCCGAAATCGCCCGCACCAAGACGTCGCGCGCCGGCGCGCAGTGCCGTGATCGGCACCAGCATCCGCCGCGCCATCACCGTGCCGGCGAGGATCGCGACCACGAGCCCGAGCGCGATCAAAAACGCGATCCGCACCAGTTGATCGCGGATCGGCGTCAGCGCCTGCGCCGTCGGCTGCTCGAAGAACACGTACCAGCCGAGCCGCCGCACCGCGCTCGCGGTGGTCAGGACGGACTGGCCGCTGGCATCGGTGCCCGAGTTCAGCACACCGCGTCCCGGCGTCAGCACGGAGGCGACCTGCGGCAGGCGGGAGAGATCCTGGGCGAGGTCCGGCCCCTTCGTCGAACTCGCCAGCACCTGGCCCTTGCCGTCGACGATATAGGCGTACGCGACCTTGCCGACCTCGGTGTCGCCGAGGAAATCATCGATGAAACGAAGGTCGATCTCGGCGACGGTGACCTGGCCATCCGAATGCGATAACGCGATCGACATCAAGGGCTGCCCGTCCCTGAAATAGGGCACAGCAAAGCTGGTGCCGCGGGCAACCGCCTCGGTGAAGCGGAGATCGCGGGCGTAATCGGCGTTGCTGCCCTCGGTCGCCGTCTGGCGCGTCAGGCGGAGCTGTTCGCGGCCGTGGGCGGATAGCAGCGTGAGCTGGCTGACATAGGGCACCTGCCGCAGCAATTGGGTGTAGTCGGCGCGGCGCAGTTCCGGCGTATAGGAGTAGGCGCGCGTCGCCCAGCTGATCTGCCGTTCCAGCTCCGACATCGATTGCTCGACGCGTTTGGCGGTGGCCTCCGCCTTCTCCGACATGGCACCCGTCAGCGAGGTCTTGATGCCGCGATAGCTGATCCAGATTTCCATCGCGCCGTTGACCGCGAGCACGAACACGACAAGCCCTACCAGCGCGACGACGTATTTGGCGAACAGGCCTTCGCGCAGGAACCAGACCTTGTTCTTGACCCCGTTCATCCGGACCCTCGTGCGCCACGCCTCGAAGTCGCGCGCATCGGCTTGTCGCTGCGGCAGGTCCTCCCGGCCGGGAGGCCCCGCGGTTGGGCCTGTTTAGCACGAAACGGCCGGCCAGACTGGTGGCCCAGCTCACATGGTTAGCCCCGAATTTGGGTGGGGATCGATGATGGGGAAGACGGGGGCTCAGCGATTGAACAGCTGCCGCAGAACCTCGTTCATGGGCTGGCTGTCGGCCTGCGGGGCGTCGCTCGGCGCCGAAGGCGCCGCGGGGGCAGCGGGCTCATCCTCGCTGGGCCGCGCGGGAATCGGAATGCTGCGCTGGCCGCTCGGCCGCGCCGCGCCCTGACTTGTCCCAGGACTTGCGCCCTGGCTGGTTCCACCCTGACCCGCGCCGCCCAATCCGCCGCTCAGCCCCTGCTGCAGCAGATTGCCGATGGTCTCGCCAAGCGGGCCGCCGAGCAGATCGCCCGGCTTGCCGGCCGCGCCTTGCCCGCCCGCGGCGCCTTGCTGGCCGCCGCCGAGCAGGCCGCCAAGCGCAGCGCCGAGGCCGGCGCCATCAGGGCCAAACAGGCCCTTGCCCAGCTCCCTCAGCTTGGCATAGGCGGCGTCGGGGTTATCGAGGATGCCCTGCACGTCCGGATAAATCCGCGGCTCGCCCCACGGGCCCTCGATCATCACGGGAATGCCGAAGCCGACCGGGTCAGCGGCGCGGCCCTGGCCTTCGGTGGTCATCACGAGTTTCGGCTCGACCCGGAACCCGATCTGCTTGGTGTCGAGCGCGATGGTCCCCACACCTGTCATCCGCACCAGAGGACCCACCAGGTTGAGGTCGGTGGTGACCGCCTGGCCCTTGTCGATCTTGAAGGAGGCCGACAACTGCGTCAGGTCCGTCGCCTGTTCCCTGTTCTCTTGCCATCCGGACAAGGTGTTAGAGGTCAGCGAGCGGATCATCTGGGCGACGTTGAGCCCCTTGATGGCGCCGTCCTGGAACACGGCGAGCGCGGTGCCGGAAAGATTGGCCATGATGGCGCGCTGGCTGTTGCCGGTGGAGCGCACGCTGATCTTGGTCTGCATTTTGCCGTCGAGCTTGTCGAAATCGGCAAGGCTTTTCAGCAGCGGCAGCGCGCGCACGCCGGTAAGGTCGGCCCGCAGCGCAAAGGATGGATTGGCGGTCGAGGCATCGATCGTCAGGTCACCATTGGCGTTGCCGTCATAGGCGCCGAGATTGGAGATTTGCGTTTTCACCACGCCGCTTGCCAGCGTCGCCTCGATCGCGGCCGGCGCGAAATGCCCATCGCCGATATTGAGCGTGGCTGCGGAAATCCGCGCCTGCGCATCGACATAATTGAGGCCGTTGAGATCGATCGTCGCATTGCTCCAGGGCTGCGCGGCCGAACCGGCAGCTCCGTGCGACATCGCGATGTCGAGCCGCTGGAAATCGAGATCGAGCTTTACAAGCGGCTTGCTTGCGAGATCGACCGAGGCCCAGCCGTTGAACGCGCCGTCGCCGAGCAGGCCTGTCAGGCCGTTGATCATCACCACCGAGCCGTTGAGGCGGGCCTCCGCCTTGCCCGACAATTGCGCCTGCAGGAAACCAGGCGCGTCGATCTTGAATTCGGTCGGGATGTTCTGCCGCTCGATCGGCGCCGGCGGCAGCGCGGCCTTGATGTCGAACTTCAGCGCCTGCTCGCCGGTGCGCGCATTGCCGGACGCCCTGATCTTGCGGTCGGCATCGACGGTCACGTCGGCGTTGATGGTCTCGATCTTGTTCTCGACGCGGTCGCGCAGGTTGGAAAACACCACCGTGCCGCCGGTGACGCTGACATGCTCGATCGTAAAGGCGTCGCCCGCGGCCGCCGCGGCCGGCTTCGAAGCGAGACTGGCATCCTTCACGCGCTCGCGCTGCAGCGGCACGTTCAATATCGGGCGAACGATCACCAGTTCGGTGATCTGCGGCCGGCCGGACCATACGCTCGAAAGCGTCACATCGGCCTGGATGCTGCTGGCGGCAAGACGGGTGCTGACGTCGCGGTCCTTCGGATCCCTCAGCGTGATGTCGTTCAGCGTGATGTTGAGCGACGGCCAGACGCCGATTTTGGTACCACCGTTGATGGTGAGCTTGTAGCCGGTCTCGCGCTCCACCCGCTCCCGGATCTGCTGTGTCACGAAGCCGGAGGGGACGCCTATCACCAGCAGAAGTGCGACGACGACGACCACAGCGCCGATGGCGGCCCCGGCGATTTTCAATGCTCTCATAGCGACTTTCCAGACCGGGCAACCGGCATCGGTTTCGGCGGCGCCTGGCGGGGGCACAGCCGGACAAGCGAGCTTATCCCGGAAACGGGATAGGGCTCAAAGAAGGGAAAAATATTCCAAGGGTGCTGTAAAGTTATGTGACTTATGACACACTTCCGGCGGGGTGGATCTTTGCCAGGCCGTCTGGGGGACGGGGTCGATCTGGAAGGCAATACTATGAGTAAACAGGCCGAATTTGCGGTCATCCTGAAAATGAACCCGATGTTCGCGGACCTTGGCGCCGACGAACTGCAGCGGATCTCCGGCCTGTGCCACACCCAGCAGCTCGCGCTCGGCGAGATGCTGTTCCAGAAGGGCGACCCTGGCGATGCGCTTTACGGGGTCCGACGCGGCCAGATCCGGATCGAGACCGGCGCCCCCGACGGCAGCCGCCTGACACTGAACTTCATGGGCTCCGGCGATCTCTTTGGCGAGGTCGCAGTGCTCGACGGCCAGAGCCGCACCGCGGACGCCACTGCCGGCGAGGCCTCGGAACTGTTCGTGCTGCGGCGCGAGGATTTCCTCAGCTTCCTGGAGCGCGAGCCGAAGGTCGCTATCAAGATCATCATGCTGTTGTGCCAGCGCATCCGCTGGCAGAGCGAGCGGATGGAAGAATCCATGCTGCAGCCGCTGCCCGTACGGCTGGCGCGAAGGCTGGTCGCACTGGCGGCGGATTTCGGATCGGAAGTGCATATTTCGCAGGAGCAACTGGGCGTCTTCGTCGGCGCCGCGCGCGAAAGCGTCAACCGTCAACTGCAGCTCTGGCGCAAGGACGGCATTCTGGATCTGCAACGCGGCCGCATCCTGCTGCAGAACCTGAACAAGCTGACGGCGGTGGCGCGGAACGAGTAGGGCACTTCACTTCGCCGCGGGTGACATCGCCGGTGGCGCGGCGGGCGGGCCTTTGGCTGGCGGATCGGTGTGATCGCTGGAGTGACCGGCCGGTTCGCTCTCGGCATGGGAGACGATCAGCTTCTTGCCGAAGCGCCAGATCAGCGCGCCGAGATCGTCCATCATCATGAACATTGCCGGCACGAACACCAGCGACAGGATGGTGGAGAATACCAGGCCGCCGATCACGGCGAGCGCCATCGGCGAGCGGAATTCACCGCCGGCGCCGAAGGCGAGCGCGGAAGGCATCATGCCGGCCGCCATCGCGATAGTCGTCATGACGATCGGCCGCGCGCGCTTCATGCCGGCGTCGATGATGGCCTCGTCGCGTCTCTTGCCCTCGCGCATCGCCTCGACCGCGAACTCCACCAGCATGATGGCGTTCTTGGTGACGATGCCCATCAGCATCAGGATGCCGATCCACACCGGTGTTGTCAGCTGCTTGCCGGTCAACAGCAGCGCCGCGATCGCGCCGCCGATCGAGAGCGGCAGCGAGAACAGGATGGTGATGGGCTGCAGGAAGGTGCCGAACAGCAGCACCAACACGGCATAGACCATCATCAGGCCGGCGGTGATGGCGGTGGCGAAACCCTCCGACAATTCGTTCAGGCTTTCGGCGTCGCCCGACGGGCTCACCTTGACGCCCTTCGGCAGGCTCTTCATGACAGGGAGTTCGTAGATCATCTTGGTGGCGTCGCCCAGCGCTGCGCTGCCGACGAGATCGGCAGCGACCGTTGCCTGCCGTTCCCGGTCGTAACGGTTGATGCTGGTTGGGCCCTGATCGAGCTGGATGTCGGCAACGACCGACAGTGGCACACCGCCGCGTTCGCCGCGCTGGCCGAGCGGCACGCGCAATTGCTGCAGCATTTGCAGGTCGCCGCGCGCGTTGTCTTCGAGCTGGACGCGGATCGGCACTTGGCGATCGCCGGCATCGAACTTGGCGAGCGCAGGTCCGACGTCGCCGATCGTCGCCACGCGGATGGTCTGCGACAGACTTTCGGTGGAGACGCCAAGCCGCGCCGCCAATTCAGCCCGCGGGCGGATCCGAAGCTCTGGCCGATCGAGCGAGGTTTCCGAGATCACGTTGGCGATGATCGGAATCCGCTTCATCTGGGTCGCGAGCTCATTGGCGACGTTGCCGACGATGTTGGTGTCGACGCCGGTCACGACCAGCGAAATCGCGCGCAGGCCGTTTTCGTCGAGGAACCAGAACCTTATGTCGGGAACATTTTCGAGTTCCTTGCCGATATCGAGCTCCAGCAGGCGCTGCGTGTGGGCGCTATTACGCTCGCTCTTCGGCGTGTAGTTGATGATCAGCGCGGCGCGCCGCACTTCCAGAGTACCCGGCGGCACACGGCCGCCATCGACGAATATGCTTCTGATCTCCGGGCGCTTGCGCAGGCGCGCGACGATGTCCTCGGTCACCTTCTCGGTGTAGGCGAGTTGCGAACCCGGCGGCAGCTCCATAGCGAGCAGCGAGCGCGCGGTGTCCTGCGCCGGCAGGAAGCCCTGCGGCAGCAGCGTGATGCTCCAGATCGAGGCGGCGAAGATACCGAAGCCGATCAGCACCGTGATGAAATAATGCTTCACCGACCAGGTGACGAGCGCGGTATAGGCTTTCAGCACGCGTCCGGGCGGCGGGTCGTCATGCGGATGATCCTTCAGGAAGTAGGCCGCCAGCACCGGCGTGACGAAGCGCGCGGCGAGCAGTGAGAAGAACACCTGCACCGAGACGGTGATGCCGAATTGCTTGAAGAACTGACCGGCGATGCCCGACATGAAGCTCGCCGGCGCGAAGATCGCGATGATGGTGAGCGAGATCGCGATCACGGCCAGCCCGATTTCGTCGGCGGCTTCCAATGAGGCACGGTAAGGCGTCTTGCCCATGCGCATGTGGCGCACGATGTTCTCGATCTCGACGATGGCGTCGTCGACCAGAATACCCGTCGACAGCGTGATCGCGAGGAAGCTGACGAGGTTCAGCGAAAAGCCGAGGATGTCCATCGCCCAGAACGCCGGGAAGATCGACAGCGGCAGGGAGATCGCGGCGATGATGGTGGCGCGGATGTCGCGCAGGAACAGCATCACGACGATGACGGCGAGGATCGCGCCCTCGAACAAGGTCGAAATCGCCGCTTCGTAGTTGCCCTTGGTGAATTCGACCGAGGTGTCGATCAGCTTCAAATCGACGTCGGGATAGGCGACCTTCAGTGCATCGATGCGCTTTTGCACCGCGGCGGCGACCACCACGTCACTGGCGCCCTTGGAGCGCTTGATGCCGAGCGCCACCACCGGCTCGCCGTTGAAGCGAGCAAAAGTGCGGCGGTCGGCGATGGTGTCGGTGACGGTGCCGAGATCGTCGAGCCGCACCTCGCCGCCGCCGAACAGCGGGATCATGGTGCCGGCGAGTTCGTTGAGTGTCTTGGCACCCGCCAGCGTCCGGATCGCCTGGTCGTTCTTGCCGATTTCGGCGCGGCCGCCGGCGAGGTCGACATTGGTGCCGCGCAGGATCTGGCTGACATTGACGGCGGTGAGCCCTGCGGCTTGCAAGCGGTCGGGGTCGAGCGAGACCAGAATCTCGCGCTCGACACCGCCGATACGCTCGACCTGGGCGACGCCGCGCACGCCCTGCAGCGCACGTTTGACGACGTCGTCAACGAAGTAGGAGAGCTGCTCCGGCGTCTTGCCGGGTGAGATCGCGGCGTAGGTGACGATCGGCAGGCCGATGACGTCGACGCGCTGGATCAGCGGCTCGTTGACGTTTTGCGGCAGGTTGGCGCGAACGCGGGTGACGGCGTCCTTGATGTCGTTCAGCGCACGGTCGGTGTTGGTTTCAAGCGCGAACTGGATCGTCGTCAGCGACAATCCGTCGGTGATCGACGAGGAAATGTGCCGGACACCCTCGACACCGGAGACGCCGTCTTCGATCGTCTTGGTGACCTGGGATTCCAGCTCCGATGGCGCCGCGCCAAACTGCGAGACCGCGACCGAGATCACGGGAATGTCGGCGCTCGGCAGCCGCGTGACCGCGAGTTTGGTGAAGCTGACCCAGCCCAGGACCAGCAGGATGATCGAGAATACGACGGAAGGAAGCGGGTTCCGGATCGACCATGCCGAGATGTTCAAAGCCATTATCGTGTCCGCGTGCGCTCGAGTTCGTCGGCAAACATGGTCTTGATCTGGTCGCCATCATGCAGCGAGGTGCCAGCGTCGGCCACGACGGTTTCGCCGACGTCGAGGCCTTCAAGAATTTCCGTTGATGTGTCCGAGGTCAGTCCGACCCGCACCTTTCGCGTCTCCACAGTGTTGCCCTTGACCACCTGCAAGGTCAGGCGGTCGATGGCGGTGCGCGGCACGGCGACGCCGCAGCTGCGCTTGGCGTCGATATTGGCGCGGGCGAACATCCCGACCTTGAGGGAGGGATTGTTGGTCAGCGAAATCCGGACATGACCAAGCTGGGTGGTGCGGTCGATCTGCGGCGAGATCTGCCGGACCTTGCCGACCAGGTCTGGTGCGTCGTCGCGGCTGATCCGTACCGTCGCACCAGGATTAAGCTTGAGCAGATGGATGCTTGGCACTTCGGCATCCAGTTCGATCTCGTTGTTGACGGAAATCCGGAACATCGGTCCGGCCTGTGGTGAGGCCGGCGCGCCGACAGCGGTCCTGACTTCAATGACAAGTCCCGCCGCGGGCGCGCGCAGCGAGATCGGTCCCGTCCTGCCGCCGCCTTGGGCTCCCGGTTGCTGAGGCGGCGCGGTCAGGCGCGCCAGCTCCTGGTTGTCCGTGACCATGTCGCCTTCGCGGACGAAGAGATCGGTGACCTTGGATCCCTCCTGATCGACGCCGATCTGGGCCTCACGGCGCGGCACGATAAATCCGGTGACCCGCACCATGTCGGAGAAGCAGGCATTGGTGGATTTGGTCACGATCACCAGCGCCTGGCTGGGCGTCTCCTTGGCCTCGGGACGGGAGCGGTGTTCGAACCAGTAATAGCCGACACCCAGGACAGCAAAGAACGCCACTCCGAGAGCAGGTTTGAGGTATTCGGAGAGGTTCATCACCGGTTCAATCCAGACTTGAAGTCAAATGAAGCGGGACGAATTTGGTCCATCGAAAGAATCAGAATGAACCTGAAACGAATACGTCCCGCGGGGGTGCTGCGGGACGCATTGTAGCCGGAAAATCTTGGTCAGCGCCACGCCCTTACTTGAAGCGGGCTATTTGGACGCGGCGGCCTTGTTTTCCATGTTCACGACCTGCACGCGGCGGTTGACTTCGGCCATTGGCTGGTTCGGGTCCTTGAGCTTGCTCTTGCCGTATCCGACCGTGACCAGATCGGAACCGTTGATGCCGTATTTGTCGATCAAATAGCGCTTGATCGAGTCGGCGCGCCGCTCGGAAAGGTCCTGGTTATAGGCTTCGCCGCCCGCGGCATCGGTGTGACCGGCGACCACGAAGGTCGAGCCCTTCAGGTCGGCATTGGTCAATGCGCGTCCGAGGGCCTGAACCGAGGGCAGCGACTTGGCGCTAATATCGGCCGAGTTGTAGTCGAAATTGATCTCCAGATCGATCTTGGGCTTGTCCTTGACGATGGAGGCAATTTCTTCCCGCTCGTTGATCGACAGCGAACGTGTGGCGCGGCCGCGGATCTTCTGGACGAACTTGCCTTCGGCGGCGGCGGCGGCCGGATCGATCTGCTGTTGCGGACCGACCGACAAGCCACGGGTCAGCGGCTTCTTTTCCGGTGCCAGCGCGCGGAGGATCTGGTCCTCGGTAACATTCTTGTCCTTGTCTTCGGCGCGGACGGTTCCCATGCCAAACGAAAGTGCGGCGCCGATCGTCGCCACCGAAAGGATTGCGGTCAGGGTCTTCATTGCAGAGTGCTTTGACATTGCCAGTCCCTCCTGCTCGCGTCTCGCGCGGTTCCAAACGTGATCCAAATGAGCTGCGCGGCCTACTACTATCCTGTTAGTCCAGGCGCCCGCCCCGGGGTTCGAGAAGGCGGCAGCCTTCATCTCAAATAATCGTCACTGTACCCCGTAATCGGCGAATTCCTTGGCAATATTGGGGTCCATCGCCTTCGCGTTGTTAATATCCAGATCGCCTTCCGAAATCGAGCCATTGCGCTTCTTGGCAAGCCCGCGTCCGTACAATGATGACGTCAATCTCGGGTTGATCTTCAGCGCGGCATCAAAATCTGCTATTGCATTCTTGGTCTGCCCGCTTTTGAGATTGGTGAGGCCCCGGCTGTCCAGCGCATCGACGAAATTCGGGCGAAGCCGCAGCGCCTCGTTGCAATCCTTCAGCGCGGCCTGCAGGTCGCCGATCACCGTGCGGGCCCAGCAGCGGTTGTTGTAGGCTTCGACGTCCTTCGGGTTGAGCCGCAGCGAATTATTGAAATCCTTGATGGCGAGTTCATAAGCGCCCTTGCTGGCATAGACCTGCCCGCGCCGGTAAAGGGCGGCCGCATCGTCGGGATTGTCGTTGAGCTTGGCGGTCAGACTTTTGATGGTTGGGTCATCGGCAAGTGCCACTACCGTATTGCTCTCAACCGGCTTGGCCGGCGGAGCGGGCGGCGGAATAACGGTCTCGACCTGCTTGGGCGGTGGCGGTAAGGGTGGTGGCGGTGGCGCGGGCGGCGCAACGGCTACCGCTGGAGGGGGGGAGGTGCAGGGGCGGGCGTAGGGGAGGCAACCGGAGGAGGAGCAGGCGGTGGCGGGGTCGACGGCCTCGGCCCGGCACCGCCGGGGATGAAGGAGAAATCCTCGGCCAGCGACGATGAAATCCACGGCACCTGCTCGGTGCGCGAGGCGCGGGTGACGCCGAGGCGGGTGCGATTGAGCGTTTCCTCAGCCATCAGGTCGGGGGTGCGGATTTCCTTGAGTAATTCCCGCACGAATAGGCTGTGATCGCTGCCACTGTCCGAAATCACCGACGACAGGGCCGCCGAATACATCACTAGCGTGCCGTTCGGCGCGATGACCGGCGCGAGGCCGGCCGAAAAGCTGCGGAACCGGCGCTCAAACGGATTGCGCCGGGAAGCGTCGAGCAGGGCGATCTTGACGCCGGCGCCGCGGCTGTTGATCTCGCCCAGCACCGTCTCGAGGCTGAACCCGTCACGACGAACATCCGCCTCGGTCCAGATCTGCGCATCGACCGGGATCATGTAGCTCTGGCGGCTCGACTGGACGCCAAACCCTGAGAAGAAGATCAGGACAACCGAGCCCGGCTTGATTTTGCCGTACAGCCGCTCGTAGGCGCGGCGCATCCCGTCGCCGGTCAGGTTCTCGCCGATATCGACACTGAAGCCGTCGCGCTTGAGTTCGTCGGCGACGTCACGCGCGTCGTTGATCGGCTCCTTCAGCGGCGCCTCGGCATCCGGATATTTCGCGTTGCCGATCACCAGGGCAAAACGCTCACCGGCTCCGAACGACGGGGCGATCGATGACGCCGAAAAAATCAAGGTGAGAAGCAATGCAAGGCGGATTTTCATAGTCACCGCAGTCCAGCCAAAAAAGCGCCGATCCCAGCTTGCGCCGCGGCGACCTTACTCTACGCAAACCGCATTATCAAACGACCCCCGCAGGCCGTCAACCGCTTGCGAAGTCGTCACTAATTGCGACAATTCACCGCGACACGGCGGTGCGAATGAGGGGAATAAATTGCCTTTGCCGTCGCCGCTTGGTGCGGTTTTCGTGAGTGCCTGATCCAGGCTCCGCTGACCTACGCAGCCCGGAAATGTGACCGGTCTCACATAGGTGCGCCGCACCGTCATACGGCTTCATTTGCGGCCCGGCGATTTGACCTTTGCGGATGACAATGGCTTGGTGCGGACATCGGCCAATCGCAAACCCAAAGAAAGAAAAGTGACACCGATGGGAAATGCCTACGAAATCTACGCGCTGCGCTATGCGACGATGCCGCGCACCCCGCACATGAATTTCCTTTCTCCTGACCCGCACGAGACCTCGGCGCAAGACCTCGACTACTTCGTCTGGCTGATCCGAGGGGCTGGCCGCGATATCCTGGTCGATACCGGCTTCAACGCCGAAGAGGCCAAGGCCCGCGCCCGCAAGCTGACGCTCAATCCGGTCGACGCACTGGAAGGGTTTGGCGTCAAGGTGGACTCGATCCGCGATGTCATCGTCACCCATCTGCATTACGACCACGCCGGTAATCTCGATCGCTTCCCCAATGCGCGGTTCCATCTGCAGGATCGCGAGATGAACTACGCGACGGGTCGCTGCATGTGCAATGGCCTGCTGAGGCATCCGTTTTCGATCGAACATGTCACGCTGATGGTCCGCCACGTCTATGGCGAGCGCGTCACCTTCCATTCCGGCGATGGCGAGATCGCGCCTGATGTAACGGTGCATCGGGTCGGCGGCCATTCCGACGGCTTGCAGGTGGTGCGCGTCGAGACCGCGCGGGGCCCGGTGGTGCTGGCCTCGGACGCCGCGCATTACTATGCCAATTTGCAGCGGCGCAGCCCGTTTCCGATCGTCTACAATGTTGGCGACATGGTGCAGGGCTGGGAGATCGTCGAGCGGCTGGCGGGCCATCCCGATCGTTTCATTCCCGGCCACGATCCGATCGTGAGCGAGATCTATCCGCGCGCCAGCGACAAGGTCGATGCCTTTGCGCTGCACCTTGCGCCATCGCGGTCCTTTGTAAAATAGTTCCAGGAACAAGATGTCAGATTACGAAAGCGCCGGCTTCATCGGCGTCGGCGTGATGGGCGAGCCGATCTGCCGCAATCTGGTGAAGAAGGGCGGCAAGCGCGTAATCGTGTTCGATCTCGCAGCCGAGCCGCTGGCGCGGCTGCGGGCGGAGGGCGCCGAGATCGCAGGCTCGGTCGCCGATGTCGTCAAGCAATGCGATCTGGTGTTTTTGTGCCTTCCCAGCGCCAAGCATGTGCGGGCGGTGTTTGAAGGCGACGGAATTCTGAACAACATCCGCAGCGGTCAGGTCGTCGTCGACCTCGGCACCTCATCGGTCAGCCAGACCCGCGATTTCGCCGGCCAGTTGCAGGCCAGGGGCGCGGCGTGGGCGGATGCGCCGATCGCGCGGACGCGTCAGGCGGCGCAGGACGGCACGTTGAGCGTGATGGTCGGAGCTACGCGGGCGCATTATGCTGCGATCGAGCCCCTGATCCGCTGCTTTGCGACCGATGTCACCCTTTGCGGCGACGTCGGCGCCGGGCAGGTGACCAAGATCCTCAACAACATGGTGTTGTTCGAAACCGTCAACGCGCTGTCCGAGGCGGTCGCGGTGGCAAAGCACAATGGTGTCGATCCGAAATTGCTGCTCGATGCGCTGTCTAAGGGTTCGGCCGACAGTTTCGCGCTGCGCAACCACGGCATGAAGGCGATCGTGCCGGGCAATTTCCCGGAGCGCGCGTTCTCGACCGAATATGCCTTGAAGGACCTGTCCTATGCGCTGGAGTTGGCGCGCGATGCCGGATTAAGGATCCGCGGCGCGGAATTGATCGGCACGTTGTTGCAGGAAGCGATCGATGCAGGATCGGGGGATAATTATTTCCCTGTGATCGCGAAGCATATCGATCGAACTTAACCACCTCCGTCATTCCATCCATAACCACAATCGGGAGTATGGATTCCCCGATGCGCAATTGCGCATCTGAGGCCTGCGCCAAGCGGCGCATCCCGGAATGACAAGAGGAGAGAGTCCCTCAGTACGCCTCTTTCGCGTCCGCCTCCTGGCTCGTCTGCACCAGATCGAGGCTCGCCTCGATCTTGCCGAGCAGGCTTGCGAACGCCTTGCGTTCCGGCGCAGACAGGCACGACAGAATCTCCTGCTCCTTGCGCAGCAGGCGGGGGATCAATTCCTCGTACAGGTCAGTGCCCTTGCGGGTCAGGCGCAGCCGGAATTCGCGGCGATCGTCCGCGTTCTCGACGCGTTCGATGATCTGCCGTTTCATCAGCGCGGTGACCGCGCGGCTGATGGTCGATTTATGGGTGCGGGTGCAATGGGCGATGTACTGCGCGCTGCAGGCGTCGTTGCGGAAACCCAGCGTCGCCAGCACGCGCCATTCCGGAATGTCGAGCCCGTAACGCGTCTGGTACTCGGCCGATAGCGCGGAGGAGACTTCGGCGGCCAGCCGGTTGAGGCGGAACGGCACGAATTTGAAGAGGTCCAGCCGCGAGATTTTCTTGGCGTTTTTCGCAGGCGCGTGATCCTTTGCATTTTCCTTGCGCGCGTCGGTGTCGGCGCCGGATCGCGGCCGGGCCATGCTCTCGCCTGAAGTCGCGTTGGCCAAAATCGCTCCAATTTGAGTTGACGCCGAGGGCTGTCCCGGGTTTAAGATAGTTGCAGATGCGACTAATTTAGCAACATACCACCTGGCTGGCAAGGATCGCATGGCCCAGACCAAAACCCAGTTCGGCTATCGCAGGCACCCCGATCAGGATCGGGTGGGCACGAACCTCGCCGAGCACGCGGTCGTCGTGGTCGGCGCCGGGCCGGTCGGGCTGTCGCTCGCCATCGACCTTGCACAGCGCGGCCAGTCAGTCGTGCTGCTCGACGATGCCGACCGGATCGGCGAGGGCTCGCGTGCGATCATGTTTTCCAAGCGCTCGCTCGAATTCTGGGATCAACTCGGCGTCGGCGACCGCATGGTGGAAAAGGGCGTGGTATGGAGCGTCGGCAAGATTTTTTACGGCGCCTCCCTGCTCTACCAGTATAATCTTCTGCCCGAAGGGGGCCACAAGAGGCCGGCCTTCATCAACCTCCAGCAATTCCACGTTGAAGCCTATCTGGTGGATCGCGCACGGGAACTCCCCGCGATCGACCTGCGCTGGCGCAACAAGGTGATCGCGCTGGAGCAGCGCAACGACTGTGTGGTGCTGACCATCGACACGCCCGACGGTCCCTACCAGATGAATGCCGCCTATGTGGTCGCCTGCGACGGCGCCCGTTCGTCGTTGCGGCAGATGGTGGGCGCTGGGTTCGCGGGCCAGGTGTTCGAGGATCAGTTCCTGATCGCCGATGTCAAGATGACGGCGGAATTCCCGACCGAGCGCTGGTTCTGGTTCGATCCGCCGTTCCACGCCGGACGGTCCGCGCTGCTGCACAGGCAGCCGGACGACATCTGGCGGATCGATCTCCAGCTTCATCCGGATGCGGATCCTGTCGCCGAAAAGCGGCCCGAGAATGTGCGGCCGCGGATCGCGCGCATGCTCGGCCACGACAAGTTCGATTTCGAATGGATCTCGCTCTACAAATTCCAGTGCCGACGGATGGACAAATTCCTCCATGGTCGCGTGATCTTTGCCGGCGATGCCGCCCATCAGGTCTCGCCGTTCGGCGCCCGCGGCGCCAATTCGGGCCTCGAAGACGCCGAGAACATCGCCTGGAAACTCGATCGCGTGTTGCGGGGGATTTCGCCGGAAACCCTGCTCGACAGCTATTTCATCGAGCGGAGTGCGGCGGCCGACGAAAACATCCGCAAATCCACGCGCTCGACCGATTTCATGGCGCCCAACTCCCAGCAGGAGGCACGGTTGCGCAAGGCGGTGTTGTCGCTCGCAAGAGAAACCGAATTCGGCAAGCGCATGGTCAATGGCGGGCGGGCCACGGTGCCCTCGGTTTACGACACGCCGCTGTCGACTGCCGACCGCGACGCGTGGCGCGGCGGCCCGCGGCCCGGCGCGTCGATGCCGGATGCGCCGATCGCCGATCGATCGGGCCAGCCGATGTTCCTGACCGAAGCCTTTATCAATGCGGGAACGCAGTTCAGGTTGCTGGCGTTTGGCAATGGCGCTGCGGTCGATGCGCCCGATGGCGTCGAATCCATTCGTGTCGGCGAGGGCAGCTTTGCCGATACGCAAGGACTTGCCGGCGTACGTTACGACGCCGAGCCCGGAACCACCTATCTGCTGAGGCCCGACGGTTATGTCGCCGCGCGCTTCCGGCATCCGACGCGGCCGGCGCTGGATGCGGCGCTCGCGCGTGCCGCTGGTCTGAACCGAGGACTGTCATGACGCTGTCGACCAGTTCGAATTTCACAAAACCTGACGACGCCTTCCGCGCCATTGTCGAGGCGCATCGGGGCTTAAGCGAGGCGCAAAGCGCCGACCTCGATGCCGCGCTGGTGCTGGTGCTCGCCAACCATATCGGCGACATCACGGTGCTCAATGAAGCCATCGCACTGGCCAAGCGGCGGATGCTCGATGCCAGCCAGCAGCAACAGCAGCAATAATCGAATTCACCGGCTTGAACGAATGAATGAGGATTGAATTGATGGCCAAGGGTTTCGCGTCAACGTCAGACATGGCGGAGAAGAGGATCACCTTCTCCGAGATCGGCACCGATCTCTATGCCTTCACCGCCGAAGGCGATCCCAATTCCGCAATCATCGTTGGCGACGACGGCTGCCTGGTGTTCGACGCGCAGTCGACGCCTGCAATGGCGAACAAAGTGATCGAGCGGCTGCGCACCGTCACCGACAAGCCGATCAAATATGTCGTGCTGTCGCACTACCACGCCGTGCGCGTGCTCGGCGCCTCCGCCTACAAGGCGCAGGGCATCATTGCGTCAGCGGAAACCTATCGGCTGATCGAGGAGCGCGGCCAGCAGGATTGGGATTCAGAATATGGCCGGTTTCCCCGCCTGTTCCAGGATGCCCAAAGCATTCCCGGCCTGACCTGGCCGACGCTGACCTTCGAAGGCGAGATGTCGATCTATCTCGGCAAACGCGAGGTGCGCCTGATGCAGCTTGGCGCCGGGCACACCTCCGGCGACATCGTGGCCTGGGTGCCGGATGCCGAAGTGATGTTCTCCGGCGACCTCATCGAATATCACTCGGCCTGCTATTGCGGCGATGCGCATTTGCGCGAATGGCCGATGACGTTGAACGAAATCCGCGCCTTCAATCCCAAGGCGATCGCGCCCGGCCGCGGCGATGCGCTCAAGGGTCTGGCGACCGGGCGCGAGGCGATTGCGATGACGCGCGACTTCGTTACCACACTTTACGGCGCCGCCGAGACCTCGGTCGCCAAGGGGCGAAATCTCAAGGAATCGATGGCGGCGACGCGCGAGGTGATGGACCCGAAATTTTCGAGCTTTGCGATCTACGAGCATTGCTTACCGTTCAACGTCTCGCGCGCGTTCGACGAGGCTTCTGGAATCGACGATCCCGTGATCTGGACCGACAAGCGCGACCAGGAAATGTGGGCCGCCCTGCAAGGAGGAGGATGACCATGAATATCAATACCTCGCCCGATGCGATCTCGCGAAGCTCGGCCAACATCACGCCGGGGTATATGTCGGGCTTCGGCAACAGCTTTGAGACCGAGGCGTTGCCCGGCGCGCTGCCGATCGGGCGCAACTCGCCGCAGCGCTGCGCCTATGGCCTCTATGCCGAGCAGCTTTCGGGTTCGCCCTTCACGGCGCCCCGCGGCGCCAATGAGCGTTCATGGCTCTATCGCATCCGCCCCTCGGTGAAGCACTCCGGGCGCTTCGCCAAGGTCGATGCAGGATTGTGGCGCACCGCGCCGTGCCATGAATATGAACTGCCGATCGCGCAATTGCGCTGGGACCCGGCGCCGATCCCGAAGGAGGACATGACCTTCCTGCAGGGCGTGCAGACCGTGACAACGGCGGGCGACGCCAACACGCAAGGGGGTATGGCAGCCCACGTCTATCTCATCACCACATCGATGGTCGATCAGCATTTCTACAATGCCGATGGAGAGATGATGTTCGTGCTGCAGCAGGGCAATCTGCGCTTCGTCACCGAATTCGGCCGCATCGACGCCGAGCCCAGCGAGATCGTTGTGATCCCGCGCGGCGTTAAATTCCGCGTCGAGATCACCAATGGTCCGGCGCGCGGCTACGCTTGCGAGAATTACGGCGGCGCCTTCACGCTGCCGGAGCGCGGGCCAATCGGCGCCAATTGCCTGGCCAACTCGCGCGACTTCCTCACCCCCGTTGCGGCCTATGAGGACAAGGACACGCCGACTGAACTGTTCGTGAAATGGGGCGGCTCGCTGTTCAAGACCACGTTGCCACATTCGCCGATCGACGTGGTGGCGTGGCACGGCAATTACGCGCCCTATAAATACGACCTGCGCACCTTCTCGCCGGTCGGTGCGATCGGCTTCGACCATCCCGACCCCTCGATCTTCACGGTGCTGACCTCGCCGTCGGAAACCGCGGGCACCGCCAACATCGACTTTGTCATTTTCCCGGAGCGCTGGGCGGTCGCGGAAAACACCTTCCGGCCGCCCTGGTATCACATGAACATCATGTCGGAATTCATGGGGCTGATCTACGGCGTCTACGACGCCAAGCCGGAAGGCTTCGTCCCCGGCGGCATCAGCCTGCACAATATGATGCTGCCGCACGGCCCGGATCGCCAGGCCTTCGATCATGCCTCCAACGGCGAGCTGAAGCCGGTGAAGCTCACCGGCACGATGGCCTTCATGTTCGAGACCCGCTACCCGCAGCGGGTCACGGCGCACGCGGCCAAGTCGGCGACCTTGCAGGACGATTATGCCGATTGCTGGAAGGGACTGGAGAAGAGATTCGATCCGAATAAGCCGTAGCGATTACTCTCTCCGTCATTCCGGGGCGCGTGAAGCGAGCTTTGATGTGCAATTGCACATCTGAGGCCTGCGCCTTGCGGCGCATCCCGGGATGACGACGATTGGAAATTGTCGCGACACTGACAGGACAACACCGTGCCCCATCCCAACGATCCAGCTCTCCGCTCCTTCATCCCGGTCGATCCGACTTCGGATTTCCCGATCCAGAATCTCCCCTACGGCGTGTTCTCCGCCAAAGATGGCCTCGCCCCGCGCGTCGGTGTCGCGATTGGCGACTACGTGCTCGACCTCTGGCAGCTCGCGCAGGATTGCCGGATCGATGTGGTCGAACCTGGCGTGTTCGCCGCGTCGGCACTGAACCCGTTCATGGCGCTGGGACCCAAGGTCTGGGCGCGGACGCGGGCGCGGATCAGCGGTCTCTTGCGCCACGACCATGCCGAACTGCGCGACAATGAGAAGTTGCGCAAACGCACGCTGGTGCCGATTGCGGACGTCAAACTGCATCTGCCGATCGCGGTCTCCGGTTACACCGATTTCTATTCTTCGAAGGAGCACGCCACCAATGTCGGGGTCATGTTTCGCGGCAAGGACAATGCGTTGCAGCCGAACTGGCTGCATATGCCGATCGGCTACAACGGCCGCGCGTCGACGGTCGTCGTCAGCGGCACGAAAGTACGCCGGCCGCGCGGGCAGTTGAAGCCGCCGACGGCGGATGTGCCGAGCTTCGGGCCCTGCAAGCGGCTCGATTTCGAACTCGAAATGGGCGTGGTGGTCGGGCAATCGTCGCCGATCGGCGAGATGCTCACCGAAAAGCAGGCCGAAGAGATGATCTTCGGCTTCGTGATCCTCAACGACTGGAGCGCACGCGACATCCAGCAGTGGGAATACGTGCCGCTCGGGCCGTTCCAGGCCAAGGCGTTTGCGACTTCCATCAGTCCGTGGATCGTGACGCGCGAGGCGCTGGAGCCGTTTCGGGTCCATGGTCCCGCGCAGGAGCCGCAGCCGCTGGAATATCTGCGCCAGGCGCAGCCGAATAATTACGACATGCAGCTCGACGTCGCCTTGCGCGCAGCGTCAATGAACGAGGCGGCCAATATCTGCCGCACCAATTTCAAATACATGTACTGGTCGTCGGTGCAGCAATTGGTGCACCACGCTTCATCCGGCTGCGCCATGAATGTCGGCGACCTCTTAGGGTCCGGCACGATCTCCGGCCCGGAGAAGGACCAGCGCGGCAGCCTTCTGGAGATCAGCTGGAACGGCACCGAGCCGCTTGAATTGCCCGGCGGCGTCAAGCGTTCGTTCCTCGAAGACGGCGACTCGCTTGTCATGCGCGGGTGGTGCCAGGGCGACGGCTATCGCGTCGGCTTCGGCGAGGTCGAGGGCACGATCACGCCGGCGGGCTAACGGTCCTCGGGGCGAATATCCCGCAGCCGCGCCGAATGGGCTGCGATATCCTCAAGACTGTACTTCAGATGCACGCGCTTGTCGGACGGCGGGTGCTTTGCCACGCACACCCCGGGCCGCCGTTCGGTCGCGGGCCGGATCGGGCGGGCTGTGAACCCGCCGCCGCAGTTCGGGCACACATTGTGCAGTTTGTTCTCGGCGCAATCCGCACAGAACGTGCATTCATAGGAACAGATCCGCGCGTCCGTTGCGTTCGGCGGCAGGTCCTTGTCGCAATATTCGCAGTTCGGCCGGAGTTGCAGCGCCATGGTCGCCTCTCGATTTGAACCAAAGCGGATCATCGCAAATTCGCATTCGGAAGCGAATGACGAATTTCCCTCAATTCGGGCCATGGAGCCCAACTACCGCGTCAATTCCTTCAGCGGCAGCTTCGAGCTTTCCTTCAGCCGGTCCAGCACGATCGAGGAGCGCACATGCGCCACGCTCTGGTGCGGCATCAGCACGTTGTTGACGATATCGGACAGGCTTTTGAGGTCGCGCAGCACGGCCTTCAGGAGATAGTCGGCATCGCCGGTGAGCGAATAGGCTTCCTGGATGGCGTCGACGCGAGTGACCAGCGCGCGGAATTTCTTGGCGTTGTCGGGCGAATGCGTCGCCAGCGTAATGTGGATGAAGGCGATCAGGTTGAAGCCGAGCGCTTCGCTGGCGAGATCGGCGTGATAGCCCGCGATCACCTTCTCCTCCTCAAGCCGCATCCGCCGCCGCGAGCATTGCGAGGCCGACAGGCCGACCAGATCGGCCAATTGCTGATTAGTCAGCCGGCCGTCGTCCTGCAGCGCGGCCAGCATTTTGAGGTCGAAAGCGTCTACCGGGATCATGCGTTAAATGCCCTTGGGATGCACGAAGCGTGCATGATGATAGCCAATGGCCAGCCCTTTTGCATGCACTTTGCGTGGAATATGGCGGAAACTCCAGGGATCAAATCAGGAGATTCCGCGATGGGTCCATTTCCGCACGACGCACCGGCCGCCACTGTCAGCGCCGACAATCCGATGGGCACCGATGGTTTCGAGTTCGTCGAATACGCCCATCCGAGGCCAGAGGAACTGCACGCGCTGTTTAAGCTGATGGGCTACGCGCCGGTCGCCCGCCACAGGACCAAGAAGATCACGGTCTATCGCCAGGGCGACATCAATTATCTCGTCAACGAAGAGCCCGGCACCCACGGGTCCAATTTCGTGGCGGCGCACGGGCCGTGCGCGCCGTCGATGGCATTCCGCGTAGTCGATGCCAAGCAGGCCTACGGGCGCGCGATCTCGCTGGGCGCGGAGCCCGCCGAACTTTCGTCCGATCAGAAGACGCTCGACGTTCCCGCCATCAAGGGCATCGGCGGTAGTCTCCTCTATTTCGTCGACCGCTACGGCGCCAAGGGCTCGGCCTATGACACCGAGTTCGAATGGCTCGGTGCCAAAGACCCGCGTCCCGCCGGCGCGGGGCTGTTCTATATCGATCACCTCACCCACAACGTCCATCGCGGCCGGATGGATGTCTGGACCGGCTTCTATTCAAAGCTGTTCAACTTCCGCCAGATCCGCTTCTTCGACATCGAGGGCCGCGCCTCCGGCCTGTTCTCGCGCGCGCTGACCAGCCCGGACGGCAAGATCCGGATTCCGATCAACGAGGATGCCGGCGATTCCGGCCAGATCGAGGAATATCTCAACATCTATCGCGGTGAGGGCATCCAGCACATCGCCTGCGGCGCACGGGATATCTACCTCACCGTGGAGACGCTGCGCGCGGATGGCTTGCCGTTCATGCCGTCACCGCCGGATACCTACTTTGAGAAGATCGACGCCCGCCTGCCGAAGCACGGCGAGGACGTTGCGCGGCTGCAGCGCGACGGCATCCTGATCGACGGCGAGGGCGTGGTCGAAGGCGGTCACACCAAGGTGCTGCTGCAGATCTTCTCGGCGAATGCGATTGGACCAATCTTTTTCGAATTCATCCAGCGCAAGGGCGACGACGGCTTCGGCGAAGGCAACTTCAAGGCGCTGTTCGAATCGATCGAGGAAGATCAGATCCGCAGGGGTGTGCTGAAAGTGGATAACGCGGCGTAGGTCATCCCCGTCGCCGGGACGACAA
This sequence comes from uncultured Alphaproteobacteria bacterium, assembly GCA_963825225.1. Taxonomy (GTDB): domain Bacteria; phylum Pseudomonadota; class Alphaproteobacteria; order Rhizobiales; family Xanthobacteraceae; genus Bradyrhizobium. Next base: position 68,462 of record CAWGSN010000041.1, read on the forward strand.
TAGGAAATTTACCTCCCCGCCTTCCACGCGTCGGTGATCTCCGCGATCTCGGCCTTCTCCGCATCGCGGATCGCGGACGGCGTGCGCGAGAAGCGTGGCGCGGGGGCGGGTTGGGTGACGCCGTGGCGCTCGACAAAGATGTTTCGCGCGGCGTTGTGCGGATGTTTTGGCGCTTCCGCCATGGTCAGGATCGGCGCGAAGCAGATGTCGGTGCCTTCCATGATCTTGCACCAGTCCTCGCGGGTCTTGCTCTTGAACACCTTCGTCAATTTTTCCGTTAGCGCCGGCCAGGCCTTGCGGTCCATCTGCGCGTCGAAATCGGCGTCGGTGAGGCCGGCATGCTGGCGCAGCAGGGCGTAGAATTGTGGCTCGATCGAGCCGATCGAAATGAAGTTGCCGCAGGAGCATTCATAGATGCCGTAGAAATGCGCGCCACCATCGAGGAAGTTCTGCTCGCGCCCCTCGACCCAGCGGCCCATCGCGGTCATATCGAAGAACATCGACATCAGCGAGGCCGCGCCGTCGCACATCGCGGCATCGACGACCTGGCCCTTGCCTGACTTCGACGCTTCCAGCAGCGCGGCAAGGACGCCGACCACGAGATAGAGCGCACCGCCGCCGAAATCGCCGACTAGATTGAGCGGCGGCACCGGTTTTTCCCTAGTGCCGATCGCAGCGAGCGCACCGGTAACCGAGATGTAGTTGATGTCGTGGCCGGCGGCCTGCGCCAGCGGTCCTTCCTGGCCCCAGCCGGTCATGCGGCCGAACACGAGGCGCGGATTGCGCGCCATCACCACGTCCGGCCCGAGCCCCAGCCGCTCCATCACTCCGGGACGAAAACCTTCGATCAGCGCGTCGGCGTTGGCGAGCAGGTCAAGCACTTGGGCGACCGCCGCCGTGTCCTTCAAATCGAGCTCGACGACTTTCCGGCCGCGCCCCGCCACCGATTTCAAATTTTTCTTGGCGCCGACGCGGTCGAGCGTCACGACTTCCGCGCCCATGTCGGCCAGCATCATGCAGGCGAACGGACCCGGGCCGATGCCGGCGAATTCGATGATGCGGAAGCCGGCCAGCGGGCCAGAGGTGCGGGTGACGGATTGGGCGGCTGGTTTATCAAGCACGTCTTCTCTCCCCAAAGAGGTATTTTAATTAGCTGATTAGCTAAATTGTCTCGCCTTAGGGGAGGTGTGGCAAGCTTCTTTTGCCGAGAATCTGACCAAATGCAGAGCGGCGCGCATCGCTGCGCGCCGCTTGCATGGGTATTGTGTCTAGACGCTATCAGCCGGCCGCAGCCACCGCGCGCTGCGCCATCACCTTGATCAGGTTGGCGCGATAGGCGGATGAGCCGTAGATATCCGTCAAGAGGCCACTGTCGGAAATGGTGACGCTGTCGAGCGCACCGGCCGACCAGTTCGCCTTCAAAGCAGCCTCGATCGGGCCTACCCGCATAACGCCGCTTTGCGAAGCGCCCGTTGCAGCGGCCCGGACTTCGCCAGCCTTGGTTTGCGCCACGAATACGCCGGTCAGCGCGAAGCGTGAGGCGGGATGGGGAAATTTGGAATACCCCGCCTTGGTCGGAATCGGGAAAGAGACGGCGGTGATGATTTCGCCGTCTTCCAGCGCGGTTGAAAACAGGCCTTTGAAGAAGTCGCCGGCCTTGATGCTGCGCTTGTTGGTCTTCACCGTCGAATCAAGCGCGAGCAGGGCTGCGGGATAATCCGCCGCCGGATCGTTGTTGGCGATCGAGCCGCCGATGGTGCCGCGATGGCGCACCGCCGGATCTCCGATCAGTGAGGCCAGATACGCCAGCGCGGGGATCGCCTTCTGCGCGGCCGCACTTTGGGCTACGTCGTAATGCGTCGTCGCAGCCTTGATGGTCAGCGTGTCGGCCGTGGCCTCCACGCCGATCAGCTCCTTGAGTTTTCCGAGATCGATCACATCGGACGGCGAGGCCAGCCGCTGCTTCATCACCGGGATCAGCGTGTGGCCGCCGGCGAGATATTTGGCTTCCGAACCCTTGGCGAACAGGCTTGCGGCTTCGTCGACCGAGGAGGGGCGATGGTAAGTGGTCTCGTACATGATTGTGCTCCCTCTCAACCGTGAATGGCGTGCCAGACGCGGCTGGGCGTCGCCGGCATTTCGAGCTTGTTGTTGCCGATCGCATCCGTGATCGCGTTGATCACGGCGGCCGACGCGCCGATCGCACCGGCCTCGCCGCAACCCTTGACGCCGAGCGGATTGCCCGGACAGAGCGTCGTCGTATGCGACAGCTTGAAGGACGGCAGGTCGTCGGCGCGCGGCATAGTGTAATCCATGAACGACGCGGTCACGAGCTGGCCGCTCGAGTCATACACCGCGCCCTCGAGCAGGGCTTGGCCGATGCCCTGGGCGAGACCGCCATGGACCTGGCCTTCGACGATCATGGGGTTGATCAGCCGGCCGAAATCATCCGCCGCCACGAAGTTGACGAAGGAAGTTTTCCCGGTCCCGGGATCTACCTCGAGCTCGCAGATATAGGCGCCGGCCGGGAAGGTGAAGTTGGTCGGGTCGTAGAACGCGGTTTCCTTCAGGCCCGGCTCCATGCCGTCCGGCAGGTTATGCGCGGTGTAGGCGGCGAGCGCGACCATCGGCAGCGCGATCGACTTGTCGGTGCCGGTGACCTTGAACTCGCCGTTTTCGATGACGATGTCGTTCTCGGAGGCTTCGAGCGCATGGGCGGCGATCTTCTTGGCCTTGGCCTCGATCTTTTCCATCGCCTTGATGATAGCGGAGCCGCCGACGGCGAGTGATCGCGAACCGTAAGTGCCCATGCCGAACTGCACCTTGTCGGTGTCGCCGTGGACGATCTGCACCTGGCTGATCGGAACGCCGAGGCGTTCCGAAATCAGTTGCGCAAAAGTCGTCTCATGGCCCTGGCCGTGGCTGTGCGATCCCGTGAGGATCTCGATGGTGCCGACCGGATTGACGCGAACTTCCGCGGATTCCCACAGGCCGACGCCAGCGCCGAGACTGCCGACGGCCTTCGACGGCGCGATGCCGCAGGCCTCAATGTAGCAGGAGACGCCGAGGCCGCGCAGCTTGCCTTCGGATTTGGCTTTCGCCTTGCGGGCCGCGAAGCCGGCATAGTCGATCGCCTTCTTGGCGGCCTCGAGCGAGGCGTGGAAGTCGCCGATGTCATAGGCAAAGATGACCGGCGTCTGGTAGGGAAACTGCGTGATGAAGTTCTTGGCCCGCAGTTCCGCCGGATCGACCTTCAACTGGCGTGCCGCGGTTTCCATCATGCGTTCGAGCAGGTAGCTCGCTTCGGGCCGGCCCGCGCCGCGATAGGCGTCAACCGGCGTGGTGTTGGTGTAGACGCCCATCACCTCGGCATAGATCGCCGGGATCACGTATTGCCCCGAGAGCAGTGTCGCGTAGAGATAGGTCGGCACCGCCGACGAGAACAGCGACATATAGGCGCCGAAATTGGCGTGGGTCTTGACCCGCAGGCCAAGGATCTTGTTGTCCTTGTCGAACGCCATCTCTGCCTTCGAGATGTGGTCGCGGCCATGCGCGTCGGTCAGGAAGGCCTCGGAACGATCGCCGGTCCATTTCACCGGACGGCCGACCTTCTTCGACGCCCACAGCGCTACCATTTCTTCCGGATAGATGTAGATCTTCGATCCGAAACCGCCGCCGACGTCGGGGGCGATCACCCGCAGCTTGTGCTCGGGGGCGATGTTGTAAAACGCCGACAGCACGAGGCGGGCGACGTGCGGATTCTGCGAGGTGGTGTAGAGCGTGTAGTGCTCTTCCGCCTCATTATAATCCGCGATCGCCGCGCGCGGCTCCATCGCGTTCGGCACCAGGCGGTTGTTGGACAGTTCGAGCGTCACGACGTTGGCCGCCTTGCTGAAGGCGTCCTTCACCGCGGCTTCATCGCCGAGCGCCCAGTCATAGACCACGTTGCCCGGCGCCTCCGGGTGCAGTTGCGGTGCGCCCGGCTTGATCGCCGCACGAATATCCGGCACGGCCGGCAGCTCCTCGTAATTGACGACCACGGCTTCGGCGGCGTCCTTGGCCTGGTTCTTGGTTTCCGCAATCACGACCGCGACCGCCTGGCCGACAAAGCGCACGGTCTCCGGCGCCATCGCCGGCCATGCACCCATTTTCATCGGCGTGCCGTCCTTCGAGGTGATGGCCCAGCCGCAAATCAGATTGCCGACCTTGTCGTCGACGATCTGCTGGCCGGTCAGCACGCCGATCACGCCGGGCATCTTCATCGCCGCCGATGAATCGATGCTCTTTACCTTGGCGTGCGCGTGCGGGCTGCGGATGAATTGTGCGTGGGTCAGGCCCACCAGTTTAACGTCGTCGACGTACCGGCCCTTGCCCGTGATGAAACGACGGTCTTCCTTGCGCACGACGCTTGCGCCAATGCCTTCAACGCCCATGTCCTGTCCTCCCAACCGGAGTTATTGTTTTCCGCCATTTCCATCGAAACGCGGTCCTGAATTTCGGTAGTGGCCTGCAGCACCTATTCCGCCGCCTGCGCGACCTTCATGCGGCCGGCCGCATCGAGCACCGATTTGACGATGTTGTGGTAGCCGGTGCAGCGGCAGATATTGCCTTCCAACTCGTGCCGGACGGTTGCCTCGTCGAGCTTGCCGCCATAGCGGTGCACGATATCGATCGCCGACATGATCATGCCCGGGGTGCAATAGCCGCACTGCAGGCCGTGATTGTCGCGGAACGCCGCCTGCATCGGGTGCAGATCGTCGCCCTTCGAGATACCTTCGATCGTGGTGACGCTGGAGCCGGCCGCCTGGCCCGCCAGCACGGTGCAGGATTTGACCGCCCGGCCGTCGATATGGACGACGCAGGCGCCGCACTGGCTGGTATCGCAGCCGACGTGGGTGCCGGTCAGGTTCAGATTTTCGCGGAGCAGATGAACGAGGAGGGTTCGGTCCTCGACATCGGTCGAGACGGCCTTGCCGTTCACCGTCAATTTGATGGTAGACACGCGTGATACCTCCCGATGTTTTCTAATTATTCCAATTAGAGACAGGGGCCGCGGGAACTTGCAACTAGGATTTTGGTCGCCCTTGTCATTGTGATGACATCGTTGATGGCTCGCGCCTTTGGAATCCACCCATTTCCTCTTCGGCCATTCCCCGGGGGGCAGGCGGCGAGGGTCGAGCCAGGCGCAACTCTTGATGCCAAGGCGCGACCGGACAAAGTGAGCCCGAGACGTCCCGCCCCACCCGCAGGGTCATTATGTTTCGCGACGGCCGTCCCGCCTCGGGGGATAGTTTAGGAGGAAAATGCGCGCTTCCGGCCCTCACAACCCAAGCAAATCGGGTCAAATTTACGCACCTTTATCCATTCTGCTCTAGTTTTGCGCACTGGATTGGGGGCGGGGCCTCCCATTCCGGGTTTTCAGAATGAAGACGGGGGTTCGAGGTGGGATTGCTGAAACGTACCGGGTCGATATCGATCAAACTCCCAACCCTTCGATTCCGCGCCAAGATCATGCTCGGCTTTGCCGTCACGCTGGCGATCTCGGCCGCCAGCATGGGATTTGCCTTTCTCGGCTTTGAACACGTATCCTCCGGCGTCGCAGCCTTCCGGCAGAGCGTGACGGAGGCTGATCTCGCACGCAACATCGACCGCGAGTTGACCTCGTACCGGTCGCTGGCGCACTATTTCGTGGTCACGGGCAAGGAAGGGGACAGCAAGGCGGCGCTAACGGCCGAGGGCAGCCTGAAGGAAGCCATCATTCAGGCGATGAAGGGCACCACCAACCCGGCGCGGCTTGATCAGGTTACGAAGCTGGAGCGGGAATTCCGCGCCTTCACCAAGATCTTCGCCGAAATCGTGAAGGTCAAGGGAGAGAGCGCGCTGATCGCGCAGAACCAGCTTGCGCGGAGTGGCACCGCGTTGCGTTTCAAGCTCGACGATCTGCCCAACAACGCCCAAGACTCGGAGCGCGAGGCGGTCAAGTTCGGGGCGAGAAGAGTGGCCGATCAATTTCAGGCGGTGACGGCGCTCGTCAATATCTTCGTCATCAACGCCGACCAGGCGCTCGCCGCCAGCGCGTTGGCGCGCATGAAGTTTGTAGAGAATACCATGAAGGTGATCCCGACCACGGAGGAAAAGATCGCCGAGGCAATGAAGGAAATCGCCGCCCTGTTTGAGGAGTACGGGCAGGCGCTGACCAAACTGATCGCAAATTCCAAAGAAATAGATGGACTTACCGTCGAGATGACGGAGTCCGCCACCGCCATCAATAATGGTTCGGGCGCGATGAAGTCGGACCTGCTGGCCGACCAGAAGCGGCTAGAGGCGGAATCGCAGGCAACCATCGGCGAGACCGAGCAGCTGATCCTGATGCTGGCTACCGGCGGCTTCCTGCTGGGTGTCATCTGGGCGTCCCTGCTGGGCACGGGCATTTCCCGGCCGATGACGGCGATGTGCAGCGCCATGCGGGAGCTTGCCGCCGGCAAGTTCGACGTCGTGCTGCCGGGCCTCGGGCGCAAGGACGAACTCGGCGAGATGGCGGGCGCGGTCGAGGAGTTCAAGGTCCAGGCCATCGCCAAGGCCGAACGCGACGCCGCCTCGCAGGAGGCGCAGAACAAGGCCACGAGCGCCGCGCGCCGTGCCGAACTCATTCGTTTCGCCGACGAATTCGAGGCGGCGGTGGGCGCCATCGTTTCCAACGTTTCGGCGTCGGCCGTGCAGCTCGAAGCGTCGGCGGGAACGCTGACGCGGACGGCGGAAACCACCCAGAGCCTGTCGAGCCAGGTGGCCGGCGCTTCGGAAGAGGCCTCCAGCAACATGCAATCGGTGGCGATCGCAACCGAGGAACTGTCGGCCTCCGTCGACGAAATCGGACGCCGCGCCAAGGAATCCAGCCAGATCGCGGACGCAGCGGTGCGCCAGGCCCAACAGACCGACGGCCGCATCGGCAAGCTGTCGCGTGCCGCGCAGGAGATCGGCGACGTGGTCAAGCTGATCACGGCGATTGCCGAGCAGACCAATCTGCTGGCGCTGAATGCGACCATTGAGGCGGCGCGTGCGGGCGATGCCGGCCGCGGCTTTGCCGTGGTCGCCTCCGAGGTCAAGTCGCTCGCCAGCCAGACCGCGAAGGCGACCGACGAGATCTCCAATCACATTTCGGGCATGCAGGGCGCGACCCAGGAATCGGTCGTGGCGATCAAGGAAATCGGCGGCACCATCGGAAAGATCTCCGATATCGCCTCGACGATTGCCAGTGCGGTCGCGCAGCAGAGCGCGGCGACGCAGGAAATCGCGCGCAGCGTCCAGAACGTCGCGCAAGGCACCCAGGAAGCCGCCGCCAGCGTCATTCAGGTCAATCGCGGCGCGACCGAGACGGGGACGGCGTCGGAAGAGGTGCTGAATTCGGCACGCACACTCTCGAACGAAAGCACGCGGCTCCGTGAAGAGCTTGATCGCTTCATGGCGAACATCCGCGCGGCCTAGCGGCGCCGCCGGTGATCTGTGATAGGCTCTGCGGATGGAGCAGGCTCGCCCGGCGACGCTATACCTGATCTGCGGAAAGATCGCCGCCGGGAAGTCGACGCTGGCGCGACGGCTCTCGGCCCGCGCACCGGCGCTGCTGATCAGCGAAGATCACTGGACGTCGAAGCTGTTCGCGGATGACCTGAAGACGATCGAGGACTACGGACGTCTGTCCGCGCGGCTTCGCGCGGCAATGGAGCCGCACGTCGTCGATATTCTCCGGCAGGGCCTTTCGGTGGTGCTGGATTTCCCGGCCAACACGGTGAAGAATCGCGACTGGACGCGTTCGTTGATCACCGAGGCCCAGGTGGACCACGAGCTTCATTGGCTCGACATTCCCGACGCGGTCTGCAAGCAGCGGCTTCGCGAACGCAATGCCAGCGGCGAGCACCCGTTCCAGGTCAGCGACGCCGAGTACGACCAGTTCACGCGCTATTTCGTCCCGCCGGCGCCGGACGAAGGCTTCAATGTCGTCGTTCATGCGCCGTGACGGCTACTCGCGCCCGAACTGATGCTTCAATTCCGTCTTTGCGCGCTGCAGCCGGTCGCGCTGGATTTTCGGCAAATTCCTGCCGGCGCGGTTGATATAGAAGGTCAGCATCGACAGCGCGGAGCGGTAGGCGCCACTCTTGCGGCGCGAACTCTGTTCAGCCGAGCGCTTGAGTGAAGCCGCAATCTTCTTCGCGCTCGTCAATTTGAAGACGCCGCGCTTGAGATCGAGCGCATCACTTTCCTCTGTCACCCGCTGCGACCAGCGTTTCGGTGACGATTTGCGTGGGCTGGTTCTGCGCCGCGCTGCCGGTTTTCGAGCGGCTTTGCGTGTTACGGGCATTCGGCGTTCGGTCAATGGTCAACTCTATGCATTATCGTCGAAAAACGGTGGCGAACCGCATCGGTTCCGATGCCGCAATACAGGAACCATGATGCCGCGCGGGCGTTGTCTTTGCGTGGCGGACATCATGTTTGCCGTAAATTCAGGCCAGAGGACCTTGGGGCTGGGGCGTTCCGAGGCGTTTTCTCATTGGTTCAATTCCGATGGATGTGCAGGCGATACGGCACGGTTCGGCAGGAAAGAATGATGCGTCCGCCACCGCGCCGCTCCGACAGGGCAATGATGACGTCAATGATCGCGTCATCGAAACCAGTATTCCGACCCGGCTCGATGATTTGCGCTGGGGCGGATTTCATACCCGCGTCGTGCTGGCGCTCGGGATCACCTGGATTCTGGATGGGCTGGAAGTCACGTTGGCAGGTGCGTTGTCGGGCGCCCTGAAGGAAAGCCCGACGCTTCGCTTTTCGAATCTCGATGTCGGATTTGCCAACAGCGCCTACCTCGCCGGGGCCGTGCTCGGTGCGCTCGGTTTCGGCTGGCTGACGGACCGGATCGGACGCAAGAAATTGTTCTTCATCACGCTCGCGGTCTATCTCACGGCAACCGCCGCCACGGCGTTGTCGTGGAGTGTCGGAAGTTACGCGCTGTTCCGGTTTCTGACCGGTGCGGGGATCGGCGGCGAATACACCGCGATCAACTCGACGATCCAGGAGCTGGTGCCGGCGCGCTATCGCGGTTGGACCGATCTCGTCATCAACGGCAGTTTCTGGATTGGGGCAGCGCTCGGCGCCACCAGCGCGATCGTGCTGCTCGATCCGGCGCTGATCGGTCCCGATCTCGGCTGGCGGCTCGCCTATCTCACCGGCGCCGGCCTTGGCCTCGTCGTGTTCGTGATGCGAATGTGGATTCCGGAAAGCCCGCGCTGGCTGATGATCCATGGTCGTCCCGATCAGGCGCACGCGATCGTCGACGAAATCGAAAAATCGGTAAAGGGACATTTGCAGGATTGCCCGCGCGAGGCGCTGCCGAAGATCAAACTGCGAATGCGCAGCCACACCCCGCTGCGGGAGGTAGCGCGGACGCTGCTCACGACGCACCGCCAGCGTTCGCTGGTCGGACTTGTGCTGATGATCGCGCAGGCGTTCTTCTACAACGCGATCTTCTTCACGTTCGCGCTGGTGTTGACCGATTTCTTCGGCATCCCGGCCAACCGTGTCGGCTGGTACATCCTGCCCTTTGCGGCCGGCAACTTTCTCGGACCGCTACTGCTCGGCCGGCTGTTCGACACGCTTGGCCGCCGCACCATGATTGCGCTGACCTATGGCGTCTCGGGTATCTTGCTCGCTTTGTCCGGTTACCTGTTCTCGATCGGCGCCTTGAGCGCGCAGACCCAGACCATTGCCTGGATGGTGATTTTCTTCTTTGCCTCGCCGGCGGCGAGTGCGGCGTATCTCACCGTCAGCGAGACCTTTCCGCTGGAAGTGCGCGCGCTGGCGATTGCGGTGTTCTATGCGATCGGCACCGGAATTGGTGGCGTGGTAGGACCCGCGCTGTTCGGCGCGCTGATCGATACGGGTTCACGGACGAGCGTTTTCGCCGGCTATCTCTTTGGGTCGGTATTGATGGTCATGGCCGCAGTGGTCGCGTGGCGATACGCCGTCGCGGCCGAGCGCAAGTCGCTCGAAACTGTCGCACGGCCGCTAGCTTTTGTGGAGTAGAATGAGATGAATCAGGATCTGGCCGAAATGCCATTGGAAGATGATATCGCTGATAACGACGAGGGCGTACCGGAAACCGTTCCGGTGCCGCGCTCGCTGGTGCCGCATTTGAGCGAGTCCGCCATTCTGCTCGACATCGACGGCACGCTGCTCGATCTCGCGCCGACGCCGCGTGAAGTCTGGGTGCCGCCGGGCCTGGCGAAGACACTCAATCGTCTGCTGGCGCGGACCAATGGCGCGCTGGCGCTGGTCAGCGGCCGCTCGCTCAATGATATCGATCTGATTTTCGCGCCCGAGCAGTTTCCGGCTGTCGGCGGCCATGGCGCCGAGATGCGGGTCGATCCCGACAGCGAGGCGGTGGCCACGCATGCGCCGCCGATGGACAAGGAATTGAAACGCCGCCTTGCGGCCATTGCGAGGTTGAGCCCGGGAATTCTGCTGGAAGACAAGGGTTATTCGCTCGCGCTGCATTATCGCCTCGCGCCGCATGCGGAAAAGGCGATCTATGCGGCGGTGTCGCTGATCCGGGCGGATTTGCCGAACGCTCCGATCGAGGTGCTACCCGGCAAATGCGTGTGCGAAATCAAGCATTCCGGTTTCACCAAGGCGACCGGCGTGCAGGAGTTGATGACGCACGAGCCGTTCAAGGGCCGGCGTCCGCTTTTCATCGGCGATGATGTCACGGATGAATCGGTGTTCGCGATCATGCCGGATCTCGATGGCCTTGCGTTCTCCGTAGGCCGGCGTGCGAAAGGTGTTGCGGGGCATTTCGATGCGCCGAGCGATGTTCGGGAGTTTCTCGCGCATCTGCTCGACGACGAAAGGGACGCAGCGCTGCCATAATCAGCGCCTGATTTTTTTCAATGCCGCCGAGTTTCGAACACAGTTGCCTCGTGCATCACGCCGTATCTCGCGCAGAATTTTCTTTTTCGTGAATTCAGCTGAGTTCCGTCAGTTCCAGCCCGAATTTGGTTTCAATTCGTTGAAACGTTGGCAAGGAACCATATTGATGAATGGCTGTTAATTCGCGAGTGCACCAACAGGAGGGGACCCTGTGAACCTCGTCGTCGTCTCGAACCGCGTTGCCAGCGCCAAACCGAACGAACCCATGACGGGCGGGCTGGCGGCGGCTCTATTGCCGGTGGTCGAGAAATCTGGCGCGATCTGGGTTGGTTCCAGCGGCCGGGTCCGCGACGGGAACCAGAAGGAGCCTTTCGCCGAAATTGAAGCATTGGGCGCGGGCGCGCTTGCGATGCTCGATCTACCGGCTGCGCATTACGGCGGCTATTACGAGGGCTTCGCCAACTCGGCGTTGTGGCCGGCGCTGCACTCGCGCGCCGATTTGATTCGTGCCTGTCAGGAAGACTATGTCAGTTACCGCGAAGTGAACGCATTCATGGCGCGTGCGCTGCTGCGCTTTCGGAAGCACGACAGCGCGTTCTGGGTCCAGGATTATCATTTTCTTGCGCTCGGCGCCGAGTTGCGCGATCTCGGCGTCACCCAGCCGATCGGCCTCTTCCTGCATACGCCGTGGCCGACGCCTGGCGTGATCGGCGGCGTGCCGCATCATCGCGATCTGATCGAGGCGATGCTGGCCTATGACCTCATCGGTTTCCAGACCGAAGAGGATTGCGAGAATTTCCTGTCTTACGCACAGTCCGAACTGGATCTCGTCGTTCACGACGGCGTCGTCATCTCGCGGCACGGCCGCACGCGCGCCGCGGTGTTTCCGATCGGAATCGATCCGCAGAAATTCGCCCAGCAGGCCACCAAGGCGATGACGCATCCGGACGTATCCCGGCTGCGGCGCAGCCTGAACGGCGAGAAGCTCGCGATCGGGGTCGACCGGCTGGATTATTCCAAAGGGCTGATCAACCGGATCAAGGCCTTCGACCGGATGTGGACCTTGCAGCCGCAGCTTTTGCGCACGGTATCGCTGTTGCAGATCGCAACTCCGTCGCGCGGCGCGATCGAGGCCTACGGCAACTTGCAGAGCGAGGTCGCAAAGCTTGTCAGCGACGTCAACGGCATCCACGGCGAAGTCGATTGGACGCCGATCCGCTATCTCAACAAGGGCTATGGCCAGGCCGTGCTCGCGGGCCTCTACCGCACCGCGCAGGTCGGCGTGGTGACGCCGCTACAGGACGGTATGAACCTCGTCGCCAAGGAATATGTTGCGGCCCAAAACCCCGCCGATCCCGGCGTGCTGGTGCTGTCGAAATTCGCCGGCGCCGCGAACGAACTCGACACCGCGCTGCAGGTCAACCCGCATGATATCGATGGCATGGCGCACACCATCGCGACCGCGCTTGCGATGCCGCTCACGGAACGGCGGATGCGCTGGGAAGCGATGATGACGAAACTCCGCGGCCACACGATCCAGCAATGGTTTGCTGATTTCATCGACGCGCTGCAGGACTGTCAGCTCGACAAAGGCCCCTTGGAACCGATCGTGGCTGATACGCCGGCCCCGTGGCCCCCTCGCTCCGCCCACAACGGCGCGCGGTATCACTAGAGCTGCTGCTATTCCCGTCACCCTGATGAGGCTCGCTCGCACCTCCAGCGATAACGGCGAAGCCGTTACGCAGGGATGACGGATTTGCGCTCATCTCAGTAGCAATAGGACACACCGTCCAGTACCGGGCAGCGCGCCTTGCTTGGAGCGCTCGGGTTTTCCATCGGCACCACACCCTTGCCCTGGCCGACGAACACGCCGGGCCCGACGATGACCGATGATTTGTTGCCGATAATGACGCTCGGATGCGGCGAGGCGAGATTCGATCGCGTGCCGTCGGCCCAGATGATCGCATCGCCTGCAAAGATTCCGCGCCTTCCGTCATCGCAACTCACGTCGACGCCCTGACGGGTGCAGGATTGCGCCATCGTAGGGCCTGCCGCGCCCGCGACCAGCGCCGATACCAGGATGGAGAATGAAAGCGCCCGCGTGATGATCATGCCGTCCTCCGCCCGAGGGTTACCCTACGGTCGTCGGCGATAGCCTGATTCCGGTTCAAGGCCCAGCCCGGCAGCCTCGCCCGATCGTAGCCGACGCCAAATTGCCGAATGAATTCAAACGATTGGGGAAATTTCGGCGCATGCGCCCGGCGTCCCTTGCAAAAAGTGTCCTGCCCCTTCAAGAGAGGGCCTCCGGAGAGATGGCCGAGTGGCTTAAGGCGCACGCTTGGAAAGCGTGTGTGCGGGAAACCGTACCGTGGGTTCG
>CAWGSN010000042.1:0-19378 GCA_963825225.1 uncultured Alphaproteobacteria bacterium
AACTGCATGCGAATTCTCCCAGAAGAACCTGCGCGGAGGCTTGAACGTCGCGTTGCCGGTTATCGTAGCGCAATTTGCAAGCGACTTGGCTGAAATTGCCGCGGGCCTCCTATCTGGAATTGCAGCCTTCACACAGGAGAAAACGATGATGCGCCGCGAAAGCGCCCGCTTCAGCCGAACACATCGCCGCGAGCGCTGTCATTCAGAACTTACGTTTTTGTGGGAATTCGGATACTCCAGACCTTTCATTCCTTGCATCAAATCACGGGGCCGCACTTGGACCGTCGGAAATCTATTGAAGGCATTGGCCGGATTGGCGGGTTGCCCGATCTGCACCGGCACCGGCTTTGCCGCCGAAGGCGCTCATTGGAGTTATGAGGGCGCGGCGGGCCCGGCCAGTTGGGGCGACCTCGACGCCGCCAACAAGGCCTGCTCGATCGGCTCGCAGCAATCGCCGATCGATATCGGCCCCGCCGTCAAATCGCAACTGCCGGCGCTGAAACTGTCCTGGGGCAAGACCGCCGACACCATCGTCAACAACGGCCACGCGATTCAGCTCAACTTCGCCGAGGGCAGCACGCTGAAGCTCGGCGACACCACCTATAAACTGCTGCAGGTGCATTTCCACCGACCCAGCGAACATCTCATCGGGGGGAAAAGTTTTCCGATGGAGGCGCATTTCGTCCATCGCGCCAAGTCGGGCGGGCTCGCCGTGGTCGGCGTCATGCTTAGGGAAGGCAAGGCGAATGCCACGTTCGGCAAGATCGTCGCCACCATGCCGGCCCAGGAAGGGCCACCCGTCAAGGCCGATGCCGCCATCAATCCGAACAGACTGCTGCCCGCGAAGTTGAGTTACTATCGCTACCCGGGTTCGCTGACGACGCCGCCTTGCTCGGAAGTGGTCGAATGGCTGGTGCTGACCGCTCCGATCCAGGTCGCGGCATCCGATGTGGCGGGCTTCGCCAAACTCTATCCGATGAATGCCCGCCCGGCACAGAAAGACAACCGCCGCTACGTGCTGCGATCGAACTGAAGGAGCGCAACCAAACCAGGATCGGTATGGACTGTGAATGTCGATGTCATGCCGGAACGATCCTCGGGTTTCGACCATCCAGCCGGTGCTTTCTGGTTTCCAGTATCCAGGCGACACCGCCGTAGAACACCGCCAGTGCCCACAGGTGGGGTACTGCTGCGCACGTCGGAGAGCGGCGCGCCGAGCTGGGCGACCTGACCAGCCCGTCGATCGCCGACGTGCTCGGCACCAGGATCGACAGGTATCGGACCGCGGGCGGATCGCCTCCGCGGGCCAGGCGAACCCGGCAAGGAAGAAGAACGGCAGGCCGATCGCCGCCAGCACCAGCTGCACCAGCAGCGGCTCGCGGAAGATCGCGCGACGACCATGCCGAGGCCGCCGACCGCGAGGACGAACGGCATGGCGAAGCAGGATCGTCACAGCGCCGCCAAGCCGCGGCAATCCGTAGAGATACGGCAGCGATCAGATAGAAGGGAACGATCAGCGCCTCGAGCGCGAGATAGGCGAGCAGCTTGCCCAGCACCGTGGCGACCGCTCCCGGCGGCGGATCGCGCGGTCGGCGCGGATCCGCACCGGGCAGCGTGCCGAGCAGGCCGACGCCGATCAGGAGCGTCTGCTGCAGGATGAGCGTCAGAGCGGCCGGCAGCACATAGGTGGCGTAGCCGCCCTGCGGGTTGAACAGGGGTACCGCGGTCAGCGGCATGGGATCGACGACGGCCGCCGCCACGAGCGGCGATACGCCGGCCCCGATCAGGAGCGGGGTCTGGACCTCCACCGCGAAGGTGCGCGCCACCGCGGCGATGGCGCCGGACATCCGCTGGTACATCAGGAAGTAGCTGGCGTCGGCGTAGAGCGCGATCGGCGACACCCGGCCGTGCAGGAGCTCGCGCTCGAAGTCCTTGGGGATGAGGAGGATGCCGTAGATCGTGCGCGCATAGACCTCGTGCTGCGCCGTCGGCAGGTCGGGGAGGACCATGGCGACCGCGACGTCCGGCGACGCGTCCACGCGCCGCGCGAGCTCCCGGCTGCTCACCGAGCCATCGAGATCGACGACCGCGACGGGGACGTCGCGCAATGCCTCGTTGACGTAGGGCTGCGGATAAGGAGCGCGTAGATCGCGACTCCCACGACCAGGACCGCGAACACCGGCCGCAACGCGAGAATGCGGCGAACCTCGCTGAAGACCGCGCGCCGCCTCGTGACGGCGCGACCTCCCGTACCGGCGGCGTGCCGGCGGGCTGGGCTCGGCGCGCACGCGGATGACCTCGAGCTGCAGCGCCGCGAGGCTCGAGAGGCCGACGACGAAGGCGAGCAGAACGAGAATCGGCTTCCCCGACAGCGCGATCGGCGTGCCCCTGATGGTCTGGTCGATCGTGCGATCAGGTACCAGGTGCCCGGCAGCGCCGAGCCCTAGGCATACGCAGTTCATGCCGATGCGGGGAAAGCTGATGCCCATGAAGCCGAAGGCCGGCGCCGTCAGCAGGGTGGCGATGCTCACGCGCTCGCCATCGGTCGCAGCAACAGCGCGAGCAGCGCGCCGAGGAATTGGCACGCCAGGATGAAGAGCAGGGCGGCGAGCGAGCAGCCAGCCGCGGCCGTGCAGCGGCAATTCGAGGATACCGAACAGCACGATGTCCGACAAGCCGAGCACGATCAGGAACAGGATTGTGTACGGCAGCAGCTTCCCGGCCATCGCAGGCCATAGTCCACCGCCCAGCCGGCGAAGAATTCGCAGGCGATGGCGGGTTTCGACGTCGATTCCGACCGAATAGGCCGACGACGTCACGATGACGAGTTGCAAGAGACTGGGCAGGATGGCGGCGAGCAGAAAATAGACATAGTTCAGCGTCGGATTGAACAGCGCATGGATTTGCACCGGGATCGGCGTCAGCGCGGCCTGCGCTTCCTCGATCGGCTGTCCCTGCGCCGTCCGCAGCGACAGGCGAATACCGGCGGCGGCGGTCGGCACGGCGGCGTTCGCCCCGCGCACCGTCAGGTTCCCGATCGTGAGCGTCTGGGTGTTGTAGAAGAAAACCACTTCGGGCCTGCGGCCGGCGAACACGTCCCGTTCGAGATTGTGCGGCAGCATCAACAACCCGTGGACCTTGCCGGACAGGATCATGCGGCGTCCCTCGGCCAGTTCGCCGACGCGGACTGACGCCGCCGTGTCCGGCGTCGCGTCGACCATGCGGATGATCGAGCGGGACAGATCGGAACTGTCGAGGTCGAGAACGGCGACCGGCAGCCGCGTCGCCAGACCGGCGCTGAAGACGCTGATCAGCACCGCCATCAGGGCGATCGGCACGATGGTGACAAAGGCGAGCAGGAACGGACGGCGGCGAAGCCAGTCGATCTCCCGCCAGAACACCAGCCAGAAGCCCGGCCGAATTCGACCTCGGGCCAGCATTTCAGCTTCCCCGTTTCGCCCAGGCGACGATCGCGCTCATGCCGGGGCGCAAACCTTCCACTGGTTGCGTTGGTACAGCGCGAACCTCGAACGTCCGCAGATCGAAATCGCCGGTCGCCCGGGTAGCGCGCCAGGTGGCATATTGTCCCTGCACGTTGATCATGGTGACGCGCACCGGTATCACCTGCGACTTGAATGCGGGCACAGTGACATCGAAGGTGTCGCCGATCTTCAGTCCGCCCAGCAAATCCTCCCGCAGGTTGAAGGTGAACCAGACATTCTTGGTGTCGATCAGCGAGAACAGCGGCGCGCCGGCGCTGAAATTCTCGCCGAGCGAGGCGACGCGTGTCGTGACCTGCGCGGCAATCGGCGCACGGATCGTCAGCTCGGCAACATCAACTTCGCGCTGGTTCAGCGCCGCTTCCGCCTGCTTGAGCTGGGCCGCTGCCAGCGCCTTCTCTTCGGGACTGGCGCCGGTGGTCGCCAGTTGCAGGGCCGCCTGCGCCGACTCGCGTTTTCGGATCGCCGACTCCAGATTGTGGGTTGCTTCATCGACGGTAGCCTGCGGCGCGTTTCCGGTGCGCGAGAGCTGCGCTTTGCGATCATAGGTCTCCTGGCTGAGCGTCACGTCGGCTTCGGCGGCGGCGACTTCGGCCTTGCGGGCGGCAATCGTCTCCGGCCGGGTGCTGTTGATGCGGTCGAGATCGGCTTTGGCGACGCCCAGCGCCGCGCGCGCGGCGATCAGGGCTGCGACGAGCTGCGGGCTTTCGAGTTCGGCGATGACTGCACTCCGTTCGACGGAACTGCCGACATCGACGTTCAGCTTGGCGATACGCCCGGCGACGCGGGGGCTGATATCGACGCGGTCGCTGGTGACCTCACCCTGCACCGTGAGCGGCGGCGGCCGCGTCGCAAGCCACAGCAGGAGCCCGAACGCCACCAGTACCGCAGCACCGATGATCCATCGAAGACCCCTCACGCGCGCCATTTAACCTTCTCCTAACAAGTTTTACGGACTTAGCCGACGATCTCTGTCGAAGCACCCCTTCAACTTCAACGGCCCGGCCTGCTGACGTCAATCCTTACGCCGACCTCGCCAGCGCGCCGTCGATCATCGCCACAGAATTGGCAAGTCCATAGACCGCGACGAACGAGCCGAAGCGGGGGCCTTTTTCCTGACCGAGCAGCACCTGATAGAGCATGTTGAACCAGTCAAGCGAAACGCCCGGCCGGCCATCCTTGCCTTTCTTGACCGGATCGAGGAACGGCTCGCGCCGGCCGATCTCGTAGACCACGTTCTGGATGTCTTCCGCCGTCGACGTCGCGGGCAGTTGCGACAGCGCGTCGCGCAGATCCTGAAGCGCGGCGCGCTCGCCGTCGGTCGGCTCGCGGAATTTCTTCGTCGGCGCCACAAAGTCGCGATAATAGTTGATGGCGTAGCCGACCATCGCATCGAGTTTAGGATGCGTCTGTGGCGTAACGCCGGGGCGATAGCGGCCGATGAAGCCCCACAGCGTCTCGGCATTCTCCGCGTTCGACGACGACACCAGCGTCAGCAACAGCTGGAAGGCGACGGGCATATCGGCCTTGGGCGGATGGCCGGCATGGATATGCCAGACCGGATTGGCAAGCTGCTGGCGCGCATCCTGACGCGGAAAGCCGTCGAGGAATTGTTGGTAGTCGTCGACATTACGCGGGATGACGTCGAAATACAGCCGCTTCGCCGCCTTCGGCTCGCGGTACATGAACAGTGACAGCGATTCCGGCGACGCATAGCGCAGCCATTCGTCGATGGTGAGCCCGTTGCCCTTCGACTTCGAAATCTTCTGGCCCTTTTCGTCCAGGAACAGTTCGTAGTTGAACCCCTCCGGCGGCATGCCGCCGAGCGCAGAACAGATCTTGCCCGACAGCTTGACCGAGTTGATCAAATCCTTGCCGGCCATTTCATAGTCGACGCCGAGCGCGAACCAGCGCATCGCCCAGTCCGGCTTCCATTGCAGCTTGCAATGCCCGCCGGTGACCGGAAGCGTGACGCGCTCTTTTGTTTCGGGATCGTCGTAGGAGACCGTGCCGGCCTTCACATCATGCTCGACGATCGGCACATACAGCACCATGCCGGTACGCGGGCAAATCGGCAAGAACGGCGAATAACTTGCGGCGCGTTCCTCGCGCAAGGACGGCAACATGATCGCCATCACGGCGTCCAGCCGCTCCAGCACGCGCAGCAATGCCGCGTCGAACCTTCCCGACGTGTAATAATCGGTTGAGCTCGCGAACTCGTAGTCGAAGCCGAACGTGTCGAGGAACGCACGCAGCCGCGCATTGTTGTGCGCGCCGAAGCTCGGATGGGTACCAAAGGGATCGGGCACCCGTGTCAGCGGCATACCGAGATGCTTTTCCAGAAGCTCCTTGTTCGGGACATTGTCTGGCACCTTGCGCAGGCCGTCCATGTCGTCGGAGAACGCCAGCAGCCGGGTCTTGATCTTGTCTTCGGTCAGCACGCGAAAGGCGTGGCGCACCATGGTGGTGCGCGCGACCTCGCCGAAGGTGCCGATATGCGGCAGCCCCGACGGGCCGTAGCCGGTCGAGAACAGCACCTCGTCCTTCGGATTCTTTTTCAGCCGCGCAACAATCGCTTTCGCCTGCTCGAACGGCCAGGCGTTGGATTGCTCGGCGAGCGCGCGCAGATCGCTCGGGCTGGCGGGGTCGATGGTGGACATTTAGGAGGCTTTCTACGAAGGCCAGAAGGAGGCTCGATGGCAATATAACCGTCATTGCGAGCGAAGCGAAGCAATCCATCGGGCACCGAAGGAAGTGTGGATTGCTTCGCTTCGCTCGCAATGACGGCTGATGGTTCGCAGCCAGTTTCCTAAAACGGGCTGATCGAAAAATAGCGCAGCCACAGATCGGTGTAGCGGCCTTTTTCCCAGAGCCGGAACAGCGCCCAATTCAGCGACTGCCGCAGCAAATCGTTGCCCTTGCGCACCGCGATGCCGATGCCTTCGCCAAAATAGCGGCTCTCGACAAAGGGCCCGCCGCTGAACGCGCAGCATTCGGCCGAGTCGGTGCCGTTGATCCAGAACGCCAGCGCGATGGCGTCGCCGAAGATGAAGTCGACCTCGCTCCGCCGCAGCGCCAGCCGCAAGGCGTCGTCATTGGTGTAGGATTTGATCTCGGCGTCGGTGAACATCGCCTTCAGATAGGCCTCGTGCGAGGTGCCGGCGATGACGCCGACCTTCTTGCCTTCGAGATATTCGGGACGAACCTCCGGCATCACGGCATCGCGCCGTGACACGAAGCGCGCCGGCGCACGATAATAGGGATCGGTGAAATCGACCCGGGCGCGCAGTTGCGGCGTCACTGCCATCGAGGCGATGATGGCGTCGCCCCGGTTGCTGGTGATGGCGTCGATCAGGGTCTCGAACCGGCGCATCTGGATGGTGCAGGTGACCTTGATCTCGTCGCACAGCGCGCGCGCCAGATCGACATTGAAACCGGCCGGATTGCCGTCTGGGCCGGTGAAGTTGAACGGCGGATAATCCGTCTCGGTCAGAAACCGGATCACGGTCAGGCGCGACAGGTCCGGCCGGTCCGGCCGCCGCCGCGGGTCCCAGAAGCCGGGCACCGCCTGCGGCGCTGCCTCGACCGGAGGTTTTGGCACGGTTTGCGCGGAAGCCGTGCCGCCGGAGGGAGCCGCCGCCAACGCAGCCGCGATCGACAGCCCGGTCAGCGATCTGCGGACGGTCTTGAGCAATCTGGCGTTGGCTGACAGGGCGGTCCGATTTGGCATTACGGCAATTTGTTGCGGAATTGGATGGCCTTATAGACCATCCGGCCCGTGTTGCGAGGCCGTTTTGCGCCTTTTGGCCGCCTTCGTGCGGGTTCAAAGATACCGCTTCAGATCCGCTGCCGCTTCCTCGGGCGTCCGTTTCAGGTTGAACGGCGCGACGAAGTGGCCGTCGCGGTCCATCAGATAGATCAGCGCGGTATGGTCCATGGTGTAATCGCCGTCCTTGAGCGGGACTTTTTTGGCATAGACCCGGTAGGCCGACAGCACCTTGGCGACCGATTCGGGGTCACCGGTCAGGCCTTTCAGGTGCGGATCGAAACTCGAGAGGTAATCCTTCATGCCGGCCGCGGTGTCGCGCTCGGGATCGACGGAGACGAAATAGGCGTTCACTCGGTCGGCGTCCCTGCCCATCGTCCTCAGCACTTCGGAAATCTCGAACAGCGAAGTGGGACACACATCCGGGCAATGGGTGAAGCCGAAGAAGATCAGCGTCGGGCGACCTTTCAGATTCTGGTCGGTCACGGTCTGGCCGGCCTGGTCGGTCAATTGAAACGGCCCGCCGATCGCGGCCGGCGCCGTGACGCCGCGCAGGCCGCCGAGCGCCCACAGCATGATCACGAGCCCGACCAGCAGGCTGCCGGCAAAGGCCAGGAAGATGACCAGCGGGCGGGTGGTCCGGTCCATGCGAATTCCTTATGTCCGGATCAGAAGCAGGCCGAGATGCCGGCGGCGATCATTTCAAAGAACACCGCGGTCCCGTAGTGGAACCACAGCGCCGCGGCGCCAAACACGACAAGTGCGCCGAGGCCTGCCGCACCCCAAACGATGGCTGACGCCACCCTGCCCTGCGGCCGCGTCGCCGCGATCATCCCGTGCTGGGTGGAAATCGGCTGAACCATGAGGTTCAGATAGGGCCAGTTCCAGGGTCAGGCAAGCGCCGTGGCCGCGCGCCCGATCACGTCATGCGGAGCGTGTATCTTTGCGGCTCAGTGCGACGTTGGCTTGATCGCAGATGCCTGGGCGTCGAGGTAGCAGGGCTTGTACAGGGCCTGCAACTGCTTGCCGCGCAGGAAGATCATGCGCGGGGTCAACCCGCCACGCTGGGCGATCCAGCGCCGCACCGGCGTCGGATACATCGAGTAAAGCATCTGGGTGGCTTCTGCATTGGTGATCGCGCGGCCATTGGTGCCGAAATCCCAGGCGGCATGGAAGCCGAGAGTGGCGTGCGAGGTCACGCAAATCTTGTCGTGGGAAACGGCACCGAGAATGATGGTGCAGGCCGAGGCGCAGAGGCCGTCGATGATCACCGTCTCGCCGGAGGAACGCAGGCCCTGGTATTTGTCGACATAGGTGCCGATCCGCCCGCCCCGGTCGTCGGCGATCCGGACCACCGCCTGGCTCGATGCAACCCCCGCCAACAGCAGCACCGCTGCGAGCAACCCCGTCACCAGCCTCATATCCCAGCCCCAGTCCTGAAACGTCGAACCCGAATCTGCTCGTCTTGGTGATGCAAGACTTCGCCAGCGTCGTGCGAGACCGTGATTTTGTCTAGACAGCGGGGGCTGCTCAAAACAAATTCAAATTAAGTGTTGCAACGGCGCTGCACCTTTCCGCCGAAAAGGTCCCAAACTGGAACAAGTGAACATTCCGAGGGTGGCATAGTCGCCACAGGCAAGCGGCATTTACCGTTGACCGCATCGGATGGCGCGGTCTTGAATCAAAAGGGGATGGGGGAGGACGCGATGGCCGAGGACGCAGACGTAATCGTGGTCGGCGGCGGGCTCGCGGGGCTGGTCGCGGCAACCGAAATCGCCGACGCCGGCAAGCGCGTCATCGTGGTCGACCAGGAAGGCGAGCAAAGCCTCGGCGGCCAGGCCTTCTGGTCGTTCGGCGGCTTGTTCCTTGTGGATAGCCCCGAACAGCGCCGGCTCGGCATCAAGGACAGCTACGATCTGGCGCTACAGGACTGGATGGGCACCGCGGGTTTCGACCGCGAGGAGGATCTGTGGCCGAAACGCTGGGCGGAAGCCTATGTCGCCTTCGCGGCCGGCGAAAAGCGCGACTGGCTGCGCGCGATGGGGCATCGCATTTTTCCCGTGGTCGGCTGGGCCGAACGCGGCGGCTACGATGCAATGGGCCACGGCAATTCGGTGCCGCGCTTTCATGTCACCTGGGGCACCGGCCCCGGCATCGTCGAGCCGTTCGAACGGCGGGCGCGCGAGGCGCAGAAGCGCGGGCTGCTAACGTTCAAGTTTCGCCATCGCGTCGATGCGCTCGCGATCACCAACGGCACGGTCGAAGGTGTCAGCGGTTCGATCCTCGAACCAACGAATGTCGAACGTGGCCAGAGCAGTTCGCGCAAGGTCGTCGGCGATTTCACGCTGCGCGCGCAGGCGGTGATCGTCGCTTCCGGCGGCATCGGCGGCAACCACGATCTGGTGCGGCAGAACTGGCCGAAGCGCCTCGGCGAGCCGCCAAAACACATGATCTCCGGCGTGCCCGAGCATGTCGACGGCCGGATGATCGGGATCACCGAGGCCGCCGGCGCCCGGCTGATCAACCGCGACCGGATGTGGCATTACGTCGAGGGCATCAGGAACTGGTCGCCGATCTGGCCGCGCCACGGCATTCGCATCCTGCCCGGTCCATCGTCGATGTGGTTCGACGCCACGGGCAAGCGCCTGCCCGCGCCGTTGTTTCCAGGCTCCGACACGCTCGGCCAGCTCCACTACATCATGTCGACGGGCTACGATTATTCCTGGTTCATCCTGACCCAGAGCATCATCAAGAAGGAGTTCGCGCTGTCGGGCTCGGAACAAAACCCTGATCTCACCGGTAAAAGCTGGCGCATGACCATCAACCGCGCCACCAACAAGGGTGCGCCGGAGCCGGTGGAAGCGTTCAAGCAGAAAGGCGCCGACTTCATCGTGCGCGACAATCTCGCCGACCTCGTCAGCGCAATGAATGCGCTCAGTGGCGACGACCTGCTCAAGTTCGATCACATCAAGAGCCAGATCGAGGCGCGCGACCGCGAGATGTCAAATCCTTACGTCAAGGATGCGCAGGTGATGAACATCCACAATGCGCGCCGTTACATCGGCGACAGGCTGATCCGCACCGCCAGGCCGCACCGCATTCTCGATCCCGAACGCGGCCCGCTGATCGCGGTCAAACTCAACATCCTGACCCGCAAGACGCTGGGTGGCTTCGAGACCGATCTCAACTCGCGCGTGTTCGGCAACAATGGCGAGATCATCAAGGGGCTTTACGCGGCGGGAGAGGCCGCCGGTTTCGGCGGCGGCGGCGTACACGGCTATCGCTCGCTGGAGGGCACGTTTTTGGGCGGGTGTCTGTTTTCGGGCAGGAACGCGGGACGCGCGGCGGCGAAGGCGGTTTCGTAATTCCATTCGGCCGGATCGATTGATCATCGGCAGCGCAGACCATGGCCCCACCGGAGACCGGAGCGCCGGCATTGCCTGTTGTTCCGTCGATCAATGCATCCTATGATTGCATGACTTGCCGACCCCCAACCGCCTCATCATGCCACGGAGGATGCGATGCCCAACATCAAGATGGTACATATCCGCGGCAGTCTGAAGAAGCCTCTCCGCCACGCTATCGCGGTCGAACCCGCTCCCAAGGACGAACGGCTGGAGGTGACCGTTCGCCTGCGGCCCCGAAAGCCACTGCCGAACGCCACGGACATGCTCAAACCGTCCACCACCCCGCTGCCGATCCTGTCGCACGACCAATTCGAAAAAAGCTACGGCGCGGCGCCAAAGGATCTCGCCGAGATCAGAAAGTTCGCCAAGGCGAACAATCTCGCGGTGGTTCGGGAAGCGGAAAGCCGGCGAAGCGTGATCCTTTCCGGGATCGTCGGGGATTTCAACCGGGCCTTCAAGGTCAACCTCAAGACCTACAAATATCCCAAAGGAACCTACCGTGGTCGCACCGGATGGATCAGCGTGCCCGCACATCTGGCAGAGATCGTCGAGGGGGTGTTTGGCATGGACAATCGGCCGGTGGCCAAAGGCCGGCCGGCACGGCGACGGTCGGCTGCCGCCGGGAAAGACCACGCATTCAACCCGGACCAGGTTGCCAAGATCTACAAGTTTCCGAAGGATATGGACGGGACCGGGCAAACCATCGGAATCCTCGAACTGGGCGGTGGCTTTCGTCCCGAAGACCTCGAAGTGTATTTCACCAGAACTCGGCCTGCCAATTCCGGACGTGATTCCGGTATCGGTCGATGGCGCGGCCAATTCGCCAAGCAATTCGGACAGCGACGATAGCGAGGTCGTGCTCGACATCCAGGTCGCCAGCGCATGCGCGCCCGGCGCCAGGATCGTGGTGTATTTCACCAAGAACGACCGCGCCTCGCATGAATTCATTGATGCCCTGTCGAAGGCCATTCATGACCGCGAGAACAACCCCTCGGTGATCTCGATTTCCTGGGGCGGCACCGAGGACATCAGACCGACCACTTTTCAAGACCAGTTCAATCAGCTGCTGCAGGAAGCCGCCATGCTGGGTGTCACGGTCTGTGTCGCATCCGGCGACGACGGCGCCGCCGACAGCGCGCCGCGAGAATGGGACGGCAAAGCCCATGTCGATTTTCCGGCCTCGAGCCCGTTTGCGCTCGCCTGCGGTGGCACGCGCCTGCGGGCGCTTGGCAATACGATCACGCGCGAGACGATCTGGAACCAGCACAAGGCCGAGTTCGATAGTTCGACCGGCCCGGACGGTTCGTTCGGTTCGGGAGGTGGTGGTGTCAGCGGCGCGTTTAAGCTTCCACCGTATCAGAACAGCGCCGGTGTGCCGCGATCGCTCAATCCAGTGAACTTCGCGGGACGAGGGGTTCCCGACGTCTGCGGGGCCGGCGACCCCGCCACCGGGTACAATATCCGTGCCGACGGTGACGACTTCGCCTTGGGCGGCACCAGCGCCGTTGCGCCGCTTTGGGCCGCCCTGATCGCGCGAATAAACCAGAAGCTTGGCGGGCGCGTCGGCTTCATCAACCCGCAGATCTATTCCCTGAAGTCCGATTCAGGAGCCTTTAACGACGTCACTGGCGGCGACAACCGCTGCAGCTTCAAGAAATTCCGCAACGTCGGATACGACGCGGGCACCGGATGGGATCCCTGCAGCGGATTGGGATCGCCCAACGGGACGATCCTCGGCCGATTGCTGAAGCCTGCGACCCCGGACGTGCAAAACAGGCCCGCGAAAAAGCACGCCGGCGCGAGGCTGGCGCGCCGCGGGCGCAAATGAGAAAGGCGCGGCTATCCCTGCGACAGCCGCGCCTGAACTCCGGGGATCAGCTCACGCCGCCCGCGCCGCGTTCCTTTCCGTCTCGATCCGCCGTGCCAGCACCCAGCGGAAATAGGTCAGCGCCGCATCCGCGCCGATGGCGAGCAGCTGATAGTTCGGATCGGCGTCGAACACTTTCTGCTGCGCTTCGATGATCGCCAGATCCTCGTTGAACGCCTCTTCGAGGCTGTGGCGCAGCGACAGCGCGATGTTCGGATTGCCGATGTCGAAATCGTGCAAATAGTTCCAGAAGAAATGCGTCGAACTTCGCGTCTCGGGCGTCATGAACTGGGCGTTGCGATATTGCCGCGTGCCCGGCACGGCGACGCCTTTCTCGGCGCCTTGGCCCGCGGGGGCAAACATGGTGTCGAGCAGGAAGATGCCGGGAACCAGCATGCGGCCGATGTTGCGGCGGTCGATCTTGTCGGTCTTGTTGGCGATCACCTTGCAATGATAGGGCGGCGGATCGGCGCTCATGTGCCAGCGCTCGACGCGGAAACCGTCGTCGAGCTTTTCGATCGCGACCGGCTTGGTCTTGTAGGCGTATTCCTCCGAGCCGCCGAGCGTGTGGGTGTGCACGAAGGCGAGATGGGCGAAGTCGCTGAGATTATCGACGATCAACAGCCAGTTGGCCTTGTAGTGCATATAGCCGGGTAGCCCGCGCCATTTGGGATCGGCCAGCGGCGGATAATCCACGATCAGGTTCGGATCGGCCTTCTCAGTCTCGCCCATCCAGATCCAGATCAGATTGTAGCGCTCCACCACGGGATAGCTGCGCACGCCGAGTTTTGCCGGGATCATGTCCTGGCCGGGGATCTGGATGCATTTGCCGGAGGGATCGAACTTCATGCCGTGATACATGCAGCGGATGTCGTCGCCCTCGATCCGGCCCATCGAAAGGGGCGCGGCGCGATGGCAACAGCGGTCATCGAGGGCTACGACCTTGCCGCTCTCGCCGCGATACATCACGACGGGCCGCTCCAATATGGTGCGGGCGAGTTTCCTGCCGTCGATCAGCTCGTGATTCCAGGCCGCGACGTACCAGGAATTACGAAGAAAGATTCCGTCATCCGTCATGACACCCCTCCCTGTGGCGTGAAGCGTTTTTCTGTTTGCTTTGTGTCATCTTCTATGGCATCGGCGCCGGCGCGGGTATCCGGATTGTCTGGACACACTGTACCGGCCCATGGACAATTGCCGGCATGGATTGGCGCGATTGGGAGCTGTTTTGCGAGGTGGTGCAGCATGGCGGCTTTAGCGCTGCCGCGCGCGTGCTCGGGCATCCCAAATCAAGCCTCAGTGCTGCAGTGCAGCGGCTGGAAAGCAATCTCGGCCTCCGCCTGATCGAACGCACCACGCGTCATCTGCGCCTGACCGACGCCGGCGAAACGATCTATGCGCGGGTGAAGCCGCTGTTCTCCGCGCTGCACGATACCCATGGCGAGGCGCTGGCGATGAACAGCTCCATCGCCGGCACGCTCCGCATCAAATCGCCTTACGAATTCGGCGCGAACCATGCCGGCCCGATCGCGTGCGAATTGATGGGCCGTTACCCGGACCTGGTGATCCGGATCGACGTCGAGCACGAAATCGTCAGCCCGGTTGTCGAGAATTACGACATCGTGTTCGCGATGCTGGAAGCTCCGCTGCCCTCGACCGGGATTGTGATCCGAAAGGTTTCGTCGCTGGAGCGCGGGCTCTACGCAGCCCCTTCGCTGCTGGAAAAATACGGCGAGCCCCGCACCCTGGAAGATCTCGGCGGGTTGCCTGTTCTCACCGGCCCCAACGACGCGCCCTGGGCACTCACCACGCCTGATGGCGTCACCGAACATCTCGACGTTCAGAAAGCCCGGCTGGTCAGTTCGAATGCCGACATCAGGTTGCAGGCGGCGCTGGCCGGGCACGGCGTGTTGCGGGTAACCGCAAGCTTCACCAACGCGGCCGTTGCCGCGGGATTGTTGCGGCGGATCCTGCCGGATCATGTCTGCGAGCCGCTCAACGTGCACGCACTGCTGCCGGCGAGGCAGTTCGTCCCCGCCAAGGTGCGGTGCTTCCTGGACGCGCTGGAAGCCCATGGCCGCGCCAACGCCAGGGAGGACGCATGATCCGCTTCCTTGCATACGGCCTCGCGATCGCGCTCGGCGCCGGCGCCGCGGCTGCGGAGACCATCGAGATCGGCGTCGCGAAGCGCAGCTACCTCACGCAATTCCCCGAGACAAAACCTGCGCCGCTGGTCGTCGTGCTTCACGGCAATACCCAGACCGGCGCCGACATCGGGACGCGGACCTCGTGGTCGCTGGTCGCCAGCCGGGAGCGCTTTGGCGTGATCTATCCGGACGGGCTCAACCACGCCTGGGCGGATTTGCGGCCGGACTCCAGGCGCGCCGGACAAGCGCCGCCCGCCGGCACCGACGACGTCGCCTTCATCGCAAAGCTGATCGAGAAATATGTGGCCGACGGCTTCGCGGATCCGAAGCACGTCTATATCACCGGGCTTTCGAACGGCGGCGCCATGACGATGACGCTGGCCTGCGCACGCGCCGACCTGTTCGCGGCCGCCGCCAGCGTCATCATGAATCTCACCGACGAGTCCGCCAGCGGCTGTCATCCTTCGCGGCCGGTGCCGATGCTGGTCATGAACGGCACTGCCGATCCCCTGATCCCTTATGAGGGCGGCAAAGGCGCCAGCCGCTACGCCGTGGATGGCTTCTGGTCGACGCCAAACACGCTGGCGTTCTGGCGGCGCGTCAATGGCTGCCAGGCGGCCGACGCCGCCGTCACCGAGCTCGCCGATCGCGATCCTGCCGACCAAAGCACGGTGACGCGGATCGAGTCGCAGTGTCCGCCAGGAAGCGATGTCGTGCTCTACCGCGTCAATGGCGGCGGCCACCGCATGCCCGGCGCCTTTTCCGACGCGCGCTTTCCGCGCATCGCGGCCTCCCTTCTCGGGCCCCAGAACCACGATATCGACGGCGCCGAAACCATCTGGGCCTTTTTCAGGATGTTTCCGTGATGTGGCGCAATTTCAGGATGCTTCATTGAGCAGAACGCAGTAGCCGACCGCGCGCCGGCGCGCTAAGTAGGCGCGCCACATCAATCGGGAGAGCATTATGACCATCCAGCGTTTTGAAACCGGGCCGCGCATGAGCCAGGTCGTCGTCAACGGCAACACGATCTATCTCGCGGGCGTCGTCGCCAACAAAACCGCCGGTGAAAGCGTGACCAAGCAGACGCAGGAGATACTCTCGATCATCGACGGCCATCTCGCCAAAGCCGGCAGCGACAAGTCGAAGCTTCTGTCGGCCACGATCTACATCACCGACATGAAAACCTTCCAGGAGATGAACGCGGTATGGGACGGTTGGGTATCGGCCGGCAACACCCCGGCGCGCGCCACCGTCGAGGCCAAGCTTGCAGCGCCGCAGTATAACGTCGAGATCATGGTGGTCGCTGCGAAGTAATTTTGGCGAAGTGATTTTGGCGGCGCGAGGGTTTTGATGGCCCTCGCGCCGTTTCCTTGACCTCCGAGGTAATCGATTCCGGCGTGCGAACCTTCGATAGTCGGCCAGCCGATCAATTCGACCCCAACGAAGGAGAGCACCATGACCGACGTCCAAACCATCGCTAACCGTTACATCGATCTGTGGAACGAGCGGACCCCTGCTCGCCGCCGCGAAATCCTCGCCGCAAATTGGGCCACCGACGCCCGTTATGTCGATCCCCTGATGAGCGGCGACGGCCATGACGGCGTCGATGCGCTGATCGCAGGCGTGCAGCAGCGCTTTCCGGATTTCAAATTCAGGCTGATCGGCGAACCCAACGGTTTTGGCGACCACCTCCGCTTCTCCTGGGGGCTCGGCCCCGACAGCGCCGACAGCCCGATCAAGGGCACGGATTTTGCCGTGCTCAGCGACGGCCGCATCCGCAGCATCACCGGCTTCCTCGATCAGGTGCCGCCAGGCGCGTGAGGAAATGGGCCTGCGGCTGCCCCGTAATCCCGGGGCGGCCCCACTGCCGGGCGACAAATATTTCGGGAACCTATTCCGCCTTGCCGCATCCAACCCCAATACAATGCTATTGGTGGAACCCTCATGCGCCACGCCCAAACACCGCACATCCTGCCCAACGACCCCGGTGACCTCGACCTGGTCCGCCGGGCGCTGGCCCGCGACGAGGCCGCGGTTCGCGCCATCATGCAGGCCAATAATCGCAGGCTCTATCGCCTGGCCCGCGGTATCCTGCGCAACGACGGCGAGGCCGAGGACGTGGTGCAGGAGACCTACGTCCGGGCGTTTACGCATCTGGAGAGCTTTCGCGGCGATTCCAGCCTGGCGACCTGGCTGTCACGGATCGCCATGAACGAGGCGCTGGGCCGGCTGCGCCGGGCGCGGCCCGGTATAGAATTGTCTTCGCTGCCGCAAGGCGCGCTCGAAGCACAAATCATCCAGTTTCCCCTCGCCGCCGCAGCCGATCCGGAAAAATCCATGGCCCAGCGTGAAATTCAGCATGTCGTCGAACACGCCATCGACGAATTACCGGAGGCGTTCCGTCTTGTCTTCATCACCCGCGTGATCGAGGGCATGAATGTCGAGGAGACTTCGGAGATTCTCGGGTTGAAGCCCGAAACCGTAAAGACAAGACTGCACCGCGCCCGCACGATGTTGCGCGACAATGTCGAGAAGAAGATCGGCCCTGTCGTAATGGAAGCATTTCCCTTTGCCGGCAAGCGTTGCGAACGGCTGACCGACGCGGTCCTGAAGCGACTGGGTTTCGCATAAGTTTTTCGGGAACCTTCGCGCATCAGCGCCATCCAACCCCTGTGAAATCAACTTAAGGCCGGCCGCTCGCGCCGGCTCCACAGGAGTGTCAAACCATGTTCGTTCGATTGAGTGCGGCGATTGCCGCGTTGAGCCTCTTGGGCAGCGCCGCGCTGGCGCAAGGTACAAAACCCACCGATCCGCAGATCGCGCATATCGCCTATACCGCGGGGGTCATCGACATCACCGCCGCCAAGCAGGCGATTTCGAAAGCTGGCAATAAGGACGTCAAGGCGTTCGCGCAAGACATGGTGCGCGACCATGAAGCCGTGAACAAACAGGCGCTCGACCTCGTCAAGAAGCTGAAGGTGACGCCCGAGGATAACGACACCAGCAAGGCGCTGTCGAAGCAGGCCGCCGACAAGCTTGCCGAGCTCGCCAAGCTGAAGGGCGCCGACTACGACAAGGCCTATGTCGCCAACGAGGTCGCCTACCACAAGGCCGTCAATGGCGCGCTGGAGACGCAGCTGATCCCCTCGGCCAGCAATGCCGAACTGAAGAGCCTGCTGCAAACCGGCCTGAAAATCTTTCAGGGCCACCAGCAGCACGCCGAACACGTCGCTGCCGGCCTGAAGTAAGGAGAACGCCATGCTGCCGGGACGCGCAATCCTGATCGTGACCGCCATGATGCTAGGCGCGATCGCCGTCCCGGCGCATGCCGCAACCCTACAGGTCGTGATGGAAAATCTCGTGGTGTCGCCGGCGGAAGCAACCGCCAAGGTCGGCGACACCATCGAATGGATCAACAAGGATATCTTCGCCCACACCGCGACCGCGCGAAACGGCGATTTCGACGTGACGATGCCGCCGAAGAAGACGGTGACGTCGGTTTTGAAGAAAGCCGGCACGGTCGAGTACTACTGCCGCTTTCATCCCAACATGAAGGCCGTGCTTACCGTTGCGCCGTAGCATGGCTTGAAGCTGTCATGCGCTGCAACGCCATCGCCAGCCGCACTGCCACGGCTGCCTGCCAGACCGGATAGAGCACCGAGGTGAGATCGAGGCTGAGCGCGTTATCGACCGCCAGCAGCGTGCCGGCAAGCGTACCCGTGAGCAGCATGTGCAGCCACGCCACGGCATCGCGCGGACCCGCCGGCAACAGAGCAATCCCCAGCGCCATCAGGCCCGCGCCGACAAAGCCGCCGGCGAGGCCGGTCAGGATATTGCGCATGATCTTGTCGGCGCCATTGGTCTGCCCGTCGATCCAGATCGCGGCATTCACCGCGCAGACGAACGCCACCATGGTGACAATTGCGGCCACCAGCGCCGCCCACAGCGGATTGGCGCTGCAGCGCCGGACCACAAAAAACACCAGCACGGCAAACGGCACCGCCACCAGCGCGATGCGAAAATCCCCGGGGCCGCCGCTGATCCGGTCGATCAATTGCGGCGCCAGCGGCGTCAAAACGCCCGACAGCACGCCACCGGCGGCGATCATCAGCAGATTGTTGGGGGAGGTGCCGGCTGAAGTGATCGCCTGGGTCAACGCGTTCACCTCCATTTGCGCGGCACGCCCATCGTCTAGCACGACGACGGTCGTGATTGAAGACAATGCACGACGCCCAAACGGCTCACAAACTAAAAGCCGCGCCAGCCCGAAGGCTGACGCGGCAATGGCCGTTCTGTTGCCAGGTGGACCAACCCCGAACAGGTTACGCCGCGAGGCGCACTTCGTTCAATGCAACGTTATCGTTTGCATTTAGGTTTTTGACCCGATAACGGCGGTATCATGCCGAGCACAATTCAGAGCTTCTTTGCGACCATCGATCCTGGTTCGCCCCCGCCTTAGCAGCCCAGGGATTACGCCTTGCGGCACAATCGATCTCACCGGAATGAGACCTTTAAGCTCAAGCTGCTAAGGTGGAGGCGCCGGGTACTGCCCCCGGGTCTGCCCGCAGTCCGCTCTGAGGTTCAGCGCCATCGTCTTGCGACGCGATGACAGTAGGCGCTATCGGCGGGAAAAGATAGGCTCAAGTCGGCGATGGCCATTGAACCGAGCGAGAATTGGAGCGGGCGAAGGG